>NZ_JAJJPA010000099.1 GCF_020907985.1 Kitasatospora humi | reverse complement strand
CTAGGGCCCTTGCCTACCGTGAGGCCACGCACCTCACGCTTTCTGGCCTCACGCTCTGCCGACACGCCCCGACGCGGAAGCGGTATGTAATCGGTCACCCCCGCTTCTGTAGCTGCTCGAACTTCATGTCATATAAGATCGATAGTCACTACGCCGACACTCGTGGGGCGTTGGCGAATCGGGGGAGGACACATGTCTGGGTTCAAGACTCCACCGCTGGATGACTTCCAGGCTTACGCGAACCTGGTAGCCAAGCAGGGTGACCACCTGGGGCGGCTCGTGCAGTGGAGCGGTAAAGAGTGCGCCAAGACAGACGGTCTGAGCGACGGGCCGCTTCTCGCCCCGCTGGCTGGGGTCGTTACTGATGCGTCGAACTACTTCAACGGGAAGCTGTCTCAATGCCAGCGAGGCATGGGCGTCATCGGCGGCAAGATCCAGCGCACCAGCGACGACTACCGCACAGTCGACACGCAGGCTGCCCAGGACCTGCAATCCATTTACCCAACGCCGTACTCCGGCTTCCCTGACATCTCCTCGCTGCCTGGCGGCTCCTACATCGGAGACTTCACCGACAAGGATGTCGCTGACGACATCAAGAATGAGCCGGCAGCAGAAGAAGGCGATGGGCCCACGCACCTCAGTCTTGTTTCTATCATCCTCAAGGCGAGAGAGTATAAAAACCACCGGGATGTGCTGATTGCGGACACCGTATTCACGTTCATCAACGGCTCGAGCATCGAGGATCTCCTATTCAAGCCACTGGCCGGCGACTGGGGTCAGTTGCACTACCTCCGCGGTGCATATGACAGTCTCGGCGATGGCTGTTACACAGTCGCCGGGACTCTGCGTAAAGGTTCCTGGAAGCTCGGCAGCGAGTGGCAGGGGCAGGCTGCTACGGCCTTCGACTCCTATCTCTTCCAGTGGACCATGGGCATGGGTGGGATCGGCGACGCGGCCAAAGTGGTCGCCAAGGCTTACCAGGACGCGCAGAAGACCATCGCCGCCCTCGCCCATATGGCACTCAATGGCATCGACAGTCTGATCAGGGGAGCCATCAAGAAGCTTGCTACGAAGGCGGCGGCGACAGGCGAGGGCGATGCTGTGATCGAGGGTGTCGGGCTCGGCCCGGAGGATCCCGTGGCGGATGTCATCGCGGCCGGCTTCACAGGTTTCATGGCGTACCAGCTCTACGATCTCGTCAGTGAGGTCGCAAGCGATATCGAGAACATCTCGAAGTACTACGACCAGATGAAGGATGCCTTGAAAACTCTCCAGGGCGACGTCCACAAGGTGATAGACGAATTGACCGGGCCCACGGACATCAGCGGCATGGTCGGCAGCCTGATCGACCAGGAGGAGCAGCGCGGCTTTGATTTTGAGAAGAACGGCGGCTGGTCACCGGCGGCCGGGGCTTCTCGTATAGCAATGCTACCGGCAGCGTGAGCGTTCAAGCTGCGTGGCATGTTGCAATGGAAGGAACGCCCTGGACGGACACAGAGGAGGGCTGAACATGGCTGTGGGCGGTAGGCGGACGGGTGGCAAGCGGTGATCCACACACTTACCGACTTCACCATGTCCAGCGAGTACAGACCGGATCTGACGGCCTTCACCATTCGCGAGAAGAGCCGATCCATACCGGTCGCGGTCATGCGCAAGAACAGCTACTACAAGAGCCGTCACCCTTTCGAGGTGTACACCGGCCCCCGATTGGACGAACTCGTGGGCTACGTACAACCCACGGGGGCCTGGTCGGCCGCTCGCGTACAGCTCGGCGAGCTCGAGTACCGTGAGGCGTTCTTCATCAGGAACGACAAACGGTTCCTCACCCAGCCCGGTCTGGGAACGCTCCGCGGACGTCCAGTGGGGTTGAGTCGACTGACCGAGCAGCCCATGGTGAGGAGTCTCAGTGGGTCCGCCGGGCTGGCCGGCTTGCTCTTCGGTACCCATATCCGTTTCCAGTCCAGGCAGTCGGCCGGCTTCGAGCTGAAGTACAGTGCCCGTCCGAAGGAAAGGTTCAGCGTTCGGATCCACGACCAGCGGGTCAACCGGCTCCTGGTGTTCTCCTGTGTCGCGGACCTGCTCGGGCTCAGCATCGCGCCCCACCGGTTGGTCGTCGACGCCGCCAACCTTTTCCGCCGCGCGTGAGCCCGGCGGGAGACGGCGCAGGCATGAAGCGAGCTGACTGTTTGCCATGAGGCGAGTCTGCTGGGCCCGGAAACTGATGCACAGCATCTGCTCGGCAGCAACCGGGACACCCAGGCCACCAACACCCCTGACACCGCCTCTGATCTGCCCAGATGACCTCAGCGACCACCCTGCCCGTAATTCGGGACGAAGTGGCCGTGAGTTCAAATCCCGCCACCCCGACCCAGTAGGACCAGCTCAGGGCCGGTCGCCCGCGAGGGGGACCGACCCTGACTGGTTTTCAGGGCGTTCCTCGGGGAGACCGTCCGGCGCCCGCCCCGCCGGTTGAGGTGCCCTCAGGTGGTGAGCGGGTGGCGGATGCGCCAGGTGGCGAGGGCGGCGAGCAGGGCGGCCAGGGTGGTGAAGAGGGCGGTCTCGACGTACTGGAAGGTCCAGTAGCGGGCGGCCGGCTGCTCGGAGATGTCCACGTGCAGGTTGCCCTTGGCCAGGCAGGCCGCGAGTTCGGCGTAGGAGCTGTGGTCCATGCAGTCCTGGAACCAGGCGGCGTGGCCCGCCGGGTGGCCGCTGGGGTCGAGCATCGGTGTGGTGTTCACCACCCATGGGCCGCCCGGGACCCGGAGGCCGTCGATGTCGCCGTAGGTGCCGATCTTCGTGAGGTGGCCGATCAGGTCGGCGGTGAGCGGCACCGAGGTGCGGACGGGCGTCTCGTAGTGCGGGCGGACCACGGCCGGGACGGTGATCTGGAGCACCGTGAAGACCAGCAGGGTGGCGGCCATGGCGGGCACGGTGCGGCGGCAGAACAGGCCCAGGGTGGTGCCGAGCACGAAGGCGAAGGCGGTGTAGCCGAGCGGGGCGGGGCCGTGGGCGGCGAAGACCACCGGCTCGAAGCGGTTGCCGAGGACGGCCGTGACCGGGCCGGTCGCCCAGCTCAGCAGCAGGCTGTAGAGGCCGGCGAGGGTCAGGCTCAGCAGGCCGACGACGCCGAGCTTGGCCGCCAGCCAGCGGCCCCGGGTCACGCTCTGGTTCCAGACCAGCCGGTGGGTGCCGTTCTCCAGTTCCCGGGCGACCAGCGGCGCGCCCCAGAAGGCCCCGAGGATCCCCGGCACCGCGAGCAGCAGGTAGCCGAGCAGTTCGGTGGGCAGGCGGTAGCGGTCGGCGAAGGCGCCGAGCAGAGCGCCGCAGGTGTCGTGGCCGGCGCAGTGGGCGAGCCGTCGGTGTGGGCGGCGTGGATCCGCCGGCCGAGCACGGTGAGGTAGCCGGCGAGCAGCAGCGCCGCTCCCAGGGCCACCAGCGCCTGGACGCGGAGCTGCCGCCAGGTCAGCCAGATCATCGGTGGGCCTCCGTGGGGAGTCGTTCGGCGCGGTCGAGGTAGGCGAGGGCCAGCTCTTCGAGGTCGAGCGCGTCGGCCCGCCAGGGACCGCCGGGCGGCAGCGGCCCGGGCAGCCGGACGACGGCGCCCCGGTCGGTACGGCTGATGGTCTCGGCCCCCGGCGGCAGCGCGGCCGGATCGCCGCCGATCCGGCAGTGGGTGGCGAGCAGCTCGGCCACCTCACCGGCGAGCTGGATCCGGGAGGCGGCCAGCACGATCAGGTAGTCGCAGACCCAGGCCACGTCGGGCAGGGCGTGCGAGGAGAGGATGGCGGCGGCGCCCAGTTCGCGGACCGACTCCATCAGGTGCTCCAGGAAGGCGTGCCGGGCCAGCGGGTCGAGGGCCGCGGCGGGCTCGTCGAAGATCAGCAGGTCGGGCCGTTTGGCCGCGGCGACGGCCAGGGCGAGTTGGGCGCGCTGGCCGCCCGAGAGCCGGCCGGCCCGCTGCCGCGGGTCCAGGTCGAGCCGGGCCAGCCGCCGTCGGGCGAGGTCCGCGTCCCAGCGCGGGTTGAGCCTGGCCCCCAGCTCGAGGTGGTCGGCCACCGACAGCTCGGCGTAGAGCGGGGCGCCCTGGGCGACGAAGCCGACCCTGGCCAGGTGGGCCGGGTCGGCGGCGGGCGCGGCGCCCAGCACCCGGATGCTGCCCGAGCTGGGCGCGGTCAGCCCGCAGGCCAGGTGCAGCAGCGTCGACTTGCCGGCGCCGTTGGCACCGACCAGTCCGATCACCCTCCCCGCCGGAACGGACAGGTCGCAGTCGGCGAGGGCGGTGCGGCGGCCGTACCGCTTGGTCAGCCCGGAGGTTTCCAGCACTGGTGTCATCGTCTGCTCCCCCCGGGCTCAGCCGCGGGAACGCCGGCTGGTGCGCCAGGCCCGGAGGAGCCGGTAGGCGCCGTAGCCGAGGGCGAGGAGGAACGCGACCTGGACGGTCAGCCAGGCGTACAGCAGCGGGCTGCGCTCGGTCTTCTCGGCCAGGGCGGAAGCCAGTGCCAGGGGTGTGGAGGATGCCATGAGGGTCAAGGGTGTGGAGGATGCCATGGGGTCGAGCCTGCTGGCCGGGCCGCGGGCGCCGCAGCGGCCGAAGGTACGGTCCTGGCCCCGCGGAGTCGTACTTTCGGCCGGTTCGGCGGCCCCCGCCGTCCCCTAGCGTGGGCGGGGTGAAGAGAACGGTGCGCACGGGGACGGCGGTCAACGCGGCGCTGGGGGTGCTGTTCGCGCTGGTGCTGGCGCTGATGGCCGCTCAGTACGCCGCCCAGGGCAGGGTCTGGGGCTTCGACGCCGCGATCGGCACGGTCGTCTGCCTGATCGCACTCGGCCGGCAACGCGGCCGGGGCCGGGCCGCCGCCCTGGGCCTGGTGGTCGCCGGTGCCGCCGCGATCACCGCGCGGCTGGCCCACCTGCCCGGTGAGCCGGGCCCCGCCGCCGTGCTGGGTCTGCTGGTGCTCGGCGGCTCAGCGATGCGGACGCTGCCCTGGCGGGCGGCGGTCGGCACCGCCCTCACGGGGCTGGCGCTGATGATCACCGGTCTGCTGACGACGGCGGCGAGCACCCCGTTCCGGGTCGGCGGCCAGGCCTGGGTGCTGGCCCTGGGCGCCGGGCTGGGGTTGCGCTTCCTGGACTACCGCCGCTGCGCCGCCGCCGACGCCGTGCGGCGGGAGGAGCGGCTGGCGCTGGCCCGGGAGCTGCACGACGTGGTCGCCCACCATGTCACCGGCATGGTGGTGCAGGCGCAGGCCGCACGGATCACGGCCCGCCGGCGGCCCGAGACCCTGGACGGCACCCTGGCGGGAATCGAGGAAGCCGGCGGCGAGGCGCTGGCCGCGATGCGCCGCGTCGTCGGCCTGCTGCGGGACACCGAGGACGCGGTCGGCACGGCGGTTCCGGCTCCCGGTCCCGAGCAACTGTCGGAGCTGGTGCGGCGGCTCGACGGCCACGGCCCCGAGGTGCGGCTGCGGCTGCCCGCCGGCCCACTCCCGACCTGGCCGCCCGAGGTGGCCGGCACGGTGCACCGGATCGTCCAGGAGTCGCTGACCAACATCGCCCGCCATGCCGCGCACGCCCGCTCGGCCACCGTCGACGTGGCCCAGGGCCCGGACGGCGTCACGGTCACCGTCACCGACGACGCGCCGGCCGGCCACTCCCGGCACCGGCAGCCGGGCGGGTTCGGCCTGATCGGCATGGCGGAACGCGTCGAGGCGCTCGGCGGCCGGCTGACCGCCGGGCCGCGCCCCGGTGGCGGCTGGTCGGTACTGGCCAGCCTGCCGGTCACGGCCCGGGAGCCGCGATGAGCATCCGGGTCCTGCTCGCCGACGACCAGGCGATGATCCGCTCCGGCCTGCGGTTGATCCTGGAGGACCAGGACGACGTCACGGTGGTGGGCGAGGCCGCCGACGGGGCGGAGGCGGTCGAGCTGGCCCGCCGACTGCGGCCGGACGTCTGCCTGGTCGACGTCCGGATGCCCCGGCTGGACGGCATCGAGGTGACCCGCGCCCTGGCGGGCCCCGGGGTGGCCGATCCGCTCCGGGTGGTGGTGGTCACCACCTTCGACCTCGACGAGTACGTGCACGGCGCGCTGCACGCCGGCGCCGTCGGTTTCGTGCTCAAGGGCGCCTCCCCGGCCCTGCTGGTCGAGGCGGTGCGCGCCGCGCACGCCGGGGACGCGCTGATCTCCCCGTCCGTCACCCTGCGGCTGCTCCGCCGGCTGGCCCCGGCCCGCGCCGCTGCCATCGCCGCGCCCGCCCGGCCGCTCTCCGCCCGCGAGGTCGAGGTGATCCGCTTCATCGCGCGCGGCCGCACCAACCACGAGATCGCCGCCGAGCTGTTCATCTCGCTCTCCACGGTCAAGAGCCACCTGACGGCCGTTCAGCAGAAGCTCGGCGTCCGCAACCGGGTGGAGATCGCCGCCTGGGCTTGGGAGGGCGGCCTGATGGGCGCGGGCGAGCCGTCCGGCTGAACCCCGCCGGCCGCACGGCGAGCGCGGCCGGGCGGCGACCTGACAGGGGATGCGGGAGTCCACCGGGAGGCCGGCGACCTGGTGGCCCGCTCGGCGGACGACGACGGCGCCCTGCCGTGGCTGAACGACCGCCCCGCGGCCGCCATGGAGTTCGCCGAGAACCACCTGCCGGCCCGGGACGGCACCGGCAACGAGATCAACGGCAACCGTCCTGAAGCTCGGCCTCGACCCGCAGTCGCGGCAGGCTGCGTGCGCGACGAGCCCACCAGGGTGCTGCCGGTCCGCCGGGCAGCACGGTCCTGTCGTCCCGTCAGAGCAGCGCGGCCAGTTCTCCCCGGGAGGCGATGCCCAGCTTGGGATACGCCTTGTAGAGGTGGTGGCCGATGGTGCGGGGGCTCAGGAAGAGCTGGGCGGCGATCTCCCGGTTGGAGAGTCCCCGTGCCGCGAGCCTGGCGATCTGCTCCTCCTGCGGAGTGAGCCCGGCCAGCGGCCCGACGGGCGCGGCCAGCGGCGCCGCCGAGCCCGCGGCGCCCAGCTCGGTCCGGGCCCGGTCCGCCCAAGGGGTGGCGCCGAGCCGCTCGAAGACCTCCAGGGCGGTGCGCAGCCGGGCTCGGGCCTCGGTCTTGCGCTTGCAGCGACGCAGCCACTCGCCGAACAGCAGGCTGGTGCGGGCGAGTTCGAACGGCCGGTCGGCGCCCTGGTGCAGCTCCAGGGCGGCCAGGTAGCCAGACTCGGCCAATTCGGCCGGGCCCAGCAGTGCTTGGCAGCGCAGCACCAGCGCCCTGGTCCAGGCCGGGGCGCCGATCCGGGTCGACCAGGCCGCGAACTCCTCGAACGCGGCTTCGGCCCGCTCCGGGGTGCCGAGCCGAACCGCCGCCTCGACCAGATCGGGCACCGTGCGGATCGACGAGACGTGGTGGCGGTACGACCCGGCGGTGTGCACCGCCAGCCGATCGACCGCCTCGGCGGCCCGGCCCTGCCCCAAGTCATGGACGGCCAGCGCCCATTGGCTCCAGGAGGTGCCGGCCGCCGGGGCACCCCAAGCGCTCACGGCCTCGCCCAGCGCTTCGGCGGTGCGGCTCATCACCAGCGCACCGTCGCCCCGCAAGGCCGCCAAGTAGGAATCGAGTGCGGCTAGTTGGCTGGTCCACTGGGCCTGTCCGAGGTCCCGGGCCAGGGTCAGCCCCTCGGCGACGGCCAATTCGGCATCCCGGTGGCGGCCGTGGAAGAGTTCGGCCTCGCCGCGGAAGAAGAGCAGGGTGGGCAGCAGACCGACCGCGCCGGCCGCGCGAGCCTCGTTGATCAACTCATCAGCCAGCAGGAAGGTTTCGGCGTCCCGACCGGCGATCAGCGCGGCTCCGGCGAGTTGAACCAGGTCACGCGGGCTGTCCGCGCCGGCCGCCCGCGCCGCCCGGGCGGCGGCCAGCAGCGGGGCCAACTCACCGCCGACCGAGCCCTGCGCAGCCGGCACCAGGGCCAACCCACCGCCGACCGAGCCCTGCGCAGCCGGCACCAGGGCCAACCCACCGCCGACCGAGGCCTGCGCGGCTTCGGGCGCGGCCTGGCCGAACGCCGGCCCGACCATCGCGAGCAGTTGCCCGACCAGCGGGCCGAGCCCGCCATCGGCCGGCAGTCGCAGCGCGGCAAGTCGGCGCAGCACCTCCCGGACGTGCTCATCACCGAGGTACCAGGCGGTGTGGAAGGCCTGCAGCAGGCCCCGGGCCGCGATCGCCCGGTCGATGTCGCGCCCCACCGCGGTGAGCAGCAGCCGGTGGGCCTCCGGGTAGTCACCGCGCCAGAAGGCGGCGGTGCCCCGGACCCACTCCAACACCGCCAGCACAAAGGGTTCTTCGGTGAGCTTGGCGGCCCGCTCGGCGAGGTCCTTGGCCCGCTGGGCTTGCGCGGCGTCCAGCGCGGCCTCGGCCGCCAGGGTCAGGCAGCGGGTCGCGCTCTCCCGGTCGGTGGCCAGCCGGGCGGCCCGCTCGAAGGCCGCCGCCGCCCCGGAGTGGCCGGCCCGGTCGGCGGCCCGATGGCCGGCCCGCTCCAACGCGGCGGACAACTCGGCGTCCTGGCCGGTGGTCGCCAGCGCCAGGTGCCAACTGCCGCGGTCTTCCTGACCGTTCGTTAACAGCACCGCACCCAGGGCCCGGTGGACGGCCAACTTCTCTTCCAGCTCGGCGACTTCGAGGATTGCGGTGCGCAGCAGCGGGTGCCGCAGTGCCAGCCGGCCGTCTCCGGGGGTGCGGCGGAGCAGGCCGGCCTGCTCCGCGGGCGGCAGGTCGGCGGCGCCGACGCCCAGGGCCTCGGCCGCCCTCAGCACGGTGGCCAGTTCACCCTGTTCCTCGGCGGCGGCCACCAGCAGCAGCGTCCTGGTCGGCACGGGCAGCCGAGCCACCTGGCCGAGGAAGGCGTCCCGCAGTCGGCCGGTGAGGGGCACCGGGCCCTCGCTGCCCAGTGGTCCGGCCGCTGCGGCGGCGGGCAGTTCGGTCAGGGCCAGCGGGTTGCCCCGGGCCTCGGCGAGCACCCGGTAGCGCAGACCGGCGTCGGCCGCCGAGCCCTCCGCGGTCCGCGTCCGGGCCGCCAGCAACTCGGCGGCCGCTGACGGGTCGAGCGGGCCCAACCGCAGCTCGGGCAGTCCGGGCGCGGTGAACTCCCCTTCGCCGTCCCGGGCCGCGAAGAGCAGCACCACGCCCTCGCGGTCCAGCCGGCGGGCCGTCAGCAGCAGGGCGTCGGCCGAGGAGCGGTCCAGCCACTGCGCGTCGTCCACCAGGCAGAGCAGCGGCGTCTCGGCGGCCAGTTCGGCGAGCAGGCCGAGCGTGCCGAGCGCGCTGAGCAGGCGGTCGCTCGACCCGCCGCCCTCGGCCAACCCGAACGCCGCCTCCAGCGCCCGCCGCTGCGGCGCGGGCAGCACCGGGAGCCGGTCCAGCGCCGGGTTCAGCAGCAACTGCAGTCCGGCGAACGGCAGGTCCGCCTCGTACTCCACCCCGGTCGCCCGGATCACCCGGAAGCCCTCGGCCCGCTCGGCCGCGTACTCCAGCAGCGCGCTCTTGCCGATCCCCGGCTCGCCGCGCAGCACCAGCACCCCACTGCGACCCTGCCGCGCCGCCACCAGCAGCGCATCGACGGATGCCTGCTCCCCCGCCCGTCCGTACAGCATGCCCGCAGCCTACCTATGGCTGACCGATTCGGCCGTCGCGCTTCTTGCCTAACGTCATGACCAGCAAGAACGAGCCGCAACAAGCCGACAGGAGAACCGAGATGAACGCCCTTCAGCAGCTGGCCGAGCAGTACATCGCCACCTGGAACGCCACCGCCCCGGCCGAGCGCCGCAAGCTGATCGACGCCTGCTGGGCCGCCGACGCGAGCTACACCGACCCGCTGGTGGAGGCCGCCGGGCGGGACGCGATCGACGCCACCATCGGCGCCGTCCAGGCCCAGTTCCCGGGCCTGGAGTTCAGCCTCGGCGAGGGCGGCGTGGACGCCCACCACCGGCAGGCCCGGTTCACCTGGAACCTCGGACCGGCCGGTGCCGACGCCCTGGTGGTCGGCTTCGACGTGCTGGTGGCCGACGAGGAGGGCCGGATCGCCTCGGTGCTCGGCTTCCTGGACAAGGTCCCGTCCGCCTGACCACCCCGCCCGGCGGGCGCCGGCGACCCCGGGCCGGCGCCCGCCTCCACCCCCACCGCGCGGCAAACCCCGCCCCGCCGCGCGGCCAGCCCCATCCCGCAGAAAGCACCCCACCCCCACCCCGTTCGGGAACGTCATCGGTGATGCCGAGCAGCTTCT
>NZ_JAJJPA010000098.1 GCF_020907985.1 Kitasatospora humi | reverse complement strand
ATCCCCCCTCCGGGGATCTAGGCAGACAGGGGCGGGCCTTCGCCCGCTGCAGTGAGGAGGAGACCGCGGAGTCTCCGGTCTTCCGGCGGGCTGGGGGCTGTCCTACAGGTAGGTGTAGGATGCGCCGTTGCTGGTACCGGCCCCGGTGGTCACAGTGACCGGGACGGTCCCGGTACCGGGCGGGGAGATGGCCAGGATGGCGCCGTCGCCCAGCACGGTGAAGTTGGTCGCCGGGGTGCTGCCGAACAGGACCGACGTCGCGCCGGCCAGGCCGTGGCCGACGATGAGGACCGGCAGGCCGCCCGTGGCCAGGCCGATCGGCGGAACCAGCGCCAGGATCACCGGCGGGGCGGCCGCCTTGTAGGTGTAGCTGGCCGCGTTGCTGGTCCCCGCGCCGGTGACGACCGTGACCGGGACGGTCCCGGTGCCCGGCGGGGCGATGGCGGTGATGGCGCCGTCGAACTGGACGGTGAAGCTGGTCGCCGGGGTGGTGCCGAACATGACCGCCGTGGCGCCGGTCAGACCGGTACCGATCAAGAGCACGGGGTTGCCCCCGGTCGTCGGACCGCTCGTGGGCACGACAGCGAGGAGAATCGGAGACATTCGGTTCCTCTTTCCTGAACGCCGCACAAGCCGTTATTGGCCGAGTCGATGCGGCGTTTTCCTCACCGTAGGTTCAGAGGCTTTGGGACGGCAATAGGTGATTCGCACACTGCCGAAGCATTCGCCTCAATCGGGGCGCTCTAATTCTTGCGGCGCCCGGTCGTGCGCAACCGATAGTGAATTACTGGCCTGCGCCTGGCCGTTATCGGTGAGCGTGGCTGCAGATGCGATTAATGGCTACCATTGACGCTTGTGGTCGATCTCGCCGATATTGATCAAGAAAGGCCGGCGAAAGCCGGTGTACGAATGATCAAGATGGCCGCGTTGGCAGTCTGCAGCGGAGCTCTGGAGAACGATGAGAGCCTCGGAGTCCAGGGAGCCGCGGTTACCTCAGCGGGAGGGGTGAGTGGGGTGGGCGTGCTGACCAAAGCAGCATGATCGCGGCTGCGACCAGCTACTGTCGACATGCCCGGCTGGGATCGGGTGAGCGTCAAGAATTCCTCCTACTTATTCCGGAGGAAGATTTTTCAGCTTCGATCTCTTATGATTTTTCGATGGACGTCACGACATTTTTGCGAGCCCTTCACGTGGACCGATGTTCACAGAAGAAGTGCGCCCCTGATTTGCTTCATGCGCTGTCAAGCCTGCTTGGAGTGGGTTGATGGACCTGGCTGCGGGTATTCAAGGCATGCGCAAGCCGTTCTGATCAAGCGCATAATTTCCAGCTGTCTCGACTGGGTATGGTGAGTGTCGTGCCACGCTGCCTGCTCGTCTTCCTCAGGGGCGGTCCGAGTGATCTTTCCGGTGTCCGGGAAGTCGAATTCGAAGGCCTGGAAGACCGGTTGAAAATCCCGCGGGGGAACGGCTATGAGCACTTCGAGTTAACACGCGAACTAAAGGACGTCGGGGAACGCCCCGTGCCCGTCTACCGGTGGCTGTATCGAACTGCGATCGCCGAGTAGCACCGGCCAGTCCCACACCGCCGACCCCATCCGCGCTGCTCGAGCGCAGATCCGACGGCCGGATCCAGGCCGGAACCAGGCCGGAACCAGGCTGCCACCGGTTCGCGCCCTGCTGCGGACTCCCTCCCCCTGGTGCCGCCCCCACGGCGCCGATCCGCACCGCCCCCACAGATTCCGAGGTGACCAGTGATCAGCGACCTTCACACACCGGCACAGACCGGGCATTCGCCGCGCTCCCGGGAGCGTGCGTCATGAGCGGGCCGTCCGCCGACCGCTCGTGGGGCGACAGGGAGCGGGACACCATGGTCACCGGCCTCGGCTTCTGCCTTCCGGGCGAGGAAGGGCCGGTGTTCAGCGCAGCCGACGTCTGGGATCTGGCCTCCAACGGCCGGTCGGGCCTCAAGCACCACGGCGTTTACTACGGCTCCGTCGACCTTTCGGACGAGGCCTTCGCCCAGCGCCTGCCCGAGCTGCCCGGTATCTTCTCCCGGCACTACACCAACGCCCACCGCTTCGGTCTGGTCTCGCTCGTGGAGGCCTGCGCCGACGCGGAACTGAGCATCCGCGACGGGGACCTCACCGACGCCGCAGTCCTGGCCGGACGCGGCGGCATCGACGCCAACGTCGCCAGCTACCTCGAAATCCTGAACGCCGACGCCGGCAGCACCACCCCGCACCAGGCGATGGAGCTGTTCGTCCGGGGCCAGCAGGCCCTCACCCCCTCCGACGTGGCCCTCGTCCAAGGGGCCCTGATGCGCAGCACCGGGCCTTGCTTCACCGTTTCCTGCGGTTGCGCCTCCTCGGCAGTCCAGATCGGCAACGCCCGACGCATGATCGCCGACGGGGACATCGATCTTGCGGTCGTCACCGGTGTCGACGTCTTCAGCGTGGACGTCATCCAGAACGTCCAGCGCTTGCTCCACGGCGCCCAGCGCACCTACGACTCCATCCGTGTCGACGGCATGCCGGAACTGCTGCCGTCCTTCGACCGCGTCATGCGGCCCTACGACCGGCGGGCTGACTGCGTGAACCACGGCGAAGGGTCGGTGACCCTGGTACTGGAGAGCCGCGACCGTGCCCAGCGCCGCGGCGCGCACACGTACGGCCAGGTCCTCTCGCACGGCATGACCCGCGACGGTCTGTCCAACCCCCTGGCCAGCGACGAGAGCGGCGCTTCCCTGGTCTCCGCCATCCGCAAGTGCCTCGGCGACCGGTGGGACATCAGCCAGATCCCCTACATCCATGGCGGCAGCGACGGTGACGTCGTCGTGACCGCCTTCGAAGCGAACGCCGCCAAGCAGCTCTACGGCGACGCGGTCGGTGATCTCCTGATGACCTCGCAGGAAGCCTGTTTCGGTCACAACGGCGCCCCTGCCGGCGCCTTGGGCGTCGCCCTGACGCTCCTGATGATCGAGCAGGACGAGGTGTGCCCCACCGCGAACTGCGAGGAGCCGGCCGACAACATCTGCTTTGACCCCGTCCCCGGCGTCCACACCCGGCAGGTGGAACTCGACTACGCGCTCACCTGCAACTACCAGATCGGCGGCGTCAAGAGCGCGATCCTGCTCGGCAGCTCCGACGCCGACTGATCCCGCCGACCGTCCGGCCCGCCGCCCATGCCCACCCGAGCCAGCGCGTAGGAGACCTCCTGATGGACCACGCACACAACCTGAGGGCCGCTGATCCGCACATCGCCGTCGTCGGCATGGGATGCCGCCTGCCCAGCGACGTCGACTCGCCCGCCGCCTTGTGGCGGCTGCTCGAGGCCGGCCGGGACGCGATCAGCGGACCGCCGGTGGGCCGCACGCCTCCGGCCCCGGTCCAGGTATCCACTCGGATGCCGCGCTGGGGTGGTTTCCTGCGCGACGTCGCCGGATTCGACGCCGACTTCTTCGGTGTTTCGGGCAAGGAAGCCGACGTTCTGGATCCCCAGCACCGGCTGCTGCTCGAGGTCACCTGGGAGGCGCTCGAACACGCCGGTCTTCAGCCCGAGAAACTCGCCGGAACCGCCACCGGACTCTTCTCGGGCCTGAGCTACACCGACTACATGGAGTCGCTCGCCGGCCAGCCCACCGAACTGGAGGGCGCGATCCTCACGAACGGCCACTGCGTGGCCGCAGGCCGCATCTCCTACCTGCTGGGCCTGCAGGGCCCCTGCGTCGCGTTGGACACCGCTTGCTCCTCCTCGCTCGTGGCCCTGCACCTGGCCTGCCAGGCGCTGCGGAACGAGGAGTGCGATCTCGCCCTGGCCGGTGGTGTCACCCTCATGCTCGGCACCAGGACGACGATGTCCTTCGCCCGCATGGGCATGCTTTCGCCCACCGGCCGCTGCCGGACCTTCGACGCGGCAGCAGACGGCTTCGTCCGCGGCGAGGGCTGCGGCGTCGTCGTCCTCAAGCGCCTGGCCGACGCGCTGCGGGACGACGACCGCATCCTCGCCCTCGTCCGCGGCTCGGCAGTCAACCAGGACGGCCGCTCCGACGTCCTGGCATCGCCCTCCGCCGAAGCTCAAAAAGCCCTCTACCAGCAGGCCCTCGACCGGGCCGGCACCGACCCCCGCGAGCTGGGTCTGGTGGAGACACACGGCACCGGCACGCCCGTCGGCGACCCCGTCGAGTTCTCCAGCGTCGCCGCGGTCTACGGCCTGGGCCAAGGGCGCTGCGCACTGGGCTCGGTGAAGACCAACGTCGGACACCTGGAGCCCGCCGCCGGAGTCATCGGCCTCATCAAAACCGTGCTCTGCCTCCAGCGCGGACTCATCCCGCCCAACCTGCACTTCTCCCGGTGGAACCCCGCCATCACCGCCGAAGGCACCCGCCTGTTCGTCCCCACCGAACTCAACCCCTGGCCCACCCAGACCGGATCGCGCCTGGCAGCCGTCTCCTCATTCGGCTTCTCCGGGACCAACGCCCACGTCATCGTCGAACAGGCACCGAGCCGCACCTGCGCCGCCGCCCTCCCCGGCCCCCGCAAGCAGCCGGACACGGTCGCCGTCAACGCCGTGCCACCCCAGCCACCAGCAGCCCCCGCCATGGACCGGCCGCTCCAGCGCACCGCAACGCCGGAGGTTTTCCTCCTTGCCGCAGGTGCCGCGGACGCCCTGCCTGCGGCCGCAGTGCGTCTGGCCGACTGGCTGGAGAGCGAGGACACCGGCGCAGACCTGCACGACATCGCCCACACCCTTGCCATGCGCCGCTCCCCGGGTCGTGGCCGGCTCGGCGTGGTGGCCAGCTCCCGCCACGACCTGATCCACGCCCTGCGCTTCGTCGAGGCGGGCCGCGCCCACCCGGGCGTCGTGCGTGGCCACGTGGGTGCGGGTGTCAGCCGCCGCCCTGTGTGGGTCTTCTCCGGCCAGGGATCGCAGTGGCAGGGCATGGGGCACGACCTGCTCCAGCACGAGCGGGCCTTCGCCGATGCCCTGGCCGAGGCGGACGCCCTGATCGAGGCGGAGGCCGGGTTCTCCGTCCTCCAAGCCGTCCGCGACAGCCGGCGCATCAGCGGCTGCGGCCAGGTGCAGCCCGCACTGTTCGCCATGCAGGTCGCCTTGGCCGCCGTCTGGCGGGCACACGGAGTCGAACCGGCCGCCGTCATCGGCCATTCCATGGGCGAGGTCGCGGCCGCAGTCGTCGCCGGCGCCCTGAGCCTGGGCGACGGGGTGCGCGTCATCTGCCGGCGGTCCGCCCTGCTCACCCGCATCGCCGGTGCCGGCGCCATGGCGAGCATCGGCCTCGACAGCGCGAGCATAGAGGCGGAACTCGCCGCCACCGGAGCAGAGGGCGTGTCCGTGGCGGTCGTCGCCGCGCCCGACTCGACCGTCGTCGCCGGCACGGCGGGTGCGGTCCGCCAGCTGACCACCACCTGGCAGGCGCGCGGAATCACGGCCCGCATGATCGATGTCGACGTCGCCTCGCACTGCCCCCAGGTCGACCCGCTCCTCGCCGACCTCACCACCGCTCTCGCCGAGCTGACCCCCCACCAGCCCGCCATCCCGTTCTACTCCACCGTCCTCGACAACCCGCGCGACACCCCCCTGTTCGACGCCGCCTATTGGTGCGCGAACCTGCGCCGCCCGGTCCGCTTCGCAGCCGCCGTCGCCGCCGCGGCCGCCGACCGCCACCAGGTGTACGTCGAGATCTCCCCGCAACCCGTCGTCACCCACCCCCTCGTCCAGAACCTCACCGGCCTGCTCCACGACCCCGTCATCCTGCCGACCCTGCGCAAGAAGGAAGACGAGCCCACCACCTTCCGCACCCAGCTCGCCGCCTTGCACTGCGCGGGAGTCGCCGTCGACTGGTCCCGCCTCTATGCCGACGGTCGGCTGACCGACGTCCCCCCGCTCACCTTCGACCGCCGACACCACTGGGCCGACACGGCCCCGTCCCAGACGGCCAAGAGCGGCCCGGACGACGCGCCCTCCACCCTGCCGGGAGCGCACACGGACGTGCCCGGCACCCCACCGCGTCACACCTGGCACGCCGACGCCGGTACCGAGGCCCTGCCATGGATGGCCGACCACCGGGTCCACGGCCAGCCGGTCATGCCCGGCGCCGGCTACTGCGCACTGGCCCTCACCGTGGCCGACGACACCCTCCACCATCCCGCGGTCGAGGTCACCGACATCCACTTCCGGGAACTGCTGCACCTGGACGCCCACACTCCGATCAGCACGACCGTCACCCAACACAGCGCCGACCGCGCCGACTGCGAGATCTTCAGCCTGGACAAGGACGGAACCTGGGTACGCCAGGCCACCGCCGTCCTGCGCCGCAGCGACGCCACCCTCCAGCCACCCCGGCAGCCCATCGCCGAGTTCGCCGCCGACCACCCCGTCGCCCTGGACCCGCACGCCCTCTACAGCAGCCTGCGCGCCCGCGGCCTCGAACACGGCCCGGCCTTCAACGGCATCACCGAGCTCCACACCTCCCCCCGAGGCGACAGCTTCTGGGCCCGCGTGACCCTCCCGGTCCCCGCCCGCACCACCCATCACGGCCTGCGGATCCACCCAGTCCTCCTGGACCTGTGCGCTCAACTCGTCGTCACCAACCTGATCCACGACCAGGGCCACGGCCTGGTGCTGCCCATCCACGCAGAAGCCCTGCGTCTCCTCGGCGACCCGGAAACGGCCCACTACGCCCACGCGCAGATCACCCGCACCGCCGGCGGCACCATCACCGGAGACGTCCAACTGCTGGACGAGGCCGGCCACGTGCTCGTCGAGATCGACGCCCTGAGCTTCCTGCACCGTGGTGCACTCGCCGACCAGGGCGCTGATCGCTGGTTCCTCGAAACCCGCTGGCGGCCGGCCCCACGCCCCCAAAACAACACGCCGGCCGGCACCGGCCACTGGCTCCTCGTCGGCGAAGCGGACGGATCGGCTCGAACCCTGGCCGACGCTCTTCGCCAGGCCGGAGCTTCCAGCGACATCCTCGACCTCCCCGTCGACGCCGCAACGCTCCAAGACCTCCAGCAGACCATCGCAGCCCACCTGGACGCCTCAGCCGCAACAGCCGTGGTCCTCCTGTGCGCACCACCCGCACCCGACGACGACATCGACACGACAGCCCTGCGCCGCACGCGCCGCCTGCTCGCCACCGCCCGGAGCGCGATCGCACGTCCCGCGCCCCCACGCCTGTACGCCGTCACCCGCAGCGCCCACAGCCCGGAACCGGGTCAGCCCGCAGACCCGGCCCAAGGCGCGTTGCGCGGCCTCGTACGCGTTCTGACCCACGAGCACCCGGAACTGCGGGCGACCCTCATCGACGCCGACTCCGCCGACACCGATCGCCACCACCTCGCAGCCGAACTCCTCTGCGACCCAGCCGAGGACGAAATCGCCCTGCGCCGCGCCACCCGCTACATCGCCCGCCTCGCATACACGCCGCTGACCGACGCGGAACGCACCACCGCCACCACCCGCACCGTCCACTACGGCACCGACCGCATCCGGCTGCACGCCGCACGATTCGGTGATCTGGACGCCCTGAGCCTGACGACCGCCCCGCGACACGCCCCCGGGCTCGGAGAGGTCGAGGTGCGCCTGCACGCCGTCGGGGTGAACTTCCGCGACGTCCTCACCACCATGGGCATGCTCGCGACCGACGACGAGGCCGGCTACCGGATCGGATTCGAAGCCACCGGCGTGGTCACCTCCGTCGGACCCGACGTCAAACACCTCTGCCCCGGCGACAGCGTCCTCGTCGTCGATTTGCGAGGCGGCCTGTTCACCACCTTCGCCACCGTGCCTGCCGCCTACGTCACGCCCGTCCCGATCGGAATCCCCGACGAAGCCGCAGCCGTACTCCCCGTCGCCTACCTCACCGCGTGGTACGCCCTACGCCATGTCGCCCGGCTCACCGCCGGCGAGCGCGTCCTCATCCACAGCGCCAGCGGCGGAACCGGCTTGGCCGCCGTCACCGTCGCCCAGCGCCTGGGCGCCGAGGTGTACGCCACCGCCGGCAGCGAGGAGAAGCGCCGCTACCTCCGCACGATGGGCATCCGGCACGTCATGGACTCCCGCTCCCTGGACTTCGCCGAGCAGACCCGCGTCGCCACCGACGGCCAGGGCGTCGACGTGGTGCTCAACTCCCTTTCCGGGCCCGCCATCAGAGCCGGACTCGAGACGCTTCGCCCCTTCGGCCGGTTCGTCGAGCTCGGTGTCCGCGACATCCTCGCCGACACTCCTCTCGGCTTGGCGCCCCTGCGTCACAACATCACCATGTCCACGGTCGACCTCATCGAGCTTCAGCAGACCCGCGGTGACGCCTTCGCCGAGGTGATGCGCGAGGTCCTCACCGAGTTCCACTGCGGTACCCTCGCCGAACTTCCCTACCGCACATACCCGTTCGCCCAGGCAGCCGACGCCTTCCGCCTCATGGCCGGTGCCGGCCACATCGGCAAACTCGTCCTCACCATTCCCAGCGACGGATACACCACGGCCCGCCTGGATGCGAAGCCGTCACCGGTCCGGCCGGACGGCGCCTACCTCATCACCGGCGGGCTGCGCGGTGTCGGCCTCGCCACTGCCCGCTGGCTCGCCGCCCAAGGCGCCGCCCATCTCGTCCTCAACGGACGCACCCCGCCCTCCGAAGACGCCGAGCGCACCATCGCCGCACTGCGCGACGCGGGGACCAGGGTGAGCGTCGTACTCGGGGACGTCGCCCAGCCCGGTGTCGCCGAGTTGCTGGTGGCCGAAGCCACCGCTGACGGCTCAGTGCTGCACGGCGTCGTCCACGCCGCGATGGTCCTCGACGATGCTGCGGTCACCAACATCACCGATGACCAGCTGGAACGGGTCTGGCACCCCAAGGCCACCGGCGCCTGGCGCCTCCACCAGGCCACCGCCCAATTGCCACTGGACTGGTTCGTCCTGTATTCCTCCATGGCCTCCCTGTTCGGCAACCCCGGTCAGGGGGCCTACTCGGCGGCCAACGCCTGGCTCGACGCGTTCGCCACCTGGCGCACCGGCCTGGGGCAGCCCACACTGGCCGTGAACTGGGGCCCCTGGGGCGAGACCGGAGTGGCCACCGACTTCGCGACCCGCGGCTACCAGACCATCCCCACCGCGGAAGGACTCGAGGCCCTCGCCTCACTCCTGACCCACCACCGCGTGCGGACCGGTGTCATCCCCGGCCCACCGGACAGCTGGATCCCTCCAGCGGGCCGGGCGTCCTCCCTCTTCGCCCTCCTCACATCCGATGCCCCCGCAACCGCCGCCGGCGAAGACGCGGGACACGACATCCGACACGAGCTGCAGGCCGCAGAGCCCGGCCTCGCCCGCCGCACGGTCCTCGAGAACTACCTGGCCGACCACATCCGTACCGTGCTCCGGCTGGGAACCAGCACGCTGGACCCGCAGACCCCCCTGAGCGCACTGGGATTCGACTCCCTGCTCCGCATCGAACTGCGCACCCGCCTGGAGTCCTCGTTCGGCATCCGCCTCGCCAGCGACTTCGTCTCCTGCCACCCCACAGTGGCCTCCCTTGCCGACGGCCTCGCCCAACACTTGGGCCTGAGCCTGACCGCCGATGAAGCACGTGCCCCCGGTGGCGGCGAACCGGCTGCCACCGTCGTCGGGCCCCGCACACCCGAGCCGACCACCGCTGACACCAAGCCCTCGGGAGAGGAAGCATGAGTCTCTGCCAGTACCTCAGCGCGATACAGCGCTACCGCCACACGAACAAGGGGATATCGGCTCGGCCGATCGAATGGGTGGAGCGGCCGTGACCACCACGGAGTTGCCGGGCGTGGGTGCCCGCGACTGGCAAGGCCGACGCATCATGATGCTCGTGCTGCCAGAGCCCCAGAGCGTCGGGTCGGTTCGCCACACTGTCAGAGCGGTTCTCAGGTTCTGGAAGCTCACCCGACTCAGCGACGTCGCCGAACTCCTCACCAGCGAGCTGGTGACCAACGCGATCCAGTACGCCGGCGACGAGCAGTGGATCAAGGTCACCGTCTGGCAGGACCAGCAGTCGCTCTCGATCGACGTGCGGGACCGCTCAACGGTCGTCCCGCAGTCACGCCGGGCCACCACCGACCAGGAAAACGGGCGTGGACTGCTCTTGGTCGAGCACCTGTCGGATTCCTGGGACTGCCGCGTTCACCCTGACGGCACCAAAACAGTCTCCTGCCGCTTGAAGCTGTGAGACCGGACGACCAGGCAGGCGACGCCCAGTGCGAGGCTTACCGGCTCCCAGCGCAGCCCCCAAACCTAGCTACTGAAGTTGAAAGCGTGATGTCGCTCGGACGGGTGAAGCAGTAAT
>NZ_JAJJPA010000097.1 GCF_020907985.1 Kitasatospora humi | reverse complement strand
TTCCAGCTTATCAGATCCGGCTCGGTGCCTTTTCCGACGTCCTGGCTGGCCAGGGCCGCTTTCTGCTTTCGACGACCGTCACTCTAGCGCATTTCCGGACCAGGTCCGAACCATGCCGATTCCGGAAGGAAATTAGCTTGGCTGAAGAATCCGTAAGTGTGATGGTCGCACCGGGTGGATTCGAGCCGGCCCTTCGGCTGCCTCTTCCGTCCCCCGGTCCAGGCGACTCGGTCCACCTTAGGTCAGCCGAGCGGCCCCGTCAAACATGTGGGGGCCAGATCTGTCCAGATCTGGCCCCCACAGGGCGTTTCACCAGGTGAGGCCTGGTGTGCTTTCAAGCCGGCCGAAGCCGGCCGGCGGTCTGGCGCGGCTTCAGGCGCTGATCAGCTCCACCGCCGCGAGGTTCCGCTTGCCGCGACGCAGCACCAGCCAGCGGCCGTGCAGCAGGTCGTCCTCGGAGGGGACGGCCTCCTCGTCCGCGACCTTGGCGTTGTTCAGGTAGGCGCCGCCCTCCTTGAGGGTGCGGCGGGCCGCCGAGCGGCTGGGGGCCAGGCCGACCGCGACCAGCAGGTCGGCGATCGGGACCAGCTCGCTGACCTCGGCCCGCGGGACCTCGGCCAGCGCGGCGGCCAGCGTCGCGGCCTCCAGTTCGGCCAACTCGCCCTGCCCGAAGAGCGCCTTCGAGGCGGCCACCGCACGCTCGTACTGCTCGGCGCCGTGCACCAGGGTGGTGAGCTCCTCGGCGAGCGCACGCTGGGCGAGGCGCAGGTGGGGGCGCTCACCGGTCTCCCGCTCCAGTTCCTCGATCTCCTCCCGCGAGCGGAACGAGAAGATCCGCAGGAAGTTGGAGACGTCTCGGTCGTCCGAGTTCAGCCAGAACTGGTAGAAGGCGTAGGGCGTGGTCAGTTCGGCGTCGAGCCAGATGGTGCCCGACTCGGTCTTGCCGAACTTGGTGCCGTCGGCCTTGGTGATCAGCGGGGTGGCCAGGGCGTGCACCGACTTGCCCTCGGCCTTGCGGACCAGGTCGGTGCCGGCCGTGAGGTTGCCCCACTGGTCGCTGCCACCGGTCTGGAGGGTGCAGCCGTAGCGGCGGTTCAGCTCCAGGAAGTCCATGCCCTGGAGGATCTGGTAGCTGAACTCGGTGTAGCTGATGCCCGCGTCGGAGTTGAGGCGGCGGGCCACCGCCTCCTTGGCGATCATGTTGTTGACCCGGAAGTACTTGCCGATGTCGCGCAGCAGGCCGATCGCGGACAGGCCCGAGGTCCAATCCAGGTTGTTGACCAGGCGGGCCGCGTGGTCGCCGTCGAAGTCGAGGAACTTCTCGATCTGGCTCCGCAACCGCTGCACCCAGCCGGCCACCGTCTCCGGGTCGTTCAGCACCCGCTCGGCGGTCGGCTTGGGGTCGCCGATCAGACCCGTGGCGCCGCCGACCAGGCCCAGCGGCAGGTGGCCCGCCTGCTGGATCCGGCGCATCGTGAGCAGCTGCACCAGGTTGCCGAGGTGCAGGCTCGGTGCGGTCGGGTCGAAGCCGCAATAGAAGGTGACCGGGCCGTCCGCGAACGCCTTGCGCAATGCGTCCTCGTCGGTGGAGAGGGCGATCAGCCCGCGCCACTTCAGCTCGTCGACGATGTCCGTCACGGTCACGGTTCTCCTTGGTCGGGTCGGGGTCGCGCGGTGGCGGTCCGACGGGATCCGGTGCAGTACAGCGTGTCCGAGACTACGCGTTCCGCGCCAACCCGTTTCACGCGGACGGGGCGCGGCCGGGCGTCCGGCGGCGCGGCGTGTGGGCGCGGTACGGGCTGACGGTCGGGTCGCCGTCGATCCAGAACCGCCACGGGACGTCGACGGCGGTGGCGATCCCGGTGCGCGGGCCGGTGCGGATCAGCCGGGCCGGCGGCGGATTGCCCGCGAAGAGGCGGAAGACCGGGCCGTCGATCACGTCCTCACCGTCCTGCGCGCGGTCGACGCCGAGGGCGACGGCGAGCCGGGCCGGGCCCTGGGCGAGGTCCTGGTCCCGGCGGGTGGTGCTGCGCCGCTTGCGGGCCGGCTCCACTCCCCCGATCACCTCGCCGGCCCGCAACAGCACTGCGCCGGGGTGGAGTTCGGGCCCGCAGACCAGGTTCACGCAGAAGTGCATGCCGTAGGTGAAGTACACGTAGGCGTGCCCGGGCGGTCCGAACATCACCGCGTTGCGGGCGGTTCGACCCCGGTAGGCGTGCGAGGCCGGGTCGTCGGGGCCGGTGTAGGCCTCGACCTCGGTGAGGCGCAGGTCGACGGTGCCGGCCGGCAGGGTGCAGCGCAGGGTGCGGCCGAGCAGGTCGGGCGCCACCTCGGGGGACGGGCGGTCGAAGAAGGAGCGCGGCAGCGGGGTGCCGGGATCGGTAGCCACGGAGCCGAGCCTAGGGCGCGCCGCCGACCACTCCGACGATTGCTCCGACCGGGCGAAGCCTGCCGGAAATTCCGTTGTCCGGGGCAGACCCCGGCGGTCACAGTGGTCGGGTCCGCCGAGCGGGCGGCGACGGGCTGGGGAGGTGCTCCGAAGTGCGCAACACGTTGGTGCTCAATGCGAGTTACGAGCCGCTGTCGACGGTGTCGCTGCAGCGTGCCGTGGTGCTGGTGCTGCAGGAGAAGGCAGTGGTCGAGCAGGCCCATCCACTGCGCATGGTGCGGGCGACCGGTCTGTCGGTGCCGGTGCCGCGGGTGATCAGACTGCGGCAGTACGTCAGGGTGCCGTTCCGACAACGGGCGCCGTGGTCGCGGCGGGGCGTGCTGGTGCGGGATCAGCACCGGTGCGCGTACTGCGACCGGCGGGCGACCACGGTGGACCACTTGGTGCCGCGTTCCCGGGGTGGCGCGGACAGCTGGCTGAACACCGTGGCGGCCTGCGCCGAGGACAACCAGCGCAAGGCGGACCGCACTCCTGAGCAGGCCGGGATGGTGTTGCTGCGGCGGCCGTTCGAGCCGACGCCGCAGGCCGCGTTGATGCTGGCGCTGGGCCTGCGGGCCGGCGACGCCGCGGAGTTGGCGCAATGGCTGCCGGCTCGGCCGGCAGTGGCCTGAGGCGCGCCACCGGAAGGGCGGCGGCGCGATGGCGACCGGGCTCGGGCGCGGCCGGGCCGCGGGCAGCCCGGCCGCGCCGGTGGGCCGGTCAGCCCTTGGCCGCCTGGAAGGCCGTGGCGATGCCGAAGTTGCTGGAGTGCTCGGGTATCACGACCACCCGGTCGCTGCCGATCAGCACGCGCCCGGAGGTGAGCAGCGAGCCGGTCGCCGGCGGGAAGTTCCCGCCGACCGTTTCCTGACCGCCGTTCAGGGCGAACCGGCTGAGGTGCGCGGGCTGTTCGACGCGCTCCTCGGTGGCCAGCACCAGGGTGCCGTTGTCCAGCCCGACCGCGCGCACGTTGCCCTTCTCGCTGACCGCGGTGTGCCAGGCCTCCTTGCCGCTGGCCAGGTCGTAGGCGACGACGCTGGTCTTGCCGTCCGTGCCGGTGCTGGTGGCGACGGCGAGGTGGTCCTGGAAGAAGACCGCGGGCGTCGGGTCGAAGGTACCGGTGGTGGCGTTCAGCCGACCGGTGTTGGAGGCCAGCGGGACGGTGGCGGTCGGGTTGCCGTCCTGACCGTAGGAGATCAGCTTGTCGTCGGTGGGCTGGTCGCCGGTGGTGAGCACGGCGGCGGGCTCGGCGGAGAGCACGGTGACGGTCTTGGGCTGCCCGTCCAGGCCGTGCGACCAGAGCGTCTTGCCGTCGGCCGCGCCCACCGCCACCATCTGGTCACCGGGGTTGCTGTCGGCGCAACTGCTGTGCACCAGCACGGTGTTGCCGTTGGCGCTGCCGGAGAGGGTGCAGTACTTGCCCTGTCCGGCGTACTGCCAGAGGTCGTGGCCGTCGCCGGCGGCCCAGGCGGAGACCTTGTCGTCGCCGACTGCGATCACCTTGTCGTCGAAGACGGCGACGTGCGCGGCGTACGGGTTGGTGGTGTTGGAGAGCTGCTTGGTCCAGGCGGCCTTGCCGGTCTTGGTGTCGACGGCGGCCAGCAGGGTGCAGGGGCTCTTGGGGTCGGCGCCGGTGCGGAAGAGCACGCCGCCGAGACCGGACGAGTTGACGGTGGGTGAGAGGCCGCAAGGGACGGCGCCCTGGGCTGGGGCGTCCAGCGACCAGCTGGCCTTGCCGCTGGCGGCGTCGTAGGCGTGCACGCCGGTGCTGTCGGCGCGGACCAGGGCGTTGGCGAGCAGCCAGCTGCCGACCAGGGTGTCGTCGCTGCCCTGCTGGGGGGCGCCGGCCGGCTGGGCGGTCCAGATCTTGTTGTGGGCGACGGCGAAGCCGGTGTCGCTGCTGGGCGGCGGGGCCGCCGGGGTGTGGTGGCCGCTGCCGCCGCTCATGACCACCACGCCGGCGGTGACCAGCACGCCGAGGGCCAGCACGCCGGCCCCCGCCCGGATCACCAGGGTGCGGCGGTCCGAGCCGCCGTCCTTGGCGAGCAGGCCGCCCAGCGCGGCCTTGGCCCGGTCGGCCGCGGAGCCGGTGCCGCCGTTGGGGGCGCGGCGGGAGCGACCGGGGGCCGCGGGCTCGGTCTCCGGCGTGGTGCCGGCGGTCTCGGGGCCCTCTTCGCCGTCGAGGTCGGCGGGAGGTGCGGTGGGAGACTCGGCAGGAACGTCCGGGACCTGGGGTATCGACTCGGTGATCGCCGCGTAGATTTCCGGCGGATAGGCGCTCTCGGTCTGCTGGTACGACTGCTGCTCCGGGTAGAGCGCCTGCTCCGGGTAGGACTGCTGCTCGGCGTAGACCTCCGGGTGGGGCTGCTGCTCCGCGTAGAGCGCCTGCTCCGGATGGGACTGCTCCGGCTGGCCGGTCCACTGCCAGGGCTGCTGCTCGGTACCGTCCCCGGCCGGATAGGCCTGCTGTTGGGGCTCGCTGGGGTACCACGAGTGCTGGTAGTCGTACCCGTCCTGACTCATGAGTTCCCGTTCATCCGACTGCGTACTGCCGCCGCCAGCATCTCACGGCGACCGGCGCGGCCGGTCAGGCCCTCTCGAACGCCTGGTCGATCAGGGCGGCGAGCTGGAAGTCCAGGCCGGTCAGGCCACCGGCACTGTGCGTGGAGAGCACGAAGGTGAGGGTGCGCCAGCGGATGTCGATGTCCGGGTGGTGGTTGAGCCGCTCGGCTGCGTCGGCGACCGCGTTCACCACCCGGATCGCGGACGGGAAGTCTTCGGCGTCGGCGGTCCTGGTGATCGAGTCGCCGCTGCGCCGCCAGTGGGGCAGTGCGGCCAGTGCTGCGGTGATCTCGTCCTCGGTGAGGAGGGTGCTGCTGCCCATCAGGTCGCTCCCGGTCCGCTGGGTCGCTGGGCTGCCGGTCGGCAATGCCTTCGCGCCGAGCATAGGGGACGGGGAGCGCGACCTGATGGAGCATCAGGCGGTGCCGTTCGACCCGTCAGTCGATCAGCAGTTTGATCACGGCGGCGAGCCCGACCAGCACGATCAGCGTGCGCAGGGTGATGGGCGGCAGTCGGCGGCCGACCTTGGCTCCGATCAGCCCGCCGATCGTGGAACCGGCCGCGATCAGCAGGGCCGCCAGCCAGTCCAGGTGCGTGGTGAACATGAAGAACACCGCCGCGACGGCGTTGACGATCATCGCCAGCACGTTCTTGACCGCGTTCATCCGCTGCAGGTCGTCGCGGAGCAGCATGCCCATCAGGGCCAGCATCAGCACGCCCTGGGCCGCGCCGAAGTAGCCGCCGTAGATACCGCAGCAGAAGATGCCGAGGATCAGCCCCAGGCTGCCGTCGGGGTGGGCGGTGTCGCCGCCGCGGGCCGCGACCGCACGGGCCACCCGGGGCTGGATCACCACCAGCACCAGGGCCAGCAGGATCAGCACCGGCACGATCGCGTTGAACGCGGAGCCGGGCAACCGGGTGAGCAGCAGCGCCCCGAGCAGCCCGCCCAGCAGCGAGGCCAGTCCGAGCCTCAGCAACCGCCGGCGCTGTCCGACCAGCTCCCGCCGGTAGCCGATCGCACCGCTGACCGACCCGGGCACCAGCCCCAGCGTGTTGGAGACGTTGGCGGTGACCGGGGGCAAGCCGATCGCCAGCAGCACCGGGAACGTGATCAGCGTTCCCGATCCCACGATGACATTGATGGTGCCGGCACCCGCCCCGGCTGCGAATACCGCAAGCCCTTGCCAAGGAGTCATGGACTCGTCCCTACTGTTCGCGTGTCCGCCCCCCGAACGGGGTGGCGGCGCTCGCGATCATTCCTGACCGGGTACCGCGGTGCCCAGTCGATTTCAGGATGAGAGACGAATCGTCACATCACACGAAATGACTCGATTCACTCGGGGTCGATCTGCGGGTACTCCCGCGTCGGGTTGACCCGCGGCCGGGTGGCGCCGGAGTCGTCGGTGTCCAGCGGGCGCGGCCCGTTGGCCGAGCCCACCGGGCGCGGCACCGAGCCGTCCGCCGCCGGCTGCTTGGTCAGGTCGGGGCCGACCGTCGGCGCGGCGCCCGGCCCCGCACCCTGCCCGGTGAGGCCGCCGAACGCACCGCCCAGGCCCTTGAGCGCGTCGCCCACCTCGCTGGGGATGATCCACAGCTTGTTGGCGTCGCCCTTGGCCAGCTCGGGCAGGGTCTGCAGGTACTGGTAGGCGAGCAGCTTCTGGTCGGCGTCGCCCTCGTGGATGGCCTCGAAGACGGTGCGGATCGCGGCGGCCTCACCGTCGGCGCGCAGCACGGCGGCCTGCGCCTCACCCTCGGCGCTGAGCACCGCGGCCTGCTTCTCACCCTCGGCGCGCAGGATCGCCGCCTGCCGGGCGCCCTCGGCGGTGAGCACGGCGGCGCGCTTGTCCCGCTCGGCGCGCATCTGCTTCTCCATCGAGTCCTGGATGGAGGTCGGCGGCTCGATCGCCTTCAGCTCGACCCGGTTGACCCGGATGCCCCAGCGGCCGGTGGCCTCGTCGAGCACCCCGCGCAGCCCGGCGTTGATCACCTCGCGGGAGGTCAGGGTGGACTCCAGGTCCATCGAGCCGATGATGTTGCGCAGCGTGGTGACGGTGAGCTGCTCGATCGCCTGGATGAAGCTGGCCACCTCGTAGGTCGCGGCCCGAGCGTCGGTCACCTGGTAGTAGATGACGGTGTCGATGTTGACCACCAGGTTGTCCTGGGTGATCACCGGCTGCGGCGGGAACGGCACGACCTGCTCGCGCAGGTCGATCCGGTTGCGGATGGTGTCCACGAACGGCACCACGATGTTCAGCCCGGCGTTCAGGGTGCGGGTGTAGCGGCCGAACCGCTCCACGATCGCAGCACTGCCCTGCGGGATCACCTGGATCGTCCGGATCAGTGCGATGAGGGCCAGCACCACCAGGACGATCAGCACGATGAGGACGGGTTCCACGGTGTCTCCCCTGGACAACTCGGACGACTGGCCACGACTCGCACGACCGGCCGGTCTGGCGACCGGCTAGTCGACCAGGGCGGTCGCGCCCTGGATTTCGATCACATCCACTTGCTGGCCCACTTCGTAGACCCGGTCGGGGTGCAGCGCCCGGGCTGACCAGATCTCGCCGTTGAGCTTGATCCGGCCGTCCAGTCCGTCCACTCGTTCCTGCACCACGGCCCTCGCCCCCACCAGCGCGTCGATCCCCATCCGGACCCCCGGGCCCTTCAGGAGCCGCCGGTAGGCGACCGGGCGGAGCAGCGCCAGCATGGCGACCGAGACCACCAGGAAGGTGAGGAACTGCCAGACCACACCCGCCCCGAGGCCGGCCACCGCAGCGGCGGCGCCCGCCCCGACCGCGAACAGACCGAACTCCGGCAGTGCCGTCACCGCCAGCGGCACTCCGAGCAGCACGGCGACCAGCAGCCACCACAGCCAGCTGTCCACATGCCCATCCTAGGGAGGAAACAACATCCGGTGTGGGCCCTTCCCGCAGGTGGATGGCCCAAAACCGGTCAGCTGCGGAGGGCTTGACCGGCCGTGGGGCGAACGGGTGGTCAGCCGGGGCCGAGCGGATCGTCAGATCGAGTCGAAAAGGAGGGTGGTCAGCCGAGTGGCAGGCCCTGGGCCGCCCAGCGGTCGCCGTGACGCTCCAGGGTGAGCGGCAGGCCGAAGCAGAGCGACAGGTTGCGGGCCGTCAGCTCGGTGTCGATCGGGCCGGCGGCGAGCACCTTGCCCTGGCGCAGCATCAGCACGTGGGTGAAGCCGGGGGCGATCTCCTCGACGTGGTGGGTCACCATCGCCATGGCGGGCGCCTGCGAGTCCTGGGCGAGCGCCCCGAGGCGGCGCACCAGGTCCTCGCGGCCGCCGAGGTCCAGGCCGGCGGCCGGCTCGTCGAGCAGCAGCAGCTCGGGGTCGGTCATCAGGGCGCGGGCGATCAGGGTGCGCTTGCGCTCGCCCTCGGAGAGGGTGCCGAACGTGCGCTGCTCGTAGCCGCCCATGCCGAGCCGGTCGAGCAGCAGCAGCGCCCGCGACTCGTCCAGCGCCTCGTACTCCTCCTGCCAGGTGGCGGTCATGCCGTAGGCGGCGGTGAGGACGGTCTGCAGCACGGTCTGCTCGCGCGGGATCCGGTCCAGCAGCGAGATGCCGGCCAGGCCGATCCGCTGGCGCAGCTCGAAGACGTCCACCGAGCCGAGCTTCTCGCCGAGCACCGCGACGGTGCCGCTGGTGGGGTGCAGATAGCTGCTGGCGACCTGGAGCAGGGTCGTCTTGCCGGCGCCGTTCGGACCCAGGATCACCCAGCGCTCGCCCTCGGCCACCGACCAGGAGACTTGGCTGATCAGTGCGCGGCCATCCCTGACCACGGAAACGTCAACCAGCTCCAGCACGTCGCTCATGCCTCTGCCTTCCCCAACTTCGGATGCCACTCGTGTCGACAAGTCGGTGCGGGCGGGCAGCCTACTCCGCCCGTCGGATAGGCGGGGAGGGAGCGCAACAGCGGGCACGGTGGCACGGCTGCTCGCACAGCACAGCCCAAACCTACGCCACGCAGCCGGCCGCCTTGTCCGTAGGCTGGCGGGATGCCGCTGACTCCTGCCACCGCTGACTACTTCGCCGAGCCGCGTTCCGCCCGGTTGACCGCCTGGGGCAACTCGCTGCTGGTCGGCCACACCCCTCCCGACCAGGTCGTGGAGGAGGTGGTGGGAAGTGACGAACGGCACCGGGTGGTCGGCCTGCCGGGCGACGCCGAGGGCGAGCAACACGCCCTGAGCTGGGCGATCGGGCGGCTGCGGGTGCTCGGGGTGAAAGGGCTGCGGCTGGCGCTGCCCTCCGAGGGGCACCCGCTGGGGCTGACCGGTCCGGCGGAGTTCAACCTCGCCGCCATGACGGCCGGCGAGGCGGTGCTCGCGGTCGGCCTGCCGGTCGGGTTCGTTCCCGAGATCGACGCCTACGGGCCACCAGGTGACCAGTCGGTGACAGTGCTGTGGCGGTGCTGGGAGGTGCGGGACGCGCCGCCGGCCGACGTGCCCTCGCTGCACGAGGCCGAGCGCGAACTGGTCGACGGGCTGCGCGAGGCCACCGAGCTGCTCGCCCGGCTGGACGTGGCCGGCGCCGGGCCGGAGGCGCTGCGGGCGCTGGAGCAGTACCGCAGACGCGGGCACAGCAAGCTGCTGGCACCCGGCTACCCGCCGCGGGCGGTGCGGGTGCTGGAGTCGGCGCGCCAGGTCTCGGCGCTGCTGGCGATCGCGGCGGACGGCCACGGCGCCGCGGTGAGTGCCGGGGAGATGGCCGCGCGCACCGCCGTGCTGGCTCCCCTGCGTCGCACCGCCCGCCGCGCCCAGGTGGCCGCATACAACGCGCTGGTGGACGAGCGGCCGGAGTGACCGGGGCGGGGCCCGCCTCGGGAGGGGCCTCCAGGAGGCCGCCGCGGGGGGCCGCTCAGGAGACCACCGGTAGGGAGCGCTCAAGAGGCCACCCGGGGACGGACCCCGGAGGTCGCCTGAGAACGGACCCCAGGAGGCCGCCTCGGGAGGGACCCCAGGAGGCCGCCTCGGGAGGGACCCCAGGAGACCACCCCGGGAGGGACCCCAGGAGACCACCTCGAACGGGACCGCTCGACGGGCCGGCTCGGGGGCCGCTCAGGAGGTCGCCTCGTCGGCGCCGTGGCGGACCGCCCAGAGGGCGGCCTGGGTGCGGTCGGCGAGGTCCAGCTTCATCAGGATGTTGGAGACGTGGGTCTTGACCGTCTTCTCGGAGAGGGTCAGGGCCCGGGCGATCTCCCGGTTGGAGCGGCCGTCGGCGATGTGGCCGAGCACCTCGCGCTCCCGCTCCGTCAGGGTGCCGCCCCGGCCGTGCGCGGGGCGCGGTGAGTCGTCGGCGAGCAGGGTGGCGGCCAACTCGGGCTGGAGCAGGACGTGGCCGGCGTGGACCGAGCGGATCGCGCCGGCCAGCGCCTCCGGGTCGACGTCCTTGTAGACGTAGCCGGCGGCGCCCGCCCGCAGCGCCGGGACCACCGTGCGGTGCTCGGTGAAGCTGGTGACGATCAGCACCCGGGCCGGGTTGCCCTCCTCCTTGAGTCGCCGCAGCGCCTCGATGCCGTCCATGCCGGGCATCTTGACGTCCATCAGCACGACGTGCGGGGTCAGCTCCCGGGCCTTGGCGACGCCCTCGGCGCCGTCGGCGGCCTCGCCGACCACCACGATGTCGTCCTGCACCTCCAGGAAGGTGCGCAGCCCCCGGCGGACCACCTGGTGGTCGTCGACCAGCAGCACCCGGATCCGGTCCGACGTCTGCTCAGGCACCGGGCACCTCCAGCTCGATGACGGTCCCCCGGCCGGGCGCCGAGGTGAGGGTGAGAGTGCCGCCGACGGTCTGCGCCCGGTCCCGCATCGACACCAGGCCCAGGTGGCGGCCGGCCCGGCGGACCGACTCGGGGTCAAACCCCTGGCCGTCGTCGCTGATGGTGAGTCTGGCGCCGCGGGTCCTGGTGCCGCGCAGGGTCACCTGGACCTTGCGGGCGCGGGAGTGGCGCAGCGCGTTGTGCAGCGCCTCCTGGGCGATCCGCAGCACGGCGGCCTCCTGGGCGGGCGGCAGGGTGCGCACCCCGCCGTCCTCGTCGAAGGCGACGGCGGCGCTGTGCGCCCGGTCGAGCACCTGCACCTGGGAGGCCAGGGTGGCGACCAGGCCGTCCTCGTCGAGCGCGGCGGGACGCAGTTCGACCACCACGGTGCGCAGTTCGTCGGCGGCCTCGGCGGCGAGCCGGGCCACCTCCTGGAGTTCGACGCGGGCCCGCACCGGGTCGCGGTCGACCAGGGTGGCGGCGGCCTTCGCGGTCAGGCGGAGGCTGAACAGCTTCTGCGACACGGCGTCGTGCAGGTCGTGCGCGATCCGGGCGCGCTCGCCGGCCAGGGTGAGTTCGCGGCTGCGCTCGTAGAGCCGTGCGTTGCCCAGGGCGATGGAGGCGTGGGCGGCGAGGATGCCCAGCAGCCGCTCGTCCTGGTCGGTGAAGCCGCCCTCCTTGTTGGCCAGGAAGATGGCGCCGAGGATCTCCTCACCGTCCAGGATCGGCATCCCGAGGAAGTCCATGAGCTCGGGGTGCGCCTGCGGCCAGCCCTCGAACGCGGGGGCGCGGCGGACGTCGGCGAGCCGGGTGGGGGTGAACTCGTGGAGCATGGTGGCGAGCACGCCGTGCTGCCGGGGCAGCGGGCCGATCGCCTTCCACTGCTCGTCACTGACCCCGTCGACCACGAACTGGGCGAAGCCGCCGTGGTCGTCGGGCACCCCGAGCGCGGCGTACTCGGCGCCGAGCAGGCTGCGCGCCGACGCGGTGATCCGGCGCAGCACCTCGCGCACCTCAAGGTGCCCGCTCATCGCCAGCACCGCCTCGCTCACCGCCTCCAGGTCGCCCAGCGCGGCCCCGTCGATCGTCCCCATGCGGCCAAAGGTAGCGCGCCGGGATCGACCCGCGGCTCCGGCTGCGGACCGGCCGGGCTTACACCTCGGGGCCTAGGGCGGCGGTGGGAGGTGTGGGGTGTGTGGGGTGTATGGGGTGCATGAGGTGCGTGGAGTGGGGGGCGGTGGGGACGTGGGTGTGGTGGTGGGGACATAGGTGTGGTGGTGGGGCACCGCCGCAGGGCCCGGGGGGCGGGCGAGTGCCGGGGCGGGCGGCGAGGGGGTCAGAGGGTGGTGGGCAGAACGGTGGCGCAACGGTGACGGCGGGGGCCGGGGCTGGGGCCGGGGCCGTTCAGGCATCCACCGCCGTGGATGCGGCGCTGGTGGCGGGCGTCGGGTCGGTTTGGGCGTTGATCGCGTCGCGGACCGTGGTGATGAAGTGGCGGGTCTGCGTCTCGATCCGCAGGTTGCCCTGGGCGTGACCCAGGGTCAGCGCGTGGTGCGCGGTGGCCAGGGCGGCGCGGTGCCGGCCGAGGGCGTGCAGCGCCTCGGCCCGGGTAAGGGTGGCGCTGATCAGCTTGGGGTTGTCCGGGTGCGCGGTGAACAGGCGCACGGCCTCGGTGGCGTGGGCCAGCGCGGCAGTCGGCCGGCCGGCGATCACCAGGGCGTTGGCGAGGTTGTTCAGCATCTGCGCGAGCAGCAGCGGGGCGGCCATGGAACGGGCCTCGGCCACGATCGCGGTCATCAGCGGGATGGCGCGTTCGTGCTCGCCGCACCGGACCAACGCGTTGGCCAGCAGCATCCGGCACTGGTGCTGCAGTTGCGGATCACCGAGCTCGTCCGCGAGGACGGCGGCCCGCTCCAGCAGGGCGGTCGCGGTGGCGAACTCGCCGTGCTCGATCCGGACCACGGCCAGGTCGACATGGCTGCGGACCAGCGCGGCCGGGTCGCCGCACGCCTGGGCGGTGCGCAGACCGGCCTCGGCGGTGATCCGCCACTCGCGACGGCTGACGAGGCCGGCAACCCGGTGGCCGG
>NZ_JAJJPA010000096.1 GCF_020907985.1 Kitasatospora humi | reverse complement strand
TGCGGTTGAGTGGAGTTCGGTGCTGCCGACCGGCACACCGGTCGAACTGCCCACCTACGCCTTCCGTCACCAGCGGTTCTGGCCGGAGGGCCTCCTGGCGATGCCGGTGGCCGGTGGGGATGGCGCGAGCACCGAGGCGGAGGCGCAGTTCTGGGCAGCCGTCGAGGGCGGCGACCTGACGCAACTCGCCGACACGCTGGCTGTGGACGGTGGCCGTCCGTTCAACGAGGTGCTGCCGGCGCTGGCGAGCTGGCGGCGCCGGGAGCTGGACCGGTCGATGACCGCCAACTGGCGCTACCGGACCGCATGGTCGGCCGTCGCCGAGCCCGACTCCCGGGTGCTGTTCGGCACTTGGGTGATGGTGGTGCCGACCGGGTCGGAGGGGCGGCAGTGTGCGGCCGCGCTGGCGGCGCGAGGTGCCGAGGTCGTCGTGGTCGAGGTTCCGGCCGGGGCCGTGGACCGGGCCGAGGTGGCGGCGTTGCTGGGCGCGGCGGCGGAGCCGTCCGCGGTCACCGGTGTGCTGTCGCTGCTGGCGCTGGACGAGACGCCGCTGCCGGAGCACCCGGTGGTGAGCGCCGGCGTGGCGGCCACCCTGGCGCTCATTCAGGCGCTGGGTGATGCCGGGATCGGTGCGCCGCTGTGGCTGGCGACGCGTGGTGCGGTGGCGGCCGGTCCGGGTGAGGCGCTGGCCCACCCGGTGCAGGCGCAGGTGTGGGGTCTGGGCCGGGTCGTCGGTCTGGAGCACCCGGACCGCTGGGGTGGTCTGGTCGACCTGCCCGAGGTGCTGGACGACCGGGCCGGTGCGCGGCTGGTGGCGGTGCTGGCCGGTTGCGGCGAGAACGAGGTCGCGATCCGGGCGGCCGGGATCCTGGGCCGCCGGCTCACGCGCGCCTCGCAGCTGCGGGGCAAGGACCGTTGGACCCCGCGTGGATCCGTGCTGATCACCGGCGGCACCGGCGCCATCGCCGGGCACGTGTCGCGGTGGCTGGCCGAGCGCGGTGCGGAACGGCTGGTGCTGACCAGCCGTTCCGGCCCGGCCGCGAAGGGCGCGTCGGCGCTGGCGGCCGAGCTGGCGACGGCCGGCTCCGCAGTCGAGGTCGTCGCCTGCGACGTGACGGACCGGTCGGCGCTGGCCGGGCTGGTGGGCTGGATCGGCGGGACCGGTCCGGCGCTGTCCTCGGTGCTGCACACGGCGGCCGTCCTGGACGACGGTGTGGTGGACCGGCTGTCGGTCGCCCGCTTGGAGACGGTGCTGGCCGCCAAGGCGGCGAGCGCGGTGTACCTGGACGAGTTGACCGCCGAGCTGGACCTGGACGCCTTCGTGCTCTTCTCGTCGATCTCCTCGACACTGGGGGCGGCGGGCCAGGGCAACTACGCGGCGGCGAACGCCTTCCTCGACGCCCTCGCCGAGAACCGTCGCAGCCGCGGCCTGGCCGCGCTCACCGTGGCGTGGGGCGCCTGGGCCGGCGGTGGCATGGCCGAGTCCAGCTCCGTCGTGCAGGCCCGGGTCAAGCGCGGCCCGATGCCGGCGATGGACCCGCAGCTCGCCGCCCGAGCCCTGGGCGAGGCGCTGGAGGGCCCGGACGCCCTGGTGACCGTGATGGACGTCGACTGGGCGCAGCTGGCGTCCGGACCGGGCGCGGCGGACCTGCCGAAGCGGCCGCTGGTCCGCGACCTGCCCGAGATCCGTCAGCTCGCCGCGGCCGGCGGGGCCACGGCTGCCGCCGTCCACGCCGAAGGTGAGCTGGCGCACCGGCTGGCCGGCCTGGCCCGCGCCGAGCAGGAGCGGGTGCTCACCGACGTGGTGCGGGCCGAGGTCGCCGTCGTGCTGGGGCATGCCTCCGCCGACGCGGTCGAGGACCGGCGTGCGTTCAAGGACCTGGGCTTCGACTCGCTGACCGCCGTCGAGCTGCGCAATCGGCTCAACGCGGCGACCGGCATCCGGCTGCCCGCCACGCTGGTGTTCGACTACCCGACGCCGGTGGCCCTCGCCGAGTTCCTGCGCGGCGAGCTGACCGGCACGGTGGCGGACGCAGCGGCTCCGGTGGCCGCGGTCGCGGGTCCGGTCGCGGACGAGCCGCTGGCGATCGTCGGCATGGCCTGCCGGTTCCCGGGCGGCGCCGGCAGCCCCGAGGAGTTCTGGCAGCTGCTGGCCTCGGGCGGGGACGCCGTGGGTGCGTTCCCGACCGACCGCGGCTGGGACTTGGAGGGCTTCTACGACCCGGATCGCGACAGCGCCGGGACCTCGTACACCCAGTCCGGCGCGTTCCTGCGCGATGCGGCGGAGTTCGACGCGGCGTTCTTCGGGATCAGCCCGCGCGAGGCGCTGGCGATGGACCCGCAGCAGCGGCAGTTGCTGGAGACCTCGTGGGAGGCGCTGGAGCGGGCCGGGATCGACCCGGCCTCCCTGCGCGGCAGCGCGACCGGTGTGTTCGCGGGCGGCTTCGCCTCGGGCTACGGGTTCGGCGTCACGCTGGCGAGCCAGGGCGATTCCGGGTCCGAGGGCCACGTGATGACCGGGAACGCGACGAGCGTGCTCTCGGGCCGGGTGTCGTACGTGCTGGGCCTGGAGGGCCCGGCGGTGACGGTGGACACGGCGTGCTCCTCGTCGCTGGTGGCGCTGCACCTGGCCGCCCAGGCCGTGCGTTCGGGCGAGTGCTCGCTGGCGCTGGCCGGTGGCGTCACCGTGATGGCGACTCCGGGGACGTTCATCGACTTCTCGCGGCAGCAGGGCCTGGCGGCGGACGGCCGGTGCCGGGCGTTCTCCGAGGACGCCGACGGCACGGGCTGGGCCGAGGGCGCGGGCATGGTCGTGGTCGAGCGGCTCTCCGACGCCCGGCGCAACGGGCACCCGGTGCTGGCCGTGCTGCGGGGCTCCGCCGTCAACCAGGACGGCGCGTCCAACGGGCTGACGGCACCCAACGGACCGTCGCAGCAGCGGGTGATCCGGGCGGCGCTGGCGAACGCTCGCCTGTCCGCCGCCGATGTGGACGTGGTCGAGGCGCACGGGACGGGCACCAAGCTGGGCGACCCGATCGAGGCGCAGGCGCTGCTCGCCACCTACGGCCAGGAGCGGCCGGAGGACCGGCCCTTGCTGCTCGGCTCGGTGAAGTCCAACATCGGGCACACCCAGGCGGCCGCCGGTGTGGCCGGTGTGATCAAGATGATCCTGGCCCTGCAGCACCAGCGGCTGCCCAAGACCCTGCACGCCGAGGTGCCGTCCTCCCACGTCGACTGGACGGCGGGTGACGTGCGGCTGCTCACCGAGCAGGTGGCCTGGCCGGCCGACGGCCGGGTGCGCCGGGCGGGTATCTCGGCGTTCGGCATGAGCGGCACCAATGCGCACGTCATCGTGGAGGAGGCGCCGGCGGTCGAGGATGTCGAGGCCGTGCAGGCTCCGGCCGTGGCGCCGGTGGTGTCGGGTGCGGGTGCGTGGGTGGTGTCGGGGCGGTCGGCCGAGGGGCTGGTGGCTCAGGCGGGCCGGTTGCGTGAATGGGTGGTGGCGCGGCCGGAGTTGGCGCCGGTGGATGTGGCGTGGTCGCTGGCGACGACGCGGTCGGCGTTCGAGCACCGGGCGGTCGTGCTCGGTGCGGAGCGTGGGGAGTTGATGGCGGGCCTGCAGAGCCTGGCTGCTGGGGTCTCCTCGGGTTCGGTGGTGTCGGGGGTGGCGCGGCCGGGTGCGCGGGTGGGTCTGGTCTTCGCGGGTCAGGGTTCGCAGTGGACCGGCATGGGCCGGGGCCTGTATGAGGGCAGTGCGGTGTTCGCGGAGACCTTCGACCGGGTGTGCGGGCTGCTGGAGTTGGAGCTCGGGGTCTCGGTGCGCGACGTGGTGCTGGGTGCCGAGGGTGTGGATGAGGCGCTGGCGGATCAGACGCTGTATGCGCAGGCGGGGTTGTTCGCCTTCGAGGTCGGTGTGGCGGCGGTGCTTCGGGCTGCGGGTGTGGTGCCGGATGCGGTGGTGGGTCATTCGGTGGGTGAGGTCGCGGCCGCGTACGTGGCCGGGGTGCTCTCCCTGGAGGACGCATCCCGCCTCGTGGCGGCGCGAGCTCGCCTGATGCAGGCGCTGCCCGCCGGCGGGGCGATGGCGGCGATCAACGCGCCGGAGGCTGAGGTTGTTTCGACGCTGGCCGAGGTGTCGGGGGTGGCGGTCGCGGCGGTCAACGGGCCGGAGTCCGTGGTGGTGTCCGGTGAGGTCGATGCTGTCGACCGGGTGGTGGAGGTGTGGCGCGAGCGGGGTCGCCGGGTGCGGCGGCTGCGGGTGTCGCACGCCTTCCACTCGTCGGCGATGGATCCGGTGCTGGGCGAACTCGAGTCGATTGCCGAGGGGTTGGTGTACCAGCGTCCGGCGATGATGTGGGCGGGTGCGTTGACCGGTGAGTTGGTGGGTGAGTGCGAGGCGGGTTACTGGCCGGCGCAGACGCGTCGGGCGGTGCGGTTCGCCGATGCCGTCGCCACCCTCGCCCGGCAGGGTGTCTCGGTCTTCATCGAGGTCGGCCCGGATGGGTCGCTGTCCTCGCTCGGCCCGGACGCCGTGGCCGGCATCGACGGTGACGAGGCCGTCTTCGTTCCGCTCCAGCGGCGCAATGACGAGGACGTGACCGGCCTGGTGAGCGGTCTGGCCCGGGCGTTCGTCAACGGCGCGGCGGTGGACTGGAGTTCGGTGCTGCCGACCGGCACGCCGGTCGAACTGCCCACCTACGCCTTCCGCCACCAGCGGTTCTGGCCGGAGGGCACCCTGACGCTGCCGATGGCGGCTCCCGTCGTTGGCGGGGACGGCACGAGCACGGCCGCCGAGGCCCAGTTCTGGGCGGCCGTCGAGGACGGCGACCTGGCGCGGATCGCCGACACGCTGGCCATCGAGGACCAGCGGCAGCTGAGCGAGGTGCTGCCGGCGCTGGCGTCCTGGCGGCGCCGCGAGCAGGACCGGTCGATGACCGCCAACTGGCGCTACCGAGGCGGTTGGGCGGCCATCGCCGAGCCTGACGCCCGCGTGCTGCGCGGTACTTGGCTGGTCGTCGCACCGACCGGCTCGGCCGGCGAGATGACACGGCGGTGTGCGGCCGCGTTGGCCGCGCGCGGGGCCGAGGTCGTCGAGGTCGAGGTTCCGGCCGGGGCCGTGGAGCGGGCCGAGGTGGCCGCGCTGCTGGGCGCGGCGGTGGAGCCTGCCGCTGTGTCGGGTGTGCTGTCGCTGCTGGCACTGGACGGGACGCCGCTGCCGGAGCACCCGGCGGTGACCGGTGGACTGGCCGCCACCTTGGCGCTCATTCAGGCGCTGGGTGATGTCGGGATCGGTGCGCCGCTGTGGCTGGCGACGCGTGGTGCGGTGGCGGCCGGTCCGGGTGAGGCGCTGGTCAACCCGGCGCAGGCGCAGGTGTGGGGTCTGGGCCGGGTCGTCGGTCTGGAGCAGCCGGACCGCTGGGGTGGTCTGGTCGACCTCCCCGAGACCGTCGACGACCGGGCCGGTGCGCGGCTGGTGGCGGTGCTGGCCGGTTGCGGTGAGCACGAGGTCGCGATCCGGGCGGCCGGGATCCTGGGCCGCCGGCTCACGCGCGCCTCGCAGCCTCGCGGCCAGGCCCACTGGGCGCCGCGCGGGTCCGTGCTGATCACCGGTGGCACGGGTGCGATCGCCGGGCACGTGTCGCGGTGGCTGGCCGGTCGTGGTGCGGAGCGGCTGGTGCTGACCGGCCGGTCCGGTCCGGCGGCTGCCGGCATTGCCGCGACGGCCGCAGAGTTGGCCGCGCAGGGCACGCGGGTGGACGTCGTGTCGTGTGATGTGACGGAGCGTCCGGCGTTGGCCGGGCTGGTGGGCTGGATCGGCGAGTCCGGTCCGGCGCTGTCCTCGGTGATGCACACGGCCGCCGTCCTGGACGACGGCGTGGTGGACCGGCTGTCGGTGGCCCGTCTGGAGACGGTGCTGGCCGCCAAGGCGGCGAGCGCGGTGCACTTGGACGAGCTGACCGCCGAGCTGGACCTGGACGCGTTCGTGCTGTTCTCCTCGGCCGCGTCCACGCTCGGCGCCGCCGGTCAGGGCAACTACGCGGCGGCCAACGCCTTCCTCGACGCCCTCGCCGAGAACCGCCGCAGCCGCGGCCTGGCCGCGCTCACGGTCGCCTGGGGTGCCTGGGCCGGCGGTGGCATGGCCGAGTCCAGCAAGGTGGTCCGGGCCAGGGTCAAGCGGGCCCCGATGCCGGCGATGGACCCGCAGCTCGCCGTGCGGGCGCTGGGCGAGTCGCTGGACGGTCCGGACGCCGTCGTCACGGTGATGGACGTCAACTGGGCCGAGCTGGTGGCCTCGCCCGGCCCGGTGGACCCGCGGGAGATGCCGCTGGTACGGGACCTTCCGGAGATCCGTCAGCTGGCCGCCGCGAGCGCCAGCGGGAGCGGCCCGGTGCGCGAAGAGGGCGGACTGGCCCGGCAGTTGGCCGGGCTGAGCCGGGCCGAGCAGGAGCGGGTGCTCACCGACGCGGTGCGGGCCGAGGTCGCGGTCGTGCTGGGGCACGCCTCCGCCGACGCGATCGAGGACCGGCGAGCGTTCAAGGACCTGGGCTTCGACTCGCTGACCTCGGTCGAACTGCGCAACCGGCTCAACGGTGTGACGGGACTGCGGCTGCCGGCCACGCTGGTGTTCGACTACCCCACCCCGAACGCCCTTGCCACCTGGCTGCGAACCGAGATTGTCTCGGAGGAAGCGGAATCGGTGCCGATCCTCGCCGAGCTCGACCGGCTCGAGGCCGCTCTCCGCACCGGGGCGATGGACGACCCGGTGCGGGAAGAGGCCACCGACCGGCTGCGTCGGCTGCTGGACGCCATCGGCGACCAGGCCGCCGGCAAGAGCAAGGAGCGGCGCGAGGCGGAACTCGAGGGCGCCACCGACGACGAGCTGTTCGCTCTCGTCGACGAACTCGAGTGACGCCTGTCCAGCCCTGAGGGGCTCTGCTCGAACCGGGCTGTCCCGCACGTTCCGTGCGGGACAGCCCGTCCCTGACTCTGCCCGAAAAACCATTGCTGGGAGATGACCGTGTCCGACGAGGACAAGCTTCGTAGTTACCTAAAGCGGGCCATCGCAGACGCCCAGGACGCCCGCGCCCGACTGCGCGAGGTGCAGGAGCAGGCGGCGGAGCCGGTGGCGATCGTCGGCATGGCGTGCCGCTTCCCGGGCGGTGCGGACAGCCCGGAGGCGTTCTGGGAGCTGCTGGCCTCGGGCGGTGACGCGGTGGGCGGGTTCCCGACCGACCGCGGCTGGGACTTGGACGACGTCTACGACCCGGACGGCGAGCGCGAGGGCACCTCGTACGTGGCGCAGGGGGCGTTCCTGCGGGACGCGACCCGGTTCGATGCCGACTTCTTCGGGATCAGCCCGCGTGAGGCGCTGGCGATGGACCCGCAGCAGCGGCTGCTGCTGGAGACCTCCTGGGAGGCGCTGGAGCGGGCGGGGATCGACCCGGCGTCCCTGCGGGAGACGGCAACCGGGGTGTTCGCGGGCGGCTTCGCGTCCAACTACGGGATCGGTGTGTCCTGGTCCGCTGAAGCCGGGTCCGGTGTCGAGAGCCACCTGATGACCGGGAACGCGACGAGCGTGCTCTCTGGCCGGGTGTCGTACGTGCTGGGCCTGGAGGGCCCGGCGGTGACGGTGGACACGGCGTGCTCCTCGTCGCTGGTGGCGCTGCACCTGGCCGCCCAGGCGCTGCGCTCCGGTGAGTGCTCGCTGACGCTGGCCGGTGGCGTCACGGTGCTGGTGTCGCCGGGGACCTTCGTGGAGTTCTCGCGGCAGCAGGGGCTGTCGGCGGACGGCCGGTGCCGCGCCTTCTCGGAGGAGGCCGACGGCACCGGTTGGGCCGAGGGCGTGGGCATGCTCGTGGTGGAGCGCCTGTCGGACGCGCAGCGGAACGGGCACCCGGTGCTGGCGGTGCTGCGCGGTTCGGCGGTGAACCAGGACGGTGCGTCCAACGGGCTGACGGCGCCCAACGGTCCGTCGCAGCAGCGGGTGATCCGGGCGGCGCTGGCGAACGCGCGCCTGTCGGCCGCCGATGTGGACGTGGTGGAGGCCCATGGGACGGGCACGACGCTGGGCGACCCGATCGAGGCGCAGGCGCTGCTCGCCACCTACGGCCAGGACCGGCCGGAGGGAAGGCCGTTGTGGCTGGGCTCGGTGAAGTCCAACATCGGGCACACCCAGGCGGCCGCCGGTGTGGCCGGTGTGATCAAGATGATTCTGGCGCTGCAGCACGAGCAGTTGCCGCAGACGCTGCATGCCGAGGTGCCGTCCTCGCACGTCGACTGGTCCGCAGGTGAGGTGGAGCTGCTGGCGGAGGCGGTGCCGTGGCCGGCCAGCGAGCGTCCTCGCCGGGCCGGCGTTTCCTCGTTCGGGATCAGCGGCACCAATGCGCACGTCATCGTGGAGGAGGCGCCGGCGGTCGAGGATGTCGAGGCCGTGCGGGCTCCGGCCGTGGCGCCGGTGGTGTCGGGTGCGGGTGCGTGGGTGGTGTCGGGGCGGTCGGCTGAGGGGTTGGTGGCTCAGGCGGGTCGGTTGCGTGAATGGGTGGTGGCGCGGCCGGAGTTGGCGCCGGTGGATGTGGCGTGGTCGCTGGCCACGACGCGGTCGGTGTTCGAGCACCGGGCGGTGGTGGTGGGCACCGAGCGTGCCGAACTGGTCGGTGGTGTGGAGAGTCTGGCCGCTGGTGTGTCGGCGGCTTCGGTGGTGTCGGGGGTGGCGCGGCCGGGTGCGCGGGTGGGGCTGGTCTTCGCGGGTCAGGGTTCGCAGTGGACCGGTATGGGTCGGGGCCTGTATGAGGGCAGTGCGGTGTTCGCGGAGATTTTCGACCGGGTGTGCGGGCTGTTGGAGTTGGAGCTCGGGGTCTCGGTGCGGGATGTGGTGCTGGGTGCCGAGGGTGTGGATGAGGCGCTGGCGGATCAGACGCTGTATGCGCAGGCGGGGTTGTTCGCCTTCGAGGTCGGTGTGGCGGCGGTGCTTCGGGCTGCGGGTGTGGTGCCGGATGCGGTGGTGGGTCATTCGGTGGGTGAGGTCGCGGCCGCTCATGTGGCGGGGGTGTTGTCGTTGCCGGATGCGTGTCGTTTGGTGGCGGCGCGAGCGCGGTTGATGCAGGCGTTGCCCGCTGGTGGGGCGATGGCGGCGATCAATGCGCCGGAGGCGGAGGTTGTTTCGACGCTGGCCGAGGTGTCGGGGGTGGCGGTCGCGGCGGTCAATGGGCCGGAGTCCGTGGTGGTGTCCGGTGAGGTCGACGCCGTGGACCGGGTGGTGGAGGTGTGGCGTGAGCGGGGTCGCCGGGTGCGGCGGCTGCGGGTGTCGCATGCCTTCCACTCGTCGGCGATGGATCCGGTGCTGGGCGAACTCGAGTCGGTGGCTGAGGGGTTGGTGTACCAGCGTCCGGCGATGATGTGGGCGGGTGCGTTGACCGGTGAGTTGGTGGGTGAGTGCGAGGCGGGTTACTGGCCGGCGCAGACGCGTCGGGCGGTGCGGTTCGCCGATGCCGTCGCCACCCTCGCGGCGCAGGGTGTGTCGGTGTTCGTCGAGGTCGGCCCGGATGGGTCGCTGTCCTCGCTCGGCCCGGACGCCGTGGCCGGTGTCGATGGCGAGGAGCCCGTCTTCGTCCCGCTCCAGCGGCGCAATGACGAAGGCGTCGCCAGTGTGGTGACGGGCTTGGCCCGCGCGTTCGTCAACGGCGTTCCGGTGGACTGGAGTTCGGTGCTGCCTGCTGGCACACCGGTTGAGCTGCCGACCTACGCCTTCCGGCAGCAGAGGTTCTGGCCGGAGGGCGTGGTGTCCCTGATGCCGCCGGCGGCGGTTGCCGGCGGGGACGGTACGAGTACGGCGGCCGAGGCGGAGTTCTGGGCAGCCGTGGAGAACGGGGACCTGGCGCGGATCGCCGACGCGCTGGCCATCGAGGACCAGCGGCAGCTGAGCGAGGTGCTGCCGGCGCTGGCGAGCTGGCGGCGCCGCGAGCAGGACCGGCTGGTGACCACGGACTGGCGCTACCGGGTGAACTGGACGCGAGTCGCCGACCCTGACGCGCGGGTGCTGTCCGGCACCTGGCTGGTTGCGGTCGCGGCCGGATCGGCCGAGGGCGAGACGGCGCAGCAGTGTGTGGCCGCCTTGGCCGGTCGGGGGGCCGAGGTCGTCGTGGTCGAGGTTCCGGCCGGGGCCGTGGACCGGGCCGAGGTGGCGGCGTTTCTGGGCGCGGCGGCGGAGTCGTCCGCGGTCACCGGTGTGCTGTCGCTGTTGGCGCTGGACGAGACGCCGCTGCCGGAACACCCGGTGGTGACCGCCGGCGTGGCGGCCACCCTGATGCTGGTGCAGGCGCTGGGGGATGCCGGGATCGGTGCGCCGCTGTGGCTGGCGACGCGTGGTGCGGTGGCGGCCGGTCCGGGTGAGGCGCTGGCCACCCCGGTGCAGGCGCAGGTGTGGGGTCTGGGCCGGGTCGTCGGCTTGGAGCACCCGGACCGCTGGGGTGGTCTGGTCGACTTGCCCGAGGTGCTGGACGACCGGGCCGGTGCGCGGCTGGTGGCGGTGCTGGCCGGTTGCGGTGAGCACGAGGTCGCGATCCGGGCGGCCGGGATCCTGGGCCGCCGGCTCACGCGCGCTTCGCAGCTGCGGGGCAAGGACCGTTGGACCCCGTGTGGGTCCGTGCTGATCACTGGTGGCACCGGCGCCATCGCCGGGCATGTCTCGCACTGGCTGGCCGAGCGCGGTGCGGAACGGCTGGTGCTGGCCGGCCGGTCCGGTCCGGCGGCCGCCGGCATCGCCGCGACGGCCGCCGAACTGGCCGCCCAGGGCGCCGGCGTGGACGTCGTGGCGTGCGACGTCAGCGACCGGTCGGCGCTGGCCGGGCTGGTGGGCTGGATCGGCGAGTCCGGTCCGGCGCTGTCCTCGGTGCTGCACACGGCGGCCGTCCTGGACGACGGCGTGATCGACCGCCTCACCCCGGCGCGGCTGTCGTCCGTGCTCCGGGTGAAGGCCGAAGGCGCCGCCCTGCTCGACGAGTTGACCGCTGACCTGGATCTGGACGCGTTCGTGCTGTTCTCCTCGGCCGCGTCCACGCTCGGCGCCGCCGGTCAGGGCAACTACGCGGCGGCGAACGCCTTCCTCGACGCCCTCGCCGAGAACCGCCGCAGCCGCGGGCTGCCCGGGCTGGCGGTGGCGTGGGGCGCATGGGGCGGTGGCGGGTTCGCGGAGTCCAGCGAGGCGGCGCGGGCGCGGGTCAAGCGCGGCCCGATGCCGGCGATGGACCCGAGGCTCGCCGCCCGGGCCCTGGGCTGGGCGCTGGACGGCCCGGACGCCGTGGTGACGGTGATGGACGTCGACTGGGCCCAACTGGCCTCCGCGTCCGGAGCCGTGGACCTGCGGGAGGCGCCGCTCTTCCGCGACCTGCCGGAGGTCCGCCGGCTGACCGCCCCGGGCGCCGGGGCCGGTTCCGCCACCCGACCGGAGGGTGAACTGGCGCACCGGCTGGCCGGGTTGGTCAAGGCTGAGCAGGAGCGGGTGCTGACGGACGTCGTGCGGGCCGAAGTGGCCGTGGTGCTGGGACACGCCTCGGCCGATGCCGTCGAGGACCGGCGGTCGTTCAAGGACCTGGGCTTCGACTCGCTGACCGCCGTCGAGCTGCGCAACCGCCTCAATGCCGTCACCGGTGTCCGGCTGCCCGCCACGTTGGTGTTCGACTACCCGACCCCGCTGCTGCTGGCCGGATTCCTGCGCGGTGAACTGACCGGCGAGGCGACCGGGGCGGGCGCGGTGGTCGCCGTGGCGGCTGCTGCGGACGAGCCGTTGGCGATCGTCGGCATGGCCTGCCGGTTCCCGGGCGGCGCGGGCAGCCCCGAGGAGTTCTGGCAGCTGCTGGCCTCGGGCGGCGACGCGGTGGGCGGGTTCCCGACCGACCGGGGCTGGGACCTTGAGGGCGTGTACGACCCGGACCCCGAGAGCGTCGGAACCTCCTACACCCAGGAGGGCGGATTCGTCGCGGACGCCGGCGGCTTCGACGCCGGGTTCTTCGGGATCAGTCCGCGTGAGGCGCTGGCGATGGATCCGCAGCAGCGGCTGCTGCTGGAGACGTCCTGGGAGGCGCTGGAGCGGGCCGGGATCGACCCGGCGGCGCTGCACGGCAGCGCGACCGGCGTCTTCGCCGGTGGCTACGCGTCCGGCTACGGCTTCACCCTGGCGGGCGAGGGCGGGGCCGGTGTCGAGGGCCATCTGCTGACCGGGAACGCGACGAGCGTGCTGTCCGGCCGGGTGTCGTACGTGTTGGGCCTGGAGGGCCCGGCGGTGACGGTCGACACGGCGTGCTCCTCGTCGCTGGTCGCGCTGCACCTGGCCGCCCAGGCCTTGCGCTCGGGCGAGTGCTCGCTCGCCCTGGCCGGTGGTGCGACGGTGATGGCCACGCCCGGCATGTTCATCGACTTCTCGCGGCAGCAGGGGCTGTCGGCGGACGGCCGGTGCCGCGCCTTCTCGGAGGAGGCCGACGGCACGGGCTGGGCCGAGGGTGTGGGCATGCTCGTGGTGGAGCGGCTGTCGGACGCGCAGCGGAACGGGCACCCGGTGCTGGCGGTGCTGCGGGGCTCCGCCGTCAACCAGGACGGCGCGTCCAACGGCCTGACCGCCCCGAATGGTCCCTCGCAGCAGCGGGTGATCCGGGCGGCGCTGGCGAACGCGCGCCTGTCCGCCGCCGATGTGGACGTGGTGGAGGCCCATGGGACGGGCACGACGCTGGGCGACCCGATCGAGGCGCAGGCGCTGCTCGCCACCTACGGCCAGGACCGGCCGGAGGGACGGCCGTTGTGGCTGGGCTCGGTGAAGTCCAACATCGGGCACACCCAGGCGGCCGCCGGTGTGGCCGGTGTGATCAAGATGATTCTGGCCTTGCAGCACGAGCAGTTGCCGCAGACGCTGCATGCCGAGGTGCCGTCCTCGCACGTCGACTGGTCCGCCGGTGAGGTGGAGCTGCTGACGGAGGCGGTGCCGTGGCCCGCGGGCGAGCGTCCGCGCCGGGCCGGCGTGTCCTCGTTCGGGATGAGCGGCACCAATGCGCACATCATCGTGGAGGAGGCGCCGGCGGCAGTCGAGGCTGAGGCCCCGGCCGTGGTGCCGGTGGTGTCGGGTGCGGGTGCGTGGTTGGTGTCGGGTCGGTCGGCTGAGGGGCTGACC
>NZ_JAJJPA010000095.1 GCF_020907985.1 Kitasatospora humi | reverse complement strand
TCTGGCCGGGCGCGGCCGAAGTAGTCCTGCGACCACCACTTGGGATGGCCGGTCAACGCGCCTGCCACGGCGTGCAGTCGGGGACACCCGAAGCCGTCCCCGGCGAACATCACCGCCGCGCTACACGAGCCGCAGCGCCCTTGCCAGTTGCCCCTCGGACAGCACGGTCGGATCGGCCGGCACCGCACTGCGCAACCGCCCGCACTGCGGACACCTCAGCAGCCGCTGCGGCCCGAGCCGCCCCGCCCCGAGGTTCCGCATCGGGAACGCGCTGATACTGAACAGGTGCCCCTCGGCACAACGAACAACGGTTCGCCGCTCCATCGATCCCCTTCCCGGACTTCCCCGGCCCGGCCCCCACGCACCGCCGGGCCACGACAGCCGTCACATTAGGGGATCTTCCCGACATCCCACCCACCGGCTCGCCGCCCCACCCACGAACCCTCACGACCCCCACCACCCCTCCACCCCCCACCCCGCAGCGCCCGGTACGGACCACCCCTGGAGATGGGGTACAGTGGAGCATGATCGAGCCGTTCCTGACGGGTCATCACGCGGGCGTAGTTTAATGGTAGAACATGAGCTTCCCAAGCTTAGAGCGCGAGTTCGATTCTCGTCGCCCGCTCCCAGTAACAGAAGAAGCCGCAGATCATATGATCTGCGGCTTCTTCTGTTACTGGTACCAGGTCGCCCAGCCGCGCGATGCGCGGCCGCGAGCGCCCTGAGTGAGTCGGCTCGTCCAGGTCTGCAGGCTATGGCCGATCAGGCCTGCGTGAGATGACCATGATGTATTTGCACGTGGCGTTCGTTCGGTTGGCGAAGCCGTGGTCCGCGTCGGCTTGGAAGTACAGGGAGTCGCCTGTCTCCAGGGTCTCGCTGATCCCGCCGATCGCGACGGTGAGCGTGCCTTCGAGCACCAGGAGTTGTTTTTCGGTGCCCGGCGGATATGCGGGCAGCAGGCCGGTGGAGACCTGCGCGGGGAGGTAGTGGACGACCATCTCGGCTCGTCCCGCGCCCAGGGCCGCTGACGTGATGTGTCGCTCGAAGCCTGTTTCCGGGTCACGGAAAACGGGGCGATCGTTCTTGCGCATGACAACGGCCACGCCGGACGCGGCAGTGGCCGGCGCGCCGACCAGGTCCGAGAGTGACACGTTGAGCGCGTGGGCGATCCTAGAGGCGACGCCGATCGTCGGGCTCTTCTCGCCGCGTTCGACCTTGGACAGCATCGCCCGGCTGACCGACGACTGTGCGGACAACTGCTCCAGCGTCAGACCCGCCTCCTCGCGGCGCCGCCGCACGTTACCGCCGAACGCGCCTGCTAGGTCGTCACCGCGCTGCTGTTCGGAGGCGTTTCCGTCTTGCTCGACCACCGTGCTCCTCGATCGATGGGTATCGCGCTGCCCACAGTGTAGGCTTCTTCTAAAGAAGACCTGTTTCTTCTATCAGAGACACGCGGTGCGTGCCCAACATGACGGAGGGGTTCCATGCGTCTGACCTCGAGTGGCCGGCACCATGCCACGTTCGAATTCGGTGATCTGCAGGTGGTCTCGTTGCGGGACGGGTACATCGACATGCCGACGACACGGCTCCGCGACGAGGACGGGTGCCCGCTCGACGAGCTGCCGGCCGCCGTCCCACTGGTCGGCGACAACTTGCGGCTGTCGGTCAACGCCTTCTTCGTCACCGACGGCACGCGGTCGGTTCTCATCGACACCGGCGCGTCCAACGCCTGGCACGACCCCACCATGGGACTGATTTACGACGCGCTCGACGAAGCGGGGATCGACCGAGCGCAGATCACCGATGTGGCCATCACCCACAGGCACGAAGACCACGTGAGCGGCCTGATCGCGCCGGACGGGTCGGAGGCGTTCACCGGACTCGAGCGCGTGTGGATCGGCGCGGGCGACACCTCGGTGTTCACCGGGCGGCTCGAGCCGATCCGGGACCGAGTCGTACCCGTGTCGGAAAAGGTTGCGATCAACGACTGGACCACCGCGATCCCGACACCGGGCCACACACCCGGTCACACCGTCTACCAGGTCAGGAGCGGCACCGGCCACCTTCTCGCTTGGGGCGACACCGTTCACGTTCCCACGCTCCAATTCGATCAGCCGAACGTGTCTTGGGAGCTCGACGGCAACCAGTCTCAGGCCCGCGCCGCGCGAGCGGCCCTTCTCGGACAACTGACCCGACCGCAGCACTTCGTAGCCGGCGCCCACCTCGACTCACCCGGTATCGCCCGCGTGACCCCCTCTGGCGACGGCTACGCGCTGGAATACCTCGCACCACCGATCGGCTGATCGAGCCTGTCGGCGCCCGTGTCGCCGGATTCGCTGGAGAGCTGGGCGCCTCGATGCCCGCCGATTCCCAAGCTTGGAGCGCGAGTTCGACTCGTCGCCCGCTACGTGCCCGTCGGCTCTCGGGCGGTGCGGTCTGGTCCGAGTCCGTGCCGCCGCGGAGCCGGCGGATCTCATGGTGCGGGCCCGCAGTTCCTGTTCGGCGACCTCGTAGGGGGCGGCGAAGCGCCCAATAGGGCCGCCCACGGTGGCTACTGCTGTTCCCACTGCTCCTTGGTGATCTCGAACTGCACTCCCCCGAGTTCGGCGCCCTCGACCATCTGCATGTCGTCGGGGGTGGGAAGAGTGTGCGCGAAGGCCATTCCGACCTTCTCCATGACGCGGCGCGAAGCGCTGTTCAGGGCCATCGTCGCAGCCCAGACCTTTCGGACACCGAGCTCGGTGAAACCCTTGTCGAGCAGGGCCCGTGAGGCTTCGGTGGCGTAGCCCTTGCCCCAAGCAGCCTGCCGCAGCCGGTAGCCGAGTTCGGCCTCGTCCCGCGGGCCGTTCGGCTCGGGGCGCAGGCAGAACCAGCCCACGAACGCGTCGCCGACGATCTCGTACGCGGCGAACAGTCCGAGCTCGCCCTGCCACCTCTCGTAGCCGGCGAGGATGAACGGCAGGTGGCTCTCGCGGACGACCTCCGGCGCGGTCGCAGCGCCTCCGGATATGTAGCGCATCACCGCCGGGTCGCTGTCCAGCTCGATCAGCAAGTCCGCATCGTCGGCCGTGAACGCCGCAGAACGAGGCGCTCGGTTTTCAGGTACGTGTCCACGCGTGGATGATGCCTGAAGGGGCTCGGGATGCCCAACGGATTTGGAAGCCACTCGGGCTGGGTCGTCGCCGAGCCCAACGAGCGGTACAGAAGCGGGCCGCCCACGTCGGCCGGTTGCCGGCCATCGGAGCGCGGCGGCCACCCGGCGGGGGTGTTGAGCGGCCGGGTCGAGATGTCGGCGCTCGACAACTCGTGGGCCCGGCGCGACTGTCGGGGAGGCTTCAGTAGGCGGTGCCGAGGGCTTCGGCGAGGCGCGAGTCCTGCTCGGGCGAGAGTCCGAAGCGGACGCTGCGGGGGCTGTAGACGCCGCCGCAGAGCAGTACGCGGCTTGTGGCTGTGACGGCGGTCGTACCGCTGAGGGGTGAGCCGGCTCCCTCGAAGTACCAGGTCTCGTCGCCCCGGAAGGGGTGGTCGAGAAGGGCCTCGGCGAGGGTGGTCGTGGCATCGGTCGGGGTGCCGATGGCGGCGAGGGCGCTTGCGACGGTCGCAGTGGCGTCGGTCGGCAGGTCGGCATCGCCGAGGGTGGGCAGTAGGAGTAGCAGCCGGGCGTGCGGTTCGGTGATCCCCGGTCCCTCCCCGGGGTTCCGGGCGATGTGGATCAGTTCGCGCCAGGCGAGCCCTGGGCCGGCGAAGTGGCCCTCGATGCTGGCCAGTGAGCCTGGCCGGTCCCAGTCGGGGTGGGTCAGGTAGTAGTCGATGCCTGCGTCCTCGGCGAAGTTGCGGTGGACGATGAGGAGCGAGTGGCCGTGCTGCATCGGCAGTCGGAAGACGGGCCAGGCGGTCGGGTTGGAGAGCCGCTCGTAGACGGCATCCGCGTCCGCGCCGTCGGCGCCGAACAGGTCGGGCCCAGGCTCGAAGTCCTCGCCCTCGGCGAGCCACAGCAGGTACGAGGCCCAGAACCCGGGCGCGGCGACCAGGTCGTCGCTCGGGGTAAGGGGGTCGTTCGCATGTCCGGTGATCAGCACGGGGCATGTTGCCAGCCCTGGGCGGCAGTCGCCGACCCGGGGGAAAGCAGCCGAGGTGGCCACGAGTTCGACCGTTCGGCCAGCGCAGCGTTCTGTATGACAGTAGTTTCATCGCCCATGAGAAGTGAACGGACGTCCCAGGAGCGCCGATTGCCCGACTCCCTCGGAAGGCCGTTCGGCGTAGGCGCAGCGGTGGTGGCAGCCGTGTTCTGGCTGACCGGTTGCCAGTCGGCCGCATCCGGGACGCCCCTTCCCAACCTCGTTGGCATGCACGGCGACAAGGCGGAAGACGCCCTGCAGAAGCCGGACGCGTACCTCGCGAAGGACGTCGCTTTCCAGGACGTGAAGGCCGGTGAGACATCCCCTCGCACCGTGATCATCAAGGGCAACTGGAAGGTCTGCGGCCAGTCGCCCGGCGCAGGTTCGCCGTCGGTGAAGAACATGACGGTGAAGCTGTATGTGGTGAAGAACGAGGAGAACTGCCCTGGGGGTTCGCCGACACCGTCGCCGTCAGCCGCCGCTCCGGCGGCCGTGCCCACCGCACCGGCGACGACGGCCAAGCCCACGCCCGAGGCAGCACCGTCGACTGTGGCGCCTGCTCCGACGGCCACTACGAACCCACCGTCCGACACCCACACTCCACCGTCCGCCCCGGCCGTGGCACCGACACCCCCGGCCCCGGCCCACAGCCCGGAGGGATCGTGCAGGGCGCACACGGTGGCCTACTGCGGCTGGGACCGGGGCGAGACGCCAGAGCAATCGGGCGAGACGGCCACGTGCAAGGACGGCTACGTCTCGTTCTCGGGCGACGACGGCTCAGGCACCTGCTCCGGCCACAAGGGCGTGCGGGTCTGGTTCAAGTAGGACTTCCCGGCGATGGCGCCCGGTGGTGGCCGGGCGCCATCGTCATCGGCTTCTTGGTGGGCGGTATCGCGCTGACTGAGTAGCCTGACGTTACGTCAGATCATCGGCGGGGGCTGCCGTTTCGCATGTTCTCCACCGGATCGGCAGACCACGAGGAACGGCCGGAGTACCGATGGATCAGACAGCAACCGGCCATGCATGTGCGATCAAGACCGCTTCCGGGGGTCTCGTATCGGCCGCTTGGTGCATCGAGCAGTTCGCGCCGGTCCTCGCCGGGCTATCGCATCTCTCGGAGGCCGACGTCGCGCGGCCCGAACTCCTCATCTACGAGGAGACCATCCGATCGAAGCACGTCCAGATCTACTACACGCCGTTTGACCGCAGCATCGATCCCGACGTGAGGGTCATCCTGGTCGGTGTCACGCCGGGGCGCCAGCAGCTCCATCGCGCCGTGCAGGCGGCACAAGCCGCGCTGGCAGCGGGCCGGTCCCCGGAGGAGGCAGTTCGGGAGGCGGGCCGGACGGCGAGTTTCGCCGGAGCGATGCGCAAGAACGCCGTGGCGATGCTGGACGCCATCGGGTTGGCCGAGGCTCTCGGGATCACCAGCACCTCGACCCTGTTCGGCGAGCACGCGGGGATGTGCGCCACCACTTCGGCAATCTGCCATGCGGTGTTCGTCAACGGAGAGAACTACAGCGGCGACGCAATCACCAGGAGGCCGGTCTTCCGCGACTTCGCGACCCGAGTGCTGGGCGCCCAGTTGCAGGGAGCGCCGGACGCGCTGGTAGTCCCGTTCGGCAAGGCGGCGACCGAAGCGGTGCAGCTGAGCATCGAGTCCGGCAGGGTGGCAGCCGCAGGTGCCTGGTGGGCTTCCCCCATCCGTCCGGTGGGAACGGCCACCGCAAGCAGCAGTTCGAACGGGAGCGGGAGGGCCTGGCGGCCTCGGTCAGGGCATGGGCGGCGCGCTGAAGGGGCCAAGCCAGGCGGTGAGCACGCCCTCGGTCATGGCTGCACACCGGAGTTGGCGTCGGTGCCGCGAACTACGCTGGCGGTCATGGACTGGCTCGATCGGGTGGCGAAGCTGCGGCAGTGGAAGAGCAACGAGGTCCGCGCGCCGCACAAGCCGTTGTTGCTGCTGTACGCGCTCGGCAGCTTCCAGCAGGATGCCGACAGCGAACTGCGCTACAGCGTGGTCGAGGAGGAGCTGAAGCGGCTGCTTGTCGAGTACGGTCCGCCGAATCCGACGACGCCCGCATATCCCTTCCACCATCTGGTCTCTGACGGTGTGTGGGAGGTCAGGACCGACCGCGGGCAGGGCAGCCCGGGCACCGGGATCCGGGTCCTCCGGTCCAGCGGGGCCACCGGCAGGCTCGTGCCGGAGTTGCGGAAGGCGCTCACGAAGGAGCCCTCGCTGCTGGGGCGGATGGCCAGAGTGCTGCTGGACGTCAACTTCCCGCCGTCACTGCACACCGACCTGTGCGAGGCCGTCGGTCTCGACCTGGAGCTGGCCGAGACCGCGCCGGTCGCCGGCCTGCTCGGTGAGGCGGAGACCGCTGCGCGACGGCAACGTGACCGCCGGATGCGCGAGATGGTCCTGACGGCGTACGAGTTCCAATGCGCCTTCTGCGGTTACGACGGGATGCTCGGCGCGAGCAGCGTCGGGCTGGAGGCCGCGCACGTGCGGTGGTGGTCCTACGACGGCCCGGACGAGGTCGATAACGGCCTGTGCTTGTGCTCCTTGCACCACAAGCTCTTCGACAAGGGCATCCTGGGCTTGGGCGAGGGGCACCGCATTCTCGTCTCCCAGCGCTTCGTCGGCCGGAGCGAGGCGAGCCGGCAGCACGTGCTCGCGCTGGCCGGGCGGCCGGTGATAGGTCCGCAGTCGGGCGTCCCATCCGTCGCCGAGCGGCATCGCGAGTGGCATTCCCGAGAGGTCTTCCACGGTGAACCTCGTGCGACAGCAGCAGGAACGGCCGTACCGACCGGGTGACTCGAGTCTTGTGAGGAAGGTCAGGGCCCCGGTCGCTGAGTGCGCTGGTGAAGTGCGGCTGTACAACTGGCCGGTAGCATCACGGGTTTGCAACTTCCACACATAGCTGAATACCTGACTGCCAATGTGACGGTTCTCTGCGCCCCGAACAGGAGATCGTCATGACCACTCCCTCCAACCAGCCACCCACCCCGTCGTGGGGACAACCTCAGCAGCCGGGGTGGGCCCAGCCTGGCCAGTCGCCGCAACCACCTGTGAAGCCGAAGCGTGGCAAGGCCGGTTGCCTGGGCTGCGCGGGGGTGCTCGCCGTCCTGGTGATCATCGGCGTCGCGGTCAGCGCCGCCAAGGGAAGTAGCTCGAAGTCGGCCACCACCTCGGCCGCCGCGCCGAGTCACAGCGTCCCGGCTGTGCCCGGCAGCGCGCCCGCCACACAGGTGGCCCCGCCTGCTGCCGCGGCGACCAGTGCTCCGACGGCCGAGAGCAGCCAGTCGACCCAGCCAACAGCTCCCGCGGCCTCGTCGACGCTGCTGAAGACCTCCGGCGATGGGATCAAGAACACCGCGAGCTTCACCACCGGCGACAACTGGACGATCCATTACACCTACGACTGCTCGGCCTTCGGCACTCAGGGCAACATGCAGATCTATGTCGACTATCCGAACGGTGACATCGCCGCCAACGCCCTTGGCGAGAAGGGCGCGGACTCGACGACCGAGACCGGCGCCGGTACCCACACGCTCAAGGTCAACAGTGAGTGCAAGTGGACCGTGGAGGTCACCAGCGGCTGAGCCGAGGCGTTGCCCGGCCAGACGCCTGAGCGGGGCCCGCCACCACGTCGAGTAGCGGGGCGGAGGCCAGGCGCCGAGGTGGGAACGCGCACTCTCGAAGCTCCGGAAAGCCGGAAAGGGGGAACGCGGCGTCGTGCTTGTCGTCGTGCGGCCGGCCCTGCCCCGGCGTTCAGGGCACCTCGGTCGGACGTCGGGGCCGCTTCGCCCGCCGGTCGTGGAAAGCGAAGGCGAAGCGTGGAGCCCGGGCAGGACACGGGAGACCGTCGGGGGGACGACCACGGCATGGGTGCTCCCGGGCCGGGCTCCCCGTTTCCCGGTGGCCGTCCGGGTGGCCCTTGACAGGGCCGTCAGCCGGACGTACATCGGAGAGCATGAGTCGGCGCGAGCCGGTGGAACGGGCGGCCCCGCAGGTCAAGCGCGACACGGCGACCTACCCGGGTACGGGCGCCGCGAGGGAAGCTGACCACCGCGGAGGGGAGCGCGGGGTCGGCGAGGGTGACCGTCTGGCGGCGGAGCGCGGGGTCGGCGAGGGTGACCGTCTGGCGGCGGAGCGCGAGGACGCCCTGGTGGCGGCCGTCGTCAAGGCCGTCGCGGAGACCGGCGCCCATGCCGGGAGCGTCTTTCTCCGCTCCCGGGACGGCCGCTCGATCGTGCTGGCCGCCACCTGCGGTTCCTCGCCGTCCCTGCTGGGCGGCTGGCGGCTCATCCCGGTCAGCAGCCCCATTCCGGTGGCGGCGGCCTACCGGTCGGGTCGGACGGTCCATCTGGCCGACGCCGACGAGACGATGCGACGCTATCCCCAGCTCTCGGTGGCCCTCCCGTACGCGTTCGGCTCGGCGTCGGTGCCGGTCAGGGCCGGGCGGGAGAGCCTGGGGGCGCTGGCGGTGGTGTGGGCAGCGCCCGCCGGGGGCACGGGGCTGTCCAGAGTCCAGCTCCGCCACCTGCGGACCGTCGCCAACCGGCTCGGCGCCGTCCTCTCCGATCTCCGGGCGCGCGGAGGTGCCTTCGAGTACGACGCCACCACGGTGCCCGTCGAGGTCCCTGCTCCCACCGCACCGGCGGTGCGGGTCGGCCTGTTCGACTGGCGGCTCGACACCGGGGCCGTGGTCGCCGACGACGAGCTGTGCGCGATCTTCGGTCTGGCGCCCGGTGCCTTCGACGGGCGGGACGACACGCTGGCTTCCCGGCTCCACCCCGGCGACCGGGTCCTGCTCCGGGTGGCGGCCCGCGAGGCCATCGCGGAGGGCAGGGTGCTCGCGCGGCGACTGCGCGTCCGCGCCGCCCACGGGTACCGCACCGTCGAGCTGTGGGGCCGCGTGCCGGAGGCGCCCGGCGAGGAGGCGCGGGCCCACCTGGTCGGTTGCGTGCTGGACGCCGCCGCCGGCGCCGCAGCCGTCACCGCGGTGGAGCGGCTCCAAGACGGACTCTTCTCCCTCGCCCCGGACGGGCGGGTCAGCTACGCCAACCACGGCCTGGAGCAGCTGCTCGGAGCACCCGTCCGGGAGCTGCTCGGCCGCCGTCTGTGGGACGTCCTGCCCTGGCTGTCCGACCCCACCTACGAGGACCAGCACCGAGCCGCGATGGTCTCGCAGCAGCCCACCGCCTTCCTGGCCCACCGCCCGCCCGACCGGTGGCTCGCCTTCTCCCTCTACCCGGACCCGAACGGGGTGACCGGCAGGGTGGAGCCCTCCGGATCGCCGCCCTCGCCGCCCTCGCCGCCGGAAGGGGCCGGGTCGCCGGAAGGCGCCGGGCCGCCGGAGGAATCCGGGGAGTCGACCAGCGCTCCGCCCGTTCCCGGGCCCGGGCATCCCGCTCCGAGCCGGCCGGCGGCCCGGGCACAACCCCCACGCCTGAGCGCCATCTACCACGTGCTGCAGCTCAGCAGCGCGCTGACCGAGGCGGTCACCACGGACGAGGTGTGCGACGTCGTCTCCGACCAGCTCCTGCCGGCCATCGGCGGACAGCACCTGGCCATCTACGTCATCGACGAAGGCCGGCTGCACCTGCTCTACCGCAGCGGCTACCGCGACCGTTTCCTGCACTGGCTGGAGGGCAGACCGCTCGGTGCCCCGCTGCCCGGAACGGAGGAGCGGACCTCCGGCGGACCCTTGTTCGTCGAGTCCCGGCAGGATCCCACCGACGGCTGCCCGGCCCGCTTCGCGGAAGGCATCGGGGCCTGGGCCTACCTGCCGCTGGTCGCCTCCAATCGTCCCGTCGGCACGTGCATCGTCGGCTTCGAGGGGGTGCACCACTTCACCGGCAGGGACCGAGGCATTCTGACCGCGCTCAGCGGTCTGATCGCCCAGGCACTCGAACGGGCCCGTCTCTACGACGAGAAGTCCGCCCTCGCCCACGGCCTGCAGAACGCGCTGCTGCCCCACCGTCTGCCCGCCCTGCCCGGCATCCGCACCACCGGCCGGTACCTGCCCGGCACCAGCGGGATGAACATCGGCGGCGACTGGTACGACGTGATCCCCACCGGAAGCGGTGTGGCCCTCGTCATCGGAGACGTCGAGGGCCACAGCGTCGCCGCGGCCGGTGCCATGGGCCAACTGCGCAGCGCGGTACGGGCCTTCGTGACGGCCGGGCACTCGTCGAGTGCCGTCCTGGCCGGAACCAACCGGCTCCTGGTCGACCTCGACTCCGGGATGCTCGCCAGCTGCTGCTACGTCCGCATCGAGCCGGGCACCGGTCGCGCCTACGCCGTCCGCGCCGGGCACTGCCCGCCGCTGCTGCGCCGCCCCGACGGCAGCACCGAAGTGCTGGAACTGGCAGGCGGCCCGCTCCTCGGAGTCGACGACACCAGCACCTACTCGGAGACCCGGCTGGAGCTCCCGCGCGGCTCGATCCTGGCCCTCTACACCGACGGCCTGGTCGAGGAACGCGGCAGCGACATCGATCTGGGCATCGAGGACCTGCGGGCCTCGCTGGCCCACGACGCCGCCGGAAACCTCGAGGAGCTCGCCGACCGGCTCCTCCGGAAGGCCCGGCGCTCCCCGCAGCGCTCCGACGACATCGCCCTGCTGCTCACCGCCTACCGGCCCGAGTGAGCCCCCCGCGCTACCCGGCCCGAGTGAGCCCCCCGCGCTACCCGGCCCGAGCGAGCCCCCCGCGCTACCGGCCCGAGTGAGTCCCCGGGGCCGATCGGCGGTCGGCAAGGGGCCCGATCCGCCGCGAAGGTTCCGGAACCGCCCGTCCCGCCGGCTGCCGTCCCGGTGTTCGGCCCGGCAGGTCGGCGGCTGACGCCCGCACCGCCTGAGGGTGGCTCACTGCGCGCGGGCCTTGCCCCTCGGCAAAGTCTTCACCTGAGCCCCTCGAACGCTCTTCGGACTGCCGGGTACGGTTTGGCCCATGGATGATTCCGGAGCAAGCGTCGTCGACGCAACCGCCGTCAAGGTCGCGGCACACCAGCTGCTGGCGAAGGCCGGCGCCGCAGGCCTGTCACTGGAAGGCGTCGCCGACGAAGGCGGGCTGACGGTCGCCCAGGTGCGGGCGCTCTTCCCGCACCGCGACGAGCTGCTGACCGCCCTGCTGATCGACGCCTACAACGAGTCGGGCGCCGCGATGGAGCGGGCCGACCAGGAGGCGGTGGCGGCCGGTGCGTCGGCGGGTGCGCGGCTGCTGGCGGTGACCAGGGCGCTGCGGGCCTGGTCGTTCGCCAACCCGGCCGAGTTCACGCTGGTCTACGGCTCGCCCGTCCCCGGCTACCACGCGCCGCAGGACACCGTGCCGCCCGCCTCCCGCACGCCCGCCGTGCTGGCCGGGATCGTCCGGGCCGCCCTGGAGGCCGGTGAACTGACGTCGCCCAAGCGCCAGTTGACCCAGGAGTCGCTGCTGCTGCCGGAGGCCGTGCAACTCTTCGGCGGGGTGCCCGGGGCGCCGTTCGGTGATGTCATCGAGCGCGGCATCGTGCTGTGGAGCAGCCTGGTCGGACTGCTGGTGTTCCAGGTCTTCAGCCGCACCCATGACAGCGTCCGTGACGAGTCCGCCTTCTTTGACTTCGCCATCGCTGTTGCGGCCGAGGGCATCGGCCTCGCGGTCCCGCTCGGTGGGACTGCAACCGACTGATCCCGGTCGCGCGGCTGCCCACGACCGCCGCCGGCTGCCCACGACTGCCGCCGACCGCCGCCAACTGCGGCCGGCCGTGCCGGCCGCAGCCTGGCCGTGCCCAACGCCGCCGGCCGCTACCCAGTGACAGCGGCCGGCGGTGCCGCCGATCAGCGGTACCGCCGAACGCCACCGATCGGCATCAGTCACCGGGGCGTCGCCCCGGCCACCGACGAGTACCACACCGTCCGCCGCACCCACGGCAGTGACGGGGAATCAGGCCGTGAACACCACTAGATCCCTCTGCTTCGCCATCTCGGCGCTGTCGTCGTACGCCGCGCTCGTCTACCGGCTCTGCCAGGTGCGGGGCAGCCGACGCGACAGCGCCTACCGCACCCTGGTCGTCACCCTGGTGCTGCAGTGCCTCACCTTCACCATGGGCGCGCTCGCCACCGGGAGCAGCAGCTTCCTGGGCGTCGGCAACCTCGCCATCCTGGTGATGCACGTGTCCGCCGTGGCCTTCTGCGTCAGCGCCCAGATCATCCTGCTGCGCTGGGTGAGCGACGGGGAGGCGGCGGTCCGGCAGTCCCGGTACTGGCTGATCGCCGGCGGCGTGCTCGGCGCGCTGCTGGTGGCGCTGTTCTTCGCCGCCGACGGCCCGCACCGGCCGGCTGACGACTTCAACGGCACCGGCCGTCCGCTGCTGCTCACCTACCTGCTGGTCTTCATCGTCTCCCAGGCGGTGCCGTGCGTGACCATCTTCCGGCAGGTGCGGGCCTATGCCGGGGTGGCCGGTTCGCCGCCGCTGCAGCAGGCGCTGCGGTTGCTCTCGGCGGCCGCCGTGCTCCTCTTCCTCTACTGCACGGCCCGGACGGTGAACATCCTCACCCTCGCGTGCGGGTTCGACATCGGCGCCTGGCAGCTGGCCGCCTCGGTGTTCAGCACGGCGGGCATCGTCACGCTGTCGCTGAGCCTGACGATCTCCTCGTGGGGCACCGCGGCGGCCCGGCTGCTGGAGTGGGTGCGCAGCTACCGCGCCTACCGGGTGCTCTACCCGCTCTGGCGCGACCTCTACGAGTCCTCGCCGGACATCGCCCTGGAGCCGCCGCGGGTCAGGGTCTCGGACCTCAACTACCGTCTGCACCGTCGGGTGGTGGAGATCCGGGACGGCTGGCGGGACCTGCGCCCGTACATCGACCGTGCGACCAACGGTGACGGCGCGGGTGACGAGTCCCGGCAGGCCTTCGCCGAGGCGGCGCAGATCCACCAGGCGCTGCGGGCCAAGCGGGTCGGCAGCATCCCGGACGACAACAAGGACGCCGCCGACTTCGAGGACCGCGACTCCGACAACTTCAGTGCCGAAGTCGCCTGGCTCAGCAAGGTCGCGGTTGCCTACCGCAAGCTGGACGGCGCCAGTTGAGAACTCCCGCCCGGTCTGTACCCCCGTCAGACCGGGCGGGTTTCTCGTTCC
>NZ_JAJJPA010000094.1 GCF_020907985.1 Kitasatospora humi | reverse complement strand
CGCCGCGCCTGATGCTCACCCGCACCCGGGAGATGAGCCCGCTGCTCACCACGTGGAGTTGGCGGATCGGCATCCTGACCATGGGCTTCCCGCTGATCGCCAACAGCTTCGGCTGGATCTTCACCGAGATGGGCCGGCAGCCCTGGAGCGTCTTCGGCCTGATGAAGACCGCCGACTCGGCCTCGCCCAACGTCGGCATCGCCACCCAGGTCGGCGCGCTCATCACCTTCACCATGCTCTACGCGGTCCTCGCCGTGATCGAGGTCCGGCTGCTCGCCAAGTACGCCAAGGCCGGCCCCGACGTCGAGGAGCAGCCGCCCACCGAGGACCCGGTGCTGCGCGGTCCCGGGGCGGACGAGGACGCCGACCGTCCGATGGCCTTCGCCTACTGAGCCCGGAAGGGGAACTCGCCATGCACCTTCACGACGTCTGGTTCGTGCTGATCGCCGTCCTGTGGATCGGGTACTTCTTCCTGGAGGGCTTCGACTTCGGCATCGGCGTCCTCACCAAGCTGCTGGCCCGCGACCGGTCCGAGCGACGGGTCCTGATCAACACCATCGGCCCGGTCTGGGACGGCAACGAGGTCTGGCTGCTCACCGCCGGCGGCGCCACCTTCGCGGCCTTCCCCGACTGGTACGCCACGCTGTTCAGCGGCTTCTACATCCCGCTGCTGATCATCCTGGTCTGCCTGATCGTGCGCGGCGTCGCCTTCGAGTACCGCCACAAGCGCGACGGCGACGCCTGGCAGACCGGCTGGGAGCACGCGATCTTCTGGACCTCGCTGCTGCCGGCCTTCCTCTGGGGCGTGGCCTTCGCCAACATGGTGCACGGCGTCGCCATCGACCAGCACAAGGACTACGTCGGCTCGTTCTGGGACCTGCTGAACGGCTACTCGATCCTCGGCGGGCTGGTCACCCTGTCGCTCTTCGTCTTCCACGGCGCGGTCTTCGCCGCCCTCAAGACGGTCGGCGAGATCCGGGGCCGGGCCCGGGCGTTCGGGCTGCGCGCCGGTCTGCTGACCATCGTGCCGGCGGCCGCGTTCCTGCTCTGGACCCAGCTCCACCGGGGCGACGGCTGGAGCCTGGCCGCCCTGGTGGTGGCGGTGCTCGCGCTGGTCGGCGCGCTCGCCGCACTGCGGACCGGGCGGGAGGGCTGGGCGTTCACCCTCTCCGGGCTGACCGTGGTGGCCGCCGTCGGCATGCTCTTCCTGGCGCTCTTCCCGAACGTGCTGCCGTCCACGCTCGATCCGTCCTGGAGCCTGACCGTCGGCAACGCCTCCTCGGCCGGCTACACGCTCAAGGTGATGACCATCGTGGCGGCCGTCTTCGCGCCGCTGGTGATGCTCTACCAGGCCTGGACGTACTGGGTGTTCCGCAAGCGGATCGGCGTGCACCACCTGCCGGCCGAGCACTGAGCACTGAGCACTGAGCACTGAGCACTGAGTGGGGAGTTGACGTGAAACCGGTGGACCCGCGGCTGCTGGCCGAGGCCCGGACGGCGCGGCGCTTCATGGCCGCCACCGTGCTGCTCGGCGCGCTGGGCGCCGCCCTGACCCTGGCCCAGGCGACGCTGATCGCCGAGATCGTCGTCCGCTGCTTCCAACGCGGCCAGGGCGTCGGGGCGTTGGCCTGGCCGCTGGGGTGGCTGGCCGCCGTGGCGCTCGGCCGGGCGGGTGCCGCCTGGCTCACCGAGCTGGCCGCGCACCGCTCGGTGGCCCGGGTCAAGTCCCGGCTGCGCGGTCGGCTGGTCGAGCACGCCACCGCGCTCGGCCCGGCGTACCTGGCCGGCCGCCGCACCGGCGAGCTGGTCACCCTGGCCACCCGGGGCATCGACGCGCTGGACGACTACTTCGCCCGCTACCTGCCGCAGTTGGCCCTCGCGGTGGTCGCCCCGGCCGTGCTGCTGGCCCGGATCCTCGGCGCCGACTGGATCAGCGCCGCCGTCATCGCCGGCACGCTGCCGCTGATCCCGCTGTTCATGGTGCTGATCGGCTGGGCCACCCAGGGCCGGATGGACCGTCAGTGGCGCTCGCTCGCCCGGCTCTCCCACCACTTCCTCGACGTGGTCGCCGGCCTGCCCACGTTGAAGGTCTTCGGGCGGGCCAAGGCCCAGGCGGCGGCGGTCCGCCGGATCACCGACGAGTACCGCCAGGCCACCCTGCGCACCCTGCGCCTCGCCTTCGTCTCCTCCTTCGCGTTGGAACTGCTGGCCACCATCTCGGTCGCGCTGGTCGCGGTGTCCATCGGCTTCCGGTTGGTGGACGGGTCCATGGACCTGGAGACCGGCCTGCTGGTGCTGGTCCTGGCGCCCGAGGTCTACCTGCCGCTGCGCCAGGTCGGCGCCCTCTACCACGCCAGCGCCGAGGGGCTGGCGGCGGCGGACGAGGTGTTCGCGGTGCTGGAGACGCCGCTGCCCACCGCGGGTGCGGTGCCGGCGCCCGCGGTGGCCGCGGTGGTGCTGGAGGGGGTGACGGTTCGCTACCCCGGGCGGACGGACGCGGCCGTCGACGGGGTCGACTTCTCGGTCGCGGCAGGTCGGACGGTGGCACTGACCGGGCCCAGCGGGGCCGGCAAGAGCACGCTGCTGGCGGTGCTGCTGGGGTTCGTGGCTCCCTCGGCCGGGCGGGTGACCGTGGTCGCGGCCGACGGGCAGGCGCATCCGCTCTCCTCGCTGGACCCCGCCTCCTGGCGGGCCCGGATCGCCTGGGTGCCGCAGCGCCCGCACCTGTTCGCGGGCACCGTCGCCGAGAACGTCCGGCTGGCCCGCCCGGAGGCCTCGGACGAGGAGGTCGCCGATGCCCTGCGTGCGGTGGGGGCCCTCGCGTTCGCCGCACCGGACACCGTGCTGGGGGAGGGCGGCTCCGGGCTCTCCGCCGGCCAGCGGCAGCGGCTGGCACTGGCCCGGGCGCTGCTGACCGACCGCCCGCTGGTGCTGCTCGACGAGCCCACGGCCAACCTGGACGCCGAGAGCGAGGCGGCCGTGGTGGACGCGGTGCGAGTGCTCGCCGCCGACCCGCGCCGCACCGTGCTGCTGGTCGCCCACCGGCCGGCCCTGCTGGCGCTGGCGGATGAGCGGGTGGTGCTGGGGGCGGCCCCGGTGGCGGCCGTCGCGTCGCCGCCGGCGGCGGTGAGCGCCCGCGTCGCCGCCTCCTCGTCGGGCGCGGGCGTTCCTGCGCCGCCGGCCGTTCCCTCGTCGGGCGCGGGCGTTCCTGCGTCGCCGGCCGCCACCGGTACTCCGCTGCCCGCGCCTGCCGCCCCGCCGCCGCCCGCCACCGGCACCCCGCTGCCCGCGGCCGGTGCTGACCTCCCGTCGGCGTCTCCTGCCACCCCGCTGCCCACCACCGGCACCCCGCTCCGCCGCCTCTCCCGGCTCTTCCGCACCGCCGAGGCCGGGCGGCCACGACGGCGGTTCCGGCTCGCCGTGCTGCTCGGCTCGCTGGCGCTGGGCTGCGCCGTCGCGCTGCTCGCCACCTCCGGGTGGCTGATCTCCCGGGCCTCGCAGCACCCGCCGGTGCTCTACCTGATGATGGCGGTCACCTCGGTGCGCGCCTTCGGCGTGGGGCGCGGCTTCTTCCGCTACGCCGAGCGGCTGGTCTCGCACGACGCCGTGCTGCGCACCCTGGGCAGCCTGCGGGTCACCGTCCACCAGCGCCTGGAGCGGCTGGCCCCGGCCGCGCTGCCCGCGTTCCGGCGCGGTGACCTGCTCTCCCGGCTGGTCGCCGACGTCGACTCGGTGCAGGACTGGTACCTGCGTTGGCGGCTGCCCGCCTCCGTGGGCGCCGTCGTCTCGCTCGCCGCCTCCGTGGGGCTCGGGCTGCTGGTGCCGGCCGCCGGGGCGGTGCTGGCCCTCGGCCTGCTGCTCACCGGAGTCGCGGTGCCACTGCTGGCCGGCCGACTGGCCTCCCGGACGGAACGTCAGCACGCTCCCGCACGCGGCGGGTTGGCCACCGCCGTGGTGGACACCTGCACCGGCACCGCCGAACTCACCGTCGCCGGCGCCCTTCCGCGCCGACTCGCCGCCGTCCGCGCCGCCGATGCCCGGCTGACCCGGCTGGCCGCCCGCTCGGCCGGCACCACCGCGCTCGGCGCAGGGCTGACCGCGCTGCTCACCGGGCTCACGGTGGCCGGGTGCGCGGTGGTCGGGGTGCAGGCGGTGGCCGGTGGTCGCCTCTCCGGACTCTGCCTGGCCGTGGTCATCCTCGCCCCGCTCGCCGCCTTCGAGGCGGTGGCCGGGCTGCCCGCCGCCGTCCAGGTGCGCGAACGCAGCCGGGCGGCGGCGGAGCGGCTCACCGACGTCCTCGACACGCCGGATCCGGTGGTCGAGCCCGCGTCCCCCGCCCTTCCCCCGGCCCACCCGTTCCCGCTCGCCGTGCGCGGCCTGCGCGCCCGGTACCCGGGCCGGGAGGACCACGCGCTGGACGGGATCGACCTCGACATCGCCGCCGGCCGGCGGATCGCGGTGGTCGGCCCCTCGGGCTCCGGCAAGACCACGCTGGCCCAGGTGCTGCTGCGGCTGCTCGACCCGGCGGCGGGCGATGTCCGGATCGGTCCACAGGCTGTGGACATCCGTTCGCTGGACGGCGACGCGGTGCGCCGCCTGATCGGCCTCTGCGCCCAGGACGCCCACGTCTTCGACAGCTCCCTGCGCGAGAACCTGCGCCTGGCCCGGCCCGACGCCGCCGAGGGCGAGCTCCGCGCCGCCCTCGCCTCGGCCCGCCTCCTCGACTGGGTCGACACTCTCCCGGACGGCCTGGACACCATGGTCGGCGAACACGGCGCGCGTCTGTCGGGCGGCCAGCGCCAACGCCTCGCGCTGGCCCGCGCGTTGCTCGCCGACTTCCCCCTGCTGATCCTCGACGAGCCCGCCGAGCACCTCGACCTCCCCACCGCCGACGCCCTGATGGCCGACCTCCTCGCCGCCACCGAGAACCGGGCCACCCTGCTGATCACCCACCGCCTCGCCCCCCTGGCAGACGCCGCCGTCGACCAGATCCTGGTCCTGGACGCGGGCCGGGTCGCGGAGCGCGGCAGCTGGGACGAGCTGATGGCACGAGAGGACGGCCGCCTGCGGGCGCTGTGGCAGCGGGAAGCGGCGGGCGATCGGGCGGCGCTGGGTGCGGGGGCGGCACCGGCCGGCGTCTGACGACCTCTGCGGGAGGCCCCTTGATTGAGTGGGGCTAACCCCACCCGATGGTGCGGCCAGACTCCTGTCGGGCCGTGCGGGCGCTCCGTAGCGTTGACGGCACAACGACACGGAGGGGAAAGACCATGGCGATGACCGCGACGACCCAGCTCCACGACCAGCGGACCCAGGAGGCCTTCGGCACGCTGAGGAAGTGCGTCACCCTCTTCGGTGCGGTCAGCGGCATCGTCTTCGGGACGGTCGCCGTGATGGCGTTCGCCGGGCACGGGGTGACGTCGTTCATGTGCATCCGGGGCGCCGTCCTGCTCGCGATCGCCCCGCTGATCCAGCGGATGATCACCCGCGCTGCGACGGGGTCGTACCAGGCCTTCGACCGCGTGCGCACCCTCTCCGCCGTCATGCCGATCGCGATCATCGGTGTCGACCTGGTCCCCGGCCTCTGCCCGGCGTGGTACGCCGTGCTCCAGGGCCTGTCCGCAGTGGCGCTGGTCGGCGCCGCCTTCATCACCCGAGGCGCCGCGCTGAGCGCCGCCTTCCCCAAGAAGAAGTGACGCGGGGCCCCTGGTCACCGCCGCTCATCGGGGGGGCGGTGACGTGGAGGGGCGGTGGCTGAACGCCGGTCGGCAGCCCGAGAAGTGCGAAGTCCGGCTGACGTACCGTTGTGCTCAACCCGGCCGGGTACTACTCGCTGCCGACCGCCTCCAACGTGGCGGTGGCGCTGACCGCAGCGAAGATCCGCGGGGTGGACGACAACACGTCGCCCAACGACCCGAACTACCTGCAGCAGAACCTGGACGGGGTCTACACCAACACCGACCCGCGCTCCTACCCGATCTCCAGCTACAGCTACCTGATCGTGCCGCGGTCCGGGGTGCCGAACATGCCGCCGCCACCGCGGTTCAGCAACGACAAGGGCGCCGCGCTCAGCCAGTACCTGGACTACGTGCTCTGCGGCGGGCAGGCCACCGGAAAGGGCGGGATCGACTCGATCGGCTACTCGCCGATCCCGCGCGGCCTGGTGCGCGGCGGCCTGCTGCAGGTGCAGCACATCCCCGGCAACAACGGCAACGTCGACCCGGGCTCCCTGGCCAACTGCCCCAACCCGACCTTCGACGGCCAGGGCAACCTGATCATCCTCAAGAAAGCGCCGCAGCCCAACCCGTGCGACAAGCAGGGCACGCCGCTGAACTGCGACCCCGCCCACCCCTCGGCCGGCGCCGGCAACGGTGGTCCGGGCGGCGGCGGTTCGGGCGGCGGCTCCAACGGCAGTTCCAACGGCGGTGGCAGCGGCGGCGGTTCGGGCGGCGGCGGCAACGGTGGCGCCGGGACGGCGGGTGCCGGGACGGGAGGCGCCGGCGGCACCAGCGGTTCCACCGGCGGCTCCGACAGCACTGCCGGCGGGGGAGGTTCGGGCGGCGGCGGCACGATCGACGGGAGCAGCTGATCGAGGACAGCCTGCGGCAGGCCGGGCTGTGGAACGAGGTGAGCGGCCGGCTCTCCACCCCGGGCGGCGCGCTCTCCGGCGGCCAGCAGCAACGGCTGTGCATCGCACGGTCGTTGGCGGTGGGGCCGGACATCCTGCTGATGGACGAGCCCTGTTCGGCGCTGGACCCGACCTCCACCCGGCGGGTCGAGGAGACCATCGCCGAGCTGCGCGGGCAGCTGACCATCGTCATCGTCACCCACAACATGCAGCAGGCGCAGCGGGTTTCGCAGTCCTGCGCGTTCTTCCTGGCGAGCCATGACACACCGGGCCGGATCGTCGAGGCCGGGCCGACCGAGCGGCTCTTCACCGACCCGGTCGACCCGCGGACCGCCGACTACGTGAACGGGCGGTTCGGCTGAACAATCGTGCGAGGGTGGGGTGTTGACGACCGCGCAGGGCGTTGACGACAACGCCGGGGTGCTGCCGGTCAGGCCACGGGGTTGGCGATCATGCCACGGCGTTGCCGGTCAGGCCACGGTGTTGGCGATCACGCCACAGTATTGCCGGTCACGCCACGCTGTCGACGATCCGCTCGATCACCCGGGCGACGCCGTCGTCCTCGTTGCTGACGGTGTGCTGGGCGACCGCGGCGAGCACGTCGGGGTGGGCGTTGGCGACCGCGTAGGACTCGCCGGCCCAGGCCAGCATCTCCAGATCGTTGGGCATGTCGCCGAAGGCGACCACCTCGGTGCGGTCGATGCCCTGTTCGGCGCACCAGCGGGCCAGGGTGCTGGCCTTGGTGACCCCGGCGGCGCTGATCTCCAGCAGGGCGATCGGGCTGGAGCGGGTGATCTCGGCCAGCGGGCCGACCGCCGCGCGGGCCCGGATCAGGAAGTCGTCCGGGGTCAGCTCGGGGTGCTTGGCGAGGATCTTGTAGCTGGCCCGGGCCTCGGCGGCGATCAGCTCCTCGGCGGGAGCGACCAGGTGCGGCTCGTCATCGCCCCACATGGTCACCTGGTACTCGGGCTCCCGGGAGAAGCCGGTCGGGTACTCGAAGGCGAAGGCGGTGCCCGGCAGCGCGGCCCGCAACCGGTCGACCACCTGGCCGGCCGCGGCCGGGGTGAGCGGGAAGCTCTCCAGCAGCCGTTCGCCGCGGACGTCGACGACGGCGCCGCCGTTGGAGCAGATCGCCACGCCGTGGCCGCCGATGTGTGCGCCCAGCAGCCGCATCCAGCGCGGCGGGCGGCCGGTCACGAAGACCACCTGCAGGCCGGCCCGCTCGGCGTCCGCCAGCGCGGCCGCGGTGCGGGCCGAGACCGTGCCGCCCTGGCAGAGCAGGGTGCCGTCGAGGTCGGTGGCTATCAGGCGGGGGCGGGGGCGCGGGTCTGGCTGGGTCACCCGTCCATCCTCCCAGGTGCCCGTGGGGACCGGACCGGGCGTGGCAAAAAAGTGACGGCGCGCGGTCAACCCCCGTGTGACCGTGCGCCGTCCGGCGGGCCGTCTATTTTGTTGGACGGACCGCAGTTGAACATACGCTGAACCCTCCCCAGGCTGTCAACCGTGTTGCAGCTGGGGTGCAGGTCAAGATGGGCTGAGGCTGAGCTGGGAAAGTCCAGGACCTCCTCGATTTCTGCGTCTACTTCAGTGGATACTGGACGCACCCACTCCAATCGGACGGGTTCAATCGGACAAGGGAGTGACGATGCCCTCGGCTGAGCAGACCCCGGCCCCCCGCTCCCTGGCCGAGAGGCTGGACCACCTGTTCCAGGTGATCCATCCCGCCGATCGCGGTCCGTTCAGCTATCACGAGGTGGCGCAGGCCATCCGTGAGCAGGCCGGCACGGACGGGCCCACCGTCTCGCACGGCACCCTGCAGCAGATCCGCACCGGCGCCAAGACCAACCCCACGATCAAGACGCTGGAGGCGATCGCCGCCTTCTTCGGCGTGCCCGCCGCGTACTTCCTGGACGACACGGTGGCCGACCGGGTCGACGCGCGGCTGCGGGAGCTCAAGGCGGCCGCCACCCAGAGCGGTCGGCCGGTCCGGCTCCCCGCCGATCCGCGCCAGGACGAGCTGGCCGACGTGCTGGCGGACAGCAACATCCGGGCCGTGGCGTTCCGGCTCGCCGGGCTGTCGCCGCGGGCGCTCAAGGGCCTGCGGGCGATCGTCGACCAGGTGCGGGCGGTCGAGGGGCTGCCCGAGGTGGGGCGGGCCAAGAAGGCGTCCTGAGCCCGATCGCCGATCAGTGAAGTCGCCCTCCGTTGGTGAAGGTGGCCGCACGCGAACCGACCATGACATTTCACCTGGCGGGCTGCAGCCGCACGTGACCGGCGCAGCACCGAACGCTTATGCTGACGCTTCGATCATTCCGGGTGCGGAGAGGGTGGGCCGGCCATGAGATGGCGCAGACAGCCGCGCTCCCGGTTCACCGACCTGGTCGACCGGATCGAGGTACCCAAACCCTTCCACCTGGAACGGTTCTGCGACTCGGTCGCCCGGCAGCGCCGCCGCCCGCTGCGACTGGTGCCGCTGCAGAACGCCGCCGGACAGGACCTGCCGTGCGGGCTGTGGATCGGCCTGCCCGCCGTCGACCTGGTCTTCTACGAGGCGGGCGCCGCCCCCATCCTGAAGACCCAGATCGTCCTCCACGAGATCTCCCACATGCTGCTCGACCACGGGGCACCGGCCACCGACGTCCCAGCGCTCCCCGGACTGACCGCGGACGAGGAGCTCGGCCTCGACACCGACCGGGTGCTCGCCCTGCTGGCCCGCAACGGCTACACCGACCGCCAGGAGGCCGACGCCGAGGCGCTCGCCACCCTGCTGCTGGAGCGCGCCACCCGGGCCGGCGCGGGCAGGCCGTACGGCGGGTCCGCCGAGGTGCTGGACCGACTGGACGCCGCCTTCGGCCACCCGGTCCGGCCGCAGTGACGCACCCCTCGGCGGCGCAGCCCCTCGGAGCGGACCCGACCGGCGCCGACTACTCCCCGTACAAGCTGCTCATCGTCGTGCTGGTGGGACTGGTCACCCTCTGGCGCCTGCCCGCCGCGGTCCGCTCGCCCCACCAGCGCCCGCTGTGGACGGCGTTCGCCGCCACCGCCGGGCTGCTCACCCTGGGTATCCCGGGGCCCGCCGCCTGGATCGACGGCACCAGCGGCGTGCACAACCTGGCGACGCTGCTCAGGTACCAGCTCGACCTGGTCGCGAGCTCGGCCGGATTGACCTTCTGCGCCCAGACCGCCCGGCCCGACCTGGTCGCCCGCTGGCGCCGGATCCGGCGCGTCCTGCTGCCGGCCACCCACCTCGTCCTGGTCGCCGCCTTCTTCACGATGCGCCGTTACACCGAGGCGGCGGACTTCACCCAGGCCCATCCCGCCCCGACCGCGGCCGCCCCGTACGTGCTGATCGTCTCCGTCTTCCTCGGCGCGGCCATGGGCGCCGGCAGCTGGCTGTTCGGCAGTCACGTCCGCCGGGCCGCCACCCGCTCGCTGCGGGCCGGGTTGCTGGTGCTCGCCCTGGGGACCGCCACCGGCTTCGGCTACGCAATGCTGCGGATCTGCCAGATCGCCCTCGAGGCGGCCGGCCTGCCGATGTTCATCGGCGAGCGTCGGCTGCTGCGGATCGACTGGGCCTCGATCGCGCTGATGCTGCTGGGCAGCGTGATCCCGGCCGTCGGGGTGGCGCTGCGCGACCTGCGGGACCACCGGACGGCACGGCAACTGCTGCCGCTCTGGCGGGAACTCACCGCGGCGGTGCCCGAGGTGGTGCTCACCGAGCCGCTCGGGCGCAGCCCCCGGCTGCGGCTGCACCGGCTGGCCATCGAGATCCGGGACGCCGCTCTGGTGCTGGCCGGCCACGCGGGAGCGGACCTGCGCGAGCGGGCGGCCGCCGCGGCCGCGGCCAGCGCCCCGGCCGGTCCCGAACGGGCGGCCCTCGACGAGGCCTGCTGGCTGCGCGCCGCCGCCGCCCTCCGCCGGGCCGGCCACACCCCGGTCGTCCCCGCCGCGCCCGTCCAGGCCGCCGGCGGCGAGGAACTGGACTTCGCCACCGAGACCGACCGCCTCCGCCGCCTCGCCGCCGCCCACGCCTCACCGGCCGCCCGGGCCTTCGCCCGAACCGCCGCCGCCGACCACGGCGTCGTGGCGGCCGGCTGACCGCCCTCCCGCCGGGCGTCGAGACGCTCACCCAACCCCGACTGCCCGCGGTCACGCGCCCGCACCAGCCGCGTGCCGCAAACCCGCCCCCGCATCGCGGTCGTCGACCCACCGCTCCGCTCAGTCCGCCTCGTTCGCCCATCGCAGGCTGAGCTGCGGAAACGCCCGTCCAGAGTGTCCGAGCCCAGCTCCGGCTCAGATTGCGACGAGCCGAACTCTGCTGCCGCAGAGCTTTGCCATGTCATCGACATCCGAGGTCAGCATCGCCACCGGTCCGGGTTGGCGGAGCGCCATCTCAGCGACGGTCCCACCAATCGCGTACTTGTGACCGTGCAGGCCGGCCTGATGGTCTGCTGGTGCCGATCCACTGCTCATGAAAGGGAATCGATGATCACGGGATATGCCGAAGAATGTGACGCTGACATGATGTCCGCCTCGCTGGGAGCCGAACTGGTCATGTCCGAGTTTTTTCTCGTGTCGATCGTCACCTCGGCCGACCCTGCGGCGGACGAGTTCTCACGAAGTATCCTGAACGACGACTTGTGGATCCCCAAGGGCTTCGACACCTATCATGAGCCGACATCGGGCTGGTCAGGCTAGCTCCGGCACACGACCCGACGGAGGGGACCGATGGACGTCACGGGATTTGGCACAATTCCTGATTGATTCATCTTTCAAAGAACGAAGCGTCCGGTTCGTCCGAGCCCAGTACGAGCGGTGGCCGGCGCTCTACTTGAACGGGGAGCCCGCCGCCTCCTCGTTCGACGGCGGATGGCACCTCGAAGTCGACCCCGTAGCGAAGTACTCGGACATTCTGACCTTTTCGAGCGGGGCCGAGATGGAGGAATTCTGGGAGGAGCACGGGTACGCCCTGGACCAGAATGGCGAAGGGCCCTTCTCGATTTTCTACAAGTACTACGGATCCCGTATCGGCGGTCAGGTGGAGGATCTCGACGCCGAAGTGGATGACGACCACCTTGCCGTCGCATGACAAGCTGCCGTAGGAGCAAGAGGGAGTGGGTCAGACGGGCTCTACCGCAATGCGCGGTTTGCACAGTCGGCGCAGGTCGTCGGTACCACAGGTCACGACGGTCACGTCGCCGTGCTCCAGGTGGGCGGTGGCGGCGAGCATGGCGTCGACGGCGTACTTGTGGCCGTGAAGTCCCTCGACGGCGAGCAGCTTGCTTGCAGCGCGGGCGACCTCTTCGGTGATGGGCCGCACTTTGACCAGAGACACGGCGTGGTCGAAAGCCGCCTGCGGGACCTTGGGATCACGCGCCTCCACCAGTGTGGCCGCGCTCGTCACCACAAGAAGATCCAGTGTGCGGGCGACATCCAGCCAAACGGTCATGTCGCGGTGCCGTCGGGAGAGCTTGGAGAGCGCCTCACTGTCGAGAACGAGAGTGCCGCTCACGCGGCATCGGCCGGAGCAGCTTCCCCACGGTGAGCGGCGTGGTGTGCGCGGATTCTCTCCGCCTTGGCCGCCACCTCGGCCGGATCGACCGGGCCGTGCTCGGCTTCGGAGGCGGCGATGTACTCGTCGATGGCTTCTCGCTGCAGCTGCCGCTGCACGGCCTCCTCGATGTAGGAGGAGACGCCCTGCTTGCCGGCGCGCGCGCGGATCGCCTCCAGGGTCTCGGCGCGCAAGGAGACACTGGTGACTCGGGTCTTGCCGGGGCGCTGTGCATCCATGGCCGAAGTGTATTACATCGTGTGTGAGGGTCGTGGAGCTTTCCTTGGCGGGGCCTTCCCGAAGAGGTGAACGGCTCCCGTAGGGGCGCATGTTGAGGTCTCCATTTCCCAGTCGCTATGTGACGAACCGCTGCCATGACGGTCAGCCGGCAGGATCACTGCGGAGACGAAGTCGAGCGTAGCTTCCAGGCCGGCGGGGGGGACGGTACGGGGGCCACCGGGCTCTGTGCACATAGTTGGCACCCCGTTCGAAACCATCCCTCGATGTCACACGTCTGAGTTACCGTCGTGGCGCGTACAGGTTCGGGAGGGGGTTCGCGGTGGCGATCATGTTGCCCAGCGAAGTGGCGGCGATGCTCCAGTTCATCGGGGTGAACTGGCCGAATGTGAACGAGGACAAGGTCCGCCATTTTGCGGACCATGTGCGGGAGTTCGCGGACAATGTGGACGGAACGCATCAGAAGGCCACCGCCACGGTGACCAACATGGCGGCCGACTACCAGGGCGGTTCGTATGACGCGCTGGTGTCGAGCTGGGCGCACCTGTCGTCCAGTCATATGTCGGATCTGGTGAGCACGTGTCACACGGTGGCGACGGCGTTGGACGCGGCGGCCGATGTGATCGTGGGGATGAAGCTGCAGGCGATCGAGGAACTGGCGGTGCTGGCCGTCACGTTTGTGGCCGATCAGGCGGCGGCGGTGGCCACGTTCGGTCTGGCCGAGGTGGGTTTGGTGGCGATCGATGAGGCTGCCGCGCAGATCACCAAGTTCCTTGAGCAGCAGCTGGAGCAGTACATCATCGGTGAGGTGATCGAGGCGGCGATCGGGCCGCTGGTGGCGGTGGTGGCCAAGGCCGTCGGGGGCCTGGCGTTCAAGGAGGTGTCGGGGATCCTCGGGGTGAACGGTACGGCGGGAGCGGGAGACAAGTTCGAGATCAATCCGTCCGCGTTGGAGGGCCACGCCGAGACGATGGCCGGTCATGCGCAGGAAGTGTCGGGCCACGCCCAGGTGTTGGGCGGCAAGTTGTCGGCGCTGGACTTCGCCTCATGACGAACCAGATCGTCAAGGCGCTTGAGGATGCGGCGAAGAAGCTCGGCACAGCGCTGGCCAAGGATGCCGGCAAGGCGGTGCAGGACTTCTATCATTCGGCCGGCCAGAAGTTGAAGACGGTGGCGAAGAACACCGCCGAGACGGATGCCAAGCACGCGGGAGATCTCAACAAGATCCTGGGTGGTGCGGAGAAGGACGTCCCTAAGGAGCCGCACCTGCCTGGGCAGCGTTCG
>NZ_JAJJPA010000093.1 GCF_020907985.1 Kitasatospora humi | reverse complement strand
CCGCGTTGCCGAGCAGCTCGGACAAGACCAGCTGCGCGGACTCGGCGGTCTCCAGGTCGACGCCGTGGGCGACCAGCACGGTCAGCGTCAGCGACCGCACGGTCTGCACGGTCTCCTGGTCGGCCGTCAGATGCGCGGTGATCCCGCCCAGGCGGTGCACCAGGTACAGGCCCGGACGCGGGGCGGGCAGGATCGGCTCGCTCGCGGTCAGGCCAGGCGCGGTGCCGGTACCGAAAACGGTGGCGGCCATCACCGGCCACCTCCCCGGGCCCTGCGCAGCGCCTCGTCCATGTGGGGGTCGCTGTCGCCGGGCGCGGTGTTCAGCAGCGCGGGGCGTGCGATGATGTTGTGCAGCAAGTCGTTGCCTCCATATCAGGCGACGTGGACGGCCCCGGGGCGCAACCCGGGGCCGTCGCTGTTGGTGGGGCGCGGTTCCTGCCGTCCCCCCGCCGGCCCCGCACCGGGGGACCGGGGCAGCGGCGACGGGCAGCGGCGCAGGAAGAACGCGGGCCGATCAGGCGTGGACCGGGGCCGGAGTGCCGGAGGCGTAGAGCATCGGCCGGCGGAACACCCAGCGCGGGCCGGACCGCAGCGGGCTGCGCGCGGCGACCAGCCGGTCCTCGGCGGGCGTACGGCGCTCGTCGGTGCGGGGCAGCTCCGCGTCGGCGTTCTTCTTCACCTTCGGGGTGCTGATCTCGATGAGCTGCTCGAGCAGGGCACGGGGAACGAGGGCGTAGCGCACGGGGATCTCCTGAGATGCGAAGCGGCGGCCCGGAACTCTCCGGGCCGCCGCGGTTGGCTGGTGGGTCCTGTTCAGTTGTGGAACCGGGCCGGGCCCGGCGTGGTGCTGGTCAGGCGGAGAGCTGCTGGCGCTTCCGGATGGGGTTCTCGGCCAGCACGTCCTCCGCGCTGCGCACCGCGCCGATCGGGCGGGCTCCGACCGGCACTGCTACGCCCTGGATCGGCTCGACGAGACGGCCGGTGATGTGCTGGGCCCGGCGGCGCTTCGCGAGCAGGAAGTCCACCTGCGCGTCCGGCCACTCGGCGGCGCGCTGCTTGGGCTGCTCCTTCGCCTGGCGGCGCTCGGCGAGCTGCTGCTCCTCCTCGGCCCGGGCCTGGGCGGCGCGGCGCTCCGGCTCCTGACGCAGCAGCTCGAGGTAGGTGACGGCCAGGCGCTCGCCGTCGGGGCAGTGCACGACGCGAAGCTTGCCGTCCTTCTTGCTGGTGGTGCAGGCCGCGCACCGGGTGCGGTGCGTCGCGTAGGTGCGGCGGGCGGTGTCGGCGGTGGGCGCGGCCGGGGTGAGCTGGTGGAGCGCCGGCGGCTTCGGGGTCGGCACCTTGCGCAGGACCTTGGTCGGCCGGCGGGCAGCGGCGTCGACACTGGCCTCAACCTGCCGCTCCCGCAGTCGAACTAGCGTCACGTCGATGATGACCAAGCGGTTCGAGTTGCTGCAGCGGCGGGCACCAGGGGTGCCGGCCTTCGCGGTGTGGTGCGGGGAGAGCTTCCAGCGCTTGGTGCCCTTGTCCAGGGTCAGCGGGCACCAGGTGTCGCAGGCCGGGCAGGCCAGGACCTCGGCGCGGTGAGTGAGCTGGACCATGGCGGGCGGGAGCTGCGACACCAGGAGCGGCGGCTGGGAGGAGACGTTGGTCGTGCGGGTCCGGCTCTTGCGCTGCCGGGCGGTGGGGATCGCGGTCGAGGTGGTCATCAGGTGCTCCTCGTCTGTACGGAGAAGGTGAGGGCCGCGTCGCGGTGCTCTCTCCGCTCCCCAGGCCGCACGGGAAATCCCGGCGCCCTGGGGAGCGGACAGCGCATCAGCGCTGCTGGGAGGCAGTCGCATGGGTTTGGTGGAGCTACCCGGCACCCGAACTGTGGGCGGCGACTGCGGTTTCGTGCCACGCGCATCACCGCCGGAACGGCAACCGCTGTTTAGCTCCGGCTTGTCAGCGCCGGCGTTGCAGATTCAAGGTAACCATCGTCGCTAACCATGTCAACATGGCTGGCATGCCTATCTATGCCGGGTGGCTAGATGTACGATGGCGCCCATGAGTAGCGACCCGAGCCGACAGCAGGTGCCGTATCAGCAACTGGTCCAAGCCGTGCTGACGCAGATTCGCCGCGGGGAACTTCGCCCCGGAGACAAGCTCCCGAGCACCCAACAGCTGGCCGCCGAGCATGGTGTTGCTGCCGGCACCGTGCAGCGGGCCCTCGCGGATCTGCGTTCTCGTGGCGTCGTTTACTCTCAGACCGGGCGTGGCAGCTTCGTAAGCTCGTCGGACGATAAGCCGACTGCAGCCCTGACGCTGGAGGGTCTGGCGCGCGAGCTCATTGAGCTGCGCGAGAGAGTCGAACAACTGGAACAGGCCCAGCGGTCCGGCACTTGATCCGCTCCTGCGATTTGCAAGCGACCACAACAACTGCTGCCCTCCCTTCCTGTGCGGCGTCCCGTTACTGCTGCGTCAACAAGCATCCGGATCCGCTGGGTTGGACGAGAGGTGCGCTCGTGGCACTGGTGTGGAACTAGCGTGGAACTCAGAGCTGACTGAACGTTAGGGGGGTGAGACGGTGGTCTCGGTTGAGCAGTGGAGCGGGCGGGAAGCCGTTCTGCTCCAGGCTGTGATGCGGGAGTCGATCCGGGGTTTCGCCGAGCGTCTCGGGATCTCTCCCCGCACCGTTACGAAGTGGCGAAAGGAGGGGACCGCCGTGGTCTGCCGCCCCGAGATGCAGCAGATCCTGGATACTGCTCTCGCCACTTGCACGGCGGAGGAGCAGGCTGCGTTTCGGCGACGTCTGGGTCTAGGAGAGCCGGCCGCCGATATCCCTCGTCAGACGTCCGTTCCGGCGGGAGGGCGATTCACTGTCGTTGCGCACCGGTTCCTGCCTCTGTACGCAGGGAAGGCGTGCGACGCCCTTTTTGCAGTGGGGCAGCCCCAGGTCGCTGGTGCTGGCGGCCTGGTTAGGCGAGCGCTGGACATGCAGCACCCGAGCGCTGGGTTAGCTCAGCTCCATGCGTTCGATTGTGGCGTCACTGTCCTGTACCTCGAAGAGTCAGTCGAGTTCGATTCTGTGACAGAGCTGGCGGTCTGGCGGTACCACTCCTACGCAGCCGACCGGGTCTGGGCGGGCAAGCAGCTCCGGGAGCTCCTCTCCCAGCACGGATGTGACGGCTCGTCGATGACGCCACCCGAGTATGTGCTCTCCGTGTACGAGCTGCGCGACCACGGTTGGGAGGGCAGCGCGCTGGAGACGGCGTTGCAGTTGCTGGCGACGCCCTCAGTGCTCGTCGACCGCTCGGGCGGTTCCCGGGTGGTTCCGCTCGGACCTGGCGTTGAGGCCGCGAAATTCAGCGAAGGTTGGGCTCACCCGGAGGCATTCGCGTTCGGGGGCGGTGTCTCTGAGGGCGTCGCGGCGTGGTCTGGGGTGGCATACCATCCGCGGCCGGAAGAGCGGGCTCTGACAATGTCCGACATCGTGGCCCTGGAGCTCGATACCCAGGCGCTGTGGGCCCTGTCGTCGCACATCCTGCAGATGGTCGAAGAGGGGCTAGACCCGGTCATGCCGGAGGCGTTCGGCTGGCGCTGGCTGCGGGGCGCGCTCACCCGGCTCACCACGGCACGGCCGTTGGAGACGGCGCAGCACCGGGTGATGCGTGAGGCGGTTCTGGCCACAAGTGAGCTTCCGGGGCGGCTGCGTGCTGCTCAAGAAGCGCTCCGAGACAGCAACCCGTGAGGAGGGAACTGGTGGATGTCCGTCGCGCAGTGCTCGTAGTTGTTGACGTCCAGGCCGGCTTCATCAACGACCACAGCCGGATCGTGGTGAGCGGCATCGTCGACCTCGTCCGGGCATGGCAGAGCGCCGGTCTTCCGGTAGTCGTTGCCCAGTTCCGAAACCCAGCCGGCTCGCCTTACGAGGTGATCACCGGCTGGACCAAGCTCCGTTCCGCGGATGAGCGAGCGCTCGCCCCGGAGCTGGAGCCACTCGCCAGCGGGGCCGTCGCGGTGATTGAGAAGACCGGCTCCAGCATCCTCACCTCGGAGTTTGAGGAGCTCGTCCGCACCGCTGGCTGGACCGACATCGTCCTGTGCGGGATCGACACCGACTCCTGTGTCTACGACTCCGCTGTAGCCACCTACCAGCATGGCTACCGTCCCTGGCTGGTCACCGACGCCTGCGCGTCCAGTGGCGGCGCCCAGTTCCACGACGCCGCACTCATGCTCGCCCGCCGCAACATCGGCGCCACCCAACTCATCAGCAGCAACGACCTCCTGGCCTGGATCCGCGACACCGTGGAGGTGGCATGAACACCGCGCAGTACGACGCCCAGCTCGTAATCATCGGGGCTGGCCCTGCTGGGTGCTCGGCGGCCCTGATGGCCGCGAGCCTCGGGTTGACCAGCGTCATCGTCGAGGCCACAGGTTCAATCGGCGGGAAACTCGCCTTTATCAAGGCGTCGGAGAACATCCCGGGTGGGTGGCTCACGGGCCCCGACCTGGCGGCGGCACTGACCGCCGACCTGAACCGTATCTCTTCCGGCTGCCACCTGATCACCGGCCTGGCCCAGGCCGTGGCCAGCCATGATGACCGAGTCGAGGTGCTTCTCGCCGACGGACGCACAGTGACCGGCGAGACCGCTGTCATCGCGACCGGAGTACACCCGCGGACCGCATCCGAGGCCGCATGGATCAAGCACAACAGCAGTAACACCTTCTCGCCACTGTGGCGTGCTCGGCCTGCTGACCTCTCCGGGCCGGCCGCTGTGCTGGGTGCGGACCGCCCCCTCGGAACCTGGCTACGCGGCCACCCCGAGTTCGACGGGATACTCGACGTCTTCTACACGGCTGAGGACAAGTACAAGGTCGACGAGGTCTTCGCAGATGCGCGGGTCCGACTCCACCTCGTCGAGTCCATCGAGGTGGACGGGGCAGCCCCGAGGGTCATCACCGCCCATCCAATGGCCGGACGTCTCCAACAATTCACTGCGGACACCGTTCTCCTGAACCTGGGCAGCGCTCCCGGGAGCCTTCCTGGCCTAGTGCAAGGGCCGGACGGCTATTGCCCGCCGGAGAGTCAGCACGCACGCATAACGACTGCTGGCGACCTCCGCTCTGCCCGCTACCAGCGGGTCATCACAGCCCAAGGTTCCGGTGCCCAGGCAGTCCTGACGCACTACTACAGCACCGCTTTGACTCCACCGGCGCGGGGGACACATGGATGACACAACCGGTGAGCCAACAAGCAGTTGCGTCTACGTGATCGCTGGAGCCGCCAGCGGCCCAGTGAAGATCGGCTGCACCACGGATCTGCAGCGCCGCCTGGCAACATTGCAGTGCGGCTCCCCCATCAAGCTCCAACTCCTGGCCACGTTCGCCGGCGGCCGGGAACTGGAAGCGGCACTTCACCGATTGCTGGCGACCCACCGGCTTGAGGGGGAGTGGTTCGACCTTGCTGACAAGGACCCCGTTGAGCTCGTATCCGATCTCGTGGGGCAGATCAACAAGGGAACGCTTCCGCAGCAAAGGGCCGCTCTCATTTCAAGCCCGTTCCGGCTTGCGATCTGCACCTGTGGGCATCTGGCCCAGAACCACGGCTGCCGCAGCATCACGATCGACGGGCGCCCGATGACCTGCGGCACCGATCTCCCCTACTCCACCAACAACGCTGACTGGCCTTGTCGGTGTGCTAACTATGAAGGACCGGGAGGCAAGACTGCGGTACCCCAACGGGAGATGACCGACATGCCGCCCTCCCGCTACTCCGTTGCGGAGCGCCTCGCCGATGGCAGCTGGGGGCCAGACCGCCCCCTATACCAAGATCCCGCAGGCCTCTGATGAGCTGGGCACCGGCAGTTCTGTCTCCCAGTCAGCATGTCGCTGCGTCAGTTCGACACGGAGGGTGGGGACGTGCATGCGGGGTGCTGCGGGGGAGTAGTCTGGTCCCGGACTTGATCCACGCCACAAATGAATTCGCCGCCCGGACCTTAGGCAAGTCCGAGCGGCGCGAATGGATCGGCGCCCCCGGCAAGGGGCCCTCTCCGCGGTCAGACCTGATGAAGGAGGTCGACATGTTGCAGCGTACCCGTACGCGCCCCGAAGCACACACGCGGCACCCCGCCGTGGACGCGATCACTCGTTGGTCGCTCCGGCGGGGTGCCGTCGTGTCTGTGTGTGGATACACCTCGCCCCCGAAGGGGGTTGTTGAGATGACGTAGCCGTCGTTCGCGGCTCGCGCCCCGGCCAAGGGGCTCCGCCGCCGACCGCTGCTGGTGATGCCACTCACCGAGCTCTGCGGTCAAACTTCACCGCCACCGAGCGCCAACTCGGTCGCGAAGGCCAGATCTCCGGCGCCAACCGGGTGATCAGGCGACTTTCAGGTTCTCGCCAGAACCAGCACCCACAAGAGGCGCCTTTTGCGTGTCCTCACGTCTCCGAAAGGACTGTTGTCATTTTGCAGCAGCCCCGCGCGGGCTGCCAGTGTCACCGTGCCCGTGGCGCCGTGTTCGGCGTCGCGCAGGCCGGTGCACTTGGCATCCCCGCTGATCGTTCCGCGTACCTCGATTCCGCTTCCCGCCTGGCCAGTCCGGGCCCGCTCGGACTAACCCGGATCTTCGCCACGCCGACGCGCCGTCAGCTTAGCGTGACACAAATCACTCTCCTGGAGTACGCCGGTTTCCTCCCTATTCCGTGCAGTTCGACCGCATCTACCGGATTCGGAGCTTCTGGGTTTCCCGGTGGTGCCCAATGAGCGCGGGCACTGCTGCGCTGACCGCAACCGTTCCCGGCCAGCGCCGGGAGCCGGTCGGTGTCGCGTCAGCGGGCGCCGTGGTGGTGTCGAAGGCGGCACGGCGGTTCGTGCCGTGCGCCTCGGAGCTGCCCCGGCTGATGGTGCCGGAGACGGAGCAGTCGGTGTCGAGCACGCGTGGTCGTCTCGTGCTGGACCCGTATACCTGGAAGCAGGCCGTGCACTGGGTGGTTGGGTCTGGCTTGTACGTGCCGGACTGGGAGCACGGGCCGAAGGAGATGGGCCGCTCGACGGTGTTGGTCGCCCAGGAGCTGGCCGCGTTGTCGCCGTGCCGCCCGGGCGTGGACTACCTGATGCGCAAACTGCGGCTGTCCGAGCGGACAGTGCAGAACCACCTGCGGATGCTGCGGGAGTCCGGGCTGCTGGTCTACGTCGCCAAGGGCACGCGGGTGCGCGGTGAGAAGCCGCAGGCATCGGAGTTCGCGCTGGTGATCCCGCCTCAGTTCGATGCGGCGCTGGGGATCCGGACGGTCGGTGAGGGTTCTCGGCGGCGGGTGGTCGGGATCGCAGAGGCCGGGCGGGCGGTGATGGCGCTGCTCGGCAAGCGGGCCTCGCGCAAGGTCCGGGCCACCCGGGCGAAGTCGGCTCCGAAGAGCACCGACAAGGGCCCGGTGACGGCCGCTCAGGCCACCGCCGGCCCCGTTCCGGCACAGCTGTCACAGGCCGCTGAGAGCGCCTCAGGAGCCGACTGCCGTTGCACCCCAATGGGGGGTGGTTGCTCAAGCTTTTCTGCTGACGGTTCTTCCCACCTTCCCCCTGAGAGCAAGCTCGCAAGCGGGAAGCCGAAGTCCACCAGCGCGAAGAAGTCCACGAAGGCGGGCCGGGGGGCCCGCAAGCTCAACCGCGTCGGCCGGCGCTACCAGCTGGCCTCCGAACTGGTGCGGCAGGTGCCGTGGCTGCGCCGGGCCCTGGTACCCCGGGTCGCATGGGTGATCCGGGAGGTCGCCGACGCCGGCTGGACCGACCTGGAGGTCATCGCCTGGCTGACCACCACCAGCGAGCCCACGCGCGGCTCCTGGCGGCCCACCGGCCTGCTCGCCTCCCGCCTGCACGGCGTCACCGCCATGCCCGGCTGGACCACCCCCACCGAGCGGGCCCGCGCGGTCGAGCGGTGGCGCGACTCCCGCGCTGCCGAACACGCTCGCCACGACCGCACCAACTCCACCGACGACTGGTCCCTGACCGACTGGCAGACCCCCCGCAGCAACGCGGCCAGCCGCCTCGCCAGCCAGGCCTTCGACCAGCTGCTGCACCCCGACGACCGAGACGCCCGGCCGCTCGAGTTCCTCGCCCAGACCGAGGACGGCCTGCTCGACCTCCAGCGGCTCGACCAGGCCACCGCACTGCAACTGGTCAAGGACGCCGAAGCCGATCCGTATCTGATCACCCTCGCTCTCCAGCAGTTCGGCGAGCACGTCGCCCGCCAGCTCTACACCGACGACCTGGTCGACCAGCACCTGCGCCTGCGCCACACCAGCGGCCACCTGGCCCTCCTCCGTCCCTGGGAGATCGCGTGACCATCACCGCCTCAGCCTCCGGCGTCGACATCGCCCGCATCGCCCTCAAGGCCGCCCAGGAAGCCGCCCGCGCCCGGGGCGCCGACGCCCCCTCCGGCCGCAGCGCCACCACCCGCCCGGCCCGCCGCACCACGCTGCGCACCGGCCGCGACCCCGTCTCGTTCGCCGACGCCCTGGCCGGCCTGGCCGCCGAGCGGGCCTGGAACGCGCCCACTGCCGGCGGCGGCGTCCTGGACCAGTGGGCCGCCATCGCCCCCGAACTGGTCGGCAAGGTCACCCCGGCCCACTACGACCCGCACACCGGCTTCCTCGACCTGCGCCCGGCCTCCCCGGCCTACGCCACCCAGCTGCGCCTGCTCGGCCGCCAGCTCATCGCCCGAATCAACGGCAAGATGGGCTCCACCGTCGTCCGCGACCTGCGGGTTCTCCCGCCCCGCGCCATCCCCGGCACCACCCCGGCTGCCCCGGAGACCAAGCGAGCCATCCCCGCCGAGCCGGACGCCCCGGTGAAGACCCGCGACGACGCCTCCGCCGGCTACCACCGCGCCCTGGCCGCCCACCAGAGCGTCCAACCCACCCGCGCCAGCACCAACCCGGCCATCGCAGCCGCCATCACCCGCCAGACCCAGCACCTCCTCGACCACCGCGAACCCGAGAGCGCCTTCGCCGAAGCCGTCGCCACTAAGGAGGCCGACGACCAGGCCGCCGCCCGCATCGCGGCCGCCACCAGCAGCCAGGCCCTCGCCGAACGCCGCGCCCGCAACGACAAGGCGCTCCGTGCCGGCGCCGTCCCGCTGCGCCCGGCGAGCCCTCCGATGACCAGCGGTGCCGCGTGAACCGAACCTGGCCTGAACCGCATCAGCGGAGTCCGGGCGGCCACTACCGTGAGCCCGTGACGAAGAAGCGCAGCGCCCGCAAGGGCACGGCCAACCGCGAGCAGGCCCGCCGACGAAGCCTCCAGGCCCGATACCCGTTCTACGTACCGATCTCCCAAGCGGAGGCCGAGCGCGAGGTCGGTGTCGAGCGGGCCGGCGAACTGCTCGCCCTTCACGACGGCAGCCTTCAGCGCGCGGACATCGAGCTCGACAAGCTCCTGACCAGCGGTACCTTCACGATGATCGAGACCCGCTTCCCGGACGGCCACACCTGGAACCAGTAGAGAAGGTGGACCATCCCCGCGGACGCGGGGAGCACTCCCGACACTGACCGTCGAGTTAGGTCGCCATGGGACCATCCCCGCAGGCGCGGGGAGCACGGCCCGTGCCGGCCACCCGAATCTGAGATGTAGGGACCATCCCCGCGGACGCGGGGAGCACCGGTCGCGTCATAGCTGATGGGCCCCCAATCCAGGGACCATCCCCGCGGACGCGGGGAGCACACTCGGTGAGCTGCGAGTTTATAGCTGGCGGGTGGGAAAAGAACGCACTTTCATAGAAACCGGCATATTAGACTTTTTACCCGCCCTGCGCCCCGTCCTTGCCGTGGAATGCCGGCAGAGAGCGCCTCGCTCCGACCAGCCACCAGAGCCAGAGAGCATCCCCGCGTCCGCGGGAACACAGCAAGCTGGCCCGCCTCGCCGGCTACACCGGGGGACCCTCCCCGCGGGTGCGGGGAGCAGGCTCGGTGGCCTGCTGTTTCACCGTCACAGCGGGCAGGAGTTGAGCACTTCGACCGGTTCCGACATTTGTCGCAAATGGGATGCCTTTCACATTTGGCCAGCCTGGGCGGTCGAGTCCAGGGTTATCGATGCTGGCGCGCGTCTTTGATGAATCTCGGTAAGTGGCAGACAAGCGTATGCGATTGGCTGTTGGGTGTCCGCGTGAACACATCCGGTGGAGTTTCGCTACTTGGTCCGGCACTGTCGCGGCAGGCCCGGGCGGTGTGGGCCAAGCATGACGTGACGACGGACGGTTGGTTGCCGCTGTGGCAGCACATGGCTGACAGCGGTGCGGTCGCGGGCCTGTTGTGGGATCAGTGGTTGCCGGAGGGGGTGCGGCGGCGGGTGGCGGAGGTGCTGCCCGGTGGGATGGTGGATGCACGGCGGTTGGCGGTGTGGCTTGCCGGGGTGCACGACATCGGGAAGGCGACGCCGGCGTTCGCGTGTCAGGTGGATGCGTTGGCGGACCGGATGCGTGTGGTCGGGTTGGAGATGCCGTACCGGCGGGAGATGGGTCAGGACCGGCGGATGGCACCGCACGGGTTGGCGGGGCAACTGCTGCTGCAGGAGTGGTTGGAGGAGCGGTGCGGCTGGCCGGGTCGGGCGACGGGGCAGTTCGCGGTGGTGATCGGTGGGCATCATGGTGTGCCGCCTGACCATGCGCAGGTCGGTGACCTGGGCGCGCGTCCGGCGCTGCTGCGGGCGACCGGTTCAGGCCGGCAGGTGTGGCGGCGGGTGCAGGAGGAACTTCTGGAGGCGTGCGCGGACCAGTTCGGCGTGCGCGAGCGGTTGGCGGCATGGCAGCGGGTGAAGCTGCCGCAGACGGTTCAGGTGCTGCTGTCGGCGCTGGTGATCGTGGCGGACTGGATCGCGAGCAACGCCGAACTGTTCCCCTACGCAGGGTTTGGACACTCGCCGTCGGTTGGGGACCGGGCGGTGGCGGCCTGGGCGGGGCTGGGTCTGCCGGAGCCGTGGCGGCCGCAATTGCCGGACGGCGGGGTGGCCGAGCTGTTCGCGGCGCGTTTCGCCCTGCCGCCTGGTGCGGAACTGCGCCCGGTGCAGGAGGCGGTGGTGCGGATGGCGCGCACGATGCCGGAGCCTGGGCTGCTGATCGTCGAGGCGCCGATGGGTGAGGGCAAGACGGAAGCCGCGTTGGCGGCGGCCGAGGTGTTGGCCGCGCGCAGTGGTGCGGGCGGGGTGTTCTTCGCGCTGCCGACGATGGCAACCAGCAATGCGATGTTTCCGCGCCTGTTGGCGTGGTTGGATCGGCTGCCAGCTCGGGACGGTGAGCGACTGTCGGTGCTGCTGGCGCACTCCAAGGCGGCGCTGAACGAGGACTTCGCGGAGCTAAGGTCGGGTTCCTGGCAGCGAATCGCGGCGGTTGATGCAGACGGCGCGCAGGAGCCGCCCCGGCCGGGCGGGGATGAGCGGGCCGCGCCGGCGGAGTTGGTGGCGCACCAGTGGTTGGGCGGCCGGAAGAAGGGGATGTTGTCGTCGTTCGTGGCCGGGACGATCGATCAGTTGCTGTTCGCGGGCTTGAAGTCCCGTCATTTGGCGCTGAGGCATTTGGCGTTGGCGGGCAAGGTGGTGGTGATCGATGAGGCACACGCTTACGACACGTACATGAACGCGTACCTGGACCGGGTGCTTGGGTGGCTGGGTGAGTACCGGGTGCCGGTGGTGGTGCTGTCCGCGACGCTGCCGGCCGACCGGCGACAACAGTTGGCGCAGGCGTATGCGGGCGTCGGTGGCCCGGGGGATGGATTCGCTGCGGTGGGTGCGGCGGATGGTTATCCGTTGGTGACCGCCGTTGCCGTGGGCCATGCGCCGGTGCAGGAGTTGCCTGGGGTGTCCGGGCGCCGCAGCCGGGTGCGTGTGGGCGCGTTGTCGGATGATCTGGAGGTTTTGGGCGACCGGTTGGAGCGTGAGCTGGCCGGCGGGGGGTGTGCCCTGGTGGTTCGCAACACGGTAGACCGGGTGCTGGAGACGGCCAGGGTGCTGCGTGAGCGGTTCGGTGCCGGCGAGGTGACGGTCGCGCATGCCCGGTTCATCGACGTCGACCGGGCGGTGAAGGACAGGCTGCTGTTGGAGTGGTTCGGTCCGCCGGAGTTGAGCGGTGGACGCCGCCCGGGTCGGCATGTGGTGGTGGCGAGCCAGGTCGTCGAGCAGTCGCTGGACGTGGATTTCGACTTGCTGATCACTGATCTTGCTCCTGTGGATCTGCTGTTGCAGCGCATGGGGCGGCTGCACCGTCACTGGCGTGGCAGCCGGCCGGAGCGGCTTCGTGAGCCGCTGTGTCTGGTGACTGGTGTGACCGACTGGGGTGGCGTGCCGCCGGGAGCGGTGCCTGGATCGCAGGCCGTCTATGGGTCGTATGCGCTGCTGCGTTCGGCTGCGGTCCTGGCGCTGCCGGCGGAGGGTGTGTGTCGCGTGGTGGACCTGCCGCAGGACATCAGTCCACTGGTGCAGCAGGCGTACGGTGCCGGCCTGGCCGGACCGGCCGCGTGGGCGGAGGCGGTGGATGGTGCACGCCGCGAGTGGGAGGCGCTGCGGGCGGCCAAGACGAAGGCGGCGGACACGTTCCGTATCGCCGCGGCGGCACGGCCCGGCCGGTCCTTGGTGGGCTGGCTGGCGGCCGGGGTGGGAGACGCGGATGACACCCGGGCCGGGCGGGCGCAGGTGCGCGATGCGCCGGAGAGTTTGGAGGTCGTCGTGGTCGAAGAACTCGATGACGGGTCGCTGGCGACGGTCGGCTGGGCCGATGGTGGACGTGGGGGCTTGCCGCTGCCGACCGACGCGGTCCCTGCTCCGCGGGCGGCGAAGGCCGCGGCGGCGTGCACGCTGCGGTTGCCGGCGCGGATGGCGAAGCCGTACGTGATCGATCGCGTGATCGCCGAACTCGAACGTTTCTGCGTCCCGAACTGGCAGGTGAAGGACAGTGTGTGGCTGGCGGGCGAGCTGATCTTGCCGATTCGGCCCGGTTGTCAGGCCTCTGTGGCAGGGTTCCGGCTCAGCTACAGCCGCGATGACGGACTCGAGGTGTCCCGTGAGTAGTGATCAGTTATCCGTGCCGATGGGCTTGTTGTCGTTTCCCTTGACGGACCAGCCGTGGCTTCCTGTGCAGTTGCTGGTCGGTGGTGAGAGCGAGTTGTCGCTGCGTCAGGTCTTCGCGCAGGCCAGTCGTATCCGGCGGCTGGCGGGTGAGCTGCCCACCCAGGACTTCTCACTCATCCGGCTGCTGCTGGCGATCCTGTACGACGCCCTGGACGGGCCGGCCGACGCCGAAGCCTGGGCCGAGCTGTGGGAGGCCGACGACCCGTTCGCGGCGGTGCCCGGCTACCTGAACGAGCACCAAGACCGGTTCGACTTGTTCCACCCGTGCACGCCGTTCTTCCAGACGCCTGGCCTGCGCACCGCGGCCGATGAGGTGTTCTCGCTCAACCGGATCGTCGCGGACGTACCCAACGGCAGCCCGTTCTTCACCGCGCGCTTCCCGGGTGCGGGGCGGATCGGCTTCGCCGAGGCCGCGCGGTGGGTGGTGCACGCCCAGGCGTACGACACCTCGGGCATCAAAAGCGGTGTCGTCGGCGATCCGCGGGCGAAAAACGGCAAGGCGTATCCGCAGGGCGTTGCGTGGGCGGGCAACCTCGGCGGCGTGCTGGCCGAGGGGCCGACGCTGCGCGAGACGCTGCTGCTGAACCTGCTGGCCTTGGATCAGCTGCCCGCCTGGGCGGGCGGGGATGTGCCTGCCTGGCGCCGGCCACCCACCGGGCCCGGTGCGGCCGGTGATCTGGCCAACCGACCGGCGGGTCCGCGGGACTTGTACAGCTGGCAGTCGCGCCGGCTGTTGTTGCACGCGGACGCAGGCGGCGTGCACGGGGTGGTGCTGAGCTACGGCGACCCGCTGGCTGCGCCCAACCTCCACATCGTGGAGCCGATGTCCGCCTGGCGGCGCAGCCAGGCCCAGGAGAAGAAGCTCGGCAGGTCGCCGGTGTACTTGCCGCGCGAGCATGATCCGGCCCGTGCCGCCTGGCGCGGCCTTGAAGCCCTCATCGCCCCGCGCGACCAGGGTGCGGCCTCGGGCGGCGAGCCTGCCCCGATGCTGCGGCCCGGCCTGGTGCAGTGGCTGGCGCGGCTGACGACCGAGGGGTTCCTGGCACGAGGCACGCTGGTGCGGCTGCGCACATTCGGGGCGCTGTACGGCACACAGCAGTCCGTCATCGATGAGGTGACCAGCGATGCGATAGCCATGGCCGTTGTGCTGCTTCACGAGGCCGACCGCGAACTTGGACAAGCGGCCGTCGATGCCGTCGCCGACGCCGACTTGGCGGTGCGCGCCCTTGGTGATCTGGTCGTGGACCTGGCTCGGGCGGCGGGCAGCGAGTCGGAGGCCGGGCGTGATGCCGCCCGCGACGCGGGTTTCGGCGCACTCGACGGTCCCTACCGGTTGTGGCTGGCAGGGCTCAGCGAAGGTGACGATCCGCAGCACGCGCGCGCCGCATGGCAGCACACTGCGCGGCGCCTGATCGGGCGCCTTGGCGAGGAACTGATCGCGGCCGCCGGCGACGCGGCCTGGCAGGGCCGGGTGTTCTCCCACGCCAAAGGCCAGACGTGGCTGAACGCTGCCTTGGCCGACCGGTGGTTCCGCTCCCGGCTGAGCAGAGCCCTGCCGCATGGCCAATCTACTCCTGCGCTGCCGGCGCAGGCAGTGCCTGCCGATCTCGAACGCACGTCCGTCGACGACTCCCGGAAGGTGCCCGCATGACCACCGTCCCCGATGCCCTGGCCGTACCGTCCGCCGAGCTGGACACCGTCCGCGGCCTGGTCGGGCGCGAGATCGCGCGGCTGCAGCGCGGCTATCTCGCCGACCGCTCCGATGCCGTCGCCGCGCTGGCCCGGCTGCGGCGGGGCGCCGGGCGTGATGTGGCCGCCATCCCGGACCTTTGGGGCCTGATTGATCTGGAACCGCTGTACGCGGACGCCTGGTTGCGCAAGGACGCCGCCGAGAACGCCGTCTACACCTCCATGACCCTGTGGTCCCTGCACCAGCAATCACGAGGCAGTGGCATGCACCGGCCCGGCGTCGAGCTCGGAGCGGCCGTGCGCCGGCTCATGCCGGCCGGCGAGATCGACGAACCGGTCCGCAAGCGCTTCGTCCGCGCAGGTACCTCCGCGGACCTGACCGTCCTCGCGAGCCGGCTGCGCGAAATCGTCCTGCTGCTGCGCCGCGAGGACATCGCCCTGGACTACGCCCTGCTGGCCGACCAGCTCTACCACTGGCAGCGACCCGGCGGCTCGGACCGCGTGCGCCGCGTCTGGGGCCGTGCCTTCCACGCCCACCGCTCCACTCCCGACGACAACACCGGCAACGACGGCGACGACAGCAGTGCCGACACCACCACCGACCCGAAGGACGCCTCGTGACCGCTCGCCTCATCCTCGACGTGCACGCCCTGCAAAACGTCCCGCCCAGCAACCTGAACCGCGACGACACCGGCGCCCCCAAGACCGCTATCTACGGAGGCGTCA
>NZ_JAJJPA010000092.1 GCF_020907985.1 Kitasatospora humi | reverse complement strand
CCGAGGCCGAGCGCTTGCGCGGGACCGGCAGCGGCTCCGCCAGCGCCGAACGGGTCGTGATCGACCTGTCTCACTATGCCGCCGTGGCCGACCGGCTGCGGACCGCCCCGACACCGAAGGAGGAGCCCAGGGAGTGAGTACGACACCGATGCAGATGAGCGAGGCACGTCGCTTCCAGCAGCTCAAAGGGCACCTGTCCTACCTGAAGCTGAACGACGCCGCCGAGGCCCTGAACCGGGTCCTGGACCAGGCCCGCACCGAGCGCATGTCGCTGACCGCCGCCCTGGAACGGCTGCTGGAGATCGAGGTCGAGGCGACCGAGGCCCGCCGCCTGGCCGCCCGGCTGCGGTTCGCCTGCCTGCCCGAGCCGTGGACGCTGGCCGACTTCGACTTCGCCGCCCAGCCCGGCGTGGACGAGAAGCTGATCCGCGACCTGGCCACCCTCAGGTTCCTGGACGACGCGAGCAACGTCCTGTTCGTCGGCCCGCCCGGCGTCGGCAAGACCATGCTGTCGGTCGCGCTCGGCCGGGCTGCGGTCGAGGCCGGCCACCGCGTCTACTTCACCACCGCCGCCGACCTCGCCGCCAAGTGCCACAAGGCCGCGCTGGAGGGCCGTTGGAAGACGGTCATGAACTTCTTCGCCGGGCCTAAGCTCCTGGTGATCGACGAGCTGGGCTACCTGCCGCTGCCCGAGGACGGCGCGTCCGCGCTGTTCCAGGTGATCAACCAGCGGTATCTGAAGTCGAGCACGATTTTGACCACAAATGTCGGTATTGCGGACTGGGCCGGGGCGTTCGGCGACGCCACCGTCGCGGCCGCCATGCTCGACCGGCTCCTGCACCGGGCGGCGGTCGCCGGCATTGACGGCCCGTCCTACCGCCTGCGCGGCCACCGTAACCAGGCTGAGAACCTGCGGGCGGGGGTGAACTCCCGTGCCTCGTAACACCGCAAGCAACACCCAACCCGCAGGATCTGCCGGGCAGTCGAGGGTCTGCCCCGCCTGCCGGACCGGGTTCTCCGTCAGCAATCCGAGCAGCCGGCAGGTCTACTGCTCGCCGAGCTGCCGGGCCGAGGGCCGCGTTCCCGAGCTGGTCACCCGCACCTGCCCCGTCTGCGAGGCCGAGTTCAGCACGACCTACCCGCCCCGACGCCAGTACTGCTCGCACGAGTGCCGGATGGAGTCCCGCCACAGCGAGGTGGCGATGGACACCCGTGTCTGCCCGGTCTGCGAGGCCGAGTTCCCGGTCGAGAAGACCGTCCGGCGGATCTACTGCGGCGCCGACTGCCGTCTGGAAGCCGAGCGCCGACGCGAGCAGGAGCGCGAGGAGGACCGGGCCCGGCGCCTGGGTGAGAGCCCGCGTCCCTCGACCGAGCTGCCCGCGCCAGCGGCTTCGCCGCCGCCCCGACCCTCCCGCACTTACAGCCCGGCCCGGGACCCGCTGGAGCCGGCCGCGACCCGCAACTGCCCGCACTGCGACCAGCCGATCACCATCGTTGCCCTGCTGGCCACCCCGGAAGCCGCCCGGCCCGCCATCCACCACCGAATCACCGACCTGCCGCAGCTGCGGAGGATCCCCTGACCCTCACCACTGATGCCGCCGGCTCCAACCCAACTCGGTGATCTGACCCGCTGTCCACCTTCGGGCCCGCCGACCTTCGGTCGGCGGGCCCCGCACTGCGCTGGAGTCAAGCCCCTTGGGGGGCCGTGACCTCGTAGTGGTCCAGATAGCCCCGCATCTCGGTGTCGAGTGACGCATCACCCTCGCCGTTGACAGCGCGCCAGAGACGATTCTCAAGCCAGAAGCGGTAGGCGAAGTTCTCGAAGGAGGGTGCGCACCAGAGGATCTCCGCCGTCTGAGCGGCAAGATCGTCCAGGTCGCTCTGCGGCTCGCAGTCCTCCGAGTCCCGCGCTTCGTACTCGTACTCGTAGTCGAGGTAGGAGTTGACCACGAAGACCTCGCCGGACGGGCGCAAGTAGAGGTACCAAAGTACGCAGTCCTGCTGGTCACGGAAGAATCGGACGAGGAACGCGCCAGGCTCGACGGGGCTGGGCAGCGGCTCGGAGAGACTGCTCCAGCAACCAGTCACCGACACCGCGTCCAAGGATCCTTGCAGGTCCGACGACACGTGGAAGGTGACGAAGTCCTCCGGCAACGCCAGTCCTTCGGCAGCCAGCCGCTCCTCCAACCGCCCCAGCTTCGCGGCCTGCTCGACATTGAAGTCGCCTGGATCGCCCAGCCACTGGAATGCGCCCGTGAACTGCTTCTCGTCCAGAGGCGGCAGGGTGTCGTAGGGATACCTCTCGTAGGTATAGCGGCAGGAGCGGTAGTCGCCGAGATCTGTCGCGCACCAGGCGGCATCAAAGTCGACAGCCATCGCCAGCAGCTCCGTTCGTCAGAGGACACGCGATCGACAGCATGCCACCTGGGTCCGACACCACTGTTGGATCAGAACCCGTGGGAAGTCGGCCTGCTTGTGATCAGCTGCCGCTACTCGCCACATCGCGGACCCGACGCGCACGCGCTCGCCGATCCCCACCTTCCTCATATCCTTGACCAACTCAATCAAGCGGGGAACAAGAGCAGCCCTGGGGATTTTCGCGGATCCTCATCACGGGTCCGGCGCCGGTGACGACCAGGGCGACGGGCGGGTAGCCGGGCCGGGTGTGGCCGGGCCAGGTGCGGCGCCACCAGTGCACCGTGCGGTCAGCCGGGTCCTGCTCGGCCAGCGCGGGGTCGGTGCTCTTCAACCTTGGTGCGGAACAGCTCGCGGTAGGCGGTGAACTTCGCGGCCACCCGCTGCGGCGACATGGTGGAGCGGTCGACCTCCACCATCAGCACCGGCACCCCGATCTCCGGGGCCTGCCACACGCAGTCCGGACGCACCTTGCGCCGCCCGCCCGGCAGCAGGAACTCCACCTCGGTCGCCCAGTCGGTCACGGTGCCGACCCCGCCCGCAGCTTCGGGCACGGTGCCGCCGAGGACGAACGCAGTGATCGTCTCGTTGACCGCCATCGCATGCTGGGCACCGGAACGCCCGGCGCCCCGGTGATGGTGGCCGGGTCGAAGCCGTAGGTGGTGGCCATGTAGGCGACCGTGACGGTGGCGTACCAGCCGGGGCCGGTCGGGGGCTGGCCGTGGAAGGTGGCCGGGCAACGGACGTTCCTCGGCTGCCGGCGGGGCGGCATCAGCCACTGAGAAGCACAGTCCGACTGGCCGCGAATCGGGTAGTCGCTGAGGTCAGGGGCGGCCGTTACCGGACCGCGACCAGGAGGAAGGTCCCCAGTGCCAGCGGGTGCACCGCATCGCACCGCAGCCCCGCGTTGGCGAGTAGCTTCTCGTATTCGGGGCAAGTGCGCTCTCGGCCTCCAGTGGCCACCAGCATCTGCATGTCCCAGCGTGACGCCAGCGAGGTGGTACCGTCCTCGGGCAACAGCCGTTCGACGATCAGCAGCTCGGCGCCCGGCTGCATCGCGTCGTGGCACACGCTCAGTAGGCGGGTGCAGTCTGCGTCGTCCCAGTCGTGCAGGATGCGCGAGAGCAGGTAGGTGTCGGCGCCTGCTGGCAGCGCCTCGAAGAAGTCGCCCGGCACGGCCGTGAGCCGGCCCGCCAACTCGTGTCCGGCGAGTCCGCGTAGGCATGCCTCCACTACGTGGTCCCGGTCGACCACCGTTCCCCGGGCGGTCGACACGGTGGCCAGTACGGACTTGAGAAGGCTGCCGTCGCCGCCACCGATGTCGACGATGTGGGCAGCCTTGGCGAAGTCGTACGTCCGGCGCAGTTCCTCTCCGACCACGTCGGCGCAGGCCGCCATGGCCCGGTCGAAGCGGCGGGCGCGGACCGGGTCGGTGGCGAGATGATCGAACTGCTCGAGCCCGAAGGCATGGCGCCACCCAGTCTCCCCAGTGCGAATGGACTTGGCCACGTGTCCCCAAGCCTGGTAACAGTCCTCGCCGTAGAACAAGGCCAGCTCGCGGAAGTCACCACCCTTCTGGAGCAGCCGGGCCAGGTCGGTCGCCGTGTATCCGGAAGTCTCCTCGCGGTTCACGACTCCCAGGCCCGAGAGGAAAAGCAGTAGCCGGGCCACCGCCTCCTCGTCGCATCCCGCGGCGGCGGCGACCTCCTTCGGGGATTGCGGCGTACTGGTCAGGGCGTCCAAGACCCCGCTGCGCACGGCGGCGTACACAGACTGGGACATCCAGGCTCCGGTCATCAGCGAGAGCAGGCGCTCGGCCTCTGCGGACACAAGCTGTCCTTTCGTTGGTGCGGTGACTCAGGCGGGTTCGGCCGGCAGCGGGCCCTGGGAGAGAAGGCAGGCCGCCCAGCCGGCTACCGTGCGCTGCTCGGATTCCAGGAGCGCCTCGTCGGTCAGCTCGGCTCCGCTGCGCTTCTCTACCTGGGTGGCGAGGGCCATCCAGTCGAGCGAGCCGAGGCCGAGCAGTGCGAAGTCCGTCCGGCACAGGCTCGCATCCGCGAGCAGTTCCTCGGCTGTCCAACCGCGCTCTCCTGGGCGCTCTGACAGGCGCTCTGCGACCAGGCCGGCCACGAGGTGTTCCAGGTCCCGGAGGCGATTCTGCTCGAACAAGTGGTGGGTCATCGCCTAGTCCCGCTTCCGACGGACGACTTCGATTAGCTTTTGCCGGTCCGGCTTTCCGACTAGGTCCACCGGCAGCGCGTTGCAGACGACCACGCGTGGTCTCGGGATGTCCCCGGCCAGGTCCCGCAGCGCTCGGTCGATGCCGGACGGGTCCACGTCCGGCCCGGCCACTACCGCGAAGAGGTCCTCCAGCTCCGGGGTCGCTTCGCGGGCGAGCGTGAAGAGGTGGACGTCGCTGGTTCCCGGGACGGTCCGCAGAGCCTTCTCCAGGGCCTGGGCGTCGACGTACTGTCCGTTGAGGCGCAGTGCCGGTCGGGCCCGCTCAACGAAGAAGACCGTCCCGCTTTCGTCGTGGTCGACGATGTCACCGGTGTGCCACACCGGTCCCGGCGCCTCGTCGCCCAGGTATCCCTCGATGGGGGCGCGAGTGCGCAGGCGCAGTTCGCCGCGCGCGCCGACTGCCGGGTGCACGACCTCGATGCCCGGGATCGGACGGCCGATGCCGTGCTCGCCGATGAAGATCGCGCCAGTCTCGCTGGAGCCGTAGCCGCGTGACAGCCGCAGACCGAAGCGCTGCTGGAAGGCCGTTTCCAGCTCCGCGCTCACCGGTCCCGCTCCGACCATGGCAGCTCGAAGCCCCGCAGCGTTCCCGCTGCGTTGTGTGTCGGTGAGCAGGCGGGCGACCGGCGGTGTCAACCCGACGATCTCGCCCCAGCCGTCGTCAATTTTGCGGGCCAGTTGGGAGACCCGCACTGCCGGTTCGGCGTCCACGTCGCAGCCGTTCAGCAGCGCGCCCACGGCGAAGCCCCAGCCGTAGGAGTGCATCAGGGGAATCGGGACGAGCACCCGGGCCCTGGGCGTCATGCCGAGCCTGACCCGGTATCCCTCGGCTTCGGCCAGTACGCTGGCCACGCCGCGTCGGACGAGCTTGGGCTGACCAGTGCTGCCGGAGCTCAGGTGAAGCACCGCGGTGGAGTCGAGTCCGGCGACGGTGCCGCTTGCCTGTGGTGTCCGGACGGTGCCGCTCTGGTCGATGACGAAGGCCGTTCGGCCGGTGGCGGTCTCGGGTCGCTGACGGCAGGGCAGCGGCACGGCGCCGAGGCGCCACACGGCAAGTGTGCTGACCAGTAGCTCCTTGCCCTGCAGGCCCTCTTGGGCGACCAGGCTTGTCTCGTCCGCGCCGGCTTGCCGCAGGCGGTCGGCCGCCTCCTCGACGGTATCGGCAACGGTGGTCAGCGCCTGGCCGTCCAGCTGGGCCTCGCCGGCCAGGAGACGCGCCGCCAGGTCCTGCCGCGTACTGGTCGTGATCGTTGTCGTCATGCGCGTGCTCGCTTCACAGGGAGAAGTCGGCGGGGATCAGGCGGCCGATCCGCAGGACCGGAAGTACCGTCAACAGGGCGCCCACACTGCCGATCCACATGGTCGGGACGACGCCCATGCTGGTGCCGAGCCAGCCGGCCATCAGGGCTGCGATCGGCGTGCCGCCCCACACGGCGAAGCGGATGGAGGCGTTCATCCGGCCGAGCAGGTTCTTCGGGCATAGCCGCTGACGCAGGCTTACCTGGGTCACGTTGAAGACCACCGCCCCTGCCACCATGCCGAACTCCGAGACGATGAGCAGTACTGTGGCCAGCGGCTTGTCGTCACGGCCGGCCAGCGCGGCCAATGGGCTGACCATGCAGAACACCGCGGCTGCCACCAGGCCGCCAGCGATGACCAGACCGGTCGAGAAGCGCCGGCGCAGTCGAGGCGCCATCATCGCCCCGATCGCTCCGCCGATCGAGCCGAAGGTCATGACCACCCCGAGCATGAAGGCGTTGAGGCCGATCTGGCGCAGGATCAGAATGGGCAGCAGCGTGGCCACGAGGTTGGCGAACAGGGCCGAGAAGCCCATCGACAGCACGAGCCGCCTGATCACGGGTTGCTTGCCGACGAAGCGCAGCCCCTCAGCGATCTCCGCCCCCAGCGACCGCTGCTGCCGCTCGGACGCCTGCTGGCGTCGCTCCGTGTCGCGGGTCAGTACCAGTGTCACCACACTGCTGGCATAGGCGAACGCATCACTGAGCATCACCACTGGGGCACTCAGAACTCGCATGAGCAGGCCGCCGAGAGCCGGTCCCCCGGTGGTGGCCAGCTGCGCGGTGGCTTCGAGTCGTGCATTCGCCCGGCCGATCTCCTGGTCCGTGACCAGTACCGGGATGTACGACTGGTAGGAGACGTCGAAGAAGACGGTCGCCAGTCCGACCACCCCGGCAACCACGTACAGCTGCCAGATTCGAAGCTCACCGACGGCCCAGAGCAGCGGAATCGCCAGGACGGCGAGCAATCGGACGAGGTCCGCGACGATCATTGTGTACCGCTTGAGCCAGCGGTCGATCCAGGCACCGGCTGGCAGGCCGAATAGGAGGAAACCGACGCTGCCCAGCGCGCCGAGGATGCCGACCTGCTGGTTGTCCGCGCGCAGCAGGTCGACGGCGATTACCGGCATGCCGACCGCGCCGATGCGGGTGCCGAACTCCGAGAGGGTCTGCCCGGTCCAGAAGCGCAGGAAGTTGCGCCGGGCTGCGGCGGTGGCCGCCGGATCCGGGGCGGCGGGGTGTGTGGTGGGGCTGCTCTGGGCGGTGCTTGGGTTGCTCATGGTTGTGGTGCTCGTCTCGTGTCGGTGGGTCAGCAGGCTGTGTTGGTCTTAGATGAAGACCGACCCGCGGGTGCTGAGGCCAGCGCGGTGGACGATGTCCTTGACATGTTGCAGCCCCACAACGTAGCGCTTGCTGCCGTAGATCAGATAGCGGTCGCGGTCTGCCTCGTTGGTGAAGTTGACCGTGAGGACGTTCGCTCCGGCGCCCAGGCCCGAGGATTGCCCGCCCTCCTCGTTCTTCTCCAGGGCGCTCACCGAGGGGATCAACAGGTGCGGGTAGCAGATCCGCAGGACAGCCATGATGTTCAGCGCCATGCCGACCGGTGCGGCCGGCAATACCGACATCGGCGTGTTGGGTGCCGGCACGAATGGGCTGACACTGCACATGTGCACGCCGAGGTCACCGGCCAGCAGGACGTCGTCGACGATGCTGTCCAGGCTCTGGTCGGGTAGACCCGAGATCAGCCCGGTGCCCACCTTGTAGCCGAGCGCCAGAAGGTCCTTCATACAGCGCAGCCGCTCGTCCAGGCTTTCGTGCCGCAGCCGCATGTGCAGCTCGGGATCGCTCGTCTCGTGCTTGAGGATGTAGCTGGTGGCTCCCAGCTCGCGCAGTTCCTCGTACTGCTGACGGGAGAAGTTGCCGAGGTTGAGCAGGATCTCGACCTTGCCGTCGTAGAGCTCCCGGATTGCCGGGATCGCCTCCTTGACCGCGACCAGGGAGCGCGGAGTCTCGCCGCCCTGCAGGAGGATGATGTCTATGCCAGCTTCGCGGATTGAGTTGACGCAGCTCAGGATGGCCTCGCTGCTCATGAAGAAGCGGTCGTTCTCCCGCGTGTTGTCCTTGCGCATCGGGCAGTACTCGCAATTCACCCGGCACACGTTGGTGATCTCGACAACGCCGCGAAGCACGACCTGGGGGCCGAAGTGCTCGTCCCGCAGACGGCGTGCCTCGGCGAACAGCTCCTGCTGGCTCTCCCCAGTAGCCAGGAGCGCTTGGCGGATCTCAGGCGGCGTCAGCATAGTCACGCTCATTCACATCGTGGGTTGGATCATCTGACCGGTCAGCATTCGGAACAGCGAACTCGACGATCTGCTCTGCCAGCAGCGACGGATCGGCATCGCGGCGGTACAGCTCCACCACGGTGCGCAAGTCGGGTTGGAAGTGAACGACCGAGACCCGGCCGTTGACCTCCGCCCGCACCGGCTGACCAGGGCGCAGCGCCGGGCCGGACAAGTACAGTCGCACCCGGCCCGCACCACCGGTTTCGAGCCGGTAGGCGTCCGGGGCGAGCCGCTCGGCCCGCAGCCAGGCGCCGGTGTGCTCGTCGACCTGTGCCAGCTCAGCCCAGTGGGCGCGGCCGTGGCCGTCGTCCAGCGCGCGGTGGTGCACCACCGGCCGGTCCGCGGCTCGGTGGCGGCCGTCGAGCCAGCACTCCAGCCGGGCCAGGCTCTCGCCGCCCTCCGTCATGCGCAGTGAGCGCAGCGCGTGGGTGCCGTCGGGTACCTCGAGGTAGCGCAGATGCGGGTGACCGAGCCGCTGCAACTCGCCGACCGCACCGCGGGCGAACTCCGGTGAGACCTGGGTGTCCTGCGCCCCGTGCACGACGAAGAGTGGGACGGCCAGGGCGTTCGGCAACAGGTAGCGCGTGCGGGTGTCCTGGCCCATGGTTTCCCAGGCCGACAACCCACCGGCCATCGGGACCACCGCGGAGAAATGCTGTCCGAACCGCATCCCGAGGTTCCAGGCGGCGAAGGCACCCATGGACACCCCGGCCAGCACCGTCCGGTCGGGGTCGACGTCGAGGTGGGCCAGGGCCCACCGCAGCGCCGTGAGTGGAAAGTCGTCCCGGTGCGGCCGCCAGGACGGCTTGCGGAAGCGCTCGCCGAACAGCCGGCTGAGGACGTCGGGAGCTGCGGCGCCTGCCGGCGGTAGCTGGGCGTTCGGGTACAGGACGACCATTGACTGGCGCTCGGCGAGCCCCGCGAAGTAGGGCAGAACGTGCTCGGCTCCGGCTCCCTGACCATGTAGCACAATCAACACACCCGGGCGCCAGGCCTTAGCACTCTCGGGAATTCGGACCAGCATCTCGGTGCACCGGCCATGGATGTCCCGCAGCTGTACGGCTGAGATGCCGGGGTTGAGCGGCCGCCGACCGGGCGCGCCGAGGAGGGCACTCAGCTCGGTCGGTCCGACTCCCGCTCCGCACAGTCTCTCGACTACCGTGTCCGTGTCCTGTGCCAGGCACCGGGCTCGGATTTCCCGCGGGTTCATCCTGGGATACCGACGAGGTGGGTGCTCAGCCGGTGGAGCTGCTGGTCGACCGCGTTGTCGATGTCCTCGCCGGACAGAGCGAGGAGAAGCTTGGCCTTCTTCAGCACGGTCGCCCCGGCGCCGATGAACGGTGGAGAGCACAGCTCGCTCGGCAGCACGATCGGCCTGAGCACCGCCTCGTCGCTGGCTTCGACGCCGTCGAAGGTCGCACGGGCGAGCCGGCCGAGGATGTCCGCGCAGACCACTTTGGCGATCGAGCAGGAGTACGGGTCGAGCTTGGTCAGGCTGCCGGTGGCCTGGATGTTGCGGGAGGGGCAGCCACTCTTGCAGATGTCCCGGGCGTAGCAGGACTGGCACGACACGTTCTGCAGCGGCATCGCCTCTGCACCGATTTCGCTGCGCCGCTTCAGGTCGACGAATACCTTGCGGTCATTGCCGACCTTCCCCACGTTGTGGTTGTACTCCTTGTTGCGCTTCGGGTCCTGCAGCTCGGGACACATGATGAGATCGCCGGTGGCGTTGAGGACGAAGTAGTTGCCCTCCCCGTTCATCGGGCCGCAGTACGAGAGCGGGTCGGTCAGCAGGTGCTGGAAGGCGTAGCCGAAGACCGCAAGGCCGGTCCCCCGCGCCGCGTCCATGGCCTTGATGAGGTTGGTGGCGTAGATCTCTGGGCTGGGACTGCTGTAGCGGCGCAGCCGTCCCGCAGTCGTGGTGCCCGAGGGGCCAACCGGCTCGAAGTGCAGGAAGCGGACGCCGAGATCGGCGAAGAATCGGACGGTCTCGTCCATGTACTCCACGGTCTCGCCGGTGATCGTGGAACGCACCCGGAACTCGGCCGAGTTGGCGGCGAGGAAGCGGATCGTCTCGATGGTGTCCGACACATTGTGCCGGGTGCCGTAGATCCGCTGGCTCTGCTGCCGGGCGGGAGCCGCGTCCATCGAGACGGTCAGCTGGAAGCCGTTGTCCACGACGTACTGCATGTCCTCGCGCGGGGCTGTGCCGTTGGTGACCATGCGCAGCAGGTAGCTGACGCCTTCCTCAGCGCAGCGCTTCTTCACGTACTCGACGACGGCCTTGACCTCGGGCATGTTGAGCGTCGGCTCGCCACCGAAGAAGTTGACGCTGAACGGCTGGTTCAGGGTGGCCGGCTTCCGCTCCAGCGCATGGTCGACCATGGCCAGCATGCGCTGCAGTGGAAGCGTGGCCTGGCTGTGGCCGACCTCGCTGAAGCAGTACACGCAGCTCATGTTGCACAGGTGGCTGACCACCAGGCTGACCCCCCAGGCCGGGGGCTGGGTCTGGTGGAAGCGCCCAGTGGCGAGCAGTCGGTGACGGTCCAGCACAGGACGCCATGGCGCCTCGGCTCGACGGGCAGTCGGCACCCGCAGCGCGTGCATGGACCTGGGCATCAGCAGGTAGGTCCAGTCGTCGGTGACGAATGCCGGCAGGTCATCGATAACGGTTGCGGTCATGGCGTCGGCTCAGCATTCCTAGTCGTCGGCGAAAATTCGAAACGTGCCAGCGTGACGCAGGTGCGGCTCAGCCGGCGTGCTCCAAGGGCGAGGAGCCGGAGGGCGAGCGGGATGTCCACCGCCGGGATCGGAAGGTCCAGCACCGTCAGGCCGAGTTCGCCCGCGAGCGGCGCCAGCGCGGCAACCAGGGCAGGGAGCCCGTCAAAGATGGTGCAGGGCAGTCCGCTGAGGCAAAGCCGGTCGCGGTCGGCTACCCAGTGCACCCGGCGCGCGCGCCCGGCCGGTGCCGCCGGTGCCAGGAGGTCCTCGGTGATCCAGGGCTCGTCCGGCCCGCCCGCCCGCCCGAAGCTCAGCGATCCGCTGACCGGGGTGTCTCGGTGCACCTCGACCGCGGACATCTGACCGTCTGCCGTGGCGGCGACCGAAAGCGGGACCAGGTACCGGTGGATCCACGGCCCGTCCTGACGAAGCCGCAGGCGTCCTGCGAGCAATGCACTGTGGCTGGCTCCGGCCGCGACCCAGGCAGCGATCCCCCGCCGGCCTTCGCGGCGGGCCGACTCGCGCAACCAGAAGGCCATCTGCAGGGCGGCCGCGCCGCCGCGGGCCGCCTCGTCCACGGAGACCCCCTTGAGCACAAGGTGGTCACCCCAGACGAATCCTCGATGGACGGCGCTCAGACCGCCGTCCGGGCCTGGCAGGCAGACCCAGCGGTACGGGCTGTCGGCGTTGAGCTCGGCACCGAGTCGATCCTCCGTCAGACCCGTGAGGTCAAGCAGGCGCAGCACCTCCGGGATGTCCGCAGACGTGATCGGACGCACCTCGACCTGTGCGTTGGCCACGATGCTCATAGCGGTCTGCATCACTTCGGCGTCTGGCGGCTGAGCGCCAGATAGGGCAGCTGAGCCGTCTCCTCACGGATGTTCCCTTCCGGGAGCGGGACACGTGCCATCTTCTTGACCGAGTGGCGCCACGCCATCATCGTCAGCAGGTGTCCGGTTGAGAAGAACCGGCCGTCGAAGTCTTCGAGGATCCAGGAGAAGAGCTTCTGATCGACGGGGTAGTACACCGGGTTCAGCAGCTCTTCGTCCGGGATGGCGAGTTGCCGGGACAGGCCCGTGGACGGCAGCACGCGATAGCCCACGTGCAGGATGAGCTCGTCGTCCTTGAGGTAGGTGTTGGCGTACTCGGCAGAGGCTCGGACGCTCTCGCGGTCCTCGCTCGGACCACCGAGCACGATGATGACCCGCAGAACGAGGTCGTGCCGACGGCACCGCTCGAGGAACCGTGTCACATGGCGGGTGTCGAAGCGCTTGCCCAGCACCCCCATCATCCGCGAGTCGAGGCTATCCGGAGACACCACGATCTGCTCGACGTTGCTGGCCGGCAGCATCTGCGCGAACTCGTCGTCGAACGGCTTCGGGGTGAAGTAGGCAGACCAGGTCAACCCTGGCAGGTTCAGATCAGTAATCAGCTTCACGACCTGTTTGGCGAAGCGCAGCTCGCTGTTAAAGATCGCGTCCGTGAAGAACACTCGCCGGATGCCCGCCGCGTAGATCGCCTTCAGCTCGGCGGCGATCAGCTCGAGTGGCTTGTAGTCGCCGCTGTTGTCCCCGCTGATGTACGCATAGGGGCAGTAGACGCAGTCCTGATAGCAGGTCTTGCGCCGGGTCTCGATCCCGATCATCGCCTTCGGAACCTGGGCATAGGCCATGAGCAGCGGCGCCGGGTGCGCGAGTTCGTTCGTCGTGAAGCCGACGAAGCGCTCGCCGACGAGGTTGCGGCCCATCGCGCGGTACTTGCCCGGGTCCGCGACGATGTCCAGCATGCACTTCTCACCGGGACCGACCACACCGACGTCCAGCTTCAGCCGGGCCAGGAGGGCCTGACCGAACAAGCTGTAGCCCGGACCTCCGCCGATCAGCAGAGGATCGGAGGTCACGACCTGCCGGACCCGGTCGACGAACCGCTCGTAGTGGTCCACGAAGCCATCGTGGGCAAGGTCGATCGGATCGATATTGCGTATGGAGAAGCCGATGGCGTCCCAGGATTCCGTCGCCCATGTGAGGTCCTCGAAAGCCTCGGGGTTCTCCATAAAATCAAAGAGTCGGGTCTCGTGGCCAGCCCGCTCCAGCGCGTCCTGCACGCATCGCAAGCCGATAGGAAAGATAGGATCGTTTCCCGGCATCGGCAGACTGGCGAGGTTGACAAGTGCAACGCGCGCCACGTTGTCTCCTCACGGAATTGCGAAGCCAAATAGGATATCAGACGATTTCTAAACCGCCCGGGCTGTCATCCAATTTGCTCATGCCGAATGAGCAGGCCTCAGGATGGAACACGGATCGATGAGAATTCACCGAGCGGTGGGCTGACAACCGGGATCGCCAGCCCACCGCTCTAGCGATGCAACTCCTCAGACCTGGTCGAAGTAACCTGCTATGCACTCCCGACCAGAACGCGACTTAGCTTGTCAGTCGCAGGAGTTGGACATGCCGATGGAAGCGAAGAAGTCCTCGTGCAGCATGCTGCAGAGGGTGTCGCTGACCTGGTCGAACCGCTGAGGGTTCGTGCGGACGAACTCCTCCATGGCGGCCTTCTCCATCACCATGCCCGCGTCGCCGAGCGCCTTCCGCGGGTCCTTCGCCAGAGCGTCGGCGAAGTCCTTATCGTAGGTGAGACGCCCGACCAGGGCGTCGAGGATCAGCGCGACGTCGAGTGCGCCAATCTGCTGTTCCAGCGTCAGTTCAGCCATGTGTCCCTCTCCCGCTAAAGCTGTCTGCTTTGCACACCGGCCGGTGCTGAATACGTTACATGGACACGGACAACAGGTCTAGCCTCGATCTTTCCCAACCGAAGCTGCCATAGACGCCGAACCGTAGGGAGGGTGTGATGCGCTGCGCTTACTGTGCTGGTCAGCGTGCGATTGACCGTGCGTACGGGGAGAAGCTTGAGGCGCGCACGTCGGCCTCGATTCGTCAGAGCTTCTGTTCGACTGACGACCTCGTCGATTCACCCCATTCATCCCTTGGGTCGCATATAGAATCTTCGCGTCTGGCTACGCCCAGACATGGGTCATGCCCGTCGACTTCCTCGTGGTTCAGGCCTTCGACCAGTACGTGGATGAACGCCACGAGATCCTCGGATCGGGCGGCAGCGACTTCCTGCTGGTCAACCTGTTCCGGGCACCACTTGGCGCCCCAATGTCGCCCGACGCCATCGGCGAGCTCTGCGAGAGCCTCGGCAAACGCGCAGAACTGTCTCGCGCCGCTGGTCGCGGTGTGCGCGCTGGCGACCGCTATGCCCGGCTGCGTGCTCGGCGACTTGCCGCCGCTGGCCGTACCGCCACCGCGGCCACGAGCAGCACGACCGCCGGGGTGAACCGTCCCAACTGATGATCGGCACCGGTCGGTGCGCAGGAGAATAGGCCGGGTGACCAGCACTCAGCCGCGCGGCATAGGCTCCTTGATCCCCACTTCCCGCACCCAGGCGACTCCCGGCGAGCTGGCGGCCGCCCAGCTGCTACACCTGCGCTCCGCGACCGTTCCGGTCCCGGTCCTCGCCGCGGCCGCCGCGCTGATCGCCGCGCAGCTGGAGGACCCGGACCCGGCCACCCGCGAGGCCGCCGGCGCCGTCCACGCTCGCCTGCTCGCCGCCATCGAGGACGCCGCACCTGACCGGTAGTCGACCGGCCGTGTTGGCCAAGCTGCGTCGGGCGCCGATCCACGCCATTCAGCTGTCCGTCGGCGTCTGGGACGCGGAGAAGATCATCCCGCCCGGGCCCAGCAGTCGGCGGGCACCGGGGACCGATTTAGGCAACTGGGGAGCGGGCGTCGCTGGTTCCTGGAACGGGGAGCGCTCTACCGGCAGGAGCCGGGCCGCGTCCCCGACCGCGGGGGTCGCGGCCGCGGTCGACTCGGAGAAGGGCCGCCACAACGGGCGGCGATGTTCGGTTGTCATGATCACCAGTGTGTCAGTCCCCCGACGCAGTCGGTGACCACCAGTCAAATGTCGCTGGTCACCCAGCTTCCAGTTGACCGTCAGGCGACCGGAGCCGGCTGCTCGATGCCCCCGAGCAGCACCACCACTCGCTCCCCTCCACCCGCAGCGGGACGGACCACGACCATCACCTGCGGCACGACCGCGCGCAACCGCTCCTCGGTCTTCCACATCGACGCCGGCCTCCGTCGCGGCGAGCAGGCCCAGCCAGGGGCCCCAACAACAGCACACCAGCCGGTGCGGTCCGGAATCCGGTCCGGGTCGCGGACCGCGGCGCCAGCCAGGCCCAGGAGCAGCCCGATGTCGGTCACCTCGGCCGCTTGGCCGCGGGGCAGGCCCGGCACCAGGCGGGCCAGGGCGTCCGGGACTGGCAGCATGCGGTCCTCACCGACGGCATGCTCGGCCGGGGTGGACGGGGCGGTGGCCTCCAGGAGCGCGGCCAGCCTGGTCGGGTTCGGCGCGCCGAGCGCCATGTGCCGGGCCGGGCCGGGGCCAGCGGGGTCACCGCGTGCTCCGATGGGACAAGTTTGGTCAGGGTGCCGGGTGGCAGGCCGTCGATCGGCAGGATCGGCTGGATGCTGGCGCCGCGGTAGCGCAGCCAGATCGGCTCGCTGTCCGCCTCGGCCTGCACGCGGATCGCCCAATTCCCCGGCCCCAGCCGGCACATGCCGGTCATCGTCACCGGCCACCACCGGCTCTTGCCCCTGCGCACCCACACCGGCTCCAGCCGACGCACCGGCGTGGCCGCTGCGACTTGGTCCAGCTCGTCCTGCGAGAGGCGGGCCGCGTCCAACCAGCCTCCGTACGGCCCTTCGAACAGGCCGGTACGCCACGATGCGCTGGGCGCGGCGCTCAAGGGCTTCTGTTGAGGGTCGGAGTGGTGCACACATCCAGTCTCCCACAGGTATCGAACGCTTGTTCTACTATCATCCCTCGCCTGCCTGCCTGCCCGATCGCCACGGCGGGTAGGCACCAAACAGGCAAGGAATGGAGCCTGGTCGGTCCACTACACGTCGCGCGATCTGCCAGAGTCGGCCGAGCCGCGCTGGCACCTGGGGATTCGCTCTTCGAGGTGGGAGGCGTGGCTCGATGACCTGGGGATTCCGGACGGTACGCCGTTCTTGCTGTCGCCCCGAAGGTCACCCGCCTGCCCGAACGACGTCGGTGACATGATGCGTTGGTGTTCTATCCAGACCTCACGCCCTACAGCTACTTGGACCACGGCCGGGACACCTTCACCGACATGACGACCGGCTACCGATTCGTCAGTTTCAAGGCCCCCTATACGCGGATCAACATCGGCTGGCTCGACGCGAACAAACCCTGGACCGCCGGCCCCGTGCCAGCGGCCTTCGCCGAGAAGCTGCAGGCCATCCTCGCGATCCAGGCCGTCAACGAATGCCTCGGCTATCACGACTGCGACCTCTGCCCGGAGCTCCCCCGGCCGGACGAGCAGACCTGGCGGCGGCTCGGCCATATCCGCGCTTGCAGCGGGAACGGAGAAATCCGCTTGCCAGCACAGCAGGGGGCCGCCTACGCCGCCCCACGGCTGGTCGGGCATTACGTGCTGGACCACGGCTACCAGCCTCCGGAGGACTTCATCGACGCGGTCCTGGCTTTCGACCTGGACGGTCACTCAGAGCCCAGCTGGGCCCGCTTCCCCTGGATCCCGCCGGACGCGGAGGTTCTCGACGAGTGACCGTGGTCCGTGGCGATCTGGTTGCCGCGTCATTGACCTGCTGTACCGTCCGCGCGTCAGCACTCCCAGTAGAAGCGTCCCTCCAGCCGGTCAGGGCTGAGGAAGCCGAAACCATACCCATATCC
>NZ_JAJJPA010000091.1 GCF_020907985.1 Kitasatospora humi | reverse complement strand
AGCGGCCCCGCGGACCCGCTCCAGCACCTCGGTGAACGTCGGGTCGCCGGACAGGTCGGTGCGCACCACCAGGGTGTTGACGAAGAAGCCGATCAGGTCGTTGAGCGCCTCGTCGGTGCGCCCGGCGACCGGCGACCCGATCGGGATGTCGGTGCCCGCGCCGATCCGGCTCAGGGTGACCGCCAGCGCGGCCTGGAGCACCATGAACAGGGTCGCGCCCTGTTCCCGGGCCAGCGCGGTCAGCCGCTGGTGCGTCTGTGCGCAGACGGCCAGCTCCACACTCTCGCCGCGGTGCGAAGCCGTCGCCGGGCGCCGGCGGTCCACCGGCAGCTCCAACTCCTCCGGTGTGTCGGCCAGCGCCGCACGCCAGTAGGCCAACTGGCCGGAGAGGACGCTGTCCGGGTCGCTCTCGTCACCGAGCAACTCCCGCTGCCACAGCGCGTAGTCCGCGTACTGCAGCGGCAGTGCCGTCCAGTCCGGTGCGTGGCCGGCCAGCCGAGCCGTGTAGGCGGCGGACAGGTCCCGCGCCAGCGGACCGGTGGACCAGCCGTCGGCGGCGATGTGGTGCATCACCACGGCCAGCACGTGATCCTCCGGGCTCAACGCCAACAGCGTTGCGCGCAAGGGTAGTTCTGCTGCCAGATCGAAGGCGTGCCCAAGCGCCTCGGACACGGCGGAGGCCAGCTCCTGCGGTGCCGTCTCGACCACTGCCAGCTCGAACTCGGCCTCCTCGACCGGCAGCACCCGCTGGTGGGGCTCACCGTCCGCCGCCGCGAACACGGTCCGCAGCACCTCGTGGCGACCGATCACATCCCGCAGCGCCGCAGCCAGGGCCTCCCGGTCCAACTCCCCGGTCAGCCGCACCGCCATCGGGATGTTGTAGGTCGCGCTGGGGCCCTCCAACTGGCCCAGGAACCAGAGTCGCTGCTGGGCGAAGGAGAGCGGGATCCGCTCGGGTCGCACGCGTGCGGCCGGCGCCAACCGGCCCGGTGCCGCTTCCGCCAGCCGGGCCGCCAGGGCGGCCGGCGTCGGCGCCTCGAAGAGCACCTGCGGCAGCAGCTCCACACCGAGCAGGGCACGAACCCGGCTCATCAGCCACATGGTGAGCAGCGAGTGACCGCCCAGGGCGAAGAAGTCGTCGTCCACGCCGACGCTCTCCAGGCCGAGGACGTGGGCGAACGCCCCGCAGAGGATCTCCTCCTGCATCGTGACCGGGCTGCGGCCGGTGCCGACCGCGATGTCCGGTGCCGGCAGGGCCTTGCGGTCCAGCTTGCCGTTCACCGTCACCGGCAGCGCGTCCAGCACCACCACCGCCGACGGCACCATGTACGCCGGCAGCCGCTCACCCGCGAACTCCCGTAGCAGCGAAACGAGTTCGTCCGACGACGTGTCCGAACCGGCCGGAACGGCGTACGCCACCAGGCGGATGTCGCCCGGCACGTCCTCTCGGACCACCACCGCGACCTGGCCCACGCCGGAGTGCGTGGCTAGGACGGCCTGCACCTCACCGGGCTCGATCCGGAAGCCGCGGATCTTCACCTGGTCGTCCGCACGGCCCAGGTACACCAGCTGACCCTGCGCGTTCCAGCGGACCCGGTCACCCGTGCGGTACATCCTCCCGCCCTCGGCGAACGGGCAGGCCACGAACCGCTCCGCCGTCAGACCGGCACGACCCACATAGCCGCGCGCCAACTGCACACCCGCCAGGTACAGCTCACCCTCGACACCCACCGGCACCGGCGACAGCGAACCGTCCAGCACGTACACCCGGGTGTTGGCCACCGGCCCACCGATCGGCACCACCACACCATCACCCGCCACGCAGCGCGCAGCCGTGACGTCCACGGACGCCTCCGTGGGCCCGTACAGGTTGAACAGCGGCACACCGTCCAGCAGTTCGAGGAACCGGTCCCGCAACGGCGCCGGCAGCGCCTCACCACTGCAGAACACCGCCCGCAGCCCGGTGCAGTCGGCGGCGGCCGGCTCCCGCAGGAACGCCTCCAGCATCGACGGCACGAAGTGCGTCACCGTCACCCGCTGCTCCCGGATCAGCCCGGTCAGGTAGGCGGGCTCCCGGTGACCACCCGGACGCGCCAACACCAGCGCCGCACCCTGCACCAACGGCCAGAAGAACTCCCACACGCTGACGTCGAACCCGAACGGCGTCTTCTGCAACACCCGATCCCCGGCACTGATACCGGACAACTCCTGCATCCACGCCAGACGGTTCACGATCCCCGCGTGCGGCACCACCACACCCTTGGGCCGACCCGTCGACCCCGACGTGAAGATCACATACGCCGGATGCGCCGGCAACACCTGCACCACGGGAGCCTGCGCCGGCAGGCCGGCCAACTCCGAGGCGACCAGCGGGTGGTCGACCAGGACCCGGGCCACATCGTCGGGTACCGACGCCTCCAGCGCGGTGGTGCTGAGCACGCACACGGGCGTGCCGTCGGCCAGGACAGCCTCGATGCGACCGGCGGGGTACTCCGGATCAACCGGCAGGTACGCGCCACCCGCCTTCAGCACGGCCAGCAGCGACACCACCAGCTCCACGCCGCGATCCATCAGCACCGCGACCACCGACTCGGGACCGACACCCAGCCCGACCAGCAACCGCGCCAGCCGGTTCGCCCGCGCATCCAACTCCGCGTACGACAGCTCGACGCCCTCGAACACCACCGCCACCGCATCCGGCGTCCGCGCTGCCTGCGCCGCGAACAACCCCGGCAACGTCGCGTCCACCAGCGGCCGAGCAGTGTCGTTCCACTCCTCGACGAGCTGACGGCGCCCGGCGGCGTCCAGCACCGCCACGTCGGCGAGCCGCGACTCGGGGCCGTCCACGAGCGAGGCGGCGAGGTTGACGACGGCGGCGTGCATCAGGGCGCAGATCTGCTCGGCATCGGCCGGAGCCACGGCGAGCACGCTGAACGAGAAGCCGGTGCCGAGGTCGTCGACGGAGACGCTCAGCGGGTAGTTGGTCCGCTCCTGCGAGGTGAGCACCGTGATGCCCTCGAGGGCCGCGTCCGACTCCGGCACCGCGGCCTGGCTGTGCCGGTAGTTGAAGATCGAGGTGAACAGCGGGCTGCCGCCCGTCACACCACTCGCCTGCTGCGCCAGCGACAACGGTGCGTGCTCATGCACGAGCAGTTCAGCCAACTGCCGCCGCACGCCGGACAGCGCCTCGCTCACGCCCTCCGCACCCACCCGGACGCGCATCGGCAGGGTGTTGAGGAACAGACCCGGCACCTGGTCAGCCCCGGCACCGGCGTTCATCCGGCCGAACAGCACCGTGCCGAACACCACGTCGTCACGACCGGAGACCGCGGCCAGCACCCGCGCGAACGCCAGGTGGAACACCGTGGCCGCGCTGACACCGTGTGAGCGTGCCAGATCACGCACGCTAACCGCGAGTTCGCCCTCCATGTCGAATCGCGCATGGACCGTGGTGGTGCCGTCGTACTGCGCGTCCAGGATGCCGTACGGCGCCGTCGTCTCCTCGACGTCACCGAGCAGATCGGCGAAGTAGCGCTCGTGCTCCTCCCGCGGCAGGCCCAGGCGGGCCTGGGCGACGAAGTCGCGGAACGGCAGCGGCTCAGGCAGCGAGGCACCGCGACCGGACAGGAGCGCGCGCAGTTCCGCGAGCAGCACGTCCAGCGTGGTGTGGTCCTGCACCAGGTGGTGGATCCGCAGCAGCGCCAACCACTGGTCACCGCCGGGCTCCACCGCGATGTGAAGGCTCATCAGCGGTGCACGGTCCAGGACCATCCGCGAGATGCCCAGGGCGCGCATCTGCTCGACCGGATCCGCACCCTGCGGGTCCAACTCGACCTGCTCGACCGGCAGGTCGATCCGCCGGGCGACCACCTGTACCGGCTCGGCCAGGCCCTCCCAGGCGATGGCCGTGCGGTAGATGTCGTGCCGGTTCACGATCTGCTGCAACGCGTCAACGAACGCATCCAGGCGCTCCCGTGAGGTGAACCGCAGCACGGTCGGCTGGGCGTACACGTCGGCACCGTCGCCGTCGCGGCCGGCCATCAGGGAGTGGAAGAAGATCCCTTCCTGCAGCGGGGCGAGCGGGTAGACGTCGGCGACGTTCGCCGCACCGCCCTCGACCTGTGCGACGACGCGGTCGATCTCGGCCTGGGTCAGCTCCACCAGCGGCAGCATCTCCGGGGTGATCCCGGTGGCGCCCTCGGGAATCAGGCTCGCCGGCACCACCACTCGCTCCGCGCCCGCCGCATCAGCCAGGCCGGCCGGCGTGGGGGTCTCGAAGAGGGCCTTCACCGAGACCGACACGCCTCGCGTCCGCAGGTTCTCCACCAGGGAGACGGCGAGCAGCGAGTGGCCGCCGAGGACGAAGAAGTCGTCGTCGACACCGACTCGGTCGAGTCCGAGGACCTCGGCGAACGCCTGGCACAGGACCTCCTCCTGCACCGTGGCCGGTGCCCGGCCCGCGCCGGCCAGGCCCGTGTAGTCCGGGGCGGGCAGGGCCTTGCGGTCGACCTTGCCGTTCACGGTCAGCGGCAGCGCCTCCATGACCACCACCGCGGAAGGCACCATGTGCTCCGGCAACCGCTCACCCAGGTAACCGCGCACCGCCTCGGCGATCCCCACCGCCTCGTCCTCGTCGGGAACCACGTACGCGACCAGGCGCTTGTCACCCGCAGTGTCCTCGCGCGCCATCACCGCCGCCTGCGCCACCTGCGGATGCCCGGCCACCACGGCCTGCACCTCACCGAGTTCGATCCGGAAACCACGGATCTTCACCTGCTCGTCCGCACGACCCAGGTACTCCAGCCGGCCATCCGCCGTCCAGCGCACCACATCACCCGAGCGGTACATCCGCCCGCCACCCTGCTCGAACGGCGACGCCACAAACCGCTCCGCCGTCAACCCCGCACGACCCAGATACCCACGGGCCAACTGCGCACCCGCGATGTACAACTCACCCGCCACACCCACCGGCACCGGCCGCAGAGACCCATCCAGCACGAACAGACGCGTGTTCGCGATCGGACGACCGATCGGAACCGTGTCCGCAATGTCCTGACTGGCAGTCAGCTCGAAGACGCAGCACCCCACCACCGTCTCCGTCGGCCCGTACTCGTTCACCACCACCGAGTCGGGAACCCGCGCCAACCACGCCCGCACATCAGCACCGTGCAGCGCCTCACCACCCACCACCAGACGACGCGTCGAACCCGCCACCGCCTCATCCGACACCAACTCCGCCAACAACGGCAGATGACCAGGCACCGCCTTCACCAACCCGAACCCACCCCGGCCGGCGAGCAGTTCCGCCAGACCCTCCGCACCACCAATCGCACTCGCCACCACCGCCGAACCCGACACCAACGGCACCACCACACTCGTCACCGTCAGGTCGAACGACAACGAGGAGTGCAGCGGCGCACCGCCACCCCCGTCCATCCCGTACGCGCCGGCAGCCCAGCGCACGTAGTTCGCCAACCCACCGTGCGTGACCGCCACGCCCTTCGGCCGACCCGTCGACCCCGACGTGTAGATCACATACGCCAACTGCTCAGGCAGCAAGTCGGGTTCCGGAGCAACGGCGGGTTGCGCCGCCAACGCCCCCACCACCAACGGCTCATCCACCGCGATCGTACGAACCCCCCACCCCACCGGCAGCTCATCCAGCACCTCCTCCACACCCACCAGCACCGACGCACCACTGTCACGCAACATGAACGCCAACCGCTCCGCCGGATACTCAGGATCCAACGGCACATACGCCGCCCCCGCCTTCCACACCCCAAGCACCGCCACCACCATCTCCACCCCACGCGGCAGACACAACCCCACCAACGACTCCGCATCCACACCCTGCGCACGCAGATAATGCGCCAACCGATTCGCCCGCACCTCCAGTTCAGCGAACGACAGCTCCACACCATCCGCCACCACCGCCACCGCACCCGGCGTCGCAGCCACCCGCCCAGCGAACAGCCCCGGCACCAACTCCGAACCGAACTCCACCCCCGTCCGGTTCCACTCCTCCACCACCAACCCACGCTCAGCCTCACCCAACACATCCACGGCCGACAACCGCGTCTGCGGCGCCTCCTCCAACGCCGCCACCAGGTTCCCCACCGCCGTCTGCAGCATCGCACCGACCCGGACCGGGTCGGCCGGGTCGACCGCGTGCACGGTCAGGACGAAGCCGGTCCCCAGGTCAGTGACGGCCACGTCCAGCGGGTAGTTCGAGCGCTCCGCCCCATACAGCGCCTCGACACCGTCAAGGCCCTTGGCCCGCTCCGTCGCCGCGTCGTCGGTCCCGCTGTGCCGGTAGTTGAAGATCGAGCTGAACAGCGGGCTGCCGGCGGGCACCCCACTGGCCTTCTGGGCCAGCGCCAGCGGCGCGTGCTCGTGCGCCAGCAGCTCGGCCAGCTGGTCCCTCGTGGCGGCAAGCGCCTCGGTCACGGTGGGCTCACCGGTCCGCACCCGCATCGGCAGCGTGTTCACGAAGAGGCCGGCCACCTGGTCGGCGCCCGCGCCGGCGTTCATCCGGCCGAAGAGCACCGTGCCGAACACCACGTCCTCACGACCGGAGACCGCGGCCAGCACCCGCGCCCAGGCCACGTGGAAGATGGTGGCCGCGCTCACCCCGACCCGACGGGCCGTGGTCCGCACCTGCGCCGCCAGCTCGGGGTCGATCGCCAACTGGGTCATATTCTGGTCGGTGCCGTCGCCGTGCACATCCAGCAACCCGAACGGCGCCGTCGTCTCGGTGACGTCCCCCAGCAGGCCGGCGAAGTACCGCTCGTGCTCCTCACGCGGCACGCCCAGGCGGGCCTGGGCCACGAAGTCGCGGAACGGCAGCGGCTCCGGCAGCGACGCGCCCTGCCCGGCCTGGATCACGTCCAGCTCCCGGAGCAGGAGCTCCTGCGTGGTGCGGTCGCACACCAGGTGGTGGATCCGAAGCAGCGCCACCCATCGCCCGTCCTCGGGCTCGGGAGCGATGAACGTCCGGATCAGCGGAGCCTGGGTCAGGTCCATCCAGGACCCGCCGGCGGCCAGCAACTGCTGGACGACGTCCCCACCCTGCGGGTCCAGTGCCACCTCGCGCATAGGCAGCTCTGCGTGCCGCGAGACCACCTGGACGGGCTCGCGGAGCCCCTCCCACATGATCGCGGTGCGGTAGATGTCGTGGCGGTCGACCACGGCTTGCAGAGCGGTCAGGAAAAGGTCCAACCGGGCCCGCGAGCTGAAGCGGAGCACGATCGGCTGTGAGTACACGTCCGTGCCCTCACCGTCCCGACTGGTCATCAGGTGGTGGAAGAAGAGCCCTTCCTGCAGCGGCGCGAGCGGGTAGACGTCGGCCACATTGGCCGCACCGCCGGGAACCTTGGCGGTGATCCGGGCGATCTCGGCCCCGGTCAGCTCGACCAGCGGCAGCATCTCGGGGGTGATCTCCGTGGCACCCTCGGGGATCAGGTTCGGCGGCACCTCCACCTGGACGGGCCCGGCAGCGCCGGCCAGCCCGGCCGGCGTGGGATTGCGCAGCAGGGTGCGGATGGAGATCGACACGTTGCGCGCGCGCAGGTACTCCAGCAACTTGACGGCCAGCAGCGAGTGACCGCCCAGCGCGAAGAAGTTGTCGTCGACCCCGACCCGCTCGACCTCGAGGACATGGGCGAATCCCTGGCAGAGGATCTCCTCCTGCAGGGTGGCCGGGCCGCGGCTCCCGTTCTCGCACGGCCCCGACACGGTCTCCGGCAGCGGCAGTGCAGCCCGGTCCAGGGCGCCGAGCGCCGTCAGCGGCAGCGCTTCAAGCACTAGCACGGTCGACGGCACCAGCTGCCGGGGCAGCCGCTCAGCGGCGAACTCGCGGACGGCGGCGTCCAGTTCGACAGCGGTCCGATCGGCGGCGACCACGTAGGCGACCAAGCTGCCGGCCTGGGCGACCACCGCCACCTGGGCCACGCCAGGGTGCCCGACCAGCACGGCCTGCACCTCACCCGGCTCGACCCGGACCCCGTCGACGAGCAGCCGCTCGTCGGCACGGCCGAGGTGGAGCAGCCGGCCGTCCGCGGTCCAGCGCACCCGGTCCCCGGTGCGGTGGAGCATCTCACCGTCCACGAACGGGCTCGGCACCCACTGCTCCGCCCGGCCGGTCCCGGCGCCGGCCACGTACAGCTCACCGGCAACGCCGACCGGCACCGGGCGCAGCAGCTCATCGAGGACGTACACGCGCGTGTCGCCGACCGGCACCAGTGCGGTGTCATCGCCCGGGTAGCGAGCGACCGTGACGTCCACCGCGGCCTCGGCCGGCCCGGCCAGCACGTAGCGCGGCGCGGCAGCCGTGTTGACCTGCGAGAGCAGCCACGCCCGCGCGTCGGCGTCCAGCACCTCCACGTCGGCAAGACGCGGTTCGGAGGACTCCTCGAGCGCGGTGGCCAGGCTGGCCACCGCGGTCCGGAGCAGGCCGCAGAGCTGCTCGGCGTCGGCCGGGGCCACCGCGTCGACGACCACCGTGAACCCGGTGCCGTTGTCGTTGACCGCCGCGGCGACCGGGTAGTTCGTCCGGTCCCGCGTCGCCAGCACGGTGACGCCCGCCAGGCCGCCGCTCATCGCCCGGTCGGCAGCCTGGGCGTGCCGGTAGTTGAACAGTGCCGTGAAGAGCGGGCTCCCGCCGGGCACCCCGCTGGCCTGCTGGGCGAGGGCCAGCGACGCGTGCTCGTGCACCAGCAGTTCGGCGAGCTGGCGCCGCATGCCGTCCAGCGCCTCGCTCGCGCTCTGCCCGGCAACCTGGACGCGCACCGGCAGGGTGTTGATGAACAGACCCGGCACCCGGTCCGAGCCGGCGCCGGCGTTCATCCGGCCGAACAGCACGGTGCCGAACACCACGTCGTCACGACCGGAGACCGCGGCCAGCACCCGCGCCCATGCCAGGTGGAAGAGCGTCGCCGCACTCACACCGCGCGCACTCGCCAAGTCCCGCAGGTGGGCGGCGAGTTCGTCATCCAGAGTGAGCTGGGCCGTGGTCGCCGGCGCCTCGCCGCCATGCGTGTCGATCAGACCGTACGGCGCGGTCGCCTCGGTGACGTCGCCGAGCAACTCGGCGAAGTAGCGCTCGTGCTCGCCCACCGATGCCCCGAGGCGGGCCTGCGCCACGAAGTCGCGGAACGGCAACGGCTGGGGCAGCCGGTCCTGCTGACCGGACATGAAGGCATCCAGCTCGGCGAGCAGCACGTCCTGGGTGGTGTGGTCCTGCACCAGGTGGTGCACGCAGAGCAGTGCCAGCCGCTGCCCGTCGACCGGCTCCTCGGCCAGGTAGACGCGCATCAGCGGCGCACGGTCTAGCTCCATGGGCGACGCGCTGACGGCCAGCAGCTGCTCCACCGCGCCCGCGCCCTGCGGGTCGAGGGCGACCCTTTCGACCGGCAGCACCGCGCGGCGCCAGACCACCTGCACCGGCTCGCGCAGGCCCTGGCGCACGATCGCCGTGCGGTAGATGTCGTGCCGGTCCACCACCTGCTGCATCGCGCTCAGGAAGGCGTCCAGGCGCTCCTGCGAGTCGAAGCCGAGGACGAACGGGGACACGTAGATGTCGTCGCGGTCCTGACTGGCCATCAGGTGGTGGAAGTAGATGCCCTCCTGGAGGGGGGCGAGCGGGTAGACGTCCGCGATGTTCGCCGCGCCGCCATCGACCCGCGTCACCAGCTGCGCGATCTCGGCCTCGCTCAGCTCTGCCAGCGGCAGCATCTCGGGGGTGATCTCGGTGGCGTCCTCGGGGATGGCGTTCGCCGGTACCGCCGCGCTCTCAGTGGCGGCGGCCACGGCCAGGCCGGCCGGCGTCGGGGTCTGGAACAGCGCCCGCACGGACACGGACAGCCCCTGCACCCGCAGGTGCTCGACCAAGGAGACGGCGAGCAGCGAGTGGCCGCCCAGCGCGAAGAAGTCGTCGTCGACGCCGACCGCGGGCAGGCCGAGGACTTCGGCGAACGCCCGGCAGAGGATCTCCTCCTGCACGGTGGCCGGCGCCCGGCCCGCCCCGACGGCGTACTCGGGCGCGGGCAGGGCCTTGCGGTCCAGCTTCGCATTGGCGGTCAGCGGCAGTACGTCGAGGACGAGCACAGCCGACGGGACCATGTACTGCGGCAACCGCTCGGCCACGAACACCTTGATGCCGCTGACCAGTTCGGACGCCTCGGCACCCGGCAGGGGGACGACGTAAGCGACGAGCCGCTTGTCGCCCGGGATGTCCTCGCGGGCGATCACCGCGGCCTGCGCCACCGCGGGATGGGTGGCGACCACGGACTCCACCTCGGCCGGCTCGACCCGGAAGCCACGGATCTTCACCTGCTCGTCGGCGCGCCCCACGAACAGCAGCTGCCCGTCGGCGTTCCAGCGCACCTGGTCCCCGGTCCGGTACAGCCGACCGCCGGCCGACCCGAACGGGTCCGCCACGAAGCGCTCACCGGTCAGCGCCGGGCGGCCCAGGTAGCCGCGGGCCAGGCCCGCACCCGCGACATACAACTCACCCGCGACACCCACCGGCACCGGCTCCAGCCGGTCGTCCAGCACGTACACCCGGGTGTTGTCCAACGGCCCGCCGATCGGCAGCACCGCACCGAGTGCTTCCGACGGGCCCACCTCGTGCTGGGTGGCGCACAGCGTCACCTCGGTCGGTCCGTACAGGTGCCGCACCACGACACCCGGGCACACCTCCAGCAGCCGGCGCACCGCGCTCATCGGCACCATGTCGCCACCGGTCAACACCTCGCGGACCCCGGCGAAGCACTCCGGATCCCGCTCGGCCAGCACCCGGAACAGGCCCGCCGTCACATGCACGTGCGTCACCGCGTAGTCGACGAGCAGCGACCGCAGCAGCACGGCATCCACTGCCACCGGCGGCGCCACCACCACCGCCGCACCGGCCAGCAGGGCGGCCCAGATCTCGTACGACGACGCGTCGAACGCGTGCGGCGCGTGGAACAGCACCCGCGACGAACCCGTCAGCCCCCAGTGCCCGGCCGAGGCCAGCTCCACCACATCGCGGTGGGTGGTCACCACGCCCTTGGGTACACCCGTCGACCCGGAGGTGTACATCACGTAGAACACACCATCCGGCCGCACACCCGCCGCCGGCACCGGCGCACCGTCCATCGCCGCGAGCCGAACCTGCGACTCCTCGGCGTCCAGGACCAGCACCGGCACCCCGACGCCCTGCGGCACCACAGGCGCACACGCCTGCGAGGTCAGCACACACACCGGCGCCGCGTCCTGGAACATGAACGCCACACGCTCGGCGGGGTACTCCACGTCGACCGGCAGATACGCGCCACCCGCCTTCGCCACTGCCAGCAGCGATACCAGCAACTCGACGCCGCGCTCCAGCACGACCGCGACCACCGACTCCGGCCCGACACCGCAGTCGGTCAGCACCCGCGCCAGCTGATTGGCCCGCGCGTCCAACTCCGCATAGCTGAGTCGGACATCACCGGACAGCACCGCCACCGCGTCCGGCGTCCGCACCACCTGCTCCGCGAACAGCTCGCCAACCGTCAGCTCCGGCAGCACACGGTCCGTGGCGTTCCACCCGGACACCAGCTGTGCCCGCTCGGCCTCGTCCAGCACCCGCACCGCCGACAACCGCGTCTGCGGCTCGGCGACAACCGTCTCGACGACCCGCAACAGCCAGCCTGCGATCCGCTCCGCCGTCTCCGCGTCGAAGAGATCCGCAGCCGCCACCAGGCGACCGCTCACACCGGCGGGGACGCCGTCGGCGTCGAACTCCTCGCTCAGACTCAGGTCCAGGTCGAACTTCGCCGCCATCGAGTCCCATGGCAACACCGCCACCTGAAGGCCAGGCAGCCGCAGCACGGCAGCGGCCGTGTTCTGCACGGTCAGCATGACCTGGAACAGCGGCTGCCGGGAGAGCGAACGCGCCGGCGCCAGCTCCTCCACCAGCAGGTCGAACGGGACATCCTGGTGGTCCAACGCATCCAGGCCGGCCTCCCGGACCTGGTGCAGCAGCTGCGCCATCGTCGGGTCGCCGGACAGGTCGGCGCGGATCACCAGGGTGTTGATGAAGGCACCGACCAGGTCGTCGAAGGCCTCATCGGTGCGGCCGGCGACGGCCGAGCCGATGGGGATGTCGGTGCCCGCGCCGAGGCGGTTCAGGAGCACCGCCAGCGCGGTCTGAAGGACCATGAACAGGGTGGCGCCGTGCTCCTGCGCCACTTCCAGCAGTTGCGCGTGCACATCGGCCGGGAAGTCCAGCACGACCTGGTGCCCCTGGTGGCCGGCAACGGCCGGACGCGGCCGATCGGTCGGCAGCTGCAGCTCGTCCGGTGCCCCGGCCAGCTTCGCGCGCCAGTAGGCGACCTGCTCGGCGAGCACACCGTCCTCGGCACCGGCTTCACCGAGCAGCTCGCGCTGCCACAGCGTGTAGTCCGCGTACTGCACCGGCAGCGGCTCGAACGTAGGCGCCCGGCCCCCCAGCCGCGCCGCATACGCCGCCGACAGGTCCCGTGCCAGCGGCCCCATCGACCAGCCATCACTGGCAATGTGATGAACCGTCAGAGCCAGCACGAACTCATCACCGCTCAGTGCGAACAGCCATGCGCGCAGCGGGATCTCGGTTGCCAGATCGAAGACGTGGCCGGTCGCGCTCGCCAGGGCGGCGTCCAGTTCGTCCGGCGCCACCTCCTGGACGACTAGGTCGAAGTCGGCCTCGTCGGCGCTGAGGATGCGCTGGTAGGGCTCACCGCTCTCCGTCGGGAAGCACGTGCGCAGCACCTCGTGCCGACCGATCACATCCCGCAGCGCCTCGGCGAGGGCTTCCCGGTCCAACTTCCCGGTCAACCGAAGGATCATCGGGATGTTGTAGGTCGCACTCGGACCCTCCAACTGACCCAGGAACCACAGCCGGCGCTGCGCAAACGACAACGGAATCATCGGTTCTCTCCCTGCTTACGCATCGGCCGCACTACGGGCCTGGCCTTCTTCGTCTGATTGCTGCCTTGTTGGGCGACCCAGGCCGCAAGGCTTGCCGGAGTCGAGCTCTCGAACAGAGCCCGGACCCGCAGGTCAACCCCAAGTGCCGCGCGCACGCGGCTCACCAGGCGAGTCGCCAGCAAGGACTGCCCGCCCAATGTGAAGAAGTCGTCGTCGACACCGACCCGCTCCAGGCCCAGCACCTCGGCGAACGCCTGGCACAGGAGCTCCTCCTGCTCGGTCTCCGGTTCCCGACCCCTACCTGCAGGCACCAGGAGCTCCGGTGCGGGCAGGGCCTTGCGGTCGACCTTGCCGTTCACGGTCAGCGGCAGCGCCTCCAGCACCACGACCGCGGAGGGCACCATGTGCTCCGGCAGCCGGCCAGCCGCGAACTCCCGTACCAGGCGCGCCAGATCATCCAGCTCGCCATCCGGTTCGGCAGCGACCACATAGGCGACCAGGCGCTTGTCACCCGCAGTGTCCTCGCGCGCCATCACCGCCGCCTGCGCCACCTGCGGATGCCCAGCCAACACCGCCTCGATCTCACCCAACTCGATCCGGAAACCACGGACCTTCACCTGCTCATCGACACGCCCCAGGTACTCCAGCCGGCCATCCGCCGTCCAGCGCACCACATCACCCGAGCGGTACATCCGCCCACCCTGCTCGAACGGCGACGCCACAAACCGCTCCGCCGTCAACCCCGCACGACCCAGATACCCACGAGCCAACTGCGCACCCGCGATATACAACTCACCCGCCACACCCACCGGCACCGGCCGCAGAGACCCATCCAGCACGAACAGACGCGTGTTCGCGATCGGACGACCGATCGGAACCGCGTCCGCAATGTCCTGACCGGCAGTCAGCTCGAAGACACAGCACCCCACCACCGTCTCCGTCGGGCCGTACTCATTCACCACCACCGAACCCGGAACCCGCGCCAACCACGCCCGCACATCAGCCCCATGCAACGCCTCACCACCCACCACCAGACGACGCGTCGAACCCGCCACCGCCTCATCCGACACCAACTCGGCCAGCAACGGCAGGTGACCCGGCACCGCCTTCACCAACCCGAACCCACCCCGGCCGGCAAGCAGCTCCGCCAGACCCTCCGCGCCACCAACCGCACTCACCACCACCGCCGAACCCGACACCAACGGCACCACCACACTCGTCACCGTCAAATCGAACGACAACGACGAATGCAACGGCGCACCACCACCCCCGTCCATCCCATAGGCGTCGACAGCCCACCGCACATAGTTCGCCAACCCGCCATGCGTGACCGCCACACCCTTCGGCCGACCAGTCGACCCCGACGTATAAATCACATACGCCAACTGATCCGGCAACAAATCCAGTTCAGGAGCCGTCGCGGGCTGCGCCGCCAACGCCCCCACCACCAGCGGCTCATCCACCGCGATCGTACGAACCCCCCGCCCCACCGGCAGCTCATCCAGCACCTCCTCCACACCCACCAGCACCGACGCACCACTGTCACGCAACATGAACGCCAACCGCTCCGCCGGATACTCAGGATCCAACGGCACATACGCCGCCCCCGCCTTCCACACCCCCAACACCGCGGTCACCATCTCCACCCCACGCGGCAGACACAACCCCACCAACGACTCCGCACCCACACCCTGCGCACGCAGATAACGCGCCAACCGATTCGCCCGCGAATCCAGTTCAGCGAACGACACCTCCACACCATCCGCCACCACCGCCACCACACCCGGCATCGCAGCCACCCGCCCAGCGAACAGCCCCGGCACCAACTCCGAACCGAACTCCACCCCGGTCCGGTTCCACTCCTCCACCACCAACCCACGCTCAGCCTCACCCAACACCTCAACCGCCGACAACCGCGTCTGCGGAGCCACCTCCAACGCCGCCACCAGGTTCCCCACCGCCGTCTGCAACAGCCCACCGACCCGGACCGGGTCGGCCGGGTCGACCGCGTGCACGGTCAGGACGAAGCCGGTCCCCATGTCAGTGACGGACACGTTCAGCGGGTAGTTCGAGCGGTCCCACTCATACAGCGCCTCGACACCGTCAAGACCCTTGGCCCGCTCCGTCGCCGCGTCGTCGCTCTCGCTGTGCCGGTAGTTGAAGATCGAGCTGAACAGCGGGCTGCCGGCGGGCACCCCACTGGCCTTCTGGGCCAGCGCCAGCGGCGCGTGCTCGTGCACCAGGAGCTCGGCCAGCTGGTCCCGCATGGCGGCAAGCGCCTCAGTCACGGTGGGCTCACCGGTCCGCACCCGCATCGGCAGCGTGTTCAGGAAGAGGCCGGCCACCCGGTCGGCGCCCGCGCCGGCGTTCATCCGGCCGAACAGCACCGTGCCGAACACCACGTCCTCGCGGCCCGACACGGCGGCCAGCACCCGTGCCCAGGCCACATGGAAGATGGTGGCCGCGCTCACCCCGAGCCGACGGGCCGTGGTCCGCACCTGCGCCGCCAGCTCGGGGTCGATCGCCAGCTGGGCCAGCTCGGTATCGGTGCCGTCGCCGTGCACATCCAGCAACCCGAACGGCGCCGTCGTCTCGGTGACGTCCCCCAGCAGACCGTCGAAGTACCGCTCGTGCTCCTCACGCGGCACGCTCAGGCGGGCCTGCGCCACGAAGTCGCGGAACGGCAGCGGCTCCGGCAACGACTCGCCCTGCCCGGACATGAATGCCCGCAGCTCCCCGAGCAGCACGTCCAGCGAGGTGTGGTCCTGCACCAGGTGGTGGATCCGCAACAACGTCACCCATCGTCCGTCCTCGGGCTCCGCCGCGATGTGCACGCTCATCAGGGGCGCCCGGGTCAGGTCCATCCACGATCCGCCGACGGCCAGCAACTGCTGGACGACGTCCCCACCCTGCGGGTCCAGTGCCACCTCGCGCACCGGCAGCTCCGCGTGCCGCGAGACCACCTGGACGGGCTCGCGGAGCCCCTCCCACATGATCGCGGTGCGGTAGATGTCATGCCGGTCGACCACTGCCTGCAGAGCGGTCAGGAACTCGTCCACGCGCTCCCGCGAGTCGAATCCCAACACCGACGACATGACGTAGCCATCCCGCTCGGCTCCCTGACTCGCCATCAGGTGGTGGAAGAGCAGGCCCTCCTGGAGCGGGGCGAGCGGGTAGACGTCCGCCACATTGGCCGCGCCGCCCTCGACCTTCGCCACGATCCGCTCGATCTCCGCCGCGGTGAGCTCCACCAGCGGCAGCATCTCGGGCGTGATCCCGGTGGCACCCTCGGGAATCGGGTTCGGCGGCACCACCACCTGGACCGACCCGGCAGTGCCGGCCAGCCCGGCGGGCGTCGGCGTCTGGAAGAGGGCCTTCGCCGAGACGGAGACCCCCCTCGCCCGGAGGTTCGCCACCAGGGAAACGGCGAGGAGCGAGTGGCCGCCGAGTGCGAAGAAATCGTCGTCGACACCGACCGCCGGCAGGCCCAGGACCTCGGCGAACGCCTGACACAGGAGCTCCTCCTGCGCCGTCGCCGGTGCCCGCCCGGCGCCAGCCACGTACTCGGGCGCCGGCAACGCCTTGCGATCCAGCTTGCCGTTCACCGTCAGCGGCAGCTCCTCCAGCAGCACGACCGCCGACGGCACCATGTAGGCCGGCAGCCGCTCACCCGCGAACTCCCGGAGGCTGGTGAGGAGTTCATCCGGGTTGGCGCCGACGTCGGTCGGAACCGCGTACGCCACCAGGCGCTTGTCGCCCGGTAGGTCCTCACGGACCATCACCACGGCCTGCTCCAGGCCCGGGTGTGCGGCCAGGACGACCTGAACCTCACCCGGCTCGATCCGGAACCCGCGCAGCTTCACCTGCTGATCAGCCCGGCCGACGTACTCCAGCTCGCCA
>NZ_JAJJPA010000090.1 GCF_020907985.1 Kitasatospora humi | reverse complement strand
ATCCAGGTTTCCACCTAATTCATGACACTCCCCTATGCCTGACCAGCGGAAACGCACCCGTCACTATCGGAAAGACAACGGCTTCTAAAGGCTGTTTTGGTGTTTTCCCAGTTCAGGGTGGTTTTGGCTTGCGGTCGTGGGTGTGTTTCCAGCTTCAGTGGCGGGGTTCATTGGACGGCCTGGGACCGTTTTGGCGGTGTTCTCAGCGAGTGTGCGGTGTTCTCGTCCGGGTGCTGGGATCTGCTGGTGGTGGACGTCCCGGGGGGTGCGGTACCGGGCCGGTGGTGGTCTGGTGTGCCGTGTTCTCGGTGAGTCTGGTGTGTTCTCATTCGGTGTGTGGCCACGGGTGGGTGTGCCCGTGGACAAGGTCAGTGCCCGCGGGGGCGGTGGTGGGTTTCGGCTTGGTGGTCCAGTCGCACGGCGTCCAGGCCGGCTTTGGTGAGGCGTTCGGTGCCGTCGAGGATGGCGGTTTGGGCGGCTTCGCGGATGAGGCGGGTGAGGCTGCCGATGCGTCCTGCGGTGCGTTGGTGAAGATACGGCGCGTGGCGGGGGAGTGTGCCGGGGCGGTGGTGTTGGAGGTCGAGTGCGGCTTCGAGGTCGGTCACGAGGTCGGTGAAGGGCCGGCGGGTGCCGAGGCGGGCGGGGAGGGAGCCGGTTTCGATAAGGGAGGCGCGGGCGGCGAGTTGGGCACCACGAACGCCGGTGAACAGCGCGGTGGTGGTGACGTCGATGCCGGCGTAGACGAACGTGGCGCCGATTTGCTCGGTCAGGTCCTTCAAGAGGTTGGCGGTTTCGGCGCCGGTGGTGGTGCGGGGGTTGAGGCGGTGGATCTCGTCGATCAGCACCAGGCGGACCCCGACGGTGTTGTAGGTGTGGGTGACGGCCTGCATCAGCTGGGCCTGGGTCATGCGGGTGGTGGTGGGGATGCCGAGGTAGCGGGCGAACTGGGCGGTGAGGGTCTTGGCGCTGGCCCCGGCGGGGACGAGCACGTAGGCGACTGGTACGACGGGGTGGGCGTTGCCCGGCACGCTCGGGTGTTGGCGGTGGTGGGCGAGGTGGCAGGCACGGCCGACTTCGAGCAGCGCGGTGGTCTTGCCCGTGGCGGCGGGGCCGGTGAGGATCAGGCTCGGGCGGGCGGTGGTGCGCTGATACCTGCCGAGCAGCATCAGCCGCCGGACGCTGAGCGCGAGGGAGTCGATCGCGGGGGTGCGCACGGTCACGAACTGCGAGTAGTACGCCAGGCGTTCCTCCACGCCACGTTCGGGCCCTCCGGGGGCCGGTGGTGCGGGCGCGGGCGCGGTGGCGAACCGGGCGAAGCCGTGCCAGGTATCCACCGCGTACGGCGACGGCGCCTCCCCGGTCCCCGCCGGCCGGGCCGGGCCGCCCGCGTCCGGCGATGCCGCGGCGGCTGCCAGTCCGGCGCCCGGCACAGCCATGAGGGGGCCGGGGAGGGCCGGGGTGTGCGCCTGGTGGGTGTTCACCACAGTTCGGCTTCCGTGTGCGCGTCCCACAGGCCGAGGCCGGTGTAGGGCGGGGCGGGGGAGCGGCGGTCCGGGTCGGTGTCGTCGTCCCAGCCGTCGTCGTCGGGGTCTTCCACGTCTTCCACGTCCTGCTCCTGGTCGGTCCGGTTCCCTTGGCGAGGTTCGCCCCAGCGGTCCTCGCCGTTGTCGCCATTGTCGTCGGCGCCTGCGTCGCTCTCGGCGTCGTCGGGCCATGGGTCGTCTGGGTCGAAGCCGTACTCGGTGTCGTCGGGGTCGAAGAGGCTGTCCGCGTCGTCGTCGGGACCGTCGCTGTCCGGGCCGCCTGTGGGAACAGTGCCTGTGCCATCTCGGGTGCGGGCGGGAGTGCTCGGGTGGCTGCCGGCGGCGGGTGGCCGTGCCCAGGACCGCGGCGCGTTCGTCCGCTGCGCCCCGACCGTGGCGGTCTCGGCGGTCTCGGCAGTACCACCAGGTGCGGGCGAGCTGCTGGTTGTGTGCGGTGCGGGCCCCATGCCGGTGCGGGGGCTTGGTGCGGGGTGGGGGATGCGGGCGGGCATGGCACGGGTGAGGACGGCTTGCTCGGTGCGGGTAGCAGCTCCGGAGGTGGCGCGGCGTTGGAGGTCGTCCAGGGCGTGGGCGAGGTCGGCTTCGCGGTGGTCCGGGCTGTGGGAGCGGTGGGTGAAGGTGGTGCGCAGGTGGTGCCAGGTGCGGTCGTCGAAGGGCTGGTGGACGTGGTCGCGGTGGATCCATGGGATCTCCACCAGGTGATCGTGGCCGTGGCGGCGGATCCAGATCTGGCGCAGGTCGTGGGGGTTGTGGTGGACCTCCCACCGCCCGCCCCGGGCACTGATGGTCGAGGGTTGGCCGAGCCAGGGGCCGAGCAGTTCGGCGTCGTAGGTGCGCTGCTCGAGTCGGATCCCGTGGTCATGGACCGCAAGCCAGCGCACTGGCAGCAGTTCGAGGTAGTCCCGGCCGGTGAAGGGGAGGGGGACGTGGCCGGCGACGGCGACCAGCGCGTCCCACATCTGCATCGGCGTCAACTGCACCTTGGGCAGGGCCGGGTGGCGCAGGCCCTGGTGGGGGGCGGTGGTGCCAGTGGACGAGCCATTCGTCGAGGATGTCCTGCAGTTGGGGGACGCTGTAGCAGGCGTGCTTCTCGACGTCGCGGCCGCGCTGGGTGACGTTCGGTCCGGTGTAGCCGGGCACGTGCTGCCACAGCAGGGTGTTGAGGGAGCCGAAGGTCCTCTCGACGATGCCCTTGGCGGTGGGGGTGTGGGGCGGGGCGGGCTGGACGCTGATGCCCAGGGTGCGGCAGGCGGCGGTGAACGTCTCAGACAGGTAGACCTTCCCGCGGTCCACCACGATCGTCTCCGGCACCACGACGGGGCGGGCCGCGGCCTGGGCCAGGCGCTCGTCGGCGGCGATCAGCGCATCCCGGTGCAGCAGGGGCGAGCGGTCGAAGCGAGCGTCGGGCCAGGATGGTCGGGCGGGGTGCGGGGTGGCCATCTCTGCGAGCAGCAGCGCCGCGTCGACGGCCTTGGTGCTGTGCGGGCGCAGGACGGCGGCGAGGATGGCGCGGGTGGCGACGTCGATGGCGATCGTCAGCTCCGGACGGCCCAGGGTGCCGTCGTCGAAGACCGCGAGGACGTCGAGGCGGGTGGTGTCGATCTGGACCTGCTCGCCCAGGCGCAGCGCCACGGTCGGGGTGAACGCCCGCCCTTCCCGGGGCCCGGGGACGCCGTCTCCGCGGCCGTGGATGTCCTCGCGCGGGTCGGTGAGGGCGGCGACCAGTCGGTAGAAGGTTGCCTGCGAGCACGTCGCCACCTCCTCGCCGTGGCGCTCGGCAAGGATCCTTGCCGCCACCGGGAACAGGGCCTTGACCGTGCCCTTGGAACGGCCGCGTCGGCGCCGGATCGCCTCCTTCACCGCGTCCACCACCCGCTCGTCGGTGCGCCCGGCCGGCACCGAAGTGCGGGTGGTGCGGTGGTCCACCAGCCCCCACAGGCCGTGCTTGCGGTAGTCGAGGCGCATCTTCTGCACCGTGGTGCGGGACACTTTCTTGAAGCCGATCGCGGTGAGCTCCTCGGCCTTGGCCTGTTCCCGCTGCGCGAGCGTGTACCGGGCGGGGTCGTAGCGCTCGTTGACCACGTAGCCCGCGGTGGCGCCGTCGGGATGCCCGGTCTCCACCTCCCGGATGTGCCGCAGCCACGCCAGAGCGCGCTCCTGGGCCGCGGCGGGCGCGGTCTCGAACAGGCCCCACTGCGGCGCCGCGTCCGCGACCGGTCCCTGCCCGGAACCGGCCAGGGCGAAGGAAGGATCCGCGAACAGGTAGCCGGCCAGTACCACCGTGTCCTGCTCGCCGCCGGCGGCCAGATGGACCCGCTGCCCGGACAGCGCCACCACCTGCCAGCGCACGCCCCGGAAGTCGACGTGCCCGCCGATCCCCACCACCGGCCGCCCGCCCTGACGCGCCACCTTGCTCACCGTTCCTCGCCCTCCACCCGGCGCGAATTCGCGCTACCGTCTGTGCCCCGCACCGACGACTCGTCCCCCGCGCCCCCACCCGGCCCGCGCCCGGAGCCCGCGTGCCTGGCGGGAACACCGGCCGGTCCGACCGGGACCCGTTCGTGCAGCGGGACGTCGAGAGGCGCCGTCAGATCACCGCGCCACAGGGCGTGGAGGACCACGGGCATGACCTCGACCGGGTCGCCGACCGCCTCCACGCCCTCGATCATTGGCCTTGGCGCGGCGAACGCCTGCAGGACCGCGGCCATCAGACCGGGCCGGCCCTGGTTGCGCGGATGCCGGTAACCGGCCAGCCACCTCAGATTCGCCCCCAGCACCGGCTCCAGCGGCTCCAGACGCCGGTAACGCCACCCGACCTCCTCACACGCCGCCGCCACCGCAGCACCAGCCCGCTGCGCCCGCTCGCCGCCCGCCTCCATGTGGCTGGGGCAGTCGGCCAGCAACGCGGTGCCGTCCGCGTAGCGGGCGAACAGCTGCGGCACCCACGAGCGCACCATGCCCCGCCCGTCGCGCCACACCAGCCGGACCGGCCGCCCCGCCAACCCTGTCACCTGCGGGTCGCGGTCCAGGACCATCAGCTGGGCGCGCATCGCGTTCGACCCGGCCACCACGTGCCTTCCGGCCATCCCCGACCACCACAGCCCAGGTCCCCACCGTCGTCCCGGCGGCACCGGGAACGCCGAGACCGGGTCCAGGTCCTCGAAGGCCACGGCCAACGCGGCGTCCGCCCACCGCTGCTGCACCTCCCGCCCGAACGGGTCGAGGAACACGGCCTCGAACCCCGCCCGCCGGTCCACGTCCACCTCGCTTGATGACCCACCCCGCCGACCCGGGCCACCAGCAGCGCCTGCACTGTTCATGCCGCTCACGGTTCTCAGCCAACCCGCCACACACGCCCCCGCGGACGGCTTTCCCCGTTCCCGCCCCACCCCGTGACCCAGTGCGGTAGAGCACTCCACGCCCACCCACGTTCTCACCCGAGCCCACACCCCACCGGCCGAGCCCAAGCCCGGCACGCCCACACCAGCGCTGCTCCACACCCGGCCCGCATGTGGGACCCACCGAGGCGCCCCCATCAACCCGCCGAACCCTCTACCGCACCGTCCCGCCACCGGCCCCGAGCACTTCGACGAGCGCGTCCGGTGACAGCCCCGCCCACGCGGCCACATCCTCGACCCGCACCCCAGCCTCCACCGCCGCCTGCACCACCTCCCGCAACGCCTCCCGCAACCGGCCGGCCGCAGAGCCGATCCCCTTCAACAGCCGCTCCGCCGCCTCCGCACTGCTGCCCCGCTGCGCCCCGCGCAACTGCAGCAGCTGCTCCTCGGCGTCGTCCAGCAAGGTGCCGATCAGCATCCGCTGCTCCGGCGCCACCGCCGAGCGCCACACCGTCCCCGACCCCGGCAGCCTCGCTTCCTTCGTCAGCGCCCGCAGCTGCGCGGCCATGCTCGGCGGCTGGAGTTCACGGCGTACCCACCACAGATCGTCCCGGTAACCGGGCGGCACGGCCACGCCGCGGCGCCGACGGATCACCGCGCCCATCCAGGCGATCAGCGGCCCGCCGAAGTCGACCGCGGCCAGCGGCCCCAACCACGGGCGCCCGACCCGCTCGCCCAGCCGCTGGCAGAACGCCCCGTCCGCCGGCAGCGCCCGGGGCCGCCCGGCCCCACCGTCGAGCCACACCAGCTCGGCCATCTCCGGATCCAGCAGCGCCCGCGCGACCTCCACCACCTCCGGGAAGACCGCCGCGTCCCGCGCCACCGCCCGCCACCGCCAAAAATCCCCACCCGCGTCTCCACCCGCCAGGGCGTGCAGCCGCGCCGGCCACACCCGCTCCTCCTGCCACCCCAACGCCACATCCCACCACCGGCACACCACCGCCCACGCCACACCGAACACCTCGCCGGGCCCCACACCCGCCCGCACCGCTCGCTGAGCCACCCGCGCCCACCGCCGCTGCGCCTGCGCCAACTCGGGCACGGCGCGCAGGTCCAGGAACTCCAACGCCTGGTCCGCGTCCGCGTCCAGCAGCCACTGCCCGTGCCGCACGCAGACCCGCTCCCACCGCTGCGCGTACCGCACCACCCGGGCCGGTGCTCCGGTCCGCCGGGCCGTGCATGAGCGGCACCCGAACGCAACCGGTCCCACTACCGCACCGCCCACCCGCCACACGGCCCGAGGACCGCCCCCGCCCGGTCCCGCGGTCAGCTTCTCGTCGTCCCGTCCCCACGCCGGCAACGCCCGCCCCAGCTCCTGCTCGCCGACCCCGCACAACCCGGCCAGCATCCGCCGCCCGGCTGCATCCAGCAGCATTTCGGCGTCCGCCCGCAGCGCACCGCCCTCGTGTCGGGGGCGGTGGCCGCGCCACTGCCACTGCGTCAGCACAGCAGTGTCGTCCAGGCCGTAGCGGGCAGCGACCCGTCCGACCAACGAGAAGGTCGTCTCCCTGGCGATCGGAGAGACACGGAAGACCACGGAAACCATGCGCACAGCCTCGCGGAGAACAGCAGAACCTGGAGGCAGTTCCACCTACCCGCCACCATCGACTTGGCGGCCAGCACAGCCAACGCCTGGCTCATGGCGGCCATTGCACCGACGTTCCGGTGCGGTCCTCCTCATGTCAGCGGGGGTGGTACTGCTGCCGCCAGCTGACGAGAGCGTCGTAGGCCTGCTTCGCGCGCTCGACGTCGCCGTCGAAGGCGCCAGCCTGGAGGAGCGGCCAGGCCGTGGTCGTATTTCCATGAGCTGTCGAGTATGACCCTCCCCCACGGCATCGCCCAGGAAGGGTGTGCGTCAATTGCGACCAGGGATGCGGGCAAGGGCGGTAGCTCCGAGTACGGCGCGAGGGTGCGGATGCCGGAGCGGCAGCATCGAACCCGCGCGATGGCAGTGGCCAGCTCTACGGTGTTCGTATGGCGCGCATTGAATGGACCCGGATGAGCGGGGACGAGATCGAAGAGCTCGTGGCGATCCTGGTGTCACGCGAGTACCCCGACAGCGAGCGGATCCGTCCCTCCCGAGGTGACGGCGGCATCGACCTCCTGGTCCCGCAAGCTGACGGCACATACTGGATCCTGCAGGTGAAGAAATTCGCCCAGAACCTGACAGCATCTCAGAAGACGCAGATCAAGAAGTCGCTGACTCGGCTCATCACCTTCAGCCGTGAGAACAGCCTCAAGGTGAGCAAGTGGGACCTCGTAACTCCACTCGACCCCACGAAGGAGAACCGGAAGTGGCTCCGGGGCCTGGCCGGCCCCCCCGAAGTCATCCCAGGCTGGAAGGGAATCCAGTTCGTCGACGGACTCGCCGCCAAGTTCCCCGAAGTCGTCGACTACTACTGCCAGGACGGTGCTGACCGCCTCGCCGCAGCAACCCGGGACTTCATGACCCTGTTGCACAGCGGCGGCGACAGGCCCCTATGTGCTGCGGACGCCACGGCCACCCTGAAAGCTCTGGCCAGTCGGATCAACGACCACGATCCGCACTACTCCTACGACCTTCACGTCACTACCCAGGAGATGCCGTACTCCTCGATCAACGAGGACATGCTTGTGGCGGCCCGACAGGAGCAGCTGGCTTCGGACGTATTCGTGACGATCGCTGTCCGGGCACGGTTCAACGACGCCCCATTGGTTCGAGAGATTCCCCTCCAGGTGAGCTTCACTGTTCCTCCGGACAGTGGGCTCAGGGAGCAGGTCGAAAGCTTCATCAACTTCGGCACTGAGCTCGTCGTGGAGTCGGGTGTTGCGCTGACGATGGACCTGCCTGGCGGACTCTCTCCCGAGCCGTTCACCAACGGCGGAGTTCGAATAACTGCACAGCGCCAACCCCTGCAGAGCCCGCACGAAGTCCGGCTGGTCGTCACAGACCCGGACGGTGACGAGTTGGCGTCCGTTCCGGTGGTGTTCGACTCGGTCACACGAGGCATGAACTCTGCATCAAGCGGCCAGATGCACGGCGCAGATACTCTGGGCGTGATCGATGTGACGCTTAAGCTCGACTTTCTGAAGCAAACGATGGTGTTCTCGATCTCGCTTCGGGAGACAACCGGTAGGCGGCTGGAGGACCTGCTACCGGCCTTTCAGCTGAGGGCACACTGGGGACACCCGAACCGGATGGCCATGGTCAACCCCTACCAGCCAGCTCCCGTGCAGTGGATCCCGATCGATCTGCCGATTGAAGAGGGAACGCTGCCGTTGTTGAAGGTCGTCGAGGCACTGCTGGAGATCCAGCGGGCTCGGGGGCGCGCGATCCGCATGCCTTCCATCATGGGCGAGCCGGTCGCCATGATCGAGCCATGGGTGGAGGCCGGACGCCTCCTCAGGGGCGAAGAGATCCATGGGACGTGGGACTCGATCTCGCTGACCGTCTCCGAGGATCTGCCGCCGGAGCTACAGACCATGATCACCGGAGCGGTGGTCATGCACACCCCGCTGATCGTGGAGATCGCGGGGGAGAGGATCGAACTCGGCACCAAGCAGGTGTGCCTGGCCTCTGCCCGTCTCACTGCTCCCGCTGTCCCGGGCCAGTCGGCCGTGCTGGAGCCAGCAGATGACGACACCGCCGTTATCCGCCTGGTGCCTCCCACCGGGGCCAGCGAGGCTCGCGGACCGGGAGTCGGCTGACCGGACGGTGCACTGGTGGCGCCGGGCCTGGCCCGGTCACACCCGGCCCGGGTACCCGCCGGTCGCCCTGGTCGTCACCGACGCCGGGCCGGTCGCGCTGGCCAACCGGCAGCAGGCCGTCGCGGACCTGTCCGCCGACTGCTGGCGCGGCCGGTGGCGCAGGGAGGTCCGCGACTACAACGACGACGGGTGGCGCGAGTACGACGACGCCGTGCCCATCGTGGCGACCACCCTGGAGTTGCTGGCCGAGCACGGGCCGCTCGGGCCGGTGTGGTGGCGCTTCGGCCGCTCCGGCCGGCACCCCCTCACCGAGGCGCTGGAGAACCCGAACAACCGGGCCGCCTATGACCTGCGCCAGGCCGCCCGCGAGGACGAGCAGCAACGGATCCACCAGGAGCTGATGGACACCCTGGTCTGCATCGACTGCGGCGACGTTCCCGAGGAGGAGAGCACCTGGGAGTACGGCCGCCAGGGACAGGTGGAGTGGACCCGCCGCCGGGGTAGCCGTTGCTGGTCCTGCCACCAGGACCACGAGGAGCGCCTGGAACGGGAGGCCCAGGAGCGGCTGGAGGCGGCCCGCGCTGCGAACGCGAAGCTGCGCCCGTGCTGGACGTGCCGGGGATCGATCGGCGGGAAGGAGAACTCGAAGCTGGAGCTGACCGAGAAGGCCGGCCCCGACCGGCTGGAGTGCCCGCAGTGCGTTGCCGACCGGGAGGCGAAGAAACTGGGGCCGCTGGTGCTGCCCGCCCCGACCAAGCGCGAGCAGGTCGCCGCGCTGCTCTCCGCCCCGGACGATCCGTGGTGGGACGTGCGGGTGCTGCACGCCAAGCTCTACCCGGTGAAGGACCGCGCCGCGTGAGTGCCGACCCCCGCGAGGCTGTCGTGGGGGTTGTCGCGACCCCTTGCCGCGTTGGGGTGCTGTCGTGCCCTGTGACCTGCGCGGATAGACGCTTACCCCCGTGCCTGGCCGCGGCGCGACAGCTGCGCGCGACAGCAGCCATCGGCGCGACCGAACCCCACGGACCGCGCCGCGCGTCCCGCGCCGCGCGTCCCGCGCCGCGCGTCCCGCGCCGCGCGTCCCGCGCCGCGCGAGACGGTGCGCTCCTCGTCGCGCGAAGCGGTGACTGCGCGTGCACCGACTCCGGGTGCCACCGCCCCCACGCTCCCAGGCTCTCCAGCTGTCGCCACCGGCGGCCGGGCTTCGGACGCTGGTGGCCTGCGCGCTGGTATCGCAGCACTGCCACGGCCGCATGGACCCAGGCCTGCTGTGGCCGGGCACTGCACCAGAGCGGCCTCGCGCGTTGCCCACAAGCTTGCATCAAGAACCAGTCCACGGGCAGAAACCGAAATAGTTGTCTGGTGAAGGCCGATCGCTTGGGACACCGGCTCGCCAGCCGCCGAGACCGAGGCTACGCTTCGGCAGAGGGGGCCTACAGAAGCGTGAGTGGCCATCAACTCCGCTTCTGGCAGGTGGAGATGACGTAGCATTGGGGGAACTGTGGCCTGGGCAATGAACGACAACTATGCCTCGCTCATTATTTCGCTTGATGCCGCGATCTTACTCGTGGGAACCGTTCAGTACGCCACTCTGATGAAGAGAGCATTCACCTCGATGGAGGTCGAACTCCGCCGCTTCATCGACCGCAATCGGGATCTGTTTGGAGAGGCGCCGGAAAGTCAAGAAGAAAACCCGGAGCGGAACCGAGCCCTCAGACGGTTGCTGTTCCAGGTGCTCTCAATCCCGCGCTCTCCAGCTGTGATACTCCCTTTCCTCGCTTCGGTCACGTGGCTCGTGATCTGCTGGGAGTTGCTCGGAGTCGTGATCGGAGTCTTGCGTTGGCAGGGGACTGAGAATCACGGTCCCGATCCGGAGTTGGTGCAAGTCTCATACGGAGTCACTGTGGTCGCTGTCATCATTCTCACGTTGGAGGGGATCTTCCGCGTCTTCGTAGAGACATTCAGGAAGATTAATGCCATAAGAAGGGAGTCCACCTCGCCTAGTGTCCAAGTACAGGCGAGCACCCAGACTCCTGCTGGCGAGTCGTAACACGGTCCGGCGGCGTGACCGGACCGGCGGCCAGCTCGATTCTCGAGCTGGACCGGATTGGTCGGGTGGGCGCATGCCGATCTCCGGCCATTGGCGCAGCGAAGGGCCGGCGCGGAGGTGTGGCCCCGTGGGTGGCGCCATGGTGCCGGGCGGCTCTCTGCGCATCCCGACCGTCCGCCGAGTGCAACGCGAGGTGCAACGCGCTGCCGTGCGAGAGGCTCGTGTTGCACCCCTGACCTGGAACTTTGTCTCTCCTGGCGGGCGGCCGGGTCGTGTTGCAGTGGCCGCGTTGCACCCTGAACAGCCCGGCCCGGCCGCCCGCCTACTCCCAGCGCATCCCGAGTTCGGTGAGGCGTTCGGTGCGGGTGGTGGGGATGTCGGCGCGCCGGCTGCGGCTGTTGGCGATGAACAGGCCCAGGCTGATCTGCGCCGTGGTGCCGTCGTCCAGCTCCAGGGTCTCCTTGTGCTTGCGGGGGACATTCAGGTGGCCCTCACGGGCCCGGTACTGCGCGGCGGCGGCCAGGTTGCGCCGCTCCTTCTCGATTCCGAGGACGTGCTCCAGCGCCCACTGCTGGGCCGGGCTGAGCTTGTCCCAGCCGACCTGCTGCGCGCGGCCCCATCCGGCGAGGTCTTCGCCCTGGACGACGACGCTGCCCGGCTCGGCATCGGCGAGCGTGCCGCCGTCCTTGACGTGGCGCCAGGCCAGGGCGAAGCAGCGCTGCCACTCCACCGACCAGGCCGGGCACCACGCCGGGTCGATCGCGTCCAGCGCCGCCTTCCGGTCGGCGCTCAGCGCCCCGGTCCAGTCCAGCCCGGTCTCGCCGGCCTCGGCCCGGCGCTCCAGGGCTTCGGTGCGCCGCTGCGCGGTGCGCAGGTTCTTCATGATGGTCCCGACCGGGCGCCCGCCCCAGACCGCCTCGGCCGGCGGGCAGGCGTGGCCGTGCTCGGCCGCGTACCCGGCGACCGCGGTGAGGTTGTCGGTGAAGGCGGTGTCGAACGCGGACCACACCATCCCGAGCTCGTCCAGCTCCTGGACGCGCTCCGGGTCGAGGACGTCGGCGGCCTTGTAGCGGCGCTGGTCGGCCACCCACCCCCCGAGCCGGTGCCCGGACGGCGCGACATAGGCGTACGGCACCTTCACGTCCCCGAACTTCTCCCGGTACGCGAGCAGCTCCTCCAAGCCCCGCCGGAACTCCGCCCGCTCCGGCTCCAGCACCCGGGTGCGGATGAACGCCGCGATCACCGCCGGGTCGCGCTGGGTGGAGAACTGGAGCAGCTGCGCCTCCCCGGCCGCCGAGCGGCGCTCCTGCGGCTCCCCGGCGTGCTTGGGCTCCCTCGGGGGGCGGGCCTCGGACTGCGGCAGGCGCTGATGACGTGCTCGCACTGGAACGTGCGGGTGACCGTCCCGGCCGGCTGGAACCACGTCGGCCTCCTCCCGGCCCCGGTCACCGGTGACCGGGCCTGGGTCTACCCGTCCGAGCCCGGCACCACCTTCACGACGTGGGCGGGCGGCGCGGAGGTCCACCTGGCGCTGTCCAACCACCTGATGCCGTGGAAGGTCGAGGTCCTCGGCGGGCTGCTCTTCGACAACGGCAAGCCGCTGGACGAGTGGGGCAAGCGCCTCAAGGCCGCGTGGGCGGACCTGACCAACCTGTCGAAGCTGCACGGCGACGAGCGCCAGCGCACCGCCGCCTACCTCCCTTCCCGGGCCGTTCGGTCGGTGCTGCTGTTCGGCCTCGGCGGCTTCGCCCAGCGCCCGCGCCTGGTCTCCGGCACCACCCCGCTCGGCGAGGCGCTCCCGGCCGGGGTCGAGATCCTGGGCCAAGACGACCAGGTGGTGACGTGGCAGCGGCAGGCCGGCTTCTCCCGCGATCCCTACGCCCACCCCGAGTGGGCCGCGTACGTGTGGTCGGGGGCCCGGGCGGCGCTGCTGGACATGAAGTACCGGCAGGGCAAGGAGGTCATCGGCCACGCCGGCGCCCTGCACGCGAAGCCCGGCACGGTCGTGTACTTCGGCACCGACGGCATCGCGCTGACCGAGCGCCAGCCCTGGCCCTACCGGGGCGAGGTCGGCGACTACCTCCTCAAGGGCCACCTCACCGGCCCGGTGGAGCACCCGACCAGCCAGGAGCAGTACCTCAAGCTGCGCGGCCTGGGCCGCGCCGAACTCGCCGAGAAGGGAGCTGACCAGTGAGCCCGGCCGACCCGAACAACCCGAACGAGGCCGCTCGCCTGACGCAGGAGCTGCTGGACCGGGGCTACAGCAAGCGGCAGGTCGCCAAGATGCTCGGCCGCGACACGAGCCTGGTCTCGCAGTTCTTCACCAAGGGCAAGGGCAAGGCGTTCGTCGGTGCACTGCGCCAGGTCGTCCGGGCGGTGCGGGGCGGCGAGCGCGACACCGAGGCGCTCGGCGCCGTCGCCCAGGAGAACGTGGAGCGGCGCCGCACCAAGACCGGGCAGAAGGCCCGGGTGCGGGGCAAGGACGTCGTCGGCGAGGCGGGCGGCTCGATGGCCGGCCGGGCGGGCAAGCAGGCCATCAAGTCCGGCGCGAGCCACCTCGCCCCGGTGGTGCACGAGACCGGACAGGCCGGCGGGCGCCTCGCCTTCACTGTCCGGATGAAGGCCAACCAGTACACGATGTCGGCCGGCTCCACCGAGGACTCCCCGGGTCTGCGTCGCGGCTTCATCCCGCGCGCGGACGGCACCGAGGAGCGCACCTACGGCTCCGCGTCCACGGGCGGGTTCGACGCCGCCGAGTGGTCCCAGCGGGTCGCCGACCACCACGGCGATGTCACCGAGGCGATGCGGGCCTGGCTGGTGGAGACCGGCCGCGCCGTCGAGGACGCCGACATCGCCTACCTGGAAGTCCGCGGCTGGGTGCCCGATTAGCAGACAGAGCAACTTTCGTGAAGTTCGGGAGATTTCAGCGAGAGTTGGCTAACCTGAGGAAAACGACTGAAAGGGGGCCACCCATGGCGGAGCCCACTGGCACACCTCGTGCTCTTCGCGTCAGCTTCGAGTTCGAGGTGCCGCAAGGCCTGAAGAAGAACATCCACGGTGCCAAGATCCATGCGGCACTCGACACCATCGCGGGCCGAGTCATCGGCATGGCCGAGGGCCTGTTCCCGTGGGCCAGCCGGGTCACGGTCCGCAAGCAGTGGGTCTACAACTGGACGGACGAAACCGAGGTTCACGACCTGCCGGCCAGCGACGCCAACACCCCCGAGTAGCTGGACGAGTGGGCGCCCCACAGCGGGCGCCCATTTTCGTCCCCGACGCCGGCCATCCCGCACAGCAGATCTCCGGCACCGTCCGATACCTGAAGGAGAACCGCCACGTGGAGACCACCACAGCCGTCGCCGCCGGGCAGGATGTGCCGGCCGCGTTCCGCGCCAGCCAGCAGGTCCCGGCGCAGCCGTCCGGCACCGCCGTGAACCCGCTGCCGCTGCACTGGTTCCAGAAGGACGCTGTGGCGGCCGCGGTGCGCGAGGTGAAGGACGGCGGCCGCGCCACGGTGGTGGCCGCGACCGGCTCCGGCAAGACTCTCATCGCGGCCGGCTGCGCGCGCCGTCTGGCAGCGAAGGGCCGGGTGCTGGTGCTGGTGCCGACGATCGAGTTGCTGGAGCAGACCGCCGAAGCGTGGTCGCTGCGGGGCGGCCGCCGGGGCCTGGCGGTGGCGGCGTGTTCGCGGGAGGAGGCGCTGGAGAGTGCGGAGGCCGGCGGCCGTGTGTACGCCCAGGTGACCACCCAGGCCCCGCGGATCACCGACCTGGTCAACGCGCCCCCGACAACCAGCCGGTCACCGTGTACGCCACCTACGCGAGCCTGGAGCGCATCGTCCAGGCCCACCGGCAATTCGGCCTGCCGGTCTGGGACCTGGTGGTCGTCGACGAGGCGCACCGTACCGCAGGCGCCGAAGGGAAGGCGTGGGCCGCGATCCACGACGACGCCAAGGTCCCCGCCGCACGTCGGCTGTACCTCACCGCCACGCCCAGGATCGCGGACGACCGGCGGGCGAAGGACGGCCTGGCCGACCTCGCGGACGCAGACGGCCAGGCGCTGCCCGTGCTCTGCTCCATGGACTCGGAGGAGATCTACGGCAAGGTCTGCTTCACATGGACCCTCGGGCAGGGGATCGAGCACGGCTACCTCGCCGACTACCGCGTGCTCGTGCCGGTGGTGACGGACGAGGACCTGCGCGAGCTGCTCAACCTCCCGGCCGTCGCCGACCTGCGCTCCCAGGCGCGCAGCCGGTCGCCGACCTCGGCCTGCGCCGCGTGATCACGTTCCACTCCCGGGTCAGTGCGGCGCGGGAGTTCGCGGGCACCCTGCTGGAGGCCTCGGAGCTGCTGGAGGACGCGGAGCGCCCGGAGCGGATCTGGGCGAAGGCGGTGGCCGGCACCGACCGGCTCAAGGACCGCCGGGCCGCATTCGCGGACTTCAAGGCCCACACCGGGGAGGACGGCGAGGAGTGCGGCATCCTCTGCAACAGCCGGCTCCTGACGGAGGGCATCGACGTCGCCGCCGTGGACGCCATCTGCTTCGCGGACCCGAAGTCGAGCGTCATCGACATCGTCCAGGCCGTCGGCCGCGCTCTGCGCCAGTCCTACCGCGAGGGCAAGGTCAGCTGGGTCATCATCCCGGTGTACCTGCCGACGCCGGAGGTCGGCGACGACACCGCCACCGCGCACCCGGCCGAGATCCACGACGCCGGCGAGGCCGTGAAGGCCGAGGCCGACGCCGAGATCGAGGCCAGCTCCTTCCGCACGATCTGGCGGGTCCTGCGGGCCCTGGCCGCGCACGACGCCCGGGTGGTCGGCCGGATCACCGAGCTGCGCGCCAGCCGTTCCCAGGGCGCCGCGCACACCACCACGACCACGGCGGCTCCCGAGGCCGAGACCACTGAGACGGCTGGCGAGGGGGAGCAGTCGCCAGCGGCGGTGGAGTCGCCGATCGAGTGGCTGAAGATCAACGCCCGCCATCACGCGGCACAGATCCTCCAGACCGTGAAGCTGCGGGCGTTCAATCCGCGGGCGGTCGAGTGGCAGCGGATGCACGCTGTCGCCGCCAGGTTCCACATCGAGCACGGTCACCTCGACCCCACCGACAAGACCCGCCACGCGGAGCTGGTCTCCTGGCTCACCCGCCAGCGCCACCTCAACGGACAGGGCCTGCTCGACGCCGCCCGCGTCTCGGAGTTGGACGCGCTCGGCATGATCTGGTCGAAGAACGCCAACGCCTGGGAACGCGGCTACGCCTACGCGAAGGCCTTCCACCATCAGCACGGCCACCTCGCCATCCCCGCCACGGCGAAGCTCGACGACTACGCGGTGGGCGCGTGGATGCGCCGCCAGCGCAAGGCCGCGGGCCTCACCACCGATCAGGTCGCCAAGCTCGACGCCCTGGATGAGCTGTGGCGTCTGGAGCCGGACTGGAACCGCTCCTACCGCCGCCTGCTCGCCTACCTCGCCGCTGGCGGAACCCTGGACGGCCCGGCCAACCGCACCGGCCTGGCTGACGACCCGTCGTTTCGCCCGGGTGCGTGGCTGCGCAAGCAGGACAAGGCCCGCACCGACGGCAAGCTGACCGACCTGCAGACCGCGCTCTTGGCGGCCCTGCACGCCGAAGCAGCCAGTAGCTGACCGGTGCCATACGCCCGCCGGCCTAGCCTCGCAGTGAGGCCGGCGGCGATTGCGAGGAGTCAGTCCGCCTGACGTTTCCGCTGATCCTTTCAAGTTGGCCGGTTGGACTTCCAGGTGGCGAACAGGCCGAGGCCGACACTGGTGACTACGCAGGCGTTCGTGCCAGCGATGACGTAGACCGTGGTCGCGACGGCTATGAGGCACACCAGAGCGATCAGGTCGAGAAGCCGGGTAGGTGGGGCCGGCTGCGCCGAAAGGGCGTGTTCGCCTTCCAATGGGGAGGTGGAGCTCATCGCGGCGGTGTCAGGAGCTGGCGGTGACGGCTGGGTGTGAGTCATGTCCATCAGCTCAGCGCGGAGGAGCGCCGTTGTCGCCTGCCACGAAGAGGCCCGGCACTCGTCGATTCCTGGCGGACACGGACGTAACGGAGCGGATTTTAGTGGTGGCCTCGGCTATCCGCTGAACTTCGCCTCTTTTCGGTGCTGTTCGGTCCTACTGCCTTTACCCTGGGGCTTCGACAACTTTGGGCGGGGAAGTCGTGAGTGAGCCGCAGAGCGTTGATGCAGCCGTGCCAGTCGAGGACTCGACGTACGAGCAGCGGCTAGATGCCCTCGCTGCTGACCTGCGGGACCTTCGGATCAGCCGCGGAAACCCGACGCTTGCTGAAATCAGCTCTCGAACCAACCGCGGCCGTCGATCGTTGTCGACCTCCGC
>NZ_JAJJPA010000009.1 GCF_020907985.1 Kitasatospora humi | reverse complement strand
GGGAAGACACCCCCGGGCCATAAACCGCTCACGGCCACTTCGCGGCTGGTGCGCCGGCGCGCCGCGCGCTCGGGCGCTGCTGCGCCCATCGCTCCCGTCTCCTGTCGCCGCGTCGGCGCCACCTCCACGGTTCGGAACGGCCTCCCCGGGCGTCTCCCGTTTGCCGGGCTCTTCAGCGAAGCCGGCGCGCTCCCGTCCCCGAGCGGACCGCCGGGGACGGACCGGCCCTCTCGGCTGCACCGTCACCGCCGGCAGCTTCCCTGAACATTCGCGCGATTTTTCGTTATCCACCGCTCGCACGGGCGTCTCCTGTCTCGAAGGACAGCCGAGTGGAGGAGAGCAGATGACGCAGTACGCGACCGAGGAGCTGACGGACCGATCGGTGCCGAGCCCGGCCACGCGGCGGGCGGGCGGCGGGTCGCACCGGCGGGCCGACAACGGCCGGCACCGGGCCAGGTCCCGGTCCGCCGCCAAGCCCCTGCTCGCGGTGGTCGCGGTGGCGGCGACCGCGACCACCGCGGTGCTCGGAGGCAAGGCGTTGTTCTCCCCCAGCTCGCAGGACGGCAGGGCGGCGGCCGCGCCGGAGCCGCCGCTGCCGACGAGCGATACGCCGACCAGCGCACCGCCGACCAGCGCCGCGCCCACCGGCGCCGCAACTGCCGGCACCACACCTGCCGGCACCGCACCGGGGACGCCGAGCCAGTCGGCCGCGCGGTTGACCGCGCCCGCCCCGCAGTCCACCGGACCGACCCGGCTGCCCGGCGTGTCCGCCGGCACCATCCCGGTACAGCGGTCCGGCACGGCCGTGGCGTCCCCGAGCAGCCCGCCCGCGGTTCCCTCGCCGACGCAGGCGGCTCCGTCGGCCACCATCGACTCCGGCTCGGGCACCGACCTGGACGCGGCGGCGAACCAGGTGCTCGTACTGATCAACCAGGCGCGCGCCGCCCAGGGCGTCGCTCCGCTGCAGATCCTCGCCGGCTTGCAGACCAGCGCGAACGCGCACAACCGCACCATGGCCGCCGGCTGCGGCCTGCAGCACCAGTGCCCGGGCGAGGCCGCCTTCGGCGACCGCGAGCACGCCGGCGGGGTGCAGTGGGGCACGGCGGGCGAGAACATCGGCGACGGCGGGCCGACGGACGACACGACCGACGCGATGGCCGCCATGGCGGTCGGCCTCACCAACGACATGCTCGCCGAACAACCGCCCAACGACGGCCACCGCCGCAACATCCTCAACCCGGCCTTCCACCACATCGGGATAGAGCTGCTGCGCGACTCATCGGGCACGGTGTGGATGACCCAGGACTTCTCGGACTGAGTCGACGCTGCACGCGGGTCGGCGGAACCGCCGCCGGTTCGGGCCGGGCGAGGGCACGGGTGCTGACAGCCGACAGGCGGTGCAGGCGGCGGGGTGGCCGGTGCGGGCCACCCCGGGTGCCGCGCCCCGTGGTCCTGTCCGAGGACGACCCGTGGGACGACCCCGTGGGACGTCTCCGAGGGCCGACCTCCCGGGACGAACCCGTGGGACCGCTCCGTGAGCCGAGCCATCCAGCGTCAGACGTTCATCTGCACCGTGGTGACGATCCGCACGATGGCGGGGCTGCGGGGCGTGGAACCGAACCCGAAGCGCACCGCAGGGTCCACCGGCCGGAGCAGCCCCAGGTCCCGCCCCTCGAAGACGGCCGTGGCCGCGGTGATCGGACGGAGGTCCTGCGCGCCGTACCACTCCCGCCGGCCCCCGCCGGTACGCCCGCACGCTCGCACGCCCGGCAGCAGACGGGCGGGAACGTCCGTCAGGGCGCACCAGAGCGGGCGAGTCGCGAGCCGGCTGGGCACGGCGCGCAGCAGCAGCCCGAGCGGACCCCGCCGGCCGACGGTGAAGCGCACGTCCAACTCCGGAGCGCCGATGGTCCAGTCGTGGCCCACGACGTCGACCACGACCGGTGCCACCCGCACCTCCTCGAACCGGTAGGTGCCGGCGATGAAGTCGGCGACCTCCCGGGTGGGAGCCAGGAGCAGGCGTTTCCCGTCCGGCCGTTCCAGCATCACGTCGCTGAACGGCCCGAACGGCGACCGCACCCAGTGACCGAGCACCACGCGAGTGCCGCAGGAGGTCCCGAAACCGGCGATCGAGCCCTCGAAGCGCAGTCGCACGTACCGGCGGACGGCTCGGGGACGGAGCACTCCGAAGGTGCGCCACCCCGGCCGCACGCTCGGTGTCTGCCTCACGCCGCGTCCCATCCGGTCGTCGCGCGCTGCCGCCGGGGTGACGGTGCGCCCGTGCCGCTGCTCGGTCCAGCCGTGGCTGCGGCGGCTCGGCGACGGCGGGCTCATCCGTTCAACAGGCCGGTGACGACCCGGCCGAAGAGCAGCCGGGCGCCGAGGAACGTCAGCGGATCCACCGCACGGGGCAACTTCCGCAGCCAGATCTCCTCGCACCACACGACGGACGATCCGGCTCCCTGCGGGCGCGCCTCGATCTCCGCCCAGCCCGCGACGGCGGATCCCTGCTTCTCCAGTCGGCAGTGCCCCGCACGGTCCGCCGCCGGGGGCTGCCAGTGGACGACCTCCATCGGGTCGTCGAAGTACACCCGGCCCAGGCCCGTACGCGCCACGAAGAGCGTGCCCACTCCCGTCGGCGGCGGTGTGGTCACGGTGATCCCCGTGAACGGCACCCGCTGCGCGTGCCGTCCCCAGTCGGTGAGGCGACGCCACGCCTCGCCGACGGGCAATCGCGACGAGCGCTCGATCCGGACCAGGGCCACCCGGTCAGCCTATGCCGTCCGGCACTCGCAGGCCTGCGGTGGGCGGTCCGCCCCGCAAGGAACTCGGTGCATCCCGATCGATCACGCTCATCGGTTCGAAGGATCTACCGTGAAGGTTGAGGTGAGGGTCGACAGGAGTGGCGCAAGGGGGGCAAGCGCCCGGGAGGTGGCAGACGGTGTTCGCGCAGCTGCACGTGGCCTCCGCCTTCAGCGAGCGCTACGGCGCCAGCCGGCCGGCCCAGCTGGCCCGCCGGGCAGCCGAGCGCGGCATCGCCACTCTCGCACTGACCGACCGGGACACCGTCATGGGCACCTCGCGCTTCCTGCGCGCGTGCCGCCGGGCCGGGGTGCGGCCGATCCTGGGCGTGGACCTGGCGGTCGAACCGGTCGCCCCCGAGCCCGCCGGGCCGCCCCTGCGAACCACGGCGCACGGCGGCGCCCACGGCACCGAGCACCCCCTGCGCATCACCCTGCTCGCCAGGAGCGCGGCCGGCTGGGCGCGGCTGTGCCAACTGGTGTCCGCCGCGCACACCGTCCCGGGCCGGCCGGTGCTGACGTGGGAGCAGTTGTGTGAGCACGGGGGCGACGGCCTGCTGGTGCTGCTGGGCCCGGTGAGCGAGCCGGTGCGGGCGCTGGGCCGGGGCCGGGCTGATGTGGCCGAGCAACTGCTGGTGCCGTGGCTGGAGGTGTTCGGGCCGGCGGTGCGGCTGGAGGCGGTGGGGCACTGCCTGCCGGGTGAGGGGCCCGGGTCGCTGCGGTTGGCCGCGCGCACGCTCGCCCTGGGCGACCGGGTGCGGGTGCCGGTGGTGTTGACGGGTGCGGTGCGTTACGCGGATGCCGATCAGCACCGGGTGGCGGACGTGCTGGACGCGGCCCGGCTGCTGCGCCCGATCGACCGGCGCGTGCTGGACCGCGGGGAGCGCTGGCTCAAGGACGGCGCGCTGATGCGGCAGGCCGCCGAGCGGATCGCCGCCGCCGGGCACGGGCGGGACAGGGCGGTGCGGCTGCTGGCCGACACCGTCGCGGCCGCCGATGCCTGCACGCTCCAGCCGCACCGCGACCTGGGTCTCGGCCGACCGCACCTGCCCGAGCCGCACCTGGTCGGCGCCGCGAGCGGCCCGGGCGGGGCCGCTCGGGCGCTGCGCGAGCGGTGCGAGGCCGGGCTGGTGCGCCGCGGCCTGGACCACGACCCCGGAGCCCGGGCCCGCCTGGACCAGGAGCTCGCCGTCATCTCCCGGACCGGGTACGACACCTACTTCCTGGTCGTGGACCAGGTGGTGCGCGACATCCGGGCGATGGGGCTGCGGGTCGCCGCCCGCGGCTCCGGGGCCGGCTCGATGGTCAACCACGTGCTGGGCATCGCGGCCGCGAACCCACTGGAGCACGGCCTGTTGTTCGAGCGGTTCCTGACGGAGCGCCGCACCGACATGCCCGACATCGACCTCGATGTGGAGGCGCACCGCCGCCTCGACGTCTACCGGCGGGTGATCGAGCGGTTCGGCACCTCGCGGGTGGCGATCACCGGAATGCCCGAGACCTACCGCGCCCGCCAGGCCCTGCGAACGGTGGGCCTCGCCCTCGGCATCGACCCGGACGAGACGGACGAGATCGCCAAGTCCTTCCCGCACATCCCGGCCGCGGGGATCCGCCAGGGCCTGCGGGAGTTGCCGGAACTGCGCCCGCTGGCCGCCCGCGCCCACCGGTACGGCGCGCTGTGGGAACTCGCCGAAGCCCTCGACGGCCTGGTGGCCGGAGTCGCCCAGCACCCGTGCGGGGTGATCATCACCGATGGCGCGTTGCTGGACCGCCTGCCCGTGCAGCCGACCCCGACCGGGGACTTTCCCATGGTCCAGGCCGACAAGTACGGCGTGGAACTCGACCGGGACGGGGAGGTCGGCGACGGGTTCGGGTTGATCAAACTGGACATCCTGGGAGTCAGGATGCAGAGCGCGATGTCCCACGCCGTGCGCGAGGTCGCCCGCACCACCGGCGCCGTCATCGACCTGGACGACCCGCACCAGGTGCCACCCGACGACCCGTTCGCGTTCCTCATGATCCAGGCCGCCGACACGATCGGCATGTACCAGCTCGAATCCCCGGGACAGCAGGACCTCATCTCCCGACTGCGGCCCCGCGACCTCAAGGACGTCATCGCCGACATCAGCCTGTTCCGCCCCGGGCCGGTGGCCGGAGGCATGCCCGCCCAGTACATCGCCGCCCGCCACGGCCACGCCCCCGCCTACCCGCACCCGGACCTGGAACCCGTACTCGCCGACACCTACGGCGTGACGATCTGGCACGAGCAGATCATCGGCATCCTCGCCGTGATGACCGGCTGCGACCTCGCGCTCGCCGAGGAAGCCCGGCGCTCGCTCGGCGACCCGGTCCGCCTGGAGAAGATCAAGGCCTGGTTCCACCGCGAGGCCGGCCGACGCGGCTACGACCGGCGCACCCGCGAAGCGGTCTGGGGCATCGTCAACTCCTTCGGTGCGTACGGGTTCTGCCGGGCGCACGCGACGGCGTTCGCGGTACCGGCCCTGCAGTCCGCCTACCTCAAGGCCCACCATCCCGCCGCCCAGTACGCGGGACTGCTCGAGCACGATCCGGGCATGTGGCCGCCCCGGGTGATCGTGGCCGACGCCCGGCGCCACCAAGTCCCCATCCTTCCGGTCGACGTCAACCGCTCCGACGCGCACTACCGCGTCGAGGAGCACCATGGCGTGTGGGGCGTGCGGATGGCGCTGTCCGCCGTCCACGGCATCACCGCGGAGGAGACCGCGCGGCTCGTCGCCGGCCAGCCCTACACCTCCCTCTCGGACCTGTGGGAGCGAGCCCACCCCTCCCGGCCGCTGGCCGAACGCCTCATCAGCATCGGCGCACTCGACACCGTGGCCGGACCGCTGAACCGCCACGACCTGCTCCTCCAGGCCGCCCGACTCCACCGCGAACAGCGCAACCGCCGCGCCCTCACCGGTCAACTCCCCCTCGACTCCGCCGCCGACAGCGCGGCCGGGGCCGGTGGCGCCGTGCCGAGCGGCCTGCCGGAGATGACCGAGGCCGAGAAGGTGAGCGCCGAGTTGCGGATCCTCGGCATGGACGTCACCAGCCACCTGATGGAGCACCACCTGAAGCTCCTGCACGAGCTCGGCACCGTGGACGCGCACCGCCTGGGCGGCCTCGCCCCCGGCACCACCGTCCTGGTCGCCGGAGTGCGCGCCTCCACCCAGACCCCGCCGATCGCCTCCGGCACGCGGATCATCTTCGTCACCCTCGACGGCGTCGACGGGCTCGTCGACCTCGCCTTCTTCGAGGATTCCCACCCCGCCTGCGCCCGGACGATATTCCATTCGGGGCTACTCCTAGTACGCGGAACCGTCACCCGGCGCGGCCCGCGCACCTCCATCACCGGCACCGCCTGCTGGGACCTCGCCGAACTCGCCGAACTGCGCCGTGACCAGGGCCTCGACGCGGTCACCGCCCGCCTCGCGCAGCCGCTGCCCCACCCCGCCGGCGCCACGGTGCGGCCCGAGACGATGCCCACCGGCGCGCGCCGCCACCCCTGGGCCGACCTCCAAACCCCCGGCGAACGCGCCCCTTCACCACGCCGCCTCACCCACACCAGTCCGGGTTCCGCCGGATGACCACCGCCGTCAGGCCCAGGGCTCTGCACCGTCGTCAATGACAACAGGCCGCACACCGAGGATCAGGTTCTCGAGTGCGTCGGGCATCCGACCGAAACCGGCGACCCAGGTCTCCACCAGGTAGATCTCGCTGAACTCGTCGATCCCCAGGAAGAACCGGCCGTGGTCCAGTTCCCCGAGGGGGTACAACGCACGTCCGATGGACTCGCCCCACTCCGAGAAGCGGTCCTCCTCGCCTTCGCAGAGGGTCGGTTCCAGTTCGAAGGCTGTGCGTGCCACGGAGACACCAGGGCCGCTGAGGTGCACGGTCAGACCGCCGAACTCCCTGAGGAAGGAATCGGCGGCGTCATGCATCGGCAGACCGCGGCGCTCGAACGCCTCGCGCCAACCACGGCAGTCCACCGCCCGCCCGGGTCGCCAGCCCGCCGAGCGGAGAACTCGGTCCACCTCTGCTGGGAAAGAGCTCATACCAATGGAACCTCCTGACCGATCCATCATCCCAGGGGTGCGTGGCTGACCGACCAGGAGCGCTCGACGGGTGGCGGCGGTGCTGCGCGCGGGTGGGCGGTCGGGGCGTTACCGTCGGGGGATGGTGGCGCGCGGCTGGGTGAGGGTGTTCGGGGCCGGTCTGCTGCTCCTGGCCGGCTGCGGTGGCGGCGGGCACCCGAACGGTGCGGGGCCGACCGGGGCGCCGGCGATCCCGGGGGATCCGAACTGGGCGATCACCCGGTCCGGGGCGCCCGAGGAGATCCAGGGGTACACCGACCGGGTGGGGGTGCGCCCGGGAACGCCGGTGAAGCTGATGGTGTCCACCACCGCGGCCACGTTCCGGGTGCGGGCCTACCGGTTCGGGGCGTACCCGCACGGGACGCCGGCCGCGGTGGTGTGGGAGTCACCCGCGGTCGCCGGTGAGCGGCAGCCGGCACCGACCACCGACGCGCGCGGCACGGTCGAGGCCCACTGGCAGCCGAGCCTCACCGTGCCGACCGACGGCTGGCCGCCCGGCGCGTACCTGCTGCGGTTGGAGGCCGCCTCCGGCGCGATGCGCTGGGTACCGCTGACCGTGGAGTCACCGTCGGTGGCGGGGCGCGTGGTGCTGGTACAGGCGGTGACGTCATATCAGGCGTACAACACCTGGGGCGGCAAGAACCTGTACTTCGGGGAGGACGGGAGTTTCGCGAGCCGGGCCCGGGCAGTCGGTTTCGACCGGCCCTACCAGGACGAGGACGGCGCGGGCGACTTCTTCCAACTGGAGGAGCCCCTGGTGCTGTTCGCGGAGCGCAGCGCGGTGCCGCTGGCGTACCTCACCAGCGTGGACCTCGACCAGGACCCGCACAGCCTGGACCACGCGGCGGCGGTGGTGAGTGAGGGACACGACGAATACTGGTCGCCGGCGATGCGAGCGACCGTGACGGGCGCGCGAGACCGCGGAACCAACGTCGCCTTCCTGGGCGCGAACGCGGTCTACCGCAAGATCCGGTTCGAACCGGGACCGGGCGGCGGCCCACCGGACCGCATCGAAGTCAACTACAAGGTCCCGCAAGAGGATCCACTGTTCGGCAAGGACAACGCGAAGGTCACCGGGGACTGGCCGAGCCCTCCCGACGCGGCACCCGAGAGCTCCCTCACCGGTCAGGCCTACTCGTGCGACGCGCACACCAACACACCGCTGGTCGTCGACGATTCGGCGAACTGGCTGTGGACCGGAACCGGCGTCCGCGACGGACAGCCACTCGCCGGACTGGTCGGACCGGAATCGGACCGCCTCGACACCGCAGGAGACGCACCGCCGGTCACCGTCATCGGGCACGCGAACGTGCCATGCGCCTCCGGCCCGGCTCGGACGGCCAACGCGACGGTGTACACGGCCGCGAGCGGAGCAACGGTCTTCGACTCCGGCACGGAGAACTGGGTCTGCGCACTGCGGGCCGATGACTGCCCGGGAGTCCCGACCGAGGTACGGCGGATCGTACGAGCCGCGACCGGAAATCTCCTGAAAGCCCTTGAGCACCAGGTGAAATGACCTCATCTCGGCCCGGTTCCGCACGGGTTGCGCGCAGCAGGTCCATGGGGCGCTGGTGTGGAGCGAGTTGGCGACCGCTACGGTGGAGGCCGCAGCAGACCTGGGGGGCCAACGTGAACCGATGCATGGTGGTGACCGGACCACCTTCTGCCGTTGCGGCCATCGCGACGGCGACCAGACGTTCCGTCAACTGGTTCAGCTGCGGTCTGAGTTGAATCCTTCCCGCTAACCGGGAAAGGCACCAACCGCTACCGAGGCCTTTGTTCTCCACTCGTGGGTCCGGCTGATGCCGTCACGTCCGCTTCGCTCGTACCGCGCCGGCCCCATCACATCCGTCAGCGCTGTCACCGCGCGGCGGGCTCGCACCACGACGCCCAACGTCCAGCGCAGGCTGGTCACCGGCAGTCCGGCCAGTCCCCTGCGGATGGACCGGAAACGTCCACTCAAGGATCAGGAGTTCCCTACGATGACGGCAATCCCCCACCCTCGCGCACGCCGCCCGCTCGTCCGGCTGGCCACGGGTGCCACAGCGGCGCTGGTGGCGGCCGCGACGCCCACCATCGCGCAGGCGGCTCCCCTGCCCGCGCAACGCGCTGCGACGTACTGCACTTCCGCACGCAGCCCCCAGCTCGCAGCCCGCATGTCCCAGGACATCTCGAACGCCCTGGCGGGCCGCCAGGACACGGTGGCCTTCGCGATATCGGACGTCAGGACCGGCGTGTCCTGCACCGACCAAGCCACCGTGCACTTCGACTCGGCGAGCGTCGTCAAGGCGACCATCATGGGCGCCGTGCTGCGCCGTGCCGAAGACGAGAACTACCGGTACCTGACCGACTGGGAGGACCAGAACCTCCAGGAGATGATCACTGCGTCCGACAACACGGCGGCCACCAACCTGTGGAACAGCCTGGGCATGCCCCGCCTTGAGGCGTTCCTGAAACTGGCGGGGATGAAGGACACCCGGCTGGGCGCCGACGGCTACTGGGGCCTGACCCAGATCACCGCAGCCGACGAGTTGAAGATGCTGGACGTCTTCACCGACAACCCGAACGTGCTCTCCCCCGCCGCGAAGGCGTACGCGCTGGGGCTGATGAGCCAGGTGGAGGCCGATCAGCGCTGGGGCACCCCCTTCGGCGCCCCCGCCACGGTCGTGGTGCACGTGAAGAACGGCTGGCTGCCCCGGGCCACCCACGGCTGGCGGGTCCACAGCCTGGGCATCTTCACCGGCACGGACAAGAACTACCGGATGGCGGTCCTCAGCCAGGACAACGCCACCGAGGAATACGGGATCGACACGATCCAGGCCATCGCCTCCGTGGTGCACCGGGACCTCAACGGCACCACCGGCCTTCCCGCCACCACCCCCCACCACGGCGACGGCACCGCAGCAACCGAGACCTCCGACGGCTCCGCTCCGTTCGAGGCCGTCCCCCACTGATCGAGAGACCACGCGCCGGGGACCGTGGCGGCGGGGCCGTGGGCGAGGACGTGGCGGCGGTCCACCGGGTCGCCCGCGCCGGCCGCCGACTCGACAGAACGAAGAGTAGGAGGCGGGTCGGCACCACACGCGGAGCAGGCGGGCGGGTCAGCCGGTTGGCCGATTCCGGCGGGCGGCACGCGGACGACCGGGATCGGATGGAGGCACCGCCTGATCGTGCCCAGGCCGGACCGCATCGCCCTCCCGCTCGCGGCCCGCCACCGGAGACGCGACAGCGGCCGTGCCCCGCTGTCCTCGTCCCCGCTCTGCGGCCTCCCTGATGGAGACGTACCTCATGCGGCCTCGTTCCCCCTCCGCCTGGCTCGCCGCCGGGCTGGCGCTCGCCCTGGCGTTCACCGTCGGCGGCACGCCGCTCTCCTGGGCCGCAGATCCGGCCCGTCCGTCCGCGCAGTCAGCAGCGGCCGGTTCCGGACAACCCCTCCAGGACCCGCCGGAACTGGTGAGCCATGACGGCGTGCTCAGGGCCCGGATCGTCGTTGCCAGACGGAAGGTCGTGGTGGGCGACCGGGAGCTGTACGCGCTGACGTACAACGGCCGCTACATGCCGCCCACCCTGAGGATCTGCCCCGGTGACCGGGTGGAGCTGGCCATGACGAACGGCGGGTCCGAGGACACCAACCTCCACGTCCACGGGCTGCACGTGTCGCCCGAGAGCCCGTCCGACGACATCTTCATCGCCATCAAACCCGGTGAGACCTACCACTACGGCTACCGCTTCCCGAGCGACATCACGCCGGGCACCTACTGGTACCACTCCCATGAGCACCTGCGCTCGGCCGCCCAGGTGGCGGGGGGCGAGTCGGGCATCATCATCGTCGACGGTTTGCAGCGGTACCTGCCCCGCTCACTGCGGCACATCACCGAGCACGTCGTCGCCCTCAAGGACGACCAGGTCGAGGGCGACTCCGTCAGGACGGACAACCTGAGCATCGGCGCACCGACCAACCGCACCGTCAACGGCCAGCAGCACCCGGTCATCAGCATCCGGCCGGGTGAGACCCAGCTGTGGCGACTGGCCAACATCGGCGCCAACATCTACTACAAGCTCCACCTGCCGGGCCGGACGTTCCACGTGATCGCGCAGGACGGTTATCCGGTCAGCCGCGTCTACTCCGCCGACTCCCTGGTCATTCCGGCCGGTGCCCGATTCGACGTGCTGGTGCAGGGCGGGCCGCCCGGCACCAGCCAGCTGCAGACGCTCGCCTACGACACCGGGCCGGCCGGAAACCGGTTCCCGCAGGTGGACCTGGCCACCGTGGTCTCCGAGGGCAGCCCGATGAGACCGGCGGCACTGCCCGTCGGCTTCGCACCGGGTGACGACCTCGGCGATGCCCCGATCGCGGCCCGGCACGACCTCGTCTACACGGAGAATGCGGCCGGCACCGAGTTCTACATCAACGGCAAGAAGTTCGACCCCGACCGGGTCGACGTCACGTCGAAGCTGAACACCGTCGAGGAGTGGCGCGTGGTCAACCACACCGGGGAGAACCACTCCTTCCACGTTCACACCAACCACTTCCAGCTGATGAGCGTCAACGGCGCTCCCACCCCGCCCGGCCACCGCTGGTACGAGACCGTCAACGTCCCGGCGGGGGGCACCGCCGTGCTGCGCATCCGCTTCGACGACTTCACCGGCAAGACCGTGCTGCACTGCCACATCCTCAACCACGAGGACAAGGGGATGATGGCCGTCCTCAACATCGTCCCCGACGGTCCGGCATCGCCGCACCACGGCAGCTGAGCGACGTGCAGCGGTGCAGGGCGCCCGCCGGATGCCGTGCCGCGCGGGGGGCGCGCAAGGGCGCAGACCGTTTCCGCTCGGGTGGCGGGCCCGTCGCCCGGCGGACGAAGGGCGGTCGGACCGAAGGGGCAGTCAGTCGGCCGCAGGGCCCGGGAGGTTCTGGTCGGAGTCGGCCGGCTCCTGCAGGTCGCGCACGGTCGCGAGGTCGTCGAAGGGGATGCTCCGGTCCCCGATGATCTGGTAGCCCTCCGAACCCTTGCCGGCGATGAGGACGACGTCCCCGGGCCCGGCCGCGGCGAGGGCGTGCGCGATGGCGTCCCTGCGATCGGTGATCCGCTCGAACGGTGTCCCGGTGGCGGCGACACCAGGGGCGATCTGGTCGAGGATCCGCTCGGGGTCCTCGCTTCGCGGGTTGTCCGAGGTGAGGACGCACAGGTCCGAGTGGCGTCCGGCGATCTCCCCCATCGGCGCGCGCTTGCTCGGGTCGCGGTCGCCCCCGCAGCCGAAGACCGTGATCACCCGGCCGCTCGTGAAGCCCCGGATCGTGGACAGGACGTTCTCCAGGGCGTCGGGAGAGTGTGCGTAGTCGACGACGGTGGTGGCGCCGTCGCGCAGGCGCAGCGTCTGGAAGCGTCCGGGCGCGGTGGGCAGGCCGTCCAGAGCGCGGGCGAGGGTGGCGCTGTCGTACCCGAGCGCGACGCCGGTCGCCACCGCCGCCAGCGCGTTGGCGACGACGAAGCGGCCGGGCACGGGGAGCGTCACGCGGTGGGCGCGGCCCGCGTGGTGGAGGGTGAAGGTGGTTCCCGCGGCGTTGACGGCCACGTCGGTGGCGCGGAGGTCCGCACCCGGGTCGTCGAGCCCGTACGTGGTGACGGCGCCGGCCATCATGGCCGCGATCTCACGCCCCACGGGGTCGTCCGTGTTGACCACCGCGCGGCGGGCCATGCCGCGGAAGAGCCGCAGTTTGGCGTCCTTGTAGCGCGCCATGGTTCCGTGGTCGTCGAGGTGGTCGGGGGTGAGGTTGGTGAACACGCCGACGTCGATGTGCGTGTGGGCCACCCGGTGCTGGGCCAGGGCCATGGACGAGGCCTCCATGACGACCGTGCCGGCGCCTCGCCCGCGCATCTCCCGCAGCAGGTGCTGGAGGTCGACGGCCTGCGGGGTGGTGGGGGTGGTGGTGGCGATGCCCACCGGCTCGTCACCGATCCGGTGCCCGCCGGTGCCGATCACCCCGATGGAGGTCCCCGTGGCACGCCGGAGCAGGGCCTCGGTGGTGAACGCGACGGAGGTCTTGCCGTTGGTTCCGGTGATCGCGACGACGTCGAGTTCGCGGCCCGGGTCGCCGAAGTAGCGGGCGGCAACGGCCGCGGCGGCCTCCCAGGTGTCGGGGACGCGCACGACGCAGACGCCGGGCGGCAGGGCGGCCTCCGCGCCCTCGACCAGCACGGCGGTCGCTCCCTTCGCGACGGCCTGGCCCAGGAAGCGGTGGCCGTCGACCCTGCGACCGGACAGGGCGATGAACAGTTGGCCCGGGCGCACCTGGCGCGAATCGGTCGTGATGCCCTCGCAGATGTCGGTTCCGGGATCCCCGCCCAGGACCGTGTGGGGCAGGCCGGCGAGCATGTCGATCAGTTGCACGTGGTTCTCCGGTCGGTTCGGACACTGGCGTGGCGGGGGCGTGGCTCTTCTGCGCGCCTCCCGCGGTGACAGCCTTTCAGGTCACGGGGCCCGGGACTCGCCGTGGGCGGGCGGAGGCGGTGGCAGGCGCTCGCGCGCCCCGCTCCCGAGCCCGTCGGCCGAGCGAGGGGCGTCCCGGGAGCAGTGCGCCGGGGCGAGGGGGGCGGACCGGCGACGGGCCCGGGCGGGACGGCCTCGGGAGCCGGGTTCGTCCCGGAACGCCGACCGGAACTTGACGCACCCCGAGCCGACTTACCCCTCTGTGGTGCGACCGATCCGAACTGATTGACACGGCCATTGACAGTCTAAAAGATGGTCAGTCAAACGAGGTGTATCGAACGGATGGGCGGAGCCGCCGCCCACGGGGCTGGTGCCGGCACCGTCGCGGGGGTGGAGAGAATGCGCTTCACTCCGGTGCGGCCCGCGGAAATCCGGGACGGGGGATGATGTCAGCAGTGCGATCACTCTGCAGACGTGCGCCAAATGACCTGGTACGTACGGCTGGTGAGGACTCCAGGGGGTTGTTCGGCGCGCCCGGTCGGGCGACCGTGCCGCATGCCGGGAAAAATCCGTGACGGGACGGCGCCAGGAACTGCCGTTTGAGTTTCTGAATGGTTGACAATTAGTCAGGGATGCATATTCGGTGTCATCGAGCCAGCCCGTAGGACTTGCCTCAGTACCTGCCGAAGTACTCGCCTCGGCAGTGCGCCGAATTCCTCCGGTTCGGACGACTCATTGCCGCACCTCAGGACGCGCGGTCCGCACGCCCCGCAGGACGCGGCAGCCGGCCGCGCGCGGGGGCGCTGACCGCCCTGGCAGCCCGTCAGCTCCCGGCAGGAGCTCGTTCGTCCAGTGGTCCGCCCAGGAACCACCCGCCGGTGCGGTCCCGCCCGGCTCTGCCGAGGAGGCGGAACGCCTTGGCAGCAGCCAACCGTACCGTCGTCACTTTTTCGTGATCATGTCTCAGTTAGGGGAGGAGACACCTTGAACACCGCTCAGTTCAGCGCGCGGATACAGGACACCAAGCTGGGCAGAAGCCTGCCCGACCTGCTCATGGAGCAGGCGGAGATACAGCCCGACGCCGTCGCCGTCAGCTTCGACGACCAGGGCCTGACCTTCCAGGAGCTCAAGCAGGCCGGCAACCGGCTGGCGTGCCACCTTCACCGGCAGGGTGTCGGCGCGGACGACTGCGTGGGTCTCTATGTCGAGCCGTCCCTGGACCTGATGGTCGGTGCCTGGGGCATCCTGCTCGCGGGCGCCGCCTATCTGCCGCTCTCCCCGGAGTACCCGGACGACCGGCTGCGCTACATGCTGGAGGACAGCCGCACCCGGGTGGTCGTCACCCAGGACCACCTGGTCGGTAAGCTGACGGAGCTCGCCCCGCAGGGCATCCGCGTGGTCACCCTGGCCGACTCGCACACCTGCGCCGACGGCGGTTGCGCCGAGGTCGACCAGGAGCCGGTGCGGCCGGAGACACTGGCCTACGTCATCTACACCTCGGGCAGCACCGGCCGGCCCAAGGGCGTGATGATCGAGCACCGCAGCATCATGTCGCAGATGCGCTGGCTGCAGGACTGCGGTCACCTGGGCCTGGGCACCACGATCCTGCAGAAGACGCCGATGAGCTTCGACGCCGCGCAGTGGGAGATCCTGGCCCCCGCGATGGGCGGCCGGGTCGTGATGGGCGCGCCCGGCATCTTCCGCGATCCCGAGGCGCTGATCTCCACGATCGTCAAGCACGAGGTCACCACGCTGCAGTGCGTGCCCACCCTGCTCCAGGCGCTGCTGGACACCGAGGAGTTCCACCTCTGCGCCACGCTGCGCCGGGTGTTCTCCGGTGGCGAGGCGCTCTCCCGCGCCCTGGCCCGCTCCCTCGCGGACGAGTTGCCGTGGGTTTCGCTGGTCAACCTGTACGGGCCGACCGAGTGCACCATCAACGCGACCGCCTACCTGGTCGACCCGGACACGATCGAGCAGGGCCCCGGCACCATCTCGATCGGTGTCCCGGTCGACAACACCCAGTGCTACATCCTCGACGAGAACCGGGCTCCGGTGGGCATCGAGGAGACCGGCGAGCTGTACATCGGCGGCGTCCAGCTGGCGCGCGGGTACCTGCACAACGAGGAGCAGACCAAGGAACGCTTCGTGCCCTCGCCGTTCGTGCCGACCGAGCGGCTGTACCGCACCGGCGACCTCGCCCAGTGGAACCCGGACGGCACCATCCAGTTCTTCGGCCGGGTGGACAACCAGATCAAGCTGCGCGGCTACCGCGTGGAGCTGGACGAGATCTCGCTGGCGATCGAGGAGCACACCTGGGTGAAGCGGGCCGCGGCCATCGTCACCGATGACCCGCGCACCGGCTTCCAGAACCTGGTGGCCTGCATCGAGCTGAATCCCAAGGAAGCGGCTCTGATGGACCAGGGGAACTCCGGCAACAGCCACCACCAGTCCAAGGCCAGCAAGCTCCAGGTGAAGGCGCAACTGTCCAACGCGGGCGTGCGCGACGACGCGGAGCTCGCCGACCTGCCGGTGGTCGAGCTGGCCGGCAAGCAGGAGACCGAGCGGCAGCGGCGCGAGACCTTCGCCCGCAAGACCTACCGCTTCTACGACGGCGGCCGGGTCACCCGCGACGAGTTGCTGCAGCTCCTCGCCCCCAAGCCGGTGCCCACCTTCTCCCGCGGCCTGGACGAGCTGACCAACGAGCAACTCGGCGAGATCCTGCGCTGGTTCGGCAGCTTCCAGAGCGACGAGCGGCTGCTGCCGAAGTACTCCTACGCCTCGCCGGGGGCGCTGTACGCCACCCAGCTGTACCTGGAGACCGGCGGCATCGCGGGCCTCGAGGCGGGCGTGTACTACTACCACCCGCTGGACCACACCCTGGTGCGGGTCGGTCCGGCCACGGCCGGTGCCGGTGTCTACCTCGAAGCCCACTTCCTCGGCAAGAAGCGGGCGATCGAGCCGGTCTACAAGAACAACATCCAGGAGGTCCTGGAGTTCGAGACCGGCCACATGCTGGGCGTCTTCGAGGAGGTCCTGCCCGAGTACGGGCTCAACATCCGGCCGTCCTCGTTCCACCCGGCGGTCAAGAGCAGCCTGCATGTGCACGAGGAGGACTACTACCTCGGCACCTTCGAGATCTACGCCAACGACGGGCTGCCCCGGCTGGACTCGACCGAGCTCTACCTGCAGGCCCACCCGGGCCGGGTCGACGGGCTTTCGGCGGGCCAGTACCGCTACAAGGACGGTGAGTTGGAGCCCATCTCACCCGACGTGATCCAGCCCAAGCACGTGATCGCCATCAACCAGGGCGTCTACGACCGCTCCAGCTTCGGCATCAGCGCGGTCAGCCGTGCCGACCAGGAGTGGCTGGAGTACATCCTGCTCGGCAAGAAGCTGCACCAGTTGCAGCGCAACGGCCTCGGCTTCGGCTTCATGTCCTCCGGCTACAGCTCGAAGACGGGCCACCCGCTGCCGGCCGCGCGGCGGATCGACGACATCCTGGTCTCGCGCGGAATCGCCACCGGGCCGTCGTACTTCTTCCTCGGCGGCAAGGTCAGCGAGGAGCAGATCCGCAGCGAGGGCATGTACGAGGACTCGGTGCACATGCGGGGTCCGGCGGAGATGATCCGGGACGAGCTCGCGAACCTGCTGCCGGACTACATGCTGCCCAACCGGGTGCTGATCCTCGACGCGCTGCCGCTGACCGCCAACGGCAAGGTCGACGGCAAGGCGCTGGCCGCGTCCGAGCAGGTGCGATCGGCGAACACCGGCACCGACTACGTCGCCCCGTCCACTCCGACCGAGCGCTGGCTGGCAGAGGCCTGGGGCAAGGCGCTGAAGTACGAGAGCGTGTCGGTGGAGGACGAGTTCTTCGCCTCCGGCGGCAACTCGCTGATCGCGGTGTCGCTGATCAACCGGATCAACCGCGAGCTCGGCATCAAGCTGCCGCTCCAGGTGGTGTTCGAGGCACCGAAGTTGGCCGACCTCGCCGCCCGGATCGAAAGCCACGACGCCGACGTGCCGACCTCCCGCCTGGTGCTGCTGCACAACGGGGGCACCGAGGCTCCGGTCTTCGCCTGGCCGGGCCTGGGCGGCTACCCGATGAACCTCCGCACCCTCGGTCGTGAGGTCGACCTCGGCCGGCCGTTCTACGGCGTGCAGGCGCACGGCATCAACGCCGGTGAGGTCCCGTACTCGACGATCCGCGAGATGGCGGCCGCCGACATCGCGGAGATCCGGCGGGTCCAGCCGGAGGGCCCGTACATGCTGTGGGGCTACTCCTTCGGTGCCCGGGTGGCGTTCGAGGCGGCCTGGCAGCTGGAGCAGCTCGGTGAGCGGATCGACAACCTGCTGCTGATCTGCCCCGGTAACCCGAAGGTCCGTCAGGCCGAGGGAGCGAAGTGGGGTCGCGAGTCCTCCTATCGCAACCCGGCCTACGTCACGATCCTGTACTCCGTGTTCGGCGGCTCGATCAGCGGCCCGGACCTGCAGCGCTGCCTGGAGGTCGCGCACGACGAGGACAGCTTCGTGGCGTTCATCCACGGTCTGCTGCCCGCACTGGGCGAGCCGATGATCCGCCGGATCACCCGGATCGTCCAGGAGACCTACGAGTTCGAGTACAGCTTCCGCGAGTTGGCGGAACGTCAGCTCGATGCGCCGGTGACCATCTTCAAGGCCTCCGGTGACGACTACTCGTTCATCGAGGGCAGTTCCGGCTACTCGGCGACCCCGCCGACCATCGTCACGCTGAACGGTGACCACTACAGCGTGCTCCGCGAGGCCGGTATCGCCGAACTCGTGACCGCCATCCGCAACCGCCTCGACCAGTAGGATCCCCGCGCTATGGTTCTGGGGCGGCCGCACCGGTCGCCCCAGAACCATGCTCGCACCACGCGTGATTGACGTATCGTCAGTCTGCTTGTCAAGGCAAACGACGCAAAGGACTCCCCCCATGCTCGACCTGCCCACCCGTCCTGGACCGGTTCCGGAGGTCTTCGGCCCGGCGCCGCACAGCCAGCGCTCGCAGATCGCCCCGGTGATGCTGCAGGAGGAGCTGTGGCAGCGGATGCGCGCCCTGCCGTTCGTCTTCATGGCGCCCACCCTGACCTCGGTCCCGCACGCTCGCTCCCTGTTCATCCCGGAGGGCATCGGCAGCGGACCGGACGAGGCCTTCCAACGCGGCCGGGAATGGGCCCACATCCACCCGCACCACGATGGCAGCCTGCACATCACCTTGCCCGAGACGTTCAAGGACGACGTGGAGAAGGCCACTTGGGGGGTCCGTCATCCCGAACAGAACTCCATCCTGATCTACGGCCCGCGCGATCGCGCCGAGTTGGAGCTCATCTGGCAGCTCGTACAGCTGTCCTACGCCTACGCCACCGGCACGCTGCGCCAGGCGGACCCGGCCGAGGACTGAGGCGCCACGGGTGCTGGAGCGTGCGCGGGGTGCGGCAACGGAAAGCCCGTGCACGCTCCTTGTCGGTGACCTGCCGGTCGGGAACCATGGGATTGAGCCACCGAATGTGAGCAAGCATCACGTTTTTTTGGCGTGGCCCGCACGGTTTCTTCGGTCCAGGAGCTTTTGGAGGCTCGATGACCAACCGGAGCAGGTACGAACCCTTCCTCGCGCTGGCCGGGGTGGTGGCGCTGGCGACCGCCGGCCTGGCCGCCGCTCCGGCAGCGCAGGCCGGCACCGTCCGGCCCGCTCCCGCCGCCGGCACGACGCACAGCGGCCCGGCGGCGATCGTCTCGCTCGGTGACAGCGCCATCTCCGGGGAGGGAGCCGGCACGGACACCAACGACGGCTACTTCCCGGGCACCGACGGTCCGAACGACTACTGCCACCGAAACCCCAAGGCGGAGATCTTCGACACCGCCATCGCCGGGGCTACCGCCTTCGACATCGCCTGTTCGGGCGCGCAGACCGGCGACCTGGTCTCCATTCCGTCGTACGCGGCCGTCACCGGGGGCGGCAGCGGTGACTACGGGGAGCCCAAGCAGGACGCCCAGTTGGCGAAGATCGCGCAGTCGAACGACGTGAAGATGGTGGTGGTCACCATCGGCGCCAACGACGACTTCGACTTCACCGGCATCATGGAGTCCTGCCTCAACCAGTACTTCCCGGTCAACCAGCCGCAGGGCTGCCGCGACACCATCGGCACCGCGGAGATCGAGCGTCGCGCCGCGGCCGTGCAGTCCAAGGTGGTGGCGGCGCTGGACGACGTGCGCGACACCATGCACGCGGCCGGATACGCCGACGGCGACTACCAGTTGGTCTACCAGTCGTACTTCACGCCGATCACCGGGGACATCAGGTCGGCGGCCGACAACTACCTCGGCAAGATCGCCAACGGCTGCCCGGCCTACACCGAGGACCTCGCCTGGGGGCACAACCTGGTGGTGCCGCTCTTCTCCGACGCACTGCGTTCGGCGGCGGAGCGGGTGCCGGGAGTGCGCTACCTGGACCAGCGGCGGGTCTCCTACGGCCACGAGGTCTGCGCGGAGTGGACCACCTCGCCCTACGAGTACACCAACGGCGATGTGATCGACGTCAGTGAACTGACCCGCAACGGCTGCGACATGAAGGTCCTGCTCGGCGGGCTGATCTGCATGGACGAGATCCGGCAGTCCTACCACCTGCGGGTCGCCGGCTACCAGGGCGAGGCGGCCTGCCTGACCCGGTTCTACGACCAGCCGGCACAGCCGGAGGCGTACTGCACGCTCAACCAGCAGGACGGGACCTCGATCCGGCCGCTCACGCCAGGTGCGGCCTGGTCCGACAGCGTGGACGACGGCGGCCAGTTCCAGCTGACCAGCGCCGCCAACGGCAACGTGATGGACTTCTCCGGGGGCGGCACGGACGGGGACTCCACCAACGGCCGGCCACTGATCGGCTATCCGGCCGACGGCGGCCTCAACCAGGCGTTCGTCACCGAGGCCCGCTCCGGCGGCGCCTACGAGGCCGACTTCTCCGGCAACCGGAACATGTGCCTGGACGCCCGCGGCGGCACGGCCGCCGCCGGCGTCGAGTTGGAGCAGTGGTCCTGCAACGGCGGCGGCAACCAGCGCTGGCTCTTCGAACCCAAGGGCAACGGCTGGTACGCGGTGGCTTCGGCACAGAACCCCGGCCTGGTCGCCACCATCGGCAGCGCGACCGACGGCGCCGGCAACCCCGAGGTCCAGTTGCAGCCCGACACCGGCGCTGCCGACCAGTTGTGGCGGTTGAACGAGACCGGCATCGTCTACCTGCACGGCTGATCCGGCGACACCCGATCCCCGACAGCACGCCGGTCCTTCCTACCAGCCGGTAGTGGGGAGGACCGGCGTCGGCTAGATTTCTCTGCCGTGACTGCTACCGACCCGCTGGTGAAGCCGCTGACGGAGATCGTCATCGAACTCGCCTGGCTGCTGGAGTGCTCCATCGACGCGGACGGCGAGCCCCGGGCAGCAGCCAAGACGCTGGACTGGATCGCGTTCGTCCTCGACCACCTGACGCCAGACCAGCGCGAGCGGCTGGCCGGTGTGGTCTCCAAGATCGCTGCCGAGGCCGACCCCGGCGAGCGGCAGCGTTACCTGACGGCGTTCCCCGAGGCGTTCGGGCTGGTCGACGACGGCGGCGAGTAGCGCGGCGCGACCGAGCCGCAGGGCCCAACGGTGCTGGGCGGCGCGGCGGCGTGCGGCGCGGCGGCGTGCGGCGCGGCGCGGCGGTGACGCGCGGCGGCGTACCGCGCGGCGATGGAGGGTGGTGCGGTTCCGTCGGGGGCTCGATTCGGCTCGGCGGCGCGGCGGGACGCGGATCGGTGGCAGTACGGCCACCCGGCCCGGGCCGTACCCTGGCGAGTATGGGTGTGCCAGGAACGGTCGACGACCGCGCGCGCGATGCGGCCCCGCCGGAGGACGACGGGGTCGCGGCCCTCGCCCGCCTGCTCGCCGAGCGGGGAGTGGTGGTGCTGAGCGGTGCGGGGCTGTCCACCGAGTCGGGGATCCCCGACTACCGGGGTGTCACGGGCAGTCGGCGTCGCGGCACTCCGATGACGTACCAGGAGTTCACGGGGAGCGCCGAAGCGCGGCGCCGGTACTGGGCGCGCAGTCATGCGGGGTGGCAGGCGATCGCCCGCGCCGCCCCCAACGCCGGGCACCGGGCCGTCGAGGAGTTGCGGCGGTCCGGGCGGGTGGCGGCGGTGATCACGCAGAACGTGGACGGCTTGCACCACGCGGCCGGCACCCGCGATGCCGTCGAGTTGCACGGCGGGCTGGACCGGGTGGTCTGCCTCGACTGCCGGCACACCAGTACTCGCGCGGAGTTGGACCGGCGGTTGGACGCGCTGAACGCCGGATTCCGGGCCGCGGGCGCCGCCGTCAACCCGGACGGCGACGCCGAGCTCCCACCGGGGCTGGTGTCGGACTTCCGGGTCGCGTCCTGCCGCAAGTGCGGCGGGGTGCTCAAACCCGATGTGGTCTTCTTCGGCGAGAACGTGCCCAAGCCCCGGGTCGAACTGTGCTACCGACTCGTGGATTCGGCGCGGTCGCTGCTGGTGCTCGGCTCCTCGCTGACGGTCATGTCCGGCCTGCGGTTCGTCCGGCGGGCGGCGCGGGACGGCAAGCCCGTCGCGATCGTGAACCAGGGAGCCACCCGCGGTGACGACCTGGCTGCCGTGAAACTCTCACTGCCGCTCGGGGCGACCTTGGCCGTGCTGGCCGGGAACTGATGGACCACCGGTCCTGGACGTGGTCGGACGGCGGACCCGGACGGCAGACCCAAGGGAGGCCTGGATGTCGCGTTCAGCGCTGCTCGTGATGGATGTCCAGCAGGGCATCGTGGACTTCTTCGTCAAGGACCCGGGCTATGTGCCGCGGCTGCGCGAGGCGATCGACGCGGCCCGGACGGCCGGGATCCCGCCGATCTTCGTCATGGTCGCGTTCCGGCCCGGGTACCAGGAGCTTAACCGCCGGAACAAGGCGCTCTCGGCGATACCGTCCGGCATGTTCACCGAGGGCCATCCGACCACTCGGCTGCACCCGGCGCTCGGGGCACGGCCGGGCGACGTCGTGGTCAACAAGAAGCGGGCGAGCGCCTTCACGGGCAGCGACCTCGAAGTGGTGCTCCGGTCCGGCGGGATCGATCACCTGGTGCTCACCGGCATCGCCACCAGCGGCGTGGTGTACGCGACCCTGCAGCAGGCGGCCGACCTGGACTTCCAGCTGACCGTGCCGGCCGACGGCTGCCTGGACCCCGACCCCGAGGTGCACCGGGTGCTCACCGCGAAGGTGTTCCCCCGAATGGCGGAGGTGACCACCGTGGCCGAGTGGAGCGCCGCCGTGGCGAAGTGAGGCGCTCGCCAGCGGTTCAGCTCATCAGGTAGGCCGGCACCGCCGAGATCCCGAAAGGCTTGCAGTAGGGTTGCTATTGCAAGCTATTCGCAACAAGCTTGGTGCATGCCTCACTTACTGCCCCGCACCGGGCCCCAGCGCGTCATCGCCGCCTCCAACCTCGCGTACACCATCGGCAGCGGCGTCCAACTGACCGCCGGCGTGCTGTACTTCACGCAGGCCGTCCGGCTGCCGGCAGCCCAGGTGGGGCTCGGGCTCGGCATTGCCGGAGCCGTCTCGCTCGTCGTGGGTGTCGCCGTCGGCCGGGTCGCGGATGTGCGCGGCGCCCGGGGCGTGTATGCCATGACGCTGGTGGTGCGGGCATCGGCGACGGCAGCCTTCACGCTGGTGCACGGCTTCTGGCCGTTCCTGGCGGCCGTGTCGGTGGCCACCGCCGCGCAGGCGGCCGGGTTGGCCGCGCGCGGCCCGCTGATCAGGCGCTACGGAGGTGAGCGGCCGCAGGAGTTCCGGGCGTACCTGCGCTCGATCACCAATGTCGGGGTCTCCATGGGTGCGCTGCTGGCGGGTTGGGCCGTCCAGGTCGGCACCCTCGCCGCCTACCGACTCCTGGTCCTGGGTGGGGCAGCCTCGATCGCCGCCGCGGCCGCCGTGCTGCCGCTGCTGCCGTCCGTCGGTCCGCTGCCCGCTCCCGCCGGTCCGCGTTGGGTCGCGCTCCGCGACGCGCCCTACCTGCTGCTCACCGCCCTCGACGGCATCATGGCCGTGCAGTTCAAGATCCTCACGATCGCCGTGCCGCTATGGCTCGTCCAGGACACCAGCGCCCCGCGCGGACTGGTCTCGGTGACCATGCTCGTCAACACCGTGCTCGTGGTCGCCTGCCAGGTGCGAGCCGGCCGTTCCGTCGACACGCCAAGCGCCGGCGCCGCCGCGTACCGCCGTGCGGGCGTGGCGTTCCTCGGCTCGTGCGCGCTGGTTCCGCTGTCCGCCGGGGCTTCGGCCTGGCCGGCCACCGCGGTCCTGCTGACGGCAGTGACGGTCCACACGGTCGGCGAGCTCTGGCATTCCGCCGCCGGTTTCGAGCTGTCCTACGCGTTGGCGCCCGAGCATGCCACTGGCCAGTACCTCGGCGTCTTCGGCCTGGGCGCCGGCCTGGCGGACGCCGTCGGGCCCGGCCTGCTCATCGGGCTGTGCATCGACTGGGGCCGGCCGGGGTGGTACGCGGTCGGGGCACTGCTCGTGGCAACCGGGCTCGCGGCGCCGGCCACGGTCCGCCGGGTGGAGCGGCGTCGGTCCATCGGGAGTCCGGCCGGCGGCTGGACGACGGGGGCCCGGGCCGCCACCGGCCGCCCGGCACGCGCCGGAGCGGCCGGAGATTAGCACGGGCCGAGTGGCCGTCAGCTCGGCTGGGCGGCACTGTTCGGGCCGGCGGCGTCCACCGGCAGCACCTGGAGGAAGCCCTGGGTGGGTTGGGGGGCGCAGGCGAGGCGGTGGGTGAAGAGGAGGCGCAGGAAGCGGGGCGCCTGGTGGTAGCAGAAGACGGACTGGGCTGCGCCCGTGATGCCCGGGGTGTCCAGGAACAGGGGCAGCTCGCCGATGAGGTAGTCGCTGGCGGTGAGGAGTTGGGCCTGTGTGGCGGCCGTACCGGGCGGCAGCCGGCGGTCCAGGACCCATGCGCCGGCGTCCAGGCAGGCCGCGCGGAACTCGGGGTCGGTGGCGATGAGTTGCCGCGCCAGCTGGTGCAGGGCGGCGTAGCGGGGGTTGGCCGGCAGCGCCGCCGAGGTGAGCAGGCGCTCGGCCGGATCGGGGACGCCCAGCGCTGCGAGGGCGGTTGCGATCTTGTTGAGGACGTACTGGCCCTGCCGGCGCGCCTTGAATGCGGCGCGGTCGGGCGGGTAGCCGATGGCCTGGAGGGTGTGAACGGCCAGCGAGTCCGGGACGAAGAAGTGCACCTGCTCGAACTCGGCGATCGCCCAGTGGGCCAGTTCGGCGATCCGCTGGGCATGGAAGTAGCCGTTGAACGGGCTGATGCCGATGCAGGCGTGGATCCGCCGGGCGTACACGCGGTGGCAGCGTTCGGTCAGCGGGACCGCGCGGAACGCGGGCCGGGCGGCTGAGGGAACGGTGGCAGGTGGAACGGCGGTGGGCAGGCTCAAGGGAGACTCCGGGCGGTGATGCCGTGCTGGGCACGGTGGAGGTGGCTGCGGTGCGTGGCTGCGGCATCGCCGTGCCTGGTCGCGGGCCGCACTCGGGCACGGCGCAACCAGGAGGCCGCAGCAGGGGGGTGACGGAGCGAACACCGGGCCGGGAGGGGTCAGACCGATCGCGACCGGCGCCGCTGAAAGAACCGAGGAGCCGTCAGGTCCGACTCACGCAGATGCCGATGAGGGTGGCGCGCCCGCCGGTGCCGTCGGGTGAGAGGGGCTGTGCGGGCGGACTGAGCGATCCCCGGGCGCCGGCGGGCACTTGGGCGCCCGTCGCATGGGTGAGTGCCGGGGCCGCCGCACTGGTGCGGCCGGCAGCGAGATCGGCGCGGTGGTCACCGGCACTGCTGCAGCAGTCGATCGACGCGGCGGCAACCGGGTCGCAGTGGGCAACCGTTGCCGGCGCCTGGCGGGTCAGCATCAGGGCGTCGGCCGAGGCGGCCGGCACCCAGGTGTCGCAGCAGTCGTCGATCCGGACGCCGAGCAGCACCAGCAGCGCGGCCAGTACGACGGCCACCCCGAGTCGCCTACCCAGAGCACTCATAGCAGCACGAAACGTTAGCAGGCGGTGGCATCGGAAGGCGGCAACGCGACCCGGTCGGGGATTCCGCACTGGCGCCCCATCGGCGCCCGGCTGCCCGGAGATCCCGAGTTCCTTGGCCGGTACGGGCGGTGAGCAGCACGCTCGCCGCGATGATGACTCGACCTCGTCGGGGACGGGACCTCGTTCGCGCAAGGCGAGTGCCGATGCGCACCGGGAACGCGAACGGAGACTTCTGCGCCCACCATGCCCTGGCCAGGCGTGCGCGCCCCCATGGCCAGGGCATGGTGGGCGCAGTACTCGCTGCGGGCCCGGGTGGCCTCGCGTGGTGGCGATCGGGTGAGCCGGTAGCGGCGCACTGCGGTGGCGCCGGGCCGGTCAGCCCCGGCCGAAGAGCCGGCCGAGCCAGCCGCCCGCGGGGCGGGAGTCCTTGGCGCAGGAGCAGCGGTCGGCCTTGGGGACGCCGGCGAGCACCTGTTCGACGTGCATGCCGCACCCTGCGTAGCCGGGTCGGCCGCAGGTGCGGCAGAGGACTCGTCGGCACATGGTTCGCCCCGTTCTGGCGGCCCGACCATCGGGCCCGAGGGGCAATGATACCCCGGCGGGTATCTTTCCCGAGGTTTGGCCGTGGGCAGGGCCGGTGCGCCGGGCCTGCCCACGGCCGGGGACGCCGGTGCTCAGCCGCCCTGGGGCCGACGGCCGTGGTTGGCCCCGCGCCTGCTGCGGGCCTTCTTCTTGCGACGTCGCTTGGATGACATGGCCGCTCCTCTCGGGACGGGTGCGCTACTCCCCCGTCCCACGGTTCCACAGGCCGCCCGTACCGGCGCGGCGACCGGTCGGGCCGGGACTCCTGTGAACAGGTCAGACCCGGCGCATGTGGCACCGGTCGGACCGGGAACGCCAGGTCCGGCCCGCCGCGGCCCCGGGCGGCGGCGAGGGCCCCGGCGGCGGCGAGCACGCCGCCGGCCGGGCGGCCGGCCACGGGAGCCGGCCGGGTGAGGTCGACGCCGAGTTGGTCGGCGTGGCGCGCGGTCCAGCAGAGCGCGGCGTAGCAGCCGTCCAAGGCGGCAGGGTAGGGGCACTCGGGAGCCGGCCGGTCGTCGACGGAGACCACCATCGCCCCGGCGGCCAGGCACAGGTCGCGGCAGTTGCCGTCGCCGGTGTCGAGGTCGCCCGAGAGGAAAGCGCCGCCGGAAGTGCAGCACGCCGGGGCGCGGACCAGGAGGCGCGTCGAGCGGGCGGTGGATCCGGACGGCGAGGTCGCCCGCCGGATCCGGGAGCAGGGCATGGCTGACAGCGACGCGGGGATCGTCCGTCGGTGGCTTGCCCGCCGGCAGCGAGCGCCGGTGTTCGTCTGGCCGAGGCCGGGCGGCCGGCCCTGCCGGCCCGGCTCGCCGATCCCACCGCCCCGGAGCCGGAAACCGCAGTCCCGCTCTGCTCGAACCGACCTTCCCCGGCCGGGGTGCGACCGGGCAGGTCGGTGGGCCAGCCGCGAACCAGGCGGCGCGGCACCGGCGATGGCGTGACGACTACCAGGAGCGGTTCCACCGCCTCGACCCGAGCGCGCCCGACACCCGGCCCGCCGTCGCCAGTTCACCCTCGGCATCGCCCACGAGCAGAGCCCACGAGCAGAGCTACGTCACCTTCCGGGAGTCCCTGGCCGCAGATCCGGACGGGACGGGTGACCCCGAGACGCAGAACGGGAGTTGACACCTCCTGGGACCGAACCGGCCTGTCCCGTACGCGATGCCTTGACAGGGAGTCAGCACGCTTTCACAATCGGCAATCTGGTAACTGCCGCCACTGGGAAGGCGCACCATGGTTTCTCCGGGGGAACCGCTGCTGGAGGCGCGCGGCGTGGTCAAGCGGTTCGGCCATGTGCGGGCGCTCCAGGGCGCCGACTTCACCGCCCACCCGGGCGAGGTCGTCGCGTTGATCGGCGACAACGGCGCGGGCAAGTCCACACTGGTGAACGTGCTGTCGGGGGTGCTCGCCCCGGACGGCGGCGAAGTTCTGCTCGCCGGTGCGCCGGTCCGGTTCAGCGGGCCGCAGGATGCGCGGCGGCAGGGCGTCGAAACCGTTTACCAGGACTTGTCGTTGGCCCCCGACCTGGATGCGGCGGCCAATCTCTATCTCGGCCGGGAGCTGCTGCGCAGCGGCCTGCTCGGTCGTCTCGGCGTGCTGGACAGAGCCGCGATGCGCCGCGAGGCGGTCGGTGCGTTCGCCGAACTCGGCGTGGTGCTGAAGGACTTGACGGCCCCGGTGGCCAGTCTGTCGGGTGGCCAGCGGCAGTCGGTGGCGGTGGCGAGGGCGGTGGCGTTCGCCAACCGGGTCATCTTCATGGACGAGCCGACGGCCGCGCTCGGCGTGGTGCAGCGCGCCCGGGTGCTGGAAACCGTGCGGCGGGTCGCCGACCGCGGCATCTGCGTGGTGCTGATCAGCCACAACATGCCCGAGGTGCTGTCGGTTTCGGACCGGATCGAGGTGCTGCGGCTCGGCCGCCGGGTCGCCTCCCTCACCGCGGCGGACACCACCATCGAGGAGTTGGTGGGCGCCATGACCGGTTCGCTGGACCAACCGGCCGACGCCCCCGCAAGCGCCTGGAGTCCGGAGGAGCCGCGATGACCGCCGGTACCGGTCCGCTTGCCGACGTGACGTCGGATTCGGTGCCGCAGTGGCTGCGCCGGGCAGCCGGTGTCAACGAGCTGTGGACCTTCGTGATCCTGGTCGCGTTGGTGGTGTTCTTCTCCATCGCCGCGCCCGACAAGTTCTTCACCGTCTTCGACCTGACCCAGATCGCCGTCAACGCGGCCATCTACCTGGTGCTCGGCGTCGGCATGACCTACGTCGTCATCACCGCGGGCATCGATCTGTCGATCGGATCGGTGCTGGTGCTGGCCGCGGTGGCAGCCGCCGAGTACAACATCCACCACGGTGGTGCGACGGCGGGTTGGGCCACCGTGGCGGTCTGCGTGCTGATCGCGCTGGCTGTCGGCACCGGCTGGGGAGCGCTGCAGGGGGCGATCGTCGCCACCGGGAAGGTTCCGCCGCTCATCGTCACCCTGGGCGGCCTGGGCGCGGCGCTGGGCCTGGCGGAACTCGCCACCGGGGGCCAGGATCCGGCCGGCGCCGCGGCCGCGGACCTGCAGAACTCCCTCGGTTACGGCAAGGTGCTGGGCATTCCGTGGCTGGTGGTCCTGGCGGCCGTGGTCACCGTGGCCTTCGGCCTGGTGCTGGGCACCACCCGGTTCGGCACCCACACCCTGGCGATCGGCTCCAACCCGGCTGCCGTGCGGCGCGCGGGCATCGGGGTCGGCGGGCACTTGGTCAAGGTGTACGCGCTGATGGGCCTGCTCGCCGGTCTGGGGGCGGTGATGTGGCTGGCATCCTACGGGACCACCTCGATCGCCGGTCACTCCACCGACAACCTCAAGGTCATCACAGCGGTGGTGCTCGGCGGCACCAGCCTGTTCGGGGGCCGCGGTTCGGTGCTGGGCACGGTGATCGGTGTCTTCATCCCGGCGGTGCTCAACACCGGGCTGATCGTCATCGGGGTCCAGCAGTACTGGCAGGACGTGGCGGTCGGCGTGGTGCTGGTCGCCGCCGTCTACGTCGACCAGCTGCGCCGCCGCGCCCGGGAGCGCAGCTGACCACCGGCCGCACGTCGAGCTGATCACTCAGCCGCACGTCGTAAGGAGCACCAGGATGTCGAGCACTCACAGCAAGCGCGTGGTTCTGTCAGCCGGTCTGGCCGCCCTGGTCCTGGCCGGCACCGCCGCGTGCTCCTCCAGCGGCGGTTCGTCAACTGCCTTCGGCCACAAGAAGATCACGCTGATCACCGGTGTCAAGAGCGACCCGTTCTACATCACCATGACCTGCGCCGCGCAGGCCGAGGCCAAGGCCAAGGGCTTCGACTTCACCGCCGACGGCTCAGCGCAGTGGGACGTCTCGGTGCAGCGCCCGCTGATCGACTCGGTCGCCGCGTCCCGGCCGGACGGCCTGATGATCTCGCCGGTCGACACCAGCGCGCTCACCCCCTCGCTGAAGCAGATCCAGTCCGCCGGGACCAAGGTGGCCCTGGTGGACACCTCGGTCACCGACCCGTCGGTCGGCATCACCCGGATCTCCTCCGACAACGAGAAGGGCGGACAGGTGGCCGCCGACGCGCTGGCCCAACAGATGGGCCAGAAGGGTTCGGTGATCGTGATCAGCGTCAAGCCCGGCATCTCCACCACCGATGCCCGGATCAAGGGCTTCACCGAGGAGATGGCTGCCAAGTACCCCGGCATCACCATGCTGCCGACCCTCTACGACAACGACCTGCCCGCCACCGCGGCTTCGCAGATCCAGTCCACCCTGGCCGCGCACCCGGATCTCGGCGGTGTGTTCGCCGGGAACACCAACACCGGCCAGGGCATCGCCACCGGGCTGCAGCAGGCCGGCAGGCAGGGGGCGGTGAAGGTCGCGGCGTTCGACGCCGAGCCCGACGAAGTGTCCGCCCTCAAGGCCGGCACGCTGCAGGTGCTGGTGGCGCAGGACCCGGCGTCCATCGGCACCCAGGCGGTCGATCAGCTCGCCGCCGCGTTCGGCGGTCAACCGGTGCAGAAGGAGATCGGCACCACCATGGTCGCCATCACCAAGGACACCATGAACGATCCGGACGTCAGCAAGTACTTCTACAAGGCCGGGTGTTGAGCTGACCGGCCGTGACGCGAGCCGGAGCCCGCACACCGTCGGCGGGCGGGCTCCGCTCGTGGTCGTGGTCGGTCGTGGTGGTGATCGTGGTCGGTCGTGATAGTGGTCGTGGTCGCGGTCGTGGCTACAGCGTCACCGTCCGTCCCTCGGCCGCCGAGCGGCGCGCCGCCTCCAGGACGGCGAGCGCGGCGACGGCCTCGCGCGGCTCGACCGGTGCGGCGCCCTGGCCGCGCAGGGCCAGGGCGATGCCCTGGTAGTACTCCTGGTAGGCACCGGGCAGGGTGGGCCGGCTGATCGAGTCGTCGACCGTGCCCAGGCGGCCGTAGCGCTCGGCCGGTGTCCGGCCCCAGCCCTCGTCCAGCGGGGTCCGGCCGGCCCGCAGGGCGTCCTCCTGGCCGTCCAGCCCCCAACTGGTGTAGGAGGCCTGGCTGCCGAGCACCCGGAAGCGCGGTCCGAGGTGCGCGGCGGCGGCGCTCATCCAGAGGTGCGAGCGGGTACCGCCGGTGTGGGTGAGGGCGATGAACGCGTCGTCGTCGGCCTGCGCGCCCACCCGGCGCAAGTCGACCTCGGCGTACACCTGGGCGGCCGGACCGAACAGGGTGAGCGCCTGGTCCACCAGGTGGCTGCCCAAGTCGTAGAGCACTCCGCCCACTTCGGTCGGATCACCCAACTCGCGCCAGCCGCCCTTGAGCTGGGGGCGCCACCGTTCGAACCGCGACTCGAAGCGGTGCACCCGGCCCAGCTGCCCGGCCCGCACCAGTTCGCTGACCGTGCGGAAGTCGCCGTCCCAGCGCCGGTTCTGGAAGACGCTCAGCAGCAGGCCCCGGGACTCGGCCAGCGCGGCAAGGGCGGCGCCCTCGGCGGCGGTGGCGGCCAGCGGCTTGTCGACCACGACGGGCAGGCCCGCGTGCAACGCGGCGGTGGCCAGCGGGATGTGGGTCCGGTTGGGCGTGGCGACCACCACCAAGTCGAGTCCGAGCGGCCACAGTTCGTCGGCGGCACCGAGCAGGCGGGCCTGCGGGTGGCGGGCGGCGGCCTGGGCCCGCCGCTCGGGATCGGCGGTGACGATCGCGGCCAGCCGAAGGCCGGGCGTGGTGCTGATCAGGGGCGCGTGGAAGACGGAGCCCGCGAGGCCGTAGCCGATCAGGCCGACCCGCAACGGGGCCGACGTGGCCGTGGAGGCGCTGCTGTCCGGGGAGGTGTTCGCCATGGACCCAGTTAAGCAACAGCGTGGATAAAGTCATAATCGAGGAGTGCCAACCGCTGCGTCCATCCCCGACTCCCCCGACTCCCCCGGCTCCCCCGACGACCGGGCCGATCGGACCGACCCGGCCGATCGGACCGACCCGGCCGACCGGACCGCGACCGACCGGAGCAACCGAACCGCTCGTCCCGCCTCGGCCCGGGCCGCCGCTCCCACCGGGGCGAACCTGACCGCGCTCCGCGACCACAACGCCGCCACCGTGCTGAGCCTGGTCCGCGCCGCCGGAGCCGGTGGGGTGAGCCGGGTGGAGCTGGCCCGGGCGTCCGGGCTGACCGCTCAGGCGATCAGCAAGATCGTGCAGCGGCTCACCGAGGACGGTTTGATCGCCGAGGCCGGCCGCGGCGCCTCGACCGGCGGCAAGCCCCGCACTCTGCTGAGCCTGGTGCCCGACGTCCGCTGGGCCGTCGGCGCGCAGCTCGGCCGCGACACGCTGACCGTGCTGCGCGCCGATCTGACCGGCCGGATGGCGGCCGGTCGCCGGATGCCGATCGACCTGGCCGGCTGGGGACCGGACCGGGTGCTGGACCTGCTGGTCGACCAAGTCCGGCTGCTGCTCGCCGACCTGCCGGGGGAACGGGTGCTCGGCATCGGCGTGGCCTCCCCCGGACCGCTCGACCAGCATGCCGGCGTACTGCACCAGGTGACCGGCGCGCCGGCGTGGCAGGGGCTGCGGCTGCGTGAGGCCGTCGCCCGGCGGCTCGAGCTGCCCACAGTGGTGGAGAAGGACAGCACGGCGGCGGTGCTGAGCGCCCTGGGGTCGCCGAACCGCGCCTTCGTCCACCTCGACCAGGGCCTCGGTGCGGGCCTGGTGCTCGGCGGCGCCGTGCAGCGCGGTGCCCGCACCAACGCCGGGGAGTTCGGCCACCAGACGCTGGATCCGGGCGGGCCCCGTTGCCGTTGCGGCGCCACCGGCTGTGTGGAGGCCCTCTGGGCCGCCGCCCCCACTCCGGTGGCGGCGGCGCGGATCCTCGGGGAGGCGGTGGCCAACCTGGTGCGGTTGCTCGACCTGGACGAGGTGGTGCTGGGCGGTCGTGCTGTGCTGGCCGCGCCGGAGGTCTACCTCGCCGAGGTCCGCCGGGTGCTGGCCGCCCGGCTGCCGGACCCGGACTGGCAGCCGGTCGCCGTGTCGGTCGCGCCGGCGGGCCCCGACGCCGTCGCGCTCGGGGCCGCCGGTCTGGTCCTGGCGCGCCTATTCGGATAGCTGACGGGCCGTCCCCGGCTACCCTGCCTGGGGCAGCGGTTGCCGCGCCCAGATGGTCTTGCCGCGGTCGTGGTAGCGAGTCCCCCAGAGGTCGGCGAGCTGCGCGACCATGTAGAGCCCTCGGCCGCCCTCGTCGGTCTCGGCCGCGTGCCGCACGTGCGGTGAGGTGCTGCTGTGGTCGGCGACCTCGCAGATGAGGTCCTGGTCGCGGATCAGCCGCAGCCGGATCGGCGGCTTGCCATACCGCAGTGCGTTGGTGACCAACTCGCTGACCATCAGCTCGGTGCTGAAGTCGAGGTCCGCCAGGCCCCAGGCGTGCAGTTGCTCGGTGACCAGGCTGCGGGCCCGGCCGACCTCCTCGGGGTCGCTCTCCAGGTTCCAGCTGGCGTAACGCTCCGGTTCGAGGCGGCGCAGCCGCACCACCATCAGCGCGGCGTCACAGCGCATGCCGCTGGTGCCGAGCCGGTCGATCATGCCGTCGCACAGCGCGGACAGATCGGCCTGCGCCGGGCGCGGGTCGGCGAGCGAGGCCACCGCGGCGCGCAGCGCCTCCGGGCGGCCGTCGCCGTCGCCGGCGTCCGCGTCGGCGAACCCCCTGGTGCTCATGGCCAGCACGTCCCCCTCCCGCCAGGGCACGGTGGCGCTCTCGTACGGCGCGCTGCGCATCCCGAACGGGGAGCCGATCGGCATGTCGACGACCCGCGCCCCCTGGTCGGCGCTGAGGACCACTGGGGGCGGATGGCCCGCGCTGGCGAGCGAGAGCTCGTGCTTGATCGGGTCGAAGACGGCGAGCAGGCAGGTGGTCCCGGTGGGGCCGCCGCCGGGGACGGCGAAGTCCACCATGACCCGCTTCGCATGCCCGTCCAGGCGCGCGAGGACCTCCTCCGGAGGCAGGTCCATGTCGGCGAGGAGCCGGGTCGCCGTCCGGAAGCGGGCCATGTAGACGGCGGCGTGCAGACCGTCCCCTGCCGCGTCCCCGACCACCAGGGCCGTCCGGGCGCCGGAGAGCCGGATGAAGTCGTACCAGGCACCGCCGAGCGCGCTGGAACCGCGGGCCGGCAGGTGCCGGTAGGCCACGTCGACGGTGAGCAGGTCGGGTAGCCGGCTGGGCAGCAGTCGGCGCTGCAGCTCGAGGGCGCGGCCCCGCTCCCGCACGTAGCTCCGGGCGTGGTCGACGGCGATGCCGGCCCGGTGGACGATCTCCTCGGCGGTGACCACCTCGTCCAGGTCGAACCGGCGTGCCTGGCTGCGCGGCTCCTTGAAGCGGACGAAGACCGCGACGCCGAACGGCATGTCCCGCACGTACATCGGCACGGCCAGCCAGGAGTGCACGTGGTCGCGCGCCACGGCCGCGGTCCGCACGCTGCCGCTGTCGACGGCGGCCGAGTACAGCCCCTCGCCGGTCAGCCGCAGCGGCCGCCGGCTCAGGAGGGCTCGCATCGCGGGCCCGCCGGGGGCGGAGGCGAACGGGTCCACCTCCCCCACCTCCGGCACGGTGTGGGCCGGCCACCAGTCGGCGGCGGTGGCGGTGGCCGCCCGCAGCAGCGGCCGTCCGGCGGCGACGGCGTCGGCATCCGGTTCGCCGGTGCCGAAGGCGTGGTGGAACAGGTCGACATGGGCGTAGTCGCACAGTGCCGGCACCACGAAGTCGGCCAGGCGCTGGGCGGTGTGCTGGACGTCGAGCAGGCCGCCGCCGATGCGCAGGCCGGCCTCGTTCACCAGCCGCAGCCGTTCCCGGGCCTGCTCCTGGCGGGAGATGTCGACCAGGACGTGGGCCAGACCGATCAGGTCGCCGCTGCCGCCGCGCAGTGGGAGGACCGTCTCGGACCAGACCAGGGGGCGGCGGCTCGGCGCCGGCGCGGCGCCCTCCACCTGGACCCGCACGAGCGGCTCACCGCTGTCGAGGACGGCTCGCTGCCGCTCCTCGAAGGCGTCCAGGTCCAGCAGACCGGGCGGTGCGACCTCGCGGAGCGTCCGGCCCTCGACGTCGGTGAAGCCGCCGGCCCGTCGACCGGCCTTGTTCAGGGCCAGGAAGCGCCGGTCGGTGTCGAAGACACCGATGGCGACGGGTGATTCGGTGAACAGTCCGTCGAGCAGGGCGCGGTCGAGCTGGGCGCGGCGCACCGCGTCGCCGGGGGCGGCCTGGAGCAGCCAGCCGTCGCTCAGTGGGGTGGCCCAGAGCGCGGCCTCGACCGTGCTGCCGTCGCGGTGGCGCAGCGCGGCGGTGCCCAGGTAGCCGGGCCGGTCGGAGTCGAGCCGGGTGGGGTCGGCGTGGGCGCCGAGCAGGTCCCTGGCCGCGGTGCCGAGGACCGCGGCAGCCGGGTGGCCGAGCAGCCGTTCGGCGCCGGGGCTCCAGTGCAGCAACCGGCCGGCCGGGTCGACGACCGCGTAGGCATCGCCCTGCGGGTCCGGGTCTTGCCGGGAGGAACCGCTGGCAGCCATATCCCACCTCAGCGCTCAGGGCAGCGGACGACGCCCCGGTCCGGCGAGCCGGTACCACCGCCGGAGATCTCGGTCCCTTGGCCAGGATAAGCCGCTCGGTGCCCGACCCGCCCGTCCGCGGGCCCCGGGCCGCCCCGTCAGGTGCTCGGGCCTCGGTCAGGCGGTGCCGCCCCGCTCACACGAGCAGGGAGGGAAGGACCACACGGGTGCGGGCGCTCGCGTCCCGGGGGCGGGGGATGCTGAAGTGGCCGGCGGCAGGGCTCGGCCCTGGTGGGGGGCAGGGCCGGCCGAGTGCCTGCTGAGTCCGCCGCCGGCAGGCACGAGCAAACCAGACCTGATGAGGGCAGGTCAATGGCGACGGGTCAGGATGCTTTCGGTGAACGATCGGACGCGGACCGCACAACGACGTTGCACCGCCCAGCCGGTGGTCGGAATTCCCCGCCACCGGGTGTCGCCGTTGCATAGGCTCGGACGAATGCGCGTACTCTTCGCCTCGCCCGCCGGCCTGGGCCACTTCACTCCGCTGCTGCCGTTCATCGACGCTTGTACGGCACGCGGGGACGAGGTGCTCGTCGTCGTGCCACCCGGCTTGGAGCAGACCCTGACCGAGCGCGGGCTGCCGTTCCGACTGGGCGGCGAACCCGGACCCGGTGGCGACGGCCGCGATAACCGACCGCCTGCCGGAGGCATCACGGACCGAGGCGGCGGTGCTGGTCAACCGGGAGTACTTCGGGAGGCTGTGCACCGCCGCGCTGCTGCCGGCGCTGGAGGAGGCCTGCCGGGACTGGCGGCCGGACCTGATCCTGCACGATCCGTGCGAGTACGCCTCGGCGGTGGTCGCCGAGCGGCTCGGCATCCCCCACGCCCAGGTCGGCACCTCCCCCGCGCAGATCGAGGCCTACTCACTGGACCTGGCCGCCCCCGCGCTCGTGCCGTACGACGGCACGTTGGTGGACCGGCTGCTCGCGACGCCGTACCTGTCGCGCTTTCCGGCCTCGCTCGACCCCTCCCCGTACAGCACCACGGTTCGCTTCCGCGAGGCCGCCGCTCCTGCCGGCTCGGTGTCGATGCCCGACTGGTTGCACGGAGCCGGCGGCCCATTGGTGTACGTCACCTTCGGTACGGTCTCGGGAGGGTTGCCGGCCGGGCCCGCGGCCTGCCGGGTGGCGCTCCGAGCGGTGGCCGGGCTGCCGGCGCGGGTGCTGCTCTCGGGCGGTCGGGCCACCGATCTGTCCCGGCTCGGGCCGGTACCGGACAACGTCCGGGTCGAGGAGTGGGTTTCGGCTCCGGAGGTCTTCGCCAACGCGTCGGCGGTGGTCTGCCACGGCGGTGCGGGCACCACCTTCGGGGCCCTCGCGGCCGGGGTCCCGCTGGTGGTCGTGCCGCTCTTCGCCGACCAGCCCACCAACGCCCGCCTGGTCGAGCAGGCCGGTGCGGGTGTCGCGGTGGCACCGACCGGGGGCGCGGCGGACACCATGGGCCTGCCCGGCCCCGCTGACGTGCCCCGTCTGCGGTCGGCCATCGAAGCGGTGCTCACCGACCCGTCCTACCGGGCGGCGGCCCGGCGGGTCGCGGCCGAGATGCGTGCGCAGCCCACCGTCGCCGAGACCCTCGACGCGCTCGCGAGAGCCTGAAGGCCGGTTCCGAGGGCGGCTGATGGCCGGTCAGCCGGCCCAGATCTCCAGCAGTTCCGTGAAGATGCCGATCGGGTCGTCCCAACCGCCGTCCGTCCAGTCGCCGTTGGCGTTGACGGTGAGCCGGCGCGTGCCGTCACGGCTGCCGTAGCTGTAGGACCACGATCCGAGGAGCGCACCGCCCATGCCCCAGAGCGTGGTGCCGCTGGACAGTGTCAGGCGGGAGAGCCCGAGGCCGTAGGAGGTGTGCGGAAGCCACCCGTGGGTCGGCCGCGTGCCGGCCATGGCGCGTAGCTGTTCCGCCGGCAGCAGGCGGCCTCCCAGCAGTGCGGCGAAGAACCGGTTGAGGTCGGCGGCGGTGGAGATCATGCCGCCGGCCGCCCAGAACACCGACGGGTCGAGCTCGGTCGCGTCGTGCACGGGCGCGGCGGGGCCGGTCTGGAACAGCTTGGTGTAGTGCCGGGAGTGCGGTCCCCGGATGGCGGGGTCGCTGCCGCGGGGCAAGCAGGTGCCGGTGAGGCCGAGTGGGCGGGTGATCCGCTCGGCGATCTCGTCGGCGAGCGCTCGGCCGCCGATCCGCTCCACCAGCTTTCCGACGAGCACGTAGTTGGTGTTGGAGTACGCCCAGTCGGCGCCCGGTGCGAAGGCCGGCGGGTGTGCGCTCGCGATCTGCACCAGGGATTCGGGCGTATGGGTCTCATGGCTGTTCAGTGCCACGAGGTCGTCGGTGTAGTTGAAGATCCCGCTGGTGTGGTTGAGCAGCATCCGCACGGTCACCGCGGGTGCCGTGCCGGGCAGCCAACGCTCCACGGTGTCGTCCGGGTCGACTCGGCCTTCGGCCGCCAGCTGCAGCAGCACGGTGGCCACGAAGGTCTTGGTGATGCTGCCGATCCTGAACCGGTCCCGCGGTGTGCGCCGGCGGCCGGTCGTGGTGTCGGCCACGCCTGCCGTCGCGAACCACTGCCGGTCGGCGTCGTGGATCTCCACCAGGATGCCGGGCAGGCCCCCTGTCGAGACGGCTCGGTCGAGCATCCGCTGGATCGTCCCGGTCGTGCCGTTCCTCATCCGGCGGCTCCTCGTGCTCGCGCGACTCCTCCGTCGCGGGTGGTTTCGAGCTCTTGCCGCAGCTGCGCCAGCAGCGCGGCCTGGTCGACTCCGGCCAGCGCCAGCGCTCGTGGCACGGTGCCCAGCTGTGCCTGCAGGACCCCGAGCAGCAGGTGGGCGGGCCGCAGGTCCCGCTTGCGGCTGACCGATGCGAAGCCGCGTTCCATCGCGAGTTTGGCGCTGGCGCCCAACTTGGGCTGCTCGCAGGCGGGGCTGGGCCGCGGCAGGCGGTGTGCGGCCGCCGACACCCCGACGGTCTGCAGGCTGTGCTCGAACTCGCGGCCTAGGGCCTCCCGGAGCGCCCGGTGGTCGAGCCCGGCGGACGTCAGCACCTCCCGGACGGTCGCCTCCGGTTCGTCGGCGATCCCCAGCAGCAGGTGCTGGGCCTCGACCGTGGCCGAGGCGTCCTCGCGGGCCTCCCGCACCGCCCGCACGACGATCGCGTGCAGATAGGTGTCAATCGCGGTCATCGCCGCGCCTCCTCAATGTGACCCCGGCGGCGATCAGCCGCTTGGCGTGCTTCTTGTGGACGGCCTGCCGCGTCACTCCGAGTGCTTCGGCGACCTGCGGCCAGCTCCAACCCGCCCGCATGGCCTGCTCGACTGCGGCGTCCTCCAGTTGGTCGGCGAGACGCCGCAACGCGGCGACGGCCGCCAGGGCGTCGGCGGGCTCTTGGAGGGCGGGGTTCTCAGCGGAGTTCTCAGGGCCGGGCATGTAAGCAACTCTAGTTGACTAATTGCGTTAGTCAACCCGAGTTGCTCAACATGCCACGAGCCGGCCCGGTGCGCGTGACGGGCGGTCGGCGGATTCCTCCGTCAGCGATATCGGCCTCGGCGGTTCCGCTCACGGCGGAGTCGACTGGACTTGATCGCGGCGCCGCTGGACAGTGACGGGCATGCGACTTCTGATGCTTGGTGGTTCTGGTTTCGTCGGCCGTGCCGTTGTCGACGACGCCCTGGCGCGCGGCTGGCGCGTGACGATGCTGCACCGCGGCACCAACCGCCCCCCGACCGGGGCGACCGTGCTCCGCGGTGACCGGACCGCACCCGACGGGCTGGCCGCGCTCGGTGACGGCGAGTGGGACGTGGTGGTGGACACCTGGTCGGCCGCGCCCTCGGTGGTGCGCGACTCGGCCCGCCTGCTGGCCGACCGGGCCGGGCGGTACGTCTACGTCTCCAGCGCCTCGGTCTACGCCGATCCGATCGACCACGCCGCCGCCGAGGACGGCGCGCTGGAGCCGGGGTCGCCGGACGACGGCGACGTGGCCTACCCGTACGCCAAGCGCGGCGGGGAGCTGGCCGCCACCGGCGCGTTCGGCGCGGATCGTTCGCTGCTGCTGCGCGCCGGGCTGATCCTCGGGCCGGGCGAGGACATCGGCCGGCTGACCTGGTGGCTCGGCCGGATCGCCCGTGGCGGACCGGTGCTGGCACCCGGCCCGCGCGAGCTGACGTTGCAGTACATCGACGCCCGCGACCTCGCGAGCTGGGCGCTGGACGCCGCGGCGGACGGCCTGTCCGGTCCGTACAACACGGTGAGCCGGCCGGGCCACACGACCATGGGCGAGTTGCTCGACGCCTGCGTGGCCGCCACCGGCTCGGACGCCGAGCTGCGCTGGACGGCTCCCGAGCGGATCCTGGCCGCCGGCATCGAGCCGTGGTCCCAGCTGCCGATCTGGACACCGCCCGGCGAGCTGCACGACTTCCTCAACAGCCTGGAGACGGCCAAGGCGCACCGGGCCGGGCTGCGTTGCCGACCGGTCGTCGAGACCGTGGCCGACACCTGGACGTGGCTGCGCGGGCTGGGCGGTGTCGCGCCGCAGCGTCCGGACCGCCCGGTGCTGGGGATCAGTCCGCAGGCCGAGGCCGCCGCCCTGGCAGAGGACTGACAGCCCGTCAGACTGCTTCTGTCACAAGGGAAACCAATGCCTTTTTTCAAAGCGCCCGACGGCACCGAACTCGCCTACCGCACCGTCGGCAGGGGCGCGCCGCTGGTGTGCCTGGCCGGCGGGCCGTTCCGGGACGCCGCCTACCTGGGCGACCTCGGCGGTCTCTCGGCGTTCCGCCGGCTGGTCCTGCTGGACCTGCGGGGCACCGGCCGTTCGGCGACGCCCGACGATCCGGCCTCCTACCGGTGCGACCGGCTGGTCGCGGACGTGGAGGGGCTGCGCGTCCACTTGGGTCTGGACACCCTCGACCTGCTCGCCCACTCCGCCGCCGCCAACCTCGCGATGCGCTACGCCGAGCGCCACCCGCAGCGGATCGGGCGGCTGCTGCTGATCACCCCGGGCACCGACGCTGCCGGAGTGGTCGTCACCGTCGCGGACCGACGGGAGCTGCTGCCGCTGCGCGCGGGCGAACCGTGGTTCGAGGCGGCGTCGGCGGCCTTCGACGCGGTCGCGACCGGAACCGCCACCGAGGACGACTGGCAGGCCCTCGCACCGCTCACCTACGGCCGGTGGGACGCGCAGACGCAGGCGCACCGGGCCGCCCAGGCGTCGCAGTGGAACGAGCGGGCGGCGCAGGTCTTCGGCTGCGAGGGCGACCTGGATCCGGAGGCCACCCGGGCGGGCCTCGCCGCGCTGCCGGCGCCCGTCCTGGTGCTTGCCGGGGAACTCGACCTGGCCACCCCGCCCGGCGTGGTGGCCCGAGTGGCCGAGCTGTGTGCGAACGGCGTCACGGTCGTCCAGCCGGGTGCGGGGCACTATCCGTGGCTGGACGACGCCGGGGCCTTCACGGCCACGGTGACGGCGTTCCTGTCCTGAGGGGCGCCCCGGGGCCGGGCATCGGGGCCGGGCATCGGGGCGGTTGGCGCCGCGCGGGCCGGGTAGACGCGGCGCAGGAACGAGACGGACGCCCGCGTGAGAGGAGGCGCGTCATGCCCCGCGGATCGAATGCCAAACGGGAACGGCAGTACGAGCACATCAAGGAGAGCGCGCTCGATCGCGGCGAGAGCGAGAAACGGGCCAAGGAGATCGCCGCCCGCACCGTCAACAAGGAACGGGCGCGGCACGGCGAGTCCGAGTCCGCGAGCCGGACCTCGGTCAAGGACATGTCGTCCGGCCGGCGCGGTGGCCAGCGGTCGCACAGCGGCGCCGAGGGCCCCACGTTCGACCAGCTCTACAACGAGGCCAAGCACCGCGGCGTCAAGGGCCGCTCGAAGATGAACAAGAAGCAACTCGCCGACGCCCTGGGGCGGTAGCCGTGCCCAGGACCGTCGTCGCCACCGCCTCGGCGCCGACCGACCCGGTGCCGCCGGTGCCGGTGCCCGAACCCGGGCCCGTTCCCGCGCCGGACCCGCCGCCGCCACCGCCACCGCCACCGCCACCGAAGCCGGTCGAGCCGGATCCGGTGCCGCCGGCACCGCCAGCGCCGGTGCCCGAGCCGCCGAAACCGCCGCCGACCGGTCCGGAACCGGTGATGCGACGGACATCCGACCGGACGGAGATTCTCTGATGTTGTTGCTAGGACTGCTGCTACTGGCCGCCACCGGCGCCTTCACCGGCCTGGTGATCGCCGGCAATCTGAACACCGGCCCGTCCGCGACCGTGACGGTCGTCGGCCATGACATCGCCACCATGAGCCCGCTGGCCATGTTCCTGTCGGGCATGGCGCTCGCGCTGATCCTGGTCATCAGCGCCGTCCTGCTCGGCGTCGGGCTGGTCCGGGCCCGCCGCCGGCGCACCGAGGTACAGGCGGCCCGGCTGGTCGTCAGGGAGGCGGGAACCACTCGCACCGAACCGGCGCCCAGTCGCACCGAACCCACGCCCAGTCGCACCGAACCGGCGCCCCGACAGGAGCCCGTCGCCACAAGGGGGTTGAACGATCCCGCAGAGGACAACCCGACCCCGGGCCAGGCCGGAACCGACCGGGCCGGAACCGCGAAGGGCACCAGCACATGGTGGCGGTGGAACAGCTGGCACCGACCGGTGCACCACTGATCATGCGGTGAGGGCACCACTGACCACGCAGTGCGGTGGGCCGGCCACGTTGTGGCGCCGGCCCACCGCTTCGTGCCGGGCAATCCGGCCGCGAGTGCTTCCGGCTGCGAGCGTTGCGACCAGGCCTGGTAGCGACGAGGCTGGAGGTGACCAATTCGGCCGGTGCACCACGCTGGACGCGAGGTCCGGCGATGCCGGTCGAGCCCGGTATCGGAGAGCGCCATGGACGGTGAACGGCCCGCCACTCGGCGCGCACAGCCACCGGTCGCCGACGCGGCGCACAGCGTCGCCCAACTGGCGGACGAGGTGGCGAGGTTGCGCGAGGAGCTGGCCCGGCAGCACCTGCTGAGTCTGGCTGCCGGCGTGCTGGTCGATCGCTACGCGCTGGAACCGGCCGACGCCGCCGAGCGGCTGGTGTCGCTCGCCGAGGACACCGGCCAGCGCCCCGAGGACTTCGCAGCCGACCTGCTCAACCAGGCGGTCGGCCCGTCACCGGCCGTCGCCACCGCCGCCGAGCCGGTCGGCGCTTCGCGCCGGGTGCGGCGCACGGGCGAACTGGCCGGCGCCCGGGAGAGTCTGGACGAGGTGGCCGAGACCCTGCTGAGCGAAGCCCTGGGCCCGCTGGGGGCCTGCGGCGTGCTGCTCTGGCGGCGGAGCGCCGGCGACTGCCTGGAGCTGGTGGGTGGCGCCGGGCTCGGCGCGCTGGAGCGCACGCACTGGCGGTGGATCCCGCCGCTCTGGCCGGGTCCGCTGCGCCGGGTGCATGCCGAGGGGCGGCCGCTGTGGCTGCCGCGGGGCCCGACGGCCCCGGACCGACTGCCCGGGCCGTCGGAGGCGGCCGCGCGGGCCGTGCTGCCGTTGCGCGGGGACCAGGGACCGCTCGGCGTGATGCTGGTCTGCTGGCCGCAGCCGACCGAGTTGGCCGAAGACCTGCGGCACGAGGTGCTCATGCTGAGCCAGGTGGCCCGACGGGTGCTGAGCGCGGCGCAGCGCCGCCCGGACTACCGCTCCTGCGGGCCGCTGTCGCTCCCGGTGCTGACCTCCTTGCTGGACGTGCTGGCCAACCCGGCGCTGCTGGTGCACAGCCCCTCGGGGGACGGTGAGCCGCTGGTAGAGCACGCCAACCAGGCCGCCCGGCGAGCCGGCACCGGGCTGCTCGGATCGGTCCCCCGCCCGCTGGGTCAGCTGCTGCCGTACGCGGCACCGCTGCTCCGCGAGCTCATCGCGCGGGCCCAGGAGACCCAGGCCGTGCAGATCGAGGCGCAGTTGCCGGCTGGGCGGCGGCCCGGGGAGCCGGGCACCCTGACCAACGTCCGGGTGCTGCCGGTGGAACAGGAGCGGACCGCGGTGCTGTGGCACCCGGGCGGCCTGGACCACAGCTCCTCGGCGCTGCGGGTGGTCGGCGGGCTGGCCGGACTGGGTGCCTTCGAGGACGACGTGGCGGCCGGCACCAGCCGTTGGACCGAGCACACCTTCGAACTGCTGGGACTCGCACTGGACGCGCCGCCGCGCCCGCTGGCCGACCTGGGCCCGCTCTTCGAACCGGAGGACGCCCGGGCACTCGCCGGTGCGGTGCGCAGGCTGATGAACCGCCAGGAGAACGTGACGCTGGTGGTACGGGTGCGACGACCGGAGGGCGGCCTGCGCCAGGTGCGGATCATCGCCGAGCCCGTGCTGACCGATGGCGCGCTGACCGGCATCGCCGGGATCTTCCAGGACGTCTCCGCCCAGCACCGCACCGAGGTGGCCTTGGAGGCGACCTTCGACCAACTCACCACCGTGCGCGAGCAGTCGGCGGTGCGCCACCGGTTGGCCCTGCAGTTGCAGCAGGCGATCGTGCCCGAGGTGCCCGACCTGCGCAAGCTACCGGGTCTGCAGGTCGCCGCCCGGTACCGCCCGGCAGGTCAGGAGTACCGGGTGGGTGGCGACTGGTACGACGTGCTGCCGCTGCCCGGCGGCCCGGTGATGATGGCGGTCGGTGACGTGGCCGGGCACGGCATCGAGGCGGCGACGGGCATGGTGGCGCTGCGCAACGCACTGCGCGGACTGGCGCTGACCGGGGAACCGCCGGCCCGCCTGCTGGGCTGGCTCAACGAGGTCGCCCTGAACACGTCCGGCCAGCCGACCGCGACCGGTGTCTGCGCCGTCTACGATCCCGCTCGGCGGAGCCTGGTCTGGGCGAGTGCCGGCCACCTGCCGCCGGTGCTGCTGCGGGGCGGCACGGCGGTGATGCTGGAGCCGACCCACAACATCCTGCTGGGTGCGCTCCCGGAGAGCACCTACCACGAGACCGTCACCCCGCTGCGTGCGCAGGACACCCTGTTCCTCTACACCGACGGTCTGATCGAGCGCCGGGACACCGACCTGGGGGGCAGTCTCACCGAATTGCGCGACGCCGTGCAGGCCCTGGATCCCGCGGACGTCGCCGAGCAGGCCGATCGGCTGCTGGCCCGCAGCACCGGGGACACCGAGGACGACACCAGTCTGGTGGTGATCCGGATCCTCTGAGCGCGCCCTCAGCCCGCGCCTACCCGCGCCCAGACGGTCTTGCCGCCGCCGGACGGCCGCGTCCCCCAGTCCAGGCTGACGATCGTGACCACCCGCAGGCCGTGGCCGCCGGGCTGGGCCCGGTCATCGGGGGGCCGGAGCACCGGCGGGTCCGGGCTGCGGTCGGTGACCTCGACCGTGATCTGGCCGGGTCGGCGCCGCATGACCAGTTCGACCGGTCCGCCGGCGTGCAGGCAGGCGTTGGTGACCAGTTCGGAGACCACCAGCAGCACGTCCTGGGCGGCCAGTCGGCCCCGCTCGTCCGCGGCCGGCAGCCAGCACCAGTCGGTCAGCACCGCCACGGCGAACTCGCGGCAGCGGCCGACCGTGCCGGCGATCGGCTGGGCCAGCGGGAGGCGGCGGGTGTCGGACATGGCCACGGCTTCCGGTCAGCCGCCGGGCCCGAGGGCGTCGTGCTGGGCGGGGTGGGTGGTGAAGGCGGTGGCCGCGCCGGTCAGCTCGAACAGCCGGGCAGCCCGGTCGCCGGGTGCGGACGGTTCCGGGCCGGCCCCGGCGGCTTCGGCGCCCTGCCGGGTCCGGAGCAGCACGTGCACACCGGCGGAGCCGCCGGGGTCGATCCCGGCCAGGTCGACCGGGACGAGGCGCGGACCGTCGGCCGGGGTGTCGGCGAGTGCCCGATGCGGCCCGTCGGCGCCGTCCTGGTCGAAGTCCCCGGCGCAGGAGGGCACTCCGGTGCCGTCCCGCTGCCACCGGGTCGGCGTCAGCAGGGGCTGCGGACCGGTGTTGCCTCGTGGCTGCATGGCGTCTCCCGTCCGGTCAGTGGCGGCCAAGCCAGTAGCGGATGCGGTCGAGCAGCTCGTCGGTGTCCACCGGCTTGGTGATGTGGTCGTCGGCGCCGGCCGCGAGGCTCTTGGCACGGTCGCCGGGCATCGCCTTGGCGGTCAGCGCGATGATGGGCAGCTGCCGGTAGTCGGGCAGCTCGCGGATGGCGGCGATCGCGCCGTAGCCGTCGAGTTCAGGCATCATCAGGTCCATCAGGACCAGGTCGACGTCCTCGCGCCGGCGCAGCAGGTCGATGCCGGAGTTGCCGTTGTCGGCCTGCAGGACCTGCATGCCGGCCTGTTCCAGGGCGCCGGCGAGGGCGAAGACGTTGCGCACGTCGTCGTCGACGACCAGCACGACCCGCTCGGCGAGCGAGTCGTCACCGTGCACCGATCGATGGGTCGCGGGTCGGGGGGCCGCCGTCGGCCGGGCCTCGGGTTCGGCTCCGGCGGGCAGGTAGAGCGTGAAGCGGCTGCCCTGGCCGGGTCGGCTCACCACGCTGATCGCGCCGCCGAGGAGCCCGGCGAGTTCCCGGCTGATCGACAGCCCGAGTCCGGTGCCGCCGTAGCGTCGGTCGGTGGCCGAGTCGGCCTGCCGGAAGGCGTCGAAGATGGTGTCCAGGTTCTCCTCGGCGATGCCGATGCCGGTGTCCTCGATCCGGAAGGCCAGCGCGTCGGACGCCCCGGCGAGGACCGGCGGCAGCTCTTGGGCCTTCGCCCGCTCGACGGTCAGCTCCACCCGGCCGGTCTCGGTGAACTTCACCGCGTTGGAGAGCAGGTTGCGCAGCACCTGGCGCAGCCGGGCCTCGTCGGTGACCAGGGTCCTCGGCGCGTCGGGTGCGGTGCGGACGGTGAACCGCAGGCCCTTCTGCTCGGTCTGCGGGCGGAACGTCAACTCCACGTACTCCAGCAGCTGGTGCAGCGGGAAACTCGCCGGGGAGATCTCCAGCTTGCCCGCCTCGACCTTGGAGAGGTCCAGGATGTCGTTGATCAGCTGGAGCAGGTCCGAGCCGGCGGAGTGGATCACACCGGCGTACTCGACCTGCTTGGGGGTCAGGTTCTCGTCGGCGTTCTGCGCCAGCAACTGGGCCAGGATCAGCAGACTGTTGAGCGGGGTGCGCAGCTCATGGCTCATGTTGGCGAGGAATTCGGACTTGTACATCGAGGTGCGTGACAACTGCTGGGCCCGGTCCTCCAGTTCCTGCCGGGCCTGCTCGATCTCCAGGTTCTTGGCTTCGATGTCGCGGTTGCGCTGGGCCAACTGCTCAGCCTTGTCGGCCAGTTCGGCATTTGATGCCTGGAGCTCCTGCTGCCTGGAGCGCAACTCCTGGGACTGCGCGCGCATTTCGTCGGTCAGGCGCTGGGCCTCCTGGAGCAGCTCGTCGGTGCGGGCGTTGGCCAGCAGCGAGCTGATGTTGGCGCCGACGGCGGCGGTGAACCGGTCGAGCAGGTCCCGGTGGAGGGCGCTGAACGGCTGGAAGGAGGCGAGTTCGAGCACCGCGAGCAGCTGGTCCTCCATCAGGACGGGCAGCAGGATCAGCTCGCTGACCTCGGCCGCGCCGGTGCCGGAGCGCACCGTGGCGTACCCGGGCGGCACCGAGCGGACCAGCATCGTGCGCCGGTCGCGGCCGACTTGGCCGACCAGCGATTCGCCGAGCCGGAAGCTGCGGGCCAGGTCGCCCGGTTCGATGCCGTAGCCGGCGACGGCCGACAGCTCGGGGCCGTCGGCGCTCTCCCCGGCCAGGTAGAACACCCCGTACTGGGCATCGACCAGTGGCGCCAGCTCGGCCAGCAGCAGGTCGGCGACCTGACCGAGGTCGCGCTGCCCGTGGCCCAGGTCGGAGAGCCGGGCCAGGTTGGTCTTGAGCCAGTCCTGTTCGAGGTTGTCCCGGGTGGTGCGGCGCAGCGACTCGACCATGGCGTTGATGTTGTCCTTGAGCTCGCCGACCTCCCCGGGGGCCTCCACGGTGATCGAGCGGGTCAGATCGCCTTCGGCGACCGCGCTGGTCACTTCGGCGATCGCGCGGACCTGCCGGGTGAGGTTGCCGGCGAGCTCGTTGACGTTCTCGGTGAGCCGCTTCCAGGTGCCCCAGACGCCCTCGACCTCGGCCTGGCCGCCGAGTCGGCCCTGGCTGCCGACCTCCCGGGCCACCCGGGTCACCTCTCCGGCGAACGCCGACAAGGTGTCGACCATCGTGTTGATGGTGGTCTTGAGCTCCAGGATCTCACCGCGCGCGTCCACGTCGATCTTGCGGGTCAGGTCGCCGTGCGCGACGGCGGTGGTCACCTGGGCGATGTTGCGGACCTGGCTGGTCAGGTTGTGCGCCATGAAGTTGACGTTGTCGGTGAGGTCCTTCCAGGTGCCCGAGACACCGCGCACCGTCGCCTGACCACCCAGGTTGCCCTCGGTGCCGACTTCGCGCGCCACCCGGGTCACCTCGTCGGCGAACGCCGACAGGGTGTCGACCATGGTGTTGATCACCTCGGCGAGCGCCGCGACCTCGCCCTTCGCCTCGACGGTGATCTTCTGGGAGAGGTCGCCCTTGGCCACCGCGGTGGCCACCTGGGCGATCGACCGCACCTGACCGGTCAGATTGGACGCCATCACATTGACGTTGTCCGTGAGGTCCTTCCAAGTGCCCGAGACACCGCGCACCGTCGCCTGACCACCCAGGATCCCGTCACTGCCGACCTCCCGGGCCACCCGGGTCACCTCGTCGGCGAACGCCGACAGGGTGTCGACCATCGTGTTGATGGTCTCCTTGAGCTCCAGGATCTCGCCGCGCGCGTCCACCGTGATCTTCTGCGACAGATCGCCCTCCGCGACGGCGGTGGTGACCTGGGCGATGTTCCGCACCTGGTCGGTGAGGCGGCCGGCCATCGCGTTCACCCCGCGGGCCAGCTCCGCCCAGGCCCCGCGCACACCGGGCAGCTCGGCCTGGCCGCCGAGCCGGCCCTCGGTGCCGACCTCGCGGGAGACCCGGGTCACCTCCGCCGCGAGCAGCGCCAGCTGCTCCACCATGCCGTTGAAGACCTGGTCGATCTCGCCCAGCAGCCCCTGGGCGCTCTCCGGCAGTCGGACCGACAGGTCGCCGTCGCGCACGGCCGTCAGACCGGCCAGCAGCCGGCGCAGCGCCTCCTCGCCCCCTGGTCCGGTTGTCACTGACGCTCGGGTCATCGGCCGCACCTCGCTGCCGCTCGGCACTTCCCCTCACTCCCGCACAGCACCCCGCCGTGCACGTTCCGTCATCTCCTGTTCCGCCGGTCGGATGGGCCCGGAGGTTCGATGGCGCCCTCGGCCTCGGCCTCGGCCACGCTGGCGTACACCGGGAAGACCTCCTCCGTCCCGGTCAGCGCCAGCAGTCGCAGCAGGGCCGGGCGCGGCGCCACCAGGTCGAGTCCGCCCCCGGCGGCCTGGGCGGCCGTGCGGGCCCGCAGGATCACCCTCAGACCGGTGGAGTCGCAGAACCGCAGCCCGGCGCAGTCCACCAGGATGTGCGGCCACCGACCGCGCAGCTGCCGTTCCAGGGCGTCGCGCAGCAGTTCCGCCGTGTCCAGGTCCAGCTCGCCTTCGGGCGCCACCACGGTGCCGCGGGCCCAGGGCCGCACCGAGACGGTCATCGCCGGCTCTGTCTGCTCGTTCAGCCCGTCCATCAGGCGCACCTCCGGTGCTTCCGGCGGGGCGTTTGCCCGGCGGTCCTTGGGACAAACGCCCCGCTGTGAGAACGCCGAGGCGGGCCGAGCGGCCCACCCAGAGCAAGCAGCCCGCCGAGAAGGGGCGCCACGAGACCCCGTTCGAGCGCGCGGACCGTCGCTGGGCGGAGACGCTTCAGGAGGTCCGGGTGGCGCAGACCGGCGCCCAGATCCTCTTCGGCTTCCTGCTGAGCGTGGCGTTCACCCCGCGTTTCACCCAGTTGAACCGCCTGGAGAACGGGCTCTACATCGCCACGGTGGTGCTGGGTGCGCTGGCGACCGGCACGCTGATCGCCCCGGTCGCCTTCCACCGGATCCTGGCCGGGCACCGCTTGAAGCTTGAACTGGTGCAGGCCGCCCACCGCTTGGTCGCGCTGGGGGTGATACTGCTGGCGCTGGCCATCGCCACCGCCCTGCTGCTCCTGCTGCTGGTCGCCACCGGCGGCGGTGCCGTGGCTTGGGTGATCAGCGCCGTGGTGATGGGGTGGTTCGCGATCTGCTGGCTGGTGATGCCGGCCCACCTGCTGCGTCGGCGCCGGCGCTGAGCCGGGGCGTCGGCGCTTGCGCTGCCGGGGCGTTGGCGCTCTGGCTGAGCCGAGGCGTCGGCGCTTGCGCTGAGGCCGGGGCGTCGGCGCTTGCGCTGGGCCGAGGCGTCGGCGCCTGGGCTGGGCCGGTCGGTCGGCGTCAGGTGCCGGCGCCGGCATTCTTCAGCCGACGTCGGCATTTCTCAGGCGCCGTGGGGGGCGTCAGTCGGAATCGAGGCGCTCCCGCAGCTCCTTCAGGGTGGCCGTCAGCAGCCGGGAGACGTGCATCTGCGAGATCCCCACCCGCGCGGCTATCTGACTCTGCGTCAGGTCGTCCCAGAAGCGCAGCACCAGGATGAACCGCTCGCGGTACGGGAGCGCCGCCAGCAGCGGCCGCACGGCCTCCCGGAACTCGACCAGGTCGAGTTCGGCGTCCCGTTCGCCCATCCGGTCGAGCAGGGAACTGCCTGCCGGGTCCTGTTCGTCGTGCAGCGCGTCCAGCGAGTCCGTGCGGCACACCCGTCCGGCCGCCTGCCCCTCGGCCACCTGCTCCTCGGCGAGGTCCAGGTCGTCGGCGATCTCCTCCGGGCGGGGCACCCGGCCCAGCTGCTGCTCCAGGCGGTCCGAGCCGCGCACCACCGTCAGGTACAGCTCCTGCACGCTGCGCGGCACCCGGACCGGCCACGAGGTGTCCCGGAAGTAGCGCTTGATCTCGCCGGAGATCGTCGGGATCGCGTACGTCACGAACTCCACGCCGCGGCCGGGGTCGTAGCCGTCCACGGCCTTGATCAGTCCGACCGTGCCGATCTGCACCAGGTCCTGCATCTCCTCGGAGCGGTGCCGGAACCGGCCGGCCACGAACCGCACCAGCGGCATGTTCAACTCGATGATGGTGCCGCGAACGTAACTGTAGGCCGCAGACTCGCGTTCCAACCCGGTCAGCCGGGCGAAGAGCGCATCACTCAGCTCGCGAGCCTCGTCCTTGCCCATCGCGCGCAGCCGGGCCTGGCTGGGACGCGGTGGTACCGGAGTGGTCGCGGGCCTCGTGACAGTGGTCTCGGCGTCGGCACTCGCCGAAGCCGGCATGGTACTCATCTCCCAGACACCGCAGAGCGTACGCCCCGGGGCCGGCCGTTTCGGCGCCACAACCCAGCGGGGGCGCGAGGAGTCTCCATCCGAAATTCGGGTGACGCGTGATCGCGGTCGATCCGCGATCACTTCCTCTCCTACCCAGACCTGCCGATGCCAACCACCCTGACCCGTGTGGCGGGCCGCGACACGGGTGGCGAGCGGCGTGTCGGTGCGCCCGAACCGGGTAGGCGCGGTCCCGGACATGCGCGAAGGGAGGCAGTTCGCATGGCGGGCGAGATGAGCAAACGAGCACGACACCCGTTCTCCCAGTGGCCGGACTTCTCCGAGTGGCTGGAGGGGTTCCCGTTCGGGCGGGAGTCGGCCGAGCAGTACATCCGCGTCGAGGAGTTCGACGAGGAGGGCAGTCATGTCATCCAGGCCGAGCTTCCCGGCATCGATCCGGCCAGGGATGCCGAGATCACTGTGGTGGACGGTGTCCTGACCATCAAGGCCGAACGATCGGAGGAGCACCGGGAGAAGCAGCGCTCCGAGTTCCGCTACGGCTCGTTCACCCGTTCGATCCCACTCCCGAGCCAGGCCCGGGAGGAGGACGTCAGGGCCACGTACGCCGACGGCATCCTGACCGTGACGGTGCCGATGGACATCACCCGCCCGACGGCCCGCCGGATCGAGATCAGTGGCAAGCAGTAGCCGGAAGCCTGCGGAGCAACCGCGAATGAGGCCGTGTCGCGCACGCGACGCGGCCTCGGCCCGCCCGGGCCTGGATCGATGTCCCGACCGCTTGCGCGTGGGCCGTCGACCGACGCACACTTGCCTAAACCGTTTAGGCAGGCTCATAATCACTTTCGGCAGATAGGAGAGTGGTTATGGCACGGGCCGGATTGAGCGCGGATCGTCTGATCCGGGCGGGCGCGGAACTGGCCGACGAGGTCGGCTTCGAGCAGGTGACGGTCTCGGCGCTGGCCCGCCGGTTCGACGTCAAGGTCGCGAGCCTCTACTCGCACCTGCGGAACTCCCAGGAACTCAAGACCGGGATCGCCCTGCTCGCCCTCGAGGAACTCGCCGACCGGGCGGCCACCGCACTGGCCGGCCGCTCCGGCAAGGACGCCCTGACCGCCCTCGCCAACGTCTACCGCGACTACGCCAGGGAGCACCCCGGTCGCTACGCCGCCGCCCAGCTCCGGCTGAACCCGCAGACCGCGGCGGCCAGCGCGGGCGTACGACACGCACAGCTGACGCGCGCGGTGCTGCGCGGCTACCACCTCTCCGAACCGGACCAGACGCACGCCGTGCGACTGCTGGGCAGCACCTTCCACGGCTACGTCAGCCTCGAACTCGGCGGCGGCTTCAGTCACAGCGCCCCCGACACCGAGCAGACCTGGACGCGGATCCTGGACGCCCTCGACGCCCTGCTGCGCAACTGGCCCACTCCCTGAACGAGTTGCCACACCTCACCCCGACCCCGAACAGGCATCGGCCGATGAAGACCCCGAACCACCTGATCACCACCCCCATCACCACCGAACTCCTCCGTGGCGCCCTCGACTTGGAGCACACCGAGCACGGCGTGCTCCCGCACCGACTGCCCGCCCGGGCTCGCGAGCAGTGCCCGGACCCGCAGTTGGCCATGGCGGAGTCCCAACCCTCCGGCGTGCGGCTGGCCTTCCGCACCCACGCCACCGTCATCGAGCTGGACGCCCTGCCCACCAAGCGGATCTACCCGGGTGCCCCGCCGCGACCGGACGGCGTCTACGACCTGCGCATCGACGGCCGCCTGGCCGACCAGGCGAGCCTGACCGACGGCAACACCCTGACCATCGACTTGAGCACCGGCACCACCGCCTCACGGCCCGGCCCGGTCGGCACCCTTCGCTTCGCCGACCTGCCGGAGGGCGAGAAGGAGGTGGAGATCTGGCTGCCGCACGACGAGACCACCGAGCTCGCCGCCCTGCGCACCGACCGCCCGGTCGCGCCGCTGTCCGACCGCGACCGCACCGTGTGGCTGCACCACGGCAGTTCGATCAGCCACGGCTCCGATGCCGCCAGCCCCAGCACCACCTGGCCGGCGCTGGCCGCGGCGGCCGGCCGGGTGGAGCTGGTCAACCTGGGCCTGGGCGGCAGCGCCCTGCTCGACCCGTTCACCGCCCGTACGCTGCGCGACACCCGGGCCGACCTGATCAGCGTCAAGCTGGGCATCAACGTGGTCAACGCCGACCTGATGCGCCTGCGCGCGTTCGCACCGGCCGTCCACGGGTTCCTCGACACCATCCGGGAGGGCCATCCGACCACGCCGCTCCTGGTCGTCTCCCCCATCCTGTGCCCGATGCACGAGGAGGTTCCCGGCCCCACCGGGTTCGACTTCACGGCCCTCGGCGCCGGCGAGGTGCGCTTCCGCGCGACGGGCGACCCCGCCGAGACCGCGGCCGGGAAGCTCACGCTGCGCGTCATCCGCGCCGAACTGGCCCGCATCGTGGAGCAGCGCGCCGCCGAGGACGCCAATCTGCACCACCTGGACGGCCGCGAGCTCTACGGCGAGGCCGACGCCGCCCGACTGCCGCTCCCCGACGGCCTGCACCCCGATGCCGCCACCCACCGCCACATCGCCGAGCGGTTCGCCGCGCTCGTCTTCGGGGCCGCCGGCCCCTTCGGGCAGCGCTCGGCGGGCTGAACGGCTCAGCAGTGCCGCCCGTCGTGCACCCGCCCGCTCCGCACGGCGACCACCCGCCAGAGCAGGAGCAGCAGGGTTGCGCTGAGCACGCCCTGCTCGGCGAGCCGCGGGTACGGCAGTCCACTGCCGGGGGCGCGCGGTTCGGGGGTCGCCGGCGCGTCGGCGTCGGCGTCGGCCTCGGAGGCACGCAGGCTGCCGAGGTCGGCGCCGAGCGAAGCGGCCAGGACACCGAGTGCCGAGTCGGGGTCGGTCGCGGCGCCGGCGGTCGCCCGGCGCCGGAGCGCGTCCAGTTCAGTCCTGCTCAACACGGCTGAAGACAGCCAGAGTTGCCGGTCGGCGAGGACGACGCAGCTGGGGTCGGGATCGTATCCGGTCAAGGCGAGGTCATGGCAGAGCCGGTCGACCAGCTGCTGGCCGCCCCCGGCGAACCGCGCCGAGGTCGCGGGTAGCTGGGCCACGTAGAGTCCGCCGCCGGCGCCCTGGACCACGGACTCCATGGCGGACGTATCGGCGGGGTCGCTGTCCTGCGGCAGGTAGACGGGGTCGCCCCTGAGCGCGTCCTCCGCGTCCTGGAGCGCGCCGTCGCGTGGCGGCGCCGGCACCGACGGCGTGGCGGTGGGCGTCACCCGCAAGGCCGGAAGCGCCAGTGGCGGAGCGGCGAGTTGGAGCACCGACCGGGTCGGTCTCCGCAGCAGCGTCAGCGCCACTCCGGCCGCTCCCGCGACGGAGAGGGCCAACGCCGCAGCAGCCAGCAGGCTGGCGAGTCGGAACGGTCTTCGCGATCTTCGACGCGGCATGGCGATCACCTCCGCGACATCGTGCCGTCAGGCACAGATCTGCGCAAGAGGGAGGAATTGTGAGAGTTTGGTTAATTCGCATACGTCTGTCGCGGGTTCATGCTTTCGCGACGACGGGCAGCACGGCGGCGGCACCAGTGGCGGCCGCCGCCCAGCCGGCTCAGCCGGTGCATGCGCCGCGGGCGAGCATGTCACCGCGTCCCCCGTCGCTCATCACCCGCTCGGACCGGACGCGGGCCGAGTCTTCCGACCCGCCCGACGGCTACGATGAGGCCGTGCTATCGGTGGTGGTGGCGCCCTGGCGGCGCGATCCGGTGGTGCTGCGCAACGAGCGGGTGCCGCACGAAGCTGCCAGCACCATGAAGATGGCCGTGCTGGCGGCCCTGTACCGCGGCGGGCTCGACTGGGAACAGCCGGTACCCGTGATCAACAGCTTCCGGTCGGCAGCCGGTGGCGAGTACGCCAACACCAGGGACTGGGACAGCGATCCGCTGCCGTGGCAGCACCTGGGCGAGCGGGTGCCGCTGCGCTGGCTGGCCGAACGGATGGTCACCCACTCCTCCAACCTGGCGACCAACCTGTGCCTGGGCCAGGTCGGGGCGCCGGCGGTCGCGCAGGTGTGGCACCGAGCGGGGGCGGTGGGCCGAACACCACGGGGCATCGAGGACCACGCCGCCCGGCAGGCGGGGATGCACAACCGGGTGAGCGCGCTCGATCTGGTACTCCTCCTGGAGTCGCTGGAGCCCGAGGTGCTGGCGATGTTGGAGCACAACGCGCACCGGGTGGATCTGGCGGCAGGTCTGCCGCCCGGCACCCGCCTGGCCGGGAAGAACGGCTGGCTCCCCGGGGCACGGCACAGCGCCGCGGTGGTCCGCCCGACGGACGCGCCGCCCTATGCGCTCGCCGTCTGCTACACCGGCCCGCTGGCCAACGGCGAGGACGTGCACGATCCCGCCGCCCGCCTGCTGGCCCGCATCTCCGCCGGGGTGTGGCAGCGGCGGCACGCCATCGCCGCCGCACCCTGACGACGGGTCGACTTGGGCAACCGGGTGCGCCCGGAGTGGGCTGCCCGTCGTGGGGGCCATGGCCGGGTTGCCAGCCCCGACTTCCCCGCCGGCTATGGTTTTCGGCGCGCCGCTGAGCCACCATGTCGCCGGAGCACCGCGGGCCTGCCCCCTTCCCGGGGCCCGCTGCGCCTTCCCCCCGATCACCTTGCCTCCCACTCCGGCCCCTTGGAGAGACACCGTGACTTTCACCAGCCCGGCGCGCGCGCCCCGAGCCCTCCGCCGCCACATGGTCTTGGCGGTCGCCACGGCCGTGGCCCTGCTCGGCGTACCCGCCGGCATCACAGCCGCACCCGCCTCCGCCACCACCGTCGCCGGCGCGCCGGCCGCCCCGGTGCTGACCGGCGCCCAGCTCTCCGCGTCCTGGACCGGCCCGCTCAGCACCCGCGGCCGGTACATCGTCGACGCGAACGGCGACCGGTTCAAGCTGCAGGCCGGCAACTGGTCCGGCGCGCAGGGCACTTGGGAAGGCAGCGGGGACGTCAACGACCCGGCGAACAACCAGGCCGGCCAGGTGTCCCACAACATCCCGCTCGGCCTGGACCGCGCCCCGATCGGCGAGATCCTGGCGGGCTTCCACAGCCTCGGTCTCAACGCCGTCCGGCTGCCGTTCGCCAACGCGCTGATCCACGACACCGGCACCGTGCCGGACTCGGCCGTGGCGGCGAACCCGCAGCTGAAGGGCATGACCCCGCTCCAGGTCTATGACGCCGTGGTGGCCGCGCTGACCGGCGACGGGTTCGCGGTGATCCTCAACAACCACACCACCAGCTACCGGTTCTGCTGCGGCCTGGACGGCAACGAGCGCTGGAACAGCGGCCAGACCACCCAGCAGTGGGAGGACGACTGGCTGTTCATGGTGAACCGCTACAAGAACAACAAGCGCGTGGTCGGCGCCGACCTGCGCAACGAGGTGCGCCGCGACACCTGGGACGACCCCAACTGGGGCATGGGTGACAGCCACGACGAGTACGCCGCCTTCGAGGAGGCCGGCAACAAGATCCTCCAGGCCGACCCCGACATGCTGATCATCATGGAGGGCATCAACTGGCAGGGCATCCCGACGGCCATCACCCCGCACGGGCGGCCGATGCTCACCCCGGTCGCCAACCTCTCCAACACCCTGATCAACTCCGGCAAGCTGGTGTACTCCGCGCACTTCTACGCCTACACCGGCCCGGCCAACACCGGTGCCACCAGCGGATTGGGCGCCACCAGCGACCCGCGCTACGAGGACTTCACTCCCGACCAGCTCGCCCAGGTGGTCAACCAGGAAGCCCTGTTCGTCACCCAGTCCGGCCAGCACTTCACCGCCCCCGTGTGGGTGAGCGAGTTCGGTGCCGCCGGTCGCGGCTCCACGGACACCAAGGAGCAGGCCTGGTTCGACAACTTCACCGACATCCTGGTGAAGAACGACACCGACTTCGCCGTGTGGCCGCTGGTCGGCTGGACCGACGCCAACGGCAACCCGCAGGACAACTGGGCGCTGCTCGACTACGACACCCGCGGCAACCAGCTCAGCCTCAATGATCCCGGGGACTGGCGGGCGCCCGACTGGAACAAGCTGATCAACGCGCCCTCGTACAGCGGCCAGGTGCCACGGGTGAACCACTGGAACATGCTCGACCTCGACAACGCCGACCAGGACGCCTCGGCCACCATGCTGGCGCAGAGCGACTGGAGTTACGGCAACCGCAAGGGCGACTGCCCGGACACCGAACGCCTGGTGGGCCTGGGCCGCAGCGACAGCCGCGGCCTGTGCACCGACGCCGGCGAACCCGCCGCCACGGGCGGGCCGTTCACCGCCGTCACCGACGAGCGCTACGTCACCGAAGGCGACTGGGCGGTCGGCTACAACAAGCTGCAGTGCCCCGACAACACCTACGCTGTCGGCTACAGCGTCAACAGCAACTCCATGGCCGCCCTGCTCTGCGCGCCGTCCGCCCGCACCCTGCCGACCGCCGGGCACGACGTCTGGTTCGACCACGGCGACAACCGCCCCACCAGTGGCGGCTCGAACGCCAGCGACTGGGCGCCCGGCTACTACAAGGGCCAGTGCGCCGACAACGAGTACGTCGCCGGCGTCGCCTACACCTGGAAGTGGCTCCAGTACGGCGTGCCGGACGCGCTGCTCTGTCGTCCGCTGAGCTGAGTTGAGCTGACGTTTGCTCAGGCCGCCCCCGCACCTCGCCGGCTCTGCCACAGTGCCGGGGCGGCCGAACGCTCGCCGGGCGCGCCGGCACGTCGGCACGTCGGCATGTCGGCGCGTCGGCGCGTCGGCGCGTCGGCGTTCGACCGGTGCACTGGCGGGGCTGCGTGTCGGCGTTCGACCGGTGCGCCGGTGCCGGACGGCGCGGGCCTGCGGATCCGCCCTGGCCTGGCCCGGATCCCGGCAGCCCGTCTCGGGACAATGTGCAAGAACCTGCGAGGACTTGCGAAGCTCCGATCCTCCGCCGTTCATCTGCCCAGGCGGCCCAAGGGTTCTGACTGGACGTCAGTCCACATGTGAGCAGCAGGTGTCTCCGCACGTGCCATTGACATGTCCGTGCAACCCTGGCTTAACCTGGCTGGCGCTACCAGTGGGTAGCGTCGGATTCGAACCGGGGATCGGATTCCGCGAGCACCCTCCGCGCGATCTGTGAGGGTTTCTTGCCGTGCCCGTATCCGGGAGTCGCACCTGCCCCCAACTGCGCCGTGACTCAGCATCGGAGAGAGCTTGATGAGGCCGACGAGGCCCGCGTTGACGCTGCCCGACGTCGTCGTCGGGATCACCCCGTTCCATGAACCCGACGCCGGGCTGGCCGAGGCCGTGTGCCGCGCAGGCGGCCTCGGTGTGCTCGACCTCGGCCGGGGCGACCGCCGGGCCAGGGAGGAGCTCGCCGCCCTGCGGGAACGCGCTCCCGGGCGGTTCGGGATCCGGATCGGGTCGCAATGCCGGCTCACCCCCGCGGAGTTGCGCGACGGCAACCGCGGCGACCAGCCTGAGGTCCTGGTGCTGCCCGTCGGGCTGCCCGACTGGGAGCTCGCCGAACTCGCCACCGACCACCGGCTGCTGGTGGAGGTGACCGACCTGGCACAGGCACTGGCGGCCGCTCGCGCGGGCGCCGCCGGGCTGATCGCGCGCGGTTGCGAAAGCGGTGGCAGAGTCGGCGAGTTGAGCACCTTCGTGCTGCTCCAGGAGCTGCTGGCCGCGCCGTTGCTCGGGCTACCGGTGTGGGCCTGCGGTGGCATCGGCACCTACACCGCTGCGGCGGCCGTGGCCGGTGGCGCGGCGGGCGTGGTGCTGGACAGCCAACTCGCGCTGCTGGCCGAGTCGGCTGCGCCCGATGAGGCGGCGGCCGCCCTTCGCGGCATGGACGGTTCGGAGACCGTCCTGGTCGACGGGGTCCGGATGCTGCGCCGTGGCGCGATGGAGTGGATGGTCGGCCAGGACGGCTTCCTGGCCGCGCGGTTCGCCGAGCGGTACGGCACGGTGGAGCGGGCGGTGCGCGGGGTGCGGGAGGCGGTCACCGGAGTGCTGCGTGCGCTCGCCGAACCCGGCGCTTCCGATGCGCTGTTGGGGTCACAGTCGCCGCTCAGCCGGGCGCTCGGCACGCGGCTGCCGGTGGCCCAGGGGCCGATGACCAGGGTGAGTGACGAACCCGGGTTCGCGGCCGCGGTGGCCAAGGCCGGGGCGCTGCCGTTCGTGGCGCTGGCGTTGGCCGGCCCGGAGCAGACCCGTGATCTGCTCGCCCGGACCGCCGCCGAGATCGGCGGTCTCCCGTGGGGTGTCGGTGTGCTGGGTTTCGCGCCGGAGGAGGTGCGCAGCGCCCAGCTGGCCGAGGTGCTGGCCGCACGGCCCAGCCATGCGGTGATCGCGGGTGGCCGCCCGTCGCAGGCCCGGGTGTTGGAGCAGGCCGGGATACGAACCTTCCTGCACGTCCCCTCCCCCGGGTTGCTGCGCCAGTTCCTGGAGGACGGCGCGCGCCGGTTCGTCTTCGAGGGGTCGGAGTGCGGCGGTCATGTCGGGCCGCGGTACGGCTTCCCGCTCTGGGAGGCGCAACTGGCCGTACTGGCCGACTTCCTGGCAGCGGCGAGGGAACCGCAGTCGATCGAGGTGCTCTTCGCGGGCGGGGTGCATGACGAGCGCTCGGCGGCCATGGTGGCGGCGCTCGCCGCGCCGCTGGCCGAACACGGAGTGGCGGCCGGGCTGCTGATGGGCACCGCGTACCTGTTCACCGAGGAGGCGGTGGCGTACGGGGCGGTGCGGCCGGTGTTCCAGCGCCAGGTCTGCGAGGCCCGGGGCACCGAGCTGCTGCAGACCGCTCCCGGGCATGCCACCCGGTGCGTGCCGAGCCCGTTCACCGAGGAGTTCGCCCGCCGGAGCGCTCGGTTGCGTGAGCAGGGCGTGCCGGACCGCGAGGCTTGGGAGCAGTTGGAGCGGCTGAACGTCGGCCGGCTGCGGATCGCCAGCAAGGGCCTGGACCGGGTCGACGGTGAACTGGCGCCGGTGGATGAGCCCGGGCAGCTGGCGCAAGGGATGTTCATGGCCGGGCAGGTGGCCGTGCTGCGGTCGGAGACCACCACGCTGGCCGAGCTGCACACCGCCGTCAGCAACGGTGCGGCCGCTCACCTGTCCGACCGGGCGCGGCGGTTGGCGATGGCCGAAGCCAAGGGCGAGGAGCCGGCCCCGGAGCCGCTGGAGATCGCTGTGATCGGCATGGCGGGCATGTTCCCGCAGGCGCCGGACCTGCCCGCGTTCTGGGCCAACATCCTGGCAGGGGTGGACGCGATCACCGAAGTGCCGACCGAGCGGTGGGACCCTGCGCTCTACCACTCGGCGGACGGCGGGCCCGGCACCACCCCGTCCAAATGGGGCGGATTCCTGCCGCGCATCCCGTTCGACCCGCTCGCCTACGGCATCCCGCCGGCCGCGCTGGGCAGCATCGAGCCGGTGCAGTTGCTCGCACTGGAGGCGGCCCGGCGGGCGCTGGCGGACGCCGGGTACGACGGCGGCGACGGCGCCGGTGGGCGGCCGTTCGACCGGGCCCGCACCAGCGTGCTGTTCGGGGCCGAGGCGGGCAGCGACCTGTCGAACGCGGGTGTGCTGGGCGCGGTGCTTCCCGGGTACCTGGGCGGTGCCGTGCCGCCCGCGATCGCGGAGCAGTTGCCCGAGCTCACCGAGGACTCCTTCCCCGGCATGCTGGCCAATGTGATCTCCGGCCGGATCGCCAACCGGCTCGACCTCGGCGGCGGCAACTTCACCGTGGACGCGGCCTGCGCCTCCTCGCTCGCCGCACTGGACGTGGCCTGCAAGGAACTGGTCGCCGGAACCGCCGACCTGGCGCTGTGCGGCGGCGCCGACCTGCACAACGGCATCAACGACTACCTGCTCTTCGCCTCGGTGCACGCCCTCTCACCGACCGGGCGGTCCCGGCCGTTCGACGCCTCCGCCGACGGCATCGCCCTCGGTGAGGGGGTGGGCTGCCTGGTGCTCAAGCGCCTGGCCGACGCGCAGCGGGACGGCGACCGGGTGTACGCGGTGATCCAGGGCATCGGCAGTGCGAGCGACGGCCGTTCACTGGGCCTGACCGCACCGCGCCCCGAGGGTCAGCGCGCCGCGCTGGAGCGCGCCTACCGCCAGGCCGGGATCGGGCCGGCCGAGGTCGGGCTGGTGGAGGCGCACGGGACCGGGACGGTGGTCGGCGACCGTACCGAACTGGCCACCCTGACCGAGGTGTTCACCGAGGCGGGAGCAGCGCCGGGCAGTTGTGCGCTGGGTTCGGTGAAGTCGCAGATCGGGCACACCAAGTGCGCGGCCGGCGTGGCCGGCCTGATCAAGGCCGCGCTGGCGCTGCACACCGGCGTCAAGCCGCCCACCCTGCACCTGAGCCGGCCGAACCCGGCGTGGCAGGCGGACCGGAGCCCGTTCGGGTTCCACACCGAGGCGCGGCCATGGGCTGGGCCGGCGGACCGGCGGGTGGCCGGGGTCAGCGCGTTCGGCTTCGGCGGCACCAACTTCCACGCGGTGCTGCGGGGCCACCAGGGCCCGACGCCGACCCATGGCCTGCAGGAGTGGCCGGCCGAGCTCTTCCTTTTCCGGGGGGCCGACCAGGCGCGTGCCCTCCGCGCGGTGACCGAGGTGCTGCGGCTGGCCGAGGCGCCGGGCGCGCCGCCGCGTCTGCGTGACTTGGCGCTGGCCGCCGCCCGGCTGGCTGAGTCGGGGCACGGACCGGTGCGGGTGGCGGTGGTGGCCGGCGGGGTCGAGGAGTTGTGCGGGCTGCTGCGGCGGGCGGCGGCCGGTGAGAGCGACCCGGCGGCGGGGCTGCATGTGGCCGGTGAGGGCGACCCGGCGGCGCGGCTGCACGTGGCCGGTGAGGAGGCGGCCGAACGGGACGCTCCGGGGTGGGCGGCACGAGACACCTCGGCGCCGGACGTCCAGGCACGGGCCACCTCGGGGCAGGTGGCTCACGGCCGGGACACCTCGGGGCAGGTGGCTCACGGCCGGGACACCGCCGGGCAGGACGCTCACGGCCGGAGCACCGCCGGGCAGGTGGCCTTCCTCTTTCCCGGTCAGGGCAGTCAACGGCCAGGGATGTTCGCCGAATTGTTCGCCGCCTTCCCCGGCCTGCAGCGCTACCTGGGACACGGCGAGGAGTACGCGGAGGTGCTCTACCCGCCGGCGGCGTTCACCGCCGAGGCCCGGGAGCGGCAGCGCGCCGCGCTCACCGACACCCGGGTGGCGCAACCGGTGCTGGGCATGACGGGCCTCGCGGCGCACGAGTTGCTCGCGCTCGCCGGGGTCCGGCCCGACCTGGCCGGCGGGCACAGCTACGGGGAGTTGGTCGCGCTCTGCGCCGCCGGGGCGCTGGCCGCGCAGGACCTGCCCGCGCTCAGCGCGGAGCGGGCGCGGGCCATCCTGGACGCGGTGGGCGCCGGAGCCGACCCCGGCGCGATGGCGGCGGTCACGGCCGGGGCCGAGCAGGTCCAACGCGTCCTCACGGCGGGCGGGCTGGCGGGCCGGGTGGTGACCGCCAACCGCAACTCGCCCAGCCAGACGGTGATCTCCGGGCCGACGGCCGAGCTGGACACGGCGATGGAGCTGCTGCGCGGGGCCGGGTGCTCGGTGAAGCGGTTGCCGGTGGCCTGCGCGTTCCACAGCCCGCTGGTGGCCGGCGCGGGTGAGCGGTTCGCCGGCTCGCTGGCCGAACGGGTGGTGCGGGCGCCGGAGTTCCCGGTCTACGGGAACCGTGCCGCGAGCCCGTACCCAGCGGATCCGGCAGGAGTCCGGGCGGAGTTGGCAGCGCAGATCGGTGCCGAGGTGCGGTTCGCCGACCAGGTGGAGGCGATGTACGCGGCCGGTGCCCGCACCTTCGTGGAGGCCGGACCCGGCTCGGTGCTGACCCGGCTGGTGACGGCGGTGCTGGGTGACCGGCCGCACCGCGCGATCTCCCTCGAGGCGCGGCGCAAGGGCCTGCCCGGGTTCCTGGACGCGCTGGCCGAACTGGCCGTCGCCGGCGTTCCCGTGCGCACCGGCCGCTTGCTGCGCGGCCGCGGTGTGGTGGACCCCGGGCGCGTGACGTCCGCACGCCGCCCCGGCTGGACGGTCGACGGGCAGCTGGTCCGCACCGCCGACGGCGACTTCCTCCCCGGTGCGCTGGCACCGGCCCGACCCGTACCGGAGGCCCTGATGGCACCGCAGCAGGCGAGCGAGAGACCGTCCGCCGGCGATGAGCTGATCGCGGATTTCCTGCGCAGCAGCCGGGAGTTGATCCAAGCGCAGCGGGACGTGCTGCTGGCCTACTTCGGCGGGGCACGGCCGGTGCCCGCGGTGGCGCCCGTTGCGCTGCCGGCTCCGGTCGTCGTCCCGCCGGCCGCCGCCCCGGCAGTGGCCGCTGCCCCGGGGGTGGCCACTGCCCCGGCAGCCGCCGCCGGCCCGGGGGTGGCCGCCGGCCTGCCTCCGGTCTCGGGGGCCGTGGACCTGCTCGCCGCCGTGGTCGAGGTGATCAGCGAACGCACCGGCTACCCGGCCGACATGATCGAACCCGACCTCGACCTCGAAGCCGACCTCAGCATCGACTCCATCAAACGCACCGAGATCATCGGCCAACTCGCCAAACGCCTCACCAACGACACCGAACTCAGCACCCTCACCGACGACGAGCTCGAAGAACTCTCCCGCGCCCGCACCGCAGCCGCCATCACCAGCTGGCTCACCACCCGCACCGCCCGACCCACCACACCCGTCGCCACGGCGGAGGAGTCGCCCGTGCCCGCCGTCGCCGGCCACGAGCCCGTCCGCCTGCTGTTCCAACCGGTGCCGCTCGCCGATCCGGATCTCGCGACCGCTCCGCTGGCAGGGCGGCGGATCGCACTGCTGGGCACCGGACCGGACGGCGTGGCGCAGGCGCTCGCGGCCCGCCTGGTCGCCGCCGGTGCGCAGCCGCTGCTGCTGGACGGCGATCACCTGTTGTCGGCCGCGGACGGCGCGGTCGACGGGGTGGTGCTCCTGGACCCGCTCAGCGAGCACGGCGCCCCCGTGCTGCCCGGTTCGGTGCCCGTCCTGCAGGCCGCGTTGGCCCGTGCTCCGCGCCGACTGCTCGCCGCCCGCGCCGCCGGGGTGCGCGATCACGCTCGGGCGGACGGCTTGCGCGGCCTGTTCCGCACGCTGGCCCGCGAGTACCCCGAGCTCACCGCCGGCCTCGTCGAGCTCGACCCGGCAGCGGAGCCCGGGGCGATGGCCCAGGCCCTGGTCGGCGAGCTGCTCGCCCCCGACCACGAGCCGGTCGTGCTGCACACCCCGGCCGGCCGCCAGGCCCTCACCCTGGTCCCGGCACCGCTCGGCCTGCTGGGCAGCACCGGCGCCGGGCCGGCCGGTGACGGCGTGTCGGAGGCCGCCGCACTGGGCCTGGACGGCGAGGCCGTGGTACTGCTCGTCGGTGGCGCCCGCGGGATCACCGCGCGGTTCGCGGCCACCCTCGCCGCGGCGGCGCGCTGCCGACTGGAGCTGCTCGGCCGCACCGCGCTGCCGGAGGGCCCTGAGGACCCGGCGACGGCGGCCGCGCCGGACCGCACGGCGCTGCGGGCCGCACTGGCTCGCCAAGGTGTGCCGCTGCCCGAGGTGGAGCGGACCGCCGCCCGGCTGCTGGCCGGCCGCGAGGTCACCGCGACCCTGGGCGAGTTGGCTTCGCTCGGCGCGCAGGCCCGCTACCAGGCCGTGGACGCCGCCGATCCGGCCGCGTTGCGCCAGGCGATCAAGGAGGTCTACGCGGCGCACGGCCGACTCGACGGCGTGGTCTACGCGGCGGGCGTGATCGAGGACAAGGTACTGGCCGAGAAGGATCCGCAGTCCTTCCGGCGAGTGTTCGCCACCAAGGCCGAGGGGGCCCGGACCCTGCTCGACGCGCTGTCCGAACTCCCGGGTGCCGGGCCGCGGTTCACCGTGCTGTTCGGCAGCATCGCAGCCGCGCTCGGCAATCGCGGCCAGGCCGACTACGCGGCCGCCAACGACGCGCTGGAGGAGCTGGGCGTCCGCTGGGCGGCGCGCACCGGACGGCGGGCGCTCACCGTGCACTGGGGGCCGTGGGCACCTGCCGGTGCGCACGGCGGAATGGTCTCGCCGGAGCTGGCGCGCGACTACCAGCGGCGCGGGGTGCGGCTGATCGACCCGGTGGCGGGCACCCTGGCGCTGCTGCGGGAGCTGGCCTGGGGCGAGGAGTCGGTGCGGTCCGTGGTCTACACGGCATCGGGTTGGTGACTCGGTGACTTCTGCTACGGACCACCGACCCGCCGTGGCCGTGGTCGGCATGGCGGTGCTGTTCCCGGGTGCGCCGGATCTGCCCGCCTACTGGCACAACCTGGTCGGCGGGGTGGACGCGATCACCGAAGTCCCGGCCGGACGCTGGGATCCGGAGTACTACGACCCCATGGGCACCTCCGCGCCCGATCGCCTGTACTGCCGGCGCGGCGGCTTCGTGGACGGCTTGGCCGAGGTGCAACCGACCAGGTTCGGGCTGATGCCGAGTTCGCTGCCCGGCACCGAGCCGGACCAGCTGATCGCGCTCCAAGTGGCCGCGGCGGCCCTCATGGATGCCGGCGGCCCGGACCGGTTGCCCGATCGCGACCGGGTCGGTGTGGTGCTCGGTCGTGGCGGCTACCTGACCCCCGGCCTGGTCCGGCTCGATCAACGGGTGCGCAGCGCACGCCAGTTGGTCCGCACGTTGGGCGAATTGCTGCCCGATCTGACGGCTGATCAACTAGGGCGGGTGCACCAGGCGTTCGTCGACCGGCTCGGTCCGGACCGCCCGGAGTCGGCGATCGGGCTGGTGCCCAACTTGGCCGCCTCCCGGGTGGCCAACCGGCTGGACCTGCGCGGCCCGGCCTACACCGTCGACGCCGCCTGCGCCTCCTCACTGGTCGCCGTCGACCAGGCGGTGGGCGAACTGGCCACCGGGCGCTGCGACGTGGTGCTGGCCGGCGGGGTGCACCACTGCCACGACGTGACGTTGTGGAGCGTCTTCGCCCAGCTGCGGGCGCTGTCACCGAGCGAGCGGATCCGCCCGTTCCACCGGGACGCGGACGGGATCCTGATCGGTGAGGGCACGGGTGTGGTGGTACTCAAGCGGCTGGCCGACGCCGAGCGGGACGGGGACCGGGTGTACGCCGTGATCCGGGGCACCGGCGTGGCCGGCGACGGTCGCACGGCCGGTCTGGCCAACCCCGATCCGGGCGGCCAGGCCCGCGCGGTGCGGGCGGCCTGGCGGGCGGCCGGGCTGGACCCGAGGGCGCCCGGCTCAGTCGGGCTGCTGGAGGCCCACGGCACCGCCACCCCGGCTGGTGACGCGGCCGAACTCGCCACCCTGGCGGAGGTGTTCGGACCAGCCGTGGGGGGTGCCGAGCGGGCCGTGCTGGGCTCGGTGAAGTCGATGATCGGGCACACCATGCCGGCCGCCGGCGTGGCGGGCCTGGTCAAGGCTGCGCTGGCCGTGCACCACGGCGTGCTGCTGCCCACGCTGCACTGCGACGAACCGCACCCGGCGCTCGCCGGCACCCGGTTCCGCACCATCGGCGCGGCGAGCCCCTGGGAGACGCCGCCGGGGGTGCCGCGCCGGGCGGCGGTCAACGCCTTCGGGTTCGGCGGGATCAACGCGCACGTGGTGCTTGAGCAGGCGCCGAACGCGCACATGGTGGTTGAGCAGACGCCGAACGCGCACGTGCGCCGGCACGCCGTGACCGTGGGCGAGCCGGAGCGGGTGCTGCGGTTGGCCGCCGAGACCCCCGAGCAGTTGGCCCGATTGCTGACGGGTGACGATGCGGCGGTACTGGCCGCAGGGGTTCCGCAGGACGGCGCCGCGCCGCGCTGCAGGCTGGCGGTCGCCGACCCGACCGCCAAGCGCTTGGCGCTGGCTCGCCGGGCCGTCGCCCGCGGCCGGGCCTGGCGTGGGCGGGGCGACGTGTGGTTCGCCCCGCGTCCGCTGCTCGGTGGTGCGACCGGCGGCCGACTGGCCTTCCTCTTCCCCGGCCTGGAAGGTGAGTTCACCCCTCGGGTGGACGAGGTCGCCGACCACTTCGGCCTGGCCCGGCCGGTCGGCGGGGCCCGGGGCGCCGCGGTGGCGGACGTCGGTCGGCACGGCGTCGGCGTGGTCGCGGTGGGGCGGCTGCTGGACACGGTGCTGCGCCGGATCGGCGTGCGACCGGACGCGGTGGCCGGTCACAGCGTGGGCGAGTGGACCGCGATGATCGCCGGCGGGCTGTACGCCGGGGCCGCAGTGGACGCCTTCCTCGCGGCCTTCGACCCGGACTCGCTGCAGGTGCCGGGGCTGGCCTTCGCCGCGCTCGGCGCGTCCGCCGAGCGGGTGCGGCAGGTGTTGGCCACCGTCGAGGGCATGGCCGAGGTGGTGCTGTCGCACGACAACGCGCCGCAGCAGTCGATCGTCTGCGGACCCGAGCAGCCGGTCACCGAGCTGGTCCACTGGTTCCGCGCCAAGGGGGTGCTCGGTCAGCTGCTGCCGTTCCGGTCCGGCTTCCACACCCCCATGCTGGCACCGTACTTGGCGCCGATCCGGGCGGCGGCCGAGCGGTTCGAGCTGCACCGGCCGAGCGTGCCGGTCTGGTCGGGCACCACCGCCGCGCCGTTCCCGGACACCGAGGCCGACGTGCGCGCGCTCTTCCTGCGCCACCTGCTGGAGCCGGTGCGGTTCCGCCCGCTGGTCGAGGCCATGTACGGGGCCGGGTTCCGGGCGTTCGTCCAGATGGGCCCCGGGCAGCTGGGCTCGCTGGTGGACGACACCCTCGGGGACCGCGAGCACCTGGTGGTCGCCGCCAACTCCGCGCAGCGCGACGGACTGGCGCAGCTGCGCCGACTTGCGGCGGCGCTCTGGGTCGACGGCGCCGAGCCGGACACGACGGCGCTGGACCGGCGGCCGACGGCGGAGCCGTCCGGGCGGGCCCATCCGGCGGTGCGGCTGGACCTGGGCGGCGCCCTGGTGTCACTCGATCCGCCCGCTCTCGGCCGGCTGCGCGCCGAGTTGGCGCCGCGTCAGCCGGAGTCCCCGCTGGCCGGCTTCCCGATCGCCGCCGAACTCGACGCGCTGCTGAGGGAAACCGAACGCACGGCGGCCGAACTGATCCGCGCGGGGCAGGCACCCGCGCCGCCTGCCATGCCCGTGGCCACCGAACGCACGACGGCCGAACTGCTCCGCGCGGGGCGGACACCCGCGTCACCCGCCGCGCCCGCGGCCAGCGAAAGCACGGCGGCCAAAACGATCCGCGCGGGGCGGACACCCGCGCCGCCTGCCGCACCCGCGGCCAGCGAAAGCACGGCGGCCAAAACGATCCGCGCGGGGCGGACACCCGCGCCGACTGCGACGCCCGTGGTCACCACGCTGGTGGTCTCCACCACGGCCATGCCCTACCTGCTCGACCACTGCTTCTTCCGGCAGCGCCCGGGCTGGCCCGACCTGGTCGACCGCTGGCCCGTGGTCCCCGCCACCACCATCGTGCAGCACCTGATGGACGCCGCCGAGCGCGTGCAGCCGGGCCGGTTTGCGGCCCGGCTGCTGGATCTGCGGTTCGAGCAGTGGGTCCCGGCCGCGTCCCCGCTCGAGGTGCCGATCACGCTGCGCCCGATCGGCCCGGCGCAACTGGCCGCCGATTTCGGCGGGTTCGCGCGCGGCACCGTCGAGCTGGCGGAGCGCCGTGGTAAGCTGCCCGCACCGTGGCCGGTGGCTGACGCCACCGAGCGGACTCCCGAGTTGACCGCCGCCGGGCTCTACCAGGAACGGTGGATGTTCCACGGCCCCGCCTTCCAGGGCCTGACCGAGCTCACCGCGCTCGGCGAGCGGCAGGTGCGCGGCGTGATCACCGCGCCGGCCGCTCCCGGCGCGCTGCTGGACAACGTCGGCCAGTTGCTGGGCTACTGGATCATGGCGACGCGCACCGATCGAACCGTGGTCTTCCCGGTCGGCATGCGGCAGCTCGCCTTCTTCGGCCCGCCACCGCCACCCGGCACCCGGCTGCACTGCCACATCCGGATCACCGCACTCACCGACACGGTGCTGGAGGCGGACGTCCAGCTGCGGATCGGCGACCGGGTCTGGGCCGAGGTGAGCGGCTGGCAGGACCGCCGCTTCGACAGCCACCCCGACACCCGGCCGGTGGAGCGGTTCGTCGACCGCAACACCCTCTCCAGCCCGCGCCCGGGCGGCTGGGTGCTGGTGCACGAACGCTGGCCCGATCTGGCCTCGCGCGACCTGATCATGCGCAACCACCTGGGCGCCGCCGAACGCGCCCGCTACGAGCAGCAGCCGCCGCGTGGCCGGCGGGCCTGGCTGCTGGGCCGGATCGCGGTCAAGGACGCCGTCCGCCGGCTGCTCTGGGCGCAGGGCGAGGGCCCGGTGTTCCCGGCCGAGATCGCAGTCGTCAACTCCCCGGCGGGGCAGCCGCAGGTGGTCGGTGTGCACGGGCGGGCGCTCCCACCGCTGGCGGTCTCGCTGGCGCACCGGGGCGAGGCGGCCGTGGCCCTGGTCCGCCCGGCCGGGGCCGGCCCGGTCGGCATTGACCTGGAGGAAGTCACCGAGCGCACACCGGAGTTGTCGAAGGTGGCGTTGGGCGAATCCGAATCGCGACTGCTGACCGAACGCCAACTCGACTCGGAGGATTCCGCGGAGCTCTGGTTCACCCGGTTCTGGGCTGCCAAGGAGGCCGTCGCCAAGGCCGAGGGCACCGGACTGCGGGGCCGCCCGCGCGACTTCGCCGTCATCGCCGCGGAACCCGCCGCCCTGCTGGTCGCGGCCCCCGGCCCGGACGGCCCACGCCGCTACACCGTGCACTGCGCCGAACTGCACAATCCGCCCGGCCTGCCGCCGCGCCACTACGTGGTGGCCTGGACCGGGACCGCCGCCCCCCTCGACGAAAGGACTCCCCGCACGTGACCGGCACTGCGCAGACCATGGACCGGCAACCTCCCGGCGAGCAGGAGGTGTTGGCCGAGATCACCAGGATGCTGGCCGCGGTCCTCGACGAGTACGGCCTGGACGAGTCCGAGGTCACCATGGACTCCCGGTTCACCGACGACCTCGAACTGGAGAGCATCGACCTGGTGACGCTGGCCGCGCAGCTCCAGGAGCGCTGGGGCGAGCGGATCAACTTCGCCGAGTTCCTGGCGGGCATGGAGCTCGACGAGATCATCGGCCTGACGGTGGGCCGGCTGGTCGAGTACGTGGTCGCGCGACTGCGGCCCGAAGCCGCCGAACGGAGCTGACCGGTGGCCGTGTTGGAGATCGACGGGCTGCCGTTCCACGTGCAGCGGCTCAGCCCGGCGGACGGCCGACCGCCGGCCGCCACCCTGGTGCTGGTGCACGGGCTGCTCACCGACAGCCTGGCCAGCTTCTACTTCACCATGGCGCCCGCGCTCGCCGCCGCGGGAGCCGAGGTGTTCATGTACGACCAGCGCGGCCACGGCCGCAGCGGACGCCCGCACACCGGTTACCGGTTGGAGCGCTTCGTCGCGGACCTGGCCGCCCTGCTGGACCACTCGTTCCCCGCCGGACCGGTCCACCTGGTGGGCAACTCGTTCGGCGGCACGGTGGCGTTCGGCCTCGCCGAGCAGCGCCCCGACCGGGTGGCGAGCATCCTGGCGATCGAGTCGGAGCCCGCCTCCCCGGCCTGGGCGGCCAAGCTGGACGGCATTCTGCGGCGCGCCGAGACCGAGTTGGTGAGGACCAGCACGCTGGCCTGGGTGGCCGCCGAGCGCGGCGCCCACACGGCCCGGCTGGCCCGCTCGGCCGGCCGGCTGCTGGCGGTCACCTCGCTGGCCCGGGACATCCCGGCGAGCCTGCTGCCCGGTGAGGAGCGGCTGGCCGCGATCGCCTGCCCCGTGCTCGCCGTCTACGGGACGGAGTCGGACCTGGTCGAGCAGGCGGCCTGGCTGGACGGGCTGCTGCCGCGCTGCCGCAGCGCCTTCGTCTCCGGCCAGGAGCACTCGGTGCTGGTGGAGGCCCCGGACGCGGTGCTGGAGCTCACCTTCGACTGGCTGCGCGAGCAGGGTGTGGTGCTGCGCGGTGCCGCCGCCTGCGATCTGCAGCGGAGCGCACGGTGAGCAGGTTCCTGTTCGTCGTCCCGCCGCTGGTCGGGCACGTGAATCCGGCTGTCGGGGTGGCGGCCGAGCTGGCAGCGCGCGGGCACCGGATCGCCTGGGCCGGGCTGCCGGAGGTGATCGGGCCGCTGGCCGGCCCGACGGCCGAGGTCTTCCGCTGCGCCGCCGGCCCGCAGGGGCAGGCGGCGGTGCGGCCGCCGGAGCTGCGGGGCCCGGGGGCGCTGAAGTTCCTCTGGGAGGGCTTCCTGGTTCCGCTGGCCGAGGCGATGGCGCCCGGGATCGAGACCGCCGTCCAGCGGTTCGCCCCCGACCTGCTGGTGGTCGATCAGCAGGCGCTCGCGGGCGCGCTGGTCGCCGAACGGCTCGGCTTGCCGTGGGTCACCTCGGCCACCACCTCCGCCGAGTTCACCGGTGCGCTGGACGGCATGCCGCTGGTGGCGGCCTGGATCCGCGACCGGCTGACCGAACTGCGCGACCGCCTCGGCGACCCGGGAGCCACCGGCGACCCGCGGTTCTCGCCGCACCAGGTGCTCGCCTTCACCACCCGGGAGCTGGCCGGCGATCCGGTCGCGGGGCCGGTCCGGTTCGTCGGGCCGTCGATCACGGCGCGGGCCGCCGGCGCGCCGTTCCCCTGGCCGTGGCTGGATCCGGCCCGGGCCACCGTGCTGGTCTCGCTGGGCACGGCCAACACCGACGCGGGCGCCGCGTTCCTGGCGGCCGCTCGGCAGGCGCTGCGGGACCGGGCGGACCGCGTGCAGGGCGTGCTGGTCGATCCGGGCGGGGTGCTCGGCGATCCTGCGCCGGACGGTGACGTGCTGGTGGCGCGCGCCGTGCCGCAGTTGGAGCTGCTGGCCCGCACCGCGCTGGTGGTCTGCCACGCCGGCCACAACACGGTCTGCGAGGCGCTCTGGCACGGGGTGCCGCTGGTGGTGGCGCCGATCCGGGACGACCAGCCGGTGGTGGCCGCCCAGGTGACCGCCGCCGGCGCCGGCCTGCGGGTGCGGTTCGGCCGCACCGACGCCGCGCGGCTCGGCCAGGCCCTGGACACGGTGCTCGGCGAGCCCGCCTACCGCACGGCGGCCCGCCGGATCGGCGACTCGTTCCGGGCGGCCGGCGGCTCGGCGGCGGCCGCCACCGAGCTCGAACGGCTCCTCATCCCAGCCCGGCAGGAGGCCCCATGACCAGCACCGAACCCCTGATCGCCGCCCTGCGCCCCCGCTACCAGGCCGAACTGGCCGACGGCACCGACCGGTTCTTCCACCCGCGGCGCACCGACTGCCCGTGGTGCGGCGCCACCCGGCTGCGGGTGCGGCTGCGCACCACCGACTTGCTCCAGCACAAGCCGGGCAGGTTCGTGCTGGAGCAGTGCCAGGAGTGCGAGCACGTCTTCCAGAACCCCCGGCTCAACGACACCGGCCTGGCGTTCTACTACCGCGACTTCTACGACGGCCTCGGCGAGCAGCGGCTGGCCGGCCTGTTCGGCACCCGGACGTCGGTCTACCGGGGCCGGGCCCGCAGCGTACTGCCGTTCATCGCCGAGCCGGGGCGCTGGTTGGACGTCGGCACCGGCCACGGCCACTTCTGCGCCACCGCACGGGAGTTGTTCAACGGCACCGAATTCGACGGCCTCGACCTCAGCGAGGGAGTCGAAGTGGCCGAGCGCGAGGGCAGGTTGGCCCACGGCTACCGCGGCTCGTTCCCCGAGCTGGCAGCGGGGCTGGCCGGGCGCTACGACGTGCTGAGCATGTTCCACTACCTGGAGCACAGCACCGACCCGGCCCGCGAACTGGCGGCCGCCCGGCAGGCGCTGCGCCCAGGCGGCCTGCTGCTGATCGAGGTGCCCGACCCGCGCAGCCGCTACGCCAGGCTGCTCGGCCGCTGGTGGCTGCCCTGGCTGCAACCGCAGCATCTGCACCTGGCGCCGCTGGCCAATCTGCGGGCCAGGCTCGGGGAGTTGGGCTTCACGGTGGTGCTGGAGCAGCACCGCGAGCCGCACGATCCGATCGACCTGCTGGCCGCCGGCTGGCTGGCGCTGGACGCACTGGCCCCGCGCGAGAACGCCCCCTGGCTGACCGGCAACCCGCCCGGCCGCGCACGCCGCCTGCTGCGCACCGCGGTCTTCCTGGCGGGCGCGCCGGCCCTGCTGGGCGCCGCGGTGCTGGACCGGCTGCTGGCGCGCGGCGCGGGGCGGTTCGGCTTCGCCAACGCGTACCGGCTGCTTGCCCGGAAGGAGCAGTAGCGGTCGGCCGGGTGGGTTCCCGTCCGGGTGGGAGTGGAGGCCGGCTCCCGTCCGGGTGGGTTCCCGTCCGGGTGGGAGTGGAAGGCTCGGCTCCGGCGCCTGCCGGAGTAGCGGCCCGCCGGGTCAGGACGGCGCGGGTGGGAGCACCGGTCCTTCGTCGGCGGTCGGCGGGGGCTGGATCGGCAGGTCGTAGGCGCGCCGGATGCTGGTGCCGCGCGCGCTCACGTCGGTGCCGTAGACGTGCAGTGAGACGACCTTGCCACTGGTGGCGTTGCGCACCAGGTGGAAGTCACCGGGCGGCGTCAGGTGGGTGACGCTCCCAGCCGGGACGTGTCCACCGCCTACGCCGCCCGGCTGGCCAAGTCGGCTCTCGGCTGGGAGGAACTGCCGGGCCAGTACGCCGACTACGCGCTCTGGCAGCGCGAGCTGCTCGGCGAGGAGAGCGACCCGCAGAGCGTGCTCTTCGAACAACTCGCCTACCGGCGGTCCACTTTGGTCGATCTGCCGGAGGAGCTGGCGCTGCCCGCCGTGCGCCCGCGCCCCGCGGTCGCCAGCCACCGCGGCGGCACCGTCGAGTTCACCGTGCCCGCCGAACTGCACCGCGGTGTGGTGGGTTGGCGCGGGCGGAGAACGGCACGGTGTTCATGGTGCTGCAGGCCGCGGTGGCCGTACTGCTCTCCCGCCTGGGCGCCGGCTTCGGCACCCCGATCGGCACCGCCGTCGCCGGCCGGATGGACGAGGCCCTGGAGGACCTGGTCGGCTTCTTCGTCAACACCCTGGTGCTGCGCACCGACCTGTCCGGCAACCCGACCTTCCGCCAGTTGCTCGGGCGGGTGCGCCAGGCGGGCCTCGGGGCGTTCGCCCACCAGGACGTTCCGTTCGAGCGCCTGGTCGAGGACTTGGCGCCGGCCCGTTCGATGGCCCGGCACCCGCTCTTCCAGGTGATGCTCTCGCTGCAGAACAACGCACAGCCGGTGCTGGAGCTGCCGGGGTTGACCGCCGCGCCGCTGGCCGGCGGGCAGGCACCGGCCAAGTTCGATCTGAACTTCATCTTCGGTGAGACGCCGGTCGGCATGTGGGGCAGCCTCACCTATGCGCTGGACCTGTTCGACGCCGAGACCGCCGAGCGGATCGGCGAGCGGGTACCGCGGCGACGTGGCCCGGTCCCGCGCCGGCCGAGCTCGGCACGCCCCCGGTGGGCCCGGATCACCATCCGGGCCCACCGGCCTTTGCCGGCCCCGTGACCTCAGAACGGCGGTGCGGCCGGGGCCGGGCCGAGGGTGGTGGTGCCCGGCGCGGCCTGGTGCCCCAGCCCGCTGCGGTAGGTGTCCAGCGCCTCCTCCAACCGCCCGGTGCGGCGCAGCAGGTCGCCGAGCAACCGGCACAGGTCGGCCAGGTCGGCCGCGGCGCCGGCATCGGCCAGCAGGTCGAGGGCGGCCCGGTAGTGGGCTTCGGCCCCGGCCGGGTCGTCGCGCTGCTCCGCGATCCGACCGAGCAGCCGGTGCGCCGCACCGGCGTGCACCGCACCGCGGCCCGGGTGCAGCGCGTCGAGCAGATCGGTGAGCAGCGCCGCGGCCTCATCCGGTCGGCCCGCGCGGCGCAGCACGTCGGCCAGTTCGACGTCGATCTGCTGGGTGTAGAGGGTGGCCTGACCGCGCGCCAGCAGCTCGCGGGCGAGCCCCAGTTCGCGCTCGGCGGCCGGCAGGTCGCCGTCCTGGGCCCGCAGGTAGCCGCGCATCCAGTGGCAGTGGGCGAGTTCGGTGCCGATCCGCAACTGCCGGTAGAGCTCCTCGGCCTTGGCCAGCGAGGCTTCCGCCTCGGACACCCGGCCCTCGGCCAGCAGGGTGCGGGCCACCCCGCGGTGCAACCGGGCCACCAGGGCCGGGTCGTCGACCCGGGGGGCCAGGGCCAGCGCGAGTTCGGCGGCCTGGGCGGCGCGGCGGTGCGCGCCGAGGTCCATGTAGGGGGCGATCACCGCGGAGTAGAGCAGCAGCAGGGCGTGCGGGTCGGCCAAGCCACCGGTGTTGAGCTGGTCGATCGTGCTCTCCAGCAGGTAGCAGCAGTAGCGCAGGTCGCCGGCCAGCAGGTGGGCGACCGCCCGGCCGCGCAGGGCCGGCACCCGTTGCGGCAGCGGCGCCTGCCGCAGCAGTTCCTCGCAGCGCTGGAAGGATTCGATGGCCCGGTCCAACTCCCCGAGGTCCAGGGCGCAGTCACCGAGCCCGAGCAGCGCGGCCGCCTGCTGCTCGGCCAGGCCGTGCCGCTCGGCCTCGGCGGCGAGCTCCCGGTAGTCCTCCGCGGCCCGGGCCGGCTCGCCGGCACAGAGCAGCTGGCGAGCCTCGGCCAGCCGCAGCCGCAGCTCGCCGGCCAGTTGCGGGGGCCGGCCGGTAGCCAGCAACTCGTAGCTCACCTCGAGCCGGTCGGCCAGGTAACGCAGCGCTGCTTCGGAGGGGCGCACCTTGCCGGCCTCCAGCGTGGAGATGTACGCGGCGGTGTAGTCCGGCGCGGCCAGGGCGCGCTGGGTCAGGCCGCGCTCGGTGCGCAGCCGGAGCACCCGGCGACCGATGGCCGGCGGATCGGTCGGCTCGTTCACTGGTGTCACATCCGTAGAGGTTGTTCCGCGGGACCTATTGCCGGACCGCGCCGGCGGCACTAGCTTAACCGCCGTTGTAACTCTGGCACTTAATCAGAATTACAGCGGTGCTTAATTCGCCGCTCCCCCAGCCGTGCCCCACTCATGCACCGGAACGGAACCCCCATGCGCATCCGCCAGGCCCTGATCAGCGGCGCCACCGCGCTCGCCGCCGCCCTCAGCGTGCTCGCCACCGCAGCCACGGCCCCCGCCGCGGCCGTCGGCTCCGCCGGCACGGCACGGACCGCCGCGCCCGCACCCGCCCCGCTCGGGCAACCGCCGCTGGTCAACGGCAGCGGCCCGGTCTGCTGGTTCGGCGCCTGCTACGACTACGTGTCCGGACGTCAGACCACCGACACCGCCGGCGCCACGGTCCGCATGCTGCAGGCAGCACCGGCGATCAAGCCCGGCGACACCGACTCGCACTCGCTGCAGGAACTGGCCCTGCAGTCCGCCGACCAGAAGTCCACCGTGGAGATCGGCTGGACCGTCGACCTCGGGCTCAACGGCGATCTGTTGCCGCACCTCTTCGTCTACCACTGGGTGGGCGGTGCGGAGAGCTGCTACAACGCCTGCGGCTTCGTCCAGGTCTCGCACACCGCCAAGGCCGGCATGGCGCTTCGGCCCGGCGCGGCCGCCAGGTTCTCGATCCAGAACCTGGCGGGCGACTGGTGGGTGTTCTACGACGAGCAAGCCGTCGGCTACTTCCCCGGCTCCCTCTGGAACGGCACCTACACGCGGGCCCAGGTGGTCACCGCCTTCGGCGAGGTGGCCCACGCCGCCGACAGCACCTGCGAGCAGATGGGCGACGGCCGCTTCGGCACCAGCGGCGGCTCCGGCTGGATATCCGACTACCACCTGCTCGGCGCCACCGACCGCTCCGACCTCTCGGTCACCGCCACCAGCCCCGCCCTCTACGACGCCGGCCGCGTCACCCCCACCTCGTTCCACCTCGGCGGCCCCGGCGCCGGACCCTGCTGACCGGCCTTCGCCCAGCCCCGCGCTCGCCCAGCAGGTCGCCTACCAGCATGTCCCCGGCCCCCGGCTCCGGCTGCACCGGCGCGCGATCGAGGTGCTCCAGGGCCGCGCTCCGGTCCCGCTGGTGCAGATCGCGCACCACACCCTCGCCTCCGGCGACCTGGCCGGCCGGCTGCTGCGGGCGCAGGAGGCCGCGTACCAGGCGATCGCGGTCCGCGACGGCGGCACGGCCGCGCGCCTGCTGCACCAAGTGCTCGACCGGTCGGAGTTGGAGGGCGAGGCGCGGTCCAGGGCGGCCCTGGCGCTGGCCGGGCTCGCCACCTTCAGCCTTGACTTCCGCACCCACGCCCGGCTGTTGTGCCGACTGCTCGACGACTGCCGGCTACCGGAGGAGGTCCGTGGTGAGATCCGGCTCGGCCTGGGCCTGGGACTGCTGAACGAGAACGCCGTCTCCGCCGGGTTCGAGGAGGTCGAACGGGCGGCAGAGGAGCTGGCGGCCCACCGCCCTGATGCCCGCGAGCATTCGGACTGGCTCGGCTACGGTTTGCGCGCGACAGCCCCGTGCATCTGTACGTGCTCGTCGGGCAGCGCGGCGGACTCCCCGTCCGGGTGCCAGCGGTGCACCAACTGCACCCCGGGGTCGAGGACTTCCAGCCCGGCGGAGGTGAGGAGCGCCGCCACCTCCGCCCGGTTGCGGGCCCGCTCCGGGATCCCGCGCGCGGCATAGACGGCCAGCCCCTCGGTGACCTCCTTCGGGTTGCTGTCCGCCGTGACGGTGGACAGCGCCAGGAGGCTCCCGGAGGCGAGGGGGGCCATCAGCTCCCGGATGATGGCCCGGGCGGCGTCCTCGTCGGTGACGAACTGCAGGATGGCGAAGAGACTGACCGCCACCGGCTGTTCCAGGTCGAGGATCTGACGCACCTGCGACGAGGCGACGATGGCCCGGGCGTCGTGCAGGTCCGCGTCGACGTAGCTGGTACGGCCCTCGGGTGTGCTGGTGAGCAGCGCCCGGGCATGCACGAGGACCAGCGGGTCGTTGTCCACGTACACCACGCGGGCGTCCGGGTGCACGGCCTGTGCGACCTGATGGAGGTTCGGCTCGGTGGGCAGGCCCGTTCCGAGGTCCAGGAACTGGCGGACGTCGTGCTCAGCGGCCAGGTGGTGGACCACACGCCGCATGAACTGCCGGTTGGCACGCATGGAGACGGGCAGGCTCGGCCACACTTCGGCGATCTCCGCCGCGGCCTCCCGGTCTGCCGGGAAGTTGTCCTTCCCGCCCAGGAAGAAGTCGTAGATGCGTGCGGAGTGCGCCACGTCCGAGCGCAGCGCCGGTATCGGCCGCCCGTCCGGCGCACCGGTACGCATCCAGTCCTCGCTGCCTGCCATCATCCACCCCTGGTCCGCCATCGCATCGATCACGCGCGCCACCCGCCTCACAGCACGCAGTACGCAGCACGCAGCACGCATCATGGCACGCCATGGCGTTCACCGCCCAGGAATCCTCCGCGACCGTGCAGGGTCCCCCCTCATGCTCGTGACGCGAGCCGGGGACACGGCCGGCTTGATCACGACGAGCAGCGTTCGGGAAGCGTGACCGCACCGGGCTCGTGCTCGAACGTGTCCATCACGAGCCACTCGTCCAGCTCGGGGTCGTAGAGGTTCTGGACGCCGAATTGCAGCACCTGCCAGAACGTACTCCGATCGTCCTGGTCTACGTAGATGTCGCCCAGTCCGAGGGGGAAGCGAGGGAAATTCCCCGGAGGAAGCTTCGGCTGGACGACGCCGACCCTCCAGTGGTTCACGTACCGGTTCGGGCTCCGCTGGAGGATCTCCCGCCCGACGAACCGTGCGCCCTGGAATGCCTGGTTCAACTGGTCGAGGTCGAAGCCCGGGATCCGCGAGCAGGGATGTTCGGTCAGACCGGGCCACTTGTAGGTCAGCGTGTAGAGCGTGCCGTGGTAGATCAGGTTGGTGAACCAGATCGGGTACTGCGGGCCGCCGGCGATCATCTGGCTGTCGCCGTTCCTCCCCTCCCACGTGAACGGGACCGTGACGCCCAGGTCCCGGACAACCCACTTCCCTTTCCCGCGGAAGTCCCGAGGGAGGTACGGGGGACGCGGCGTCGGCGAACCGGACCGTTGCGCCGCCACGGTCGCGGACGCCTGCTCACCGCCCGTCCGCGTTCCGGCATGGGCCGCCGGCAGCACCGTGCAGACGATGGCGATCGCTCCGGCGAGAGCCGCTGACGCTGTCGCCCGGCGCGTGAGTGTCCAACCCATGGTCTCTCCCTCGACTGTCGTGTCAGGCGCCGTCACGGCGCGGGGTTCGAACGCGGAGACGCCATTCGGCCGCCGGCTCTGGGAGCAAGAGGGCGCCACCTGGAACAGTGCCTATCAGACGACAGGCGGGCCGACACCCAGGCGAGCCGCACGCGCCGACCCGTTCCCCTGTATGGTCGGCGAACTGAGGAGCCGCGGCATCGGCTTCACCTCACTGCACGAGCGCCTGGACACCACGACCCCCGGCGGCCGGCTCATCTTCCACGTCTTCCGCCGCCCTGGCGGAGTTCATCCGCGAGCTGATCGTCTCCGGCACCCGCGAGGGCCTGCCCGCCGCCCGCGCCCGCGGCAACGTCGGCGGCCGACCCGTCGTCGCCACTCCCGAGGTCATCCAGGCCGCCCGCACCCTGCTGCCCAACCCCGAGCAGTCGATCACCTCGATCGCCAAGCTCCTCGGCGTCAGCCCCGGCACCCGCTACAACCACATCCCCGACCTGCGGGAGCTGCGCAAGGCCGGCCGCACCGCGATCCCCGCCCAGAGCGAAGGCGGCTCCCGGTGATCCCCGGCCCGCGCCGCCCTTGACCCGACGCGGCCCCGGGATCACGGTCGCACCTCCTCGCGGTCGGCGGCGGTGAGATGGGCGCGCTGGGCGACCAGCGGCTCGCCAGCTCGATGTCCTCGGCGGTGAGCGGCTCGTCCGGCTGGTGCAGCCGCGCTGGCGTGGGCCTCGGGGGAACATCGGAACGAAAACCGGCGCTGGGGGGACGGCGACTCCCAGCGGCCCGGCGTATCGCGTAGCTGGGCGCGGAAGGCCCGGCGCGTAGGGGGCTCCTGCGCCAGGGCCTTTCTGCCCTGCCAGGTCGGTTCAGAGCTTGCTCAGCGCCGCCTTGATGAGGTCCGCCGTGCGGCGCGGCTGGGCTATGAAGGCCACATGGGAGCCGTCGACCTCCTCAGTGGTCGCGCCCATCCGCTCGGCCATGAAGCGCTGTGCCTGAGGGGAGAGGGCGTTGTCGTGCCGGGCGATCTGGTACCAGGACGGGATGGTCTTCCAACCGGCCCCGGTGGCCTCCTCAGCGAACGCCGCCGCCGCGATCGGCCGTTGGGCGAGGCTCATGGCCAGGGCCAGCTCGGCGGGAAGGTCGGCGCAGAACGACTCGTGGAAGCCGTCCGCGTCGATGTACAGGTCCGGGCCGCCCGCGGCGCCGTACGCCTCGTAGGAGGTCGGCCGTACGGTCTCGGCCAGCATCGAGGGCGGGAAGGGGGCACCGAGGCCGGCGCAGCTCTCGCCCTCGTCGAGGCCGAACGCGGCGAGGTAGACCAGACCCGCCACGTTGTCGAGGCCGGCGGAGGCCTGCGTGATCACGGCACCGCCGTAGGAGTGCCCCACCAGCAGGACGGGGCCGTCGATGCCACCGACGACCGCGCGGACCACGGCCGCGTCACCGGCCAGACCCCGCAAGGGGTTCGGCGGCGCAACGACGCGGTGCCCGACGGCCGTCAGCTCGCGGATCACGCCCGTGAACCCGGAGGCGTCGGCAAAGGCTCCGTGCACCAGGACGACCACGGGCGCGCTCGACTCGGTCGGCTGGACGGTGTCGTTCATGGGTTGGACTCCTTAGTACGGTAGCCGTAGATCGCTAATGGTGTGACTGGGGTGGCTGAGGAGACGGCGCAGCCGCCGCGTGAAGCGATGGTCGCCAGCGAGTCTTCCTGTCGCGCCGGGTAAGCCCCGCGCCCAGCCGCCTGACGGCTCATCAGGGCGCTGCCCGTGGGGAGGGCGCCGCGCAAGAGGCCGGTGAAAAGCACCCCGGCAGGCTTCGGGCGGCATGGTCTCACCAGGGAATCGGCCCGTCCTCGGCCAGGAAGGCGCCCGTCGGGCCGTCCTCGCCCGCGGTCGCCAGGTCGACCGCGACGGCCGCGCCCTCCTCCGCCGTGCGTATCCCGGTGTGGCGGTTGAGGTCGGTCGCGCAGTAGCCGGGACTCACCGCGTTGACCAGGATCCCTTCGGCACGCAGTTCGTTGGCGTAGAGCACGGTGATCGCGTTCAGCGCGCTCTTCGAGCTGCAGTAAGGGAGGAGGATCGAGGTGTAGGCGGACCACGGGCTGCCCGGGTCGGCCATGTGGGCGAGGGAGCCGAGTTCGCTGGACATGTTGACGATGCGCGCGGCGGCGGAGCGGCGGAGCAGGGGGAGCATGGCGTGGGTCACCGCGATGACGCCGAACACGTTGGTCTCGTAGACCTGCCGAACGGTGGCGGCGGAGGCTTCACTTGGTGCTTGCGGTCCGGCGGCGATCCCGGCGTTGTTGACGAGGATGTCGAGGCGGCCGAACGTGGCGTCAATGTGCTTGGCGGCGGCCTGGACAGAGGTCTCGTCGGTGACGTCCAGCGGTACGAACCGTACGTCGGCGCCGTCGGCGCGAAGCTCCTCGGCCGTCGCCTCGCCACGTTCGGCGTTGCGGGCGCCGATCAGCACGGTGATGCCCAGGGCTGCGAGCCTGCGCGCCGTTTCCTTGCCGATGCCCTTGTTCGCACCGGTGATCAGAGCAGTCTTCTGTGAAGTCGTCATGACCCCAGCCTCCCCTCGCCCGCGGGCGGAAGGGAAAGACCGGAAGACTCTGGATCTATAGTCCACGGATATGAGTGAGCTAGAGGTGCGGGAGCTGAGGTACTTCATCGCGGTCGCCGAGGAACTGAACTTCAGCCGGGCCGCGCAACGCCTGGGGATGGCGCAGCCCCCGCTGTCGAAGGCGATCGCTCAGATGGAGTCCCGGGTCGGCGTACGCCTGCTGGAGCGCACCACCCGGCAGGTGAGGCTGACCACCGCCGGTCAGGTGCTGCTCGACCAGGCCCGGATCGCGGTCGACGCGGTGCACGCGGCGGCCCGGCGAGCACGCCGGGCCGGTCAGCCGACACCCAAGCTCGTCGTGGCGGTCAAGCCGGAAGGCGATGCCGGGCTGCTGCGGGAGGTCCTCGCCGCCTACCGGGGAACGGGTTCGCATCTGCCGCCGCCCGAAGTCGTCGTCGCCGGCAGCGGAGAGCCGATCGCCATGCTGCGGGACGGCCGTGCCGATGTAGCGCTGCTGCGCAGCCCGTTCGACGGTCAAGGGCTGGATTCCCAGACGCTCGTGGTCGAGCCGCGACTGGCCGTTCTCCCCGCCGGGCATCCCCTGGCCGGACGCCGGCGACTGCGGCTGGCCGACCTCAAGGGCGAACCGATCCCGCGCTGGAAAGGGGCCGACCCCGCCAACACCGCCTACTACACAGGATGCGACGGAGCGGAAGCGGGCGATGACCACACCGGCTCGGCGCCGGCCGACACTCCTGAAGGGCCGCTCGTGGCCAGCGTCGAGCAACTCCTGGAGGTGGTCGCGCTGGGCCAGGCAGTGGCGTTCCTGTCACTCTCGACCACCAAGCGGCACCAGCGACCGGACATCGCATACCGGCCGGTCACCGGCCTCAGCCCCAGCGCGGTCATGGTCGCCTGGTCGGAGGCCTCGCGATCCGCAGCCGTCGCCGCCTTCGTCCAAGCCGCCCACGACGTCGCCGCCCACCACCCCCACCACATGACCGCACCGGCCTACTGACCGGGGGCACTCACCCCTCGGCGTGACGATCACCGCAAGACCGATTGCAGACAACCACCAGCGCGAAGAAAGACCAGCATCCCCTCACCCGCCACCGTCCTGCGCATGCCGCGTCAGCACTGGCCCGACCGCCATCCCACCAAGATCATCCCATGGCGGATGCTGGGCTCATCTTGGCTGGATCCCGAGCATGCCGTCGCACCGCCGCGCCCGGACTCCCGGACCGGGGCGAGGCGGAAACCGGTTTCGTCGCAGCTCACCGAGCGCCTACCATCGCGCCACAGCTGTCCGGTCCGCCCGGGCAGGCCCATCAGGTGGCAAGCGGAGAAGCACCATGTCCGACATAGACATCACCGAGGAGGAGTTGGCCGCGTTCACCCGCACGCTCGGGCGATTGCGCCAACTCCCCCTCGGCCACCCGGTCCGCCGGCACGCCGGCCGGATGATCGGAACCTTCGCCCGGGAGAGCCGCCGCGAGCGGCGCCAGGGCGCCCGCGCGGCGAAGGAAGCAGCCGACGCCGCACTGCTGGCCGCCACCGCCACCGGAGCAACCGGCCGCCACGAGGACGCGCCGCTGGCCACGCCCGCCGCCGCAGCCAGCCCCGGTGAGTTGCGGCGGCCGCGTCGCTGTTATGTCTGCAAGGTCGACTACCGTCAGGTGGACGGCTTCTACCACATGCTCTGCCCGGGCTGCGCCGAGCAGAACGGCGCCAACCGGGCGATCAGCACGGATCTGCGCGGCCGCCGGGTGCTGCTCACCGGCGGACGGGTGAAGATCGGTTTCCAGCTGGCACTGATGATGCTGCGCGACGGCGCCGAACTGACCGTCACCAGCCGGTTCCCGCAGGACACCCTGCGCCGGTTCCGGGCAGCGCCGGGCAGCGAGCAGTGGCTGGAGCGCCTCACCGTGGTCGGTGTCGACCTGCGTGACCCACGCCAGGTGCTCGCGCTCTGCGAGCGGCTGCGGGAGCAGGGCCGACCGCTGGACATCCTGGTCAACAATGCCGCGCAGACCATCCGGCGGCCGCCCGAGGCATATGCGGTGCTGGCGGCGGGCGAGTCGCCGGAGCTGCCGGCCGGGCCCGGGCGCGAGATCTGGTACGCACCGGGTTTCGCTCCGCTCGCCGCGCTGCCGAGCGGCTCCGTGGCCACCTCGCCGGCCCCGCGCACCGATGAGGCCGGCCTGCTCCCGGACACCCGGACCGCCAACTCCTGGTCGGCCCGGCTCGGTGAGCTGGACCCGGCCGAGCTGCTGGAGGTGCAGCTGGTCAACGCGGTGGCCCCGGCGCTGCTCTGCGACCGGCTGCTGCCGTTGCTGCTGGCCTCTCCGCACCGCAACCGCTACGTCGTCAACGTCACCGCCGTCGAGGGACGGTTCGCCGTCACCCACAAGACCCCCGGCCATCCGCACACCAACATGGCCAAGGCCGCGCTCAACATGCTCACCCGCACCAGCGCGGCCGAACTCGCCACCCGAGGCGTCCACATGTGCGCGGTGGACACCGGCTGGATCACCGACGAGAACCCGGCGCCCAAGAAGGCCCGGATCGCCGCCCGCGGCTTCCGCACCCCGCTGGACGTGGTCGACGGCGCCGCCCGGATCTACCACCCCATCGTCCGCGGCGAGGCCGGCGCTCCGCTGGCGGGGGTGTTCCTGAAGGACTACCAGGAGGCCGCCTGGTGACACTGCTCCCGCGCGCCCGGCCGCACCGGCCGAGCGCGCGGGCTCACGGACCCACACGCCGAGCGCGCGGGCTCACCGACCCGCCCGCCGAGCACAGGAGCTCAACCGTCGAGCACTCGTCGAGCTCACCCTGCGAGCGCGCGGGCGATGGGGAGCGTGTCGGAGGTCTGCCGCAGCTCGGTGATCTTTCCCGCTCGCACGGTGAACACGTGCGCGAAGCGCGAACTCACCGCGTTGCCACCGGTGGTGGTCCCGAGGTAGCGGCCGAGGACGATGACGTGGTCGCCGTCCTCGAAGAACGCGTCGCCCACGCAGCGGAACTCCTCGAAGTCGGCGAGGAACGGGAAGAATTCGCTGATGATGCGACCGAGTCCCTGGTGAACGCCGCCGTTGGGGAAGCCCTCGGCGATGTCCCAGCGCGCGTCCTCGGCCACCACCGACCTGATGACGTCCAAGTCGCCCTTCGCGCCGTAGAAGCGGCGGACGACGTCGATCTGTGCGGAGTTGGACACGGTGTCCCCTCTCGACCGGTGAGTTGCCAAAGCCAGCGGGCTGCGCGCAACCACGATACTCAGCTCCGGCTCGCAGTCTCCCGACTTCCGTCTCGCGTCCCCCGGCTCACAATTCCCACGCCCACCTTCCGTCTCCCCGCGGCCGGGGATCGCCAGCAGGTCGCCCGGGCGCAGGGCGGCGGGGAAGCGGGCGTCGTGGACCAGCACGTCGCCGGCCTCGCGGTGCCGGCCGACCACGTCGAAGACGGCGGGCCGGGCCTCCCGCGCCGGCGGGCCGGGCGCCCCCGTGCCGGTGGCCTGGCGCGGGGGCGCGGTTGCCGCCGTCGGACGCCGCGCAGGGGACGCGGTGCGTCCGACGGACGCGGCTCAGGAGGTGATGCTCGTGGTGCTGAGCACCGGGCTGGGTGACGGGTAGCAACTGGTGGGGACCGACACGGTGAAGAAGAGCACCGGCACGGTCGCGGTGAAGGTAAGGCCGGGGCTGGTGTAGTTGCTGCCGGCGAGTTGGGTGCTGACCGTGCCGCCGGCCGCGCCCGCCGTCAGGCGGAGGGTGATGGTGGGCAGGGTGAAGGTGCTGCCGCCGGCGATGGGCCCGGGCACCTTGAGGCTGATGGTGCCGCCGCTGACACTGGTGGTCGGCGCTCCGGAGCCCAGGCCCGAGCCGCCGGACAGGCTCACGCCGCTGAGCGAGGCGTTGGCCGGCACCGGCATCGACAGGGTGATTCCACTGATCGAGTTGATGGTGTTGCCGCTCACCGAGGTCGGCACGGTGAGGGCGCCGGGGGCGATGGTGACGCTGAAAGTCTGGCCGGTCGTCACGGTGGCGGGTGCGGTGGCGTCGGCACTGGCGCTCAGGGTGAACGTCTGCGCCGAGCCTACCGGCGGGGTCGCCTGGCACTGGAAGGGCAGCGCGCTGGTCTGCGCGGTGGCCGGGGCCGCCGCCAGGCCGGCGAGGGCGACGGCGGCGGCGAACAGGAGCGGGGCGCGCAGTGCGGCGGGCAGTGCTCTCATCTGGTACCTCCGGAACCCCGGCGACGGCCGGGGTGGCAGGGCCGCCCGGCTGTCCGGGCGGCGAGACGATGCTTCACCCCGGAACGGATGCGCCGGTGGGGCGGCTCATCCGTTGGTCGGCCGGTGGACCCGGCGCGGTCGGGCTCGCACCTGGCCGGGACCGAGGGGAGTGCCGCGGTCCCGGGCGGGGTGGGGGAAGGTGCTGAGTGGCCGTCAGGATGCTTCTGCCGGTGCGGGTTTCGGTGCACGGGGAGCCGGGTTGGCCGACGCGGGTGCAGCCAAGTCCCCGCTTCTCCAGCGGACGCTCCTGATGCAAACATGTCACCACATCCACCGGTGGCTGTACAGAAGGCGGGCAGCGACCATTTGCCCGACCAATGGAACCGTGGAGCGATGAGGGCACGGTCGATGACACGGTGACCGACGTCTGCGAGGAGGCCGCCGCCGTGGCCACCCGCCGGGACCTGCGGTTCGGCGAACTGACCGATGGAGGACGCCAGTTCGTGTCACTCGACCGCTACCGAAGTGCCGTGGTCTGAACGGCCGATGGGCGCTCCGGCGGCCCGGGGCGCCCCACGCCGTTCAGAACTGGTTCTCGGCTGCCGCGATCGCCTCCCGGATCCGGTAGTAGGTGCCGCAGCGGCAGATGTTGCGGATCTCGTCGTAGTCGGTGTCACCGAGCTGCCTGCCGGCGGCCCGGGCTTGGAGCACCTTGGCGACGGCGGCCATGATCTGTCCGGGCTGGCAGTAGCCGCACTGCGGGACGTCGAACTGCAGCCAGGCTTCCTGCATCGGGTGCAGGTCCCTGCCGACCGTGGCGGGCAGGCCCTCGATGGTGGTGACCCGGTCGGTGGGCTGGAGGTCACCCACCGGCACCGAGCACGGGTTGAACGCCTTGCCGTTGATGTGGCTGGTGCAGGCCTGGCAGACGCCCAGCCCGCAGCCGTACTTGGGGCCGGTCACGCCGAGGACGTCGCGCAGGACCCAGAGCAGCCGGACGTCGTCCTCGACGTCCACGGTGACCTGCTGCCCGTTGAGGATGAAGGTGTGCTGAGGCAAGGGGATGGACTCCTAGTACGCGCGGCTCAGGCCGTCGGTGGGCGACTGCGGGATCGGCGGGACGGTCGGCAGCGGCGTGAAGGCGAGCGGCGCGTCATGGTTGATCGGGAAGGTGGTCGGCATGGTCCCGGTCGCCCGACCGTAGGCGCAGGCCACTGCCGCCATCGCACCGGCGACCGCCAACTCCCCGGCGCCACCAGGGGTTCCGGTGGTCGGCGGCATCACGATGATGTCCAGCTCGGTCGGGGTGTTCCACTGCCGGGTGTAGAAGTAGTTGTCCCAACTGCCTTCCTGGAAAACTCCGTTGTGCAGGTGCAGGCTGGAGGTGAGGGTGATCGCGATGCCGTCCATGATGCCGCCCATCATCTGGGCCTCCAGGCCCTTGGGGTTGACGGCCAGGCCGACGTCGACCGCGCACACCACCTTGGTGACCCGCGGGCCGGTGACGGCGTCGGGGATCTGCCGGTTGACGGTGGCCGCAGTGCAGTCGATCTCGGCGAGCACGGCGACGAACCCGTGGTACTCGGGGTGGATCGCGATGCCCTGCGCCGTGCCCGGCGCCATCGCGCGTCCCCAGTTGCCGACTTGGGCGACCTTGTCGAGGACCGCGACGGCCCGCCGGTCCTTCAGGAACTCGCGGCGGAACTCGTACGGGTCCCGGCCCATCGCGGCCGCCAGCCGGTCGACGACCAGCTCCTGCGCGCAGCGCACGTTGGGCGAGTAGATGTTGCGCATGCTGCCGGTGTGGAACCCGTTGTCGACCTCGGTCAGCAGCTGGCTGGTGACCCCGAAGTTGTACGGTGTCTGCTGGGTGAGGGTGAAGATGGTCTCGGAGAAGGCGAGCCCGCCGACCGGCAGCTTGGCGGCCAGCGAGGTGATGATCTCACCCAGGCCGTGCCCGAACTCGGTGGCCACGGAGGTGTGCCGCTGGTCCATGGTGAGCACCTGGCCGAGCGAGTAGGTGGCCCGCACCCGGGAGGTGGACATCGGGTGGACCCGGCCGTGGCGGAAGTCGTCGGTCCGGTGCCACATCAGCCGCACCGGCTTGCCCATCTTCTGGGAGACCTCGGCGGCCTCCAACGCGGCGTCGTGGAACAGCTTCCGGCCGAAGGAGCCGCCGCCCTGCACGCAGTGGACGGTCACGGCGGTCACCGGCAGTCCCAGCTTGGCGGCGATCTCCTCCTGCGCCGTGATGGGCGCCTTGACCGAGGCCCAGATCTCGGCGCTGTCCGAACGGACGTCGGCGACGGCGCAGTTGGTCTCCAGCGGGCTGTTGCTGGCGAAGTGGAAGGTGAAGCGGGCGTCGATCGCCTCGGTGAGCAGCGGCAGCGGCGGGGTGACCAGCGGGTTCTCGGCCGCGCGGAGTTCGGCCAGCACGGTGGCGTCGGTGGCGTGGTCCTCGCTGCCCGGCCCCCAGGTGACCTGCAGCGCCCTTACGGCGTCGATGCACTGCCCGAAGGTGCGCCCGCGCACGGCCACGCCGGTGGAGACCACGGCGACGTCGGTGATTCCCGGCATCGCCTGCACCGCCGCCAGGTTCTGCACGGAGACCACCGTGCCGTTGATCGTCGGCGGGCGGCAGATCATCGCCGGCATCGCGCCCGCCACCTTGACGTCCATGGCGAACTGCTTGCGGCCGGTCACCGCGTCCAGCGCGTCGATCCGGTTCTGCGGGGTGCCGATGACCTGGAACGCGGATGCGGCCTTCAGGGTCACCGCTACCCGCAGGTTGGTCAGGCTGGCCGCCTTGACGGCGAGTTCGGCGTAGCCGAGGGAGCGGCCGTCGGGAGCGGTGATCACGCCCTGGAGGGCGGAGAGCGCGGAGAGCGGCGCGCCCAACTCCGCGGCGGCCGCCTCCAGGAGCCGCTGCTTGGCCGTCGCGGCGGCGACCCGGACCGGTGTGTAGGTGGAGATCGTGGTGTTGGAGCCGCCGGTGAGCTGGTTGAAGACCAACTCCGGTCGGGCGTCGGCCAGGGTGACCCGCACCTTGTCCAGCGGCAGGTCCAGCTCCTCGGCGATCAGCATGGCGGTGGAGGTGGTCACCCCCTGCCCCACCTCGGCGCGCGGCAGGGCGAAGGACGCGGTGCCGTCCGGGTTCATGGTGATGGTGATCAGGTTGGCCGTCAGCAGCGTGGCGTCGGTCAACATGTCGTTCAGGTCGTAGAGTTCGGCCGGCTCCGGCAGGCCCGGCACTGCGGCGGCGGCCTTCGGCGCCGCCGCGCCCTCGCCCAGTTGGGCGGCCACGGTCAGCGTGGAGGCCGCCAGGACGAAGCCGAGGAACCGCCGCCGCCCGAACCCCTCCCCCTCGGGCCGGAAAGGCTGCTGCGGGCTCTGGGTAACCATCCACTGACCTCTCGACGAACCGAACGGGCCGTCAGATGGTACCGGCTCGGATCTTTCCGGCGCCCGGCCGCAGGTAGACCGCCCAGGTCAGCACCGAGCAGAGGGCGTAGGCGGCCAGGAAGGCCAGATAGGCGGCGTCGCCGCTTCCGCCCGTCAGGAAGGACTGGCGGAAGGCGATGTTGACCAGCACCCCGCCACAGGCACCGATCGCGCCGGCGAGTCCGATCAGCGCGGTGGCGCGGCGGCGGGAGTCGTGCTCGGCGGCGGTCGGGTCGGCACCGGCCCCGACCGCCGCGCGGGCCCGGGCCTGGAAGACGGCCGGGATCATCTTGTAGGTGGCGCCGTTGCCGATGCCGCTGAGCACGAACAGGGCGGTGAAGCCGGTCAGGAAGAGCGGCAGCGAGTCGGCCCGGGAGGCGGCGAGCACCACGCCCGTGCCGGCGGCCATCAGCAGGAAGGCGGCCAGGGCGGTCCTGGCGCCCCCGCGGCGGTCGGCCAGCCGTCCGCCGACCGGCCGGCAGAGCGATCCCAGCAGCGGGCCGAGGAAGGTCAGGTAGGCGGCCTTCACCGGGGTGTCGAAGGTGTGGTGGAACTGCACCTGGAGCACCTGCCCGAAGGCGAAGCTGAATCCGATGAAGCTGCCGAAGGTGCCGAGGTAGAGCAGCGACAGCACCCAGCTGTGCGGCTCCCGCAGCACCTCGGGCAGCGCGCGCCGGTCGTTCGTCAGCGCGGGATTGTTGTCCATCCTGAGGGCCGCGCCGAGCGCCGCCAGCACGATCAGCGGGAGGTAGACCAGCGGGACCAGCCCTGGGTGGGCGGCGCCGGCCGTGGCGAGCACGACCAGGCCGACCAGTTGCACGACGGGAACACCGAGGTTGCCGCCGCCGGCGTTGATGCCGAGGGCCCAGCCCTTGAGCCGCTGCGGGTAGAAGGCGTTGATGTTGGCCATCGAGGAGGCGAAGTTGCCGCCGCCGGCGCCCGCCACGCAGGCGACCGCGAGCAAGGTGCCGTAGGAGACGCCGGGCCGCAGCACCAGGCCGGCCAGCGCGGTCGGTACCACCAGCAGCAGGGCGCTCGCAACGGTCCAGTTGCGGCCGCCGAACCGGGCCACGGCGTAGCCGTAGGGCAGCCGCAGCAGCGCGCCGAGCGCGGTGGGCAGGGCGGTCAGGGTGAACTTGCCGGCCGGATCGATGTGGTAGGCCGGTCCCAGGAAGAGCACCAGCACCGACCAGAGGCTCCACACCGAGAAGCCGATGTGCTCGGACAGCACCGAGAAGACCAGGTTGCGCCGGGCCACCCGGGCCCCGACCTCGGACCAGAAGTCGTCGTCCTCCGGCCGCCATTCGGTGATCGACGGGCTGCGGCCGGCGCTCTTGGTCGCCGTGCTCATCGCGGGGTCACCGGGGCGATCCGCACGGGCCAGACCCGCAGCACCGCGGGCCGTCCGTCGGGCGCGGTCTCCTCGTCCAGGCAGCGGCCGTCCCGCAGGTCGAAGACCTGCTGGTACATCGGGGAGGAGATGGTCGGCACGCCGGCGCGGCTGCCGAGGATGCCGCGCGAGAGCACGTAGGCACCGCTGAACGGGTCGCGGTTGTCCACTGCGTACACCGCGCCCGAACGGTCCCGGAAGACCGCGACCTGCCGGCCCTCGGCGCTCAGGGCGGCGACGCCGCGGCCGGGGGTGAGTTGCGCGTAGTCGCAGATCCGGGTCCATCCGCGGCCGTCCAGGATCTCGACCGCACCGGTCTCGGTCAAGGTCGTCGTGTCGGTCATGCGCTGCGCACCTCCAGGTGGGGGCCGGCGACCAGCGCCGGGGCGAGGATGCGCCCGTCCTCGTCGGGGCGGGCGGGGCGGATCTGGTCGCGCTCCGGGACGAAGGTCACCGTCGGGTCGGGCGCGCCGGGGGCGTTGACGAACGAGGTGAAGCGGCGCAGCCGGTCCGGGTCGGCCAGCACGGCGGCCCACTCGTCCTGGTAGCGGGCGATGTGACGGGCCATCAGGGCGTCGAGCTCGGCGCAGATGCCGAGCGAGTCCTCCAGCACCACCTGCCGGAGGTGCTCCAGGCCGCCCTCGATCCGGTCCAGCCAGACGGAGGTGCGCTCCAGCCGCTCGGCGGTGCGGATGTAGAACATCAGGAACCGGTCGATGGTGCGCAGCAGGGTCTCCTTGTCCAGGTCGGCGGCCAGCAGGTCGGCGTGCCGGGGCGTCATGCCGCCGTTCCCGCCGACGTAGAGGTTCCAGCCGGCCGAGGTGGCGATGACGCCGAAGTCCTTGCCCTGTGCCTCGGCGCACTCGCGGGCGCAGCCGGAGACGGCGGCCTTGATCTTGTGCGGGGAACGCAATCCCCGGTAGCGCAGCTCCAGTTCGATGGCGAGGCCGACCGAGTCCTGCACGCCGTAGCGGCACCAGGTCTGGCCCACGCAGGACTTCACGGTGCGCAGTGACTTGCCGTAGGCGTGGCCGGACTCGAAGCCGGCGTCCACCAGGCGCCGCCAGATGTGCGGCAGTTGGTCGACGGTGGCGCCGAACAGGTCGATCCGCTGGCCGCCGGTGATCTTCGTGTAGAGGCCGTGGTCGCGGGCGATCTCGCCGATGGTGATCAGTCCCTGCGGGGTGATCTCGCCGCCGGGGATCCTGGGCACCACCGAGTAGGAGCCGTTGCGCTGCAGGTTGGCCAGGAAGTGGTCGTTGGTGTCCTGCAACGCACCCTGCTCGCCGTCCAGGATGTGGCCCCCGGTGAGACCGGCGAGGATCGAGGCGACGGCGGGTTTGCACAGCTCGCAGCCTTCGCCGCCGCGTCCGTAGCGGTCCAGCAGCTCGGAGAAGCTGGTGATGCCGGCCACCTGGACGACCTCGTAGAGCTCGCTGCGGGTCTGCCCGAAGTGCTCGCACAGGCCCTTGTCGACGGTGACGCCGCCGGCCGCCAGCTCCTCGGCGACGATGCTGCCCAGCAGTTTGACGCAACTTCCGCATCCGGTACCGGCCTTGGTGCACTTCTTCACCTCGGGCACGGTGGCGCAGCCCTGGTCGGCGACGGCGGCGCGGATCTCGCCCTTGCTGACGTTGTGGCAGGAGCAGACGATCGCCTCGTCCGGCAGCGCGACCGGCCCGCTCGCCGGGGCCGGTCCGGCCGGCAGCACCAGCTGTTCGGGCGCGGTGGTGAGCGGCTTGCCGCCGATGGCGAGGGGCCGCAGCAGGCCGTAGGACTCGGTGTCACCGACCAGCACACCGCCGAGCAGCTGCCCGTCGCCGCCGATGACCAGCTTCTTGTAGACGCCGGAGCGGCTGTCGCTGTAGAGGACGTCGACGGCGCCTTCGGTGGTGCCGTGGGCGTCGCCGAAGCTGGCGACTTCGACACCGAGCAGCTTGAGTTTGGTGGAGGTGTCGGCGCCGGTGAAGCGGTGCTCGGCGAGCAGTTCGCCGGCGATGGAGCGGGCGGCGGTCTCGGCCATCGCGTAACCGGGGGCGACCAGGCCGTAGACCTTGCCGTCCACGGCCAGGGCGCATTCGCCGATGGCGTGGACGTGCGGGTCGCGGGTGCGGCAGCGCTCGTCGACCACGATGCCGCCGCGCTCGCCGACCGGCAGGCCGCTCTCCTGGGCGAGTTGGTCGCGGGGCCGCACGCCGGCGGAGAAGACCACCAGGTCAGCGGGGAGTTCGCGGCCGTCGCTCAGGCGCATCGCGCGGACCCGGCCGTGCTCGTCGGTGAGGATCGCCTGGGTGCCCGCGCCGGTGTGGACGTTGACGCCGAGGTCCTCGATCTTGCGGCGCAGCAGCCGGCCGCCGCCCTCGTCGACCTGGATGGCCATCAGCCGTGGTGCGAACTCCACGACGTGGGTCTCCAGGCCGAGCGCGGTGAGGGCGCCGGCCGCTTCCAGGCCGAGCAGGCCGCCGCCGACCACCACGCCGATCCTGGTGCCGTCGGTCTCGGCTCCGGCGCGGATCCGCTCCACGTCCTCGATGGTGCGGTAGACGTGGCAGCCGGTCGCGTCGTGGCCGGGGACCGGGGGCACGAACGGGTAGGAGCCGGTGGCCAGCACCAGCGCGTCGTAGTGCAGCACCGTGCCGGAGGCGCAGGCTACGGTGCGGGCAGCGCGGTCGATCGCCACGGCCGGGTCGGACAGGCGCAGGTCGATGCCGTGCTCGGCGAGGAAGCCGACCGGGGTCAGTGACAGCTCCTCGGCGCTGGTGCCGGAGAACCAGGAGGTGAGGTGGACCCGGTCGTAGGCGGCGCGGGGCTCCTCGGCGAGCACGGTGATCCGCCAGCCGGCCGCGCCCGGCTGCTCGGTGAAGGCCTCCAGGAAGCGCTGGCCGACCATGCCGTGGCCGACCAGGACCAGCTCGCGCAGGCGGTGTTCAGTCGTCATCGGGCGGCTCCAAGGGTGGTGAGCAGGTGCAGGGGATGGTCCGGGAGGGGGTCGTCGCGTTCCAGGGCCCGGGCGAGGTCGCCGACGGTGGCCAGGTCGCCGAGCAGGATCGCGCCGACCAGGCGGTCGCCGCGCAGCACCAGCTTCTTGTAGCTGCCGCGGGTGGCGTCGGTCAGGCGCAGCACGTCCAACTCGGGGTGCTCGTCGGGCTGGACGTCGCCGAAGGCCGCGTACTCGATCGGACCGGCGGTGAGCCGGGCCAGCGGCCGGGAGCCGGTGTAGCGGGCCTCGGGATCGGCCCCGCAGAGGCGGGCGGCGAGGACGTCGGCCTGTTCCCAGGCGGGTCCGGCCAGTCCGTGGACGGTGCCGCGGTGCTGGGCGCAGTCGCCGATCGCGTGGACGTGCGGGGCACCGGTGGCGAGGGTGTCGTCGACGACGATCCCGGTGCCGACCGCCAGGCCCGCCGCGTGGGCGAGGGCGGTGCGCGGGCGCACTCCGCAGGCGAGCACGATCAGGTCGGTGTCGAGCCGGTGGCCGTTGGCCAGTTCGACTTCGCCGGCGGCGGTGACGGCCCTGACCCGGTTGCCGGGGTAGGTCTCGACGCCGAGGGTGCGCAGGGCGCCCCGCAGGGCCAGCGCGGCGTCCTCGTCCAGCTGGCGCTCGATCAGGTGCGGTCCCTGGTGCACGATTTCGACGGCGACGCCGAGTGCGGCCAGGGCTCGGGCGGTGCTGACGCCGAGCACTCCGCCGCCGATGACGACGGCGCGCTCGGCCGAGGTGGCGTCCTCGCTGAGCCGGGCGCAGTCGGCGAGGGTGCGCAGTGCGTGCACGCCGTCGCGCAGGCCGGTTCCGTCGGGGCGGCGCAGGCCGCGGATCGGGGGCAGCACCGGGTTGGCGCCGGTGGCCAGCACCAGCTGGTCCCACGTCTCCGTGCTGCCGTCGGCGAGGGTGAGCCGGCGGGCGGCGGGGTCGAGGCCGACCACCTCGGCGCCCGGCCGCAGGTCGGCGCGGCCGAACGGCAGGGCGATGGTCTCGGCGTCGTAGCGGCCGGTGAGCACGTCGGCGAGCAGCACCCGGTTGTAGGGGGCGCGCGGCTCCGCGCCATAGAGGGTGACCCGGGCGGTGCCGCCGAGCGCGTGGTAGCGCTCGGCGAACCTCGCGGCCGCCATGCCCGCGCCGATCACGGCGATCCGTCGGTCTCGTGTCATGTCAGGACCTTCTCCACACGAACGGCGCAGACCTTGAACTCGGGCATCTTCGACGTCGGGTCCAGTGCCGGGTTGGTCAGCGTGTTGGCCCGGCCCGGCCCTGACCAGTGGAAGGGCATGAAGACGGTGTCCGGGCGGATCGTGTCGGTGATCCTGGCCGGGGCGAGGGCGCGGCCGCGCCGTGAGACGACCGCCAGCGGTTCGCCGTCGGTGACTGCGAGGCGGGCCGCGAGCCGCGGGTGCAGCTCGACGAAGGGGCCCGGCGCGGCGGCGGTGAGCTCGGCGACCCGGCGGGTCTGGGCGCCGCTCTGGTACTGGGCGAGCACCCGCCCCGTGGTCAGGTACAGCGGGTACTCCGGGTCGGGTTGCTCGGCCGCCGGGCGGTGGGTGACGGGGGCGAAGCGGGCGCGGCCGTCCGGGGTGGCGAAGCGGTCGAGGAAGAGCCGCGCGGTGCCCGGGTGGTCGGCGGTGGGGCAGGGCCAGAAGACGCCGTCCTCGGCGCGCAGCCGCCGGTAGTCGAGGCCGGCGTAGTCCGCCTGTCCGCCGGCCGAGGCGCGGCGCAGCTCGGCGAAGACGGTTTCCGGGTCGTCGTCGAAGTCGGCCGGGGCGTCCAGCCGTTCGGCCAGCTCCCGCAGGATCCGCAGGTCGCTGCGGACTCCGGGCGGCGGCGCCACGGCCTGTTGGCGCAGGATCACCCGGCCCTCCAGGTTGGTCATGGTGCCGGTCTCCTCCGCCCACTGGGTGCTGGGCAGCACCACGTCCGCGAGCTGGGCGGTCTCGGAGAGCACCGCGTCACAGACCACCAGCAGCTCCAACTTCCGCAGCCGCCCGGTGATGTGGGCCGCGCGCGGGGCCGAGACCACCGGGTTGGAGCCCATCACCAGGAGCGCGCGCACGCCGTCCGGGCCGGGCCGGCCGAGGCTGTCCAGCAGCTCGTAGGCGGATCGGCCGCTGCGCGGCAGGGTGTCCGGGTCGACGCCCCACACCGCGGCGACGTGGGCGCGGGCGACGGGGTCCTCGATGGAGCGGTAGCCGGGCAGTTGGTCGGCCTTCTGGCCGTGCTCGCGGCCGCCTTGGCCGTTGCCCTGGCCGGTGAGGCAGCCGTAGCCGGAGTAGGGCCGTCCCGCCTTGCCCGCCGCCAGGCACAGGTTGATCCAGGCGCCCACCGTGTCGGTGCCCTTGCTCTGCTGCTCCGGGCCGCGGGCGGTGAGCACCATGCCCGTCCGGGCCTGGCCGAACTGCCTTGCCGCCTCTCGTAGTTGGTGCATCGGAACCCCGGTGAGCGCCTCCACCCGCTCGGGCCAGTGCGCCATGGCGGCCGCCCGGGCCTGTTCGAAGCCGGCGGTGCGCTCCGCCACGAAGTCGGTGTCGACCGTCCCGTCGGCGATCAGGAGGTGCAGCAGGCCCAGTGCCAGCGCCAGATCGGTGCCGGGCAGCGGCTGCAGGTGCAGATCGGCCTGCTCGGCGGTCCGGGTGCGGCGCGGGTCCACCACGATCAACGTACCGCCGTTCTCGCGCAGTTCGCGGAAGTAGCGGAGCGCCGGCGGCATGGTCTCGGCCGGGTTGGCGCCGACCAGGATCAGGCAGTCGGTGTGCGGGATGTCGGCGAGCGGGAACGGCAGACCCCGGTCCAGGCCGAAGGCGAGCCGTCCGGCGGCGGCGGCCGAGGACATGCAGAACCGGCCGTTGTAGTCGATGGTCGCCGTGCCGAGCCCGACCCGGGCGAACTTGCCGAGCTGGTAGGCCTTTTCATTGGTCAGCCCGCCGCCGCCGAACACCCCGACCGCGTCCGCGCCGTGCTCGGCCCGGATCGCGGCGAAACCGGCCGCCACCCGGTCCAGCGCCTCATCCCAACCGGCGGCGCGCAGTTCGCCTCCGTCGGTGCGTACCAGCGGTGTGCTGAGCCGGGTGCCGGGGCCCAGGAGCGCGGCGGCACTGCGGCCCTTGCCGCACAGCGCGCCGCGGTTGACGGGAAAGTCCGCGCGCTCCCGCACGTGAACCGGCACCGCACTGCCGATCGCCGTCGGAGCGAGCAGCATGCCGCACTGCAGTGAACAGTACGGGCAGTGCGTCGCCGTCGCGGCCGGGGTGGTGGTGGTCATGGCGACGAATCTGACGGGTGGGCGTTACCCGGCCTTGTCCCGGGTGTTGCGCCCGCGGCACACCTTGCTCACGCCGTGACCGGGACGGGGTGGGCCGGCCGACATCGGCCGTAACACGGAGGGGCGTTTCGCTTACGCCAACTTGATAACCGGGCAACCTCCCGGTAACAGGCGGCGTCGAACCTGCGTCCATGAGCCCCACTGAACTTCCCCCGCTGACCGGGTTCACCGTGGGCGTCACCGCCGCACGGCGCCGCGACGAGCTGGTCGCGCTGCTCACCCGGCGGGGCGCGCGCGTGGTGGAGGCGCCGACGCTGCGCATCCTGCCGCTGGAGGACGACCTGGCGCTGCGCCGGGCCACCGAGCAGTGCCTGCGGGCGCCGCTGGACTACGTGGTGGCCACCACCGGCCTGGGCTGGCGCGGCTGGATGAGCGCGGCCGACGGCTGGGGGCGGGGCGGCGAGCTGGCTGCCGCGTGCCGCGACGCGCTGGTGCTGACCCGCGGCCCGAAGGCGACCGGCGCGGTGCGCGCCAGTGGTCTGGACGAGGCCTGGTCGCCGCGGACCGAAGCCACCGGCGAACTGTTGACGTGGCTGCTGGCCCGGCCGCTCGCGGGCCGCCGGATCGCCGTGCAGGAGCACGGGCTCCCGCTCGACGACTTCGCCGCCGCACTGCGCGAGCGCGGCGCCGAGGTGATCCCGGTGCCGGTCTACCGCTGGGCGCCACCGGACGACGCGGGGCCGGTGCGGCGACTGGTCGAGCAGACCGCCCGCCGCGAGATCCACGCCCTGACCTTCACCAGTGCCTCCGCGATCACCGCCTTCCTGGCCACGGCGCGAGCCGATGGCTTGGAGGGGCCGGTGCTGGAGGCGCTGCGCGGTCAGACCGTCGCCGTCTGCGTCGGCCCGGTCTGCGCCCGCCCGCTGCTGGCGGCCGGCCTCCCGGTCATCTGGCCGGAGCGCGGCCGCCTCGGTGCCCTGGTGCGCACCCTCACCGAGGCGCTGCCTGCCCGGAGCCGGCAGGTGCTGACCGTGGCCGGCCGCGAACTGGTGCTCCAGGGCAACGCGTTGCTGGTGGCGGGCGAGAGTCACTGGCTCTCGCCCAAGAGCGCAGCGCTGCTGCGCGCCCTCGCGGAGCACCCCGGTTGGGTGCTCAGCCGTGCCGACCTGCTGCGCCGCGCCTGGGCGGACTCGGAGGCCGACGAGCACGCGGTGGAGGCCGCGATCGCCCGGCTGCGGCAGTCGCTGGGCCGGCACGGCGACCTGATCCGCACGGTGCCCAAGCGCGGCTACCGGCTGGCGACGGGGTGACGGCCGGGTCCGGGCGCCCGACCCTGCTCGCCGTCGCCCATGGCACCCGGGTGGCCGCCGGCGCGGCGACCATGGAGGCGCTGCTGACCCGGGTCCGGGCCCTGGGCCCCGGACTGCGCGTCGAACGCTGCTTCCTGGATCTGGCCCGGCCCGCCCTTCCGGAGGCACTGGCGCGGCTGCGCGGCGAGGTGGTGCTGGTGCCGCTGCTGCTGGGCACCGGCTACCACCACCGGGTCGACATCCCCGCCGCGTTGGCCGCGGCGCCCCACCTCCGGGCCCGGCTCGCCCGCCCGCTGGGGCCGCACCCGCTGCTGGCGGCGGCGCTGGCGGACCGCCTGCACGCGGCCGGCTGGCGGGCCCGGGTGCCGCGGTCGGCCCTGGTGCTGGCGGCGGCCGGCTCCACCGACCCCGCTGCGGGCGCCGACACGGCCGCGATGGCCGCGCTGCTGCGCGAGCACCTGCCCGGCAGCCCGCCCGTGGTTCCGGCGAACCTGTGCGGCGCCGGGCCCACTCCCACCGAGGCGGTCGCCGCGCTGCGGGCGGCCGGGCACCGGCAGGTCGCCGTCGCCGGTTACCTGCTGAGCCCCGGCTTCTTCGCCCGCCGCGCGGCCGCCTCCGGCGCCTGCCTCACCTCCGCCCCGCTGGGCTCCCATGACGCGCTCGCCCGGCTGGTCGTGCTCCGCTACCAGGAGGCTCTGCTGTCACCGGCGTTGTGACGCCTTGCGGTCCACCCCGGTGCGAGCGCGGTACTTCCTCCACGGCTTGCAGGGTCTGCCCCGACCCATGCGGCTTCCAGGGTCTGCCCCGCCTCATGGAGCCGGGCGGCGATGGTCCGCGCCAGCCGGGCCTCGGCTCCCGGCCTCCGTGCCGCACCGTTGGCTCCGGTGCACGACGCCACCCCGGCGGGGCCCGGCGAACGCTCGATCCTCCGTGACGGTCCGCGGCCCTAGCGGACTCCACCGCCTTCCCGCAGGGCGTCGACGGCCAGCCGCGCCGCGGTGCCGATCACGGCGTCGGCGGCGGGCAGGGTGATGTTGGTGGCCGCGGCGCGGGTGAAGACCGCCACGGCGTAGCGCCCGCCGTCCGGGTACTCGATGACACCGACCTCATGGCGCAGCGTCGGCAGGGTGCCGGTCTTGCCGTTCACCCGGACGTCGTCGAACGGGAAGCCGGAGGCCAGCCGGTGCGGCCAGACCTGGAGGGCGAGCAACCGGCGCAGCGCGGCGCCGTGTTCGCCCGGGCAGGCCTGGTCGTGCCAGATGGCGGCGAGCAGTGCGGTCATCTCACGGGCGGTGCTGCGGTTGGTGAAGGCGGGGTCGAGGACGCGCAGTCGGGCCACTACGGCCGGGTCCACCGGGGAGCCGCAGCCGGTGTCCAGTCGCAGCGCCATGATCAGGTCGCGGATCTTGTGCACGGCGACGGTCCTGGTCAGGCCCAGCTCTGCCATGGTGCTGTTGACGGCGTCCAGGCCGAGTTCGTCCCAGATCAGGTCGGCGGCGGTGTTGTCGCTGACGGCGACGCTCAGGTAGGCGAGGTCGCGCAGCGAGAGCCGTGCCGCGTCCAGCATCGCGGCCAGCCCGGTGGGGCCGTCGGTGCGGCCCCCGACGGGGATGTCGAGCTGGCGGGTCAGGTCGATCCGGCCGGCTGCGGCCTGGCGGAACAGCGTGGTGAGCACGCAGAGCTTGTGGACGCTGGCGGTGCTGACCAAGGTGTCCGCGCCGAGGGCGAGTTCGGCGCCGCCGTCGAGGTCGCGGGCGTGCAGCAGGCCGGTCACGCCGGCGTCGGCGAACGCCTCGGCGATCCGGGCGCGGGCGCGAGCGTCACTGGTATCGCTTCTCACAGGGGGAACTCCGTGGCGGGGCGGGCGAAGAGCGGGCGGTTGGGCGGCTCGGCCGGCAGGCCGCCGGGGTCGGTGAGGACCTGCTGGGCCGCCGCGGCGAACCGTCCGACGGCGGGCCCACCGCCGCCGGCGGGCCAGGCGGTGGAGGTGCGCCAGGTCAGCGGGGTGCCCCGCAGCGGGCGCCAGACTGTCCCGGGTGGTGGCGTGGTCCCGGGCACCAGGGCGACGGCGGCGCCGGTGAGCACCAGGGCACGGGCGACGTCCGAGCCGTGGTGCTGGTCGACCAGGGCCGCCGGTGTGCAGCCGTGCCGCGCCAGTGTGGTGAGCATCTCGTCGTACAGCGCCGGGGCGGTGGTGCGGGGGAACAGCACCAGCTGGTGGCCGGTCAGCTCGGCCGGCGCCAGCCCCGGGCGGTCCACCCGGGGCCCGTCGGCGGCGAGCAGCACACCGACCGGCTGGTGCGGCAGCGGTCCGAAGGCCAGCCCGGCGACCGGGCAGGGGTGGCGGACCATCGCGACGTCCACGGTGCGCAGGGCGAGTTCGCGGCTCACCGCGGTGACCGGGAACTCCCGCACCTCCGGCCGGGCGCCCGGGGAGGCGACCCGGAACCGGGTGAGCAGCGCGGCGACCGTGGCCGGGCCGAGGTCGGGCGGCAGGGCCGCGCGCAGGGTGCCGGCCCGGCCGGTGCGCAGGTCGGACGCGGTGCCGAGGAGGCGGGCGGTGGATTCCAGCACCTCCTCGGCACCGGCCGGCAGCAACCGGCCGGCCGGGGTGAGGACGACACCCCGCGGACCGCGGTCGAAGAGCGTGACGCCCAGCTCGCCTTCCAGGCGCCGGATCCGCTGGGAGAGTGAGGGCTGGGCGATCCGCAGACGTTCCGCGGCCCGGCCGACGTGACCCTCCTCGGCTACGGCGCGGAAGTAGCGAAGGTGCCGCAGCAGGTCCATGACCGGTCATCATAGGCAGTGGGCTATCACTCTCCTGGTGATCACGGTCTTGGACTCGGCCGCCTACGACCTGTTCAGCTGACACCGCTTGCCTGACCCGCGATCCGCCAGGAGGACGTGCTGTCGTGGGCACCGGTCACCGCCGAGCACGTGGCCGACGGCATGAAGGTGCGGAACCTGGCCATCGCCGCCATCGAGCAGAGCGACAACACGGCCGCCAACCTGGTCACCGCCGAGCTGGCGGCCCGGCCACCGTGCAGCAGGCGCTGCGCGACCTCGGCGACCGGACCACCAACGTCGACCGGACCGAACCGACCCTCAACGAGGCGGCCCCCGGGGACACCCGTGACACCAGCACGCCCCGGGTGATTGCCACCGACCTGCGCGGCTACGTCCTCGGCAGCACCCTGGCCGGCGACCGCCGGCAACTGCTCACCGACTGGCCGGTGGGCACACCACCGGCGGTCCGTACATCCGGACATCCGGGCGGTGCGTGCCCGCCGGCTGGAAGGTCGGCGACAAGACCGGCAACGGCGGCTACGGCACCCGCAACGACATCGGGATCATCCGGCCGGACGGCGGCCGCGCCCCCGTCGTCATCGCCGTGCTGACCGACCGCGGCAAGCCCGGTGTGCCAAGTCGGACGACGCCCTGATCGCCCAGGCCACCGCGGCCGCCCTCGACGCGCTCCACTGATGACGGCTCCACCAGCCAGGTCGTCAACTCGCTGGACCCATGACCGGTCCACGCAAGACGGGGCCCTGGGGCTCCTTCGTTCCGTGGACCGCCCACCACCTATGCTCCCGTCATGACGATCACAACGACGGCAACCGACGCAGAGGTGGCCCGTGCCGCGGCACGATCGGGGGCGGCCGTGGTGCGCGAGATGTTCGGCGCGTCGCTCGCCCGGTTCGACAAGGGCGCGGGGGACTTCGCGACGGCCGCGGACCTGGCCGCCGAGCAGGCCATCCTCGATGTGCTCCGAGCCGCCCGTCCCGACGACGCCGTGACGGGTGAGGAGGTCGGACAGCTCGGCAGTGCGGACGCGCCCCGCCGGTGGCTGGTCGACCCGCTGTGCGGCACCCTCAACTACGCGGTGCGCAACCTGCTGGTCGCGGTGAACGTCGCCCTGCGGACGGACTCCGGGACCACCGCGGCCGCGGCCGCCGACCCGTTCACCGACGAGGTCTTCTGGACCGACGGCGAGCGCGCCTGGCTGCGCACCGGCGACCAGGACGAGCCGCTGGTCCCCTCGGCCGACTCGCGGCTGGTCGACCTCAACCTCGACCCGCCCTTCCCCAACGCTCCCGGCTTCAGCGCGGCCCGGCTGCTCACCGAGCCCGCCTTCGTGGAGCGGTTCCGCCCGCGGGTGGTCTCCACCACCCTGGCGGTGACCTGGGTGGCCGCCGGCCGCCGGGCCGCCTACGTCACCGACGGCCGGCTCCACGACAACAGCGTGCACTTCGCCGCCGGGATCGCCCTGTGCCGGGCCGCCGGTTGCGTGGTGACCGGCATCCACGGCCAGCCCCTGCACACCGGCGCGGGCGGCCTGCTCGTCGCCGCCGACCACGAGACCCACGCGGCGCTCCTCGACATGGTCGACCGGCAGCGCCACGAGGTGCGGTGAGCTCCGTGAGGTGCTGCGCCCGTGCGCGCATGCCAGACCCTGGTTCGACCCGTACCCGGGCGCGTCCCACCAGGATGGGTACCGTTCCCATGACGTGTCGGCTGCTCGTCGAGCGGGCTCGGCGGGAGCCGCGGTCAGCCGCCTCCCTGTGCCGGACGGACCAGGCCACCCCCTCCGACTCCGCGTCATCCACGTAGTGGGCCGCCCCGGCCCGAACGGCGATCAGGCTCAGGCTGTGCGCGACGATGTCGTGCAACTCGCGGGCGATCCGCAGCCGTTCCTCGGCTGGAGCCGGCCCGGATCGGGGACCTCACCCGTGCCAACGGCCTGCGCCTGCACGAACTGGCCCAGCAGCGCGGCTCATTGGAGGAGGCGTTCATGGAACTGACACGTGACTCGGTCGAGTTCCACGCCACCGTGGCGGGACAGCACGACCGCGGGACGCCGGCCGGTAGGACGCCGGCACGCGGGACGCCGGCACGCCGGCGGTACCCATCCGGGTACCGGTGGTGCGCCGGTCAGCCGCTGAGGGCCGAGTGGTCGGTGGAGCGCACCCGCTGGTCGAGCTCCTGGGCGAACTCCAGCCAGGTCTCCGCGCACTGGCGGGCCAGATCCACCACGAGCGCCCCGCAGTGGGCCGGCACCACGGCGGTCAGGTCGGACCACTCCTGGGTGTCGATCGCGTTCTGGCGCAGCAGCCGCAGCAGTTGGCGGCCCTCCTCCTTCTGTCGCAGGGCCGGGTCGCGCAGCAGCTTCTCCAGGACGGCGATGTAGTCCGGGTGCGCCGCCCCCACCTGGCGCGACCGGCGCTGCCGGGCCGCCCGCCCGGCCGCGGCGCCGTCACCGTCGCGCCTGGAGGAGACCTTGGTACCCGTGACGACGGGCGACCGGCCCTCCTGCATGCGCCTGCGCACGTCGCCGACCGTCCCCGGTGAGATCCCGGCCAGTCGCGCCACCTCGCGCAGCGAGGCGTCCGGATGCTCCCGCAGGAGTTCGGCGGCGCGCCACCGCCCCTCCGCGCTGCTCAGCGGGCGCACCTTGCCGTCCCGGCCGATCCGGGCCTCGGGCTGCGCGGCCGTCCCGGCCGAACGCTGCCGCAACCGGGCCACCGTGTTGGTGCCGAGCCCGGCCACCCGGGCGATGGCACGGTCCGACAGCTGCGGGTGCGACCGCAGGATCCGCTCAGCCGCCGCCCTCCGGTCGGCGTTCGACAAGGGCAGGCCGTGCGAGGTGTTCGCCTGGACGGCACGCAGGAACGCGTCCTCGGCACTGCCCTCGAAGAACTCGACCTCGATCGTCTGCCGGCCCTTCAGCAGAGCGGCCGTCACGCGATGCACCCCGTCGATCACTCGCATCGTGTGGCGCTCGACCAGGATCGGCTGCAGCGGCGCGTCGATTTCCGCCAGCCTCGCGACATGGTCCGCGTCCCACCCGGCGGTTCTGGGCGAATCTCCTGGTCGCAGTGACGCGATGGGAACGACCATGGCCCGTGGCCGTTCCGCCGCTCTCCGCCCCTCGTCACCGGATATGTCAACATCAGCTCCCGCCACCGCGGACGCTTGCCCGTACGCTACCGGCTGGTTCACAGCATCTCACCCCGTTGGTTTGGAACCTGGCTGTCGCGGGCTGCGCCGGGCATCCGTCGGCCGGTGCCCCACTGGATTGCTGGATTCTCCCCCGCCATGCCGTGCTGCCTGCCGCAATGGAGATCCATTCCTCCGGCCGACCGGAATGCACATGCTCGTTCGCCCCACCGGTCCGCTGGTCGGCCCCGCCCGATCGCCATGCCCACGAACAGCCACAATAGTCACCTGTAGTGGGCGTTCCTGTCGAGCCGTCAGTCCTACGGGTGGGACCGGATTCACCTGGTGAGTTGCTGAGTGCCGGTCAGCGACCAGGCCTTGTAAGCAACCTGGGAATTTCCTGAAAACAAGTCAGCTCAAGGCTCGCAACGACGAACGGCATGGACTGCCACATTCCACGGGAAGGCCATTTCCGCGGTCACACGGGGAAGGATCCGAAGCTTCCGCCCACGTCCGGCGCCGTGCGGCAAACGGTGGCGTGCCCGCCGCGCCACGGGTATCGCCGACCCGGCCGTCACTGGCACGATGGCACCCGGGGGCCTCCCCAGGGTGCGCGGCCACTTCCGGGACATGCGCCGGCCACGCCGAAGGGCCGACTCGGGGAGCAATGGCCGCACGTCCGCCACCAGCAGCACGGGCGGGCAGCGCCGACCGCCGGATGATCGAGGACTCGGGCCGTCAGCGGACCGCCGCCGCGCCGCCACTCGCGCAAGCAACCTTCCTGGAGGGGATCATGCCGCTGAACGATCCGCTTACCCATAAGCGCGGACATGTCAATATCGACCTCACCCCAAACGGTGGCCGCCGATGAGAAGCGCCGTAGTCGTCGGGACCGGTGCGATCGGCACCTCCATCGCCCTCGCACTGGCCGCGCACGGCGTGTCGGTCCACCTGGACGACGTGGACAGCACGGCGGCGCGAACCGCCGAGGCGATGGGCGCGGGCACGCTGCTCCCACCCGACGGCCCGGTGGATCTGGCCGTCCTGGCCGTGCCACCGGCGCACATCGCCGGGGTGCTGACGCGCCTCCAGCGCAGCGGCACCGCCCTCGCGTACACCGACGTCGGAAGCGTGAAGTCCCGCCCACAGCACGATATCGAGGCCACCGGCGGCGACCGGTCGAGCTACATCGGCGGCCACCCGCTCGCGGGCACCGAGCGCTCCGGCCCGCTGGCCGCCCGAGGCGACCTGTTCCAGGGCCGGCCTTGGGTGCTCACTCCCTCCGACCGGACCGAACGGGCCGTGCTCAACCAGGCCTTGGAACTGGTCACGCTCTGCTCCGCCACCCCGGTCGTGATGGACCCGGTCGCCCACGACCAGGCCGTCGCCCTCACCTCGCACGCCCCGCACCTGGTCTCCGCGCTGATGGCGGCCCGACTCGCGCAAGCCGCGGAGGCCAGCATCCGGATCTCGGGGCAAGGGCTGCGCGACGTCACGCGGATCGCGGCCGGCGACCGCGTGCTCTGGAGCGAGATCCTGCGGGCCAACGCCGATGCGGTGGCGGCCGTGCTGGACGCCTATGCCGTCGACCTCGGCCAGGCGGTCACGGCACTGCGCGGGCTTGACAGCCCGGATCCCGAGGTGCGCAAGCGGGCGACGGACCGGCTGGACGCCATGCTCGAACAGGGCAACCAGGGGCGGGCCCGCATCGACCGCAAGGCCGGCGGTCCGACAGCCGACCTCGCGGCGGTGAGCGTCGCCATCACCAACCAACCGGGCGCGCTGGCCCGGGTGTTCGCAGCGGTCGGGCAGCTCGGCGTCAACATCGAGGATGTCCGGATCGAGCAGGGGCCGGACCAGCCCGAGGGTTTCGTCGACCTGTTGGTGCAGCGGGAGGAGGCCCCCCGGGTCGCCCGGCAGCTGGGCGCCGGCGGGTGGGCGGTGGGCGGCTGACGGTCCGCGCCCCGGCTGTCCGCGACTGCGGCCCGGTGTTCAACTGCGCCCCGAGGACAGTTGGACAGGCACTCGACACCGACAGATAGGAACTGACGGAGCATCAGTTCAACCACCAGCAAATGAACTTGGCTTGACCAGCGGGATCATCAGGACTCCTTCTGCTTGCGAATCGAGCGGAGGGAAGGCCGGGCCTTCTCCTGGGCAACGGGGTGGGCGACCAGCCACGCGGCGACGCCGGCCGGGGTCACCAGCAGCGCCTCCAGCACCAGCACCAGCACTGGCATAGGCCGCAATCATGTGCCGCGCGTGTAACCTGGCGTCATGGATACCGGTAGGGGTATTTATCAGATGATCAGGAGGATTCCTTGGACTACGGCATCGCCATCACCTTGAACGCCCCGTTCAGCCGGACCGTCGAGCGGGTCCGCGCCGCCCTTGCCGAGCAGGGCTTCGGTGTACTCACCGAGATCGACATGCAGGCCACCATGCGGGCCAAGCTCGGCGAGGAGATGGAGGACTACCTCATCCTCGGCGCCTGCAACCCACTGCTCGCCCACCGCGCGCTGTCAGCGGAGCGCCGGATCGGGCTGCTGCTGCCGTGCAACGTCGTGGTCCGGTCGACCGAAGGCGGCACCCTGGTCGAGGCGATGGACCCGCAGCTGATGGTGAAGGTCGCCGAACGCGCCGAGCTGAGCGAGGTCGCCGACGAAGCCGCGAGCCGGCTGCGGGCCGCACTCGCCTCGCTCCAGGCCTGAGCGGCATCCCGCCGGCCCGCGCCCACCGGGATGCCCTTCGCATCCCGGGCAGGGCGACCTTTCCCTCTGCGGCACGGATATCAGTCGCCCCGCGACAAGCACCCCGCGAGCGCGGTCGGCACCGCCGACCGCGTCCCGCCGAAGACCGCCCTATCGCACGACTGCGCCACCGTCAACTCCGGTACGCGGTGCCCAGGTCTCGCAGGGGTTGCTGCAGCACCACGGCCGAGACTTCCCCGAGCCAGGCGCGCTCGGGATTCAGCTTCGCCTCGGTGATCAGAGACTTGGACAGCTCGCCGGTCTTCGGGAATGGCTCGCCCGCGGCGCGGGCAGTCTCACGAGCCCGAAGGGCGTCGTTGTAGACCACGCGCGCACCCGAACGCCCTTGCCAACGCGGAACGCTGAGGGCCATTCGGATACCGGCGGAAGCAGTACCGAAGCCGCACGGCGGCCACCGTACCATGATGACTTTATGGCTGAGCATCAGGACATTCGTACTGGTCGACACTGTGCTTTCCTCCTGCATGCACACTTGGTTTTTTGACGAAGTACCGGAACAACGTCTTCGCCGACCGACACCTGACGCGGCTCGAAGAGATCACGCACGGCGTCTGCCAGGACTTCGAGGTGGAGCTGGTGGAGTTCAACGGCGAGAAGAACCACGTCCACCCGCTGGTGAACTTCCCACCGAAGGTGGCTCTGTCCAAGCTGGTCAACAGCCTCAAAGGCCGTCAGCTCCCGCCGGATGCGCCAGGAGTACCCCGAGCTGGTCGAGCACTACTGGCGAGCACAACGCCTTTGGTCTGGCTCCTACTTCGCCGGGTCCGTCGGCGGTGCACCCCTGTCCATGGTCCGCCAGTACATCGAGCAGCAGAACCGGTCCATCTGACCGCACAACCGTGGCCGGTCCCAACAGCGCGGGAGAGTGCAACCGCCACAGTCAGAGCAGAGTTCAGAATCGCTTCACCGCCGGGCTGAAGCCTGGTGCACTGCGATCAGATCTGGTAGCCGGTCGACCGCTTCCCCCGACTTGGCGGGGAGGAGCGCATCACGACGGGTTTGCCGAGCAGCGCCGCCATGTCATCCGGTTCGCCACCGGTCAACTGACGGAGGGCCGGGCGGTCGGTGGCTTCGGGAACCATCCGCCATTCGTACGGCGATCAGCTCGGCCGCGACGACCCGGGGCTCGAACCGGTGGGGGCGCGGATCAGGCATCGCCGGTACTGCCGGTGCGGCCCGGCGGCAGGCCATACTGGCCCTGCACGGCCGGCCGCGAGGCGGGCAGGGAGAGGTGGCGGAAGTGACGGAGCGACAGGCCCCGGGGCGGCGCCGGGCCGCCGGGCAGCTGGAGGGCGTGGTGCTGGCCGTGCTCTGGGCGGCCGGCGGCCCGCTGACCGCGTCCCAGGTGAACGCCCTGCTACCGGGCGACCTCGCCTACACCACGGTGGTGACCATCCTGTCCCGGCTGCACGACAAGGGCGTCCTGCGCCGCGAGCGGGTCGGCCGCGGCTATGCCTACGCACCGGTGCGTGACGAGGCCGCGCACACCGCCAGCCAGATGCACTCGCTGCTGCAGCGGGGGTCGGACCGCGGGGCGGTGCTGGCCCGGTTCGTCTCGGACCTCACCGACGAGGACGAGGAGCTGGTGCAGCGCCTGCTCGCCGCCCACGGTGACCCTGGCCACCACGCGCCGGGCCGGCGCCCGCGAGGCCACCACACCCCTGACCACATCGACGGCCACAGCACTCCGAAGGGCTGATCGGTGGGCCCCAGCTTCCTCGCCCCGCTCATAGTCAGCGGCACCCTGGCCCTCACCGCTCCCCGGCTGGCCGCCCGGTTGGCGCCCCGCCCGGCCGCCTGGGCTCTCGCCACCGCAGGCGCCTCGGCCGCCACCACCTGGCTGGGCGCCCTGGCGCTGCTGGCGTTCACCGGGTTCGGCCAGATCCGGGCGGTGGCCGACCGGGGGCTCTGGTCGGTCTGGTACCTGCGCAGCCAGGAGCCGGTCAGCCGGCTGGGGGCGGGGCTGTGCGGACTGCTGCTGCTCCTCGGGGTGGCTCTGGTGCTGCGCGCCTCCTGGCGGCGCGGCCGGGTGCTGCTGCGGGCCCGGCACCGCTGTCGCACCCTGCCGGTCTCCGGCGACCTGGCGGTGCTCGACGATCCGGTCCCCGAGGCGTTCGCCCTGCCCGGCGCCCCTGGGCGGGTGGTGGTGTCCACGGGGATGCTGCGGGTGGTGGCAGGGGTCGAGCTGGCCGCGCTGATGGCTCACGAGCGAGCCCACCTCCGCCATCGCCACCACCGCTTCCTGCTGGCTTACCAGCTCTGTGCCGCCGCCTGCCCGCTGCTGCGCCCGCTGGCCCGGGAGGGCGCGTTCGCCGTCGAGCGCTGGGCCGACGAGGAGGGTGCCCGGGCGGTCGGCGACCGGGCCGCGATGGCCCGTGCCGTGGGCCGGGCCGCGCTGGCCCGCAAGACCGATCCCGGACCGGAGGTGCTGCCCGCCGCCACCGGCGGTCCGGTGCCGCGCCGGATGCGGGCACTGCTCGCCCCGCCACCGGCCACCCGGCGGGCGCCGCTGGCCGCCGCCGCGACGCTGGCGCTGGGGTGCCTGGTCAGTCTGGGGTTCGCCGTGCACACCACGGACGACCTGTTCCGGGCGGCTCGGCACGCGTACGTCCAGCGGCACCCGGGGGCCGCCGGCGCCGACGGCGGCCACGACTGACCGAACGGCGGCAGGCGCCGACCGTCGGCTCCGCGAGCCGGCCGGCGCCCCGCTCCGCAGCGGGCCCGACCACCACTTCCCTGCCAGAAAGCGACGCGACCCTGAACACGAACTACTACACGCTGTAGATTGACCTTTCGTGCCCAGCCCGGGCACGGCCCGCGAATGGCTCCACGAGCGATTCATACTGCCACCGATGGTGCTCGGCGGGCAGACCTGCCCGCCGAGCAGGTCCGCCTCGCCGCTCACCCCGACGACCAGGACCCGCCATGACGCTCACGCCCACCACCCGACCACCGACCGCGGAGGCGGTGGCCCCGGCCGGTAGATCGGGACGCCGCGGCCTGCTGCCCACCGGCTGGATCCGGGTCGGCCGACCCGCGTGGTGGGTCGAGCTGGTGCTGATCGTCGTGGGCTGGATGCTCTACAACACCACGCGCAACGCGGTGCCCGGCAACCGGGACGCGGCGCTGCGGCGGGCGGGCGAGGTGCTGAGCTTCGAGAAGCACCTGCACCTGAGCTTCGAGCAGTGGGCCAACCACACGGCCGACCACACCACCTGGCTGATCGTCGGGATGAACTACTACTACGCCACGCTCTACATGGTCGGCCTGATCGGCGTGCTGCTCTGGCTCTACTGGCGCCACCCCCACCACTACCGGGCCGCCCGCACCGCGCTCTGCGTCACCTCGGGCTCCGCGCTGATCGGGTTCTACTTCTTCGCGCTGGCTCCGCCGCGCTTCCTGGCCGACGCGGGCTTCATCGACACGGTGGTGAAGCACCACACCTGGGGCTCCTGGGCGTCCGGTTCGGTGGACACCGTCTCCAACCAGTACGCCGCGATGCCGTCCATCCACGTGGCCTGGGCCTCGTGGTGCGGCATCGTGATGTTCCGGCTGGCCAAGAACCGGCTGGTGCGGGCGCTGGGCGTGCTGTTCCCGATGACCACGTTCGCGGTGATCGTCTGCACCGGCAACCACTTCGAGGCCGACGCCGTCGCGGGCGCGACGATCGCGTTCCTCGGTTTCGGCGTGCAGCGGCTGCTCACCGGGCGCCCGGCCTTTCCAGCGCGCGGCTGACGCCCCTCCCCCGGCACACAGCGCCCTCCCCGGAGACCACCGGGGAGGGCGCTTTACTTCTCGGGCGACGTGCTTATCAGACGACGACTTCTCGGGCGAGGGGCTTCTCGGGCGACGAGCGTCTCAGACGACGTGCTTCTCAGGCGACGAGCGTCTCAGGGCCGGGGCGGGACCATCCGGGCGGTCAGGCGAGCACCACCGGCTCACCGGTCAGCTCGATACCGGCGTCCCGCATCTCGGCCATCGCGGCCTTGGTGCTGTCGGGTGCGGTGCCGGCCGTGTAGTCGAGCAGCACCCGGGCGGCGAACCCGGCCCGGACGCCGTCCAACGCGGTCGCCTTCACGCAGTGGTCGGTGGCGATGCCGACCACGTCGATCTTGCTGATCTGGTGGGCGTGCAGCCAGTCGGCGAGCCCGGTGCCGTCCACCGCGGCGCCCTCGAACCCGCTCTTGGAGGCGGAGTGCGCGCCCTTGTAGAAGACCTCGTCGATCGCGCCCGACGCGATCGCCGGCCGGAACGCGGGGTGGAACTCGCTGCCGGCGCTGCCGGCCACGCAGTGCACGGGGAAGGAGTCGCGGAAGTCCGGGTGGTCGGAGAAGTGGCCGCCCGGATCGATGTGGTGATCACGGGTCGCCACCACGTGCGTGTACCGCGCGCCCCGGGCCCGGTTGGCCAGCACGGCGATCGCACCGGCCCGCTCCGCGCCGCCCCTCACCGGGACGCTCCCGCCCTCGCAGAAGTCCTTCTGTACGTCAACGACGATCAGTGCACGGTGCACGTCAGCCCCTTCCGCCCTGAAACTGTGTTCCATTCGTGCCCCACCCGTTCCGGGCAGGCGCGGCATCCGGCGGGTATTCACCCGACCGACGGACCCGACTGGCGTCCAGCAGTCGTCACGCACGCCCCGCACACGCCCCGCGCACCACCGGCTGGACGATGTCACCGGGCGGCGCTCCCCGGCTCCCGCCCCCACCGGGCCGGGGTCGCGCTCGCCGATCCGGTCGGCGGCCGGCACGACCACCACCCCGGGCTCGCGCCGCACCGGGGGGCGTCAGCGTGCCGCCGGTCAGCAGTACTTCGTCATTCGGGACGGGCGCGGCCATGGCGGCGTTCTGGTCGCACCCCGGCGCCGGCCCGCGCGCCGTCTCAGTCGAGCCCGCGCTCGGCGGCGGCCTGGGCCGCGTTCCGCCGCGCGATGGCGACGGCCTCGGCGATGGCCAGGTTGGCGGGTCGTCCGTGCCCGGGCAGGATCAGGTCGACGTCCAGGGCCTCGAAGACGGCGAGGGTGGCGTGGGCCTGCTCCTCCTCGTGCGTGAAGAACCACGGGATCAGCTGCGGGCCGTCGATCGGCGACAGCGCGTGCCCGGTCACCAGCGCGTCCCCGGTGACCAGCGCCGCCGAACCGGGCAGGTGGAAGGCGAGGTGGCCGGTGGTGTGCCCGGGGGCCGGCACCGCGACCGGCGCGCCGGGCAGGTCCAGCGGGCCCGGCGGGATCGGAGTGGCGTCCGGGATGGTGGGGTCGTCCAGCGCGCCGACGTTCAGGACCCGCTCCAGCCACGGCAGCAGCAGCTCCTGCGGCGCTTTCTGAACGTCCTCCACCGTGGCCTGTTCGAGGAACTCCCGCCGGGCGTGCCGAACTTCGACCTCGCCCGTGTACACCGGGATGCCGTACCGGCGGTGCAGGTCCTTGAGGGCACCCATGTGGTCGACGTGCGCGTGGGTCAGCAGCATCGCCTGGACGTCCTCCGGGCGGCACCCCAGCGAGCGGATCGACTCCTCGACGGCCGGCGCGTCCCCGGGCCAGCCGCCGTCGATCAGCGTCAGGTCCCGGCCGTCCCGCAGGATGATCCAGTTGACGGCGGTACCTTCGCAACAGAAGACGTTCTCGGCTACTTCGATCATGACGACCATTGTGGACCACGGCGCATGCCCGGCCGTCAGCGCCGCTTGACCGCGTCGAGTGCCGCCTGTTCACCGCCTCGAGCGCCGTGCTCACCGCGTCGAGTGCCGCCTGTTCACCGCCTCGAGCGCCGTGGCGGCGAACCGTTTGACCCCGTTGATCCCGATCATCATCGGCTGATCGGATCTGGGGGCACGATGACGGAGCGGCTCGCGGTGGTGTCGGGCGGCGGTACGGGGATCGGCAAGGCGATCGCGCGCCGGCTGGCGGCGACGGACGCCGGGTGGTGATCCCGGGGCGGCGCACCGAGGTGCTGGAACGGGCCCGCGAGGAGATCGACGCCGCGGTCGGCGCCGCCCGGGTGGTCCCGGTCGGTGTCGACCTGACGTACGCTCGGCAGGTCGAGGCGGCCGCCCGGCGGATCGCGCCGCTCGGCCCGGTGGACGTGCTGGTCAACAACGCCGGCGCCGTGATCCCCGCCCCCGCCGACGAGTCGCTGCCCGCCCGCCGCCCGTTCAACGGAGGTGCCGTCCCGGGGCGGTAGCGGCAGCCGGTGCCCCGGCCCGGCCCTGGCCGGCCAGGTGCTCCGCCGCGCGGGCGCCCCAGGTGCGGATGTCGGCGAGGTCGCGGGAGACGTGCACCCGGGCGTCGGGGAGCAGTTCGGCGAGGGCCTCGGCGGTGGCGACCGGGTGGCTCGGGTCGGTGTCCCAGGCCAGGACCAGCGTGGGGTGCGGCAGTTGGCGCAGCGCCTCCGGGTCGGGCAGGTCGTCGGCGGCGGCCGCGCGCAGTACGGTCGGCATCAGGCTGTCCGGCACGTCGAAGACGGGCGGGAAGTCGGTGTCGGCGAGGATCGGCGGCCGGCCCAGGCGCATGGCGGTGACCAGCGACGCCTTGCCCTGCTGCTCGACGGTCCGGGCGGCGGCGCGCAGGCCCTCGCGGCGGCTCTCCCGGGCCTGCCAGGCGACACCGGGCATGGCCAGCACCAGCCGGTCGAAGCGCTCGGGCTCCGCCAGGGCCGCGTGGAGCACGGTGGCCGCACCCATCGAGGAGCCGACGGCGTGGACCCGCTCGCCGGGGGCGAGGTGGTCGCAGAGCGCCCGGAAGTCGTCGGCGAGTGCCGGGTAGGCGTAGTCGGCCTCGACCGCGCGGCCGGTGGATTCGCCGTGGCCGCGGGCGTCGTACTCGACCAGGCGCAGGCCCGCGGCGGCGATCGGCGACCAGTCCAGGAACCCCGAACGCCGTTCGTGGTCGCGACTCGAGAGCGCGCCGTGGGCGTAGACCGCGAGCGGGCCGGTCCCGGTGCTGCGGTAGGCGAGCCGGGCGTGCGGGACGTCCAAAGTCTGTGAAGCGGGCACGGCGGCACGTCCTTCCCATGGCAAGACGAAAGATCAACAAGACCTCGATCATCATCAAAGCTTTGATGTTTGTCAACCAGCTGCCTACTCGCCTCGGCTTGTACCATCTGTGCTCATGGGAATGCCGGTCAGCGAACGCCTCGGAATCGACATCCGCCGCACCGAGCAGGAGCTGATGGCGGCGAAGCGGGCCGCGGTGGACCCCGCCGGGCTCACCGTGCCGCAGTACGCCACGCTCTTCGTGCTCGCCGGAAACGCCGGGATCAGCGGCGCCGCACTGGCCCGTGCCTGCAACGTCACGCCGCAGGCCATGGCCGTGGTGCTGAAGAACCTCACCGACCGCGGGTTGGTCGAGCGCGCGCCCCACCGCTGGCACGGGAACGTGCTGGAGACCCGTCTCACCGAAGCCGGCCGCGCCGCACTGGAGTTGGCGGACGCCCGGGCCAGCGCCATCGAGCAGGCCATGGCCGATGAGCTGACCGCCGCGGAACGCGAGCAGTTGCGCGCCCTGCTGGGCCGCTGCACGGCGGCGATCCAGCGTGCCGCCGAGGAGCAGCGCCCGAGCTAGGGCAAGCGCCTGCGTTCCCTTCAGTCCGTGGTCGGCCCGGTCCGCGACACGGCCGCCTCGTCCTGCGGCGCCCCCGCACGGCTCGGCGCGCCGCGCCGCGCCATCTCGGCCTCGAAGAGCTGCTGGAACTCCTTGGCCGGACCGTTCAGCACGATGGGCGAATCGTCGTCCGGATCGATGCCCTGGGCCCGCAGCTTCTGGTCCGCCACCATCACCGGGTCCTCCGGATCCGGGTCGGACGGGCGCGGCCCCTCCGGCCCGTCCGGGCCGAACCGGACCATCCGTTCGACCCGGATGATCCTCAGGAGCCGGTCCTCGACGGCGAGTTCGTTGCAGCCGGTGCTCTCCAGCAGTTCGGCCGCCGCCGCATAGGCCTCGCGCTGTTCCTGGGAGAGCCCGCGGTAGACCGGGTCCGCCACCCGCAGGTGCATCGAGAGCACGTCCCGGGCGCGGAACGGGGTGGGGCAGTCCACGATGCCGGCCGGAACCCACTTGCCCCACTGCCGCTCGGCGACCGAGAAGGCCGCGGGCAGCAGCACCACACCGGGGTGGGTGTGGCCGGCCGCCACCGCGTCCTGGTAGGTGGCGACCGAACTGCGGGCCCGTCCCGGGAGGAGTTGGATCAGGTCGGTCTTCAGGATGCCCTCGGACATGCCGGTCGGCACGGTGGGATCGAGCACGAAGCCCTCCGCCGGATCGGGGCCGCTCGCCCGGCCGCGCAGCCTCGGGTCGTCCGGGTCGTCGAAGTCGGTGGTGCGCGGCGGCTCGGGCCCGTCCGGACCGCTGCGGATGAAGCGCTCGACCCGGATCACCCGGTAGCGCCCGTCGAGCTCGACCTCGTCGAGCTTCTCCCATTCCAGCCGCTCGGCGATCGCCAGGTACCGCTGCTGCGCCTCGCCGTCGCCGCCCTCCGCCGCCTCGGCCGCCTGCCGGCGGGCCAGCATGCCCATCACCTCACGCGTTCCCTGAGGGGTGAGCTCCAGGCACGACACGAGCTGCCAGCCGCCCTCCTCGCGCTCCCGGCCCACCGCGTACATCGGAGTGCCCGCCGAGCGCAGGTCCGGGTATCCGTCACGCGCCTGCCATGCCTCGACGTCCGCGAGCTCCGCCACCGGGCCGTCCGGGGCGGTCACCCGGATGGTCAGGTAACCAGGAGCGCTGTCAGCGAAGTTCACCATGGCGGACATGATGGGACCGCCCTGCCCCGGTCCGCAGTCGAACGCCCCGCTTTTCCCCCGAAGGTGGCGCTACCGCCGGGTGCCGGCGTGCCACCCGCGACAGGTGCACGATCATCGGGAGTTTCCGGGTGCGACCGTCACTGGCGGCCGGCGTCATCGCCCTGGGCGTGATCGCCGCGGCCGCGCGGACCGGCCGGGGCGGCACAACGGTCGACGGCCCACGGGGTCGAGCAGCCCGCCGGCGAGGGTCCGACCGCCTGCCCGGTCGGTGACCTGGATCCGGGCCTGAGAGAGTGTGACGGTAGCTTTTCGGGGCGCACGGTCAGCCCGCGCGCCCTGAAGGCCTGCTCCCCGCACCCGACCTGGACGGTCCGCCGCCATGACCTCGCCCGCCCGACCGCGCCCACGATCCCGAGTCCGCCCCGCACTCGGCGCCATCCGGGCGTATCCGCGTCGCTCACCGCTGACCTTCGCATACGTCTGCCTGCTCCTGGTCACCCACGCCTGGGTCAGCTACGGCATGACGGCCGACCGATCCGCCGGGCTGCTGCGCTACTTCAGCACCAATCTGGACAACCTGACCGACCATCCGGTGCCCGCCCTGCTCGGCAGCGCGCTATTCTTCGACGGGACCCTCGTCGACGTGACCTCGATCGGCTTCGGAGGCACCTTCATCACCCTGGGGCTCGGCGTCTGCGGCTGCCTGGCCTGGGCGGAGCGGCGCTGGGGCGCGCTCCGCGCGGTCGGCGCGTTCCTCCTCGGGCACATCGGGGCCACCCTGCTGACCGCCGTGGTGATCGTGGTGGCGCTGCGGCACGGCTGGTACCCACCGACCGTGCGGCAGGCCGACGACTACGGCATCAGCTACGGCGCGCAGACCGTGATGGCGGCCGCGACGGTGGGACTGCCGCGCTGGGCCCGACTGCCGTGGGTGCTCTTCGTGTTCGCCTGGCCGCTCGGTGGCGGCGGCGACTGGCCGGGGCCGCTGCCGGAGTTCAGCACCGTCGGCCATCTGCTCTCGGCGGCGCTCGGGTTCGCCCTGCTCGCGGTCGACCCACTGCTCAGGAGGTCGCGCGAGCGCCGTCCCGGGTGAGGTGCCCACGTGGGAGCCGCAACCGGTCGCCCGCACGGCCTGCCGCACTCCGCCGTCGCCCGTCGTGCTGCCGTCACTCGCGGACCGGCTCCGGCGCCTGGTAGGTGAAGCGGCCCAGGAGTTCGCGGAACGGGTCGCGCTCGCCCGGCTCCAGGCACCTCAGCAGCCGTTCCTCCGTCCGCGCCGATGCGGCCAGCACCTCCGTCAGGGCCGCCTCGCCCGCCTCGGTGAGCTCGACGGCGTGCGCCCGGCGGTCGGTGGGGTGGGGACGGCGGTGGACCAGGCCGCGGGACTCCAGGCTGTCGATGTAACGGACCATCGCGGACTTGTCGGAACCCACGCTGTCCATCAGTTGGCGCTGCGTCCGCGAGCCGAGCATGCCCAGGTTGATCAGCACGCCGGCGTGGACGTTCTCCAACTCCAGCGGACGCAGCTCCTCGGCGAACATCCGCGCGGCCCGCAGATGGGCTTGTCGCAGGGTCAGTCCCAGCGGAGGAAGGGGCGTCTGATCGTCGGTCATAGGAACAGTATAGGATCCCATCGAGATCATCTCATCTGAGACTGTCTCTGTGGGGACTGTATTCCTGCCACCATTCGGGGGTCGCAATGCCGCTCAACCCTGCCCCGCCGCGCTGGCCGCTGATCGCCCTCCGGGTGACCGCGGGCCTCACGGCGCTGCTCGCACTCACCCAACCGTTCCTGGCCGGCGGCTTCCTGCAGGGGTACTACCCGCTGCTCGACGCCCACCTGATCGCCGCCATGATCCTCGCCACCGCGGTGCTGCTCAGCGTCATCGCCGCCGTGCCGGCCTGGCGGCTGGCCGGCCTGCCGCACCGGATCGCCGTGCAGTACGGGATCCTGCTGCTCTGCTGCGTGGCGCAGATCAGCCTCGGCTTCTCGCGCGTGCTGCTGATCCACATCCCCCTGGGGGTGGGCATCTTCGTGATGGCCGAGAAGTTCGCCGCCGACGTCTTCACGTTCAAGCCGGCCGCCGCTGCGGCGATGGCTCCCGCGGCGGCCACCGCCGAACCGGCGGCGGCGAAATGAGCGGCGGCCTGACACGACGTCAACTCCTGGCCGGCGGAGCGGCGGTGCTCGGTGCCGGGGTTGCTATCGGCGCCCCGCCGCTGCTCGACATGCTGATCCCCGGCGGGCAGCCCGGTCTGCTGCTGAGCAGCAAGGTGCCGCTACCGCCGCGCTACCAGGCCGAGTTGCCGATACCCGCGGTCCTACAGCCGGTGCGCGGCGATGCCACCACCGACTACTACGAGATCACCGCCCGCCCGGCGGCGGCCCGGATCCTACCCGGTCATGACACCGAGGTCTGGGGCTACCAGGGCACCTTTCCCGGCCCGACCATCGAGTCCCGCTCCGGGCGGCGCACCGTCGTCACCCATCGCAACGCGCTGCCGCACGCCACCGCCGTCCACCTGCACGGCGGCCACACCCCGCACGACAGCGACGGCTACCCACTGGACCTGATCAGCTCCCAGGGTGGCGGCGACGCCACGGCGGCGATGAGCGGGATGGCGGGCATGCCCGGCATGAGCGGCGCCACCTTCCAGCCGCAGCGCGACTACACCTATCCGATGGACCAGCGGGCCGCCACGCTCTGGTACCACGACCACACCATGGGATTCACCGGCCCGCACGTGTACCGCGGTCTGGCCGGCTTCCACCTGGTCCGCGACGACGAGGAGGCCGCGCTCGGCCTGCCGCACGGTCCGCGCGAGCTGCCGCTGATGATCGCCGACCGCGCGTTCGCCGCCGACGGCTCCTTCGCCTACCCCGCACTGGACGCCGACGAGGGCAGGCCGGGTGTGACGGACGCCTACATGAACGGCGTCCTGGGTGACGTCATCCTGGTCAACGGCGCGCCCTGGCCGGTCACCCGGGTGGACCGGGCCCGCTACCGGCTGCGGGTGCTCAACGCCTCCAACGCCCGCCGCTACCGGCTGGCGCTCGACCCCCAGCCGCCCGGCGGCGGCGGTCTGCTGCAGATCGGCTCGGACGGCGGACTGCTGGAGCGCCCCCTGGCGCACGACGCGCTGGAACTGGCACCCGCCGAACGCTTCGACGTGGTGGTCGACTTCGCCCGCTACCCGGCCGGGACGAGCGTGCGGCTGGTCAACCGGCTCGGCAGCGGCTCGACCGCCGAGGTGATGCGCTTCGACGTCGGCGGCGGTGGCGGCCCGGACGACTCGCGGGTGCCGGCCAAGCTGTCCGCCATCGAGCGACTCGACCCGGCCAAGGCGGCGGCCACCCGCACCTTCGTGTTCCAGAAGTCCGCGCAGAACTGGACCATCAACGGCGACGAGTACCGACCCGGGCGCTCGCTGGCCTCGCCGAAGCTCGGCCAGGTGGAGGTCTGGCGGTTCGTCACCGACTTCCACCACCCCGTCCACCTGCACCTGGACCCGTTCCAGGTGGTCAGCCGCAACGGCAACCCGCCGGGCCCCTACGACACCGGCTGGAAGGACACCGTGGACGTCCTCCCCGCCCAGGGAGTTGAGGTCGCCGTCCGCTTCACCGACTACGCGGGCCGGTTCCTGCTGCACTGCCACAACCTGGAGCACGAGGACATGGCGATGATGGCCGAGTTCACCACCACGTGAGACGGCCTGCCGGGTCCCCGGTCAGCCACCGGGGACCCGGGGCGCGTCTCAGCGCGAAACGCTCGCCAGCAGGGCGAGGTTGCCGGTCTGCCAGACCTTGGTCATCACCAACCCCGCGATCCGCCAACCCGATTCACTGTGCACCAGGTCGAAGCGGTAGCGGCCGCCCAGCGTCCACATCGGCCCGTCGGCCGCCTTGGCGAGCACATGGGTGGCCTGGAAGTTCGCGGTGACCACGGCGGCGTCGCCCTCGATGGTGACCAGGTGGTTGGTGAGCAGGTGCTGGGTGGCGTCCAGGGCTCCCAGCAGATCGCGCCAGGCGCCCACCAGGGCGTCGGCGGGCAGCTCGGCCGGCTCGCCGCCGTTCAGGCTGGTGTAGTCCACGCGCACCTTCTCCGCGAAGACCCGGCCGAGCAGCTGCTCCCATTCGCGCTGGTCGGTGTGCCAGCACATCCGCGTGCAGGTCTCGACCACTGCGAGCCGGTCACGCAGGTCTTGGTCAATCATCGTGCCTCCCCACCGTTGACGCCCCGATTGATGGCAATGCCGCGCCGGTCGGACCCTCCGGACCAGGGCGGCGCGACGGCCAGCAGATGAGACATTCCGATCTCCAGGTGAAAGATGGTGGCCCGACCGACCGTCCGCCGATCGGTCACGCCGGTGCCGACGACAATTCCGGGCACAGCGTCCCGACGCGGTCGTTCCCGACTCCGCCCTCGCTCGGACGGGCGACGACATCGACGGTCGGGAACCGCCCGGGCGGAACGGTGGTTCAGCCCGCGAACGCGACGCCGACGGGTCTGCTCACACCGAAGGCCGCCGGGCGCCCGTGGCACCCGGACCGGTTGGCGGCGAACTCGCCCACGGCGAAGCGGATCTCGTTCATCAAGGCAACCGTAGGTGGACGGACCGGGTTTGAAAACACCGGTCCGTTCGGCCGAGACCGTTGTGCACTCCCCGATCCGGCGCCGTCCGCCACCGCGGCGGCACGCTCGGTCACGCCCGATCCCGCTGCGACCAGCGGCCCTATGCGGATCGAACGATTGTTCGCTGAGTCTCGAACGCCGCCTCCCGGCCGATTCTCTGGGCCCGCACTTCGGCAGGTATGCGACCCACTCGGGGGCCTGACCGGAATCAGCCCCGTCGGCCGCGCCCTGGATCCGCTGGTTCCGACCGCGCGGGGCAACCGGGAGCGGGCGCCACCATCTCCGTGGCAGGCATCGGCAGGCCACGAATCCGACCAACTCCATTAGGCCGCAGGTGCGCTGACGGCATCTCAGCGTTGCCACGGCTGACGCCCGCCCGGTTCCGGGCCAACGACTCCAGGAGCGGCTCCAGGACCGGCCGCTACAGGCTCGGGGCCGCGCGCGGGCGCCCACCCGGTACCGGCTCAGTCGACGCTGCGGCGCAGCAGCACGGCGATCCCGTCGGGGAACGGGAGCTCCTCGCGCGGCACGACGACGAGTTCCGCCTGTGTTCCGGCCGCTGCTCGGGTCACCGCGGACCCGGCGTCCTGCTCCCAGTAGTAGTCGATCCCGAAGGCCCGTAGGTCATCGGCCGACCGGGCCAGGTCGGTGGGTGCACCGCCCACCCAGAGCGGCGGGGTCTGCTGCACCGGGCGGTTGATCAGCACGGTCCGGGCCTGGCCGCGCTGCAGGGCCGCGACCGCCGCCGTGAGGCCCTCGCAGGCCTCCGGGTCGCGGGCCCGCTGTGCCTGGAACGCGTCCAGTTGCTGCCGGTCCCGCTGCGGCAGCCGGTCGGTGAACACCGCCTCCAGTTCGTCCTCCAGGACCGCCCGCCCCGGCTGCGGGTAGTGGTGGTGGCCGTTCTTGAGTCTGACCAGGCGGTTCTTCAGCCAGTTCGGTGCGAGCCTGATCATGGTGTTGGCTGCCCAGGGATCCCCGGCGAGCAGGATCTCCTCGGTGCCGCCGGATTCCGCGGCGCCGGCCAGTTCGGCGAGGAACTGCTCGGCTTGCTGCGGCCAGCTGTCCACCGGGGTCCGCCAGCCCGGCGTGGCGGCGTTGACCCGGCCCATCGGCCAGTGACCGATGTCGTACTCGATGTCGAGCACCTCGCCGCCTCCCGCGGCCTCCGGCAGGTGGACGCGGCGGATCGCCACGGCGGCGTACGGGAGGTCCGGGGCGTGCTGGAGCACGAGGGGCAGGGCGTCGGGCAGTGCACCGAAGCAGGCGCTGTCGCGGACGGGCGGATCGGGGAGGTACTCGGTGAGCAGCAGGCGGCCCGCGGCGGCGAAGACCGCCTGCCCGTGCGGCCCGGCGATCTCCCGATCGGTGCCCAGGACGCTCTCGACGGCGTCGACGGTGGCTTCGCCGGCGTCGTGGGCGAGCAGGCTCTCGCGCAGGTGGCGCCAGCGCCGTTCGATCGCCCGGTCGGGGTCGTCGATGTCGCGCGAGGTGTCCAGGTAGACGGACGCCACCGGATCGGCCGGGGCGTACAGCGGATTGAGAAACTGCAGCTTCACGGCGGTGCTCCTCGGCTGACAGCGGCGGGGCGGGCGTTCGAGCGCCGCTGTGTGCTCTCGGTCAGAGCGGGTGACGAGCCCGCTCGCCGCAGCGGATACCCGGCCCGCGCCCGCCGACACGGGCGGGTCAGCCGACCGCTCGGGACCGGACGCACCCGTTCCGGGCACGCGCGGTGGCGGAAGGCGAGCCACCCTCCGCGGGCCCGAATCTTCACCCTGCTGGCGGTACGCTCCGGTCGGTTCCATGGCCGGCGGATCGCGTTCAGCCGCCCGTGGCGGCCTTGCCCTCGCCCGTCTGCCGGTGTCGGTGGTGTCGGCGTGGCATGAAGTACGCCGACGAGCGGCGCCACCAGGTCGGCAGCGCCTCGGTGCCGAGGGCGGCCCGGGGATCGCGGGGAGGCCGTGCAAGGCCCGCGCCCGCCGGCCGCCGCGGGTGCGGGCCGGCGGTGACACCGAGCTCGCCACCGCCGGCGCCACCACGCCGCACCGCGCCCCCCGCGGCCGCGCTGGCGGCGCACCGGGAAGTCGTGCTCGACTTGTCACGAGTGACATTGATGGATTGCTCGGGCCTCGGAGCCCTGGTGGCGGCCCGCAACCCCGCCGACCGGCGGGACGGGCGGCCGGGCCCGCGCGGCGCGGGCCCGCGAGCGGTGCGGCTGCTCGAGCACACCGGCCGTCACCGGCGCCCGCTGCCCGCGGTGGCCGGCGCCGCCCCGGAAGCCCGCGCGAAGGGAGACCGTGGTGACTCTGCGATGGGAAGCGTTCCTGGACCAAGTCCAGGAACGCGGCGAATACGACACGCACCAGGAGGCCGAACGCGCGGCGCGCGTCGTCCTGGCCCTGCTCGGCGCCCACCTGCTCGGCACCGTGCGCTCCGACCTGGCCGCCCGCCTTCCCGAACACCTCGCCCTGATCCTGCTCAACCCCCTCGCGGCCGCCGAACCCCTCAGCCCCGACCGGTTCGTGCGCGCCACCGCGGCCTGGATCGAGGGCGCCACCGAGGCCACCGCCCTGTGGGACATCGGCGCCGTCCTCAGCACGGTCGCCGACGCCGCCGGCGACCAACTCACCCAGCGCGTGCTGCTCCAACTACCGCCCGGGTACGACCTCCTGTTCGGCCGCCCGCAGCCCGGCCAGCGCCCCTGACCCGCTCGGCGCCGCCGCCACCGGCCGGCGCCCGCCCGGAAGGCCACCCCCATGACCCGGTACCGCCGCCTGCTCAAGCAGGTCCGCACCAATGGTCGCTACACCACCGGTGAGGAAGCCGAACGCGTCCTCACCGCGGTCCTGGCCGCCCTCGGCGCCCAACTCACCGGCGACGAACGCAGGGAGCTCGCGGCCGTGCTCCCCGACCGGGCCCGCGCCGTCTTCGCCGCCCAGCTCCCGCTTCGCGAGCCGGTCGCCGCACCCGCCTTCGTCGAAGCCGTCGCCCGCACCCTCGACACCAGCCTCACCAGCGCTCGTTGGGACGTCTCCTCGGTCCTGACCGCGCTCGCGGACGACCACCTCACCGACCGCCTCCTGGCTCGCCTCCCGCGCGGCTACGCGCTGCTGTTCGGCCGCGCCGACCTGACGGCCGCCGCCTGAACACCGGTGCCCGGCCCCGGCCCTCGGAGCACCCAGGGGCCCCGGTCGGCCTTCGAAGCACCCGCCCGCTCCGTCGGCCTTCCGGACCCCGTCGCACCGTCGGCCTTCCGAGCCGCGCCGGCACCCGCCCACGCCCGGCGACGCCCTGCCGCCCTCAGGACGCCGCCGTGTGGGGCCGTTCACCGTCCGGCTCAGCGGTGATCCGACCAGCCGACCAGGACCGGTGCCGCGGGTGCGGGTGCGGGCAATTCCGGTCACTGGACGGCGAGTCAGCCGGCCCGACTCATCCGATCCGGTGCACCGGCGCGCTCAACTCCACGCTCCGGCCGCCGCGGCCTGCGCCGCGAAGGCTTCGAAGGTCCGGGCTGGACGCCCGAGCGCCTCCTCCACACCGTCGGCGACCCCGACCCCGCGCCCGTCCCGCACCGCCACCAGCAGGCCGGCGAGGAGGCGCGCAGCCTGTTCCGGGACTCCGCGGGCGAGTTGGTGCCGAATGAACTCCTCGGGCTCGATGTCGACGTGCTGGACCTGCCGACCGCTGGCGCGTCCGATGATGTCGACCGCCTCACCGAAGCTGAGCGCCCGCGGACCGGTCAGGTGGTACGTCCGCCCGCTGTGCTTCTGGTCGGTGAGCGCCGCCGCGGCCACCTCCGCGATGTCCTCCGCGTCCACGAACGGCACGTGCCCGTCGCCGGTCGGCAACGCCAGCGTGCCGTCGAGGATCGCGAGTCGCCAGAAGGTCTCGCTGAAGTTCTGCGCGAACCAGTCCGGCCGCAGGATCGTCCACTCGGCGCCGCAGGTGCGCACGGTCTGCTCAACTGCCTTGAGGGGGTTGCTGTCGTCCGCCTCGCCGACGGCGTTGCCCGACAGCAGCACCACCCGGCGCACGCCCGCGGCCGCCGCCGCGCTCACGAACCCGCGGACGCCCGCCCGGGGATCGGAGTTCACCGCCATGTCGGGCTTCAGCACGTAGACGGCACCGACGCCCTCCAGTGCGGGCGCCCAACTGGTGGGCTGGTCAAGGTCGAACCGGACGTCAGCACCCTTGCGCGAAGCGGTGCGGACCCGGTGGCCGGCGGCGGTCAGCCGACGGGCGATGCGGCGACCGGTCGTTCCGGTGCCGCCGAGGATGAGGATCTTTTCCATGTCTCCAGCCAACTCCGCTTCCCCTGGACGATCCATGGGAGACCGTCGCTGATCCATGTGTGATCGTCTAACGTTGGCCACCATGGACGTGCTGAGCGATCTGCTCCACCGGGCCCGGGCCAGGAACGCGACGGTCAGGCAGCTGATCCAGCGCCCGCCATGGTCGTTGACGTACGCCGACGGGCCCGCGCTCACGGTGGTGGCGACGCTCGGTGGTCAGGCGTCGATCCGACTCGACGATGTTCCGGGCGCCGCCGCCTCGCTCACCGCCGGTGACATCGCCCTGATCGGCGATGTCGGCCGGTACACCGTCGCCGACGATCCGGCCACCGCCGCGCAGCTGGTGATCCACGGCGGCGGCCGGAAGCAGATCGTCGGCGACGGCCCGGCGGTGCAGGCCACCCTGCACAACCTGGCGCCACGCACCTACGGTGACGGTCTGCCGGGCGCCACCGTGCTGCTCAGGAGCACCTACGACCTCCACGGCACCGTGGGCGAGCGGCTGTTGAGCATGCTCCCGCCGCTCGCCGTGGTGCCCGCCGGGCCCAGGACGCGGGCGGTGCTGGAGCTGCTCACCGGCGAAACCGCCCGTGACGAGCCCGGCCAGGACGGCGTCGTGCGCCAACTGCTCGACGTCGTCCTGCTGATCGCCCTGCGCGCCTGGTACGCCGGGCCCGCGGCCACCCGCCCCGGTGCGTGCCTCGCGTTGGCGGACCCGGCGATCGGCCAGGCCCTGCGCCTGCTGCACGAGGATCCGGGCCGCCGCTGGACGGTCGCCGGGCTGGCCGCCGAAGTCGGCATGTCCCGCGCCGCCTTCGCCGCACGCTTCAGCCACCTGGTGGGCGAGCCGCCGCTGGGCTACCTCACCACCTGGCGGATGGCCCTGGCGGCGGATCTGCTGCGGGACACCGACTCGACCATCGCCGCCGTGGCCCGCGAGGTCGGCTACGCGGATCCCTTCGCGTTCAGTGCGGCGTTCAAGCGGGCCCGGGGCATGAGTCCGTCGGCCTGGCGGCAGGTCAGCTGAACCGGGGACATCCGCGGGCCGGTTGTGGTGGCGCCGGCAATCTCACCGGGCTTGGGGGCGGCGTGGCGGGTGCGTCTACTGTGGCCACCGTGAAAACTCAGGTCATCGTGCTCAACGGCGGTTCGAGTTCCGGCAAGACCGGGATCTCCAAGGGCCTCCAGGCAGTGCTGCCGGTGCCGTTCCTGGCCTTCGGCATCGACTCGTTCATCGACTCGCTGCCCGCTTCGCTGCAGGCGTCGGGCGCCGGCATCGAGGTGGCGGCGGACGGTGGAGTGGCCGTCGGCGAGGAGTTCCGCCGGCTGGAGGCGGCCTGGATGGCGGGCGTCGCCGCGATGGTCCGGGCGGGTGCCCGGGTCATCGTCGACGACGTGTTCCTCGGTGGGGCGGCGTCCCAACGGCGGTGGCGGCAGGCGCTCGACGGGCTGGCCGTGCTGTGGGTCGGGGTGCGGTGCGACCCCGAGGCTGCCACCCGCCGGGAGTTCCTCCGGGGCGACCGGATCACGGGAATGGCCGCGTCACAGGCCCGGGTGGTGCACCAAGGCGTGGTCTACGACCTGGAGGTGGACACCACCCGCACCGAGTCCCTGCCGTGCGCGCGGACGATCGCCGCGTCGCTGGTCGACTGATCACCCGGCCGGCCGCCCGGTGGGCGCCTGCGCGACCAGGGCGTCGTACCAGTGCTGGGTGTCGGCGTACTCGCGCATGCTGGTGATGCGGCCCTCACGTACGGTGAAGACACCGCTGTTCTTCTGCCGGTAGGGCCGACCGGTGCGGCCAGTGGCCCAGGAGTCCCATTCGACGAAGACCTGCTCGCCCTCACCGAACAGGTTGGTGACCCGCAGGCCGACCTCGCACTCGGGGTCGAGGTGGGCGTAGGCGGTGGCGAGGAAGCCGTTGATCACCTGCTCCCGGCCCTGCCAGAGGCCGGAGATCGGCAGTTCTCCGGCGTACCAGCAACTGCCGTCCTCCGCCCAGGAATCCTCGACGGCCTGCTGGTCGCCGGCGGCCAGCGCGTCGAAGTAGCGGCGCACGACGTCCTTGGGCTGGCTGGTGTTCATGGGGGCTCCGCCTTTCCCGCGTGTCTTTCCCGTCCGTCCTCGCCCCAGAGTCAACCGGACCCGGCGCCCGTGACCCAGACGCAGTCCACAGCTCCCAGCGATCACGAATCGTGATGACCGGCCATGGGCGTCCACCCAGGAGCACCGGTCACCTCATGCGGCGTCAAACCTTCGAACGACGCTGGGCATTCGGCGGCAGACAGTCTCGTTTCGACGTTCACCAGGGCGAGTTGGACGACCTGACCGCCGAGCGGGTCCAGGCCGACGGAGTGCTGGAACTTGGTGACCGCGCAGGTGCTGCCGCGTTCCGACGAGGCGCCGGTCGGCGAGCTCTTCGACTACGGCTGCCGGGTGTTGGACACCATGCGCTACCTCGACGGTCCCTGCATGTACGAGATCACCCCGGTGGCTTGACGCCCGGTGCCACGGCCCGGTGGCGCGGTGTCCCGGTGGTGGGGCGAGCGCGGGGAGCGGAACGGAGTCCACGCGGCCGCTGCCGACGACGGCCGGGACCGCAGGGCGCGTGCCGGGCGGACCATGACCGGTGTCCGGTCGGCGGCCCCGGGGATTTCGGGTTGCCTTGGAGTGCACTCCAACTCATATGGTCTCCGTACTGGGCAGGAGGTGCCTGACCAGGACCGATGGGCCGGCGCGGTGTGACGGGACGTCGGATCGCGGATCGGTCAGACAGAGGGAACGGAGTACGACATGGCCGTCGGGGACGTGGGCGCGCAGACCCGCCAGGACCGCTTCGAGCGGGGTATGGAGGTGCTCGGTGCAGTGGACGGCGAGGTCGGCGAGAAGGTCATCAGCTCACTCGCCGACATCTCTCCGGAGCTGGGCCACCAGGTGGTGGCGTGGGGTTTCGGCGAGATCTACAGCCGCCCGGGCCTGGCGCCGCGGGACCGTCAGTTGGTCACCCTGGGCATGCTGACGGCGCTCGGCGGCTGCGAACCCCAGCTGGAGGTGCACGTCAACGCGGCGCTCAACGTGGGGCTGACGCCGACGGAGATCGTCGAGGCGCTGCTGCACTCGGCCGTGTACTGCGGTTTCCCCAAGGCCCTGAACGCGACGTTCGTGGCGAAGAAGGTCTTCGGCGAGCGTGGCCTGCTGCCCGTCGAGGCGCAGTAGGCAGTGCCTCCGTGGGGCAGCCGGGTCGGAGGATGCCGTCCGGCTCCCGACCCGGCTGCCGACCTACTCGGCTCCCCATCCGGCTGCCGACCCGGCTCCCGACCCGGCTGCCGGGCAACCGGTTCAGGGAGCGATCGGCAACTGCCGCTTGTGCTCGGTGAGCCGGTACCGCCGGACGATGGCCGCGAAGGAGGCCTCACCGACCGGCTTGCCCTCCAGGAAGTCGTCGATCTCGTCGTAGCTGACGCCGAGCGCCTCCTCGTCCGGCTTTCCGGGGGCCAGCGTCTCCAGGTCCGCGGTCGGGGTCTTCCAGACCAGGGCGGCCGGCGCACCCAGCGCCTCCGCGACGGCCCGCACCCGCCGCTTGGTGAGGCCGGTGAGGGGGATCACATCGGCCGCGCCGTCACCGAACTTGGTGAAGAAGCCGGAGACCGCCTCGGCGGCGTGGTCGGTGCCCACCACCAGCCCGTCGTGGGCACCCGCCACGGCGTACTGGGCGACCATGCGCTGGCGCGCCTTGATGTTGCCGTGGACGAAGTCCTGCTGGTGGGCGTCACGGAAGACCGTGCCGCCGGCCAGCACCGCAGCCAGCGCGGCGTCGCTGGCGGGCTTCACGTCGACGGTGAGGACCCGGTCGGGCCGGATGAAGTCCAGCGCCAGCTGCGCGTCCTGCTCGTCGGCCTGGGTGCCGTACGGCAGGCGCATCGCGAAGAACTCCGCCTCCCGGCCGCCGGCCCGCACCCGCTCGACCGCGAGCTGGCACAGCCGGCCCGCGGTGGTGGAGTCGACGCCGCCACTGATGCCCAGCACCAGCGAACGCAGGCCCGTGGCGGTCAGCTGCTCGGCGAGGAAGGCCACCCGTCGCTCGATCTCCTGCCGCGCCTCGAAGGAATCGCCCACCTGGAGGCTCCGGGCGATCTCCCGCTGCACGGATATGGACGCCAGCTCGGTCACGGTTGCTCCTCGGTCGGGCCGCTGGGCGGGGGTGGACACGCGCCGTCGGAGTGGGCCGCGGCCGCGTGCCAGGGGACGGGAGCACTCTAGTGGCCCCGTGAACGCGGCGCCGGGCCCCCTTCTCCTCAGCGGTCCACCGCGGGCCGGCGTGGCGGCTCGGAGCGCCACGGCGAAGCGACCGCCGATCAACTCGGTCCGGGCGCCGGACGTTCAGGGAACGATCACGATCTTGCCGCGGGTGTGGCCGGTGCGGCTGGCGTCGAAGGCCTCGGCGGCCTTCTCCAGCGGGAAGGTCGCGGAGACCTCGACGGTGAGCGCGCCCAGGTCGGCCAGGCCGGCCAGTTCGGCCAGCTTGGCGCCGTCCGGGCGGACCCAGACCCAGTGACCCCCGTGCTGCTCGACGGCGGGGTCGGCGATCGATGCGTGCCGGCCGCCCGGCGCCAGCACCGCCAGGCTGGTCTCCAGCTGCCCGCCGACGAAGTCCGCCACGGTCGACACTCCGCCGGGGACCAGCGCCCGGACCCGCTCGACCAGTCCCTCCCCGTAAGCCACCGGTTCGGCGCCCAGGCCGCGGACGAAAGCGTGGTTGCGCTCGGACGCGGTGCCGATCACCTGCGCCCCGCGAGCCGCGGCGAGCTGCACCGCGAGGCTGCCCACTCCGCCGGCGGCACCGTGCACCAGCAGGACGTCGTCGCGGTCGACCGCCAGCCAGTCCAGGGTGCGCAGCGCGGTCAGGCCCGCCAGCGGGAGCCCGGCGGCCTGCGCCCAGTCGAGGCCGGCCGGCTTGCGGGCCACCGCCGACGCGTCGACCGCGACGTACTCGGCGAAGGTGCCACCGTGCACCGTCTCCTTGCGGGCGTAGGACATCACCTCGTCGCCGGGTGCGAACTCGGGCACGTCGGGGCCGGTCCGGACCACGACCCCGGCGACGTCCCAGCCGGGGATCACGGGGAAGGCCGCGTCCATCAGCGGGTCCAGGCCGCCCGCCATGAGCTTCCAGTCCACCGGGTTGACCCCGGCCGCCCGCACCGCGATGAGCACCTGGCCGGGGGCCACCTTGGGATCGGGCAGCTCGCCGTAGCGCAGCCGGGAGTTGTCGGGGGCGTACGCGTCGTAGCTCACCGCGCGCATGAAGGGACCTCCAGGTGGCCGGGTCTGCTGATCTGTCGCTCCGTCGACCGCATCGGGCACGGTGGCGCCGCGGCGGCGTGCTGCCCGGGTCAGGGCGCCGCTCGTCAGGCTATGCCGCCGGGCCCGGCACGACACGGCGGCGCGACCCCTGCCGCAAATGTTGAAAAAATGAACAGTGGTCAACCTGTAGTAATGTCGAACGCGAGTACCCCGAGCCACGCAGCACCACACTCGTCACAACGGAGGACCTGTGCCCAGCATCAAGGCGTACGGCGCCACGTCCGCGACCGAACCGCTCGTCCCGCTCACCATCGAGCGCCGCGAGGTCGGGCCGCGCGACATCCAGATCGAGATCCAGTACAGCGGGATCTGCCACTCCGACCTCCACACCGTGCGCGGCGAGTGGGGCGACCGGCCCTACCCGCTCGTCCCGGGTCATGAGATAGCCGGCGTCGTCACCGCCGTCGGTTCCGAGGTCACCAAGCACGCCGTCGGCGACCGGGTCGGCGTCGGCTGCATGGTCAACTCCTGCCAGGAGTGCGTCAATTGTCGCCGCGGCCAGGAGCAGTACTGCCTCGGTGAGACCGTCTTCACCTACGGCTCGGTCGACCGGGACGGCACCATCACCCAGGGCGGCTACGCCACCCAGGTGGTCACCGACGAGAACTTCGTCGTCCGCATCCCGGACAGCCTCCCGCTGGACGCCGCCGCGCCGCTGCTCTGCGCCGGCATCACCACCTACTCGCCGCTGCGCCGCTTCGGCGCCGGCCCGGGCAAGAAGGTCGCGGTGGTCGGCCTGGGCGGGCTCGGCCACCTGGGCGTCAAGCTCGCCCACGCGATGGGCGCCGAGGTCACGGTGCTGTCGCAGTCGCTGCGGAAGCTGGAGGACGGCAAGAAGCTGGGCGCGGACCGCTTCTACGCGACCAGCGACCCGGCGACCTTCGAGCAGCTGGCCGGTGAGTTCGACATCGTCCTCAACACGGTGAGCGCCAAGCTCGACCTGGACGCCTACCTGTCGCTGGTCGCCAGCGGCGGCACCATGGTCAGCGTCGGCGCCCCGCCGGAGCCGCTGTCGCTCAACGCCTTCTCGTTGATCTCGATGGGCCGCAACTACGCCGGTTCGATGATCGGCGGCATCGCGGAGACCCAGGAGATGCTGGAGTTCTGCGGTGAGCACGGTGTCACCGCCGAGATCGAGCTGATCCCGGCCGACGGGATCAACGCGGCGTACGACCGGATGCTCGCCTCCGACGTGCGCTACCGGTTCGTGATCGACACCGCGACGCTGGGCTGACGCCGACCGCGCCGCACCTGCCCGACCGACCGGACGCTTCACGACGTGCGGTCGGGCCGGGCCGGGCGCCGTCCCTCCACCGCCCACCGCGCTCCTGACTGCCCGTCGGGGGAGCCGCAGGAGCGGATCGGGCGCAGCAGGGCGGGAGCCGCCGCACGGCGCTCGGTGGTGCGCTCGGCCGACCAGGCGGCCGAGCCGCCGTGCGCGAGCATCAGGGTGAACTCCCGGACCTGGACCTCCGCGCGGGCGGCGGCGGTGTGCCGGTCGTTCCCGCAGCCGGTCGTCCCCGGCGGCCGGCCGTCCTCCGCGAGGGCCCTGCTGATCCCCTCCGCGTGGAGCAGCCGGCCGTCAGCTCCTCGGCGGGGCGCTGCGGGCGGCCCGCGACGAGCCGGTGGTCCTGCGGCGGTGACGGTGCCCCTGGTTGCGGCCGTGCCCGGCGGCCTCCCAGAGGGCGACGGGACGACCGGCTGCCGGACGGCGCGGCCTGGTTGCGAACGGCTGCTGCGGTGCTCCCGACGCCCCGGGACCGGGGCGCCGGGCACCTCGCGTTCCTCCACGAGGTGGGGTTCCGTCGGAGAACGGGGAGGGTGACGCGCGCCGATGAAGGTGACGTGCCGTCATTTCACCCGGCCGGGCTATCAAGTGGGTCACGGTTCCTGCCGATCCTCCTCGTGGGAGGGGGTGGTCCGCACTCTCCCCGGCGCTTTCTGGAGGTGCGACCGTGGCTCGTTTCCTGTCCCGCCTGGCCCTGGCCGGCACGGCTGGTCTGCTCACCGTCGGTCTCGCCGTTCCGCCCGCCCAGGCCGTGCCCGACCGCACCGCCACCAGACCCGCCGACCGCAGCGGCCCCCTGACCTGGACGGCGCTCGGCGACTCGTACAGCGCCGGCGTCGTCCAGGCGACGGGCAACGAGTTCGAGGCGCCGCCCGACGGCTGCGCCCGGACCACCGGGTCCTACCCGGAACTGCTCCGCCACAGCCTCGGCTCCGCGGTCGTCTTGCGCAACGTCACCTGCAGCGGTGCCACGATCGCGGGGGTGTACCGGAGTTCGCAGGTACCGGCGGGGCGGCCGATGCCGCCGTTGGGCACCGATCCGGATGCGCCGTTCGCGCCGGTGCCGCCGCAGATCGACGCCCTCAGCCCGCAGACCAAGGTGATCACCGTTGGCATCGGCGGCAACACCTTGGGCTTCATCGACATCCTCACGAGCTGCCTCGAGCTCGGGGCCGTCAGCCTCGGCCAGGGAACGCCGTGCGAGGCCAAGTTCGGCGCCGGCATGAGCGGCCGGCTGCAGCAGGTCAGCACGGAGTACGACGCGATGCTCACCGCACTGCACGCCAAGGCCCCGCACGCCAGGATCGTGACCGTCGGCTATCCGCACCTGTTCCCCGAGGACGCCTCACGCTGCCACTACGGCGACTTGCTGGAGTTCGGCACCATCACGACCGGCGACCTCGCCTGGGCGCGTACCGCCGTTCTGGAGCGCCTCAACGCCGTCATCCAGAAGGTGACGGGCGCTCACCGCGACACCTTCGTCGACCTCTACCCGTCGACCGCCGGCCATAGCGCCTGCGACCGTGCCGACGGCAACAACTGGGTGGACGGGCTTCTCAGTAGTCTCGTCCCACTGCGCTACGCCTATGTGCACCCCAATGCGAAGGGTCAGGCCCATGCGGCCGAGCGGGTCAAACCCGCGCTCCTCTCCTGAGCTGCGCCGGCGGGACGCTCGGCGAGCCGGCACCCGCACCCACACCCACACCCACACCCGCACCCGCACCCGCACCCGCACCCACGGTGAACCGCCACCCGTCTGCCGTCGCCCGGTGCCGTCGTGAGACGCTGCGCAGGGAGAAAGACCAGCGTATGACGGAGAGGCACCGCATTGACCACCGCCATTGACCACCGCGCCGCCGTTGCCGCCGAGACTGCCGCGTTCGTCGAAGCCGTCAGGTCGGCCGACCTGGCCACCGCCGTGCCGACCTGCCCCGGCTGGGCGCTGAGCGATCTGGTCCGGCACGCCGGCAGTGTGCAGCGCTGGTTCGCCACGCTGCTGCGCCAGCGGATCCAGGAGCAGCCGCGCAGCCGGGACGTGGACCTGAAGCTGCCCGCTGACCCGAAGGCCCTGCCCGGCTGGCTGGCCGACAGCGCCGTCGAGGCCGCCGATGCGTTCGCCACCATCGAGTCCGACGCGCCGATGTGGGCCTGGGGCGCCGACCAGCATGCCCGGTTCTGGGCCCGCCGGATGCTCTTCGAGACCCTGGTGCACCGCGTGGACGCCGAACTCGCCCTCGGGCTGAGCCCGGTGATCGACCGCCGGCTCGCGGCAGACGGCGTGGCGGAGTTCCTGGTGAACCTGCCGTTCGCCGCTCTCTTCGCCCCCGGCACCGCCGAACTGCGCGCCGCCGACCGAACCATCCGGTTCAGCTGCACCGATGGGGACGGCGACTGGCTGGTCCGGCTGCGCCCCGACGGTTTCGGGATCGACCCCGAGGCCAGCAACGCCGACCGCGCCGATGCCACCGTCCAGGCCCCGGCGGCCGACCTGCTGCTCCTGCTCTACGGGCGCCTCGACCGCACGGCCCCCGGCATCCGTGCCGGCGGCGACGGGGCGCTGCTCGACCTCTGGTTCGCGCACTCCGCGTTCTGAGGTCCAGCACCACTCGGCAGCTCCCGGCGCTGATCGCCATGCCACGTTCCGTGGCAGTGAGCGGGATGAGCGCCCGTGCACTGGCACGCCCCGGCCGGGCTTGTGCGCGCTGGTCCCCGGCGCACTCGACCCCGGGACGGCGACACGCATGGGATCCGTGTCGCCGTCCCGGGAGGCCGGCTCCCTGCGCGGCTGGCCGCACGGGCAGCACGACGGCCGCCAGCACCTGTGACTCGTACCCCGGTGTGCGATCGCCCGTCAGAAATCGCCGCAGCACCAGCTCGGTTGGCGGCCGCGGGGCGCGCAGGAGGTGCGTGGCGGCATGGTCACCACCGGCCGGGCGGTCGACGGTCCAGCTGTCTGCGGGGCGGGTCCGGTGAGTTCGCTCGCCCAGGCGAGGGCATCAGGAGGCGGAAGTGACGCGGCGCCGGATCATGGTGCAGCCGACCGTGACGCGCGGGCCACCGAATTCGTCGGCGGGCGGCGGGCCGGGCTCGTTACGGCACCATCACCACCAGGACCGGACCGGTGGCGAACGGCATGGTGCTGCCGTCGGGCAGGGTGAACGTGGTGCCGGCGGCGGCGTCGGGCCGACTCCAGTGAGTGCTCCACGTCCTGCCGTCACGCAGCACCTCCGCCGTGCCCGATCCGGTGCTCTGGGTGAACACCTCGTTGTCCGGGTGCCCGGCGTTGAAGTCGGTGAACTGCCCGGGGACGATGCTGACGTGCTGGACGACCACGGTCGCCGTGCCGGACCACGCCGAGTGGCCGTCCACGGACACGTCGTAGCTGCGGCCGTTGAAGTGGACGCCGATCGACGCGGCGGGCAGGTGCCAGGTCATGTCGGTGAGGGCGGTGCCGCCGCTCGGTGCGGCGCCGAAGGTGAAGCCCGGGGAACGAGCAGGCACGGACGGGTACTTGGCGAGGATCTGGTGCGGGTCGATGAAGGTGGGGTCCGTGGCGTGGTTGCTGAACGCGCCGGGGTCGTCGAAGGGGGTGACGTTCTGCACGTCGGCCTGGTTGAGCTGCGGGAGGAGTCCGCTGATCGCGCCGCTGTAGGCGAAGTCGAGGCGCCCGTACTGCTGGAGGAGCGGGATGTCGGTCTGCCGGGCCGAGCGGACCGGGCCGATCTTGTCGGGCAGGTGGTTGGCGTCGTAGACGGCGAGGAACCGGGAGAGTCCGCCCTCGACCTGTATCCAGTAGACGATGTCGGCCTGGCCGAGTCCCTGTTGGATCTGCTGGATGTTGCGGCCCACGTTGTCGATCTTGACGGCGAGCAGATTGCCCGCCGTGCCGTTGTTGTCGAGCGGGTTCGGGGCCTGTGCCGTCGACGACGGGGAGGGTGGCGGGGGCGGGGGCTTGGGCGCATTGCTGCCGCAGCCCTGGAGGGCGACGAACCCGGCGGTTCCGGCACCGGCCACCGCGAGCAGCAGTCGACGTCTGCGCATTGGTGTCACCCCTTGACAGCTGGGGGTTGCCAGCTGGGTGTTGCCAGCCGGGAGGAACCGGGCGGCGGCCCGCACGCCGGGGCCCTCATCCCTTTGTATACGCAACCGCCGGATACGTGAACCCCGGCGGTTGCCCCGCGGCCTGCTCCTCGCGCAGGCACAGCCCGATCTGCACCGCGTGGACCGCGACGGCCGTGCGAGGAACGTCATGCATGCAGGTGGACTGGCGGGAGTCGATGGTGCTGGTGGTCCCGCCGCCCAGCCGTGGGAGGATCTGCACCGCCGCGGTGTGTCGTCGGTGAGCTGCTGCAGGCCCTTGGTGCTGCCGCCGAGCACGAATCCGAAGACGATCAGCCTGGCCGCCCAGGCCGACGGCGTGGCCGGCTGCAGCCGCCAGGCCGGGCACAGCGGTCGACCGGGTTCCGCGCCCGCCGTCGCCGGTCCGGGGCGCTGCGGCGGCAGGCCGCCGCCGAGGTCGCGCCGGCCCGGCAGCAGGCAGGCCGCGGCGATCTTCCCGCCAGGGTGGCGAGCCACAGGCCGAGCACACACCCAGTGGTCGCCGCCGTACGTACGGGTACGGGTGTGCCGCCAGCCGAGGCACGAGGAACGCGACCGGCTGGCCGCCGAGACCTGAGCCCGGGACGGTCGACGACTGGGCGGGCCGGCTCTGATGCCGACATGGCATACGCCAGGGAGAGCAACGATTCCGCCTCCCGGCCAGGTGCGCCGGGAAGCGGAATCGAGTTGCCGTCAGGGCGGATCAGTCCTTCAGGGCGTCCTTCATCTTCTGTCCGGCCTGGAGCGTGTCACCCTTCACCTGTTCGGCTTTGCCCTTGGCAGCGAGGCTCTCGTTGCCGACGGCCTGGCCGGTGTCCTTCTTCACCTTGCCCTTGGCGGCTTCGGCCGCGTGCTCGATCTTCTTGCCTGCGCCCACGACTTCCTCCTCATGTACTCAAGTGTCCGCTGTTGCGTTTGCCCCTTATCAGGTGTTTCATACCGAAATCCGAGCGCGAAAGGGCACCCGGAGGCGGGCAGGTCCGGGGGCGTATGCACTGCCCGGTCGGTGGATTCAGGACCGCTGGGACAGCTAATCGGACGACAGCAGCGGCCCGAGCGGGCCGAGGTCGATGTTGAGGTCGTCGGCCGTGAGGTCGAACCGCTCCCGCAGCTCCGTCATCCGCTCCTCGAGCGCCATCAGCGTCACTCCGATGTCCTCGATCTGGTCATCGCTGAGGTCACCCTGGTCTATTCGCCGCAGCGCCTGGCGTTCCATCAACTGCCTGATCAGCTCGACGACCGCCAGGACCAGGGACGCCAGGTCGCGCCCGACCGTCTCCGGATCCAGTGCGACGCGGCGCCCCGCCGTCGGGCGTTCGCCCCGACCGCCCCGCTCGCCCCGACCGCCCGGATCTGCCCGGGCCCGCTTCCGCGGCGGGAACACGTCGGTGGGGTCCGGCCGGGAGGTCCCGGTCTGCGGCTCCCAGAACCGGCCGTTCACGACAGCGACCGATCCGGGTCGGGGGTGACGGAACGGACCGACGCGATCAAGGCGCGCAAGCTGATCCGCACCAGGTCGACGTCGGCGATCGAGAGGGTGATCTCGCCCGCGATCACCACGCCGCCGGCCAGCACCCGGTCGAGCAGGTCGACCAGGGCGACGTTGCGCTGCTGGAGTGCCGCGGAAGGCTGTGACACGGCGATCACTTCCCGCCGGTTGCAAGCGGAAGGTCGACGAACGAGTACGGCGGCCACGGCCCGGTCAGCTCGATGCGCAGGACCTGGCGGTGGGCGTCCTGGAGGCCCGCGACCACCTGGGCGAACTCCTCCGCCCGGGGGTGGTCCACCAGGTAGGCGCCGTTGAGGACCATCGGATCGCGGATGCCGGTCGCCTCCGGGGTCTGCAGGGGGTGCTCGGCGCTGTCCTCCGCGACGGCGGTCAGCTCGTGGTGGACCTGCCGGGCGCGCTCCACCGCGTCGTCCAGGGCCTGCGCATTGCGGTCGCGGGCGGCCCGCCGGCGCAGCAGGTAGGCGGTGCCGGGACGGCCGGTCGACGCGGTGCCGTCCCGCCCGTCGGCGCCCTGGTTGTCGTCGTGGAGACGGGCCGAGTCCAGATAGGCCTTCACGCCCCACTCCGTGCGGCCGGCGACACGGTCGAGGGCGGTCCGGAACTCCCGGTGGTGCTCGTCGAGCAGGGCCGACACCCGCTGGTCGTCGCGGTAGAGGGTGGCGAACCGCAGGGGCAGCGTCCGCGAGCCGCGGGCGAGGGCGTCGATGACCTGGTGGTGCGCGCGCACCGCGTGTTCGAGCCAGTGCGGGTCCTGGAGGTGGTCGTGCAGGGCCGGCGCGTCGAAGTCCGAGCTCGGCACCGAACCCACAACCGCGGCGAGGTCCGCTGCGGTGATCAGGCGCGGGTGCTCGCCGGCGACACCGCTCATGCCCCGCAGGACGGCGAGGTCGGTGCCGCTGGGTGCCACCGCGTACAGCCAGGTGTAGGAGTCACCGGTCATGACTGGGTGCCTCTGCGGCGGGTGGTGGACGTGCGAGGGGATCGGGCAGCGGACGGGCGTTCAGCGGTGCGCCGCGCACGCCTCGGGGCACGCCCGGCTTCCTCCGCGGTGTCCGTGTGGTCGGCCTCGGGGGCGTCGTCGGTCTCGGCGGCGTCGTCGACCTCCTGGGCCTCGTCGGCATCGGTGCCAGGGTCGAAGCCGGTGGCAGGGGCGGCGTCGGTTCCGGCGTCGATCTCGGCCCTGGTCGCGGTGCGGTCGGCCTCGAGTTCACCCAGGCGTTCGCGCAGGCGCCGGTTCTCCGCCGCGAGGTCGCGCTGGCCGGAGGACAGCGACGGGTCGTGCTCCCACCAGTCGATGCCCATCTCCCGGGCCCGGTCGACCGAAGCGATCAGCAATCTGATCTTTATGGTGAGCAGCTCGATGTCCAGGAGGTTGATGCGGATGTCGCCGGCGATGACGATGCCCTTGTCCAGAACGCGCTCGAGGAGGTCGGCCAGATTGGCCGGCTGCGGCGGGGCGGTGGTTCCAGGCCGCGCCGACAGGACGCTGCCGCGCCGGGGAGTCAGGTCGCTCATTACTGCTCCTCCCGGTTGGCGCGGCCGCGGTAGTAGCGGCTTTCGCGACGGTAGGAGACGAGGTCGCCGTCCTCGTCGAGCATGACCTCGTAGACGGCGAGGATGTCGGTGGAGTCGGGGATGCGGCGGGTCTCCAGGACCTCGATGCCGATCCGCCAGCCGTCGCCGGTCCGCTCCAGAGCGGTGACGCCCTCGGGGCCGCGCCCGGTGAGGGTCTGGACTTGGGCGGCGGCCTTGGCAGCGGCCTCGGCGGCACCGATCCCCGCGACCTTGGTTGGGGTCTTCCGGTGGGCGGTGCGCTCAGGGCGGGCCGGGCGCTCCTGGGGTGCGGTCCGGCGGGCGGTGCGCTCAGGGCGGGCCGGGCGCGCTGCGGGTGCGTCCTCGCCCTCGCTCCGGCGCAGGCGCCGTGGGGGCTCGTCCTGGCCGTGGTGGTCGGAGGCCTCAGCAGCACGTCGGCGCGGTCGCGGCGCCTCCTCCTCCGCACGTCGGCGCGGTCGCGGCGCCTCCTCCTCCGCACGTCGGCGCGGTCGCGGCGCCTCCTCCTCCGCACGTCGGCGCGGTCGCGCGGAGTCCTCCTCGGTGCCGTGCGACACGCGGCGCCGCGGCTGGTCGGGGGGCGGGCGGCTCGCCGAGCGTTCGGCGGCCGGACGACGGGATCGGCGCTCGGAGTCGGACACGGTTCACACCTCCAGGCCCCCCGCGCTGCTCGTGGCGGCCCACAGGCGCCGTACCAGCTCCTCCTCCTGCCTGGCCGCGTCTTCCTCGCTGATCGTGCCGGCCTGCCTGGCGGCCTCGACGGCCATCAGGCGGCGGCGGATGACCGCCGGGTCGTTCAGCTCGCACGCGGCCTGCTCGTGCACCTGCTCGGCCACCCACACGACGCCACGGACGGGTGCGAGTGGCAGGGTCAGCAGTCCGGTGATCAGTCCCATGAGCCGTCTCCTTCCGCATCGACGTCCGCGTCGACGAGTTGCGAGGCGAAGTCGTACGGGGCCAGCGGGCCCAGCATGCGCAGCTCCATCCACGCTCCCCAGTCCGCGGCGAGGTCCTCGGTGGCGTGCTCGAACCCCTTCCAGCGGTCGTGGGGGACGAGGAAGGAGGCGTAGAGGGGCTGGTCGGCAGTGGCGTCGGCGTGGAAGGCCCGCGCGGCCAGCGGGGCCAGCACGTCCAGGAGACGGGCGGTGTCGGCCTGTCCGCGAGCGGTGAGTTCCTGGGAGATCAGCTCACCGAGTTGGATCTGCTGGTAGCGGGCGGCATCCTCCGGCAGGCCGGCGACCTGCTCCCGCAGCCGGGCGATGTCCGCTCGCTCCGCGAGGATGTCCCGCAGCACCCTGTCCTCCCGGTAGGTTCCGCGGACGGTGAACTGTGCGAGGTCGGTCAAGTCCTCCAGCGCGTCGGCGAACTGCCGCTCCTGCGGGGCCAGCAGGTCATCGGCGACCGCCTCCACGTCGCGCACCACGGCGCCGAAGCGGAAGGGCAGGACCGGGACGTTCGCGGCCGCCAGTGAATCCAGGACCCTGGCGTGACCGAGCAGGTCACCGGGTGCCCCCAGTGGCCGACCCGTGTCAACCTCGCTGACCACGGCGGCGATCTCGCGGTGCCGCACCAGGGTGACGGGCGCAGGCGGGTCGCCGATGCCCTCGACGTCGTTCGGCTCCCGGGTACCGATCGGAACCACCCCGTACACGTAGCAGCCCAGCGTGACCGGCTCCGGCAGCGCGGTGGCATTCATCGGTCACGCTCCCTCCGCGTCGCGGCGGACCGCGACCGCCGCCTGGGCCGTTCCTGCGCCTCCTCCTGCTGCTCTTCCGGTTCTTCGCCCTCGTCCTCGTCATCGCCGCCGCGGACGTGATCGATGACGTCGCTGACCGTCCCCTTCACCCCCTCGAGGGCGCCGCGGGTCTTGTGCCGGGCACCTCCCTGCTGCATGTCCTGCATCAGCTCCGGCAGGCCCTCGCTCTTGTCCTGCGTGAGGTCCAACCGGTTCACGGCCTCGGCGAACCGCAGGTAGGTGTCCACGCTGGCCACCACGATGCGCGCATCGACAGTCAGCAGTTCGATCCCCACCAGGGACACCCGCAAGTTGATGTCGATGACCAGGCCCTTGTCCAGAATGAGGTCGACGACATCCGCCAGGCTGCTCGCGGAAGGTCGATCAAGGTAGTGGCTGGTACGTGGAGCAACGGTCACTGCTCTCACCTGTTCCGTGCGAGTGCACGCCGGGAGCCGCGCCGCCTGGCGGGCTCCTCATCGCCCTCGTCTTCTTCCTCGTCTTCGTCTTCGTCTTCCTCGTACTCATCGTCGTCGCCGGACTCTTCGTACTCGTCCTCGGGCTCCTCGTCTCCACCCTCGTAGTCGTCCTCGTCGTCCTCGGGCTCCTCGTCCCCGCCCTCGTACTCATCCTCGGGCTCTTCCCCCTCGTAGTCCTCTTCGCCCTCCGGCTCTTCCTCGTCGTACTCGTCCTCGGGCCCTTCCTCCTCTTCCTCTTCCTCCTCGTCCTCTTCGTCTTCCGGCTCTTCCTCGTCCTCTTCGCCTTCCGGCTCTTCCTCGTCGTACTCGTCCTCGGGCTCCTGCGACTCCTCGTCGCCCTCGTTCTTCTCCTCCTCGAGGGCGTCCTCGTGGGAGCGCACGACTTCCCCGTCACGGATCTCACCGCGCCAGCCCTCGACGCTTTCGGGGTCGAGGATCACCTGCGTCATGACGTGGCGGCGGAAGTGCTTGAGCTCCAGGCGCACGCGTCGTCCCTGGGCGCGCCACAGGTTGCCGGTCCGCTCGAACAGGCCCTGCGGCTTGTACTCCAGCACGAGGAGGATCTTGGTGAGGGTGGGCGTGACCTCATGGAAGGTCACCGTGCCGTCCACGGAGCCCTTCTCCCCCTTCGACTGCCACACGATCATCTCGTCCGGGACCTGCTTGATGATCGTCGACTCCCAGGTGCGGTGGGACAGGAAGATCCCGGCCTTCCAACTGAGCTTCTCGTCGGACTCCTGCTCGACGTGCTCCAGGCGCTTGGTGTACTTCGGGAAGTCCTGGAACTGGGTCCACTGGTTGTAGGCGACTCGGACCGGGACGCCGACCTCGATCTGCTCCACGATGTTGGTGGCCTTGGTCTTCTTTCCACCTCCGCCTCCGCCCCCGCCACCACCGCTGCCGTCTCCGCCACCGCCGCCGAACTTGCCGGCCACGGCCTGCTTCACTCCGGCGGCACCCGTGCTCAGCAGGGCCTTCGCCATACCGCCCCCGCCTCCTCCGCCGCCGCCCCCGAGGCCGCCGTTCTCCACGTAGTCGACGAGCCGGTCGGTGACCTCGCCGGCCTTGTCGGTCGCGACCGACACCGCGCGCTCGCCGAGCGCCGATATCAACTCGCGCCCCTGCTCCATCAACCGGTCGGTGGGCAGCTCCTCGAGCACGCCGCCCAGTCCGGCACTCCGGTCATCGGACTGCTTGGCCATCTGACTCACCCCCGCTTACGGGCCGACGTCCGGGTGCCGGTGCTCTTGCGTGCCGACGCGGTGCCCGCTGTCTTCCGCCCGGACGACGGGGACGCCGTCTTCTTCGCGGCCGCCGCGCTCCTGCGTGGCGAGGCCGCCTTCTTCGCCGGGGCCTTGCTCGCACTCTTCTTCGCGGCCGCCGTGCTCTTGCGCGGCGATGCCGCCTTCTTCGCGGTGCCACCGCTGGACGCCCGGCTGGAAGCCGCCTTCGTCCCCGCCTTCGCGCCGGACTTCGCCGTGCTCTTGGGCGCGGCGGCCTCGGACCGCTTGGCGGTGGAGGAAGCGCGCTTCGCGGCGCCTCCGGCGGACGACGTCCTGCTACGTGATGGCCGCCGTGCCGCCGGCTTCTTCGGCTCCTCCTCCGGCTCCTCCTCCTGCTCCTCAGGCTCCTGCTCTTCCTGCTCCTCCTCCGGTTCCTCCTGCTCGCCGTTCTCCGCCTCGGGCTCTTCCTGCTCGCCGTTCTCCTCGTACTCGTCCTCGCCCTCCGGCTCCTCCTCCTGGTCGGCCTTTCCCTCGCGCAGCGCATCGGTGTGCTTCTGCAGCCGGTCGGTCAGCGCCCCCATCCGGTTGCTCGCGGCCGCGACGGCGGCCTTCTTGCCCGCTTCCTTCAGTTCGCCCCGCACCTCGTCGGTCAGGCGGCGCAGTTGCGGCGACGACTCCATCAGCTCCCCGAGGAGCGCGCCGGGATCGGTGGTCAACTTCTTCCCCGCTGCCATGCCGGCCAGGGCCATTGCCCACCGGGCCTTATGCCAGCGCCCGAGCAGGTAGCCCGCAGCCACCGCAGCGGCAAGCTTCGTGTTATTCATGGCACTTCCCCTGAAAGGCAACGGACCGGTTTCCTCCTGCCGAGCCGCTTCAACAAAGCCACCGTCTACCCACCCCGCCGCAGACGACACACCATGACCAGGCTCCGCCGGGCCGGGATCCCGCGAGGCGAGCCCCGCCGGAGCCGCGCCGGCCGGACTCCCGCCCCGGAGCGCGGGAGTGGGGCCCGCACCCGAGCACCCACGCCCCGGCTGGGGATCAGCTCGTGGTCGCCACGCCGACCCCGCCGCCGCCGAAGACCCCGGCTGCCCGTTCGTGTCGTCCGCCGGCGGTCAGGCGGGCGAGCCCTGGTGCGGAAGGAGCAGCCGGCAGCCAACGCGATTGCAGCAGGTGCGTCGCGGCGGAGACGGCCAGTCGGCCGTCCGGTCACGAGCCGCACGGATCGGCCTGCCGCACGTCGCTCGCCCGGCACCGCTGCCGCACGTCGCTCACCCGGCACCGCTGGGGCGGTCGGGCTCCCCTGCCCCGCTGGGGCGGTCGGGCGCCCCGTATCCGCCGCCGCCCGGTGTCTCGATCTCCAGCACGTCACCGGCCGCGAGGTCGGCGGTGGCGCAGCCGTCGAGCGTCTCGACCGTGCCGTCCTTGCGCCGCACCCGGTTCCTGCCCAGTGCCCCCGGGGCTCCGCCTGCCATGCCGTAGGGCGCCTGGTGCCGGTGCCCGGACAGCAGGCTGACGGTCACCGGCCGGCGGAACCGGATCCGGCGCACCGCGCCGTCGCCGCCGTGCCAGCGGCCGGCGCCGCCGCTGCCGGGTCGGACGGCGAATTCCTCCAGCAGCACGGGCAGCCGCCATTCCAGGACTTCGGGGTCGGTCAGGCGGGAGTTGGTCATGTGGGTCTGCACCACGTCGGCACCGTCGAACCCCGGGCCGGCACCGGAGCCGGACGCGATGGTCTCGTAGTACTGGTGGTCCTCGTTGCCGAAGCTGACGTTGTTCATCGTTCCCGAGCCCTCGGCCTGGACGGCGAGCGCCGCGTAGAGCGCCCCGGTGATGGCCTGGGAGGTCTCGACGTTCCCGGCGGCGACGGCGGCCGGGTAGCGCGGCGCGAGGAACGAGCCGGGCGGCACGATGATCCGCAGGGGGCGCAGGCAGCCGTCGTTGAGCGGGATGTCGTCGGCTACCAGGGTGCGGAAGACGTACAGCACCGCGGCCGTGACCACCGCCGACGGGGCGTTGAAGTTGCTGTCCAGCTGGGCCGAGGTGCCGGTGAAATCGATGGTGGCGGTGCGTTCTTCGCGGTCCACCGTGACGCGCACCGCGATCTCGGCGCCGGAGTCGGTCCGGTAGCGGTACTCGCCGTCGGACAGCCTGCCGATCACTTCGCGCACCGCCCGCTCGGCGTTGTCCTGCACGTGGCGCATGTAGGCCTGCACCACGTCGAGGCCGAACTGGTCGATCATCTTGGTGACTTCGTCGACGCCCTTGCGGTTGGCGGCGATCTGGGCGCGCAGGTCGGCGAGATTGGTGGCCGGGTCGCGCGACGGGTGGCGCGCCCCGGTGAGCAGCCGGTGCGTCTCGGCCTCGCGCAGTTCGCCGTCCGCGACCAGCAGCCAGTTGTCGAAGAGCACGCCCTCCTCGTGGATCTCACGGCTGGTCGCGGGCATCGATCCCGGCGTGACACCGCCGATCTCGGCGTGGTGGCCGCGGGACGCGACGAAGAACAGGAGGTCGTGCCCGTCCGGGCCGAAGACCGGGGTGACCACGGTGACGTCGGGCAGGTGGGTGCCGCCGTGGTAGGGGTCGTTGACGGCGTAGGCGTCGCCGGGCCGGAGCTTCGAACCGCGGCTGCGCAGCACCTCCTTGACGGTCGTGCCCATCGATCCGAGGTGGACCGGGATGTGCGGGGCGTTGGCGACCAGGTTGCCGTCCGGGTCGAAGAGCGCGCAGGAGAAGTCCAGCCGTTCCTTGATGTTGACCGACTGCGCGGTCGACTCCAGCCGGGCGCCCATCTGTTGGGCGATCGCCATGAAGAGGTTGTTGAAAACCTCCAGGAGCACCGGGTCGGCCGCGGCCGCCACCGAGGGCTCCACCGGGGCGGAGACCTGTTCGAGCAGCAACTGCCCGACCGGGGACACGGTGGCCCGCCAGCCCTGGTCCACGACGGTGGTGGCACCGGCCTCGGCGATGATCGCCGGGCCGGTGACGGCCTCACCCGGCCGCATCCGCTCGCGCCGCAGCAGCGGTGCCCCGCGCCAGCCGCCGCCGCTGAACAGACGCACCTCGGCGTCGCACGCGGGCCCGGGCGGTGCGGCGGTCGCTGCGAGGGCGTCCAGGTCCGGCTGCTCGGTGAGGCCGGTGGCCTCCACTTCGAGGGCTTCGATCATGATCGGACGGTCCATCAGGAAGGAGTAGGTGGACCGGTGCTGCGCCTCGAACTCGGCTGCCATGTCGGCCGGTTCGCCCAGCGCCACCCGCAGGGTGGTGTCGGTCCCCCGGTAGCCCAGTCGGGCCCGGTGGGCCAGCCGGATCCGCTCCGCCGGGATCTCCTGGCCTAGCAGCTCGGCCGTCGCGGCCGTCGCGAGCTCGTCGGCCAGCCGTCGCACGTGCGGCACGGCGTCGCGGCCGAGCGGCCGCTCCACGGCCTGCTCACGCAGCACCGTGGTGTCGGCCAGCCCGATGCCCAGCGCGGAGAGCACTCCGGCCATGGGCGGCACCAGCACCCTGCGGATGCCGAGCGCCTCGGCCACCGCGCAGGCGTGCTGGCCGCCCGCGCCGCCGAAGGTGGTGAGCGCGTAGCGGGTGACGTCATGGCCCTGCTGCACCGAGATGCGCTTGATCGCGTTGGCGATGTTCCCCACCGCGATCCTCAGGAAGCCCTCCGCCGCCTGTTCCAGGCTGCAGGCGCGGCCCGAGTCCGCGGCGATCTCGGCCGCCAGTTCGGCGAAGCGCCGCCGGACCAGGTCGAGGTCGAGCGGCTGGTCACCGCTCGTGCCGAAGACCTGCGGGAAGTGCGCGGCCTGGATCCGGCCGAGGGCCAGGTTGGCATCGGTGACGGTGAGTGGTCCGCCCCGCCGGTAGCAGGCCGGTCCCGGGTCCGCGCCGGCCGAGTCGGGGCCGACCCGCAGGCGTCCGCCCTCGAAGCGCAGCACCGATCCGCCGCCGGCGGCCACGGTGTGGATCGCCAGCATCGGCGCCCGCAGCCGGACCCCCGCGACCTCGGTGGTCACCACCCGCTCGTACTCGCCGGCGAAGTGCGACACGTCGGTGGAGGTGCCGCCCATGTCGAACCCGATCACCTTCTCGAAGCCGGCGAGTCGGGACATCCGCACCATGCCGACGATGCCGCCGGCCGGGCCGGAGAGGATGGCGTCCTTGCCCCGGAAGTGCTCCGCTTCGGCGAGTCCGCCGTTGGACTGCATGAACATCAGCCGAACGCCCGTCAACTCCGCTGCCACCTCGCGCACGTAGCGCCTCAGGACGGGCGAGAGGTAGGCGTCGACCACCGCGGTGTCACCGCGCGGCACCAGCTTCATCAGCGGGCTCGCCTCGCTGGAGAGCGCCACCTGGGGAAAGCCCAACTCCCGGGCCAGTTCGCCGATCGCGCGCTCGTGCGCGGGGTGCAGGTAGCTGTGCAGGCAGAGCACGGCCACCGAGCGGATCCCGTCGCGCAGGCAGCGGCGCAGCTCGTCGGCGAGGTGCTCCAGGTCGGGTGGGCGCAGCACCGTGCCGTCGGCGGTGATCCGCTCGTCGACCTCGATCACCCGGCTGTGGAGCGGCTGTGGCAGCACGATGGCGCGGGCGAAGATCTGCGGCCGGTTCTGGTAGCCGATCCGCAGCGAGTCCGCGAAGCCCCGGGTCACCACCAGGGCGGTGGGTTCGCCGGTTCGCTCCAGCAGGGCGTTGGTGGCCACCGTGGTGCCCATCCGCACGGACTCGATCCGGGCGCCGTGCGCGGGCAGCAGGGCGCGGATCCCGGCTACGGCCGGGTCCCGGTAGCGCGCCGGATCGTGCGAGAGCAGCTTGTGGGTCAGCAGCCGGCCGTCGGGGGCCAGTGCGACGACGTCGGTGAACGTCCCGCCCCGGTCCACCCAGAACTGCCAGCCCCTGCCCGCCATCCCCGGCTCCCTGCACCGAACCGCTCAACGGACCGAACCGCCCAGCGGACCGAACCGCCCAGCGGAAGCGGAACGAGCCGCGCCACGGCCGCCGAGCAGCGTCCTACGGTCGAGTATCCGGTCGCCCCGTCAGGGGTCGCAAACGCAACATACTGGTCGTGTAGGCGTGCGTGCGCAATCGCCGCACGGCCGTCGTGCAGGGTGGTGACCTGGTGATGGCTGCGACAACAGTGGGTGTGCTCCGCGAGACCGCGCCGGGCGAGCGGCGCGTGGCCCTGGTGCCCGACCTCGTGCCGGACCTGAGCCGGCTGGGCTTCACGGTGCTGCTGGAGCGCGGCGCCGGCGCCCGGGCCGGGCACCACGACGAGGCGTACGCCGCCGTCGGTGCGGAGCCGGTGGCGCACACCGAGTTGCTGAACCGCGCCGATGTGCTGCTCGGCGTCCAGGCGCCCGGTGCCGACCCCGCCCGGGAGCTGCACCCGGGGCAGTTGCTCGTCGCGCTGCTCCGGCCGACCCGGATCCCGCGACTGGTGCGGCGCTGGGCGGACGACGGGATCAACTCGATCGGCCTCGACCTGGCGCCGGCCGGGCTGCCCTCGGCCTACCCCATGGACGCGGCCGCGTCCCAGGCCCGGATCACCGGCTATCAGGCGGTGCTGCTCGCGGCCGTTCGGCTGGGGCGCTGCCTGCCGCCCTGGGGCGCCGCGGACGCACTCTTCGCGCCCGTCCGGGTGCTGGTGGCGGGTGCCGGCCATGCGGGTCTCCAGGCGATCGACACCGCGCGTCGACTCGGCGCACAGGTCCGCGTCGTGGAGCCGCGCAGCGCCGAGCGCGCCGAGGTGCTCGCCCTCGGTGCCGAGTTGCTGGACCTGCCGGGGTTCCATCCGGTGGCTGACGACGCCGGGCTGCGGGAGTTGCTCGACCACGAGCTGTCCGCGCTGCGTGACGGGCTGGCCGAGGCCGTGGTCCGGCACGACCTGGTCCTGACCGAGGTCCGGCCGCCGGGTCGGGAGCCGCCGCGCGTGCTGGACACGGCGGCCGTCGCCCGGATGCCGTCGGGTTCGGTGCTGGTCGATCTCGCGGCCGACGCGGGGACCGCCGACATCGAGGGCGCGGAGCCGGGCAGGACGACCCTGGTGGGTGACGGGATCACGGTGATCGGCGCCGGCGACCTCGCGGTCCAGGTGCCCGTCACCGCTTCACTGGCCTACGCGCACAACGCGGTGGCCCTCCTCACCCACCTGACCCGGGGCGGGTCACTCGTGCTCGACCCGGCCGACCCCGTCCAGGACGCGATGCTGGTGACCCACCGGCGGTCGGTGCGGCACGCGGCCACCTGGCAGTTGCTCCTCGACGAGGCCGCGGTGGCCGGCCTGCCGTGACACGGGTGCGGCGTCAGGTGCGGCCGCGCCCGAACAGCACCGCGTGGCGGGCGATGGCGGCGGCGTGCTCCGCGCACTGCTGGTAGTAGCAGGACAGCAGCGCGACGTCGGCGGCCTCGCCGGACGCGACCGGCGACGGATCGAGGAGCAGCAGCTCGTACAACAGTCGCTGCCGCCGCGCCACGTCGTGCAGGTCCGACAGGAGGTCCGCCACACCGACGGCACCGCCGTCCTCCAGCACCGCCGCTGACCTGGTCAGCAAGGCGAGGGCGGTGTCCGCCAGCCCTCGCAGCGGCACCCCCACCCGCTCCGGGAGCGGCTCGCTGTCCCGGCGCGACCAGGCCACCTGCAGCAGCCGCTCGGCCAGCCGCCCGAGGCCCTCCACCGCCGTTCCCACGTGGACGCCGACCACGACCGCCGACGGCTCCGCCGATGTGGTCGCGGCGTCGTCCTCGACGCGCCCGCGCAGTTCGGCCAGCGCCTTCTCGGCGGCCGGCACGCCGTCACTGGCACCGCCCGGCTCCATCAGCGCCGCGGTCGCTCCGCCCAGCGCCGTCCGCGCCAGCCGGACCAGTGCGGCCAACTCACCGATCAGTGCGCGGTACTTCCTGACATCGATGCCGGACATGGTCGGCTCCCGTCGCCTCGCGCCCGCTGCGGCAAACGTGCACGGTCCCATCCTCGCCCATGGCCGGCCCGCCCACCTCGCGTACCGAGACGGAGGCCGGCGACGCCACCCGCTGAGCCGATCGGCCCTGGTCCGTCCGGTGCGACTCGGTCGTCGTACGGGCCATGAGCGCCGTGCCGCTCCTGCGACCGGGGAGCCTGGGCGACAAGGACGACCGCTCTGGAGGCGCACCCGTGAACGACTCGATCATCGCCGGATACGACTGCTCGGACGCGAGCCGGGCAGCCACCGACTGGGCCGCGCGCGAGGCGGGTCTGCGGGGTCTGCCGTTGGAGCTCCTCCAGGCCTGGCCCTGGCCCCCCGGCCGCCCACTCGGGACCGGGCAGGCCGAGCGCTGGGGGCGCGAGCAACTGGCCGTGCGCGCGGACCAGATCCGCACCGCCCACCCCGGGCTGGAGGTGCGCGCGCACCACACCGCGCAGGACGCCGTCGGTCTGCTGCTGGCCGCGGGCGACCGGGCCGCCCTGCTAGTGCTGGGTTCACGCGGCCTGGGCGCGCTGCGCGGCTTCCTGGTCGGTTCGGTGAGCCAGCAGGTGCTCGTCCGCGCGGCCTGCCCGGTGGTGCTGGTACGGAACCCGGCGGACGGGCAACCGGAACCGGACACCGCCGGCCGGGACGTCATGGTGGGGCTCGATCCGGCCCGTCCGTGCGACTGCGTGCTCGGCTTCGCCTTCGAGGCCGCGGCCCTGCGCCAGGCCCCGCTCACCGCGGTCCACGCCTGGTCACCACCGGCCGGCACCGAGCACATGTCCTTCGGCGCGATCGGCGGTCTGGAGGACCAGCTCGCCGCCACCGAACGGCAGCGGCTGGACGACGCCCTGGCGCCCTGGCTCGACCGCTACCCCGACGTTCCCGTGGCGGCCGAGTCGCTGCGCGGCCACGCCGGGATCACGCTCGTCGACGCGGCGGCCCGGACCGACCTGCTGGTCGTCGGCGCCCGCCACCGGCGCGGCCCGCTGGGGGCGCACCTGGGGCCGGTGACCCATGCCGTCCTCCACCACGTGCGCAGCCCGGTGGTCGTCGTGCCGACCCGCTGACGCGCGTCCGATCGGAACGGCACCCGGACGCGGCAGGCGGTTCGCCCGGGGCTCGCCCTCGCGGTCCGGCCGGCCCTGCCTCCGGCGCGATCGGGTGTTCACCGGGACCGAACCGCCGGCTGACCGGGCAGGGCACCGGCCATCGGAGCGGATGCCCACCACCTCGCGATAGCCGCGGGCGGCGAACGGGGACCCCTCCCGGCAGCCCAGGCGCCCCGATGTGAAAGGCCAGCTCACGATGACCGTGCAGTCCACCGCCCTCGGCCCCGACAGCGACCTGAACCAGGTCTTCCAACTCGCCCAGCAGCTGCGCGTGGACTCCGTCCGCGCCAGCACCTCGGCCGGCTCCGGGCACCCCACCTCCAGCCTCTCCGCGGCCGATCTGATGGCCGTCCTGATGACCCGCCACCTGCGCTACGACTGGGACGCACCCGACAACCCGGCCGGCGACCACCTGATCTTCTCCAAGGGCCACGCCTCCCCGCTGCTGTACGCGATGTTCAGGGCCGCCGGCGTCATCACCGACGACGAGCTGATGACGACCTACCGCCGCTTCGGCCGGCGGCTGCAGGGCCACCCCACGCCCGTGCTGCCCTGGGTCGACCTGGCCACCGGCTCCCTCGGCCAGGGCATCGCCTACGCCGTGGGCATCGCCCTGGCCGGCCGCGACCTCGAGAACCGGGACTTCCGCGTCTGGGTGCTGTGCGGGGACAGCGAGATGACGGAAGGCTCCGTCTGGGAGGCCCTCGACAAGGCCGGCCGGCACGGCCTCGCCAATTTCACCGCGATCATCGACGTCAACCGCCTCGGCCAGAGCGGCCCCACCGAACTGCAGTGGGACACCGACGCCTACGCCCGCCGTGTGGAGGCCTTCGGTTGCCGCGCCCTGGTCATCGACGGGCACGACCTCAACGCCGTGGACCAGGCCCTGACCGCCGCCGCCGACGGCACCGCCCCCACCGTCATCGTCGCCAGGACCGTCAAGGGCCAGGGCGTCACGGAGGTCGCCGACAAGGACGGCTGGCACGGCAAGCCGCTGCCCCCGGACATGGCCGAGCGCGCCGTCGCCGAACTCGGCGGCCGGCGCGACCTGCGGGTGCGCGGCCCCCAGCCGCCCGCCGACGCTCCCGTCCCCGTGCCCCCGGCGCCCGTGGTCGAGCTGCCGCGCTTCGACGTCGGCGACAAGGTCGCCACCCGCGTCGCCTTCGGCAAGGCCCTCGCGGCCCTCGGCGACCGCCCCGAGGTGGTCGCCCTGGACGCCGAGGTCGGCAACTCCACGCACGCCGAGGACTTCGAGAAGGCCCACCCCGAGCGGTACTTCCAGATCTACATCGCCGAACAGCAGATGGTCGCCAGTGCCGTCGGCCTGGCCGTGCGGGGCTACCACCCGTACGCCACCACCTTCGCCGCGTTCCTCACCCGCGCCCACGACTTCATCCGGATGGCCGCGGTCTCCGAGATCACCATGGCCCTGTGCGGCACCCACAGCGGCGTGGAGATCGGCGCCGACGGGCCTTCGCAGATGGGCCTCGAAGACCTCGCCATGATGCGCGCCGTCCGCGGGTCCACCGTCCTCTACCCCGCCGACGCCACCTGCGCGGCCGCCCTCACCGCCGCCATGGCCGACCTGCCCGGCATCTCCTACCTGCGCACCACCCGCGGCGCGTACCCCGTCCTGTACGCCGCCGGCGAGGAGTTCCCCGTCGGCGGGTCCAAGACCCCACGACTCAGCGACCACGACCAGGTCACCCTCATCGGCGCCGGAGTCACCCTCCACGAGTGCCTCGCCGCCGCCGACCTGCTCGCCGCCGACGGCATCACCGCCCGCGTCATCGACCTCTACTCCGTCAAGCCCGTGGACACCGAGACCCTCGTCCGGGCGGCCCGGGAGACCGGAGCGCTCGTCATCGCCGAGGACCACCACCCGGAGGGCGGTGTCGGCGAAGCCGTGCTCTCCGCGCTCAACACCGCCGGAGCCCACCCGGCCGTCACCCACCTCGCCGTCACCGGCCTCCCCGGCTCCGGCACCACCGACGAACTGCTCGACGCCGCCGGCATCTCCCGCGCCCGGATCGCCCGTGCGGCCCGCGCCCTGGCCGGGCGCTGAGCCGCAGCCCCACCGGGGCTCGTACCGGTGGACCGGACCGGCTCACCGCCGCTCGCGCCACGATCGGGTGATGCTTCGACCCGGCGGTTCGCAGTCGGAGTGTTGCGTCCGGACGGGCGACCGTGGTCGCTAGTTTGGCTCACGGTCCTCCGGTCGCGGTCTCGGCAGGCGCAACCGTGGGGGCCGGTCGGAAGCGTGCGGGCGGCCCTCTGCCGGCTCGACCGCGCACGCACCGTTCCGTCATGACGCGACGTCACCGACAGGCCGGGCCGTGCGCCGGCCTTCGCACCAAGGAGAATCCGTGATCTCGAAAAGCAAGCGGGCCGTCCGTTCCATGGCCGTCGCGTTCGCCGCGGCCGCCACGTTGACCGTCGGCGTGCCCAGCGGTCCCGCCGTCGCGATCGACCACGTGCAGTGCGTCGGGGGGCGGGATGACTTCCTGAAGATCTGGTCGCACCTCGACGGCCGCGACAGCGTCGACTGCTACGCGAACGGCGGAAGGACCGACTTCGGCGGCTGGTGGGTCGACCGGATCTCCACGGGCAACAACGACCTGATCTACTACGACGCCAACGGTGACTCGGTGAAGATCGAGCGCTGGCACGACATCACCTTCCCGAACCGCCCGCCGAAGGTCGTGTCCATCCAGATCGTGTGACGGCCCGGCACCCCGTTGCCGGACGGCCGGCTGGTCGCGCCCGTGCGGGCGTGGCCAGCACCGGCGGACCCGGCGGAGTCGGCCGTACGGTCGTCATCGCCGCGATCGGCCGCGACCGGTACCGGCCCGGCGAGCACTCATACCAGCGCGCGGCCGCGGCCGAGCCTGCCGGACAGCGAGGCTGGATCGATGAGCGGCGCGGGGTAGTCCGGGCGGTCGGAGGTGAGCAGCCAGGGCCGGTGGACGGCGGGGCCGGGCAGGTGCGCCAGTTCGGGGATCCAGCGGCGCACATAGGCACCGTCGGGGTCGTAACGGTCGGCCTGGCGCAGCGGGTTGAGGACACGGTTGGGCCGGGTGTCGGTCCCGGTGCCGGCCACCCACTGCCAGTTGAGCTGGTTGTTGGCGATGTCGCCGTCGACCAGGAGTTCCAGGAAGTGCGCGGCGCCGATCCGCCAGTCGTGGTAGAGGGACTTGGTGAGGAAGGACGCGGTGAGCAGCCGGGCGCGGTTGTGCATCCAGCCCTCGGCGGCGAGTTGGCGCATGCCGGCGTCGACGATCGGGTAGCCGGTCCTGCCCTCGCGCCAGGCCTGTGCCTCGGCCTCGTCCGCGTACCAGCGGTCGGACTTGGTGCGGTAGTCCGCGTGGGCCGCGTCGGGCCGGGCGGCGAGGACCTGGTGGTGGAAGTCCCGCCAGGCCAGCTGGCGGACGAAGGCCTCGGCGCCCGCGCCGCCGTGCCGGGTGGCCGCGGCGACCAGTTCACGGGCCGACAGGCAGCCGAAGTGCAGGTAGGGCGACAGGTGCGAGGTGCCGTCGGCCGCGAGGTCGTCGTGCTGCTCGTGGTAGGCGTCGGGGCTCCAGTGCTGCCAGGCCCGGCGCGCGGCGCTCTCCCCTCCGTTCGGCAACCGGGGCGAGGTCGGCCGGACTTGGGGCAGCTCGGCGCTGTGCAGCGAGGGCGGCGTGGTCAACCGGCGCGGTGCGGGTAGCAGGGTGCCGGGTCGGGTCCGCGACCAGGCGCGGAAGTAGGGGGTGAAGACGGCGTAGTGGTCCTTGCCGGTGGGGGTGATCCGGCCGGCCGGAACGGCGTTGAGTGAGCCGTCGTGCACCACCAGGCGCGTGCCGAGCCGTCGGCGCAGTGCCGCCTCCCGGCGCTGGGCGAAGCCGGACACTCCACTGGCCAGGTGCACGCTCGCGGCGCCGGCCTGCTCGGCGACGCGCACGACCTCCGCCACGACGGGCCCTCGGCGCAGGACGAGCCGGCCGCCGATCCGCGCCAGCGAGCGGTCGAGGTCGGCCAGGCAGTCGGCGAGGAACGCCAGCCGGTTGGGCGCCGCGAACCCGGCGTCGGCGACGGCGGGGTCGAGGACGAAGAGCGGCACCACCTGCGCGGCGGCTGCGGCCGCCGCGTGCAGCGCGGGGTTGTCGTGCAGGCGCAGGTCCTGCGTGAACAGGACGATCGACGTGGTCATCGGCGGCTCCCGGGGGTCGAAGGAGGTCGAGCGCGGCCCTCCCCCGCAAGGAGAACGAGCGACCACCGGCGGTGGAAGCGGCCGGGACCAGGTGATCGTGCCGGGAGCCGAAGGCCGCCGGATGACCGTGTCCCCGTGCGGATGCCGTCGCCGTCCCCGTGCGGATGCCGTCGCCACGGCGGTGACCACCGGGGCCTGGTCGGTCCCGGTGGTCCCGGCGGGAGGACGTCCACCGCCCTCCCGCGCCGGGGCGGGTGCCTACCGGGCGCTGCCGAGGTTCCGGTCGCCGTCGGCGCCGTGGAGCATCAGGGTGGTCTCCTCGATCCGGCGGAACCGCCCGTCGGGGGCGAACTCGCCGAAGAGGTAGACCTCCATCCGGACGACGGACCCATCGGTCTTGGTGACGTTCACCGTGTGCCGGTCGGCGTACCGGTGCCCGTCCACGAACTCCTCGTGCACCTCGACCGAGCCGTCGGCCACGACCGTGCGCAGGTGGGCGATGTGGGCGAGGAAGCCCTGCCGGTCGGCCCAGCTGCCGTCGGTGCGCTGGCGGTAGTCGGGGGCGAAGTGCCGGTCGGCGGCCTCGTCCAGGTCGAGCCCAGGGGTGAGGAGCAGGTCGGTGAGGGCGGTGCTGATGTCGGTGCGGTTCATGTTGGTCCTTCCGCTTCGCATGCGGGTACGTGAGCAAGATATGCGTGCCTGAAGCACGCTTTCGACTCTACCGTACGAAGCGTGTTCGGCGCACGCTAATCTGCAGGGGTGATGAATGAGACCGGACACGACATCGCGGACGCACTGGGGCTCCTGCTGCGGCGAACCACCCGCGCCCACCTGTACAGCCTGCTCACCGAGGGACTGGGCGAGGCTGTCGACGAACTCACCTATCCGGTGTTCAGCGGTCTGGCGCGCACCGGTCCGTGCAGCGCCGCCGACCTCGGCCGCGAGGTCGGCCTCGACCGCTCGACCATCACCCGGCGCGCCGACCGGCTGGAACACGCCGGCCTGCTGCGGCGCGAGCCGGACCCGGCCGACGGCCGCGCGACCCTGCTCGCGCTCACCGACGAGGGGCAGGGCCTGGTGGCGGCCACCAGGCGGCGCCTGGCGGATCACATCGAGGGCTCGCTCGCCTCCTGGCCCCAGGAGGAGGCCCGGACCTTCGCCCGGCTGCTGCGGCGGTTCGTCGACGAGGGGCTCCTCGCCGCCGGCGAACCGGAGCACCCCGCCGCCCCAGGGCAGGGCCGGCGGGGTGCGGTTGACGCCGGTCGATAGCCGGCCGCCGCCACGTTCGCGGAAGTCCTGGCCAACGGGGGGCCGCTGGCGCCTCGTCACCCGCGAGGGCGCCCGGGTCCGGCCGAGCCGGCCCGCCGGTGGCGGATCAGCGCGGAGAAGCCGCTCGTGGAACCACTGCGCCACCGCGAGATCCGCACCCGCTGGGCACAGGCCCGAACCTGCCGTCAGCGCACGGGTGACACGGTGACGTGGTGCTGCGGGTCGGTCGGGTACTGGGGGTCGACGGGGACCTGTGCGGGTGTCGGCGTGGCTGCGGGCGCGGGGGCCGGTGGCGTGGTACCCGGGGCTGCCGGTGGTGCCGTGGCCGGGGTGTCCGCGTCCGTGGGAGCGGCACCGCTCGGCCCGCCGGTCGGGGAGGCGGCGCCGGCCGACGGTAGCGCGCTGCTCGGCCCGCCCGTGACGGCGGCGGACGGCGACGGTGCGGTCGCCGTGGGGGAAGCGGCGCCGGCGGGCGGCTCGGGACGGGCCGGGTGCTGGGAGGAGCCACAGGCGGCCAGGGCACCCGTCAACAGGGCTGCCAGGGCGGTCAGTACGGCGCGGTGTCGGTTCATCAACGCTCTTCCGGGGCGCATCGGGCTTGCTTCGGTTGCGACTTGGACCGTAGCGGGTGGCGATCGGTTCCCACTCGTCGGGTGGGGGAAGGTGCGCCGCCGGCCCGGCCCGATGGCACCCTTCGGTTCGCCGGTGGAGCCCTCGGTTCACCGGTGCTGGCTGATCGGGTGGATGGTTCCGGGCGAGCGAGTGTCGCGGCCGGATTCCCGTCCGGATGCCCCAGGCTCGTACCCACGAGGAGGCGATGACCATGACCGCCGTGCGCCGCTCCAGCTCCGTCATCCCTGCCACCCTGCTGGCGCTCGCCCTGCTGGCCACCGCGACGGCGTGCTCCAGCGGCAAGGCCCCGGCTGCGGGGAGCGGCAGCCCCACGGCCGGCGGACAGGGGACGACCGTGACAGTGACCGAGAAGGAGTACTCCCTCGGCCTGTCGCAGACGCAGTTCACGCCCGGCAGCTACACGTTCGTCGCCGACAACGCCGGAACGGTCGCCCATGCGCTGGCCATCTCGGGCCCTGGCGTCTCCCTGACGCAGACGCCGACCATCTCCCCCGGCGGCAAAGCGCAGTTCACCGTCACGCTCCAGCAGGGCGGTTACGAGCTGTGGTGCCCTGTCGACAGCCACAAGGCCCTCGGCATGGACACCCACATCCAGGTCGGCGCGGCCGGCTCCGCTTCACCGACCGCCGGCGGCGCCGCCACGACCAGCAGCGGCACGACCGGCGGCGGCTACTGAGCACCGCGGCACCGGGGGCGGACAGCGGTCGCTTCACCCGCGCCCGTCGGCGGGGCCGATGCGGTGCGCGACGACCTCCACCCGGTCCAGGGTGATCAGCCCCTGGGTGACGACCTCCTCGGCCTGCGGGAGGAAGTCACGGATGCGCTGCTCCTCGTCGATGATCACGACGGCGACGGGGAGGTCCTCTGCGAGGTCGAGCAGTCGGGCGGTGTGGATGAGGGACGTCGAGCCGAAGCCCTCGATGCCGTGGAAGACGCTCGCCCCCGCCAGGCCCGCACGGTGGGCGCGCTGGACGATCTCACTGAAGACCGGATGGTGCTGGTACTGGTCCGCCTCGCCGAGGTAGACGGTCATCCGCAGCATCGGCCCGAAGAGCGGCGCTCTGGGCTCACGCTCCGGAGCGGGCTCCTCGTGGTGGCGGTGGATCAGCGGGCTCATCGCGCACCTACTCCTCGCAGGTGGTCGGCAGTCGTGTCATCGCCGATGGTAATAGAACGTGTACTTATCGTGTTTTCATGTGCACCCACTCCCTGCCTGCGGTCGGCCGCGGGCTGACCTCACTTGCGGTGGCCCTCGCCATCGGAACGGCGGCCGCGGCCGCGCCCGCCTCGGCCGTCTCCGACGGGGCCTTCCTCGACCATCTGACCACCATCGACCAGGTCGCCTCGACCGTTCCGGCCAACGGCGACGTGAACCCCTACGGCACCGCCGTCATCGAGCACGACGAAGGTGAGCTGCACCAGGGCAACGTACTGGTCAGCAACTTCAACAACGCCCAGAACCAGCAGGGCACCGGCACCACGCTGGTGCAGGTCAGCCCGCGGGGCAAGGCGACGGTCTTCTCCCGGATCGACCCCGCCCACCTGCCCGGGCGGTGCCCCGGCGGAGTCGGCCTCACCACCGCGCTGAGCATCCTGCCCGGCGGCTGGGTGGTGGTCGGCAGCCTGCCCACCAGCGACGGCACCTCGGCGACCGCCAAGGCCGGCTGCCTGCTGGTGCTCGACAGCCACGGCAGGGTCCGGGAGACCTTTGCCGACCAGGGCATCAACGGCCCCTGGGACATGACGGCCGTCAGCCGCGAGGGCCACACCGACCTGTTCGTCACCAATGTGCTCAACGGCACGGTGAAGGGTGGCGGCAACGAAGTGGACCGGGGCACGGTGCTGCGCGTCACCCTGGAACAGCACGGTGACGAGCCGCCGCGGCGGGTGAGGACCACCGAGATCGGCTCCGGCTTCGCCCAGAAGACCGACCCGAACGCCCTGGTGATCGGCCCGACCGGCGTGGGCCTCGGCGAGGACGACACGCTCTACGTCGCCGACACCGTGAAGAACCGGATCACCGCCATCCCGCACGCCCTCGACCGCGAGGACAGCGCCGGCACTGGACGGGTCGTCAGCGCCGACAAGCACCTCAACGGCCCGCTCGGCCTGGCCATCGCCCCGAACGGCAACATCCTCACCGTCAACGGCGGCGACGGGTACATCGTCGAGACCACCCCGCGTGGCGACCAGGTGGCCCGGCGGCTGCTCGACAAGAGCGGCAACCCGCCCGGCGCGGGGGCACTGTTCGGCTTGGCGGTCGACCAGGACCGCGACGCCGTCTACTTCGTCGACGACGCCACCAACACCCTCAACGTGCTGCACTGAGCCGGAGCACCTGCTCCGCCGAGCCGTAGCAGGGCAGTCGGGCTCCCCGGGCCGCGCCGGCCGGGGAGCCCGCACTCGCACGGCCTCCACTCAGCGCAGGACGGCGCCCCGCATCACCATGAGGGCCAGGTCGAGGGCGCTGAGGGCGATGGTGAGCAGGAACGGCAGGCGGCCGGCCGGGCGCCGGGCTCCCGCGAGTGCGGCGGTCGCGGCGAGTCCGGTCGCCGCGACCAGCCCGGTCCAGCCCACCGCTCCGGGTGGGCCGGGCGGGCCGAGGACGAGCGTGGCGGAGGCCGCGAGCAGGGTGAGGGCGGCCAGGCCGCGGCTGCGGGTGCGTCCCAGCCGGTGGGGGAAGCCGCGGACTCCGCAGGCCAGGTCGGCCTCCAGGTCCGGCAGCACGTTGGTGAGGTGCGCGCCGACGCCGAGCAGCGCTCCGGCCGCGAGCAGCCACGCCGGTGGCCATGGCCGGCCGGGCAGACCGAGGGTGACGAAGGCGGGCAGCAGCGCGAACGCCAGCGCGTAGGGGGCCCAGGACCAGCGGGTGCGTTTGAGGAACGCGTTGTAGGCCAGCGCCGCCGCCACCGCCACGAGGTGCGCGGATCCCGCCGCGGCGCCGCCGGCGAGGGAGAGCGGTACACAGGCCGCACCCGCCGCGCAGGCCGCCGCCGCGGCGGCCGGGGGCGCCAAGGTGCCGACGGCGAGCGGCTTGTCGCGCCGCCCGGCGCGGACGTCGCGCCTGACATCGATGAGGTCGTTGCTCCAGCCGACGCAGAGCTGGCCGCTGAGTACGGCGAGCGCCACCAGCAGGCACCCGGCCCGGCCGCGCCCCACGGCCGCGGCGAGCGCCGTGGCCATCGCGCTGACGGCGACGGCCGGGACGGGGTGGGCGGCCAGCAGCAGCGCGGCCGGCGGGCCGACCCGACGCGGCACGGCTTCGGTGGGCATTCGTCGATGCTAGGCCGGTCCGCGCCGAAGGAGCGTCAGCCGCGCCCGGCCGAGCGGCGTACCGCGCAAACGCCGACCCCGACACCTAGCATGTCCGAATGACCCGGATCGTCGCGGTTCACGGAGTCCTGCCTCCGCACAGGTACCCGCAGGAGGAGATCACGGACATGGTCGGCTCGTCCTGCCGGCTGCCGCGTGGCGACCGGGCGCTGCTGGAGCGCGTCCACGCCTCGGCCGGTGTGAGGGGGCGTCACCTCGTGCTCCCCCTGGAACGCTACGCCGGGCTGGACGGCTTCGGGGCGCGCAACGAGGCGTTCCTGGCGGCGGCGATGGAACTCGGCCGCGACGCCGTCCGGGGTGCCCTCGACCAGGCGGGTCTCGCGGCATCCGAGATCGATCTGGTGGTCTCCACCTCGGTGACCGGCATCGCCGCACCGTCGCTGGAGGCGCGCCTGGCCACGGCGCTGGGCCTGCGACCGGACGTGAAGCGGGTGCCCGTCTTCGGCCTCGGCTGCGTCGCGGGCGCCGCCGGTCTGGCCCGGCTCCACGACTACCTCGTCGGGCACCCGGGAGAGACGGCGCTGCTCCTCTCGGTCGAGCTGTGCTCGCTCACGCTGCAGCGCACCGACCCCTCCATGCAGAACCTGGTCGCCTCGGCGCTGTTCGGTGACGGCGCCGCCGCTGCCGTGGCCGTCGGATCGCGCCCCCGCGGCAGCCGCGACGGCGACCCCGCTCCGGGCGGCCCGCGGATCGTCGCGACGCGCAGCCACCTCTTCCCCGGCACGGAGGAACTGCTGGGCTGGTCCATCGGCGACACCGGCTTCCACATCATGCTCGGCGCGGATCTGCCCGACCTGGTCCGGCGTCAGCTCGGCGGCGTGGTGGGCGGTTTCCTCGCCGACCACGACGTCAAGACCGCGGACGTGACCGCGTGGATCTGCCACCCGGGCGGCCCCAAGGTCCTGGACGCCGTGCGCGAGGCCCTGGACCTGCCCGCACGCGGTCTGGAACTCACCTGGCGCTCCCTCGCCGAGGTCGGCAACCTGTCGTCGGCGTCGGTGCTCCACATCCTGCGCGACACCCTCGCGTTGCGGCCGCCGCTCCCCGGGACGCCCGGGCTGCTGCTGGCGATGGGGCCCGGCTTCTGCGTCGAACTCGTCCTGCTGCGCTGGTAGCCGCCGATGAACCCCTACTCGATCCTGATCCTCCTGGTCGCCCTGGAGCGTCTCGCGGAGCTGGTCACCGCCCAGCGGCACGCCCGTTGGAGCCGAGCCCGCGGCGGCGTGGAGCACGGCGCCGGCCACTATCCGGTGATGGTCGCCCTGCACACCGGCCTGCTCGCCGGCTGCCTACTGGAGGCCGCACTGCCGCACCGGCCGTTCCTGCCCTGGCTCGGCTGGCCCGCCCTCGCGGCCACCCTGCTGGCCCAGGCGCTGCGCTGGTGGTGCATCAGCACGCTCGGGCCGCGGTGGAACACCCGGGTGATCGTGGTCCCCGGCCTGCCGCTGGTGGACCGTGGCCCGTACCGGTGGCTGCGGCACCCCAACTACCTCGCCGTGATCCTCGAAGGCGTGGCGCTGCCGCTGGTCCACACCGCCTGGCTCACCGCCGGACTGTTCACCCTGCTCAACGTCCCCCTGCTGGTCACCCGGGTGCGCTGCGAGAACGCCGCCCTGGCGCCGGCGGCATCCGGGTGATCGACCTCCTGGTGGCCGGGGGCGGCCCCGCCGGCCTCGCCACCGCCATCCACGCCGCACGCGCCGGACTGGAGGTCGTCGTCGCCGAACCGCGCCCGACGCCGATCGACAAGGCCTGCGGCGAGGGCCTGATGCCGCACGGCGCGCAGGCCCTGGCCGGACTCGGCGTCCAGCTCACGGGACGGCCGCTGCACGGCATCCGCTACCTGGACGGCCGGTACCAGGCCGAGGCCCGGTTCCGCGGCGAGCCGGGGCAGGGGGTTCGGCGCACCGATCTGCACACCGCCCTCGCCGACCGGGCCCGCCGGCTCGGCGTCCGCGTGCTGCCGGTGCGGCTGGACGGCGTGCGCCAGGACGGCTCGTCGGTGCGGGCGGCAGGGCTGCGAGCCAGGTACCTGGCCGCCGCGGACGGCCTCCACTCACCGATCAGGCGCGCTCTCGGCCTCGACCTGCCGGTGGCCGGCCCCCGGCGCCACGGACTGCGCAGGCACTTCGCGGTCGCCCCGTGGTCCGACTGCGTCGAGGTCCACTGGTCGCCGTCGGCCGAGGCCTACGTCACGCCGCTCGCGGCCGAGCTGGTCGGCGTCGCCGTGCTGAGTTCCCGCCGCGGCTCCTTCGACCAGCACCTCGCCGCCTTCCCCGCCCTGCTCGACCGGCTGCCCTCCGCAGCGGCGGGCCCGGTCCGGGGCGCGGGACCGATGCGGCAGCGGGCGCGGTCCCGGGTGGCCGGACGGGTGCTGCTGGTGGGCGACGCGGCCGGATACGTCGACGCGCTGACCGGTGAGGGCCTCTCCCTCGCCCTGGCCGGCGCGGCAGCCCTGGTGGACTGCGTCCGTTCCGACCGCCCCGAGGCCTACGAGCGGGCCTGGCGCGGGGCCACCCGTCGCCACCGCGCGCTCACCCACGCGTTGCTGTGGACACGGGGGCGGGCGGCGCTGGCACCGTACATCGTCCCGGCCGCGGCGCACCTGCCGCCGCTCTTCGCCGCGCTGGTCAACCGGCTCTCCTGAGCACGGAGCCGGTCAACCGGCTCTCCCGAGCGCAGTGCCGGTCAACCGGCTCTCCCGAGCACAGTGCCGGTCAACCGGCTGTGCTCAGCACGCGGTCAGTGAACCGGTCCTCGGGCCGGTGCGTACGGAACGGAGAACAGCCCCGCCGGCCCCGGGCACCCGCCGGGACTCCACCCGCGGAGAGGAGGCGCCCCCCGTGGCCGCCACCACCACACCCGTTCATGCCCTCGGACGCCGCCGGCCGCACACCGGCGCCGCACTGTGGCTGCTGAGCCTGCTCACCGCGGCCGGGCTGGCCGTCGACTCCTACGTGCACGCCGACCTCGCCGCTGCCTACGACCCGATCAAGGCCACCGTCAGCCAGGGCGACCTCTTCCGCGCCGAGGCCGGGGCTGCGGCTCTCGCGGCACTGCTCGTGCTCACGCTGCGACGCCGACCGTTCGCCTGGCTGTTCGCCTTCGCCGTGGCCTGCGCGGGCGTCGCAGCCGTGCTGGTGTACCGCTACACCGCCATCGGCGCCATCGGCCCGCTGCCGAACATGCACGAAACGTTCTGGTTCCCCGAGAAGACCGCGTCAGCCATCGCCGAGGGCGTTGCCGCCGCCACCGCCCTGGCCGGGCTCCTGCTCAGCCGGCACCTCCTGGTGAGGGCCGCCGACCACTGAGAGCCGACCACCCGTCCTGGGACAGCCCGGGCCCGAGGGCACCCGTCGGTGGACCCTCCGGCGACACGTGCGGCGAGGTGGCGCCACCGCGAGTGCCGCGCGACGCTGGAGGAGGCCCTGGATCCGGCGACGGATCACCGCCGACCACCGCTCGGAGGACGTCATGAGCGCTCCCAGCTCTTCGACCGCGCCCGTGGACATCGCCCGCAGCGCGGCCGATGCCCTCGACGCCGGCGACCTGGACCGGTACGACGAACTCGTCCACGACGACGCCGTCTTCGAGATCCTGCCCTTCGGGGAGCAGCACGGCCGAGTCGCCGTCCGCGGGTTCTTCGAGGAAGTCCGGAGCGCCATGCCGAACTTCTCGTTGACCACCGAGGCGGTGACGGGAGACGACCGGCGCGCGGCCGTCGAGTGGCGGATCCGGGGCACGTTCAACGGCGGCCCGTTCCAGGGACTCACGCCGAACGGGCGCGAGTTCGACCTCCGGGGCATCGACTTCATGGAGGTCGACTCCGGTCGGATCCGGCATGACCGGACAGCCTTCGACGGTGCCGAGTGGGCCCGCCAGCTCGGGCTGCTGCCACAGCGCGGCTCGGCGACCGAGAACGCGGTGGTGACCGCCTTCAACCTGAAGACGCAGGCCATGGAGTGGTGGCAGGAGCGCACGCACGCGCGGCACCACGACGGCCACCGCTGAGCGGACTTCCGCAGTAGCCGTTCAGGAGGCGTCCCTCAACCAGACATCGCGGGCTGCCTTTTGACGCTCCGTCAGTCGGTCAGTCCTTCACCACCTGGTAGATGCCGTAGATGACGCCCGGTACGTGGCCCAGGAGTTGGAGCAGGAAGGCCCAGAGCACCTTGATGGTCGGTCCCTCCTTGATCAGCACGGCCAGCCACGGCAGCACCAGGCAGAGCAGTACGAGCAGCACTGTGATCACGGTCGTCCTCACTTCCGGTCGACAGGACCCACACCTCCATCCTCGCGCTGCGGCACCGCAGGCGCCCCCCGGCCCGGCGCCGGCGGCGGACCAGCGGCGCCGGCGGTGTCGGCGGCAGGCCGGCGGCGGCACGGCAGCGCCGACCGGAGCGGACACGGCACACCCGATCCCCGCCGCGCCCGCTCGGTCCGCACCGGTCAGACCCTGAAGCAGGTCGCCGAGTCGGCGGACGCCTCCTCGGGCGGCGCACCGAGCTGACCCGTGAGCGGAGCCGTCGCCACCATCGCCGACCGGCTGGCCGAACCCGACCCGTGGCACGCCGCACCGCACCGTGACCGCCCCCTGGCAGCGGCCCGGCGCAGGCTCGACGGTCTCTGACAGGCCGGCGCCCCGGCAGCGGGAACCGGCGAGGTGCCCCGCCTGTTCCCGGGCATCAGTAGCCGCCCAGCAGCGTCCGCACCCGGCGCAGGGCCTCCGGTCCCGCATCGCTGTGCCAGCGGGACGGGTCCGCGGGGCGCCGGCCCCACAGCAGCAGTAGCCGGGTGGCGGCATCGCTCTCGATGCTGGCCGGCCCCTCGGGGGTCGCGAACCGGATGCTGCTGCCGTCGGCGCCGGCGGACACCACGATGTCGTCGGTGCCCGGGCTGCGCAGGCGCCCCTCGACCGCCTCCCCCGGCCCCAGATCGAGCTGCGCCGCGCCCCTGACCAGCAGCGGTCGGCCGACGGAGAGCACACTGTGCTCGGTCATCCAGGGCTCGTGGAGGGCTGCCACCGCCGTCGGGTCGTCCCCGGTCAGGTCCCAGCGGTGCATGATCAGCTCCTCGCGCATGTGCTCCGCGAAGAACGGCACCGTCACGGTCCGCCCGGTCCAGCCGATCTCCGTCCGCGGGTGGAGGTCGGTCGCCGCGGCCTCGGTGACCTCGGCCAGTTCCGCGCAGCGGGCGGCGAAGGCGGCCCAGAGCTCGGCGTCGGACATCCGCCGGTACGGGGCCTCGCGCTCGAAGCCGCGGGTCTGCACCGGGTCTCCCTCCAGGAAGGCCCGGAGCACGCGGGCGAGCTCCTCCGCGTTGCCCGCCTGGTGGACCAGCACGTCGCGCACCGTCCACGCCTCGCACCAGGTGCCGTCATCGGGGCGCCGCTCCTGCACCGCGCGCTGGAACGGGACCAGTTCGGGCAGCGTGTCGATGACCTTGGCCGTATTCACGGGCCATGGGTATCCAGCCCCGGCCCGGGTCCAAACCGGCGGGCCCCGATCGGCGGGCAACGCGGGACCGGGTTGGTCGGTGTGGCGTCGCAAGCCGGGGTGGTTGAACCCGCACGCATCGGATAGGCGCTCCGCATGTTCATCGTCACGACCTGCGCGCGCCCCTTGTTGGCCTCGATGTTCCTGGCCGGCGGGGCCGACGCGATCCGCAACCCCGAGCGCTTGGCGCCGGCCGCACGGCCGGTGGTCGAGAAGGTCGCCGGTCTGCCCGGAGTGCCGCAGAACGTCAGCAACGCGGTCCGGCTGAACGGCAGTGTCCAGGTGGCCGCCGGCACGCTGCTCGCACTCGGGCGGCTGCCTCGGCTGTCGGCGGCCGTCCTGGCGGGCACGCTGCTGCCGGTCACCTGGGCCGGGCACCGGTTCTGGGAGATCGAGGACGATCAGGAGCGAGCGCAGCAGCGCGTCCACTTCCTCAAGAACCTCTCGATGCTCGGTGGGCTGCTGACCGCCGCGGCCGACCGCCACCCGGCACGGCACTGACCGTGGGCGGCGACGGTGAGGTTCCGGGGCGCGATCCGCGCCGCTGGCGAGCCCTGGCCGTCTGCCTGGTGGCGGGGTTCATGACGCTGCTCGACGTCAGCATCGTCAATGTGGCGGTGCCGTCGATCCGGCTCGGCCTGCACGCGGCACCGAGCGAGGTCCAGTGGGTGCTCTCCGGTTACGCGCTGACCTTCGGCCTCGTCCTGGTGCCGGCCGGACGGCTGGGGGACGCCCGCAGCCGCCGGGCCGTCTTCGTCGCCGGGCTCGTGCTCTTCGTGCTCACCAGTGCGCTGGCCGGACTGGCCGGCAGCGCCATGTGGCTGGTGGTGGCCCGGCTCGCCCAGGGTGCCTGCGGCGGGTTGCTGGTGCCGCAGGTCTCCGGATTCATCCAGGAGCAGTTCCGCGGCGCCGAGCGCGGCCGGGCGTTCGGGCTGCTGGGGAGCGTCATCGGGGTCTCGACGGCCGTGGGGCCGATCCTCGGCGGCCTGCTGATCCAGCTCTTCGGCACCGCGGAGGGCTGGCGGTGGGTCTTCTTCGTCAACATCCCGGTGGGCCTGGCCGCCGTGCCCCTGGCCCTTCGGCTGCTGCCCGGGCCCGAACGGCGACCGGCGGGCGAGCAGGCCGACCGCCACTCGTTCGACCCGGTCGGCACCCTGCTGCTCGGCTGCGGGGTGGTGCTGATCCTGCTGCCCCTGGTCGAGGAGCAGAGCTGGCACGGCCCGGCGAAGTGGCTGCTGCTGGTGCCCGCCGCGCTGCTGCTGGCCGCCTTCGTCGGCTGGGAGCGCCGCTACGGCCGCTCCCGCGAGCCGCTGGTCGACCTCAACCTGTTCCGGGTGCGGTCGTACTCGCTGGGCGCCGCCCTGGGCCTGATCTACTTCGCGGGCTTCACCGGCATCTTCTTCATCCTCACCCTCTACTTCCAGTCCGGGGAGCACTACAGCGCCCTGTTGTCCGGCCTGGCGGTGACCCCGTTCGCCATCGGCTCGGGCATCGGCGCGGCGGCCGGTGGCCGGCTGGTCGCGCGCTACGGCCGGACCCTGGTGGCCTGCGGGCTGCTCATCGTGGCGATCGGGCTGGCCGGTGCCGCGCTGGCGGTGCACCTGGCGGGTGGGCGCCAGGCCGGCTGGGCCACCACGGCGCCGCTGCTGCTGGCCGGCTTCGGCAGCGGGCTGGTGATCACCCCCAACCTGACGGTCACGCTGAGCCGGGTGCCGGTGCGGCGGGCCGGCAGCGCGGGCGGTGTGGTGCAGACGGCCCAGCGCATGGGTTCCGCACTCGGCATCGCGGCTATCGGGGCCGTCTTCTTCTCGCGGGTCGGCGGCGGTCACCCCGAGTGGGGTTCGGCGCTCCAGGCCGGGTTGCTGGTCGCCGTCGCGTTCGTGGTGCCCGCGCTCGTCCTCGCCGTCGTCGACGCCCGTTTGGGGGCGGACACCGACGAGACGGCCGCGGAGCGGGCGGACGAACACGCGGCCCGCCCTGGCTGACGGCCCAGCGGGCGGCGGTGCTTGAGGCCGCGTCGGCGGCCCGCGCGCGGACGCGCACGCGGGCCAGGCGGGCGGGCAGACGGGTCAGGCCGGCGGTCAGGTCAGGCGGGTCAGGTCAGGCGGGTCAGGTCAGGCGGGTCAGTGAAGCTGCTGCTGCCAGTCGGCCGGGACGCGCCCGGCCGGGCCCGGGACGGGCTGGGCGATCGGGTGCGAGGTGGGGCCGGCCAGCGCCGGGCCCTCGTAGAACTGCTCGGTCTCGATGTTCCAGAACCAGTCCTCGCCGGACTCGAAGCTGGCCAGGAAGGGATGGCCCGCCGAGCGGGCGTGTGCGGTGGCGTGCCGGCCCGGCGAGGAGTCGCAGCAGCCGATGTGCCCGCAGGCAGCGCACCGGCGCAGGTGGAACCACCACCCCGTGCCCTCGCCCGCGAGGCATTCCACGCATCCGTCACCGCTCGGGGGCACGCTCGGGTCGATCCCGGGCACCGCGTCGCCATCGCTCATCGATGGCACCTCCTCAGTCGTCGTCGAAGGGCCTGCCCGGTCCGCCGGTGCGGAGGTCGCCGTCCCGCGGGCCGGCAGGCCCTCGCGCACTCGGATCGACTACGGCTGGATGACCCGGTCGAGGTAGTGGTTGTTCACCAGCCACTGCACGTTGAACCCCTGCGTGGGCGCGCCCGGCACCAGGGTGCTGTCCAGCTGGTACTGCCGCCCGAGCCCGGGCTGGCCGAACCACGGCGCGATCGTGCCCGCGTAGACGTTGAACGCCCGCACCACGCGGTAGTCGTAGTAGTTGCAGCCCTCGGCCGGCGTGCCGTCCAGGTTCGCCGGCGGGAGCGAGCGCTCCGCGTACGGCGTCCCTTCGGGCGCCAGGAAGCTGCCGTACTCGCTGCCGAAGCGGTCGACGTCCTGGCCGACCTTGAGGGTCTCCTGCTGCCGCTCGGGCGACCCGTCGGGCTTCAGCACGTAGCCGGACTCCGGTGGGTAGTACCAGGTGGCCCTGGGTTGGGCGGTGGGGTTCCAGTACAGGTCCAGGAAGCGCTGCGGGCTCAGGTCGCCGGTGCGCTTGTAGCGCTGCACCTCCGCGCCGACCACGCCGAGCACCGGGAGCCGGAGCGGGCCCAGCCGCTGGTCGTTGTCGTAGTACGCCGCCGAGCAGTCGGACAACGTCGGGTCGGTGCCGACCCGCTGGTGCGCCGCGCTCCGGGGCGGCGTCTGGGCCCCGGCGGTCTGCGGCACTCCGGCGAACAGGGCCGTCGTCGCCGCCATGACGGCGATGATGTCGCGGAGCTTCACACGAACTCCTCTCGGAAGTCGGGTTGTCACCCTTGAGCAACCGTTCAGGCGCAACCGAACACGCGGCGTCACAGCAGGTCAACGCGCCTCGCGACGCCCGCGCCGAGGTTCACCGGTGTGGGCGAACGCCCTTGGCCACCGCTGCGACGGGGAGGACGGCGGGCCGTCGCGCGATGCGGATCACTCCCAGTCGTGCGCACGGGCGGGGGCGGCCGGTGCGGCCGGGGCTGCCGGGGCGGCCGGGGCCGGTCGGCGCGGGGCCGCGTCGGTGTCGGAGGCCAGCCGGACCACCAAGGCGTCGATCACCGGGCGCGGGCTCTCACCGGCGAAGTTGTTCACCAGCAGGCTGAACGCGAAGGTCTGCCCGTCCGCCCGGTCCAGGTAGCCGGCCAGCGCGTCCACGCCGGTCATCGAGCCGGTCTTGGCGTGCACCCGGCCCTCGGCGGGGGTGCCGCGGAACCGGTCGGTCAGGGTGCCGCCGACCATTCGGCGGGGGTCACCGGCCACCGGCAGCGCGTCGTACCAGGCGGTGAACCAGGGTTGCCGCCGGGCGAAGCGGAAGAGTTCCACCAGCCGCTGACCGGTGGTCAGGTTCTGCCGCGACAGCCCGGAGCCGTCCACCTGGCGGGCCGGTGTCACTTCGAGCCCACTGCGGTGCAGATAGCCGCGCAGCTGGTCCAGTCCGGCCGCCCAGCTGCCCGAACCGGCCTTCACCACGCCGATCTCCTTCACCAGGTGCTCGGCGATCCCGTTGTTGCTGAGCTTCAGGAGGGGTACCAGCAGCTCGCCGAGCGGCGCCGAGTCGTGCGCGGCCAGCACGGCGGCGCCCGTTGGAGCCCCCTGCTCGCGCAGGGCGCCGCGCAGCTTGACGCCGTGCCGGGCCAGCGCGGCCGTGAAGACGGTGCCGGCCAGCCGTGCCGGGTCGTCGATCGCCACCCACTCGTCGGTCGCGCCCGCGTCGGCCGGCAGGCTGCCGGACAGCACCAGGTCGTTGCCGCCGGGCCGTCGGTCCACCCGCACGGTGTCCGGGCTGCCCGGCACGCCGGTGGTGACCTGCCCGCTGAGCCGGACGGGCGCCTGCTCCGGGGTGGTCCGGACGGCCGCCGGTCCGCCCGGCGCCGTGCCCGGCGTGAGCGTGAGCCGAACGGTGCCCACGTCGTCGTCGCTGTCGGTGGTGAGGGTGAGGGCGGAGATCTGCGGGCTGTAGTAGGCGGCCTGGTCGTCCCAGGCCCAGGCCGCGCCCAGCGGCACGTCGTCGTAGCGCGAGGCATCGGCCAGTACGTCGCCCGTCACCTCGGTCACGCCGCCGGCGGCGACCTGGGCGGCCAACGCGTCGAGGTCGGCCGGTTGCAGGCTGGGGTCCCCGCCGCCGCGCAGCACCAGATCGCCGTCGAGGCGGCCGCCGGTGCGGGGGCCGGTCGCGAGGACCCGGGTGGTGAAGCGGTGGTCCTGGCCGAGCAGGTCGAGCGCGGCGGCCGCGGTGACGGTCTTCTGGGTGGAGGCGGGCAGCATCAGGGCGTCCGCGTCGTGCTGGTAGACCACCGTGCCGGTGGCGGCGTCGCTGACCAGCACGGACACCTCGGCGCCGGTGAGGCGGGGATCGGCGAGCAGGCGGTCCAGGTCACCGGCGAGCGGCGCGGGGGTGGCGGGCGCGGAGGCGGTGAGCAGCAGGGCGACGAGGACGGCGGCCAGCGGGGCGGCGAGCCGACGAGCCGGAATTCTCCGCACGGTGTCTCCGGGGGGGCGGGCGGACCTGGGGTGCCTCCACCTTCACCCGTGCGCCGCCCGCCGGCCGGACGACGCGCCAGCCGGACCCGGCGACCGCGCCCCGGACGGCGTCCGATGCGGGAGCGCCGCGCGATCGGACACGGGAACACCGCGCGACCGGACGCGGGAGCACCGCGCGACCGGACGCGGGAGCGCCGCGCGACCGGACGCGGCTGCACTGCCCTGGTCGCCGCCGCGCCGGCAGGGCTCGCTGCGCCCCGCCCCAGGCGGTCCGGTGCGCCGCGCCGGGGCCGGTTCGTGCCGGCGAGGTAAAAGGAGATAGCGTCGCCCGGTGTTGTTCCGCATCCTCCTGACCCGGCGCTGGGTGATCCTGACCCTCGTCTTCTTCGCGATCATCCCGGCGATGGTCCTGCTCGGACGGTGGCAGTACCACCGCTACGAGCAGACCAACCAGCAGAACGTCGCGACCGACGCCGCGATGCAAGCGCCGCCGGTGGCGATGGACGCCATCTCGCACCCCGGTGGCACCGTGCCCGCCTCGGAGACCTACCGCACGGTCACCGCGACCGGGCACTACGACCCGTCGGACGAGTTCGTGGTCCGGCAGCGCACCGACGCCTCCGGCGACACGGTCGGCTACTACGTGATCACCCCGTTGGTCACCGACGCGGGCGACGTGGTGCTGGTCAACCGCGGTTGGGTCGCCTCGAACGCGGACGCCACCAGCTACCCGACGGTGCCGCCGGCGCCCTCCGGCGAACTGACCGCGACCGGTCGGCTGCGGCCCGACGAGACCTTCCGCCGGGAGATCGGCGGCCTGCCGGACCGGATGTTCATGCGGATCAACAGCGGCGAGCAGGCCACCCGCCTGAAGCGGCCGGTGGTCGCGGGCTACCTGGAGCTGGTCTCCACCAACCCCACGCCGCCGGCCTCCGACGAGGCCGAGCACGTGCCGTCGCCCAACGTGACCTCCACCGGCGACGCCGCGGTGGTCGGCAAGGGCGTCCACCTGCCCTACGCCATCCAGTGGTGGGTGTTCGCCGCGCTGATTCCGGCCGGCTGGATCGTCATGCTGCGCCGCGACCTCCGCGAGGCCCGGGAGAAGCGGGCCGCCGAGGAGGCCGCCGCCGCGGCCGGCCCGCTGCCGGGTGACTCGGCGGGCGGGCCCGGTGCCGCTGCGGACGGCGACAAGGCCGCTGTCCCGGCCGCCGAGGCCGACTCGGCGCAGAGCTGACAGGGCGGAGCGGGACCCCACGGCGGCGAGGCACCTCGCCGGGCGCCCGGTCGTCCCGGGGCCCGGCCTGCCGACCCTGCGCCTCGCCGGGCCGGCGGCCTCCTCCCCGGATCGGCAACGCCCGGCAGGCTCGGACACCCGCCCGCACCGATCAGGCTGACGGACGGCGCCGGCGGCATCAGGTGGTTCAGGCGTCGCGTCGCAGGGCGAGCACGGCCGCGTCGTCGCCCAGGCCGTCGGCGGCCCAGGACTGCACGTCGGCCAGGAGTTGGACGAGCAGCGCGTCCGGCTCCGGGGCGGTGAGGTTGGTGGCCAGGCGGGCGGCGAGGGGGTAGAAGTCGCCGGCCGCGTTCCTCGCCTCGGCCACCCCGTCGGTGTAGAGGAGCAGCAGGTCGCCGCGGTGGAGGTCGAAGGTGCGGCTGCGGTAAGGCTCGCCGGTCAGTGCGCGCAGGGCCAGCGGTGGTGCGAAGTCGGGCGGCTCCAGCGCGGTCACTGCCCGGGAGGGGTGGCGCAGCAGCGGGGGCGGGTGGCCGCAGTTGACGATCTCGGCCGGGCCGGTCGCCGGGGGGATGCCGAGCAGGACGGCGGTGACGAAGCGCTCGGCCGTGGGGCGGTGGGCCAGTGCGGCGTCCAGGCGCTCGGCCAGCCGGGCCAGGTCCGGCTCGGTGCGGCCCGCCTCACGGAACACCCCGAGCACGTCGGCGGCGGTCTCCACCGCCGCCAGTCCCTTTCCCTGGACGTCGCCGAGCAGGATCCGGGTGCCGTAGTCGGTCTGCAGGACCTCGTACAGGTCCCCGCCGATGCGGGCCTCGGCTGCGGCGGCCAGGTAGCGCACGGCGATCCGCAGTGCTCCGGCCCGGGTGGGCACGGGGCGCAGCAGAGCGCGCTGGGCGGCCTCGGCGACGGTGCGGACCTGGAGGAGTTCGTGCTCGCGCGACCGGACCAGCAGGACGTTGGCCGTGCTGGCCAGGGTCACCGCGGCAACCGCGGTGTAGGTGGCCAGCTGGACGGCGGCCGGGACCTGCTGGTTGGCCAGCGCCAGCAGGGCAGCTGCCGCCGCCGCCAGGAACCCGGCCAGCACCGGTACTTTCGGCGAGCGGGTGCCCGCGCCGGCGAGCACCGGGACGCAGGCCAGGACCGGCGAGAGGGTCGACCCCGGGCCGGTGACGAGGTCCACCAGCACCGCGACGGCGACCAGCCCGTAGGACCCGAGAACCAGGGCCTGTGAGCGGGCGGGCAGGCTCGGGTGAAGCAGCTCCTTCCCGGTGTCCGGTGCAGGCATGGTCGCCTCCAGGTGGTTGCGGACCGGCTCCTCTCACTGTCGTGCGCTCACCGCGCTGCGGCCACTGGGCCGGACCCTCGGGTGCCCGGGCCACCCGCCGGCGGCGCGTCGGGGACGGTCGGCCCGACCCGACCGGTAACCCGCATCGGACGTGGCCCGCGCGCCACTGCACTGCTGCGTGCGGGTCGCGATGACGCGCCGAAGCGCTCCAGCACCGCGTGCCCGCCGGGTCGAGCGGGTGGAACGGCAGCGGGTACGGCCACCGCTCGCCGGTTCCCTCAGGTCAGACGTCGGACGACGGGGAAGCGGGCCACGGGACGGCGGTCTCGGCTGCGGCCTCGTAGTCGACGCCGGAAACGTCCCAGCCGTAGAGCTGGCCGACCTGCTCGCGGAACCAGCCGGTGTCCGCGCTGGTGACGATGGTGGTGGCGTCGATCCGGTCCCACGCGGCGCGGACGGCGGCCTGAACCCCGGGGGCCATCTCCCAGTCGTCCAGCCGGATGCGGTCTTGGTCGTCCAGGCCGAGTTCGGCGTGGCCGGTGAGCCGGTTCCACAGGGCTGCGGCCTGGTCGACGGTGGTCTGCCAGCTGTCGCCGGTAACGCGGTGAAGGATGCTGGTGTAGAGCGCGATGCTCGGGATGGCGGTGGAGGCCTGTGTGACGGCCGCGCCGGCGACGACGGTGTAGGCGTGGCCCGTGCCCTTGAGCCGGGTGTTGATGGCGCGGGCGGTGTCTTCCAGGTGCTGCTTGGCGGCGCCGATGGTTCCGGCCCGGTAGATGGGGGCGGTGATGTCGGATCCGACGTACGAGAGCGCGACGGTCTGGAATCCGTCGGCGAGCAGGCCCTCGGACTGCAGGGCCTCGATCCACCTCTGCCAGTCGGCGCCACCCATGACCTGCACGGTCGCGTCACGCTCGGCCTCGTCCGCGGCCTCCAGGTGCAGCTCGCCGATCTGCGGGAGGCCGTCCTCGAACACGAGGGTCTTGGCCCGGTAGTCGGTGCCGAGCGGCTTGATGACCGAGTGGTGGACTTCGCCGGTCAGCGGGTCCGTGCGACGCGGGGCCGCGATGCTGTAGATGAGCAGGTCGATCTTGCCGAAGCGGGCGGCGAGTTGGTCGGCGGCCTCGTCCTTGACGCCATCGGAGAAGGCGTCACCGTTGAGGAAGGTGAAGTCAGCGCCGGCCTCGGCGGCGAGTTCGGCGGTCCGCCCGGTGCGGTACCAGCCCGCGCCGGCGGTGCGGCGCTCGGTCGCAGCGGCCTCGAAGGCGATGCCGAGTCCGCGCATCCGGTGGGTGCGCAGGCCGACCAGGGTCGCGGCCAGTCCATAGCCGGCGCTGGAGCCGATGACGAGGGCCACCGGGCCGGGCCGGTCGCCGGCTGGGTCCGGTGTCAGCTGCCACATGCGGTCGACCACCGTCTGGCAGCCGGTCGGATGGCTGTTGACGTAGAGGTAGCCACGGTTGCCGGGCTTGATCTCGCGGAGGCTCACACGGGGTCCTTCGGATGCGGGGTCGTGGTCGCCGCGGCAGTGGGCGGTGCCACGCAGCGGCGAACGTCGTCGAACGGTTTCCGGCTGGCCGGTGGCCCCGTCGGGGACAACGATGCCGATCGTGCCCTCCGACGCGGTGACCACCCGAGGCTGTCCATGCCCCGGGTACCGCTCCGGTCGGGCCCTGCTCACATCCTCGGTGAGCGTGGCCCGACCGGTGATGGTGATCTTCGCTAGAAGTGGCCGCGGATTCTTGTCGGTGTCCCATTCGGTCAGGTCAGACCGTCTGACGGGCCTGGACGCGGAGAACAGCGCCTCGATGGGGACCGCAGGCATGCTGCCGGGGGCGGTGGGCCTGCCAGTGCGAGGCGGGGGCTGCCGCAGTCGGCACCGCCGGAGGCTGCCTGGCGAACGGATCAGTTCCGTGGCTCGAGCACGTCCAGTTTCTCCAGCACCGGCCGGAGTTCCCGCCTGATGACGAGGCCGGGCAGCCACCGTCGTGCCGTCGGATCGAACCGCGTGAACGTGGCCGTCCAGTCCTGATCGAACACCACTACACCCTTGAGGACGAAGTCCCAGCGCAGCCGTCCCCAGCCGAGCCAGGTCTCGTAGCGCGGACGATACGGGCCTCGGGCCAGGGGCGGATAATCCGGCAGGGCGGGCAGCGGCGGGCACCCGCTCCTCGGCGCCTGCGGCTCGGCCCGCAAGCGCCGCTCGTACTCCACGGCGACCGCCTCGCGGAAGCGCTCGTAGGTCGCGGCATCGCAGTAGATCAGCAGGACCAGTCGGGTGGGCGGCAGGCGGCGCACCGCTTCCGTGAACTCCCACACCGTTCCCGGGCCCGGGCCCGCCGACATCAGCACGACATGTGCTCCGTCGATCAACGAGCTGACGGTGCCTTGCCAGTCATCGAGGGGCAACTGCCCGCGGACCGCACCCACTGGAGGAAGCAGCTCATCGGGCCTGCCGACCGCGATGACACGGCCGAAGCGCCCGAAGCGGCGCACCAGTTGCTCTTCCTGAGTCTTCCCGGAGAGCAAGAAGAGCATGCCCAGGCTCGCCAGCGACGTTCCGCCTGGAAAATCGCTGTTCAGCGCGGCCATGTCCGCGTCGTTCGAGAACGGGCGCAGGTACAACACATAGACGGTCCCTGCCAGCGCGTCGAACGAGTCGATCACGGCGGCGGCGCACTGCCTGCCCCGCACCACAAGACGACGACCGATCCTGAAGGCCCGCAAGCCGACCATGAACGCCGCGACGCCGCCCAACTCGCGCAGCCACCAGACGAGATGCACGACGCCGGACCATTGGTCAGCATCTAGACCGGATCTGGCGATGTAGAAGCCCGGCACACCCAACGCCGTCCCGGCCAGCCTCAGGGCCCACCCGCCGGCAACGAGCCGGAGCCCTTTCGACCAGCGCGCCGCGACCCACGATGACAGCTTTGCCAACACGCGCAAGTCCCCCTACTCCCGCACGGCTCCGCCCAGGATCACCGTAGCCGCGACGCTCAGCCTGTGCCAGGGAAGCAACAGCTCTCACAACCACTCCATGAGGCATACCGGTTGACGTCCGAGACGACAACGCCCGTCCAAACCCCTCCCGCCGCCCGCCGGGTGCCCTACGCTCGGTGGGGCGCGGTACCCAGCCGCGGGGGGAGGGCTTCATCGTCATGGCAACACCCGAGGGACCACAGGCATTTGGAGTAGGGGGCGTGCCTGCGGGGCCGTGGCGCATGCCCGGCTGGACGGTCGCGCCGCCGGCGCCAAAGCCTGGGACGGTACCGCTGCGCCCACTCGACACCGGTGACATCATCCGCGCGGTCTTCGCCACGGTCCGTCGGTATGCGGACTCGCTCTACCGTCCAGTACTGCTTGTCGCGCTCGGCTGCGCCGGGGTGTTCTGCGGATGCTTCGCCCTCGCGTACGCCCAGGTCGGTCCGGTGCCGGCCGCCGGGCCGATGACCGACCAACAGCTGACCGGCCTGACCGTTGCCGCGGCGATCCTGCTCGTGCTCCTGTTCCTCCTGTCCGTCGTCGCCACTGCCGTCACGTCGGCGGTCAGTGCCGTCGTCCTGCGCCACGCGGCACCGGGACGGCAGTTGACGCCCCGTCAGAGCTGGGCGCAGAGCCGGGGCCGGCTCTGGCCTGTGCTCGGCGTCCAGGCCCTGGTCTTGGGGGCGGCCCTCGGGATCCTGGCCGGCTCGCTGCTGCCGAGTGTCCTGCTGTTCTTCCTGGCCGGTCCCGTACCTGCCGCCTGGGGTCTGCTGCTGCTGATACCCGGCCTGGCTGGTGCCCTCTACGTCGGGGTGCGGCTGATCCTCGCGGTGCCGGTGCTGGTGCTGGAGGAGCGGCGACCGGTGGCCGCGGCTCGGCGTGCCTGGCAGCTCAACCGAGCTGCTTGGTGGCGCAGTCTCGGGATTCCGTATGTGGTCGGGCTGATCGGCAACGTGGCCGTCCGCTCGGGAATGACGCTGCTGGCGGCGGCGGTGTCCCGGCTCCTGCCCGTCGACGCGTTCGACAGCGGGACGGACGGGTCCCGCGCTTGGCTCTCCGCCTGGCTCTCCGTCGGCAGCTTGACGACCCTGGTCGCCGTCTTCGCCCTGGTCGCCGCCGTGCTGATGACAGTCCGAGCCCCGCTGGCTCCCCTGACCTACGGGGTGCTGTACCTCGACCGGCGGCTGCGGATGGAGAACCTCGGACCAACGCTCGCCGCCGCGGCGAGCCACCCCGTCACGTACGACCGGTAGGTTCCCACTGTGACCCTTGGCCCGACTATCCTCCGTGTCCGACGTAAAGTCCCCCGGTAGCAGAACGCGACAGGGCGGCCCGGACGGAGGAGCATGAACGGCAGGGAGCGGCCCGGGTCCGCCTGGCGACCGATCGGCCTCTGCTGGACGCCCGACGGGCAGGTGGCCCTGGAGTGGGACGCACCGGCCGACCGCTCGGCGCGGTTCAGTGCGCTCCCAGTCGGCGGTCGACTGGCCGTGCTGGTGGGCGCGGACCGGCGCTGCCTGGGCGTCCGGCATTCGGGCCGCCGGATCGACTGCCCGCTCGCCGCCGCGCTCGCCCCGACCGCCCGCCACCCGCAGTGCGAGGCGTGCAGCGCGCTGGCGGCCACCAACTCCGTTGCCACCGACAGCAGTCTGCTCGACGACAAACGCGACTACTCGGTGTACCTAGCCCACCACGGCGAGTTGGTCAAGGTCGGGATCACCAGGACCGAGCGCGGCACGACCCGCCTGCTCGAACAGGGCGCGCTGGCCTCGGTCTTCCTCTCCTCCGGTTCACTGCCGGCCGCCCGCCGGGTCGAGCGCCTGCTCGGTGCGGCCCTGGGCCTGCCCGACCGGGTCAGCAGCGGCCGCAAGCGCCGGGCCCGCTCCCGACCGGGCTCCCCCGCCGAGCGCGCGGCCGCCCTGGCTGCGGCGGCCACGGCCTGCCAGGACCTCAACTGGCCTTCCGCGCAGGCGCGTCGCACCCCGTTGATCACCGACCACGCACATGTCTACCCGCTGCCCGACGAGGGTCTGCGCCCGGCGGCAGCGGTGCTTCCCGTGGCGCCCGGACAGCAACTCGCCGGCACGATCGTCAGCCGCATCGGCAGCGACCTCTACCTGGCCACCGACACCGGCACCGTGCTGCTGGACGTACGGCTGCTGGCGGGCTGGCGCCTGCTGCGCTGCCCGGCCGACGCCGAGTTCACGGCCCCGCTGCAGAACCTGCCCACCGATTCCCAGCAGGACCAGCTCTTCTGACCCGGGTGGGTGGCGGCGGCGGGGAGTGGCAGGCTGGAACCGTGTGCGGACGGTTTGTCTCGACCAGCTCGCCGCAGGACCTCGTCGAGATCTTCGACGTGCAGCGGTGGGATCCGACGGAGACGCTGGACAAGAGCTGGAACGTAGCCCCGACGGACCCGGTGTGGGCGGTGCTGGAACGCCCTGTCCGGAAGGCCGGACCGGAGCCGGTCCGGCAGCTGCGGGTGGCCCGCTGGGGGCTGGTGCCGTCGTGGGCCAAGGACCCTTCCATCGGCGGCCGGCTGATCAACGCCCGCGCCGAGACGGTGGACACCAAGCCCAGTTTCCGCCGGGCCTTCGCGGCCCGGCGCTGCCTGCTCCCCGGTGACGGGTTCTACGAATGGGAGAGCCTGCCACCGGCCGGGCCGGGCGGGCGGCAGCGCAAGCAGCCCTACTTCATCACCCTCGCCAACGGCCGGTTGCTCGCCATGGCCGGACTCTACGAGTTCTGGCACGACCCGGACCTGCCCAAGGACGATCCCGAGTCCTGGCTCACCTCGGTGGCGATCATCACCACCCGGGCCACGGACGCCGCCGGGCGGATCCACCCGCGCATGCCCCTCACCATCGAGCCCGAGGACGCCGAGCAGTGGCTCGACCCCGACCAGCACGACGCCGACCGGCTGCGCCGGCTCCTGGTCCAGCCCGGCGCCGGCCACCTCATCGCCCGGCCCGTCTCCACCGCGGTGAACCGCACGACCACCAATGGTCCGCAACTGGTCGACGAAGTCGAGCCGCTCCGGCCGTAGACGGGGTCGGCGAGAGGGAAGGCGGCAGCCCGCCGCGCCGGGCACCCGACGTCGCCCCGGTCTCCCGTGCTCATCCGCTCAGGGTCGCATGGTGTCCGGAATTCGCTCACTCGAACGGGGCTTGCGCAGTGCGAGCGCAGCCGCTCACGTCGTGCGGTACTTCACCTGCACAGCTGATCAGCGCACCATGCCGCGCCGCCGGCAGCTCGCGGCGCGGCCGATCGACTGTCAACGAACGGGGAGGCCCCAGGTCACGGCGGCTCAACGCGCTGACCTGGTCAACGTCTTGAATGATGCGGTTCCAGTCAGCACAGGGCGTTCGGTCGGGATTCGCCGGGTTCGATCCGATCAGCCGTCTACGCTACGAACATGCCGCGTCACCCATTGCGGCCGTACGAGGAGGAGACCTATGTCATCGCCCTGCGATCCCGAGCACGCTCCCGTCGGCGATGTGGGCGCGGCGCTCATGGTGATCGACTCCCAACTCAAGGCCATTTACGACGGCAGGAGCGGGACCGACCGCGAACGGCGGGAGATGGTCGAGCAGTTCAGCGCCGCAATGGGCCCCACGGGGTTCGACGCGCTGCTGGACGGCGCCTGCACGCTCATCTACATGTACATGAGCTGGCTGCGGATGGCCTGCGAGGAGCACGACAAGGACGTCATCGAGCACGTGGTGCCCACCCTGGTGGCCACGATGCGCATGATGCCCAAGACCTTTCGCCCTGAGGTCATCCCCACCATGACCGGCCTGCTCATCGCCGCGGGCACCGGACTGAGCCCGAACTTGTGGCGCGCGCAGTACGGGGACTGGACCAGCGCCGAGATGAACCCCCTGGAAGCCACGGTCGTCCTGCTCGCGGAGCAGATCAACCGGATCGCCGGCGATGACCACGACTTCGCCACCCGTCTGATCACCGAAGCGCTGGCCGGCTCGGAGGAGGGCTGAGGGCGGTTGACCGGGGTGCGCGGAACCGTCCCGTTCACGGGAGGACCGGCGGAGGGGACTGCGACCCGCCCTTCCGCCAGGCCGCGATCCACGCCTCGGGCCACGGCACGGCGGAGCGCTGCCCGACCGGGACGTGGGCGGTCACCATGCGCCCCGCAGCGGCGAGGGAGCGCGGCTGGTGGTCGGTCTGCTCCCCCCAGACCTCGAAGCGGAGGGTGAGGGAGGACGTCCCGATGCGCTCAACAGTGAGGACGGTCGTGACGTGCTGGCCGAACCACAGCGGGGCACTGAAGTCGACCTCGTAGCGCACCCGGGGTGCGGCACCGAAGTAGCCCGTGATGCCGCTGTCCCGCATGAGAGCGGCCTCTGCGGCTTCGACGAACCGGACGATGGCGGTGTTGTGGTGGTGGCCGGCCGCGTCGGTGTCCATCCATTCGACGTGGCAGCGGTGGACGGCGCGGGCCGGGTGCGCGCCGTCCACCGGGTCAGGCGACGGGGGCCGGATCACGGGTCGGTGTCCAGCGCAGGTGGACGGTGGCCCGGTCGTTCCCCCCGCCGGTGCGCAGCAGCGACAGGCGCGGCCTCACGGCGTCGGTCCGGGCGGTCGGTGGTTTGCGGCTGCCGGCCCTGAACTGGAGGGGCCAATCGGCGGCGGCTCCGCGGTAGTCCTGCTCGGCCGCGGCGTGCAGGGTCCATTGCGGGTCGTAGAGGTGGGTGCGGCCGATGGCGCACAGGTCGGCGCGGCCGGCCAGGAGGATGGAGTTGACGTCGTCGTAGGAGGCGATGGCGCCCACCGCGATGACGGCCGTTCCGGTGGCGGCGGCGACCTCGTGGCGGATCCGGTCGGCGAACGGCGTCTGGTAGGAGCGGCCGTACGCGGGCCGCTCGTCCTTGGTGACCTGGCCCGAGGAGACGTCGATCGCGTCCGCGCCGCGGGCGATGAAGGCGCGGGCGATCTCCACCGCGTCGTGCTCGGTGTTCCCGTCCGGCGCCCAGTCGGTCGCGGAGATGCGGACGATCACGGGCCGCTCGGCCGGCCAGGCGGCACGGACCGCGTCGAACACCTCCAGGGGGAAGCGGAGGCGGTTGACCAGCGGGCCGCCGTACTCGTCGGTGCGCCGGTTGGCGATCGGCGACAGGAAGGAGGAGAGCAAGTAGCCGTGCGCGCAGTGCAGTTCGAGCAGGTCGAAGCCGGCTTCGGCGCCGCGCCGGGCGGCGGCGGTGAAGTCGGCGACGATCCGGTCCAGGTCGGTGCGGGCGAGTTGGCGCGGGACGGGCGAGCCGGGCCCGTAGGGCAGGGGTGACGGGCCGACGACCTCCCAACCGCCGCTTTCGAGCGGAGCGTCCATGCCTTCCCACATGAGCCGGGTGGAGCCCTTGCGGCCCGCATGGCCGAGTTGGAGCCCGATCCGGGCGGTGCTCCGCTGGTGGACGAAGGAGACGATCCTCGCCCAGGAGTCCCGCTGCTCGTCGCTCCACAGGCCGGTGCAGCCGGGGGTGATGCGACCCTCGGGTGAGACGCACACCATTTCGGTCATCACCAGCCCGGCGCCGCCCATCGCCTTGGACCCGAGGTGGACGAGGTGGAAGTCGCCCGGCATGCCGTCGACCGCGGAGTACATGTCCATCGGGGAGACGATGACCCGGTTCTTCAACTCCAGCCGGCCCAGCCGGAACGGCTGGAACATCGCGGGCGCGACGCCGTCGAGCCCCTGGGAGGCCGCGAAGGCGCGGTCGACGCGGTCGGCGAACTCCGGGTCCCGGGTGCGCAGGTTGTCGTGGGTGATGCGGCGCGAGCGGGTGAGCAGGTTGAAGCAGAACTGCACCGGCTCCTGGTGGACGTACATGCCGATGTTCTCGAACCACTCCAGCGAGGCCTGCGCGGCCCGTTGGGTGGATTCGACGACGGGTCGGCGCTCGTCCTCGTAGGCGGTCAACGCGGCCGGGAGGTCGGGCTGTTCGTGCAGGCAGGCGGCGAGCGCGAGGGCGTCCTCCATCGCCAGCTTGGTTCCGGAGCCGATCGAGAAGTGCGCGGTGTGGGCGGCGTCGCCGAGGAGGACGGTGTTGCCGTGGTGCCAGCGTTCGTTGCGCACGGTGGTGAAGTCGAGCCACCGGGAGTTGTTGGCGAACACCCGGTGCCCGTCGAGCTCGTCGGCGAAGATCCTGGCGATGCGTTCGACCGCCTGGTCATCCGAAGTACCCGGCGGGAAGTGGGAGTTCTCGGTGGCGTCGAAGCCGGCCCGCCGCCAGACGTCCTCGTGCATCTCGACGATGAAGGTGGAACCCCTGTCGGAGTAGGGGTAGCCGTGGACCTGCATGGTCCCCCACTCGGTCTGTTTGATGAAGAACTGGAAGGCTTCGAAGACCAAGTCCGTGCCGAGCCACATGTACTTGTTGTGCCGGCGGTCCAGGGTTGGCCGGAAGATGTCCGAATACGCCTGACGGGTCTGCGAGTTGACTCCGTCGGCGGCGATCACCAGGTCGTGGGAGGCGGCCAGGCCGGCCGCGTCGGGTGCGGGTGTCGAGAAGTGCAGGCGCACGCCGAGGCCGCGGCAGCGCTCCTGCAGCAGCCGGAGCAGCTCCTTGCGGCTCATCGCGGCGAAACCCTGGCCGCCGACGGTGTGGCTCTGCCCGCGGAGGTGGATGTCGATGTCGGTCCAGCGGGCGAAGCGGGTGGCCATGGCGGTGGCGAATTCGGTGTCGGCGTTCTCGATGCCGCCGAGCGTCTCGTCCGAGAACACCACGCCGAAGCCGAAGGTGTCGTCCGGAGCATTGCGTTCCCAGACGGTGACGTCGTGCGCCGGGTCGAGCTGTTTCATCAGGGCAGCGAAGTAGAGGCCGCCGGGGCCACCCCCGATGATCGCGATCTTCACGGAGATTCTCCTCTCACCGCTCGGCGGCCGGCGCGGTGGCCTGCTCGTCGTCGACGATCCTGCGGAGCTCGAAGCGCTGCAGTTTGCCGTTGGCATTGCGTGGCAGGGCGCTGCAGAAGCGCACGTCGCGGGGGTACTTGTAGGGGGCCAGGACCTGCTTGACGTGGTTCTGGATCTCCTCGGCCTTGGCGGCGTCGCCCGGCACGCCGTCCCGGAGCACCACGAACGCGCAGACGACCGAGCCGCGTTCGGCGTCGGGCTTGCCGACGACGCCGGACTCCAGCACATCGGGGTGGGTGTCGATGGCGGCTTCGACCTCGGGCCCGCCGATGTTGTAGCCGGAGGAGACGATGATGCCGTCGGTACGGGCCTGGTAGTGGAAGTAGCCGTCCTGGTCGCGGTGGAAGACGTCGCCGGTGACGTTCCATCCGTTCATCACGTAGTCCCGCTGGCGCGGGTCGTCCAGGTAGCGGCAGCCGACGGGGCCGATGACGCCGAGCCACCCGGGCTCGCCGGGGCCCAGCTCGTGCCCGTCGGGGGCCAGGATGGTGGCGCGGTAGCCGGGCAGTGGTCGTCCGGTGGCGCCGGGGCGGATGGCCTCGCCGGCCGCCGAGATGAAGATGTGCAGCAGTTCGGTGGTACCGATGCCGTCGATGACTCTGAGCCCGAGTCTCTCGTGGAGCTGCTCCCAGGTGTCCCGCGGCAGGTGTTCGCCGGCGGATATGCCGGCCCGCAGGCCGCGCAGCCGCTGCTCCTGGCCTTCCCGCAGCACCGCTTTGTAGGCCGTGGGCGCGGTGGCCAGCACCGTGACCCGCTTGTGCTCGACGAGTTCGGCGAGTTGCAGCGGGGTGGCCGACTCGGTCAGCAGCACACCCGCGCCGGCCCGCAACGGGAAGACGACGAGCATGCCCAGGCCGAAGGTGAAGGCCAGGGGTGCGGAGCAGGCCACCGTGTCGTCGGTCGTCAGGCCGAGCACGGGACGCCCGAAGGTGTGGTCGATGGAGAGCAGGTCCCGGTGGAAGTGCATGGTGATCTTGGGGACGCCGGTGCTGCCCGAGGTGGGGCCGAGGAGTGCGACGTCGTCGGCCGCGGTCCGCACGTTGGTGAAGCGTCCGGACTTGGCCGTCGCCCGGGCCACCAGGTCTTCGGGGCCGGTGCCGCCGTACTCCACGATCCTCATCGAGGGCAGGGTGGTGTCCTTGACGTGCTGGAGGTCCTCGGTGCACCGGTGGTCCACCAGCGCGACGGCGGGCCTGGTGCGGTCGACGATCGGTGCCAGTTCGCCGGCGCGGAGCGCGGCCACGGTGGTCACGGCGATGCACCCGGCCTTGAGCACGGCGAGCCAGCAGGCGACGGTCCAGGGGTTGTTGGGCGAGCGCAGCAGGACGCGCTGACCGGGCACCAGGCCGAGGTCCTCGGTGAGCACCTGGGCGACCTGGTTCGCCCGGGTCTGCAGCCGGCCGTAGCTCCAGACCTCGCCGGCCGGGGTGAGCAGCGCGGGGCGGTCCGCTCCGTACCTGCGGACGGGGATGTCGATGAGTTCGGTGGCGGCGTTCAGGCGGTCGGGGTACCGGAGTTCGGGCGTGGTGAATTCGATGGTGGGCCACAGGTCGGCGGGCGGGAGGTGGTCGCGGGCGAAGGTGTCCTGGTGTGCCGAGGGTGAGAGTGACAAGGAAGCGGTCCTTCCAAGGGCCCGCCGGCGCCGGCGGTCGGGCAGTCAGGCGGAGCGGATCATGCCCTCCTGGGCCACGGTGGCGAGGTGCCGGCGGTCCCGGGTGTAGAAGCGGCCGGTGCCGAGGCCGCGACCGGAGTCGGCGGCGACCGCCTCCTGGGCGTAGAGCAGCCAGTCGTCGACGGGTCCGGGGCGGTGGAACCACATGGCGTGGTCCAGGCTCGCGGTGACCAGCCCGGGTGCGGCCCAGGCCAGGCCGAGCACGCGCAGGACGGGTTCGAGGATCGTGTAGTCGCACACGTAGGCGAGCGCGGCCAGGTCCCGCTGGGCGTCGCTCAGTCCTTCGACCGGCCGCAGCGGGTCGAAGGGCTTCAGCCACACCGCCTGATGGGGCGTCTGCTTGCCCTCGACGGTGAGGTAGACCGGTCCCGGCACATGACGCATGTCGAAGCTCCGGCCGCGGGACCAGTACTCCTTCGAGGTGTCGGTCATCGTGCCGCCGCGGCGCTGCTCGAGGTACTCGGCCGTACTGGGCAGCTCCTCGGGGTCGGGGATCTCGCCGGCGAAGGACTCCTGGTAGGTGCCGCCCGGCTCACCGGCGGCGAAGTTGGCCAGGCAGACGTAGGCCGGCTTGCCGTTCTGGTAGGCGCGCACCTGCCGGGTGCTGTATCCGCGGCCGTCCCGCAGCAGCTCCACCTCGTGGCGCACCGCGGCCGAGATGTCGGCCGGCCGCAGGAAGTAGCCGTGCATCGAGTGCAGCGACTTGCCGTCGGTCACCGAGCGCATGGCGGCGGCCGCGGCCTGGGCGACCAGATCGCCCCCGTAGGCCTTGGGCCAGGGGCAGGGCTGGGTGAGGGCGGTGAAGGCGAGATCGAAGTGCTCGGCCTCGACCGGCGTGAGGGTCACGGCCGAGGTGAAGACGGCCGAGGTGGAGGGAGCCGAACGGGAGACGGCAGCAGGGGAGACGGCCGAGGTGGCCGACGGATCGGCGCTCACCGGTCGAGCCAGTTCCGCAGGTCGGTGTCGGCGACGTCGGGCAGGTTGACGACGATGTTCTCCGGGGTGCGGGTGGTCATCCACACCAGCGGCTCGGTCCGGGAGAGGTTGCACTCGACGTGGGGCATGAAGGGCGGCACGAAGACCCAGTCGCCCTCCGCCATGTCGACGTAGTCCTCGAACTTCTCGCCGAAGTAGATGCGCCCCCGGCCGGACAGCACGTAGCCACCGGTCTCGGCCTCGCCGTGGTGGTGGGAGACCGATCGGTAGCCGGGTTCATTGCTGACCTTGCCGAACCAGAGTTTGGTGGCCGGGGTGTGCTGGATGCTGACGCCCGAGACGCGCACGGCGCCTCCGGAGTCGGCGGTGCCCTGGTGCTCCGTGCCGCCTCGCGTCACCACGGGCGCGACCAGGCCGTTGGGCAGCCGATACATCGAATTGTCCCCGTCCAGGCGGTACTTGCTGAAGTCGGGCTCCATGCGTACGGCTCCGTTTCGATAGCGGCGGGTCACCGAGCTGATGGCTGTCGTGGCCACCGGCCGTGCAGGAACGTTGAGGCCGGGCGGTTCGCGGGTGCCGCTGCGTCGTGGCGGTCGGCGGCGACCGATATCTCGTATTTTTCACCACCGTCATCTATTGTCAATACGGGAGGCCCACCCGCCTGGAGCCGGCACACCAGCCAGCCGCAGCCCTTCACCGGAGGTGCCATGACGCCCGTCGCCGTGAACCCGAACTCCCTTCCCAAGCCCAGCGGTTACTCGCACGGCACGCTCGCCGGCAACATCCTCCACCTGGGCGGCCAGACCGCCCTCGACGCCGAGATGAAGATCGTCCCGGGCGGCATCGTGGAGCAGTTCCGTCAGGCGTTCAGCAATGTGCTGACGACGCTGCGGGAGGTGGGCGGCAGGCCGGAGGACTTGGTCAGCGTGACCCTCTACCTCACCGACATCCCCGACTACCAGGCGCACGGCAAGGAGATCGGCCGCGTCTGGCGGGAACTCGCGGGCCCGGTCTACCCGGCGATGGCCGGCATCGGCTGCACCGCCCTGTGGCAGCCCGAAGCCCTGATCGAGATCCTGGGCGTCGCGGTGATCCCGGACGACCGACTGGTGCGGCCCGCCGGCTGACCGCCTCGTCGGCACTGCGGCGCCACGGCAGTGGCCCCACGGCAGTGGCCCCACCCTCGACGTTCCTTGATGACGAACAGGAAGGATGCACAGGCATGGGGCGGCAGGGATGAAACTCGCGTCTGTCAGTGTGGGCGGCGCCCGCCGCACCGGCGTCGTCCTCGAACCCGAGGCGGCGGTGGCGCTGCTGCCGCAGGTCGTCGGCACGGTCGACGACCTGGTCCGCGGCGGCCCGACCGCCCTCGACGCGGCGCGCAGCGCGCTCACCGGTGCGCCGACGGTGCCGCTCTCCGAGGTCCGCCTTGAAGCGCCGCTGCGCCGGTTCAACCGCGATGTCCTGTGCACCGGTTGGAACTACACGGACCACTTCGAGGAGTCGCAGGGCAAGCGCGGCGGCCAGGACCCGGTCACTCGCCCCGCCCGGCCGACCTTCTTCACCAAGGGCCCGGACACCGTCATCGGCCCCGTCGACGACATCGCCTTCGACGCGCGACTGTCCGACCAGTGGGACTACGAGGCGGAGATCGCCCTCGTCATCGGCCGCGACGGCCGGTCGATCCCCGAGGAGAAGGCCCGGGAGCACGTCTTCGGCTATCTGGTCGCCAACGACGTCTCCCAGCGCGACCTCCAACGGGCGCACGGCGGACAGTGGTTGAAGGGCAAGAGCATCGACGCCACGATGCCGCTCGGCCCCTGGCTGACCACCGCCGACGAAGTGACCGAGCCCGACGACCTGCGGGTGCAGTGCGAGGTCAACGGCGTCCTGCTGCAGAACGCCTCCAGCAGCGACATGGCCTTCTCATTCGGCCGGATCATCGCCGAGCTCAGCCAGGGCATGACCCTACGGGCCGGTGACGTCATCCTCACCGGCACCCCGAGCGGCATCGGAAGCGCCCGGGACCCGCAAGTCTTCCTGCGGGAGGGCGACTTGGTGGTCACCCGGGTCAGCGGCCTCGGTGAGCTCCGCAACCGCGTGGTCTCAACCTCCCTGGTGTGAAGCGCCTCGTGTCCGCGAGGAGGCCCCGAGCGGGCACGAACCGCCCGTCCGCGAGGCGATAGGCTGCCGAGCGGAGGGGATCGTACGGTCGACAGCGGCCCGGAGCAGCAAGGACGGAGCGAGTGGACGTCGCCAGTGGGCCGATGCCGGTTCAGCCCGGAGCGCCGGCGGCGGCCGGCCGGGACACCCGCCTCGGGCCGCTGATCATCACGATCTTCGGCCTGTACGCCAGGGCGGAGCGGAACTGGCTCTCCGTGGCATCGATCGTGCGGCTCATGGCGGACCTCGGCGTGGAGGGGCAGGCCGTGCGGTCGTCGATCTCCCGGCTCAAGCGACGCGGCGTGCTGGAGAGCACGCGTCATGCGGGCGCCGCCGGCTACTCGCTCGCGGCGCCGGCCTTGGAGACCCTCGCCGAGGGCGACGTGCGGATCTTCGAGCGGGTCCGCGCGGTCGCCGAGGACGGCTGGGTCGTGGTGGTGTTCTCCGTCCCGGAGTCCGAGCGCGGCAAACGGCACGAACTCAGGACCACTCTCACCCGACTCGGCTACGGCACCGCCGCGCCGGGGGTGTGGGTCGCGCCGGGGAACCTGGCGGCCGAGACCCGCCGAACCCTGGAGCGGCGCGGCCTCGCCGAGTACGTCGACATCTTCACCGGCGACCACTTCGCCTTCGGCGACCTGCGCTCCAAGGTGCGCGACTGGTGGGACCTGGACGAACTCACCGCCCTCTACTCGGACTTCCTGCGCCGCTACCGGCCGGTCCGCGACGCGGCACGGGAGACCGAGAAGCCACCGGCGCAGGCGTTCCAGCTCTACCTGCCGATGCTCACCGAATGGCGCCGGCTGCCCTACCGCGACCCCGGCCTGCCGCTCGCCCTGCTGCCGCCGGGCTGGAACGGCGTCACCGCCGGAGCGCTGTTCGACGAGTTGAACACCCTGCTCGGTGCTCCGGCACGCGAGCACGCCCTCGAAGTGATCCACGACCACCGGTAGTCGGGGAGCTCCGGCTCGACACCCGTCCCATTGCCGCTGCTCGCCCCCGCTGCTCGTGCCCACGAGCCGATCGAACCGCTGCTGCCCGAGCCGCCGGACGACTCCTACGGGACGAGGCTGCGGACGAGCCGGCGGGCGGTGGTGTGGTCCAGCGGTGCGTGGCCGAGGAGGAAGCGCGACCGACCAGGCGGGCCTGGACGCGTTCTTCGCCGAGGTGGGCACGGTCGATCACCTGGTGGTGGCCGCGAGCGGTTCGGCGGGTGCGTTCGCCGACCTGGACCTGGCCGACCTGGCCGCCGGGTTCGATGCCAAGTTCTGGGCGCAGGTGCGGGCCCTGCGGACCGCGCTGCCCCACCTGCGCAAGGACGGTTCGGTCACGTTGATCACCGTAGCCTCGGCCGGGGCCGCCTTCCCCGGTACCGCGGGCCTGGCCGCGATCAACGGCGCGCTGAACGCGATGGTGCCGCCGCCGGCCGTCGAGCTGGCGCCGCTGCGGGTCAACGCGGTCTCTCCGGGCGTGGTGGACACCCCGTGGTGGGACCGTGTGACGGCCGACCAGCGCCGGTCGCTGTTCGACGGGCTCGCGGCCACCACCCCGGTGGGCCGGGTCGGGCGGCCCGAGGACCAGGCCCAGGCGATCCACATGCCGGCGGCCAACGGCTTCATCACCGGAGTGGTCCTGGAGTGCACGGGCGGCGCCAACCTGGCCTCGGGCCGCTGACCACTGCTCGCCGCCCCCCGGCCGGCCGTGCCTCCGGCCGGGGGGGCGGTTCGGGGACCACCCCCGGGGATCAAGGGCCCCAGCAGGCCCGGCCGGCCCGCCGCGAAAGCCACCGTCTGAAGTCGGCACCCCGGCGGCGCCTCCTCCGGTGTCGCTACCGCGCAAGTGATGCGGCGTCACGTACCGTGATCGGGAGGTGGTCGACCAACGCATCGCGCGGTCGTCGCACCCCTGCCCTCCAGCAACACCTCCCCCGCCCGGCCCTCGCGACCGCTGCGTCGCGTCCTACGGCGAACCATCCGTCGGGCCGGCACCCTCCCCCGTTCACCGCCGCCCGAGGAGCAGCCCGTCATGCGCCGTCCCGCCCGTCTTGCCGTATCCGTCGCCACCGCCCTGACGGCAGCGGCCGTCTGCACTCCGCCCGCCCACGCCGCCAGGTCCGGACGCGACGAGCAAGCCGGAGGGCACCACGCCGTGTTCGTCCAGACCGACAACCCGGACGGGAACCAGGTGGTCGCCTACCGGCGCGGCGAGGACGGGCACCTCACCCAGAAGGCGGTGTACGACACCGGGGGGCTGGGCGGCGTGCTCGCCGGATCGGTCGCCGACCACCTGGCCTCACAGGGGTCGCTGACCTACGACCCCGAACACGCGCTGCTGTACGCGGTGAACGCCGGCAGCGACACGGTGACGGTCTTCGCCGTCGACGGCGACCGGCTGACCCGCCGCCAGGTCGTCTCCTCCGGCGGCTGCTTCCCGGTCAGCGTCGCCGTCCGCGGTGACACCGTCTTCGTCCTCAACGCCCTCGAGGGCGGCTCCGTCCAGGGCTACACCGTGCACGACGGGAAGCTGGAGCAGCGCCCCGACTGGCACCGCGACCTGGGACTGGACCCGAACGCCACACCCCAGTTCACCAACACCCCCGGGCAGGTGGGCTTCACCGGCGACGGCACCCGGCTGGTCGTGACCACCAAGGCCAACGGCAACAACCTCGACGTGTTCGACCTCTCCCCCGACGGCGCCCCCGCGGCCACACCGACCGTCACCAACCTGCCCGACGCCGTGCCCTTCGCCTTCGTCCCCGACGGGCCGCGCGGCCTGTTCCTCACCCAGGCTGGGCCGAACGCCCTGGCCACCATGCGCATCCACCACGACGGCACCGCCAGCCAGCAGGCCTTCGCCCCGACCGGCCAGAGCGCCACCTGCTGGATCGTTCGGATCGGCGACCTGCTCTACGTCTCCAACGCCGGCAGCTCCACCCTCACCGGCTTCCGTGCCACCGACGAGGGCCGCACGCTCACCGCCCTCGGCAACACGCCGACCAACCCCGGAACCGTCGACACCGCCGCCTCCCCCGACGGGCGCTACCTCTACGCGCAGACCGGTGTCAAGGGCATCGTGGACGAGTTCGCCGTGAACGCCGACGGCTCCCTCACCGGCCTGGGCTCGGTGACCGTGCCGGATGCCGTCGGCGGCGAGGGGATCGTCGCGCTCTGAAAACCGCACCGCGCCGGGCCGCCGGTCTTGCCGAACCGTGACGGGAGACCAGCCGTCCGGCGGGCCGGCGGACGGCCGCGCCCGCGTCGGTTCACCTGCCCGTCCGCCCGCGCCCGCGCCTGTTCACCTGCCTGCCCGTCCGCGTCGGCGTCCGTTCGCCTGCCCGCCCGTCCGCCCGCGTCCGCCCGCCGGCCTGCCCGCCGGCCCGTCTACGCACGTGCCGCCGGAAGGGCGATCTCGAAGCAGCAGCCGCCGACCACGTTGTGCACCCGGGCGCGCCCGGCGTGGGCCTCGACGATGCCGCGCACGATGGCCAACCCGAGCCCGGCGCCGCTGTCCCCGCCCTCACCGGGGTCGCGCCGCGGCGTGCGGGCGGCGCTGCCGCGCCAGCCGGTCTCGAAGACCCGGTGGAGGTCCTGCTCCGGGATGCCGCCGCAGCCGTCGGTCACCGAGAGCACCACCTCGTCGGCCACCCGGCGGGCGGAGACGGCGACCACCCCGTCCTGCGGGGTCGAGCGGATCGCGTTCACCAGCAGATTGCCCAGCACCCGGGTGATCTCCTGGCTGTCCACCTCCACCGGCTCGGCCGCCACCTGACGGCCCTCCAGGCGCACCCCGCGCTCCCGGGCCAGCGGGTGGGCACCGGCCAGCGCGTCGTCGACCAGGTCGTAGACCGAGACCCGGGCGAGCGAGAGGGAGAGCGCGCCGGCCTGGATCCGGGAGAGCTCGAAGAGGTCGTCCACCATCCCGGTGAGGCGCTCGACCTCGGTGCGGATGCGCTGCAGATAGCGCTCCGGCTGGTCGGCCACGCCGTCCTCCAGCGCCTCCGCCATCGCCCGCAGGCCCGCCAGCGGCGTGCGCAGGTCGTGCGAGATCCAGGCGATCAGCTCGCGGCGCGAGGCGTCCAGCGCCTTGGCCCTGGCTCTGGACTCGGCCAACCGCGCGCTGGTGGCGGCGAGTTCCTCGCTGAGCTGGGCCAGCTCGCGGCCGAGCGGGTGGTTCGGCGCGGTGAAGCCCGTGTCACTGCCGACGGTGCGCGCGGCGGTGGCGAGCGCCCGACTGCCGGCGACCACCTGGCGCCCGAGCAGCGCGGCGATGCCCAGTGCCACCACCGAGGCCATGGCGAGCACGGTGATCACCACCCCGAGGTCGTGCTGGGACAGGAACATCGCCTGCGCCACGGCGAAGGTCCCGGAGGTGACCGCCAGCACGGTGACGGCGGCGACGCAGAACAGCGACAGCGCCACCGATCGGCGGCGCAGCCACCGCACGGCCGCCCAGCCGGGCAGAGCGGCACCCCCTGCCCCGAGCGCGGCGAGCAGGGCGATCAGCAGCAGGTTCTTCACCGGGCACCGTCCTGCCCGCTCGCCGCGCCCGGCGGCGCCGACCCGACGTCAGCTGCCGAGCCCGCCCCGAAGCCGGCGGCCGAGCCGAGCCCCCTCGCCGAGCCGGAGCCGATCGCCCGCTCGGGCCCGGTAGCCGGCCCGGGGCCTGTCGCCCGCTCGGGTCCGGTCGCCGCCCCGGGCCCGGCCGCCGGGTCGTAGCGGTAGCCGACACCCCAGACGGTGGTGATCAGGGTCGGGGCGCCGGGATCGTCCTCCACCTTCTCGCGCAGCCGGCGGATGTGCACCGTGACGGTGGACAGGTCTCCGAAGTCCCAGCCCCACACCCGCTGCATCAGCTCCTGCCGGGAGAACACCGTGCCCGGGTGCCGGAGCAGGAAGGCGAGCAGGTCGAACTCCCGGAGCGTCAGCGACAGTTCGGTCTCACCGCGGCGGGCGCGGCGGGCCTGCGGGTCGAGCGTGATGTCCCCCGAGGACAGCGGGGCACCGGGTGCGGCCGCAGGCGCGGCGGCCCGGGCGCGTCGCAGTACGGACTGCACCCGCAGCACCAGTTCGCGCGGGCTGAAGGGCTTGGTGACGTAGTCGTCGGCGCCGAGCTCCAGGCCGAGGATGCGGTCGGCCTCGTCGCCCTTGGCGGTGAGCAGCACCACGGGCAGGTCGGCGCCGGCCTCGGCGGCGCGTAGCCGGCGCAGCACCTCCAGGCCGTCGATGCCGGGCAGCATGAGGTCGAGCACCACCAGTTCGGGGCGGTGTGCACGGGCCAGCGCGAGGCCCCGGGTGCCATCGGCGGCCAGGTCCACCTGGTGGCCGGCCCGGGTCAGGTAGCCGGCGACGACTTCGGCCACTGTCGGGTCGTCGTCGATCACCAGGACGCGGCCGGCACGCGGCGCCTCGGTGGCGGGCGGCGCTCCGACGCCGGCGGGGCTTTCGTTCATCCGCCGAGGATAGGCATTCCGCGCCGGCATTGGCTGCCGGGGGGTGCCCGCGTTCGGGATCGGTCTCGTCCGCCCGGCCCTGGGTGCCCGGCCGGATCCCGGTCAGATCCCGGTCGGCGGGCGTCGTGCACCACGGCTCCCCCGGATCGTGCACCAGGGCGCCTGGTAAGGCTCACCGGAGCCGGCTCGCTCCTTCTTGCGTACACCTGATGGTCTGTTCTATAAGTACTAGAGCAAATACATCCCAGTGGGAGTCGCGCGTGATCCTGAGCATCGACCTGAGCAGTGCCGTCCCGATCTACCAGCAGATCCGGGACCAGGTCGTGGAGGCCATCGCGGCAGGCGAGTTGGCGGAGGGAAGCGCCCTGCCGTCGACCCGGCAGCTGGCCGGCGACCTCGGCATCAACTTCCACACCGTCAACAAGGCCTACGACCAGCTGCGCCAGGAGGGGCTCCTGCGGCTCAACCGCAAGAGCGGCGCCGTGGTGCAGCGGGACCCGCACTCCGGGCCGCCGCCCCCCGGCTTCACCGACGAGTGGTCGGCCCGGCTGCGGACGCTGCTCGCCGAGGCGGCGGCGCACGGGGTCGACACGGCGACCGTACTGACGACGTGCGGCCGGATCGTCGGCTCCTTCGGCGCCCAGCCCGGCGCCCGGCCCGGCGGTCAGGTCGGCAGTCATGTCGGCGGTCAGCACCATGGAGAGCTCGGCGTGGGAGAGAGGCTAGGAGGGCCGGCATGATGTCCGGAACAGCTGTCGTCCAGGTGGTCATACCCTTCGTCATCCTGCTGATGGCGTGGCTGATGCCCTCCCTCACCGGTCGAACCGTGCCCTTCGGGGTGCGGACCCCGCCCGCGCACGCCGACGCTCCCGTGATCGACGAGCAGCGGCGCGCCTACCGCTGGTGCGTGGGCGGCATCGGCGGGGCGGTGCTCGCGGCCGAACTCGCGCTCCTCCTCGTGTTCCCGAGCACGCCGCTGTTCGCCGGCGCATCGACGGCGGCCGCGGCCGTGTCCGCCACCGGATACCTGCGCGCCCGTCGCGCGATCCTCGCCGTCAAGCACGGCGAGCAGTGGTACGCGGGGCTGCGCCAGGTGGTCGCGGTGGACACCTCACTGCGGACCGCGCCGCCGCGCTACCCCTGGCGGTGGGCCGCGCCCGCGGTGCTCGTCCTCGCGCTCACGGCGGTGCTCGCCGCCGTGGAGTACCCGTCGATGCCGGACCGGCTGCCGATTCACTACGGCTCCCGTGGGGAGGCCGACCGATTGACGGACAAGTCGTTCGGCAGCGCCTTCGCACCCGTGTTCATCCAACTCGCGCTCACCGGGCTGCTCTTGCTGGTGACCTGGCTGGCTCTCCGCAGTCGGGCCGAGCTCGACCCGGCGCGGCCGGCGGCCGGCGCCACCCGGCACCGGCGGTTCGTCGTCCGGACCGCGGGCTCGGTCATGCTGCTGGGGGCTTGCGTCAACTCGGGTATCCTGGCCGCCGCTTGGCAGACCTGGCACGGCGACCTCTCGTTCTCCGCCCTTCCCGTGCTGGCGCCGATCGCGGCCGGGCTGCTCGTCGTCGTCGCGATCGCCCTGCGCACCGGGCAGGGCGGCCGCTGTCTGGCGCCAAGTGACTTGGAAGGCACGGCAGTCGAGTCGGCGGACCCGGGCGTGGTGGCGCCGGACGACGACCGCTACTGGCGCGGCGGTGGACTGTTCTACGTCAACCGGCAGGACCCGTCGCTCTTCGTCAGCAAGCGGTTCGGCATCGGCTGGACCGTCAACTTCGGCAACCCCCGGTGCCTTTGGCTGGTCGCGGGGCTGGCCGCCTTCGTGCTGGTCCTACAACTGATCAGCCGCTGACCGCTCCCGACCACCGCGCGGCTGCGCACCCCGGCTCCCGCGGCACACCCCTCGGCGTCCCGACCGCCCGGAGTGGACCGGGCGATCCCCGACTCACCCGCCAACCCACAGGAGAAACGGATGTCTTGGCGCTCCTCGTTAACCGCCGTCGTGCTCGCCGCGGTCACCGCGGCCGGGCTGGGCGCACCCGCCGCCGACGCGGCCGCACCCGCCGCGCTCGTGCCCGCCGCCGACCGCGAGGTGCAGTTCACGGTGGACGGCACCACCGCGTACGGCACCCTGCACGTACCCGCCCACCGGGCCGGACACCACCTGGCCGCCGCCCTGCTGCTGCCCGGCAGCGGCCCGACGGACCGCAACGGCGACGAGCCTCCCGCGCTCGTCCCCGGCACCCTCGCGCTGATCGCCGACACCCTCGGCGTCGACGGCGTGATGACCCTACGCTTCGACAAGTACTTCACCGGCCGCACCGGAGCCGGTGCCTACCAGGGCGACCCCGGCCGGCTCGACCTGGCTGCCTTCACCCGCCAGGCCGCAGCTGCCTACACCACCCTGCGCGACCAGCCGGAGGCCGACCCGCACGCCCTGCTGCTGGTCGGGCACAGCGAGGGGGGACTGCAGGCGCTGCTCCTCGCCCGCACGGTTCGACCCGCGCCGGCCGGTCTCGCCCTGCTCGCTCCGCAGGACGAGCGCCTGCTGGACCTACTGGCCGCCCAACTCGACACCCAGCTCGAACAGGCTGTGGAAACAGGACAGTTGACCGAGGCCGTGGCTTCGGCGAACAAGGCGGGCATTGCCGCCGCCATCGCCGATTTCCGGGCCGGGCGCCCCGCCGACACGAGCACCCTGCTGCCGCCGCTCGCCTCGCTGCTGAACGCGCTCTTCGGCCCCGACAACGCCCGCTTCGTCCGCAGCGACGACGCCGTCCACCCAGCCGACGCCGCCCGGGCGATCCGCCCCGGTACCCGGGTCACCGTCACCTGCGGCACCGCCGACGCCAACGTGCCCTGCGCGACCACGGCCCCGCTGCTCGCCGCCCTCGCCCGCGCGCACACCACCGGCCCGGGCCTGCGCCTCCTGGACGGGCTGGACCACTTCCTCCACCCGGCCGGCACCCCGGTGAACGACCGGATGCTCGCCCCGGCCGCCGTGGCGGCGCTGCACGAGTTCGCCGAACCCTGGAAGCGATAGGACCGATCAGGGGCCCCCGGCAACCGGGCTCCTGGGCGTGGGGATGGTGCCGGACGCGCGGGGAACGGCGACGCCGGCCGCCTCCCCGCACCCGGCACGCACTCGCTGCATTGGGCCATCCGGGCGGGTCCGCCCCGCCCTGCGGTGTGCCTGCCCATCAGGTCGCGCCCCAGGACCCACGCTTGGCCGATGCGAGAGATCCGCCTACCGCTGTCCCGCCGCCGCTTGCTCGCCGTGGGTGCCACGGCCCTGCTCGGCCTGGCCTGCCCGCCAGGCCGCGCCGTCGCCAGGACCGTCCAGGTGCCGCAGCCGGAGGGCGAGGTCAACGCCGGCCCGGACGTGATGGCCCTCACCTTCGACGACGGCCCCAGCCCGCAGTACACGCCGAAGGTGTTGGACGTGCTGCGCGAGCACGGCGTCAAAGCGACGTTCTTCGTGTGCGGCGACAACATCGGACAGTATCCCGACGTCATCCGCCGGATGGCCGCGGAGGGACACGTCATCGGCAACCACACCTGGTCCCACCCGAACCTCAACGAGCTGTCGGCCGACGACATCCGCGACCAGATCCAGCGCACCCAGGACGCCGTCACCAAGGCGTGCGGCCGGACACCGGTCCTGTTCCGCGCCCCCTACGGCAACTTCAGCGACACGACGCTGGCCGTCTGCGCCGATCTCGGCCTGCGTCCCATCTCCTGGTCTGTGGACCCGGAGGACTGGGCCAATCCCGGTACGGAGACCATCATCGACCGGGTCCTGGCCGGCGCCGCGACGGGTGCCATCGTGCTGGAACACGACGGTACCGAGGGCGGCGACGACGATCCCGCGCCCGGCAGCGGGGGCGACCGCTCCCAAACCGTTGCCGCCCTGAGCAGCTACCTGCCCAAGCTGCTCGCGGACGGCTACACGTTCACCACGCCCGACGCCCACCCACCGTTCCCGCCCAAGCAGTTCCACCGCAACGGCTGACCGCGACGCTTCCGATCGGTGAGCGGAACCCGCTGGCCGCCCCGGCCTCCCTCCCGGGTCGCGGCGCCGGCGGGGCCGGGCGGTCAGATCCGGCGGATGGTGGCGATGGGGAGCGCGTTGGCCGGCATGGTCCGCACCACGGCGCCGGTGTGCGGGGCGTGGACCACCATGCCGTTGCCGATGTACATGCCCACGTGGCCCTCGGGGCCGTCCTCGGCGTTGTAGATCACCAGGTCGCCGGGCTGGGCCTGGGCGAGGCTCGGCACCGCGGTGCCCACCGAGGCCTGCTCCTGTGAGGTGCGCGGCAACTGGATGCCGACCTGCTCGTAGGACCACTGCATCAGGCCGGAGCAGTCGAAGGTGTTCGGGCCGTTGGTGGCCCAGACATAGGGGTCGCCGAGCCGGCTGAGCGCGGCCGCCACCGCGCCTCCCGCCTGTCCGGAGGCCTGCGGCAGCGGGCCGAGGTCGGCCCGGCTGGTGCCGCGCGAGGCCGCGCCGCCGCCGTCCTCCTGCTGCTGGGCCGCCAGCACCGCGGCCCGCTGGCTCGCGGTGAGCGAGTTGAGCAGCGACTGCGACTGCGCGAGCTTGGACTGCACGTCGGTCTTGGCGTTGTTCAGCGTGGTGGTGGTGGCGTCCAGCTGGGCGAGGGCGGTCGCGGCGTCCTGCTTCTGCTGGTTCAGGGTGCGCTGGGCCTGTTGCAGGGCCTTCAGCGCCTCGGCCTCGCTGATGTTCGCCTGGTGTTGGGTGGCGGCCTGGTCGAGGTAGCCGGACGGGTCGGCGTTGAACATCAGCTGCACCGACGGGTCGATCCCGTCGTCCATGTACTGCTGACCGGCCACCGAGCCGAGCCCCTCCTCCAGCTGGTTCACCTGCGCCTGGGTGCGGGCCACCTCGTCCTGGAGCTGGGAGGCCTGCTGGCGCAGCGTGTCCGCCTTCTCCTTGGCGCCGTCGTACTGCTCGGTGGCCTGCTCCGCCTGCGAGTTCAGACCGTCGATCTGCGTCTTGACGTCATCGATGGACGGCTTCGGATCGGCCCACGCGCTCTGCGCGGAGAGGGCGACGGTGGCCGCGGCGGCGGCGGTGAGAACGACGACCCGGGCGTGGCTCGGCTGCTTGGGACGGCGGTGGGTCGCCACGGCGGGACTCCTTGTTCCGGTCGCTCGGTCGAGCGAGTCGGCCGGACGAGACGTTTGCCGTCAGACCATACTGCTCCTCCGATGATCGGGCCAGCCGGCTCCATGAGAACTTGCGGGGCACCGGAGCTTGTTGAGTCCACATCAGCAATGGGACTGCTGCAGAATCTGACAAATCACCCGATTACGGTCACCTTTGGTGCGCGAAGCCAGGCGAAGCACAGCGAGTGGGCCCGCGGTGAGCCGGTAGACCGGCTGGTGCCGTCAGCGCCGCCAGCGCTGCTGTTCCGCCATCCGGCGGCGGATGACGAACATGTCGACCACCGCCACGACGGTGAACACGGCGCAGATCACGGCGAGTGCCGTGAAGAAGCCGCGGTCGTCCTTGGGCGCGCGCAGCACGTCCGTCGCGAGCAGCGTGAAGACCACCGTGCCCACGGCGAACAGCGGTAGGAAGACCCGGTTGAGCAGTCGCCTGGCCGGCAGATCGCTGCGCGCCCGGATCGGCTCGGTACCGGTGTGCTGCCAGCGCCTGGCGGCGGCCCGGGCCCGACGGTCAGCCGCCGCGGCTCGCCAGCGCTCACCGGCGTGGTGGGAGTGGTGATGCGACTGTGGCACGTGCTCGTCGCCCTCCGTGCGACACGTCCGTCATGCATCGCCTACCCAAGTCGCCGACAGATCACGCGCATACGAACCGACCGTCTCGACCGACGGCCGCCGCCCGGGCGTTCGGTGGTCCGGCACGCCGGGCGGGTGGGGCACACGCTGTCCGGCCGGCCGGCTCCCGGGCTTCACCGGCCGCCGACCGGGCTCGAAGAGCGCCCAGGCGGTCCGCGCCCAGGCCCTGCGCGCTCCGGCCCGCGGACGACGTCCGGCAGGCCCTGGCCCGGGCGCCGGCGTCGTGGCCGCCTGGGCTCCGCTCGGCGTCCGCCGTACCGCGGAGCGGTGAGCCGTCGAGCCGTGCGGCCCCGGACGTCCGGGGCCAGGCTGGAGGTGGCGGCGGTTGCGCACGACCGTCGCCGTACCCGGAGGGGGACGCACGGGAGGCGGCTCGGGAGGCAGTGATGGGCACGGCACAGCGGCTACCGCAGGAGACCGGGGCCTGGGTGGTGGCCCACCCGGGGCCGGTGGGTGCGTCAGGACCGGGCCCACTGGTGTGGGAACGGCGGCCGCTCACCGCCCCCGGGCCGTCCGAAGTGCTGGTGGAGGTCGAGGCCTGCGGGGTGTGCCGCACCGACCTGCACCTCGCGGAGGGCGACCTCGCGCCCCGGGTGGCGCGGTGCACCCCCGGCCACGAGGTGGTCGGTCGGGTGCGCGCCGCCGGTTCCGCCGTGACGGGGTTCGAGCTCGGCAACCGGGTCGGCGTCGCCTGGCTGGCCCACACCTGCGGCAGCTGCGCCTACTGCCGCACGGGACGGGAGAACCTCTGCCCGCGCTCGCTGTACACCGGCTGGGACCGGCACGGCGGCTACGCGGAACACGTGCTCGCGGACGCCCACTTCGCGTACCCGCTGCCCGAGCGGCCGCCCGCCGAGGAACTCGCCCCGCTGCTGTGCGCCGGGATCATCGGCTACCGCGCCCTGGAGCGGGCCGAGCTGCCGCCGGGCGGACGACTGGGCATCTACGGGTTCGGGGCGTCCGCCCACCTGACCGCCCAGCTCGCCCTCGCCCGGGGCGCGCGGGTCGACGTCTTCACCCGGGGCGAGGCGGCCCGGCGGCTGGCGCTGGAGCTCGGCGCCGCGTTCGCCGGTGACTCCTACGATCCGCCTCCGGAACCGCTGGACGCCGCCATCCTGTTCGCCCCGGCCGGCGAGCTGGTCCCGGTCGCCCTGGCGGCCCTGGACCGCGGCGGAACGCTCGCGGTGGCCGGCATCCACCTCAGCGACATCCCCGTGCTCGACTACCGGCGCCACCTCTTCCAGGAGCGCACGCTGCGCAGCGTCACCGCCAACACCCGGGCCGACGGGCAGGCCTACCTGGCCGCGGCGGCCCGGACCCGCCCGGTCGTCCATGTGCGCCGCTACCCGCTGCGGCAGGCGGACGAGGCGCTCGCGGACCTCGCCGCGGACCGGGTCACCGGCGTCGCGGTCCTGGTCCCGGGGTGACCGGGGGCCGCGGTCCGCCCTCCAGCGGTCAGGCGGGTTGCCCGGGTGCGGGCGGCTCGCCGACGCCGGCGACGGTGGGGCCGATGGTCACCGTCTGGCCGGGTGCGCAGTGCACGATGCGGTCGTCGAGGCGGCGGGCCCGCGCCGCGGTGAGGAAGTCGGTCAGCGGGGAGCGGAACACGGAGTAGTCGTCGTTGTGGATCGGCAGGACCCTGCGGGGGTTCAGGAGGAGGACCGCCTCGGCGCCCTGGTCGCCGTCCATGGTGAGCAGCAGGCCGGCGATCCGGGTCCCGCCGAGGTGGAGGACGGCGAGGTCCGGGTCGGGGTAGCGGCGCGGTATCTCGCGCAGCGCGTCGTGCACCAGGGTGTCGCCGGAGAGGTAGATCCGCAGGCGGGGCGGGCCTTCGGGCTCGCCGAACTCCAGCATGCTGCCCATCACCGGTGGCAGCAGGGCCCGCACCGCGGCGCTGCCGGCGTGGCGGGCGGGCAGCGCGGTGACGCGCAGGCGGCTGTCCGCGCGCTGCAGGGTGTGCTGCTGCCAGGTCCGCAGGGCGACGGTGTTGCGGAACCGGTGCAGTCCGCGAAGGCGTCGGGCGGCGTGCGGGGTGGTGACGATCGGGGTGTCGTGGTCGAGGGCGGCGCGGGCACGGCGGTCGAAGTGGTCACCGTGGAGGTGTGACAGCACGACGGCGTCGAGGTCCTCGGGCAGGTCGGCCGGTTGGAGGGCGGGCTCGGTGCGGCGGCGGCTCACCAGGCCGTGGCCGAGGTAGGCGTACTGGCCGCGGTGCAGGAAGTTGGGATCGGTGAGCACGGTCAAGTCGCCGTAGCGGATGAGCAGCGTGGCGGTGCCGACGAAGAGGATCCGCGCCTGGTGCGGGGGCGGGACGGTGTTCATGGCAGCACTCCGATGGGGGCGGATGCGGGGCTGACGGCACCGGTCACGCCGGCAGGGGGCCGGTGGGCGTCGTCGTGCCGTCGCGGCTACCCATCCCGCCCGCCCGCAACCAGGGGGCCCGGTACGGTCCGCCGCTGACCGCCGAGGCCTGGTCCCCACCCTGTTGGCGGACCGGGCGAGCGCATCCGGACTGCCGGTGTGACGGTAGGAGGGGCGCGGCGCACTCCCCGCGCTCGAGGGCCCGGCCGACGCGGCCGATCGGAGGAGAGATGACGAGCAGCCCGGCACCGGCCGGGGCCACCGCTGAGCGGCCGGCCGACCCGGCATTCGAGCGGCTGCGGCCGCTGGCGGACGCCGTCCTGTACGAGGGCTACCTGCTCTACCCGTACCGCCGGTCCTCCGCCAAGAACCGGGTGCGCTGGCAGTTCGGCGTCCTGGCGCCGCGCGCGTGGGTCGAGGCGGACGGCCCGGTCGCCCCGACCGTCGCCGGGTCCGCCGAGTCCTGGTACCAGCAGACCGAGTGCCTGGTCGAGGCGGACAGCGCCGCCGTCCTGCAGGTCCGGGTGCGCTACCTGCAGGTGCAGGACAAGCAGGTGCAGCACCGCACGGCCGACGGCGGTCACCTGGCCGTCGATTCCCTGGAGGCGCCCGGCGCGGTGCACCTCAGCTTCGAGGAGGCGGTGCCGCGAGAGTGCGACCTGGTGGTGCCGCTGGCCGACCTGCTCGCCGGTGAGCAGCGCTTCCCGGTCGGCGCGCCCGGCGGCGAGGAGACCGAGGAACTCGGCGACGTCGACGGCCGAGCGGTGCGCCGCCGCCACCCCGTCGAGGCGATGGTCACCCTCGGCGCCGAACTCCTCGACGAGCCCCACCGGTTGTACCGGGTGCGGGTGCGCACCGAGAACACCGGCCGGCAGGTCGGGCCGGGCGCCACCCGGCAGGAGGCGCTGCGCCACACCCTGGTCGGCACCCACACCTTCCTCGGCGGCAGCGGGTTGTCCTTCCTGTCGCTGGCCGATCCGCCGGACCGGGCCGTCGACCACGCCCGCGGCTGCCGCAACCTGCACACCTTTCCGGTGCTCACGGAGGCGGGTCGGGCGGTGCTCTCCTCGCCGATCATCCTGCCCGACCACCCGCAGGTGGCCCCCGAGAGCCCCGGCGACCTGCACGACGCCGCCGAGATCGACGAGATCCTCTCGCTGCGCACGATGCTGCTCACTGACGCGGAGAAGCGGGAGGCCAGGGCGACGGACCGGCGTGCCGCCGAGATCCTCGACCGGGTGGACACCATGCCTGCCGAGGTCTTCTCCCGGCTGCACGGCGCGATCCGCTCGCTCCGCCCAGGGCGCCACTCGGCGCCGTGGGAGGGCGGCGGCGAGGGCGGGCCTGCGCCGACCGGCGGTCACCATCCGGGCCGGGGGGCACCGCTCACCACCGCCCTCGACGAGACGAGTCCCGATGGACGCCACTGAGCCGGGCCGGATCGACCGGCACCCGGCCGCCCGCGGCGCGGAGCTCGACCGGGCCCGGCCGATCGCGCCCACCCGCCCCCATCCGCACGCCCTGGACGAGCCGCCCGCACCCGCGCCGGCTGGTCCGGTGGCCGCCGGCTACGACCGACCGCGTGACCCGCTGCAAGGAAGGCCGAGGACATGACCATAGAGAGCGGTACCACCAGTACCAGCCAGGCGCCGACTCCGGCTGCCGAGCCCACGGGCTTCGACGAGATCGACATCCTGTGGATCTCCGAAGGGATGAGCTGCGACGGCGACACCGTGTCGCTCACCGCCGCCGGACAGCCCGCCATCGAGGACGTGCTCCTCGGCCTCATCCCCGGCCTGCCCAAGGTCAACCTGCACAACAAGGTGCTCTCGCCGACGCTGGGCGGTGAAGAGTTCCTCGCGCCGTTCCGGGCTGCCGCCCGGGGCGAGTTGCGTCCGTTCATCCTGGTGATCGAGGGTTCGATCCCCAACCAGAACATCATCGAGGGCGACGGCTACTGGACCTCCTTCGGCAACGACCTGGAGACCGGCGAGCCGCTCACCCTCAACTGGTGGATCGACCAACTCGCCCCCAAGGCATGGGCGGTGGTCGCGGCGGGCACCTGCGCGACCTACGGCGGCATCCACGCGATGGCGGGCAACCCGACCGGCGCGATGGGCCTGGCCGACTACCTCGGCTGGGACTTCACGTCTGCGGGCGGGCTGCCGATCGTCAACGTGCCCGGCTGTCCCATCCAGCCGGAGAACTTCATGGAGGTCCTCACCTGGGTGCTGTACCACGCCGCCGGTACGGCACCGCCGCCCCCGCTGGACGCCAACCTCCGCCCGCAGTGGCTGTTCGGCAGGACCGTGCACGAGGGCTGCGACCGGGCCGGCTACTACGAGCAGGGCAACTTCGCGCGGGACTACAACTCCCCCAAGTGCCAGGTGAAGGTCGGCTGCTGGGGCCCGGTGGTCAACTGCAACGTGCCCAAGCGCGGTTGGATGGCGGGCATCGGCGGCTGCCCGAACGTCGGCGGCATCTGCATCGGCTGCACCATGCCGGGCTTCCCCGACACCTTCATGCCGTTCATGGACGAACCGACCGGCGGCAGCATCTCCCCCATGCTCCTCAAGCCCTACGGCGCGGTCATCCGGCGCCTGCGCGGCCTCACCAGCATGGCGGTCAACCGGGAGCCGCGCTGGCGGCACAACCGCTCCGAACTGACCAGTGGCTACGACCCGCACTGGCGTCCCTGACACCTCCGATCCCCCCGAGGAAGGCACATGACGACCACCGACAACCCGCGCGCGACCGGGCAGCGCAAGCCGCCGCAGATCGTGGAGATGTCGTGGGACCCGATCACCCGCATCATCGGCAACCTCGGCATCTACACCAAGGTCGACTTCGCCAACCGGGAGGTGACGGAGTGCCACAGCACCTCGTCCCTGTTCCGCGGCTACTCGGTGTTCATGAAGGGCAAGGACCCGAGGGACGCCGGCTTCATCACCAGTCGCATCTGCGGGATCTGCGGCGACAACCACACCACCTGCTCCAACTACGCCCAGCAGATGGCCTACGGCGTCAAGCCCCCGCCGCTGGCGGAGACGATCGTCAACCTCGGTGAAGCCGCGGAGTACCTGTTCGACCACACCATCTTCCAGGACAACCTGGTGTTCGTGGACTTCTGCGAGGCCATGGTCAAGGACACCAACCCCGGTGTCCTGGCCCGGGCCGAGCGCACCGAGGCCCCCAACGCGGGGATCCACGGCTACCGGACGATCGCCGACATCATGCGGGCGTTCAACCCGTTCGAGGGCGAGGTCTACAAGCAGGCGCTGCAGATGAGCCGGGTCACCCGGGAGATGTTCTGCCTGATGGAGGGGCGTCATGTGCACCCCTCCACGCTCTATCCCGGCGGGGTCGGCACGATGCCGTCGCCGACCGTCTTCACCGACTACCTGTCCCGCCTCGTCCGCGTCATCGACTTCGTCAAGAAGGGCGTGGCGATGAACGACGACGTCTTCGACTTCTTCTACGAGGCCCTGCCGGGCTACGAGGAGGTCGGGCGCCGGCGCATCCTGCTCGGTTGCTGGGGCGCGTGGCAGGACTACGACGCGTGCGACTACCGGTACGCGACGATGAGCAACTGGGGGAAGGCGATGTACGTCACCCCCGGCATCGTCGTGGACGGCAAGCTGGTCACCAACAACCTGGTGGACATCAACCTGGGCATGCGCATCCTGCTCGGCTCCTCCTACTACGAGGACTGGGTCGAGGAGCAGCCGTTCGTCACCCACGACCCGCTCGGCAACCCGGTCGACATGCGCCACCCCTGGAACCAGACCACCGTACCGGTGCCGCAGAAGCGCGATCTGGACGGCGGCAAGTACAGCTGGGTGATGAGCCCGCGCTGGTACGACCGGAACACCGACCAGCACCTCGCCCTGGACACCGGCGGCGGCCCGCTGGCCCGGCTGTGGTCCACGGCGCTGAGCGGGCTGGTGGACACGCCGTACGTCAAGGCGACCGGGCAGAGCGTGCGGATCTCCCTCCCCAAGGGCGAGGAACTGCCGGAGATGACGTTCGAGTGGAAGATCCCGCAGTGGAGCAACACCATCGAACGCGACCGGGCCCGGCCGTACTTCGTGGCCTACGCCGCGGCGATGGCGTTGTTCTTCGTGGAACGGGCGATGGGCATGGTCCGCGCCGGCGACACCCAGGTCTTCACCGACTTCGAGGTGCCGGACGAGGCGATCGGCTGCGGTTTCCACGAGGCCGTGCGCGGCGTCCTCTCGCACCACCTGGTGATCCGCGACAAGAAGATCGCCAACTACCACCCGTACCCGCCGACTCCGTGGAACGCCAGCCCGCGCGACAGTTACGGCACCCCCGGCCCCTACGAGGACGCCGTGCAGGGCCAGCCGATCTTCGAGGAGAACGGTCCGGACGACTTCCGGGGCATCGACATCATGCGCACCGTCCGCAGCTTCGATCCCTGCCTGCCCTGCGGCGTGCACATGCACCTCGGCGGGGGCAGGGAGTTGAGCCGCACCCACCTGCCGAGTTACGGCGCGGCCTACGGGGCCTCGCATGGCTGACTGCGGGCGCCTCGACGGCCCGGCCGTCGAACAGCGGCTCGCCCGGTTGGACGAACTGCTGGAACGGGTCGAGACGGTACCGGGACCGACCCGTGAAGCCGCGGTCGCCGCGATCCAGGTGCTGACCGAGGTCTACGGCGAGGCCCTCGCCCGGGTCCTGGACCTGGTGGCACCGCAGCCGCTCCTCGAGGACGAACTGATCGGCCACCTGCTGGTCCTGCACGACCTGCACCCGGAGCCGCCGGAGCGCCGGGCCGTGCGGGCGCTGGAGGCGCTGCGGCCGGCGCTGGCCGAGCGCGGCGCACGGGCGGAACTGGTCGGGATCGAGGGCACGGTGGCCGAGCTGCGGCTGACCGCCAAGGGCTGCGGCTCCTCGGCGGGCGGCGTCGAGGAGGCGGTCCGCGAGGCCCTGCTGGCGGCGGCTCCGGAGCTCACCGGGGTCCGTCTCGCACCGGCACCCGCCACGCCGCCCGCGTTCGTACCGGTCGACAGCCTGTTCTCCCGCTCCGGGGGCCCGGCATGAGTCCCGGCGCCCTGCAACGCCTGATCCGGGAGGCCCGCGCGCAGCCGCCCGAGGCGGCGGAGCGCTGCGAGTTGTGCGGTCAGCCGCTGCCCGACGACCACCGGCACCTGGTCGACACCGACGAGCAGGCGGTGCTCTGCACCTGCCGGCCGTGCACGCTGCTGTTCGGCCGGGAGCAGCAGGCCGACGAGGGCCGGTACCGGCTGGTGCCACGGCGCCGGGTGCGGCTGGAACCGGTGCCGACCGACCGCCTGGGCGTCCCGGTCGGCCTGGCCTTCTTCGTCCCCCAGTCCGACGGCACGGTCCTGGCGCACTACCCGGGTCCGGCGGGTCCGGCCCGCTGGGAGGTGGACGCCGAGGCGTGGCACGCACTGTGCGACCTGCGGCCCGAGTTGCGCACCATGCGCAGCGACGTGGAAGCCTTGCTGGTGAACACCGTGCGCGGCCAGTCGCAGCACTGGATCGTCCCGCTCACCGACAGCCTGCGGGTGGTCGCGCTGGTGCGGCGGGAGTGGCGCGGCCTGTCCGGCGGCAGCCGGGTGTGGCCGGCGATCGAGCAGTTCTTCGCCGAACTGACCGAACAGCGGTGAGGAGGAGCGATGGGCACCATCAGAGTCGGAAAGCCCGATGCACGTCCCGATGCCTCGAGGACCGTTCGCGGGATCCACCGGGGCAATGAAGGGCACTACAAACGGCAGCCGGGGCACCACGAGGACGGCACCGCGGACGCACGGCGTTCGACGGGCATCCACTGGAAGAAGCACGACGCGATCCTCAAGGTCATGCCGAACATCCCGCCCGGCTGAGGAACGCGCCGGCAACGCCGTCCTCTTGGTCGGCGACGAGCAGAAAGGACAGGAAGATGGCCAGACACGTGCTGATCGCCGGGCTGGCACTCCTCGGGGCGCTCGCCCTGATGG
>NZ_JAJJPA010000089.1 GCF_020907985.1 Kitasatospora humi | reverse complement strand
ATCGACCGTGCAGTCGATCCGGCCCCGCGACGACCAGGGGACGAAGCCTCAGGCCGCCGTCGGCCCCGCTCCCAGGAGCGGCCCCAGCGCACCGCCCCGCAGCCGATCCACCAGCGGCGCGAGGCGCCCGGCGAGCACCGCCAGCACCACACCGGCCACGATGCCGACCAGCAGGCCGACCGCCACGTCATGCGGATAGTGCACGCCGATCCAGACCCGGGAAGCCGCCATCAGCGCGGCGAACAGCATCGCCACCCAGCCGAGCCGCCGGTAGGCGAAGAGCAGCGCGGTCGCGGCCGCGAAGGCGATCACCGAGTGGTTGCTCGGGAACGACCAGTCCCCCACGCCGGGGCAGGCCTCCACGGTGACCGTGTTCGGCAGCTGCTGGCACGGCCGCACCTCGTGGACCAGGCTCTTCAGCACCGAGTTGACCAGGTAGGCGACCACCACGATGACCGGTGAGGCGAGCACCCGGGCCATCACCGCCGAGTCGGCCCGGCGGGCCTGCCACCAGGCCCACAGCATGAACAGGGCGAAGAGGCCGAGACCGATGTTCGACCAGACGTCGATCACCTTGTCGAGCCAGTGCGGGGTGTCCTGGGCCCAGCCGGTGACGGTGGTGTAGAAGCCGCCGTCGATACCGCTGCCGTCGTAGGCGAGGAGGTCGGCCATCAGACCCCACCACCCTGGCGGGCCGCCCTGCGGGCGCGGAACATTTCAAGAGCAATCGGGATCACGGAGACAACTACTACCAGACCAATGATCGGCAACAAGTACCTGTCGATATCGGGAACGGACGATCCGAGCGCATAGCCGGCGAGCACCACACCGACCGACCAGACCAGGCCGCCGACCACCTGCCAGAGGGCGAAGGTGCGCTGCGGCACCTCCAGCACGCCGGCCATCGGGTTGAGCACCGTGCGCACCACCGGGATGAACCGGGCCAGCACGATGGCCTTGGCGTGGCCGTACTGCGTCAGCAGCTCCTCGGCCCGCGCGACGCCCTCCTTCAGCGCCTTGCGCTCACTGCGGGCGAGCAGTGCCCGACCGCCCCTCCTGCCGATCAGGTAGCCGACCTGCGCGCCCGCCAGCGCACCGACCACCGCGGACAGCAGCACCTGCCAGAGCACCAGGTGCGGCCCGCCGTGCGCCCCGGAGACGCAGAGCAGACCCGCCGTGAAGAGCAGCGAGTCACCGGGCAGCAGGAACCCGACCAGCAGCCCGGTCTCGGCGAAGAGGACGGCAGCGATGCCGATGGCCCCGAAGGCGGACAGCAGCGACGAGGCGTCGAGGATGTTGACCGCGAGCGCGGAGGAGGCAGCGAGCACGGTTGGCGGACCTCTCATACTGGTGGAGGCGGTCCCGCGGAACGCGCCCACCGTCTACAGTGACGTAGACGGTCTACATGACTGTAGACGACGACTGGAGGTCACGTCGACATGCCGGAACTGCCAGCCGTGCGCCGCCCGTCGGGGGAACTGGAGGCACAGGTGCTCGCCGCGCTCTGGGCAGCCGACCGGCCCCTCACCCCGCAGGACGTCCAGCTGGCCCTCGGCGGCGACCTGGCGCGGACCACCATCGCCACGATCCTGGCCCGGCTGCACGACAAGGGCACCGTGGAGCGCACCCGGGCCGGCCGCGCCTACGCCTACACCCCCACCGTGCAGGACCCGGCCGGCCTGGCGGCCCGCCGGATGCGCACCGAACTGGAGCGCGAGCAGGACCGCTCCACCGTGCTCGCCCGGTTCGTCTCCGACCTCTCCGACGACGACGAACGCCTGCTGCGCGAACTGCTCGGCGACGGGCACGGACAGCTGAACGACCCGGCGAACGCCCCGGCACCCGGAGACCCGACCGCCCCGGCGAACACCCCGGCGCCCGGAGACCCGACCGCCCCGGCGAACACCCCGGCACCCGAACACGCGAACACCCCGGCGCCCGGAGACCCGACCACCCCGGCGCCCGAACAGACGGCGAACGGCCAGGCCGACGGTCAGGGCGGCGGCCCACGATGATCGTCGCCGTCTGGGCCCCGTTCCTGGTGCCGTTCCTCGCCGCCCCCGCCGCCCGCCGACTGGCCGAGGCACTGCCGCCGCGCGCCGCCGCCTGGGTGCTGGGCTGCACCGGGGCGCTGCTGGCCGGCGCCAGCGCCGCCTCGCTCGGCCTGCTGCTGGCGGGCGGCCTGCTGCGGATCCCCGCGGTGGCCGCGCTCGCCCACATGTCGGTGCCCTGGCTGGCCGACGCCTCGCCGACCACCATGGTGCTCGCCACCCTGGCCGGGGTCGCCCTGGTGGTGACCGGCGCGCTCACCCTGCGCACCGCGCACCGCCAGTACCGCGACCTGCGCCGGGCCCGGGCCGCCCTCGGCCTGCCCCAGCCGCCCCGGCCCAGCCTGCGCGACCTGTTCGCCCCCGCCGACCACCCGCTCGCGGTGCTGGACGACGACCACGCCGACGCCTATGCGCTGCCCGGGCGCCCCGGCCGGATCGTGGTCACCACCGGCATGCTGCGCGCCCTGCCGGCTCCCGAGCGCGCCGCCCTGCTCGCCCACGAGCGCGCCCACCTGGCGTCCCGTCACCACCTCTTCCTGGCTGCCGCGGAGTACGCCGCCGTGCTGCACCCGGCGCTGCGCCGACTGCGCGCCCCGATCGGCTACCACCTGGAACGCTGGGCCGACGAGGACGCGGCCCGCTCGGTCGGCGACCGCGCGGTGACCGCCCGCGCCGTGGGCCGCGCCGCGCTGGCCGCCGCCCGCACGCCGCGCCGGCAGCACCCGCTGCTGGCCCCGGCGGCCGCCGCCGGGCCGGTGCCCCGCCGGGTGGCCGCGCTGCTCTCCCCGCGGCCCGACGGCCTGACCGCCCCGCTGCCCGGCACCGGCAACCGCCGCCGCGTGGTGGCCGCCCTCGCCCTGGCCGCCTGTCTGGCCGTCAGCGCGGCCGGTACCGTGGAGGCCACCACCGACCTGCACCGCACCGTGGAGACCGCCCAGGCGGCCGACGCGGGCGCCCGCCGGTGAGGCTCGGGCGCCACCGACCGGTGGGCCGGCAGCCGGTGGGCCACCGACCAGTGGGCCGGCAACCGGTGGGCCGGCAACCGGGTCTGCTCGCGGTCGAGCGGCCCCGGCGGTGACACGAACGGGGGACGCCGTGACCATCACCGTGCTCGGCGAGTGCGTCGCCGACGCCTTCGCCACCGACGGCCGCCCCGGCGAGCTGGCGCTGACCGTGCACCCGGGCGGCGGCCCGGCCAACACCGCCACCGCGCTCGCCCGGCTCGGCACCCGCACCAGCTTCCTGGGCCGGCTGGCCGCCGACCCGTTCGGCGCGCTCTTCCGCGACCGGCTGGCCGGCTCCGGCGTCGACCTGTCCGACTGCGTGGCCGCCGCCGAGCCCAGCACCCTGGCGATCGCCGCGCTGGACGACGAGGGGCGGGCCGGCTACACCTTCCACGCCGAGGGCACCGCCGACTTCCAGTGGCAGCCGGCCGAGTTGGCCGCCGTCGACCTGGCGAAATCCGCCGCCGTGCACACCGGCTCACTCGCCCTGGTGCGCGCCCCCGGCGCAACCGCCGTCGAAGAGTTCCTGGCCCGCGCCGGAGCGCACGCCACCGTTTCGATCGACCCCAACCTTCGACCGCTGCTGGTCGCCCCCGAACGCTACCGGGAGCGCATGGCGGCCTGGTGCGCCCTCACCGACCTGCTACGCCTGTCCGCTGACGACCTGGCGCTCCTGCACCCCGGTCGACCGGTCGCCGACGTCCTCGACCACTGGCACCAACTGGGCGTTCCGCTGATAGTCCTGACCCTCGGCGAGCAGGGAGCGCTGGCCTCCCTCCACGGCGAACGGGTGCGGATCGAGGCCGTTCCCGTCCAGGTGGTCGACACCGTCGGGGCCGGCGACGCCTTCACCGCCGGCCTGCTCCACCACCTCTCCCAAGCCGGCCTGCTGGGTGGTCGGTTGAACGCCCTGACCGTGGACCAGGTGGCCGACGCCTGCCGGTTTGCAGCCACCGTCGCCGCGCTGACCTGCTCGGTCGCCGGCCCCAATCCACCCTGGGCGGACCAGCTGACGGCCCGTTGAAGGCCGGTGGCGAAGAGTCAGCCACTGTCAATCCCCGGCACCACGTCCGAGGATCACCCGACGGACCGACGAGTCGGCCCCGTACGCTGTGGGCGACAGGGCCGGCCCGACCCTGCCCCGGCCGAAACAGACCGGTGATGTGGCAAGGGGAGCAGTCACCATGCGGAAGACCGCGCGCTCGGAGCAGTGTTCGGAGCAGAGTTCGGAGCAGAGTGACGCCGGCGCCGGTCACCCCGCCGTCCCGGTGCAGCCGCCCACCGACGAGACCCTGGAGCAGTGGGCGAACGGCGAACGCCCGACCCGCCCGATCCGCCCCGAGATCGGCGACTCCTGGGAGCGGCTGCGCCGGCTCGGGCTCGACCCCGAACGCGGCCGCGATCCGCACCACCTCGGGCCGGCCGAGATCGAGCACCGGCGCCGGGCCAGCGGTCTGGACCAGGTGATGCCCGCGCTGCGCTCCACCCTGCTCGACCCGGTCTGCGACCTGCCGCTGATCCTCGCCGTCGCGGACTCCTCCGCCACCCTGCTGTGGCACGAGAGCCCGCCCCAACTGCGGCGCAGCGCCGACCTGATCGGCTTCATGACCGGCGGCCACTGGGCCGAGGAGTCGGTCGGCACCAACGGGATCGGCACGGTGGCCCGCACCGGCCGGCCGCTGCGCGTCCAGTCCACCGAGCACTACCTGCACAACCAGCACGCCTGGACCTGCGTCGGCGCACCGGTGCGCGACCCGCGGACCGGCCGGGTCGCCGGGGTCGTCGACCTCAGTGGGCCGGCCCGCGGCGTCCATCCGCAGCTGCTGGCGCTGGCCACGACCGCCGCCCGGTTGGCCGAAACCGAGCTGCGGGCAGCGCAGTTGGAGTCGCTGCACCGGCTGCGCATGGTTGCCGAACCGATGCTGGCACAGGCCTCGGGGCCTGCGCTGGTGGTGGACCGGGACGGGTGGACGGCCGCTGCCACCGGCCTGGCCGGCCCGGTCAACCGGCTGCGGCTGCCGGCCGACGGCTGGGGCTCGACCTCGGTGCACTGGCTGCCCTCGCTGGGAGAGTGCGCGGTGGAGCCGCTGGCCGACGGCTGGCTGGTCCGACCGCTCTCCGACTCGGCCGAGGCGATCTCCGAACAGGTGCTCGACGCCCGGCTGGTGCTCGATCTGAGCAGCGCCGACCACCCCACCGTCGCGGTCCGCGGCGGCGTCGGCAACTGGTCGCACCCGCTCAGCCCGCGCCACGCCGAACTGCTGCTGCTGCTCGCCACCCACCAGGCCGGCCGGACCGCCGCGCAACTGGCCGAGGGGCTGTTCGGCGACCCGAGCAGGACCGTCACGGTACGGGCCGAACTCTCCCGGCTGCGCCGCTACCTGGGCGGGCTGCTGGAGCACCGGCCGTACCGGTTCGCCGAGTCGGTCCAGGTGGAGGTGGTCCGCCCGCGCGACGCCTACCAGTTGCTGCCGGCCTCGTCGGCGCCCGGGATCCGGCGGTTGCGGGCGCTGCTGGACGGCGGCTCGGTGCTGCTGCCGGGCTGCCGCACGGTCCACCCCGACCCCGCCGAGCCGGTGAGCCCGGCGATCCCGGGGCCCCGGCGGCTCGGCTCGGCCTGACGGAACGTCAATCCGAGTTCGGTGTCCGCCGGGATCGACATCCGTCCGGGATCGACATCCGTCCGGGATCGACACCGGATCGACATCAGTCCGGGATCGTCAGTCCAAGTCACCGATGAGCAGCGCGCTCAGCTGTTCGTCGGTGGGGCCGGCATCCGGCTCCGCGCCCTCCGGCACCTCGGCGTAGGTGCGTTCCAGCCAGTCCCGCACTCGCGGCGCCGAGGCCTCCAACAGGGCACTGCCGTAGGGCGATTCGAGGGCCAGGTGGAGCGTGGCGCCATGGCACGGGCAGTGTGCGGGCCAGAGCCGCACATCGCCCTGACCGGTCAGCCCGCGCAGCCCGTCGCGCAGCAGTTCACGGGAGAACACCCAGTCCACCTCGTCCGGCCGCCCGAGATGGAAGGTGACCAGGACCTCGTAGGGACGCTCGGGTTCGTAACGGAACCGGGTCGGCACGGTGCCCACCCGGTCGCGGCCCAGCGCGATGCGCAGGGTCAGGACCTCCTCCACCGGCAGCGCCGGGCGAGGCGGTGACTGCGGTCGGGCCCCCTGCCCGGCCGGGTACGGGGATTGGCTGCTGGCGGACAGTGGATCGCGCGGCATGGCTGCTTCTCCGGAGCGAGAGGGAACGGCTCAGCCTGGCCCGGCGGTGCAGCGGCTGGCAAAGGTTGCAAGGGGTTGCAACGGCGACCGTCAACAGCGACCGTCAACGGCAACGGTCAACGGCGACCGCCCCGGAGACGACCGGCCCCCGCACAGCGCGCGCACCCGACCCCCGCACAGCGCGCACCCGGCCCCCGCACGGTGCGCGACCGGCTCCGGTCGAACCGTCCGGTCGGAACGGAGGATCCGACCTGACGTCAGTTCGTGGGCTCCCACGGCCCGTTCGGCCCAGTGCGCCGACTTCCCAATTCGCACTGGTACCCGGTGCGTATACCCGGTGCGTAACCTGCCGCCGGTTACGCAGCGGCGCCACGCTGGTACTCTCGTCAGCCTGTTGAGGTGGCCGGACCGGTGGGTTGCGGTCCGCCGACGAGCGAGTGCAGTGGGGCAGCGGCAGCCGGACCGGGAAGGCCGGCTGGGGAGGAGAGGGATCCGGTGACGCACCGGGAGAGCGCCCCCGCGGCGGAGCGGCCGCCCGGCGAGGGGCTGACGCAGACGCTGCCGCACGGTCGGCACAGCCGGCCCAAGCCGCTCGGCGGCCAGCTGCGGCTGCCTGCGATCAAGGTCTCTGGTGCCGCGATGGCGATGTCCACCGTGGTCGGCATCAGCATCGCCACCACCTGGCTGATCTCCGCCCAGCAGCGGGTCGGTTACGGCCCCGGGATGTCGACCGTGGGCGCCACGCCCGCCGGAGGCGGCGCACCGGACGCCCCGACTCCGGCGGCGCAGCTGGCCGGTGGTGCCGCCCCGGCCGTGGGCTCCGCCAGCAGCACCGCCCCGCTGAGCTCCGGCGCCACCGTCACCGACCGGAACGGACGGGACGTCAAGCCCGGGCCGACCCAGCCCGCCGGCCGCGCTCCGGCCGGGCCCACCACGGCGGGCGGCGCGTCGACCCCGGCGGCGGCCACCCCGAGTGGTCAACCGACCGACCGGGCGGCGGTGACCGCGCCGAGCAACGGCGGCGTGACGGCCTGGCCCGCCGCCGGGCCGTCGACTCCCGCGCCCGGCGCCTCGTCGGCGGCCGAGCCCGCCGCCTCGCCGTCGGCGAGCCCGCCGCAGAGCGCCGGGCAGGCCCGGCCCACCTACCCCTCCGGCATCACGCCGGGCACGTCCGCCACGGCACCCGGGATGATGCCCGGGGTGACCCCCGGCACGGCGGGCGGCCCCGGACACGCGATCGGCTTCCACCCCGGCAGCGACGAACCGGGGTCGCCGACCGCCACCACGCCGACGCCCCCTGCCCCGACCGCCACCACGCCGACGCCGCCTGCCCCCTCCGCGCCCACGGCACCCGACACGCCCTCCGCCTCTGCACCCACGGCGCCCGCCACACCCGCGGCCCCGGCGCCCCGGACCGAGCCCGGCACCTCCCCCGACGGCACCCCCGCCGCCCCCGGCTCCCCCGCTCCCGGCTCCCCCGCCCCCGGCTCCCCCGCGCAGGCGCCCAGCCTCGCCGGCTGGGGCGGCACCGTGGCCTCCGCGGGCCTCGGCCAGCGGTACACCGTCACCCTGACCGTCACCGAGCCGCTGGCCGCCGTGGAGACCGAGCTGCGCCTGCCCCGCACCGACGCCACGGCCGGCGCGATGGTCTGGAGCACCCTGCCCGGCGCCCGGGTGACGCTGCTCCAGCGGGGTGACACGGTGGTCTACCGGTTCGCCCCGCCGCCCGGCGAGGACGTGCTGCCCGGCACCTACACCTTCACCGTGCAGGGCGCCCGCTCGGCCACCCCGGGCATCGGCGACGCGACCGGCCGCTGGACCGCCTCGGGCTTCGCCCTGCGGTTCCCACAGGCGGTGGCCGCGCACGGAGGGTTCACCGCAGCGAAACCGTGATCCTTTTCGCGGACCCACTTGGTTAGGCTGGGCGCAGACCCGCGCACCGAGGGGGCGTGCGCACATCTGCCGTGCTCCCCCTAAGCGCTGAGTCACCGCCACATGACGGAGTGCCAGAAGCACCCGCCGCCATGTCCAGGCGCCCTGCGCCGCCGAGCCGATGAGGAGGATCACGTGACCGAAGCGCTGACCCCCGGGGCCAACGCACCGCTGGCTGCCGTCCGGGTGACCGTGGAGGTGACGGCTCCTCAACGGCTCGACGTGTCAGGCCTGCTGGTCACCGCCGCCGGCAAGGTCCGCTCCGACACCGACCTGATCTACCACAACGCGCCGCACCGCTCGGGCGTCAGCCACCGCCCGGCCACCGGCGCGATCCCGGGCGCCATCACGGTGGACACCTGGGCGATCCCCGCCGACATCGCCAAGGTGGTGGTGGCGGCCGCCCTGGACGACCCGGCGGCCGTCTTCGGCGGTGCCGAGCCGACCGCCACCGTGCGGGACGCCGACACCGGCCAGGTGCTGACCACCTTCACCCCGCCCCGGCTGACCCAGGAGAAGGCCCTGGTGGTCGTGGAGCTCTACCGGCGGGGCACGGAGTGGAAGGTCCGCGCCGTCGGCCAGGGCTACGCCGACGGCATGGCCGGCATCGCCGACGACTTCGGCGTCACCGTCGACCGGCCGCCCCGCACCGCGCCGCCGACCCCCGCGTACGCCCCGGCGGCTCCCGACGCTCCCCCGCAGCCCGCCGAACCGCCCCGGGTGACCCTGGACAAGGGCCGGGTCAGCCTGGTCAAGGGCGGCTCCGTGTCGCTGGTCAAGAACGGCGGCCCGGTGCTCAGCTCGGTCCGGATGGCGCTGGGCTGGCAGCCCGCCCGCCGGGGCCGCAACATCGACCTGGACGCCTCCTGCATCGCCTTCGACGCCCGGCGCGAGCGCCTGGAGACCGTCTGGTTCATGAAGCTGAACGTCTTCAACGGCGCGATCCAGCACACCGGCGACAGCCTGACCGGCCGCGGGGGCGGCGATGACGAGGCCATCGACGTGCACCTCGACGGACTGCCACCCGAGGTGTGCGGGCTGGTGTTCGTGGTCAACTCGTTCTCCGGCCAGCGCTTCACCGAGGTCCGGGACGCCTACTGCCGCCTGCTGGACGCCGTCACCGGCGAGGAACTGGTCCGCTTCGACCTGACCACCGCCGAGCCCGCCACCGGCGTGGTGATGTGCAAGCTGGTCCGCCAGTACTCGGGTGAGTGGGTCATGACGGCCCTGGGCCACTACGTCGACGCCCAGACCGCCCGCGGAATGGTGAAACCGTCGGCCGCGCTCCTCTAGCCACCCGGTAACATTGGTTGCTTGTGCCCGTCCGGCGACCCGAGGTCAGTGAGAAGTGAGCCAGCCGCAGTCCATCACCACCGCGCAGGTCATCGACGAGGCCGGCCGCCGGCGGACCTTCGCCGTGATCAGTCACCCCGACGCCGGTAAGTCCACGCTGACCGAGGCGCTGGCCCTGCACGCCCGGGCGATCAACTCGGCCGGCGCCGTGCACGGCAAGGGCGACCGGCGCGGCGTCACCAGCGACTGGATGGAGCTGGAGCGCGAGCGTGGCATCTCCGTCACCTCCGCCGCGCTGCAGTTCGGCTACCGCGGCCAGGTGATGAACCTGGTCGACACCCCCGGTCACGCCGACTTCTCCGAGGACACCTACCGGGTGCTCTCCGCCGTCGACTGCGCGATCATGCTGGTCGACGCGGCCAAGGGTCTCGAGGAGCAGACCCGCAAGCTGTTCGCGGTCTGCCGGCACCGCGGCGTCCCGGTGATCACCTTCATCAACAAGTGGGACCGCCGCGGCCGCGAGTCACTGGCCCTGCTGGACGACATCGAGAACGTCCTCGGCATCACCCCGGTCCCCCAGGTCTGGCCGGTCGGCCCGGCCGGCAACTTCCGCGGCATCGTGCAGGCCTCGGACACCGACCGGATGCTGCGCTACACCAAGGTGCCCAGCGGCACCCACATCGCGCAGGAGGAGACCCTCTCCGCCGCCGAGGCCGCCGAGCAGGAGGGCGAGCTCTGGGAGACCGCCCTGGAGGAGCTGGAGCTGGCGCTCAGCTCCGGTCCCGGCTACGAGCAGGATGCCTTCCAGGAGGGCAAGATCACGCCGGTCTTCTTCGGCGCCGCGCTCACCAACATCGGCGTCAAGCTGCTGCTCGACGCGGTGGTCGACCTCGCCCCGGCGCCCGGCGCCCGCCCGCTGGCGGACGGCGGCGCGCGCGAGGTGACCGACGAGTTCTCCGGCGTGGTCTTCAAGATCCAGGCCAACATGGACCCGGCGCACCGCGACCGGATCGCCTTCGTGCGGGTCTGCTCCGGCGTGTTCGAGCGCGGCATGAACGTCACCCGGGCCGCCAGCGGCCGCTCCTTCGCCACCAAGTACGCCTCCACCGTCTTCGGCGCCGAGCGCACCGTGGTCGACACCGCCTTCCCCGGCGACGTGGTCGGCCTGATCAACGCCAGCGCCCTGCGCGTCGGCGACACCCTCTACACCGGCAGGAAGGTGACCTTCCCACCGCTGCCGGCCTTCGCCCCGGAGTACTTCGCGGTGGCCCGGCCCAAGGACATCTCCCGCTCCAAGCAGTTCCGCCGCGGCGTCTCCCAGCTCGACGAGGAGGGCGTGGTCCAGGTGCTGGTCTCCGACCGCCGCGGCGACCAGGCCCCGGTGATGGCCGCCGTCGGCCCGATGCAGTTCGACGTCGTGCTGCACCGCATGGAGCACGAGTTCTCCTCCCCCATCACCCTGGACCGCCTCTCCTACCGCCTGGCCCGTGTCACCGATGCCGAGGGGCAGGCCGAGCTCGCCAAGGCCCGCCTGACCGACGCCGAGGTCCTCACCCGCCGCTCCGACGAGGCCCTCCTCGCCCTCTTCGCCGACAAGTGGCACCTCAACGCCTTCCAGCGCGCCAAGCCCGACATCCGTCTCGACCCGCTGATCGCCACGGCGGACTGACCGCGGCCCTCCCTGAAGCCCGGCGCACGGCGTGCGCCGGGCTTCACGCCGTTGTCGGCCGGTGCCGCCTGCCCAGCGGCGTCAACTCGCTTCGTGGACGCACCCACGATGGGGTGAAGTACCCCGCCATGCTCCTTCTGCGGCTGCCCGGCCCGGCTAGCCTGTGCTTCACGCAGGGAAGGGGGCATCATGAGTGCCATGACGCACGACTACCAGGGTCCGGCAATGCCCGCGCAGGAGGAGATCCTGCTGGAGGCGTTCCTCAGCCTGGCCACCCCCGAGGGCTTCCGAGCCGAGCTCATCGAGGGAGAGATCATCGTGTCACCACCGCCGGACGGAGACCACGAGGACGCCATCGGTCTTCTGATCGATCAGATCGCGCAGGGCTCCGCAACGCGGATGCAGGTGTCCGGCGGCAAGGGCCTGCGGCTCCCGCGAGGCGGCCGCTGCCCCAAGAACCACGTCATCCCCGACGCCACCTTCGCCCCTCTCGAACGCCGCCTCTTCCGCGGCGCCCCGCCCTGGATGGACCCCGACGGCGTGGCCATGGTCGTCGAAGTGACCTCCGGCAAGCCCCTCCAGGACAGGTTCGCCAAGCGCCACTGCTACGCGCTCGCCGGGATCCCGCTCTACCTCCTGATCGACCGCGAGGAGTCCCGGATCACGCTCTTCTCCGCCCCCGAGGGTGACGACTACAGCGAGTCCCAGAGCGTCGCCTTCGGCAAGCCGCTCGCCCTCCCCGAGCCGTTCGCCTTCGAGCTGCGCACCGACGACTTCCTCTGACCTCTGGCGAGGTGGCAGGCAACCCGTTCGGGCAGGGCTGGTGGGTAACCGCCCATCAGCCCGTGGCTGTCGTACGGTAGCCGGGCACCCCGTGAAGGACACGTTGAGCACAGCAGCAGATCACACCGAGGAACTCATCCCTCGGCCTCCGAAGACACCCGCGGCGCTGAAGGCTGCCCTGGCGGTCGTTGCTCCGAGCCTCCTGGCGAAGATGCAGGCCGACGAAGATGCAGGCCGACTTGGAGAAGGCGTTCAATCGAGCTGCCGAGTTGGACAGCCTCACTCCGGTCCGTGCCTACCTCGCGCATTGGTCCGCGGTGGTCGAGATCGAGCGGTTCCCTGACACGGCGCGGCAGTACCACCGGAGCCTCTACCTGGCGCACCGAGCCGAGAGCCCGGAGGAAGTCCGCGAGCACCTGACCGTCTCCAGCGAGATCCTCCGGCCGTCCACGCAGGCGGTCCCGCGTGGACGGCCGACGGCCGAAGGTCCCTCCACCATCACCGGGCTGCCGACTCCTCCCTGAACCGGCAACCGTGCCCTCGGGGAAGCGAACGTGCCCCCGGGGCTGCCCCTCCGTACCTTTTCCGGACAGCTGCCGCCCCGGTAGAACGAGCGGGCAGCCTGGAGGAAGAGGCGGACATGCACGCGAAGGAACAGCCGGAGAAGCACCCCAGCCAACGACGCCAGCCGACCGCGGCGCGTCAGGAGCTCGAAGAACTACGGCCCACCGGCGGGGAGTTGTCCCCGGAAGCGGTCGCGTCGCTGCAACGGACCGTCGGAAACGCGGTGGTGGCACGGATGATCGAGGAGCGGCGCGGCGGTAGCGCCTCGGCCGTGCAGCGGTCCGCGGTGCACGGCGTGCTGCGCTCGGCCGGGCAGCCGCTGGACGAACCGCTGCGCACCGAGATGGAGGCGCGCCTGGGCGCGGACTTCTCCGACGTCCGCATCCACACGGGCAGTTCGGCCCGCGCGTCCGCCGCCGAGGTGGGCGCACGCGCCTACACCAGCGGCAACCACATCGTCATCGGGGACGGTGGCGCCGACAAGCACACCCTCGCGCACGAACTCACCCACGTCATCCAGCAGCGGCAAGGGCCGGTCGCCGGCACCGACAACGGTGACGGGCTGCGCATCTCCGACCCCGCCGACCGCTTCGAACGAGCGGCCGAGGCCAACGCGACCAGGGTCATGCAGCGCCGAGTCGAGCACTCCGACGAGGCCCACGAGGGCGGAGCCTCCCAGACCACCCGGGCGGCAACCGGCGGTGGCCAAGTCGTCCAGCGCTACACCAACGCCCAGGATCCGACCCTCGGCAACATCCTTGTCTCCCAGAACGGGAGCTTCGTGATCCAGCCCGACGCACAGAGCGTCTGGGTCCGCGACGACGTTCCGGCCGGCCAACTCGCCACCGCGCTGCAGTCAAGGAACCAGCAGGCGCAGATCAACGGGCAGACGTACAACCGCTATTGGCTCGGTGGCCCGATCCTGCTCGACTGCCTGCACGCCGCCGAGGAGATCATCAACAACCGGGTGGGCCAACTTGGCTGGGGCCAGGGCGAGTACAGCAACATCAACATCACCAAGAAGGGCAACGTCGTCACCGAGGCGTTCGGCGTGTCGGACTCTTCCAACCGGCGGCAGGCCCGAGCCTTCGCCGGTGCCCGCAACGAGGCGGCCGACCCGCAGCCCGGCGAGGCCTTCGTGATCGTCGCGACCAAGCCGAACGGCACGGAGATGAGCCAGTTCCACGCCGCCGCCGTGGTCGCACGCGACGGCCAGGACTGCGTCACCTTGGAGGTCTGGTCCGACAACGGCAACCCGCCGGCCCAGGGTGCCGCCAACGCCGCGATGTACACCGTGGCGGACCTCGCGAGGTCCTTCCACAGCGCCTACGGCGGCGACGGCGCCTACTTCGGGGAGGTCGGACCCATCACCGTGGTCGTCCAGCCCGCAGGGGTGTAGCCCGTACGGCTGTAGCCCCTGCTGCAGCCCGGGCGGCATCACCCTCCGGCGCCCGCCAGCCGCACCCGTTCCCGCCAACCGAGGCGCCCGGGTGCGGCGGGCTCCGGCGATGGCGCCGCCGCCGCTGCCGCTGCCGCGCAACGGCACCCGGGGCAGCGCTCCTCGTCCGCGACCACCCGGAACCCCCGATCGCAGCCCGTACACATCGCCAGTTTCAACGGCTTCCGGTCGGCCTCGTCCTCGGGCATCTTCTCCCGCAGCCGGTGCCGCACCAGCGCCACCGCAGACTTCACCGGCACCGGGAGCCCGGAGCTCAGCGCATGCTTCAACCCCGCCTCACTGACGCCCCTGGCCAGCCACTCGGCGGCCAGCGGCGCCAGCCGGGCCGCCTCCGCCGACCCGAGCACCAGCCGCTCGTCCACCTGGCGCAGCGACAGCAGCACCCGCTCCGCCGCCTGGACGTCCAGCCCGGCGCCCGGGACCGGGTGGGGGGAGGACGTCTGCTCCCCCAGTCTTCCTTCCGTAGGGAGGGCGGTGCCGGGTGACGGAACGTCGGCCCGACCGACCTTCCGTGTTCCGGCACCCGGTGCACCGCCGGCGCCGCCGACGCCGCCGACTCTCCGCCGCTCGGCGAAGATGCCCTCCGCCTCCTCCGCCCGCAGCGGCACGCTCGACACCAGCGACTCCGAGCGCACCTGCCCGGCCGCGTTGCGCCACTTGGTGCTGTGCAGCAGCCCCTTCTTCCCCAACTGCCGCCGCGCTCGGTCGGCGGTGATCCGCCCACCCGTCAACCCGGCGGCCAACTCCGTCACCGTCGTCTTCCGCGCCGCCGCGTCCGACAGCGCCAGCGCCCGGACGAGCAGCCGGAACGCAGCATCTGACAGCTCGTCATCCCAGATGTGCACATTGGCGATCTGCGTGAACCCGCGCGCGGGCGCGATAACATTCCTCAGCATCCTCAGTGGCTCCTGACCACTCTGCGGATGAAGAGCCCGGCCAGGTGCGTCAACACCTGCCCGGGCTCGCCCCTTTCCTGCCAGGGGCGACCCGTTCCACTTGCGCACGCTACACCTCCCCCGCCCCGCCGAACGACCCTCAGCGATCGCGCGGCCACCCTGCGCAACCATCGAACGCGCCCCATGCGCCCCCGCAAACGCCCACCGGCACCGTCAGCCGGCACCGTCAGCCGATGAAGGCTGACGTCACCCGGTCCTTGACGACCGTGACACGCACCCTGGAGCTTCGGAACTCATAGGTGAACGGCCCCGAGCTCACCCCGTCCTGACTGAGCACCATCAGTTCCCGGTGCTCCTTGGACGCCTGCGCCCGAGCGGCCTCCAGCGTCAGCCCGACGTACTGGCAAGACCGCGCATCCAGGTCCAGGCCCGGGCCGAGTCCTCCCGGTGGCGACGCGGCCACGCAGGTCGGTCCCGTGGGCGCGGCGGCCGGCTGCGTCGACACCGAGGCGACCGTCGAACGAGCCGTCGAACCCTCGGCGGCCTGGACCGTGACCACCACTCCGGCGGCGAGGCAGCCGACCGCGAGCCCGAGTGCGCCACCGCGCACCCGCCGACGCCTCCTGACCCGCACGGTGACGTCCGCCAGGCTCACGTCGAGTGGCCCGGCCTGGTCCGCCGCGTCGAGCAGCAGCTGCTTGACCACGTCCGGCTCATTCGCCACGTCCGGCTCATTCGCCATGTCCGTCTCCCTCCAGGTTGGTGAGCACCAGGGCCTTGCCGAGCCGGGCGACGGCCTCACTGAGGTGCCGCTTGACCGTCCCCGCGCTACACCCCAGCCGGTCGGCCACCTCGGCGACCGGCAGGTCCTCGTAGAAGCGCAGGACCACGCAGGCCCGTTGGCGCGGCGAGAGCGTGCCGAGCGCGCTGACGACGTCCAGCCGGTCGCCGCTGCCGGCGGTGAAATCGTCGGTCGCGGCGGGCGTCGCCAGGCGTGGCAGCAGGCTCGTCCAGCGGCCCCGGCGTCGGTAATGGTCGAGGTAGCGGTTCAGCATGACGCGACGGACGTAGCGCTCAGCGGATGCGACGTCCCAACTCCGCCGCGGCTGGGCGAACACCCGGACCAGGGCGTCCTGCACCAGATCGTCGGCCTCCGCACGGTCACCGCACAGCAGGAATCCGTACCGCTTCAACGCGGATGCCCTGGCCTGCACGAGCTCGCCGGCGACGTCATGCCAGTCCACCCCTCACCTCTTCCATCTCTTCCTCCACGGTCCACCGACTCCCACGAACGACCACCCCCGTTCGTTGGGGCCACCTCCTGCCGAAACCGTGGTCTTCCCGGCTTCCCGCCTTCCCGCCTTCCCGCCTTCCCGCCTTCCCGCTGTCAGGCGACGGGGGCCGGGGCAGGGATCGGTGTCCCCGGGTGTCAGCCCATCCCGGGGACCAGTGCCGCGGCCACCGGGGACAGGTCCGGGAGGCCGCCGGTGCTGTCGTCCGCGTGCAGGGAGAGCGTCAGGTCGCCGCGGCGCACCAGGCGCGCCGGTCCTGGGACGAGTGGGGCGATCCCCCCTCAGCCCACCGCCCGCTTCACCAACTCGGCGATCCGCTCCTCCACTTCGGGCGTCACCTGGGACAGGGCGAACCCGGCCGCCCACATCGGGCCCTCGTCCAGCCGCGCCTGGTCGCTGAACCCGAGCGTCGCATAACGCGCCTTGAACTTCTCCGCGCTCTGGAAGAAGCAGACGATCTTGCCGTCCAGCGCGTAGGAGGGCATCCCGTACCAGAGCTTCGGTGCGAGGGCCGGGGCGCTGGCGGTGATGACGGCATGGACGCGCTCGGCCATGATCCGGTCCGAGTCCTGCATCTCCGCGATCTTCGCGAGCACGTCCCGCTCGGCCTCCGCCGCCTTATCCGCGCGGGAGTTGCGGCGGGCGGCCTTCTTCAACTCCTGGGCGTGGTCCTTCATCGCGGCCCGCTCCTCGGCCGTGAACCCCTCGTGCTTGCCGTTCTCGCTGCTGCTCATTGGAAGTTCCCCGTTCATGATCGACGATCTCAGGTGCGGACGAGTCTGGCGGCTCAGCGCGCGGCTGCCAACGATGCGGTGACGTCCCAGGCGAACCCGTCCGGGTCGGCGAACGGCCCGGCGGTGCTACCGATCACCAGCCCGTGCGGCCCGCACCGTCGGGAGCGACACCGACGTCCTTGGCCAGGGTGCGGCGCCGGTACAGCGCCAACTTCAGTGAGCCGGTGGCGAATTCGACGTAACGACTGCCGAAGCTCTTCGCCACCGTGAAGCCGCGCTCGACGTAGAACCGCTTGCTCGCGGCCACGTCCTCGACACCCAGCAGCAGCACCATGTCGTCGATCTGCCGGGTGGCCGGGCCGGTGTCCTTCTTCGCCGAGGTCGCGACCTTCCAGATCGCCCCGTCCGGGGCCTGCACGACACCGCCGTAGCCCCAGAGCGACTTCGCGGCGGGCTTGAGCGTGGTGGCGCCGGCTTGGAGGGCGACGCCGATGAAGGCGTTGACGTCGGCCGGCTGCGAAACCGTGAGGGCGAGCGTGAAACCGCGGAAGCCGGTCGTCGGTGCCTCCGAGGCCCGCACCCGGACCTGGCCCTCCAGGCCGAAGGCGGCGGCATAGAAACGGGCGGCAGCTGCCGGGTCGGCCGCGTCGAGGGTGATGGATTCGATGTTTGCCATTGGTAGTTGGAGGCGCGGTGCCCTGCCGC
>NZ_JAJJPA010000088.1 GCF_020907985.1 Kitasatospora humi | reverse complement strand
CCGCATTGCCGAACAGCTCGCTCAGCACCAACTCGGCGTCTTCGAGGACGAGTTCCCCACCTTCCGTCTTGGCGAGGAAGTCCCGCAGCGCCCCACGGGCCGCGCTCGCCGACTTCGGATGGCGCGGCAGCGAAACGGAGAACTGCGGGTCAGCGTGCGGCTGTTCCAGCCATTCCGACTCGGGGACTCCTGCGGGCTCCGGAACGCCGGTAAAGTCGTCCATGTCCACCTGCTTTCGGTTTTCGTCCAGGTCGACCACGCCCCGGGACCGTTGCAGCGGTCGCCGGGGCTTCATCGTGCGGTTACCACTTTGGCGGATCGGGCAGACTGGACGCATCCTGGCACCGTGACCAAATAGCGTCGGTGCACGGGTATTTGAAGGGGTGTTCGATGGAGCTCCACGAGGACGACGACAAGGCCACACCGCGCACCATGCTGGGCCGGAGGCTGCGGCGGATGCGGGAAGCTGCCGATCTGTCGTTGCGGGGACTCGCGGACCAGATCAACTTCCCGCACACCTATATCGGCAGGGTGGAACGAGGCGAACAGTTGCCCTCGGAGGCCTTGGCGCAGACGCTGGACGAGTACTTCAAGACTGACGACCTGTTCGTGGAACTGCTCGACATGGCGCATGACACGCTAATCGTCAGTTACGGCCGCGAGTTCGTCGCGAAAGAGCGAGAAGCTCTTCGAATTCAAGTTTTCACCAGTAGCTTGATTCCTGGCTTGCTCCAGACGGAAGCGTACGCACGGGAGCTGTTCCGCTACAGCATGTCCGGCTACACGCCCGCCGAACTTGATGCGCGCGTCGCTGCTCGAATGAACCGCAAGAAGATCTTCAACCGCGATGACCCACCGCTCTTCTGGGCCATCGTGGACGAGTCAGGCCTGAGACGGCCGACTTCTGACAGGGAGACGATGCGCATCCAGCTCGAACACGTTCTGGAGTTGAGCGAGAGCCCTCACATCACCGTACAGGTCCTGCCGTTCCAACGAGCCCTGCATCCCATGCTCGGCGGAAGCCTGACCCTGCTCACCATGCGAGGCGGCGAGACCGTGGGCCTGGTCGAGAGCTTCGATTCCGGTGAGTCAGTAGACTCACCGAAGAGGATCGTTGAGCTCGTCCAGGGTTTTGACGTGGCGCGCTCGATGGCTCTGACAGAGGCCGAGTCCAGGGCTCTGGTGAGCAGTTACCTGAAGGAGTACGCCGATGACCACTGATCTCATCCCCGACGCCTCAGCCCTTACGACCTGGCGCAAGTCCTCCTACAGTGGCGTGAACAACTCCAATTGCGTCGAGGTCGCCGACGGCTTCACCAGCGTGGTCCCGGTCCGCGACAGCAAGAACCCCACCGGTCCCGCCCTCGTCCTCCCCGCGAACGAGTGGTCGGCGTTCATCTCCGCCATCAAGTCCGGCACACTCGTGTGTTCCTGATCCAACGTCACCGCAACGCGCCCGGCTCCCGGCCTCAGCCGAGCGGCTCGGCCAGGCCGACCAGGACGCCCTCGGGGCCGCGGACGTAGCAGAGCCGGTAGCTGTTCTCGTACTGCGTCACCCCGCCCACGAGTTGGGCGCCATGGGTGCGCAGCCGTGCAAGGACGTCTTCGATGTCCTCGACGGCGAACATGATGCGACGCAGGCCCATCGTGTGCGCCGGTGCGTTCGCCGGCTCGGCGGGGATCGCCTTCGGCGCACGGAACTTCGTCAGTTCGAGCCGGCCGTGGCCGTCAGGCGTCCGCATCATCACGATGTCGCTTCGGACGCCGTCGAGCCCGACGACACCGTCCACCCACGGCCCCTCGACCAGCGCCTGGCCCTCAAGCTCCATGCCGAGTTCGGCGAAGAACGCGACAGCAGCCTCAAGGTCGTCGACGACGATGCCGACGTTGTCCATCCGCAGGAGCGCCATGGTCCGAGCGTAGTTGCCCGGTGCCGCCGTGCCTCGTCGCCACTCAGGCCCGACCGGCACCCGGCCCCCGCATGGCCGGCCGAGCTCCATGGCCAACCCGGCTTCGTCGTGGACCCGGCGAGCTCGGGGGCCGAGGCCCGCCTCCTGACCGGAGAGCTCTCCGGCGCGGCGAGTCTTCCAGGTGGCGTGGCTCACAACTCCTCCCCCTCCTCCTCCTTCACGGCGCCGTCGTGGCTGAGGTCGTAGATGAAACGAGCAGGCCACGTCACGGCTCACCGGCACACCACCCCGCAGATCTCGGTCCCGCATCGAAACCGCCCCCACCTACCCATTGGCTACGCGCGTAGATATGCTGCCCTGGTGACTATGTCCACTCTTGCAGCCAATGCCCCCGGCGCTGCGGGCGGCGGTCTGAAGGACGTCGCGGCGTCCGAGGCCTCGCTCCGCCGCTTCCTGCACGGCCTGCCCGGCGTCGACCAGGTCGGCCTCGAGGCCCGCGCCGCCGCGCTCGGCACCCGTTCGATCAAGACCACGGCCAAGGCGTACGCCATCGATCTGGCCATCTCGATGATCGACCTGACCACGCTCGAAGGCGCGGACACGGTCGGCAAGGTGCGCGCCCTGTGCACCAAGGGCCGGAACCCCGACCCCAGCGACCCCACCGCCCCCCGGGTCGCCGCGATCTGCGTCTACCCGGACATGGTCGCCACCGCCAAGGAGGCGCTGAAGGGCACCGGCATCCAGGTCGCCTCGGTCGCCACCGCCTTCCCGGCCGGCCGTGCCGCACTGCCGGTGAAGCTGGCCGACACCGCCGACGCGGTGGCCGCCGGCGCCGACGAGATCGACATGGTGATCGACCGCGGCGCCTTCCTCTCCGGCCGCTACCTGGACGTCTTCAACGAGATCACCGCCGTCAAGGAGGCCTGCAAGCGCCCCGACGGCACCTCGGCCCACCTCAAGGTGATCTTCGAGACCGGCGAGCTGCAGACCTACGACAACGTGCGCCGGGCCTCCTGGCTGGCGATGCTGGCCGGCGCCGACTTCATCAAGACCTCGACCGGCAAGGTGGCCGTCAACGCCACTCCCCCGGTGACCCTGCTGATGCTGGAAGCCGTCCGCGACTTCCGGGCGCAGACCGGCGTGCAGGTCGGCGTGAAGCCGGCCGGCGGCATCCGGACCACCAAGGACGCCATGAAGTACCTGGTGATGGTCAACGAGACCCTGGGCGACGACTGGCTGACCCCGCACTGGTTCCGCTTCGGCGCCTCCAGCCTGCTCAACGATCTCCTGATGCAGCGTCAGAAGCTGACCACCGGACGGTACTCCGGTCCCGACTACGTGACGGTGGACTGAGGAACATGGCCAAGAACAAGAACGCCGCAGAGCCGGTCCGCAAGAGCGGGCTGTTCGAGTACGCCCCGGCCCCGGAGTCGCCCGCCGCGGCCGGCGACATCGCCACCTCCTACGGCCACTTCATCAACGGCGAGTTCACCGACTCCAGCGGCAGCGAGGCGCTGAAGACGGTCAACCCGGCCACCGAGCAGGTGCTCGCCGAGTTCGCCCAGGGCACCGACGAGGACGTCGACCGTGCCGTCAAGGCCGCTCGCAAGGCCTTCGCCGACTGGTCGGCGCTGCCCGGCAGCGAGCGCGCCAAGTACCTGTTCCGGATCGCCCGGATCGTCCAGGAGCGCTCCCGCGAACTGGCCGTGCTGGAGTCGATCGACAACGGCAAGCCGATCAAGGAGACCCGCGACTTCGACCTGCCGATGGTCGCCGCGCACTTCTTCTACTACGCGGGCTGGGCGGACAAGCTGGACTTCGCCGGGTTCGGCGCCGCGCCGAAGCCGCTGGGCGTGGCCGGCCAGGTCATCCCGTGGAACTTCCCGCTTATGATGCTGGCCTGGAAGATCGCCCCGGCGCTGGCCACCGGCAACACGGTCGTCCTCAAGCCCGCCGAGACCACCCCGCTGACCGCGCTGCGGTTCGCCGAGATCTGCCGGCAGGCCGGTCTGCCCAAGGGCGTGGTCAACATCGTCACCGGCGACGGCCGCACCGGTGCCGCGCTCACCGCGCACCCGGACGTCAACAAGGTGGCGTTCACCGGCTCCACCCCGGTCGGCCGCGCGATCGCCAAGCAACTGGCCGGTACCCGCAAGAAGTTGTCGCTGGAGCTGGGCGGCAAGGCGGCCAACATCGTCTTCGACGACGCACCGATCGACCAGGCGGTCGAGGGCATCGTCAACGGCATCTTCTTCAACCAGGGCCACGTCTGCTGCGCCGGCTCCCGCCTGCTGGTCCAGGAGTCCATCCAGGACGAGCTGTTGGACGCGCTCAAGCGCCGGATGGCCACGCTGCGGGTCGGCGACCCGCTGGACAAGAACACCGACATCGGCGCCATCAACTCGGCGGCCCAGCTGGCCCGGATCACCGAGCTGACCGCCCACGGCGAGGCCGAGGGCGCCGAGCGCTGGTCCCCGGAGTGCGAACTCCCCTCCACCGGCTACTGGTTCCGCCCCACGCTGTTCACCGGCGTGAGCCAGGCGCACCGGATCGCCCAGGAGGAGGTGTTCGGCCCGGTGCTGTCGGTGCTGACCTTCCGCACCCCGGCCGAGGCGCTGGAGAAGGCCAACAACACCCCGTTCGGACTCTCCGCCGGCATCTGGACGGAGAAGGGCTCGCGCATCCTCTGGATGGCCGACCGGCTGAAGGCCGGCGTGGTGTGGGCCAACACCTTCAACAAGTTCGACCCGACCTCGCCGTTCGGCGGCTACAAGGAGTCGGGCTACGGCCGCGAGGGTGGCCGCCACGGTCTGGAGGCCTACCTCGATGTCTGATCTCAGCACGCGACTTGACACCCCTGCACGGATCCAGGTGTTCAAGACCTACAAGCTGTACGTCGGCGGGAAGTTCCCGCGCTCCGAGAGCGGGCGGGTGTACGAGGTGACCGACGCAAAGGGCCAGTGGCTCGCCAACGCCCCCCTCGGGACCCGCAAGGACACCCGGGACGCCGTGCTGGCGGCCCGTGCGGCCGTCAAGGGCTGGTCCGGCACCACCGCCTACAACCGCGGTCAAGTCCTCTACCGCGTCGCCGAGATGCTCCAGGGCCGCCGCGAGCAGTTCGCCGCCGAGGTGGCCGCGGCCGAGGGCCTGGGCGGCAAGAAGGCCGGCGCGCTGGTCGACCAGGCGATCGACCGCTGGGTCTGGTACGCCGGCTGGACCGACAAGGTGGCCCAGATCGCGGGCGCCGCCAACCCGGTGGCCGGACCGTTCTTCAACCTGTCGGTGCCCGAACCCACCGGCGTGGTGGGCATCGTGGCCCCGCAGACCGGCTACGGGCACTCCTTCCTGGGCCTGGTCTCGGTGCTCGCCCCGGTGATCGCCACCGGCAACACCGCGGTGGTCGCGGCCGCGGCGGACGCCCCGCTGCCCGCCCTGTCGCTGGGCGAGGTGCTGGCCACCTCGGACGTCCCGGGCGGTGTGGTGAACGTCATCTCCGGCCGCACCGCGGACATCGCCCCCACCCTTGCCTCCCACCAGGACGTCAACGCCCTCGACCTGACCGGCGCGATCGCCGCGGACGGTCCGGGCACGGCGACCGCGCTGGAGGAGCTGGCCGCGGACACCCTGAAGCGCGTGCTGCGCCCGGCCGTCGACCCGGCGGCCCAGGACTGGACCAATGCTCCGGGAACCGACCGGCTACTCTCGTTCCTGGAGACCAAGACGGTCTGGCACCCGATGGGCCAGTAGGCCCTCCCCTGACCGGTTCGTCCCCCGTGCCCCTATCCCCCCCAGGGGCCCGGACGGACCGCCGACGGGCCCGCGCCTCTCCCCCCTGGCGCGGGCCCGTCACCTTTCGGCCGTCCTCCCCTCGCATCCGTCCAGCGGGTTACCAGTACTGCGTTCGATGCGTCAGACTGGTGTCTCGTGAGTGACTCCCCCATGAACCCCGCCCCTGCTCGTCGCGCCCGCGTGGTGCTGCTCTCCGGGCCCTCGGGGTCGGGCAAGTCCTCACTGGCCGAGCGGGCCGCGCTCCCGGTGCTGCAGCTCGACGACTTCTACAAGGACGGCGACGACCCGAGCCTCCCGCCGCTGCCGGACGGCAGCGGCGTCGACTGGGACTCGCCCGCCTCCTGGCACGGCGACCAGGCGCTGGCCGCGATCCGGCAGTTGGTGGAGACCGGCCGGGCCGAGGTGCCCGTCTACTCGATCCCGGCCAACGGGCGGGCCGGCTCCCGGCTCCTGGAGCTGCACGGCGCCCCGGCCTTCATCGCCGAGGGGATCTTCGCCGCCGAACTGGTCGCCGCCTGCCGGGCCGAGGAGCTGCTCGGCGACGCGCTCTGCCTGCGCAACCACCCGCTGGTCACCGCCTGGCGCCGGTTCCGCCGCGATCTGCGGGAGGGCCGCAAGTCGGTCGGCTTCCTGATGCGGCGCGGTTTGCGGCTGATGCGCGCCGAACGGAGCATCGTGGCCCGGCAGGTCTCGCTCGGCGCCCACGCCTGCGACGGCTCCGAAGCCGCCCACCGGGTGCGCGCGGTGGTCGAGCTGCCCGAACCAGCCGTCGCCCTGTCCTGACGCCCCGTCAGCTTCCGACGGTGACGACCACCTTCCCGACCTGACCGTTCGCCTCCAGGTGGCGGTGGGCATCGGCGATCTCGGACAGGTCGAAGGTCCGGTCGATCACCGGGGCGAGAGTGCCGGCCCGCAGCCCGGCGCCCAGGAAGTGCAGGATCCGGCGCCGGATCTCCGGCGTCCGGACCAGCTCACCGAAGGCGAACCCGAGCATCCGCAGCCCCCAGTTCATCGGCAGCGGCGCCGGGCGCGGGTCCAGCCAGCCGTAGACGACCAGCAGGCCACCGGGCGCCACCGCGAGTGCCAACTCCTGCAGTCCGGGTCCGGCGACCGGGTCGAAGACGAACTCGGCGCCGGCCCCGCCGGTGAGCTCGCGCACCCGCTCCGCCACCGGCTCCTCGCCGCTGACGATCACCTGGGCCGCGCCGAGCTTCAGCAGCTGGTCGCGCTTGTCCGCGGTGCGGGTGACGGCGATCGGGATCGCGCCGAAGTGGTTGGCGATCTGGATCGCGGCCACGCCGACGCTGGACGAGGCGGCGGTGATCACCACATGGTCACCGGGCCGCATCCCGCCGCGCTCCACCAGTGCGCCGTAGGCGGTGCCGTAGGAGAGCCAGGCGGCGGCCGCGGTCACCGCATCCACGCCGTCGGGCCGCGGGTCCAGCGAGGCGGCGGGCAGCAGGAAGTGGTCGCCGTAGACGCCGTCGGTGCTCATGTGTCCACCGACCGTGCTCACCACCGGGTCCCCTACGGCGAAGTCCGTCACCGCCGACCCGACCGCCACCACCACGCCGGCCGCTTCGTAGCCGAGCCGCGAGGCGGGCAGCGTCGGCTGGTAGTAGTAGGTGCCGGCCCGGAAGAGCGCCTCCGCCCGGTTGAGGCCGATCGCCTCGGTCCGCACCACAACCTCGTCCGGACCGGGCTCCCCGAGCTCGACCTCCGCGATCCGGAGCACCTCGGGACCGCCCAGCTCGTCGAACAGCACTACCTTGGCCATCGCCAACTCCTCAGTGGAACACGCAACTTGCTGACGTGATCAACGGTAGGCGGGCGGACCGAGACGACCCATGCCGGAAGGTCTCGGTTTCCTGTCCGATCGTCTCGCCACTGGCTAGGCTCACTCCATGGACGTGCTCAGCGACGCGATCACCGCCATGCGCACCGGCCGGCCGCACGCCGGCCACCACCGGCGGGCCGCCCCCTGGGGCGTGCGGTTCCCGGCAGGTGACGGTGTCGGGTTCCACGCGGTGCTGGACGGCGAGGCCTGGCTGCACCCGCCGGGCGACACCGCACCGGTCCGGATGACGGCAGGCGACCTGGTGCTGCTGCCGCACGGCACCAGCTACGGGATCGCCGACGCCCCGGGCCGGACGCTGCGCCCGGCCGTGTTGGACCCGGACGGCCGACTGCGCCCCCAACCGCCGCAAGCCGGACCAGGCACCGCGGCGAGCAGCAGCATGCTCTGCGGCGCCTATCTGCTCAACCAGGCCCGCCCGCACCCGCTGCTCACCGAACTGCCGCCCCAGCTGCACCTCACCACCGGGGACGGCCGCCACCCCCGGCTGCGCACCGTGACCGACCTGCTGGCCGATGAGCTGACGGACCGTCAACCCGGCACCGACGCCGTGCTCCCCGCGCTGCTGGACACCCTGCTGCTGCACGTGCTGCGCGCCTGGTACGCCGAGCAGGCCGATGCCGAACGCCCGGGCTCCGGCTGGGCCCACGCCCTGCGCGACCGGACCATCAGCACCGCCCTGCACGCGATCCACGACGACCCCGCCCACCCCTGGACCGTCGAGGAACTCGGCGCCCGGGCCGGCCTGTCCCGCGCCGCCTTCGCCCGCCGCTTCACCACCCTGGTGGGCCGGCCCCCGCTCGCGTACCTCACCTGGTGGCGGATGACCACCGCCGGCCGCCTCCTGCGCGAGAGCGACGCCCCGCTGCGCACCATCGCCCAGCGCACCGGCTACCTCAGTGAGTTCGCCTTCGCCAAGGCCTTCAAGCGCGAGTACGGAGTGTCCCCGGGGCGGTACCGGAGCGCCGTTCACCTGGAAGGGCGAACCGGGCGGCGAACCGCCTTGCCGGCCCGGACCGGCGGCTAGGCTTGACGCCAGATGCCGTCGGCCCCCACCGCGAGGAGGTAGCCGTGACAGCCGCGCCGATCGACTGGATGAACCCGCCAGGCCGTAGATGGACGTACGAGCAGGTCAAGGACCTCGACCTGCCCTTCGACTTCGAGTTGGTGGACGGGGAGATCGGGCCGCGGGGGATGACCGGCTACTGGCACAACACTCGGTCTCTACGCCGAGGCCGGCATCCCCTACTTCTGGCGCGTCGAACGCGGTGACAGCGGCCTGCCGGAGGTCTTCGAGTTCTGGCTGGACCGCGATACCGGCGTCTATGCGCCCGCCCGCGAGGGCGGTCATCACGTCGGGCTGCTGAAGACCGAGCTGCCCTTCCCCGTCACGGTCAATCTCAGCCGACTCGTCGAGTTCTGAGCCGCCGGGCACAACGAACCGGGCCCGGCATCCTCTCCCGAGATGCCGGGCCCGGCCCTGTGTGAGCGCGGCTTCCCTGCCGGCGGTGGCTCCCCCGAGTCCCGCACGACTCCGCGCCCGCTCACCCGTCCCCCGACGGGAGTTGTGGGGTGGTTCAGGCGACCAGCTCGCCGAAGGCGTGCGTGGTGTCGCCGGTGAGGTTGAGCTGCTCGTCGTCACGCAGCCGGCGCAGCGCGCGCCAGATGCTGCTCTTGACGGTGCCGACGCTGATGTTCAATATGTCGGCGATCTCCGGGTCGGTGCGGCCCTCGTAGTAACGCAGGACCAGCATGGTGCGCTGGTTCTCCGGAAGCTTGGCGAGCGCCTGCCAGAGCACGGCCCGCAGCTCGGTGCCGCCCATCGCGTCGGTGTCGCCGACGGTCTCGGGGAGCTCCTCGGTGGGGTACTCGTTGAGCTTGCGCCGGCGCCAGGCCGAGATGTGCAGGTTGGTCATGGTGCGGCGCAGGTAGCCGCCGACCGCCGCCTTGTCGGCGATCCGGCCCCAGGCCCGGTAGGTGCTGAAGAGCGCGCTCTGCAGCAGGTCCTCGGCCTCGTAGCGGTCGCCGGTCAGGTGGTACGCCGTCGCGTACAGGGAGGCGCGGCGCTCGCGCACATAGGCGGTGAACTCCGCGAGGTGCTCCGCCTCGGTGGGCGACGAGTCCCCCGTCGCACCCCCCTGTCCGGTCGACGGCAGGCGCTCCTCCACCGGCGCCAGCCGGTAAAGGGTCGCTCCCTTCGTCCCCCCGTGCCCCCGGCTGCCGACGCCCCCCCGGCGTCCCCCCGAGCAGCCGTCCACCCGTCCCCGCGCCGGCGAGGAACACTTGGCGTCCCAGAAGCTCCGGGTCTCAAGCGTTGCGTTCATCGTGGCGCCCCCATGGTCGGTACGAGCGGGTCCTTTCGCGTCTCCGGTCCGGTCCGCCGTGGCGGTCCCTCGCGGTGACAACGAAAATCCTGCCCGCCACCCGTCATGACGGTGTCCGCCGTCTGTCACAGCGGTGTCACAAGCCTCAGGGCGGAGGTCCCGGGATCCCGGGTGGTGCTCGACACCCTCGACGCCCCACCTGCTCCGGGCGGTTCCCGGCAACACAATCCTTGAGCCAGAATGAACAGGTGCCTTTCCTCCTTCTGATCGAGGACGACGACGCCATCCGGACCGGCCTCGAACTCGCCCTCACCCGCCAGGGCCACCGCGTGGCCGCCGCCGCCTCCGGCGAGGACGGCCTGCGGCTGTTCAAGGAGCAGCGGCCCGACCTGATCGTGCTGGACGTGATGCTGCCGGGCATCGACGGCTTCGAGGTCTGCCGGCGGATCCGGCGCACCGACCAGTTGCCGATCATCCTGCTGACGGCTCGCTCCGACGACATCGACGTGGTGGTCGGCCTGGAGTCCGGCGCCGACGACTACGTGGTCAAACCGGTCCAGCCGCGGGTGCTGGACGCCCGGATCCGCGCGGTGCTGCGCCGCGGCGAGCGGGAGAACTCGGACTCCTCGGCGTTCGGATCGCTGGTGATCGACCGTTCCGCGATGACCGTGACCAAGGACGGCCAGGACCTCCAGCTCACCCCGACCGAGCTGCGGCTGCTGCTGGAGCTCAGCCGCCGACCGGGCCAGGCGCTCTCCCGCCAGCAGCTGCTGCGGCTGGTCTGGGAGCACGACTACCTGGGTGACTCGCGCCTGGTGGACGCCTGTGTGCAGCGACTGCGCGCCAAGGTGGAGGACGTCCCGTCAGCACCCACCCTGATCCGGACGGTCCGCGGCGTCGGCTATCGTCTGGACCCGCCCTCCTGACCGTCCTGCCCAGAGTGAATGGCTGACCCGACACGTGACTGACCATCAGAACGGCCGCCGCCAGGTCTGGCGGCGGCGGCTGCGGCTGAGTTCGCTGCGGGTCCGGCTCGCCGCCGTCTTCGCCGTGGTGGCGCTGACGGCCGCGGTCTCCGCTTCCGGCATCGCGTACTGGCTGAACCGGGACGCGGTGCTGAAGCGCGCCCAGGACACCGCGCTCAACGACTTCCGGGTGTCCCTCAGCCGGAGCGTCCAGGGGCTGCCGCTGAACGCCGGCTGCCCGGCGCTGGCACAGCTGGCCAGCGAGGTGGCGAGTTCCGGGCTGAGCTACAACGTCGTGGTGGTGGACGACAACCAACCGGACTGCACCGCCGTCTCGGACCCGCGGTTCACCGCGGCCCAGGTGCCGCACGCTCTGCAGATGGCGGTGACCACTCCGCGCCCGGTCGGCCCGGGCAACCCGAACGAGTACCACCTGTACTGGCAGCGGGTGAACCTGGACGGCCAGCCCTACGTGGTCGGCGGGACCAGGGTGGTGCCCACCGGCCCGACCGCGTACATGTTCAAGTCGCTGGACAACGAGCGGGCCGATCTCAACACGCTGGGCTGGTCGTTGGCGGTGGCCACCCTGCTGGCACTGATCGCCGCCACTCTGCTGGCCCAGGCCGCGTCCGCCACCGTGCTCCGTCCGGTGCGCCAACTCGCCGATGCCGCACGGCGGTTGGGCGAAGGCAAGCTCGACACCCGGCTGGAGGTCAGCGGCACCGATGAACTCTCCGACCTGGCACGGACCTTCAACAGCACCGCGGAGGCACTCTCCGAGCAGGTCGAGGAGTTGAGCGCCCGCGAGGCGCAGAGCCGCCGGTTCGTCGCCGACATGTCGCACGAACTGCGCACCCCGCTCACCGCGATGACGGCCGTCACCGACATCCTCGAGGACGAGGCGGACGCGCTCGACCCGATGATCGAGCCGGCCGTGCGGCTGGTGGTCAGCGAGACCCGCCGGCTCTCCGACCTGGTGGAGAACCTGATGGAGGTGACCCGGTTCGACGCGGGCACCGCCAAGCTGGTCGCCGACGAGATGGACATCGCCGACCTGGTCATGTCCTGCATCGACGGCCGTGCCTGGTACGACGCGGTCGAGGTGGACGCCCCGCGCGGGGTGCGGGCCGTGGTCGACCCGCGCCGGCTGGACGTGGTCTTCGCCAACCTGATCGGCAACGCGCTCAAGCACGGCGGCTCGCCGGTCAAGGTCACGGTGCGCCAGGGCGTCGGGCCGACCGGGGCCGGCGAGGTGGTGGTGCGGGTGACCGACAGCGGGCCGGGCATCCCGGAGGAGGTGCTGCCGCACGTCTTCGACCGGTTCTACAAGGCGGACAAGGGGCGGGCCCGCTCCGAGGGCAGCGGTCTGGGGCTGTCCATCGCGATGGCCAACGCCCAGATCCACGGCGGCACCATCACGGCGGCCAACGGCGAGCAGGGTGGTGCGGTGTTCACCCTGCGGCTGCCGCTGCGGCCGGCGGGGACCGGTGCTGCGGCGGACGGCGGCTCGGCGGACGGCGGCTCGGCGGGCGGCGGCTCGGCGGGATCGTCGGGGCGGCCGTCCGCGCCCGAGCGCGGCGGTCGGGACGACGCCGGGGACTTCGGGGACGGCGGGGGCTCCGCGGACTTCGGGGACCGTGGGGACTTCGGGGGCTCGGGGGGCTCGGGGGACGGAACCGAGCGGAGGTCGGAGCAGTGAGCGAGGTACGGGCCGCGCGCAGGCGGCGATTGGCACTTGCGGTCGGTGGTGCGGTGGCCGTGGCGCTGCTGGCCGGGGGCTGCGGGATCCGGGCGACGTCGATCCCGGTGGACGCGGGGGCGCCCGCCAGCCGCAGTTCCTGCCCCAGTCCACTGCACCCGCCGGCCGTCGCCCCCAGCCCGTCCGCGGGCGCGCTGCGCGCCCTGGCACGCGGCATCCCCAGCCCGCTCGGTGCGAGCCCGAGTCCGTCGATGCCCGGTGGCAGTGTGTTCAGCGCGCTGCCGTCGCCCTCTCCGAGACCCTCCGGCACGTTGCACTGCGACTGATCGCGGACCGCGGTGTGAGTGGCACCACCCGGGAGAAGGGCTCGTCCTGCAACCGGCCGCTCCCGGGCCCGCGTCCACACCAACGTGCAGCGAGACAGCACCGGCGTACGAAGCGCGCCAGGCACGGTGCGGATCCCAGAGCGACGACCGGCCCCGACGGCTCGACCCGAGGGCCGTGCCCGACTCCGCGGGCACCCTCGCGCCTCGGCCCCCCTGGCGGTCCGCTCGGCCGCCCTGGTCCTCCTCACCGTGCATGTCGTCCTGCTCGGCTGGCTGACGGTGCGCCAGGCGCCGACCGTCTGGGCCTATGACGCCAATCTGACGCCCTTCGCCAGCCTGCACCGGGCCTTCGCGTCGGGCAGTTCGGCGGCGCTCGGCCAGCTCCTGACCGGGGTGGCCCAGACGGCCCCGCTCGGCGTGCTGCTCCCCCTGATCGGTGGTCGGCTGCACACCGCCTGGTTCCCGTCGTTCCTGTCCGCGACCGGCTGCAGCGCGCTGTTCGCCACCGGGCTCGAGGTGCTGGAGACCTCGACGGGACGGGTGTTGAACGTGGACGACGTGCTGATCGGGGTGATCGGCGCGGCGCTGGCCCATCTGCTGGTGGTTCCGGCCACCCGGGCCGGGCTGCGGCGGGGCCGGGCGGCGGAGCACGGCCGGGCCACGGAGCGCAGCCGGGTGGTGCGTCTCGGGGCCGACCCTGAGGCCTTCCCTGACACCTGGGCCATCGGGGCCGGTGAAACCCCGGGGGCGCGGATCCGTATCCAGGCGGACGCCTGAGACGGGTGCCCGCCCCGACCATGGAGGCATCCGGTCAACGCCCGCGTGCAAGGAGAATCCGATGCGCCCCCTGGCCCGCCCCCGTCACAACCGCCTGGTCGCCGGTGTCTGCGCCGGGCTCGCCGAGCGGTTCGGCCTGACGCCCTGGACCGTCCGGCTGATCTTCCTGGTGTGCTGCCTGGCGGGCGGCGCACCGTTCCTGATCTACCTCGCCCTCTGGGTCCTGCTGCCCCAGGAGCCCTGACGCCAGCTGATGCCACGCCGACAGCGGAGACGCGCGACGACCGCGGAGCAGACGACGGCCGAGGACCGACGGCAGCTGATGCCGCGCCGACAGCGAAGACGCGCGACGGCCGCGGAGCAGACGACGGCCGAGAACCGACGCCAGCCGCAGAGTCGGCGACGGCTGATGAGCCGACGACAACTGAGGCGCGGCTCCCGTGGACCGGGTGCCGCGCCTCAGACCGCGAACGAGCGAACGTCAGCCACCCAGCCCCGGAAGGCCCCCGCTCACCGGAATCGCGCCACCGAGCAACCCCGCCAGCGGACCGGGTGCCTGCTTGGCGACGCTGGACACGGCGCCGAGGGGCAGACCGCGGGTGAGCCCGGCGGTGGCGTCCGGGGCCGCCGCCTGCTGGCCGGTGCCCTGGTTGAGGAGGCCGGTGGTCTGCGCGACCGGGCCGCCCAGGGCCGGGGTGTGGCCCAGCGCACCGGTCACGGCGCCGGTGTCGGGCAGGGCGCCGGTGGGAAGCGCGCTCAGGCCGCCGGTGGCGGCGGAAGCCGAGGCGGTACCCGCGGCGACCGCCGCGATGGCGAGCGCCGCGGTACCGGCGGCCTTAAGAGTGGCCTGCTTCATGAGTGTCCTCGTGTCCTTTCGGGCCGGCGCCCCGACTGGCCCGGGGCCGCAAGCGTCCCGGAACGCGCCGCTGCGCCGTGTCAGCAGTGACTGGCACACCGTAGACACAGCCGAGGATCCGGGCCAAAAGCTCATCAGCCGTGTGGGTGACTTGTCGGACCATACGAAATGAGGAATCTGACGATATGTCAGATTCCTCATGAATTCCGGGCCCGCCTCGGCTCAAGTCGGTCCGAGCCCCGGCCCGAGCTCGAGCCGGGGCTCGAGCCGGGGCTCGGTGAGCTCCAGGCGCTCGGGCTGCAACCGGGGCGCTCGGGCCGAACCGGGGCCGACGTCAGGCGGAGGCGCCGAACAGCCACTCGGACTTCAGCTCGGCGTAGCCGGGCTTGACCACGTCGTTGATCATCGCCAGCCGCTCGTCGAACGGCAGGAACGCCGACTTGAGCGCGTTGACGGTGAACCACTGCATGTCGTCCAGGTCGTAGCCGAACGCCTCGATCAGGTGGGCGAACTCCTGGCTCATGCTGGTGCCGCTCATCAGCCGGTTGTCGGTGTTCACGGTGACCCGGTACTTCAGCCGGGTGAGCAGGCCGATCGGGTGCTCGGTGTAGGAGGTGGCCGCACCGGTCTGCAGGTTGGAGGTGGGGCACATCTCCAGCGGGATCCGCTTGTCCCGGACGTAGGCGGCCAGCCGGCCGAGCGTCACGGTGCCGTCGTCGTGCACGGTGATGTCGTCGGTGATCCGCACACCGTGACCCAGTCGGTCGGCACCGCAGCACTGCAGCGCCTCCCAGATCGACGGCAGGCCGAAGGCCTCGCCGGCGTGGATGGTGAAGTGGTTGTTCTCGCCCTTGAGGTAGTCGAAGGCGGCCTGGTGGCGGGTGGGCGGGAAGCCGGCCTCGGCGCCGGCGATGTCGAAGCCGACCACGCCGGTGTCGCGGTGGCGGTTGGCCAGCTCGGCGATCTCCTGGGAGCGGGCGGCGTGCCGCATGGCGGTGAGCAGGGTGCCCACCTTGATGCGGTCGCCGTTGGCGCGGGCGTTGGCTTCGCCGATCCGGAAGCCCTCCTGGACCGCCTCGACGACCTGGTCCAGGGTCAGACCGCCCTCCAGGTGCTGCTCGGGGGCGTAGCGGATCTCGGCGTAGACCACGCCGTCGGCGGCCAGGTCCTCGGCAGCCTCGGCGGCGACCCGGACGAGGCCCTCACGGGTCTGCATCACGGCGCAGGTGTGCGCGAAGGTCTCCAGGTAGCGCTCCAGCGACCCGGAGTCGGCGGCCTCGCGGAACCAGACGCCCAGCTTGGCCGGGTCGGTGGTGGGCAGCTTCTGGTAGCCGCAGGCGGCGGCGAGCTCGACGATGGTCTCGGGGCGCAGGCCGCCGTCCAGGTGGTCGTGCAGCACGACCTTCGGGGCGCGGCGGATCTGGTCGGCGGTGGGGGTGCGCGGGGCCGTGGTGCCCGCGGGGAGGGGGATCTGCTTCTGCATTGCGGGAGTCTAAGCCCTACGCGCGTAGATACCCAATGCCCACGCCGGGGATCCATTCGGGACGACAGGGCGACCGAGCATTAATGCCGAACATTAATAATGTGCATTAGCAAAAGCGGCGGCCCACCCCGTCCACCCCGTCCACCCCGCACGTGCGCGCCGCCGCGACATCGCCTCAGCGGCGGGGTGGCGGCGGAGCGGCGACCCCCGCCTGGGCGCCGCCGCTCACGCCACCCACCTCGGCCCGGACGGCCGGCCAGGGCGGCCCAGACGACAGTCGAACTGCCCCTCAAACAATAATGCGCATTATTAACCCGCGCATCAGCACTCGAGAGCGGTGAATAATGGCCATTATTAAGAGCCCGAGCCGCCATCCTCACATCCGCACAGCACTGGCCAGCCGAGCAGCAACGCACCCTGGCAAGCACCCCCACCAATAATGCCCATTATTAACAACCCGTCACCCGTGGTCCAGCAACCGCCCCCGCCGAGCGAGCACGAAATCGCGGAACGCCTCAGCCGGCGGCGGCAGCGGCCTACCGCTCACCCAAGCCAGCCCGATCGCCCGCCGGGTGCGCGGCGCCGTCACCGGCAACTCCACGACCCCGGGGCGCGGCACCAGCCCCGGCGGCAACAGCGCCACACCGAGCCCCGCCGCGACCAACCCGCGCAGCGTCTCGGTGTCCTCGCCCTCGAAGGCGATCCGCGGAGCGAAGCCCGCCTGGGCGCAGAACTCGTCCGTGATGGTGCGCAGTCCGTAGCCGTACTCCACCGCGACGAACGGTTCCTCCGCCGCCTCCGCCAGCCGGATCCGGCGCCGGCCGGCCAGCCGATGGTCGGCCGGTACTGCCAAGTAGAGCTGCTGCTCGTCCAGTTGGCGTGCCGTCAGTTCTGGCTCCGACGGAATCGGCGAGACCAGGCAGAGGTCCAACTCACCGGCGCGCAGTCGCTCCAGCATCGCCGCCACATAGTCCTGCACCAACTGGAACCGGACCCCTGGATGGTCCGCCCTGAAGCCCCGCAGCAGCGCCGGGACGGCGTCCGTCCCCATGGTGTGGAGGAACCCGAAGGCCACCCGACCGCTCGCCGGGTCGGTCTCGGCCAGCATCGCCGCCGTGCCCCGGTCCAGCTCGGCCAGGGCCCGCTCGACCGCGTCGAGCAGCAGTCGACCTGCCCTGGTCAGCCGCACCGCGCGCCCATGCCGGGCCAGCAGGGTGACGTCGAGTTCTGCCTCCAGCCGGGCGATCGCCCGGGACAGCGTGGGCTGAGGCATGCCCAGTTCCTCCGCCGCCCGGGTGATGTGCTCCAGCCGCGCGACAGCTGCGAACTGGGCCAGCCGGGGCGCCAGGAGGACGGCCGGCGCATCGGGGGCGAGCTCGAACGAAGGCTGCGGTAGCGCGGCCCGGCCCGCCGAAGGCTGGATCGTCGGGCCCCGGAACGACCGCAACCGGGCCGGCGCGGGCGGGATTCGCTCATGCGTCACGGTATGAATTATCACCCGATCATGTATTGGACGCATGGAATGAGCCGGGACTACGTTCGGTGCCATGCCCTCCGTCGATACCAGGGCATTCGCCGCCGCCGACGCGTCGAATGCCGGCTTCGCCCCCGCCGCCTCTGCGCCGCCCGCCTCCCGCGCCGTCACCGCCGTCCCGGTACCCGCTTCCACCACCCCGCCGGACCACTCGACCACCCCGCAGGGCTACTCCCGCACCCCTCAGGGCCACTCCGCCACCCCGCGCACCGACTCCACCACCCCGCAGGGCCCCTACTCCCCCAC
>NZ_JAJJPA010000087.1 GCF_020907985.1 Kitasatospora humi | reverse complement strand
CTAGGGTGGGCCCGCCAAGGTCCGGCGCCCGCTCACCGAGGCCGAGCAACTCGGCATCAAGGCCAACGCGGAGGGCTACCTGCGGCTGGCCGAGGCGCACGCCGGCATCGAGCCGCAGTAGCACGGTCATCGGGGACTCGATGGCATGTTCCCGTCAGATCCACTGGTTCGAGTGAGTTTGCCCCGGACACGATCCGGACCGGGCACCCCCGGGTGCGGACGGCGCCATCCTGTCGAGAGTGATCTCACGACGTGGATTTGTCACCGCATCGACTGCCGCCCTCGCCACCGCCGCCGCGGTACCCGCCGCGTCCGCCGACCCCGTCGAGTCCCCCGACACCGGCCCAGCGGCCGGTGCACCGGCCGCCGGCGCCGACCTGCGCCGCGCGGACAGCGGTCAGCGGCGTGCGGCAGCGGAGTTGATGGCCCATCGGATCCTGTTGGCGGACGACCAGCAGAACGACCTGACGCTGCGCTACCTGAAGTTGCTGACCGGTCAGGAGAAGGTGCGCGGCGGTTCGGCCCGTGACGTGCTGGTGGTCGGCGCGGGCGTGGCGGGCATGGTGTGCGCCCGGCTGCTGCTGGCGGCCGGCCACCGGGTGCGGGTGCTGGAGGCCAACCGCAGCAGGATCGGCGGCCGGGTCAAGACCTTCCGCGGCGACGTCTTCCAGGACGGCCGCAACCATGCCGAGGCCGGTGCCATGCGCATCCCCTCCAGCCACGTGCTGACCCTGACGCTCGGCGACACCCTCGGCGTCCCGCGCCGGCCGTTCCACCTGGTCGACGTGGCCCCGGATCCCGACCGGGTCTCCGGCGACAGCAAGGTGACCTACACCTCCTGGACCGGTGAAACCTTCAGCACCGGCAGCAAGCCGCCCTACGCCGCGCCGTCCGGGCTGGGCACCCGCCTGATCAACGTCAACGGCCAGGTGGTCAGCAAGGCCGACTACGCGAAGAACCCCGGACCGATCAACAAGACCTTCGGCTGGGACAGCACCCAGACCACCAGTGCGGCCTTCGACGAGGCCCTGGCGCACGCCCGCTCCTACACCCAGATCCGCAAGCAGGACGGCTCCTGGGCCGACAAGCCGATCGGTGACCGGCTCACCGGCATGGCCCAACTGCTGTACGACCTCGACAACTACTCGCTGCTGCAGTACCTGGTCGACGTCGCCGGCTGGGACACCCCGCAGGTCCAGGCGGTCGGCACCCTGGAGAACCTCACCAGCCGGCTCTCCTACGGCTTCCTGCACTCGGTCTTCGACGCCACCGACATCAACCCGAGCGTCACCTACTTCGAGTTCAGCGACGGCACCGACGCGCTGACCACCGCGCTGGCCAAGGGACTTCCGATCGAGCAGGACCGCGCCGTGGTCCGGGTCGAGAGCAGCGGCGGCAAGGTCACGGTGATCACCGAGCCCGAGACCGGACCCGAGGACGAGGCCTACGACGGCGAGATCGGCGGCCCCCGGTTCCGTTACGAGGCCGACGCGGTGGTGTTCGCCATGCCGTACGCCGCGCTGCGGCACGTCCAGTTCGCGCCGCTGCTGCCCTACGGCAAGCGCCGCGCGATCAACGAACTCACCCACGACACCGCCCACAAGGTGCTGATCGAGTTCACCGAGCGCTGGTGGGAATGGGACGAGGCCACCTGGCGTGACAAGCTCGGCAGCGACTACCGAGCCGCGCCGCACGGCCCGGCCGTGCCCGCCGTCGGCGGCGGCTGCATCTCCGACGAGGCCGACCGGTTCGTCTACTTCCCCTCCCACCCGAGCCCCGACGGCGCCCCCGGCGGGGTCGTGCTGGCCGCCTACAACTGGGCCTCGGACGCCCTGCGTTACGACTCGCTGACCCCTCAGGACCGGCACCGCGAGGCGCTGGACCAGCTGGTGGGCCTCTACGGCGAGCGGATCCGCCGGTACGCCACCGACCGGGTGGTCTCGCAGTCCTGGCTGCGCAACCGCTGGGCGCTGGGCGAGGCCGTCGTCGAGACGCCGGGCCAACTCCTGTCGCTGGGGCCGCACGTGGCCGAACCGGTGGGCAACACGCTCTACTTCGCCGGTGACCACTGCCAACCCCGCTACCACGCCTGGATCGCCGGAGCCATCGCCTCCGGCTGCGAGGCGGCCCTCCAGGTGGCCGACGGTGCCTGACGGTCCGACAGGAACGGGTTCCGCCGGGACGTCCGGCGGGACCCGCCGCCAGTTCCTCTCCCGGGCCGCCGTGCTGGGCGGCGCACTGGCCCTCGGCACCGCTGCCCCCGCGGCCGCCACCGGAACCGGCGGGACCCGGACGGCCCAGGGCGGCAAGCGGGTCGCCGTCCTCGGCGGCGGGGTCTCCGGGCTGACCGCGGCCCACGAGCTGGCCGAACGCGGCTACCGGGTGACCGTCTACGAGTACTACACGGCGCTCGGCGGCAAGGCCCGCAGCATGGACGTGCCCGGCACCGCCGCCGGCGGCCGCAGACCGCTGCCCGGTGAGCACGGCTTCCGGTTCTTCCCCGGCTTCTACCGCAACCTGCCGGACACCCTGCGCCGCATCCCGGTCGCCGGCAACCCCGGTGGCGTGCACGACAACCTGCGCGACGCCACCGAGGAGCTGCTCGCCCACACCGTGCCGCGCCCCGGCGTGCTGCTGCCGTTCCGGATCCTCACCACGCCACCCGGTCCCGGCGACCTCACCCCGGACTCGCTGCGCCGGATCCTGAACGGTCTGCTGGACGAGGTGCTGCACCTGCCCGCCGACGAGATCGCCTACTTCGCCGACCGGGTGCTGGTCCACCTGACCAGCTGCGACCTGCGCCGCGAGCAGCAGTGGGAGCGGGTGCCGTGGTGGGACTTCATCCGGGCCGACCGGATGTCGCACGACTACCAGCGGTTCCTGGGCGTCGGGTTGACCAGGGCCCTGGTGGCGACCAAGGCGGAGCAGGCCAGCACCCGGACCGTGGCCCGCACCATCGTCGAGGCCTTCCTGCTGAACGGGCTGCTCGGCCGCGGCGTCGACGGCCAGCCCGACCGGGTGCTCAACGCGCCCACCAGCGAAGCCTGGATCGATCCCTGGGTCGCCCACCTGACCGGGCTGGGCGTCACCTTCCGGACGGCGACCGAGGTGCGGGAGGTGAGCTACGGCGACGGCCGGATCACCGGGGTGCGAGTCGCCCCGGCCGGCGGCGGCGCGCCAGAAACGGTCACCGCCGACTACTACGTCTCCGCGCTGCCGGTGGAGCACGCCCGGCCCACCTGGGGTCCGCGGTTGCGCGCCGCCGATCCCCGACTCGCCCGCTGCGACGCGATCCGCACCGACTGGATGACCGGCGTGCAGTACTACCTGCGCAGCCCGGTCCCGCTGGTGCACGGCCACGGCGTGGCGCTGGACTCCCCGTGGGCGCTGACCACCGTCAACCAGGCGCAGTTCTGGGACCGCGACTTCGCCGCCGACTACGGCGACGGCACGGTCAGCGACTGCCTCTCGGTCTGCGTCTCCGAGTGGAACGAGCCGGGGATCCTGTTCGGGAAGACCGCCAAGGAGTGCACCCGGGACCAGGTGCGCCAGGAGGTCTGGGCCCAGCTGAAGCAGGCGTACGACGTGCCGGGGCAGGCCCGGCTGGACGACGCCGACGTCAGGGCGTGGTTCATGGACCCGGCGGTGCGGGGCATCGGCGGGCCCGATCCCAGCAACCGCGAGCAGCTGCTGATCCATCCCGCCGGCACCCTCTACAACCGGCCCTCGGCGGCCACCGCCGTGCCCAACTTCTTCCTGGCCGGTGACTACGTCCGCACCGATGTCGACCTGGCGACCATGGAGGGCGCCAACGAGTCGGCTCGCCGGGCCGTCAACGCCCTGCTGGACGCCGATGGTTCGACCGCCGGTCGGTGCCCGGTCCACCTGCTCTACCGGCCGCCCGAGTTGGAGCCGCTCAAGCTGGTCGACGAGGCCCGCTACCGGCTGGGACTGCCGAACACCTTCGACCTGGGCTGAAGCCGACGCTGCATCAGCTGGGCGCCACCTGTCGGACCGTGCCGATCAGGGAACCGGCGTGCTCGGTGAGGCGCGGCCAGCTCGGGCACTGCTCGGGCGCACTGCCCTTGGCCAGGCAGGTGACCAACTCTGCCATGTCGGCGGCGAGTTCACTGACCTCGCGGTCGCCGATGGGCAGGAAGGCCAGATGGTTGGTGCCGATCCGCAGGCCGCTGGTCTCCTGGGCCGACCGCGGGTCATTGGGGATCAGGTTCTTGTTGGCGAGGATGCCGACCCGTTCCAGGGCCTCGCTGACCGTGTGGCCGGTCGCCGCGCCACCGCTCAGGTCGACCAGCAGCATGTGGGTGTCGGTGCCGCCGCCGACCAGCCGCACCCCGCGGTCCAGGAAGGCGTCGGCGAACAGCTTGGCGAACCGCAGCACCCGGTCCATCGCGGCGCCGAACTCGGGCCGCTGCGCTGCGCCCAGGGCGACGGCCTTGGCCGCGATCATGCCGAAGTCGGGGGTGCCCTGGAACCCGGGGAAGACGAACTTGTCGAGCTTCGCGGCCGACAGGCGCGAGCCCGGTGCCCGCAGGATCAGCCCGCCGTGCGGCCCGCGCAACTGCTTGTAGGTGGAGGTGGTGACGATGTCGCAGTGCGGGAACGGTGACGGATGGCGGCCGGCCGCCACCAGGCCGCTGATGTGGCTGACGTCGCCCAGCACCAGGGCGTCGACCTCGTCGGCGATGGCGCGCAGCGCGGCGAAGTCGATGGCGCGGGGGTAGGCCGAGCCGCCGCAGATCAGCACCTTGGGCCGCAGCGCCAGCGCCTGCTCCCTGACCCGGTCCAGATCGAGCGTGCCGTCCGGCCCGAGCTGGTAGTAGTCGGCCGTCAGGTGCTTGGAGGAGCTCGCCGGGCGGGAGGCGTGCGACAGGTGCCCGCCGTGCGACAGCTCCATGGACAGCACCGCGTCGCCGGGGCGCAGTATGCCGAAGAGCAGCGCCAGGTTGGCCATGGAGGCCGACAGCGGCTGAACGTTCGCATGGTCGGCGCCGTAGAGCGCGCAGGCCCGCTCCACCGCGAGTCGTTCGACCTCGTCGACCACCTCGGTGCCCGGGTGGTAGCGGCGCCCGGGGTAGCCCTCGGCGGTGAGGGCGCTCAGCCCCAGCGCCTGGGTGACCAGCACCTCGGGCGAGGTGGGGCTGGAGGCGGCCACCAGGTTGAGGTGGCTGCGCTGCCGGGCGAGTTCGCGCTCGGCGAGCTTCAGGATGGCGGGGTCCGAGGCGGCCAGCGCATCGAGGGCGGTGTGGGTGACCCGGTCCATCAGGTCGGCGGGCCCGGGCGTCCGGGGGGCGCTCTGGTTCATCGGTGGCTCCCTCAGCGGCAGATGACGATGGGTCGGTGACGCGGTTCGGCGTGCTCGGCTTCAGGGTGCTCGGCCGAAGTCGGCGAGCAGCTGCCGCAGGCCGCCGGCCCGGAACGCGGTGATCATCCGGTCGGCCGGGGTCTCGCGTTGCTCCAACCGCGCGAACAGCGGTGCGAGGTAGGCGTCTTCGCCGGCGCCGCGGGATCGCAGGCCGCGGGCCGCGACCTCCAGCAGGGCACGGATCGCCGAGATCGACCGGTCGTCCTCGGCCGCCAGCCCGTGGATGCTGGCGCGCAGCCACAGCTCGCGCCACTGCGGCCAGGCCCATTCCTTCAGCAGCGCCTCCGCGTCGTCCAGCCGCTCCACGATGCCCAGCGTCAGTGCGGCCGCCACGCCCTCCTCGCCCTGCGGCGCCACACCGCAGGAGCGGTTCTCCACGTAGCAGTTGACGGCGTGCTCCTCGAACCAGTCGCCGAGCCGGCCGCGGTCGATCGCCCGCCGTACCCCGTCGAGATCGGCACGGGAGTCGAAGGAGTAGTGCAACTTCGCGGCCGGCCAGCCGTACTGGTGGATCCGGTCGAGCACCTCCCGGTCGGGGGCGGCGAGCATCGGCGTGCCGTCGATCCGGCGGGCCGGCACCGGGTCGCGGGCCAGCAGGAAGTCCTTGAAGGAGCGGCCGCCCAGCACCTCGCAGCCGCCGCTCTTCAAATTGGTGAGGAACCAGACCCGCGAGGCCCAGTGGTGGTCCAGATAGGCACCCATGTCGGCGAACGGCTGGGCGGGCATGCTGTTGGAGGTGTACGCGGCCTCGGCGGGCGGCACCCGGGTGGAGCGCTCGTGCCACACCCAGTTGCGCATCTCCTTCCACTCCTGCTCCCGGCCGCGGGCCACCGGGGAGCAGGCGGTCAGCGCGGTGAAGACGCCGGCGAACCCGCTGAGCACGTTGACGGCGCGCGCCGCCTCGTCGGGCGTGACGTCCACCGACGCCTGGTGCGAGGCGAGCGGCACCATCCAGTGGTGCAGGTGCCAGCGGCGGACCAGCAGCAGGTACCAGTCCTTCTGCGACTTGCGTGCCGGATCGGCCCAGGTGCGGGGCTGGATCCCGGCGCACAGCACGGTGCACCCCATCGGCTCCAGCAGCTCCTGCAGGGTGCGCAGCACCTCATGGGCCGCGTCGACCGCCAGGCCGACCGTGCGCTGGGGCGCCAGCGAAAGCTCGACCGTGCAGACGCCGGTGTCCGTGTTCAGGCGCTCGTCGAAGCCGTCCCTGGCCCGCCGCACCCCCGTGACCGCGCCGGTGATGCTCTCCTGGACCAGGCGCCAGGACGGGTCGCGCCGGACCAGGGCGTGCCACAGCCGCTGCGCCCCGGCGCGGTCCAGGCCCCGGCCGGTGCCCAGCTCGACCACCGGGAACTCCAGTTCGAGCCCGACCCGGCGCAGTTGTGCGACCACCGGCACACCCTTCCTTCGCGGACGACCCACCGGAGCGCACTGGTGCGTGGCCCCTGTGGCATCAGACCACAGCGGGTTACGGCGTGCCCGTCGAGGAAGCGCGATCAGGTGAGGGAGGCGGGTGCCGCGCCGAGCACCCGGGCGACCGGCAGCACCGACTGGACGAGCGCGGACAGCGGCGCCGGGCGCGAGGCCGGGGCCCCGGGCGCCACGACCGGCCGGGGGCGAAAAGGCCACCGCACCGGGGCGGGCTCAGGGGCCCACCCCGGTGCGGTGGCGTTCAGGGGGTCCGGTCTCAGCCGACGTTCAGAGCGGCGTCGTCGATGACGAAGCTGGTCTGGTTGCTGGAGTCCTCGGTGCCGGTGAACTGCAGGGTGACGGTCTGGCCGGCGTAGGCGGACAGGTCGACGCTCTGCTGGGTGTAGCCGTTGGCGGCGTTCACGTTCGACCAGGTCTTCAGCTGGGTGCCGTTGGCGGTCAGCTTCAGGGTGTCGTACGCGGTGGTGCCGGTCTCGGCGGTGTCGATGTGCAGCCAGAAGGTGAAGCTGCCCTTGCAGTTGGCCGGGATGGTGACCTTCTGCGACAGGGTGTCGGTGTGGGTGCTGCCGTAGCCGTCCAGCCAGGCGAAGTAGCTGCCGCTGTGAGCGGACTCACCGGTGCTGTTGGTGATGACACCGGAGGAGGCGGTCCACGGCGAGGTGCCGTTCTCGAAGCCGCCGTTGCCGATCAGCTGGCCCGGGGTGGTGCAGCCGCTGCCGGCGGTGGCCACGGTGAAGGTGAAGGTGGCGGTGCCGGTGGCGCCGGTGCCGTCCGTCGCGGTGACCGTGACGGTGCTGCTGCCCGCGGCGGTCGGGGTGCCGGAGATCAGGCCCGAGGAGCTGATCGACAGGCCGGCCGGCAGGCCGGTGGCCGAGTAGGTCAGGGTCTGGCCCGAAGCCGAGTCAGAGGCGTTGACCTGCAGCGAGACGGCGGTGCCGACGGTGCCGTTCTGGTTGCCCGGGCTGGTCACGGTCACGGTGTTGCCACCGGTGCCGCCGCCGTGGGTCAGGATCGCGTGGGTGATCGCGCAGGAGTTGGTGTCGTTCGACCAGCTGGCCTGCTCGGCGAAGGTGCCGAAGGAGCCGAACGAGACGTTGGCCGCGCCACCGGCGGTGCCGGGCTTCAGCCACGCGCACTCGTCGGAGTTCTCCTGGCCGTTGTAGGTGGCGTCACCGGTGTGGTTGGTCCAGCCGCCCGCCGGGTTCTGGTCCGACATCATCTCGTGCCACTCGTGGCCGAGGGTCATGGTGTAGCCGTCGAGGGTGCCGGGCGAGTTGACGAAGCCGACGCCGCAGTTCTGGCCCTGGTCGATGTTGTACGGCTGGTTCGAGAAGGCGATGTCGCCGTAGGGCGAGGACGCCGCGCCACCGGTCAGGGTGGTGTCGCCGTTCCAGTCGTGCCAGGCGCAGTAACCCGTGGTCGGGTTCTCGTAGTCGTCCGGGTTGGTGCCGTGGGGCGACAGGACGATGTAGTACGCGTCGCGGTTGGCGGCGGCGGTGGTGTTGCCGAAGTGGCCGGCGGCCTTGATGGCCTCCTGGGCCAGCTGGTTGCCGGTCGCCTGGGCCGGGGAAGCGGCCGCGTTGTCGTACCAGACGCCGGAGAGGACACCGCCGGCCTGGTACGGGATGAAGTTGGCGTTCGAGGGGCAGCTGGTGGCGCCGGAGGCCACGTTCGGGCCGTCGCACCACTGGGTGAGGTCGGCCGACCAGGTCTCGCCGTTGGTGCCGATGCCCTTGAACATCTGCTGGGTGGCGCCGGCCGCGCCGGCCGAGTCACCGGAGAACTTGGCGTTGCCGTTGGCGTCCGTGGTCTGGGTGCCCCACTGGGTGCCGTAGAAGACCAGGTAGACCTTGGAGTGGCCGCTCTGCACGCCGATGCCGTCGACACCGCCGCCGTACGAGAGGGTCTCCGCGCCGGTCGCGGCAGCCTGCGCCTGGTGGGCGAGGGTGTCCCGCCGCTTGGCCTCGTACTGCTGGATGCCCGGCATGGTGCTGCGCGACAGCGTCGAGCTGTACGGGTTGAACTCGTTGTTGATGCCGGAGCCGGCGACGGCCGCGGCGTGGTGGTGGGCCTGGCCCGAGACGGTCGGAGCGGCGGCCGTGGACGCCTGCGCCGGAGCCGCCATGCTGAGGCCGGCAGCCGCAAGCGCCAGGGACGCTATGCCGGTCAGCGCCGCTTGCTTGCGGCGCGAAGTGGGGGAGTGACCCATGTGAGGGTGCCTCTCTCGTACCGACCACCCGCGCTTTTGGGGACACGGGTGAGTCTTTGTGGGGAAAGGGGCCTGCGGCAATTCCTACGAACGCGTCGAGGTGTACGAGGACGCACGGAATTGACCGTCCGTCACCCTGGCCGCCTGCTTGGTGCTGTAGCAAAGCAGAGTTGATTAACGATGGTCAACATCTTATGGACAGGAAATTCTCAGGAACGGGTTATCGCAGGTCAACGGCTGGCCGGTGGCCAACTGCGCCCGCGTGGCCATTCACTGATTAGCGGTCGGAAGACTGTTCCGTGTTCGGTGTTGCGGCTCTGGATACGGTTTTGTGAGAACCCTTGGATAGGATCGGGGCCATGGCTATCAGTACCGCAGTGGGGTCATTTGCCCTTTTCGTCGCGGTCCTCACCGTCACGCCCGGTGTCGACACCGCCCTCATCCTGCGCACCGCCGTCACCGGTCGCCGTGCCCGGGCCTGGGGCGTCGTCCTGGGCATCCAGACCGGTGTCCTGACCTGGGGCGCCCTCACCTCTGCCGGTGTCACCGCGCTGCTGACGGCTTCTCAGCTCGCGTACCAGGTCCTGCGCTGGGCCGGCGCGCTGTACCTGGTGTGGCTGGGCCTGCGGATGATCCGCGACGCTCGTCGCGGCAAGGACGAGCCGGCGGCGGACGAACCGCTCCTCCCGACCGACGGGGACTCGCTGCTCGCGGGCTGGCGGCAGGGAGTCCTCACCAACCTGCTCAATCCGAAGGTGGGCGCCTTCTATGTCGCCCTGCTGCCGCAGTTCATGCCCCGGGGGGTCAACCACCTGGCCATGGGCCTGCTGCTCGCCTCGGTCCACGTGCTGCTGGGGCTGGTCTGGTCGACGGTGCTGATCGGCGGCGCCCGGGCGCTGCGCGGCTGGCTCGGCAAGCCGCAGGCGCGCCGGCTGCTGGACCGGATCACCGGCACCGTCGTGGTGGCCTTCGGGATCCGGCTGGCCTTCTTCAGTGACTGACCGGCCGTGGCACGACCAAGCGACTCTTGAGCATGTCCAGACGAATGATTAGGCTACGTGTGATTTCGTTGGCCTCTGGGGCGCCAGGGCTCAACCCCGCACACTGCTCGACATTTTCAGAACCGACGTGAGCTCACGGGCCCGCCGGGCCCGCCGGGCCCGTCACGGCATGAGCCGGCACGGCCCTGAGCCGTTGAGGACCCCCCACTCTTCAACGACTGAGGGCCGTGTCTTCTTTTCGCCGCCCGTCACCGCCCGCGGGTACCGGCGCGACTCCCACTGCAAGTAAGGTAAGGCTTTGCTTGTCGAGCTGCGGTTCGGGTGACGCCCCACAAGGACACCTCAAGGCAGCCCGATTCATGATGATCGGCTTTCATGATCGGCGATGGAGGTCCCGGTGTCCGCTGAAGTGCAGCAGCGAGCGGGGGCGGTGATACCGGCACCCGACCGGCGCGCCGCGCTGCCCGCATGGTTGCGGTGGCGCGGCGCCGGTCCGCTGCTGCCCCTGCTGGCTGTCGCGGTGGTGCTGGTGGTGGCCTCGCCGCTGGTGTTCCTGGGGCTCAAGGCCGGGGAGTCCGGCTGGGCCGAGGTCGGGCGGCTGCTCGCCCGCCCACTGGTCGCCACCCTGCTGCAGCACACCGTCTCCCTGGTCGCGGCCGTCACGGTGGGCACCGCGGTGCTCGGCTTCACCGCGGCCTGGCTGGTCGAGCGCACCGACCTGCCGCTGCGCCGCACGTGGACGGTGCTGCTGACGATGCCGCTCGCCGTGCCGGAGTTCGTGCGCGGCTACTCGTGGGTGTCGCTCTTCTCCGAGGTGCGCGGCTACTGGGGCGCGGTGCTGGTGATGACCTCCTCGCTCTACCCGCTGGTCTTCCTGCCGGTGGCGGCCGCCCTGCGCGGCGGCGACCCGGCCGCCGAGGAGGTCTCCCGCAGCCTCGGCCGCGGCCGCCTCGCCACGCTGTGGCGGGTCACCCTGCCGCTCACCCGACCGGCGCTGGCCGGTGGCGCGCTGCTGGTCTCGCTCTACCTGCTCGGCGAGTACGGCGCGTTCGCGATGATGCGCTACACGACCTTCGCCACCGCGATCTTCACCGAGTACCGGCTCGGGTTCGACGCGGCGTCCGCCGCGATGCTGACCCTGGTGCTGGTCGGGCTCGCGCTGCTGCTGGTCGGCTTGGAGGCCTGGACCGGGCGGCGCGGCCGAGTGGTGCGCGGCGGCGCGACCGGGCGCCGCGGGGTGCCGCTGCCGCTCGGCCACTGGCGCTGGCCGGCCCTCGGCTGGCTGGCCGCGATCGTCGGTACCGCCGTCGGGGTGCCGGTCTACGCACTCGGCTACTGGCTGGTCAAGGGCTCCTCGACCACGCTGCCGTCCGCCTCGATCGTGGACTCGACGCTGACCACGCTCGGCTACGCGCTGGCCACCGGCGCCGTCACGACCGTCTGCGCGGTGCCGGTCGCCCTCTACTCCTGGCGGCGCGGCACCCGGCTGTCCCGCCTGCTGGAGCGCACCGCCTTCCTGACCCGGGCGCTGCCGGGCATCGCGGTCGCCCTCGCCGTGGTCTTCTTCGCCATCCGCTACGCGCAGCCGCTCTACCAGCAGCCCGCGATGATGGTCACCGGCTACGTGGTGCTGTTCTTCCCGCTGGCGCTGACCGCCGTGCGCGCCGCGCTCGCCCAAGTGCCGCCCGGCGTCGAGGAGGTGGCCCGGTCGCTGGGCCGGCGCCCGGCCGAGGTGCTCTGCCGGGTCACGCTGCCGCTGATCCTGCCCGGCCTCGGGGCGGCCTTCGCCATGGTCGCGCTCACCGCCAGCACCGAACTGACCGCCACCCTGCTGCTGCGCCCGACCGGCACCCAGACCCTGGCCACCCAGTTCTGGGTCTACACCAGCGGCCTGGCCTACGGCGCCGCCGCCCCCTACGCGGCCGTGATGACCGCGCTCTCCGTACCGCCGGTGCTGCTGCTCACCCGCCGCACCCTCGCCGGCAAGCGCACCGCGCCCGGAGCGGCTCCCGCCGCGCCCGGCGCCACCTCCGCCACGCCCGCCACGAAGGAGTCATGATGAGCGGTCTGACGATCACCGGTCTGCACGCCGACCACGGTGGCGCCCAGGTGCTGGCCGGGCTGGACCTGACGGTGGCGGACGGCGCGCTCGCCTGCGTGCTGGGTCCGTCGGGCTGCGGCAAGAGCACCCTGCTGAGGGTGATCGCCGGCTTCCACCGGCCCAGCACCGGCCGAGTGGCGCTGCGCGGCCGGACGCTGGCCGACGACCGCACCTGGACACCCGCCGAGCAGCGCCGGATCGGCTACATGCCGCAGGACGGCGCGCTCTTCCCGCACCTGACCGTGGCGGGCAACATCGGCTTCGGGCTGCCCCGGGCCGGACGCCGCGACCGGGTCGAGGAACTGCTGGACCTGGTCGGTCTGCCCGGCCTCGGCAAGCGCCACCCGCACCAGCTCTCCGGCGGCCAGCAGCAGCGCGTCGCCCTGGCCCGCGCCCTCGCCCCGGCCCCGGAGCTGCTGCTGCTGGACGAGCCGTTCGCCGCCCTGGACGCGGTGCTCCGCGCCGACCTGCGCGCCGAGGTCGCGGCCACCCTGCGCGCGGCCGGTACCACCGCGGTCCTGGTGACCCACGACCAGGACGAGGCGCTCTCCTTCGCCGATGTCATCGCCGTGGTGCGCGGCGGCCGGATCGCCCAGGCCGGCACCCCGGACGAGCTGTACCACCGGCCGGCCGACGCCGAGGTGGCCCGCACCCTGGGCGAGGCGAACATCGTGGCCGCCGAGCTCGACGGCGAGAGCGCGGCCACGGCGCTCGGCCGGCTGCCGCTGAGCGCCGCCCGGGCGGGGACCGGCCAGGTGCTGCTGCGGCCCCGCCAGCTCTGCCTCGACGAGCAGGGGGCGGTGCGCGCCCGGGTGCTGCGCAGCCACTTCCGGGGCCACGACCACCGGGTGGAGCTGGCCCCGGACCCCGACCACGGCCTGCCGGAGCGCCTGATCGCCTACACCGACACCGCCCCGCCCGAGCCCGGCAGCACGGTCCGCCTCGCCGCCACCGGGCTCACCCATCCGATGGGTGGGCTCCAGGAACGCGTTCCGGCGGCCTGAGGATCCTGGACGGCGGCCGGGCCGACACCCGGCCGCCGTCGTCCGCCGCGTCCGCTCGCCGCCGTCGTTCGCCGCGTCCGTTCGCCGCCGTCGTCCGTCGCGTCCGCTCGCCGCTGTCGTTTACCGATGAGTAACCCCTGTGTTCCGGGCCGGTCGCCCTTCTGGCACCATGACCTCCACACAAGCTGCGATGATCACGCGCGCCCCCACGGGCAGGCCTCCGGAGAAACGCCGATGCACCCCTTCCTCGACCATCCAGGCCCACTCGCCTTCGCCCACCGCGGCGGCGCCCTCGGCGCGCCGGAGAACTCGCTCGCCGCCTTCGAGCAGGCCGTCGCCCTCGGCTACCGGTACCTGGAGACGGATGTGCACGCCACCGCCGACGGTGTGCTGCTCGCCTTCCACGACCACCGCCTCGACCGGGTCACCGACCGCAGCGGCGCGATCGCCGAACTGCCCTGGAGCACCGTCCGCGAGGCGCGCATCGGCGGCACCGAGCCGATCCCGCTCCTGGAGGAGCTGCTGGACGCGTTCCCCGGGGCGCGCTTCAACATCGACGTCAAGGCGGCGCCCGCCGTCCTGCCGCTGGTCGAGGCGATCCGCCGGACCGACTCCTGGGACCGCGTCTGCGTCGGCGGCTTCTCCGACAGCCGCCTCGCCGCCGTCCGCGCCGCCGCGGGCCCGCGGCTGGCCACCTCGCTCGGGCCGCGCGAGGTGCTGCGCCTGCGACTGCGCTCGCTCGCCGGCCCGCTCCTGCCCGGACGCCGCTCGCCCTGGCCGGGCATCTGCGCCCAAGTGCCCGAGAACCACCGGGGCGTGCGAGTGGTCGACCGCTCCTTCGTCCGCACCGCGCACCGGCTCGGCCTGCAGGTCCACGTCTGGACGGTGGACGACCCGGTACGGATCCGGGCTCTCCTCGACCTGGGCGTGGATGGCATCATGGCGGACCGCATCGACGTCCTGCACGACGTCCTTGCCGACCGCGGCCAGTGGACCGGCGGCGACCGCGCAACGACCACCGGAGAACACTGACCATGATCACCGCTTCCGACCCGGTCGACCAGTCGACCGCCGCCACTGCCGACGCCCGCGCACTGAACCGGATGCGGTTCGGCTGGTACATCAACGACTGGGCCAACGCCGCGTTCTCGGCCACCGTCCTCACGGTCTTCATCGGCCCGTACCTGACCACGGTGGCCAAGAACGCCGCGGACGCCCATGGCGACGTCCACCCGCTCGGGCTGTCCGTCCGGGCCGGCTCGTACTTCCCGTACACGGTCTCCTTCTCGGTGCTGGTCTCGGTCGCCGTCATGCTGCTGACCGGTACGGTCGCCGACCGCACCGGGCGGCACAAGGAGCTGATGTGCGGCTTCGCCTACGTCGGCGCGCTGGCCACCATGGGGATGTTCTTCCTCGACGGCGACCGGTACCTGCTCGGCGGTGCGCTGCTGGTGATCGCCAACATCGCCTACGCGGTGTCGGTGGCGCTGTCGTACGCCTTCCTGCCGGGCCTCGCCGGCGCCGACGAGCGTGACGCGGTCTCCTCCAAGGGGTGGGCGGTCGGTTACGCGGGCGGCGGGCTGCTGCTGATCGCGAACCTGGCGCTCTTCCAGGAGCACGACGCACTCGGACTCTCCTCCGGCACGGCGGTGCGGATCTGCCTGGCCTCGGCCGGGCTCTGGTGGGCGCTGTTCACCCTGGTGCCGCTGTTCCGGCTGCCGTCCCGCGCCGGGGCGGCCCCGGCCGCCGCGCACCGGTCCGCCGAGCCCGGTGAGCCCGCCGCCGGCAGCCTGCGCGAACTCGCCCGCACCCTGCGCGGCATGCGCCAGTACCCGCTCACCCTGCTCTTCCTGGCGGCCTTCCTCTGCTACAACGACGGCATCCAGACGGTCGTCTCCCAAGCCTCGCTCTTCGGCAGCGAGGAACTCGGCATGGGACAGACCGCGCTGGTCGGCGCCGTGCTGCTGGTGCAGATCGTGGCGATCGGTGGCGCGCTGCTGCTCGGGCGGATCGCCCGCCGCTACGGCGCCAAGCGGACCGTGCTGGGCTCCCTGGTCGCCTGGGTGGCCACCTTGGCACTGGGTTACCTGATGCCCGCCCACCAACCGATCTGGTTCTTCGCGCTGGCCGCCATGATCGGCCTGGTGCTGGGCGGCAGCCAAGCGCTCTCCCGCTCGCTCTTCTCCCACCTCATCCCGGCCGGCCGGGAGGCGGAGTACTTCAGCGTCTACAAGATCAGCGACCGCGGCACCAGCTGGATGGGCCCGTTGGTCTTCGGGCTGGCCTACCAGACCACCGGCAGCTACCGGTCGGCCATCATCTCGCTGCTGATCTTCTTCGTCATCGGCTTCGCCGTCCTGGCCAGGGTGCCGGTCCGCCGCGCGATCGAGGCCGTCGGCAACCCCGTCCCGGAGCGCCTCTGACGACGGCACCGGTCCCCGGCCACCTGCGCGGCAGCGGCTGGAGAGGGGCGGGGGCCCGTTCGAGGCCGATCAGCTGAACGGCAGGGCCCGCGTCGACACTCCGCGGCGGCGCCAACCGTTGTTCGAGGAGATCCTCAGGCCCGACCTGGGACTCGGTCGGAGGGGAGCTGACCATGACCACGCCCGAGCGCGACGACTGGAGCCCGGACCTGCTGCCGGCGGGCCTGGCGGCGACCGCCGTGACCCGGCTGCCCGGTGGGGTGGCCAACAGCGCCTGGCTGGTGCAACTGGCCGGTGGCGGACGGGTGGTGGTGAAGGGCGGCCCGGCGTCGCCGCCCGGGCTCTTCCAGGTGGAGGCCGAGGGCCTGGCCACCCTGCGGGAGGTCGGCCGGCTGCGGACCCCGGAGGTGATCGCGGTGACCGACAGCTCACTGGTCCTGGAGGCACTCGAACCCGAACTGCCCGCCGACACCGACCGGTTCTGGGAGGAGGCCGGCCGCGCGGTCGCGGGCCTGCACGCCAACACCTCGCCGAGGTTCGGCTGGGAGCGGGACGGATGGCTGGGACGGCTGGTCCAGCGCAACGGCTGGGACACCGACGGCCACCGGTTCTTCGCCGAACACCGAATACTGCGCTACCTGCCCGAGCCCGGGGTCCGGCTCGCGCTGAACGCCGCCGACCGGGCCGCCCTGGAACGGCTGTGCGTCCGCCTTCCGTTGCTCGTCCCGCCCGGACCTGCCGTACTGACCCACGGCGATCTGTGGCGGACCAACGTGATCGCCGACCCGGCCGGTCGACCGGCCTTCATCGACCCGGCGGTCTGCTGGATGTGGGCGGAGGCCGAGTTGAGCATGACCTACTGCACCGGAGGGGTGCCCCGCCGCTTCTTCGACGCCTACCACGAGGTCCATCCTCCGGTCGACGGCTGGGAGGAGCGCACGGGCCTGCTGAACCTGCGCGAACTGCTCTGCGCGCTCGCCCACTTCGGGCCGACCGGCGACTACGCCGAGCAGGTCAGGGCCATCGTGAAACGGTTCGGCTGAAGCGGACCGTCCTGCCCGGCGGGACGTCCCGGGAGAGCGGCAGCACCGGGTTCTGGATCAGGAGTCTGAGGCCTGCACGCCGAGCGGTGCAGGCCTCGGGCCGGTTTCCGGTGCGGGCGGTCAGCCGAGGGTCAGGCTGAGGTCGTCGCAGGTGGAGGTGGCCGACGCCGACGGCAGGTGGGTCGGCCGGTTCGGCCGGTTCGACCGGGTCTGGGCCACGCCGAAGCGGAATGGTTCAGGCCGGATCTTCGGCGGCCGGCCCCCGGTTCCCGCCGTCGGGCGGGTCGGGACCGGCGCGCGATCGGTCGACGAATCGATCGATCGGACAACTGTGATCGAGTGCCATTGACGTGGTCATCTGATCGCACCTACCGTGAGCGCGGACCGCATTCGGGATCGTCTCCGGCGAGGTCCGGCCATTCCCTTGGTGCAAGTCGGCAGGTCATCACCGGCGACTCCGGCGATGACCCGGTGTCGGGCGTCTGCGGGCCGGGCTTGATCCACGCTGCGACCGGAAGAGTTGCCGACGGATACTTTGATCCACGTCTGATCGAATGGTAGAACTTGATCTGACCAGATCCACACGGTCCGGTGCCGGATGCCAGGGGAGGGGAGAACGTGGCCGTCTCAGCGGAGGTCCGGCGGGCGTGGCTCACCAACGCGGTGCGGGAGTCCGGCACGGTCCGCGTCATGGAGCTCGCCCGGCAACTCGGGATCCCAGCGGTCACCCTCCGCCGTGACATCGCCGCGCTCGCCCGCCAAGGGCTGCTGCGTCGATCGCACGGAGCCGTCTCCCTGGCGGAGGAGGCCGGGCCGACCGACTCCGACAGCCGGATGGGGGTCCCGCCGGCCGGAGGCAGGGGCAGGATGCTCGGGATGCTGGTGCCCACCATCGGCTCCTACTTCGACGAGGTGATCGCCGGTGCGCGCGCCGCGGCCGTGACCGCCGGCGCGCGCCTGGTGCTCGGCATCGCGGCGTACCAGGCCCGGGACGACCGCGTCCAGGTCGAACGGATGCTGGAGTCGGCCGTCGAGGGGCTGCTGCTGACGCCCAACTGGGGCCCGGAGGGCCGCGACGAGGACTTCGACTGGCTCGACGACCTCCCGGTGCCCGCCGTGCTGGTCGAGCGCCGGGCGGCACCCGGCGGCCCCGGTGCCACGCTGGACGCCGTCGGCACCGACCACCGTCACGGCGTCCTGCTCGCCCTGCGCCACCTCGCCTCGCTCGGCCACCGCTCGGTGGCCCTGTCCGCGCGCACCGACACCTCGACGTCGCACCAGGTGCGCGTCGGCTACGCGGAGGCCGTGCGGCTGCTCGGCCTGGAACCGCAGCCGCTGATCGAGCTGGACTCCTCCGGCCCGGGCGGCGTCAAGGCGCTGGCCGACCGGATCGCCGACGGCGCCGCCGCAGGCGTTCGGGCCGCGCTGGTCCACAACGACCACACCGCCATCCAGTTGCCGCCGCTGCTGCGCGCCCGCGGATTGACGGTCCCCGATGACCTCGCGCTGATCTCGTACGACGACGTCTACGCCGCCCTCGCCGCCCCCGCGCTGACGGCCGTCGCTCCGCCCAAGCGGGCGGTCGGCGCGGCCGCCGCGGACCTGCTGCTGCGGCGCCTGGACGGCGGCGCGGACCTGCCGGTCCGTCGGATCGAGCTGCTGCCCGGCCTCAAGATCCGGGGGTCATGCGGGGCTTGACCCCGCGGACGCGGCGTCGTGCTGCGCGCGGCATCCTGCTCGCCGGCCCGGCGGGCGGCCTCGGCGCCGGGGAGGAGGCCCTCGTCGAGCGCCGGCTCGTCGGCCGCCGGCTCGGCTGACCCCGGGCGTGCTCCCAAGCGCGGCTTGCTACTCCGCCGACCCGGACGTGCTCCTGTGCGCAGTGCCCCACTCCGCCGACCCGGACGTGCTCCTGTGCGCAGTGCCGCACTCCGCCGACCCGGACGTGCTCCTGTGC
>NZ_JAJJPA010000086.1 GCF_020907985.1 Kitasatospora humi | reverse complement strand
GCCGCTGTTCGGATCCGGGCCGGCGGAGGTGCCGGAGGAGGCCGCCGTGGCCGGCGAGCCGGCGGCAGTCCCCGAGGCGCTCGCGGAGGCGCTCACCGGGGCGCTCACCGGCGCCGAGGGCGACCGGCTGCCGCCGGTTCCTCCGGCTGGGGAGCCCGAGGCCACCGGCGGGGCGCCGGGCAGGAGGGTGGTGGTGTTCGGTGACTCGTCCATGTTCAGCACCACGCCGATGCCCACCGAGGCGACGATCACGCAGGGCAGCACGATCAGTGCCGTCCGGCGGCGCCGCTTCCACCAGACGGGTTGCGGCGCGCCGAGCACGGTCGGCCGGCTGGAGATCTCGCTGCTGCCGGTGTCGCTGCCGGCCGGTGGTCCGCCATAGAGCGGCGTGCCGCCACCGAGCGGTGTGCCGCTACCGGCCGGGACGGAGCCGACCGGCGCCGCCCCGGCCGGAGTCGAGCCGTCCGGGGCGGCGCCCTCCGCGGGCGGAGTGGCGGGCTCGGTGGGGGTGCGCAGTGCGAGGGGCTCAGCAGGCTCGGTGGGCGCCGACCCATCGCCACTCGACGCCTCTCCGGTCAGCTCCCCCGCCGCGGTGGCGACCGGCGCGGGCGTCAGGTCGGGCAGCCCCTCGGCCGCCCGCCGGGCGGCCACCGCCATCGCGGTCGCCGTCGGATGCCGGTCGCCGGGCGACTTGGCCAGCGCCCGGGCCACGAGTGCCCTCACTGGCTCGGGGAACTCCCCGGGCAGCGCCGGGGCCGGCTCGCGGACGTGCTTGAGCACGATCTCCAGCACCGTCTCTCCGGTGAACGGCAGCTCGCCGGTGAGCAGTTCATAGGCCACCACGCCGATCGAGTAGAGATCGGAGGCCGCCACCGTGCCCTGGCCCTCGGCCTGCTCGGGGGCCATGTACAGCGCGGTGCCGAAAACCGAGTGCGAGGTGGTGATCCTGGTTCCGGCCAGCGCCCGGGCGATGCCGAAATCGGTGACCTTGACCAGCCCGCCGGTGGTGACCATCAGGTTGGACGGCTTGATGTCGCGGTGCACGATCCCCTGCTCGTGCGCGATCTGGAGTGCCTCCAGCGCCTGGGCGACGATGCCGAGCGCCTCCTCGGCCGGCAGCCGCCCGCGCTCGGCGCGGACCGCGTCCAGTGGCCGGCCGTCGACCAACTCCATGACGATGTAGGCGAGTTTCTCGCCGTCCTGGCCGACGTCCTCCCCGTAGTCGTGGATGTCGACGATGCTCGGGTGGCTGAGTGAGGCGAGGATCCTGGCCTCACGCCGGAACCGCAGCGCGAAGTCGGCGTCGTCCAGCAGCGCGGGCAGCACGATCTTGACCGCGACCCGGCGTTCGAGCACTTGGTCCTCGGCCCGCCAAACCTCGCCCATCGCGCCGCCGCCGATGCGCTCGACCAGTGTGTAGCGGTCCCCGAGTACCGTCCCTCGGCTCCACATTCCCCGTTCCCCCTGCGTGATGGTGGTCGTTGGCCGCCGGCCAATGGAAAAGCGTATGACCCGTCCCGCGCCCCCGCCAGTGCCGTGGAGTGGCGGCACGGCGGCGGGTGCGCGGCGCGATCGCCGTGCCGGCCCACCGCGTGCGTTCGAACCCTACTGCACTGGCACTCGGTCCTCTGACTGGGTGTCAGATCGGCATCCGGCCGGTGCGGGACCGCCACCGCGCCCGAGCATCGTCCAGCGCCTTGACCGCCTCGGCCAAGCGTTGGTCGACATCCTGACGCACGGTCAGCCCGGCGAGCCGATCGCGCGCGGACCGCTGTGGCGCGGTGCGCTGTTCGACGGCTCTCAGCTCGGCCTCGGCGGCGGCCACCAGCTGGTTGCGGCGCTTCAGTCGGGCGTTCTCCTCGGCCACGGCGTTCACCACGCGGTTGCCGAACCGGCGCACCTCCTCCTCGGCGTGCAGGGCCCGTTCGAACACCTGGCGGTGCACTCCGCCACCCGGTACTGCGAAATGCAGGCAGTACTGCCGGTCGATCCGCTCGAAGCGGACGGTCAGTCCGGCCAGCGGCAGCTCCTCGGTGCTGACCATCACCGCGTGCTGGTGCAGGGCGACCACCCCGAGCCGTCCCAGCAGCGCGCCCCGGCCGGGATCGCGCAGCTGCTCGACCCGGCGGGTCGCCAGTTCCAGCTCGTACCGGTGCCGGGCCCGTGCGCCCCGCACGTCGTTCCGTGCCCCCATCAACTCCCGATTGGCGTCGTGGCGCAGCTGTCGCACGGTGCGCCGGGCGGCGGCCAGTTGCCGGCGTTCCGGGGCGAAGGCGGCCCCGAAGGCGTAGGCCAAGCCCCCCGGGTAGCGCCGCAGTCGGGTGGCGACCGCCGAGCCGCCGCCGACCAGGACCACCAGCAGCACCCCGATCGCGATCCCCATGCCCCGGCCCTTCCTCGCCGCGTTCGGCTCGCCGTGGTTCAGCTCGCCGCACCGAAGCATCTCAAGAACCGCCGGGGGTGGTCACGGGATCGGCCCGCCCGGGTGCCGGACTCCAAGGCTGACGCCGAGGAGGTCCGCTGGTGCCGCGGCTCCCCCGTCGTTGTACGACCTCCTCACCGAGACGGCTCGTGCCCGTCCCGGCCTGCCGCTGCCGACCACCAGGAACTGACGGCCGTCAGGCGGCCGTTCGGACGTACCGCAGGATCTGCTGACCCTCGGCGAAGACCCGGCGGTCGGCCAGGGTGAAGGCACGCGGGCCGAACTCGGCGCGGAACAGCGGGATTCCGGCGCCGACCGCCACCGGGGACTGCTTGATGACCAGTTCGTCGATCTCGGGGAGCAGCCGGCCGGCCAGCTCGGCGCCGCCGCAGAGCCAGATGCCCAACCCCTCCTGCTGCTTGAGCCGGCGCACCAGGGCCACCGGATCCTCGGCGGTCACCTCGACGGCCGGATCGGGGCTCTCGGCGAGCGAGCGGGAGAACACGATCTGCCTCAGGTGGGCGTACGGGCTGGTGAGTCCCGTGTCCAGCCCCGGCTGGTAAGCGCCGCGCCCCATCAGCACGGTGTCGAAGCGGCGGTTGGGCGCGTCCGCGATGCCGAGCCCCACCCGCCCAGGCGTGGACATGGCCTCGGGATACTCCTCCAGGTAGTGGGAGAGGAAGTCCGGCGTCAGATAGGGCGCGAAGAAGTCGTATTCACCGTCAGGACCGGCGATGTAGCCGTCGATGGTGACGGCAACCAGATAGCTGAGCGTTCGCATGCACATCCCCCATGCTGTCGGTGGGCGGTTACCACCACCCTCTGAACCACTCCATTTATAGTACTCTGACTGTAGTGGTTGCAAGCGCCATCGAACAGAAAGGACCGGACGCATGGCCCAGAACCCCGCGCGCCGCGCCGCGCTCACCGACGCCGCCATCGATGTGCTGGCCGCCGAAGGCGCGCGCGGCCTCACCTTCCGCGCGGTCGACCAGCGGGCCGGCGTGCCGGCCGGCACCTCGTCCAACTACTTCGCCAACCGCGACGAGCTGCTCCACCAGGCCGCCCGCCGGATCCACCACCGGTTGACCCCCGACCCCGTCGTGCTGGCCGGGCTGCTGACGGCCCCGCGCGACCGCGCCCTGGTGGCGGCCCTGATGCGCGACCTGCTGCGCCGGGTCTGCGCGGACCGGGACGGCTATCTGGCGATGCTCGAACTGCGCCTGGAGGCCACCCGCCGCCCCGAGGTCCGGGCCGAGCTCTCCGGCACCATGCGGGCCGAGCTGGAGAGCAACATCGCCTACCACCTGGACGAGGGCTTCCCCGGCGACCGCGAGACGGTGGTGCTGCTCTACCTGGCGGTGACCGGCCTGATCGTGGAACACCTGACGCTGCCGGACGTGCTGGGCGACAGGGAGCCGGCCGAGCTGGTCGAGCAGTTGGTGGCCCGGCTCGTCCCGGAGAGCTGACGGCCGCCCGGACCCCCGGCCCGCCGCTGAACGGACTCGGGTCGCCGGTCAGGCTCGGGTCCCTGTTCAGGGCTCGGGTCGATGTTCAGGGCTCGGGTCGATGTTCAGGGCTCGGGTCGCTGTTCATGACTCGGGTCGATGTTCAATGGGGGCGTGTACAGCGAGCGGAGATCCGGGGCGGTTCCAGGTGCGGTGGTGTGGTCCAAGCGCGTGGAGCGCGACGCGGCGGAGCCCGCGCGGATCCTGCCGGACGGCTGCATGGACCTGATCTGGACCGGCGGCGGCCTGCTGGTCGCGGGCCCCGACTCCGCCGCCCACCTGGTGCCGGGGCGACCCGGGGACGGTTATGTCGGCCTGCGGTTCGCGCCAGGCACCGGGCCGCTGGTGCTGGGCGTGCCGGCCCGCGAACTGCTCGACCAGCGCGTGCCGTTGGAGCAGCTGTGGCCGCAGCGCCAGGTGCGCGAGTCGGCCGAGCGGATCTGGCACGCCGCCGACCGCGCCGCCGCGTTGCAGGCCGTGGCGGTCACGCTGGGCCGGGCACCGGCCCGCCGCGCCCCGGTGCCGGAGGCGGTGCTGCGCGGGGTGCGGCAGCGGCTGGCCGTCACCGGGATCGCGCGCGGGCTCGCGCTGAGCGAGCGCCAGCTGCGGCGGCACTGCCTGGACGCGTTCGGTTACGGACCGAAGACGCTGGAGCGGGTGCTGCGGCTCGGCCGGGCCCTCGACCAGGCGCGGGCCGGCCTGCCGTTCGCACGGGTCGCGGCGGTGGCGGGGTACGCGGACCAGGCGCACCTCGCCCGTGAGGTGCGTGCCCTGACCGGTCTGCCGCTGGGGCAGCTACTCGCCGAGGAGGGCCGCCGGTAGAGCGGCTGCGGTTGCCCGCCGTTCTGGACCGCCGGCCGGGGCTCAGCCCGGCTGGACGGCGAACAGATCCACCGCGTTGCCGTCCGGGTCGAGCACCGTGGCGTAGCGCTGGCCCCAGAACGCGTCCCACGGGTCGTTGTGGCCGCGGTACCCGGCGGCCAGCAGCTCCTGGTACAGCTTGTCCACCTCCGCCGGACGCTCGCAGTCGAAGGCGATCGCGATCCGGTGGTCGCCGACCGGCGGGGTCCATTCGGGGTCGAAGCTGCGGACCGTCGCCACGGTGTCCCAGACGAGTTTGAGGCCACCGGGCAGGTCGTACTCGACGTGGGGCTCGCCGTCCGCCTCGGACGGTACGGCCAGGCCCAGCCGGCGGTAGAACGCGAGCGATCCCGCCATGTCGGAGGCGACCAGGGCGATGAAGCTGATGCGTGGTTGTGCGGTCATGGTTCTCACGCTAGTAAGCCGTGGTCGGGGGGTCTTGAACGAATCGGACATCGTCACCGGGCTCGGCCGGAGCCGGGGCCGGCCAGAACGCCGGCGGAGACAGCGGGTCACCGGTCCCGCCCGCACCCCCGTGGCGGGCGGAACCGGTGGGGCTCAGGCCGGCGTGTCGCAGAGGTTCTCCACCTGGTGCTGCTCGAGCACCTCGATCTGGTGCCCCGGGTGGATCAGCAGGCGCGCCCCGCCACTGAACAGGTAGTCGCCGCTCGCGCGGTAGGGGTCGCCCGGGTGGACCACCGCGCTGATGTGCGAGGTCTGGCGAGTGCGTCTTGCTATCAATCGGGTCACGGACCGTCTCGGCGCGATGCTTTCGGTGCCCGCCGAAAGTTTGTTCTCCCAGCAACTCATGGAGGTCGGACCACCGGGCTGCGCATCCACTTCGCGGCAGCGGACCTGCTGGACGTGCGGTTCGCGACGGTCCGGCTCCGCTGATCGAGCTGGAGCTGGCCGTCGCGATGCTGCAACGCCGGGACTGCGACCCGTGGTTCGCCCGGTGCCGACCCGGACGATCCGCTCGCCGTGCTGCTCGGCCGCACCCGGGCCGCCGTGCTGCGCCTGACGCTGCGTGAGCCGACGACCAGTCAACTGGCCACCGAGCTGGGGGTGGGCCTGGCCTCCGCGTCGGAGCATGCCCGAGCCCTACGGCGGGCGGGCCTGATCAGCACCATCCGCACCGGCCGGTCGGTGCGCCACAGCTGTACCCAGCTGGGCCACCGACCGCCGGCCACCCCGACCGCTCGGTCACGGGCGCGATGCGGGAACGCTGACGGGACGTCAACTCAACCGCTGGACCTGGCGCGCATCTTGCGCACCGCTCGCACCGCCAGCGGCGGCAGCAGGTCGCGCGCCAACCGGCGTGCCGAGGAAGGGCGTTGGGCTTGAGGGCGGCCAGGCGCAGGGGGCGACCCGGGGGCCGCGGACTGCTTGCGCTCATCGGCGGGCAGCAACTTGGCGACACCGCGGCCGGAGAGGCGGATGAGCCGCCGGCCGGCGATCACGTCGATGTCCAGGTGGCAGTCCGCGGCGTCGCCGTCCAGCTCCACCAGCGCCTTCTGGACCGGCTCTGGATCGCCCCAAGTGCCGTACAACTTCTCGGGAGTGACGCAGATCGGGCGCAGGGCCTGCTGGAAGACCGCCTCCCAGGTGGCGGCGGCCACTCCGGGCGTGTGCGGCGAGCGGAAGTCGTCCAGCACCACGATGCCGTCCGGGCCGAGTACGGCCTTCGCGGTGCGGATGTCGATCGAGACGTGTTCGTAGAGGTGGGAGGCGTCGATGTGGACGAAGCGGCAGCTGCCGGCGGCTATTCGGCCGTCTTCCAGGACCGAGGTGGGGGCCTGCACTATGGTCGGCAGCTTCGAGTGGAACGCCAGGTAGTTGCGCTCGAAGGCGGTCCGGGTGAGCGTCTGGCGGTAGGACATGGTCATCTCGGCCGCGTTGTCGCCGTCCGGGGCCTCCGAGTCGAACAGGTCGCAGACCGTGAAGGTCTCTCCAGCCCGCAGGTGGCGGCCGATCAGGATGGCGCTGCGGCCCAGGTAACTGCCCAGTTCGAGCAGGTCGCCGCTGGTCCCGGAGGCGCTCTGGCGCTCCAGTAACCAGGTGAACAGTTGCTGGTCGATGGGCCAGAACCAGCCGGGAACGTCGTCCAGGGTGCGCGGTAGCGGCGCCTGATCCACTGGACGGGTGTCGGTGGTGACCATGAGTGCCTCCTAGCGGGCAGGGGCGGCGCCACCGGCGGCTACCACCGGTCGGGGGGACGGCGCCGGCCCCGAAGTGCCCGTGATCCTATGGCCAGTACCCGCCGGGTGAAAGAGCCTGAGCTTTCGGAATCCGGCCGACGGGGAGCTCACTCCTGTCCGTCGACGTTACATCGGGGCGGCCGGAGCCGCCATGGCGCTCTCCTCGCAGCGGGGTGCCCGCGGCTGTCGGGCCGCTCCCCTCCCGGGAGCCGTCAGCCCGTCGCCAGGATCCGGGCCACCGCTCGCCGGGTCCGCTCGGGAGCGGCGGGGTCGCGTTCCAGTTGGATCGCCTGGTTGAGGGCCAGGTAGGCGCCGATCAGTTCATAGGCGAGTTGTTCGGGGTCGGCGGTGGCGGCCAGTTCGCCGCTGTCGACGGCGATGCGGAGGTCCGCGACGAGTCTGCGGCGCCAGAGCCGGTAGAGCCGGGCCACGGCGTCGCGGACCGCGCCGCCGCGGGCATCGAACTCGATCGAGGCCGTGGTGAACAGGCAGCCACCGGGAAACGCGCCGCGCTCGGTCTCCAGGTAGCGGTTCCAGGCCTCCAGGACCGCGCCCAGCCGGGTGAGCCCTGGCGCGGCGTCGGCGGCCGGCTCCCAGACCAGGCGCGCGAAGATCGCCGAGGCGCCGTCCAGCGCGGCCAGCTGGAGTGCCTCCTTGGTGCCGAAGTGCCCAAGCACTCCGGCCTTGCTCATGCCCAGGTCGGCGGCCAGCCGTCCGATGGTCAGCCCCTCCAGCCCGTCCACCGAGGCGATAGCCACGCTGCGATCGATGATCCGCTCCCGGGTTCTCCGGGTCTCGGCGACGGACTTGCGTGGGCTCATGGCGACATCGTACCGGGGCCACTCCCATTTAGCTTCCGATCGGTCGGTTGCTATATTCCGCCCGGGACCCCGCACTCGCCGGATTCCACGGCGGTACCGCCACGCCACAGCTTCCACAGCGGCGCCCGCCCGGGTGCCGGTCTCCGCAGCGCCACCCCGCGCACTCCAGCGCCCCGCCCCGCAAGTCGAGGAGAAGACACCGTGACCGGATCCCGCATCACCGGCCTGGGCCACTACCAGCCGTCCCGGGTGCTCACCAATGACGACCTGGCCGCAATGGTCGACACCAGCGACGCCTGGATCCGGCAGCGCACCGGGATCGTGACCCGCCGGATCGCGGCCGAGCAGGAGTCGGTCACCGACCTGGCGACGGCCGCGGCCGGCAAGGCGCTCGCGGCGGCCGGGCTGCGACCCGCCGACATCGGCCTGGTCTCGGTCGCCACCTGCAGCGCGATCGACCGCTGCCCCTCCACCGCCGCCCGGGTGGCCGCCCGGCTGGGCATCCCCGCCGCGGTGGCGTACGACCTGAACAACGGCTGCGCCGGCTTCTGCACCGCGCTGGCCACCGCCGACCACTCGGTGCGGGCGGGAGCCGCCCGGCACGCACTGGTCATCGGGGCGGAGAAGATGTCGGACGTGACCGACTGGACCGACCGGAGCACCTGCGTACTGCTGGGGGACGGCGCGGGCGCGGCGGTGCTGAGCGCCACCGAGGAGGCGGGCGTCGGTCCGGTGGTCTGGGGCTCGGACCCGGGCCTGGGGCAGGCGGTGCGGCTTCAGGGCGACTGGCATCCGACCTTCGCCCAGGACGGCCAGACCGTCTACCGCTGGGTCACCACCGAGGTCCCCGCGATCGCACAGGCTGCCTGCGAGCGGGCGGGAGTGGCGCCCGGCGAGCTGGCCGGCGTGGTCACCCACCAGGCCAACCTGCGGATCATCGAGGCGGTGGTCCGCAGGTTGGGGCTGGCCGAGGACGCCATGATCGCCCGGGACGTGGTGGACTCCGGCAACACCTCCGCCGCCTCGGTACCGCTCGCCCTGGCCAAGTTGGTGGAGCGCCGCGAACTCCCGCCGGGCGGCCCGGTGCTGCTGCTGGCCTTCGGCGGCGGCCTCTCCTGGGCCGCACAGGTCATCAGCTGCCCCTGAACGGACTTCGTTCGGCGAGTAATTGACGCTCAGTCAAGATCCCACTCCCGCAGGTCCGCCACCGCCTCGCGCACCTGCGGGACCGGATCGACCGCCAGCCGGTCCAGCAGGACCTCGACCCCCGGCGTGGACCACCGCGCCACCGCCCAGACCAGGGCCTCCCGGACGGCGGGGTCGGGATGGCCGGCCAGCCGGGTCAAACGGTCCACCGGGCCGCGCCGGTAGTGCCCGTACCAGTCCAGCACCTCGCGCAGCACCGCCGGATCGCCCGGATCGCCGGCCGCCTCGATCCGGGCGAGCAGCACCCGGGAGGGCGGCGGGGGACCGTCGTGCGGGTGCGGGCGGCGTTCCCGCAGCCGGCGCGAGCCGTACTCGCCGCGCACCCGGCAGCCCGCGCAGGTGCACGGCACCACACCATGGGCGTCCGGCCAGTACCGCCAGCCCACCGACTGCCGCACCGGTCGGATCCGGTGCACCTCGGCCGGGGTGACCGCCCTGGGCACGAAGACCTCCCAGCCGCGCGGATCCGGCAGCCCGGCGATGCGCCGCACCGCCTCGGCGGCGGTCACCGCCTCGGGGGGACGCCCGTAGCGCCCGACGGCGACCGGTTCGCCGTCGGGCAGGCGCAGCTGGACCGCCACCAGGTTGCGACGGCCCTGACTCCGGGACAGTTCGCGCAGCCAACCGTGGGTGAGCGTGTAGGACGGCAGCACCGGGAAGCAGAACAGGCCGCGGGTGCCGTCCGCCCGCCGGGAGGCCGCCCGGACGCCGGCCCGCCGGATCCGCACCGCGTTCGCCTCGGACGCCAGATGCACGAACATCGCCATCCGGCCAGCCTAGGGGTAGCGGTCATGCCGTCTGCGCGCGACTTCGCAAGCCATCCACACTTCTCGCACGACGATCACACTTCTATCACCTCATCGAGCACTGACAGCTTCGCACTCGAACACAAGGGGATCGCGTTCAAATAGAGCCTAGTAACCAAGTCGACTCGACTCGAAACTTTGCGTCATCGACTTCCGGACAATGGCTGAACGGCGTGGTCACGGCGACACCCCGACTCCATCTCGGCGCCGTTTGTCACATTTGCCACACATCCGGAATCCCAGCCTGCGATGACCGGCCGTCTCATTTGGGACAGATGCCCGCATAGCGCCAAGCATCACCGGACATATCCCGCCAGCTGGCTGAATCACATAGGCGATAAGTGCGCACCGGAACGACGCACTTCGATCGCACCTTTGGCTGATCTTCACCGGTGTGTCCGGTGGCGACAGGCCCTGAGGCTGGTCTCCGAGCGGTGTTGATCAACATCATGGTCCGTCACCAGGCCCTCGGGCCCAGGCAAAGCCACTACCGCGCGGACTCCCCCGACGCGCATGAACCGGAGCCCAGAAACCATGTCGATCTCCCATCCGTCGAGCTGGCCGCTGACCGCCGGGCAATCCAGCCTCTGGCGGGCCCAGCAGCTCGATCCGGCCAACCCCGTCTACCAGGTGGCCGAGTGCATGGAGATCTGCGGACCGATCCGCCCCGCGTTGTTCGCCGCGGCGATGCGCCGCCTGCTCGACGAGTGCGACGTCTTCCGGGTCCGGTTCGCGGGCGAGGACGGCGAGCCCCGCCAGCAGTTGATGCCCCCCGGCGATTCCCCGCTGCGGATCGTGGACGTCAGCGGTGCTCCCGACCCGTACGAGGCCGCCATGGCTCGGATGCGCGCCGAAGTGGCGGTGCTGCGCGAGCCGATGGCCGGCCAGGGGTACCTGACGATCCTGTTCCGTGCCGCCACCGACCGGTGGTTCTGGTTCCAGGCCGGTCATCACGCGATCTTCGACGGGTTCTCCGGGCTGCTCGCCGCCACGCGGATGACGGAGATCTACACGGCGATGGCCGAGGGACGCGAGCCCGATCCGGAAACCGCACTGGGCGGGCTCGCCAAGCTGCTTGAACAGGAATCGGCCTACCGGTCCAGCGAGCAGTACCAGGTCGACCGCGACTACTGGCTCAGTCAGCTGGCCGACCGCCCCGAGCCGGTCTCACTCGCCGGTCGCTTCGCCGAGGCCTCCCACCACCACCTGCGCCATGAGGTCACGCTCACCGCCGCCGAGGCCCTAAGCTTGCACAAAGCCGCCCGCCGCCTGGGCGTCAGCCGCTCGGTGCTGCTCATAGCGGCGGCCGCGCTCTACATGAGCCGGCTGACCGGCGCCCCCGAGGTGGTCATCGGCCTGCCGGTCAACGGTCGAGTCGGCAAGACCGCCAGAGCCGTACTGGGCATGCAGACCAATGTGCTGCCGCTGCGCATCAAGGTGCAGCCGGGGCTCACCCTCGTCGAGCTGGTGAAGCAGACCAGCGCCACCGCTCGCGCCGCGCTGCGTCACCAGCGGTACCGCTACGACGAGATGCGCCGCGAGCTGGGCTCGGTCGACACGCCGCTGTTCGGTGCCATGGCCAACCTGATGGCCTTCGACTACGACCTCACCATCGGCGGCTGCCGCACCCTCTTCCACAACCTGAACAACGGGCCGGTCGACGACCTCTCCTTCGTGCTCTACGACCGGCAGTCGGGCGATGGTGTCCGACTGTGCATCGACGCCAACCCGGCGCTCTATGACACTGTCGAACTCGCGGCCCACACTGAGCGGTTCACCGCCCTGCTGGAGACCTTGGCCGGAATTGACGATCCGTCAGCTTGCCTTTCCCAGGTGGAGGTTGCGACCGCCGACGAGCAGCGGCTGCTGTTGGCGCAGTGGCAACCGCAGCCCGTGACCGTGGCGGTGGACACCCTGCCCGCGCTGTTCGAGGCGCAGGTGGCGCGAACACCGGATGCGGTGGCGGTGTCCTTCGAGGACATCTCGCTGACCTATGCGGAGCTGAACGGGCGGGCGAACCGCCTGGCACGCCTGCTGGTCGAGCGCGGGGTGCGGCCGGAGTCGCTGGTGGCAGTGGCGATGCCGCGGTCAGCCGAGCTGGTGGTGGCGCTCCTGGCGGTCCTGAAGGCGGGCGGTGCGTATGTGCCGATCGACCCGGCCTATCCGGCCGACCGGATCACCTACATGCTGCAGGACGCCGCGCCCGTCCTCACGATCACCGACGGCAGCACCGCGCAGCCCGGCGAGCTCGCCCTCGGAGCGCCCGACACCGCCGCTGAACTCGCGGCCGGCGACGCCACCGACCTGCCGTCCGTGCCACTGCGTCCGGAGCACCCGGCGTACGTCATCTACACCTCGGGGTCGACCGGCCGGCCGAAGGGTGTGGTGGTGCCTCATGAGAACGCGGCCCGGCTGTTCTCCGCCACGGACCACTGGTTCCGCTTCGGGGCCGAGGATGTGTGGACCTGGTTCCACTCGTTCGCATTCGACTTCTCGGTGTGGGAGTTGTGGGGAGCACTACTGTTCGGTGGGCGCCTGGTGGTGGTTCCCGGTGACGTATCGCGTTCACCGGCCGAGTTCCTGGCGTTGCTGGTGCGCGAGCGGGTGACGGTGCTGAACCAGACCCCGTCGGCGTTCTACCAACTGATCCAGGCGGATGCGCAGAATCCCGAGCTGGGCGCCGAGTTGGCGCTGCGCACGGTGGTTTTCGGCGGCGAGGCGCTGGACCTGCCACGCCTGAGCGGGTGGTACGCCCGACACCGGGATGACGCGCCGCGGCTGGTCAACATGTACGGCATCACCGAAACCACCGTGCACGTCAGTTACGCCCCGCTGAGCGCGGCGCAGGTGGACTGCGCCGCCGGCAGCGTGATCGGCGGTGCGATCCCGGACCTGCGGGTGTACGTGCTGGACAACGCCCTGCGGCTGTGCCCGCCCGGTGTCGCCGGCGAACTCTACGTCGCCGGCGCCGGGTTGGCGCGCGGCTACTTGGGCCGCCCGGGTCTGACGGCGGGCCGGTTCGTCGCGAATCCGTTCGGTGCGGCGGGCGAGCGCATGTATCGAAGCGGAGACGTCGTACGCTGGAACCCGCATGGCGAACTCGAGTTCGTCGGCCGGGCGGACAACCAGGTGAAAATCCGCGGCTTCCGCATCGAACTCGGTGAAGTCAGCGCCGCATTGGAGACGCACCCGGCCGTCGCCCAGGCCACCGCGGTGGTCCGTGACGACCGCCTCATCGCCTACGCCGTCCCCACCGAGGCCGTGGCCCCGGCCGACCTGCGCGGCTACCTCCGTGGCCGACTCCCCCACTACCTGGTCCCCGCCATCGTGGTGCCGCTGGCTGCCCTGCCCCTCACCACCAATGGCAAGCTGGACTCCCGTGCGCTGCCCGCACCGGACTTCACCACGGTCACCACCGACCGCCGCCCGCAGACCGAACGCGAACAGCTCCTCGCCGGTCTCTTCAGTGAGCTGCTGAAACTTCCCGAGGTCGGCCTCGACGACGGCTTCTTCGAGCTGGGCGGCGACTCCATCAGCTCCATCCAACTGGTTTCTCGCGCCCGCCAGGCCGGCCTGGTCCTCTCGCCCCGAGACGTCTTCACCCACCAGACCGTCGCCCGGCTGGCCAAGGCCGCACAGGCTCAGGAGAGCGCGGTCCTGGAGGAGGCCGAGGCCGCCCTCGGCGACCTGCCCGCTACGCCGATCATGCACGAACTGCGGGAACTGGGCGGTTCTCCCGACTCCTTCCACCAGGCCATGCTCGTCACCCTGCCGACGGGCACCGGACTTCAGCAACTCACCGACGGCCTCCAGCAACTCCTGGACTGCCACGACGCGCTGCGCGCCCGCCTGCTGACCGGGCCGGACGGCGACTGGTCGCTGACCGTGCCGCCGCGCGGCACGGTCAGCGCCCCCGACCTGATCACCCAGGTCGATGCCCACGACCGCTCCGATGAGCAGCTCGCCGCGCTGGTCCACCAGGCGGTCCACTCCGCGTCGCAACGGCTGGCTCCGCGCGAGGGCACCATGCTCCAGCTGGTCCACTTCACCGGAGCAGCCCAGAACCAGGCCCTGCTGATGGTCCACCACCTGGTCGTCGACGGCGTCTCCTGGCGCATCCTGCTGCCCGACCTGCTCACCGCCGCCCAGGGCGGCACCCTGCGGCCCGCCGGCACCTCGCTGCGCACCTGGGCCCACGCCCTGCACGACGAGGCCGACCGTAGAACCGACGAACTCCCCTACTGGCGGCAACTCCTGGCCGAACCGGCGATCCCGCTCTGTGACGGCGCCCTCGACCCGAACCGCGACACCGTGGCCACCGCCGACCACCTCACCCTGACGCTGCCGCCGGAGACCACCGCACCGCTCCTCACCACCCTGCCGGCGCTCTTCCACGCCGAGGTCAACGACGTCCTGCTGGCCGCCCTCGCGCTGGCCGTCAACCGCTGGCGCGGCACCAGCGGCTCCGTGCTGGTCGAACTCGAGGGCCACGGCCGCGAAGAACTCAGCAGCCGCGCCACCGACCTCTCCCGCACCGTCGGCTGGTTCACCACTACCTACCCCGTCCGCCTCGCCCCCGGCACCGGCCACCCGGGTCAGGCGCTCAAGGCCGTCAAGGAACAGCTCCGCGGCGTCCCCAGCCACGGCCTCGGCTACGGCCTGCTCCGCCACCTCGGGTCCGCCGGCCGCGACCAGCTGGGCCACCTTCCCGCCCCGCAGCTCACCTTCAACTATCTGGGTCGACTCGACACCGCCGCCATCCAGGCCAGGCCCGTCAGCGAACCGAACGGCGGCCTCGCCCCCACCACCCCGCTCAGTCGGCTCCTCACCCTCAACGCCATCACCGAGGACCGCGCCGACGGCCCCCACCTCAGCGCGACCTGGACCTGGGCCACCAACCTCATCAGTGCGGCCGGGGCGCGCGAACTCGCCGAGCTCTGGTTCCGGGCCCTCGGGGAACTGGTCGAACACGGCGACCAGCGCGATGCCGGCGGCTTCACCCCCTCCGACGTTCCCCACACCACCGTCACCCAGGCAGAGCTCGACCGACTGCACAGCGCCGAACTGGCCCAGATCCTGCCGCCCACCCCGCTCCAGGAAGGCCTCTACTTCCACAGCCGGTACGACGACGCCGGCCCCGACGTCTACACCACCCAGCTCACCCTGGAACTCGCCGGGCACCTCGACCCCGCCCGGCTCCGCGACGCGTTCGGCGCGCTACTCGCCCGGCACCCGCACCTCCAAGCCGCCTTCCACCAGACGTCCGGTGGACAGCTCCTCCAGCTGATCCCCCGCACGGTGCGGCTGCCCTGGGCGGAGCACGACCTCACCGGGCGGACCGAAGCGGACCAGCGCGCCGAACTGGACGGGCTCCGGACCACCGAGCGCGCCCGGAAGTTCGACCTCGCCGCGCCGCCGCTGCTGCGCGTAGCCCTCATCCGGCTCGCCGAGCAGCGCCACGCACTGGTCCTGACGAACCATCACATTCTCTGGGACGGATGGTCGCTGGGCGTGCTGTTCGGCGACCTGATGGAGCTCTACCGAGCCGGGTCGGACGCCGCGCTGCCACGCACCACGGCGCTGCGCGACTACCTCGACTGGCTGGCCGACCAGGACGGTGAAGCCGCCCGCGCCGCCTGGCGCGAGGCCCTGGCGGGGCTCGACGGACCCACCTACCTCGGCCAGGCCGGGCAACGCCCGCCCGGACGCACCGAGCAGACCGACGTCCAGCCGGCCGAGCAGCCCGCGCGGGCGACCGAGGTGCTCTCGACCGAGCTCACCGAGCGGCTGGCGACCACCGCCCGGGACCTCGGCGTGACCGTCAACATCCTGCTCCAGGCCGCTCTCGGCCTCACCCTCGCCCACCTCACGGGCCGTCAGGACATCGTCTTCGGCTCCGTGGTCTCCGGCCGCCCCGCCGAACTCCCCGGCGTCGAGCGCATCGCCGGGCTGCTGATCAACACCGTGCCCGTCCGCATCCGCCTCAGGCAGGCCGAGACCGTCACCAGCCTCCTCGCCCGCCTGCGCGACGAGCAGTCCGCACTCCTGGCGCACCAGCACCTCTCCCTCGCCGAGCTGCAACGCACGGCCGGCCTGGGCGAACTCTTCGACACCGCCTACGCCTTCGAGAACTACCCGCTGGACACCGCCGCCCTCAGCGATGGCGACGGCCTTCGGATCACCGGCGGAACGGGCGACGACCGCACCCACTACCCCGTCACGGTCACCGCCCTGCCCGGCGACCGACTCGAACTGCGCGTCGACTACCGCCCGCATGCCGTCCACCCCGGCACCGCCGAGCGCATCCCCGCCCTGCTCAAGCGCATCCTGCAGGCCATCACCGACGACCCGGGCCGACTCACCGGCCGGATCGACCTGCTCACCCCCGAGGAGCGCCACCGGCTCACCGCCGGCTGGCGGCTCCCGGCGGACGAGCCGGCCTCGGACGCCACCCTGCCGGAGCTGTTCGCCGCCCAGGCGGCCCGCACCCCGTCGGCGATCGCCGTCTCACTCGACGGCGACGAGCTGACCTACGCCGAACTCGACGAACGCGCCGAGCGATTGGCACGTCTGCTGGTGAAGCGCGGTGCGGGTCCGGAGGGCACCGTGGCGCTGGTGCTGGACCGCACGCTCGAGCTGGCGGTGAGCATCCTCGCCGTCGCCAAGTCCGGTGCGGCGTACCTGCCGATCGATCCGACCTACCCGGCCGACCGGATCGCCTACCTGGTCGAGGACGGCGCACCGGCCCTGGTGCTCGCCACCGAGGCCACCGCGCGGCTGGTCGAATGTCCGGCGCTGCTGCTCGACGCCCCGGCGGTGGTGGCGGAACTCGCCGCCGTCGACCTCCGTGAGCCGCTCGCCGGCCCGCGGGCCGACCACCCGGCCTACATCATCTACACCTCCGGCTCCACCGGTCAGCCGAAGGGCGTGGTGATCCCGCACCGCAACGTGGTGCGCCTGTTCAGCGCCACCGAGGCCTGGTTCGACTTCGGTCCGGACGACGTCTGGACGCTCTTCCACTCCTACGCCTTCGACTTCTCGGTCTGGGAGTTCTGGGGGCCGCTGCTGCACGGCGGCCGCCTGGTGGTGGTGCCGTACCTGGTCAGCCGTTCGCCCGAGGACACCCTGGACCTGCTCAAGCGGGAGCAGGTCACGGTGCTCAACCAGACCCCGTCCGCGTTCTACCAGTTGCTCCAGGCCGAGCAGGAGCACTCGACGGACGTGCTGAGCGGGCTGCGCACCGTGGTGTTCGGCGGTGAGGCCCTCGATCTGGGCCGGCTCGCCGACTGGTACCGCGCGCATCCGCAGGACGGCCCGCGCCTGGTGAACATGTACGGCATCACCGAGACCACCGTCCACGTCACCCACCGCGCACTGGACGCCGCGACGGTGGCGGACGCGCCCGGCAGCCTGATCGGCGAGCCGATCCCCGACCTGGCGCTGCGGGTGTTGGACGAGGCGCTGCGCCCCGTGCCGGTCGGCGTCCCCGGCGAGATCTATGTGGCGGGCGCCGGCCTGGCCCGCGGCTACTCGGGCCGACCGGGACTGACGGCGGGCCGGTTCGTCGCCGACCCGTTCGGCGCGCCCGGTGACCGGATGTACCGCACCGGCGACCTGGCCCGCCGGCTCGCCGACGGTGAGTTGGAGTACCTCGGCCGGGCCGACGACCAGGTGAAGCTCCGCGGCTTCCGGATCGAACTCGGCGAGATCGAGGCGGCGTTGCTGCGGCAGCCCGCGGTGCGGCAGGCAGCGGTGCTGGTGCGCGAGGACCAGCCCGGCGACCAGCGACTGGTCGGCTACGTCGTGGGCACCGGCCTCGACACCGCCGAGCTGCGCGGGCAGCTGGCCGCCGAACTGCCGGGCCACATGGTGCCGGCCGCCCTGGTGGTGCTGGACGTGCTGCCGCTGACCGGCAACGGCAAGCTGGACCGGCGTGCGCTGCCCGCTCCCGTGGTCACCGCCGCGGGCGGCCGGCCGCCGCGCACCGAGCAGGAGGAGGTGCTCTGCGCGCTGTTCGCGGAGGTGCTCGACCTGCCGGAGGTGGACATCGACGGGGACTTCTTCGCCCTCGGCGGCCACTCGCTGCTGGCCACCCGGCTGATCGGCCGGATCCGCACCGCACTCGACGTCGAGCTTCCGCTGCGCGTCCTGTTCGAGGCGTCGAACGTCGCCGCGCTGGCCGAGCGGCTCGCGGGCGACCGGGGGGCGGAGAAGCTCGACCCGTTCGCCACCCTGCTGCCGTTGCGCACCGGGGGCGAACTGCCGCCGCTGTTCTGCGTGCACCCGGGTGCCGGGATCGGCTGGTCGTTCCGGGGCCTTGCCGACCACCTGCCGCAGGAGCGCCCGTTGTACGCCCTGCAGGCCCGCAGCCTGCGCGAACGCGACGGGCTGCCGCCGACCGTCGAGGCGATGGCCGCCGAGTACGTCGAGCGGATCCGAGCGGTGCAGCCGAGCGGTCCCTACCACCTGCTGGGCTGGTCGTTCGGCGGGGCGGTCGCCCAGGCGATGGCCACCCAACTGCAGGCGGCGGGCGAGGAGGTGGCCCTGCTGGCCCTGATGGACAGCTTCGCGGGCCTGGAACCGCACCAGCCGGACGCCGAGATGGTGCGCCGCGAGGTGGCCGCGGCCCTGCCGGAGCTCACCGAGGCCGAGGCCGCCGCCACGGTCGAGACCTGCCTGCGCAGTTCGCGGCTGCTGGCGGAGTTCACGCCGGAGCGGTTCGACGGTGATCTGCTGTTCTTCACCGCCATGACCGACCGCGCCGCCGACGCCCGCACGGCGGGCAGCTGGCGCGCGCACTGCACGGGCCGGATCGTCGACATCCCGGTGCACACCGACCACGACGGTATGACGACCGAGGCCGGACTGGCCGACCTGGGGCCGGCGT
>NZ_JAJJPA010000085.1 GCF_020907985.1 Kitasatospora humi | reverse complement strand
AGCCGCTCCCGCCGGCCCCGGACCGCGCCAGGTCCGGGGCCGCTGTGCGCTCGTGATCTGGACGAGTCCGGCCACTGACGTCGCACTGTGGTCGCTGCTCACAGCAGTTGATTGCCGGTGGAGCAACGCGGTTGTGAGCATGGACCGGTAGCGGGGTCCGCAGGCCGCCGGGCCGCCGACGGCGCGAGCGCGGCACGGCGTCGGGCCGCAGGCCGGACCCGCCCTGTTTCTCGGGGGCCGCGGCACAGCTGTGCCGGGACCCGGTGACTCTAGGAGACATGATGATCCATCAGTTCATTCTGGCCGCGCCGAAGCCGGGGATGTCCGCCCAGGAGTTCCAGGACTACTGGGCGAACGTGCACGCGGTGAAGTTCGCGTCCAAGATTCCGCAGATCCGCAAGTACCTGATCGACAGCCGGATCCCGTTCGCCGGCGACCTCGGCGACCCCAAGCTCCCGCACCAGGGCATCGCCGAGATCTGGCTGGCCAACGGCGAGGAGCAGCTGGCCTCGCTGCAGAGCGAGGAGTTCCTCCAGGGCGCCCGGCTGGACGAGCCCAACTGGGCCGCGTTCTGGCAGACCATCGTGCTCGACACCACGGCCCACGAGGTCGTGCCCGGTCCGGTCGAGGCGGTGCCCGGCCGGGTCAAGCTGACCGTGCTGCTCAAGCGCGCCCCCGGCCTGGACCTGGCCGAGTACCGGGCCCGCACCCTCGGCGAGTACGCCCAGGTGGTGGCCAAGGCCCCGGGGCTGCGCCGGGCCCTGCACGCGCACACCGTGGACGGCTACTACGTGTTCGGCGAGGCGGGCTTCGACAGCGTCGAGCAGCTCTGGTTCGACGACGAGCAGGCGCTGGCGGACGCGCTCGCCTCGCCGTGGTTCGCCGAGCTGAAGGAAGCCCAGCAGGGCCTGGTGGACCCCAAGTACGTGTTCTCGCTGGCCGTCACCGAGACCTGGATCATCGGCCCCGAAGCCCGCTGACCCCTCCGGAAGGGAGATCGCTGTCATGGCGAAGAAACGAGTCCTCATCGTGCTCTCCGAGTACGGCTACTGGGGCGAGGAGCTGATCGGCCCGCTGGAGACCTTCGACAAGGCCGGCTACGACGTCACCTTCGCGACCCCGACCGGCAAGCGCCCGGTGGCGCTGCCGCCGAGCTACGACCCGGAGTACATCGACCCGCCGCTCGGCAAGTCGGTCACCACCGGGGAGATCGCCGACAAGGTGAAGGCGCTGGAGGCGTCCGACCGGCTGGACAACCCGCTGGACATCTCCTCCTGGCTGCCCGACCGCCCGTACCGCAGCCGGCCGGACTTCCTGCGCGCGTTCGAGGCGTACCACACCCGGCGCGACCACGTGAAGGCGCAGATCGCCGAGCGCTACGACGCGCTGCTGATCGTCGGCGGCTCCGGCCCGATCGTCGACCTGGCCAACAACTGGCGGGTGCACGACCTGATCCTGGCCTTCCGCGACCTCGGTCTGGTGATCGCCGCCGAGTGCTACGGCGTGGCCTGCCTGGCCTTCGCCCGGGAGATGGACGACCGGGTCAGCATCATCAGGAACAAGCACGTGACCGGCCACTGCATCGAGTACGACTACAAGGACGGCACCGGCTTCATGGGCACCGACTTCGTGATCGGCCCGCCGCCGTACCCGCTGGAGTACATCCTGCGGGACGCGACCGCCCCCGACGGTGCCTACCACGGCAACTTCGGCCACGAGACCTCGGTGATCGTGGACTTCCCGTTCGTCACCGGCCGTTCCACCCCGGACTCCTACCTCACCGGCCAGAAGGTCGTCGAGGTGCTGGAGCAGGGCCTGCGCCAGTGGGGCTTCAACGCCGGCTGAGCCACGGCCCCCGGACCGGGCGGGCGGTCGCATCCGGCGCGCACCGCGCGGCCGCCCGCCCACCCGGCGGCATCGGGAGACCGAGCCGCAGCACACCACCGCACGACCGCACCACAGCGCTCCGGATCCGACCTTGCAGAGATGAGGCTGAGATGGCCGCCAGCAGGCCCGCCCGAGTGGCGATCCACGAACAGTTCAGGGCCGACGGCGTGCAGTACATGTTCGGCAATCCCGGCACCGTGGAGCAGGGATTCCTGGACGAGCTGCGCGACTTCCCCGACCTGCAGTACGTGCTCGCCCTGCAGGAGGCCGTGGTGGTCGGCATCGCCGACGGCTACGCCCGGGCCACCCGCAAGCCGACCCTGCTCCAACTGCACTCCGGCGTGGGCCTGGGCAACGGCATCGGCATGCTCTACCAGGCGATGCGCGGTCACGCGCCGCTGGTCTGCATCGTCGGCGAGTCGGGCCTGGCGTACGACAGCATGGACGCCCAGATGGCCGCCGACCTGGTCGGGATGGCCAAGCCGGTGACCAAGTGGGCCACCCGGGTGGTGGATCCGCAATCCACCCTGCGCGTGCTGCGCCGGGCCTTCAAGGTGGCGGGTACCCCGCCCTACGGTCCGGTGCTGGTGGTGCTGCCCGCCGACGTGATGGACCAGGAGACCACCGAGGACGCCGTCCCCACCTCCTACCTGACCACCACAAGCGCGCCGGACGCCGCCTCGGTCGAGCAGGCCGCGGCCCTGCTCGCCCCCGCGCGCCACCCGCTGATCCTGGCCGGCGACGGCGTCCACTTCGCGGGCGCGCAGGCCGAGTTGGCCGAGTTCGCGGAGGCCTGGGGCGCCACCGTCTGGGGCGCGGACTGGGCCGAGGTCAATCTGCCGGCCTCGCACCCGCTGTTCGGCGGCCAGTTGGGCCACATGTTCGGCGAGGCCAGCGCCAAGGTGATCAACCCGGCGGACGGGGTGCTGATCGTCGGCACCTACACCCTCAACGAGGTCTACCCGCTGCTCGACGGCGTCTTCTCCCCGGACGCCAAGGTGGTCCACGTCGACCTGGACAGCGGCGCGATCGCCAAGAACTTCCCGGTGGACCTCGGCCTGCTGGCCGATCCCAAGGCCACCCTGCCCCGGCTCACCGAGGCCCTGCGGCGCCGCCAGACCGGCGAGCAGAAGTCGGACGCCGCCGCCCGGCTCGGCAGGGCCACCCAGCAGCGCAAGATCGCCGAGGTGGAGAAGGCCGCGCTGGACATCGCCGGGGTCGGCCGCGACCCGCTCAGCGCCGAGCTGTTCGGCTGGGAGCTGGCCAAGCACCTGCCCGCGGACGCGGTGCTCTTCGACGAGGCACTGACCAGCTCGCCCGGTCTCTTCCGCCACCTGCCGGCCGACGTGCCCGGCCAGTGGCACCAGACCCGCGGCGGCTCGCTCGGCGTGGGCATCCCCGGGGCGATCGGCGCCAAGCTGGCCCACCCGGAGCGCGAGGTGATCGGCTTCACCGGCGACGGCGGCAGCATGTACACCGTCCAGGCGCTCTGGACCGCCGCCCGCTACGGCATCGGCGCCAAGTTCGTGATCTGCAACAACGGCCGCTACAAGCTGCTCGATCTGAACATCGAGGAGTACTGGAAGACGGTCAACATCGAGCACCACGAGTTCCCCGGCCCGTTCGACCTCGACCACCCCGCGATCGACTTCGTCAAGCTCGCCGAGTCACTGGCGGTGCCCGCGATCCGGGTGGAGAAGCCCGAGCAGGTGGCCCCGGCGATCACCCGGATGCTGGCCAACACCGGCCCGTTCCTGATCGACCTGGTCATCGGCCGCACCAGCTGACCCGATCGTCCCCGACCGAGCCAACGACTGCGAAGGGAGAGCGCGCCGTGGCGCTGAACGGCCAGAAGATCGCCGTCCTGATGGAGAGCGACTTCTACGAACCGGAGATCCTCTACTATCAGCGCCGTTTCGCCGAGGAGGGGGCCGAGGTGCACTTCCTCACCCGGCTCTGGGGCAACGAGCGACTGGTCTTCCGCGGCCACGAGCACCGGATGCCGTTCGAGGTATCGGAGTCCTTCGAGGACCTGGACGAGTACGCGCTCAAGGAGTTCGCGGCGCTGATCGTGCCCTCGGGCATCGTCGCCGACCGGCTGCGCTACACCGATGACGTCAACCAACTGCCGCCGGCCGCCGCGCTGCTGCGCCGGGCCTTCGCGGATCCGGCGATCATCAAGGGGATCATCTGCCACGGCATGTGGCTGGCCGCCCCGATCCCCGCGGTGATCCGCGGCCGCCGCGCGGTGGTGCACAACAACCTGCTGGGCGACCTGCGCAACATGGGCGGCGTCTACGTGGACGAGGACGTGGTGGTCGACGAGGACCTGGTCACCGCCCGGACCGGCAACCACTGCCACCTCTTCGCCCGGCAGATCATCGATGAGCTCGGCAAGCGGGCCGCGCGCCGCATCGGGAGCCTGGCATGACCGATCTGGCCGCGCGGCCCCAGCAGACCCCCGGCGGTGAACTGCCGCCGCTGGCCGGACGAATACCGGTGATCGACGTCAGCCCGGTGGTGGCCGAGGGGCGGCGGCCGGCCAAGGCCGTGGTCGGCGAGAGCTTCCTGGTCAGCGCGACCGTGTTCCGCGAGGGCCACGGCCGGCTCGGCGCCAACGTGGTGCTGCGCGACCCGGACGGCCGCCCCGGACCGTGGCTGCCGATGCGGGAGTTGGCGCCGGGCACCGACCGCTGGGGCGCCGAGGTGACCGCGGACGCCGTCGGCCGCTGGAGTTTCACGGTGGAGGCCTGGAGCGACCCGGTGGCCAGTTGGCTGGACCGGGCCGGCGTCAAGGTCCCGGCCGGGCAGGACCTCGAACTCACCCTGGAGGAAGGCGCGCTGCTGCTGGAGCGGGTGGCCGCCGGGGTGCCCGGGGGCAGCGGCCGCAGCAGCGTGCTCACCGCGGTGGCCGGCCTGCGCGACCGCGACCGCACGCCGCTCGCCCGACTGGCGGCCGCACTGCTGCCGCGCGTCGGCGCGGTGCTGGGGCAGTATCCGCTGCGGGAGTTGGTGACCTCCTCGGCGGCCCTGCCGCTGCAGGTGGAGCGGCGGCGGGCGCTGTACGGGTCGTGGTACGAGTTCTTCCCGCGCTCCGAGGGCGCCACCCTGAACCCCCCGAAGTCCGGCACCTTCCGGACGGCGGCCGAGCGGCTGCCCGCGATCGCCGCGATGGGCTTCGACGTCGTCTACCTGCCGCCCATCCACCCGATCGGCCACGCCTTCCGCAAGGGCCCCAACAACACCCTCACCCCGGGCCCCGACGACGTCGGCTCGCCCTGGGCGATCGGCTCCCCGGAGGGCGGCCACGACGCCGTCCACCCGGACCTGGGCACCATCGAGGACTTCGACGCATTCGTCGCCCGCGCCACCGAACTGGGCCTGGAGATCGCCCTGGACTTCGCCCTCCAGGCCTCCCCCGACCACCCCTGGGTCAACAAGCACCCCGAGTGGTTCAGCCACCGCATCGACGGCACCATCGCCTACGCCGAGAACCCGCCCAAGAAGTACCAGGACATCTACCCGATCAACTTCGACCAGGACTTCGACGGCCTGGTGGCCGAGACCCTGCGGCTGCTGCGCCACTGGATGGGCCACGGCGTGCGGATCTTCCGGGTCGACAACCCGCACACCAAGCCCGTCCACTTCTGGGAGAAGGTGCTCGGCGAGATCAACCGCACCGACCCCGACGTCATCTTCCTCGCCGAGGCCTTCACCCGCCCCGCCATGCTCCAGACCCTGGCGAAGATCGGCTTCCAGCAGTCCTACAGCTACTTCACCTGGCGCACCACCAAGCAGGAACTCACCGAGTACCTCACCGAGTTGACCCGTGAGACCGGTGCCTTCCTGCGCCCCAACTTCTTCGCCTCCACCCCGGACATCCTGCCCCGCCAGCTGCAGCACGCGGGCCCCGCGGCGTTCGCGGTCCGCGCCGTGCTGGCCGCCACCCTCTCCCCCAGCTACGGCATCTACGCCGGCTACGAGCTGTGCGAGAACAGTCCGCTGGGCGACGGCGAGGAGTACCTGGACTCGGAGAAGTACCAGTTGCGCCCGCGCGACTGGACCCGCACCGACACCCTGGCCCCGCTGCTCACCCGGCTCAACGAGTTCCGGCGGGCCCACCCGGCGCTGCAGGACCTGCGCAACCTGGAGTTCCTGGAGACCGACAACGACCAGGTCATCGCCTACACCAAGCGCACCGGCGACGACCGGGTGATCGTGGTGGTCAACCTGGACCCGGAGCAGGCGCAGGAGGCCATCGTCACCGTGCCCGAGGAACTCGCACCGGCCAGGGTGCGCTGCGAGTTCAACGGCGAGGAGTACCGCTGGCACCGGCACAACTACGTCCGGCTCGACCCGTCCCGCAGCCCGGCCCACCTACTGACGGCACGTCAGGAGTCATGAGATGCCCGCGACCCTGTGTGCCACCTGCTTGAACGCCCAGCACGGCGACGACCTCCAGGCCGACGGCCTGCTCCGCCCGCTGCTGCCGGCCTTGCTGCCGTGGCTGGTCACCCGCCGCTGGTTCACCCATGAGCAGGGGCACTTGGAGGAGCTGCGCCCGGTCAGCGCCAGCGTGCTGGACGGCGAGCCGGACGGGGAGCCGGACGGCGGCCGCACCCCGGTGCTGCTGCACTCGTTGCTGGACGCCCGGCACGGCGCCGGCGCGTCCCACCACTACCAGCTGCTGGTCGGGCTGCGACCCGAGCTCCCCGAGGAGCTGGGCCGCTCGGCGATCGGCCGGGCCCAGGGCGGCCGCTGGGACGGCTGGACGCTCTACGAGGCGACCGAGGACCACGAGTTGATGGAGCGCCTACTGGAGCGCACGGTCGGCCGCGGTGGCGAGGGGGACTTGCGGATGTCGCTCACCGGCGCCCCGGCGGTGCCGTCCGGGCTGAGCGCCCGGGCACTGGCCGTGGAGCAGAGCAACAGCGCGGTGGTCTTCGGCGACCAGCTGCTCTTCAAGCTGTTCCGGCAGCCCGAACCGGGCCCGCACCCGGAGACCGACGCCCTGCGCGCGCTCACCCAGGTGCGCTGCCGCCGGACCCCGGGCCTGGCCGGCTGGTTGCACACGGATGGCGGCGAGCCGGTGGTGCTGGGCATCCTGGAGGAGTTCCTGCCGGCCCGCGGCGACGGCTGGCAGCTCGCCGTCGAGCAGGCCGCCGAGTCGATCAACTGCTCGCTGCGGAGCGTGCCGGTGCTGGACTGCTTCACCGAGGAGTCCCGGGCCCTCGGGGCGGCGGTGGCCGAGGTGCACGCCTCCCTGGCCCAGGCCTTCGGCCAGGTCACCCTGACCCCGGAGGACGTCGCCGCCCAGGTCGACCAGCTCCGCCGCGAGCTGCGCGCGGCCATCGAGGTCGTCCCGCAACTGGAGCCCTACGCCGGCCGGTTGGGCGGGCTCTACGAGGACTGGGGCAGACTCGCCGGGCGCGGCCTGCAGTACACCGCCCAGCGGATCCACGGCGACCTGCACCTGGGCCAGGTGCTGAGCACCGAGGACGGCTGGAAGGTCATCGACTTCGAGGGTGAGCCGGCCCGCCCGGTGGCCGAGCGCTACCAGCCGCAGCCGGTGCTGCGCGACGTGGCGGGCATGCTGCGCTCGTTCGACTACGCCGGCCAGCAGGCGCTGACCACCATGCCCCAGCCGGCCGCGGCGGCCGACGGCCCGCTCGCCGAGTCCGCCGAGCAGGCCGCCGCGCGGATGCGCCGCAGCCGCCGGGCCTACGCCTGGTCGGTGCGCAACCGGCGGGCCTTCACCTCCGGCTACGCCGCCGCCGGCGGCATCGACCCGTACTGCCAGCCGGTGGCGCTGCGCGCCTTCGAGGCGGAGAAGGCCGTCTACGAGGCGGTCTACGAGGCGCAGCACCGCCCCGACTGGCTGCCCATCCCGATGGCCGCGATCCAGCGCCTGGTCTTCGGCCGCTGACCCCGCTCACCCTACGGACGTTAAGGACCGCGCTCCCGTGACTTTGCGCCTGACCCTCGAACTGGATCCTCCGGTCCTCCAGCTCGCTCCGGCCCGACCCGCCCCGGAGCAGACCGAACGGCTGCTGGCCGGCCGGCACCACGACCCGCACTCCGTGCTCGGCGCCCACCTGGTGCGCGACGGGGTGGCGGTACGGGTGCTGCGTCCCGGCGCCCGGCAGGTGGTGCTGGAGACCGAGGTCGGCCCGATGGCCCTGGCCCCGGGCGACGACGGCCTGTTCACCGGGCTGCTGCCGGTCAGCTGGCAGGCCCGCTACCTGCTGCGGACGGCCTACGAGGGGGAGCTGGGGGAGCCGCAGCCGGACGGCTACCAGTTCCCGCCCACGCTCGGCCAGTTGGACCTGCACCTGATCCGGGAGGGCCGGCACGAGGAGCTGTGGCGGGTGCTGGGCGCCCAGCCGCGCACCGTGAACGGCGCCGTCGGAACGGCCTTCGCGGTGTGGGCGCCGAACGCCGAAGGGGTGCGCGTGGTCGGCGACTTCAACCTCTGGAACGGCACCGGGCACCCGATGCGCTCGCTGGGCGCCAGCGGGGTGTGGGAGTTGTTCGTGCCCGGGGTGGGTGCGGGCGCCCGCTACAAGTTCGAGATCGCCACCCGGGACGGGCGCCTGCTGCAGAAGGCCGACCCGCTGGCCCGGCAGGCCCAACTGCCGCCGGATACCGCCTCGGTGGTCACCGAATCCGACTACGTCTGGGGCGACGCCGAGTGGCTGCGACGGCGCGCCGAGGGGTCGTGCGCGGACCGTGCCATGACGATCTACGAGGTGCACCTGCCGTCCTGGCGGCCCGGGCTGACCTACCGGCAACTCGCCGTGGAACTGCCCGCCTACCTAAGGGAGTTGAACTTCACGCACGTGGAGTTCATGCCGTTGATGGAGCACCCGTTCGGCGGGTCGTGGGGCTACCAGGTCTCCGGCTTCTACGCACCGACGGCGCGGCTGGGTTCGCCGGACGACTTCCGGTACCTGGTGGACGCGCTGCACCGGGCCGGGATCGGCGTGATCATGGACTGGGTGCCGGCCCACTTCCCCAAGGACGACTTCGCGCTGGCCCGGTTCGACGGCGAGCCGCTCTACGAACCGGCCGACCCGCGCCGCGCCGAGCACCCCGACTGGGGCACCCTGACCTTCGACTACGGCCGCACCGAGGTGCGCAACTTCCTGGTCGCCAACGCGGTCTACTGGTGCGAGGAGTTCCACATCGACGGCCTGCGGGTCGACGCCGTCGCCTCCATGCTCTACCTCGACTACTCCCGACCCGACGGCCAGTGGCTGCCGAACGCGGACGGCGGGCGGGAGAACCTGGACGCCGTCCGGTTCCTCCAGGAGATGAACGCCACCGTCTACCGCCGCTGCCCCGGCGTGGTGACCATCGCCGAGGAGTCCACCGCCTGGGAGGGCGTGACCCGCCCCACCGACCACGGCGGCCTGGGCTTCGGCCTGAAGTGGAACATGGGCTGGATGCACGACTCGCTCCGGTACTTCTCCCGGGAACCGGTCCACCGCCAGTACCACCACCACGAGTTGACCTTCTCGATGGTCTACGCGTACTCCGAGCACTACGTGCTGCCGATCTCCCATGACGAGGTGGTGCACGGCAAGGGCGCGCTGGTCGACAAGATGCCCGGCGACTGGTGGCAGCAGCGCGCCAACCAACGCGCCTACCTGGGCTTCATGTGGGCCCATCCGGGCAAGCAACTGCTGTTCATGGGACAGGAGTTCGCCCAGGGTGCGGAATTCCAGCACGACGACGGCCCGCAGTGGTGGGTGCTGGACGACGACTGGCCGGCCGCCGCCGAGCACCGCGGGATGCAGCGGCTGGTCGCCGAACTCAACCGGATCTACCAGGACTACCCGCCGCTGTGGCAGCAGGACTCCGCCCCGGGCGGCTTCTGCTGGCTGGACGCGGACGCCGCCCAGGACAACGTCTACTCCTTCGTCCGCTGGGACGCGGCGGGACGGGCCCTGGTCGCGGTCAGCAACCTGTCGCCGACGGTCCGCACCGACTACCGGATCGGACTGCCGACCGGCGGCACCTGGTACCCGGTGCTGGACACCGACGAGACACGGTTCGGCGGCAGCGGCGCGGGCAGCCCGCAGGCCCGCCCGGCAGTCGCCCAGCCCTGGCAGGGGCAGCCGTTCAGCACCGAACTGACGCTGCCGCCCCTGGCCACCGTGTGGCTCTGCCCGGCGGGGCCCGACCTGCCGCTGGCACCGGCCCCGCGGGCCGAGTGAGTCGGCGGGCCGTCGGATGAGACCGAGACCCGGCGGGCCCGCCCGGGCGCGGGCCGAGCGGACGGCGGGCGCCCGGCGCCCGGTGCGGTTCGGGCGCACCCGGGATGCGGTGCGGTTCGGGCGCACCCGGGATGCGCCCGAACGGGTTGGGGAGGGGTCAGGCGGTGGTCACCGAGCTGGGGGTGAGCTTGTCCAGCGCCTGCAGGCCGGCTTCCCCCAGGGCGCGGTCGTAGGCGGCCAGCGCCTCACCGGCGTGGCCGAGCTGGCGCCACAGGTCACCCACCTGCCGCCAGACCACGGCGCTGTTGCGGTTGGGGGCGACCCGTCCGAGCTGGCGCACGAGGGCGTGGAGCGTCTGGGCGGCCTCCTCGGACTGGCCCCGCTCGTACTGCGCCTGGGCGAGGTAGAGCCGGATCTGGCCGGCCGTGTGCGTGGACTCGTTGCGCAGCAGTCCCAGGGCCCGACTGGCCAGGTCCACGGCGCGGTCAGGGTCGGCCTGGTGCAGCGCCAGCCGCGCCTGCTGAGCCTCGACGTGGACCTGGTCCGTGGTGTTGCCCCATTCCAGCAGGGCTTCACGGGCCTCGTCCAGCAGCCGCTGCACCTGATCGAGGTCGGTCGTCCCGGTGTCGAGCAGGTAGTTGCCGCAGTTGAGCTTGAGCAGGGCGAGGTGGCGGGCGTTGTCGGACTCCGCCATCAGGGCCAGGGCGCGCTCGATCATCGCCAGCGACTCCTGGAACTTGCCCCGGGTGTTCGCCACGACGGCGGCGTTCCAGTACACGGCGCCGCGAGCGGTCCGCGAGCCGTTCTCGTCGGCCACCCTGGTGAGCCGGTTGATCAGGAGCTGCGCCTGGGTCAGGTCGCCGCGGTTCTGGTAGCAGCTGATCAGGGTCGAGCCCAGCTGGATGTGGTCGTCGGTGTAGTCCAGGCCGAGCCCGTCGAGCGTCTTCATCGCCCGCTCGCCGATCTCGACCGCCAGGGTGTAGTCGCCGGCGTCGCGGTAGCTGCGGCAGAGTGCCACCGCGAGCTGGGCCCACTCCGCCGAACCCGGCACGACGGCCGGGTCGTCGAAGAGCGTGCTGTAGAGCTGGATCGCGGCCTCCAGCCGGCCCAGCTTCTCGAAGGCGGTGGCCTGGCCCAGCCGGGCCCGTCGGACCGCCGCCTCGCCGAGCAGCGGGGCGTGGGCCAGGGCCTCGCTGAAGGACTGCAGTGCCTCGCCGTTGACGCCGTTGCGCAGCGCCATGTCGCCGAACGCGATCTTGAGCTCGAGCTCCTTGACCCGCCGGTCGTCCCGGCCGGTGCGCAAGTAGTCGACCGAGCAGCCGACCCGTTCGGCCAGGTTCTTGAGCACCGCGTCCGAGGGGATCCGCTTGCCGGTCTCGATCAGGGAGACGTAGCTGACCGAGATGTCCGCGGACGCCAAATCCTGCTGGTTCAGGCCGCGCTTCTGGCGCAGCTCGCGAAGTCGCTGCCCGATCCCGTTCGTACCGCTCTGTGATTGATCCATGGTTCTCCGGTCAACGGGGAGGGCGGCCACTCGGACCGCACCCCGGGGGTGCCCATTTGACTCCATCTTTTACATCACCTGTTGGCTAGGGCCAAGGTTAACGGCCGGGTCATGGGGGGCTCAATCGCTTGAACGCCCTTGCTGTCCTTACTCTTCCCTGCTAGCCCATGGTCACTCTCCGTCGATTCCGACTGGCGTAGAAGTTGATGATTGACAGCGGCGGTCAACTCAGATTGACTCTGGCTGTCAACAACTCGACCGGCGAAAGGTAAACCCGCCATGCGCAAGACCCTTCCGCTCCTCGTTGCCGCGATCGTGCTCGGCCTCGGCGGAGGCCTGGTCGTTGCGAACGGTGGCGCCTCCGCGGCGCCCGCAGTCCAGCAGTCGGACACCACCGGCGTGACGTCGGCGCACAACGCGGTACCCATGGGCAACTCCGGCCAGTGCTGCTGACCCGGCCGACCACTCGCCCCCGAAGGGACCCTCGCCCATGCGGATCGACCTCCTGACCAGGGAGTACCCGCCGGAGGTCTACGGCGGGGCCGGGGTCCACGCGGCCGAACTGACCCGGGCACTGCGCCGACTGGCCGAGGTCCGGGTCCGCTGCCTGGGGGCCGGGCGGAGCGAGCCGGGCACCACCGCCTACCAGCCGCCCGCCGACCTGGCCGCGAGCAACGCGGCCCTGCGGTTCCTCGGCGCCGATCTGCGGATGGCGGCCGACGCGGCCGGCGCCGACGTGGTGCACAGCCACACCTGGTACGCCAACGCCGCCGGCCAGCTGGCCCACCTGCTGCACGGCATCCCGCACGTGATGACCATGCACAGCCTGGAGCCGCTGCGCCCCTGGAAGGCGGAGCAGCTCGGCGGCGGCTACGCGCTCTCCAGTTGGCTGGAGCGCACCGCCGCCGAGGCCGCCGACGCCCTGATCGCGGTCTCCGGCGCGATGCGGGAGGACGTCCTGCGCGCCTATCCGGCGATCGACCCGGAGCGGGTGCACGTCATCCACAACGGCATCGACACCGAGCGGTACCGGCCCGACCCGCGCCCCGACGCGCTGCGCCGGTTCGGCATCGACGAGGAGCGCCCGATCGTGCTGTTCGTCGGCCGGGTCACCCGGCAGAAGGGCCTGCCGCACCTGCTGCGGGCCGCGTTCCAGCTGCGACCCGAGGCCCAACTGGTGCTCTGCTGCGGGCAGCCGGACACCCCGGAGATCGGTGCGGAGGTGGCCGGCCTGGTCGACGAGCTCGGCCGCCGACGGGACGGCGTGGTGCGCGTCGACGGCATGCTCGACGCCCGTTCGGTGCGTCAACTGCTCACCCGTGCCCGGGCGTTCGTCTGTCCGTCGCTCTACGAGCCGATGGGCATCGTCAATCTGGAGGCGATGGCCTGCGGCACCGCGGTGGTGGCCACCGCGGTGGGCGGGATCCCGGAGGTGGTCGAGGACGGCGTCACCGGCCTGCTGGTGCCGTACGCCGCGACACCGGACGCCACCGGTGAGCCGGTGGACCCGGAGCGGCTCGCCGACGGCCTGGCCGCGGCCGTCAACCGACTGCTGGACGACGCCGAGCTGGCCGAGCGCTTCGGTGCGGCGGGCCGGCGGCGGGCCGTCGAGCAGTTCTCCTGGGCCGGTGTCGCGGAGCGCACCTTGCGGGTTTACGAGAAGCTGGCCAGGTGAGCGGTGGTATCTGACTCTGTCATTGACTGGCAGTGAGATTCCCGTTCAAGGAAGCTGGGCGACAGCTGTGACAACCGTCCACACCCTGGACGGTTTCACGGCGCCGCCGGCGCCTGGTGCGAGGATGACCGCAGAACCGTCGCGGTGATCAAGGAGCCAGGCCATGAGCAGCAGCGCCGTCCACCCCCAGCGGATCGCCTTCCTCGGCACCGGCAAGATCGGTGAGGCCCTGCTCTCCGGTCTGCTGCGGGCCGGCAAGCGGCCGGCCGAGGTGCTGGTCACCGCCCGCCGCCCGGAGCGGGCCGCCGAACTGCGCGAGCGCCACGGGGTCGCCGTCTGCTCCACCAAGGAGGCCGCGGAGCTCGCCGACACCCTGATCCTGGCGGTCAAGCCGCAGGACATGGGCGCCCTGATGGACGAACTGGCGCCGCACCTCGCCCCGGGCCGGCTGGTCATCTCGGCCGCGGCCGGCATCCCCACCGGCTGGTTCGAGGATCGGCTGCCCCCCGGCACCCCGGTGGTCCGGGTGATGCCCAACACCCCGGTGCTGGTGGACGAGGGCATGAGCGTCATCTCGGGCGGCTCGCACACCACGGAGGAGCACCTGCGCCGGGCCGAGGAGATCTTCGCCTCGGTCGGCAAGGTGCTGCGGCTGCCCGAGACCCAGCAGGACGCGGCCACCGCGCTCTCCGGCTCCGGACCGGCCTACTTCTACTACCTGGTCGAGGCGATGACCGACGCCGGGATCCTGCTCGGGCTGCCCCGGCAGGTGGCGCACGACCTGATCGTGCAGTCGGCGATCGGGGCCTCGGTGATGCTGCGCGACTCCGGTGAGCACCCGGTCAAGCTGCGCGAGGCGGTCACCTCGCCGGCCGGCACCACCATCGCGGCCATCCGCGAGCTGGAGAACCACGGGGTGCGGGCCGCGCTGCTCGGGGCGCTGGAGGCGGCCCGGGACCGCTCCCGGGAGCTGGCCTCCGGCGGCAAGTAGCGCGCGAAGGCCGGCCCGGTGCCCGAGACGGCCGTGGGTGAAGGAACGCGTCCCGCCCCCTCCCCAAACGCCCCGCCGCCCCCTACGCTCGCGCCAATATCTTCGTACCGGCCGGTAGTTGCCGACCGGTGGTGGGGGAGGTGCTCAAGTGGCGGTGGACGAGCGGTTGCGCCGGGCCCGGCTGGCGCTGCTGGCCAGCTTCCTGCTGCAGGGCGTCACCTTCGCCCTGCTGGTCACCCGGATCCCGGGCATCCAGCGCCAGTACCACGTCGGTGACGGCACGTTGACGGTGCTGCTGGCCGCGGTGCCGATCCTGGCCGGGGTCGGCTCGATCGCCTCCGAGCAGCTCGTCAAGCGCACCTCCGCCCGCGCCGTGCTGCGGGTGGTGCAGCCGGCCGTCTGCCTCGGCCTGGTCGGCGTCGGGCTCGGCCACCACCTGAGGAGCCTGGTGCTGACGCTGGCCGCCTTCGGGCTGCTGATCGGCGCGCTCGACGCCTCGATGAACATGCTCGGCGTCGGCCTGCAGCACCGCTACGGCCGCTCGATCATGATCGGCTTCCACGCGGCGTTCAGCCTCGGCGGCATCGTGGGCGCGTCACTGGCCGGCGCCGGAGCCCACGTCCGCCTGCTGCTGCTCTTCGGTCTCACCGCGGCGGTGCTGGTCCCGGCCGCCCTGCTGGTCAGCCGCTTCCACGCCGGACCGGGCGAACTGGGCGGCGCCGTACAGGAGGCAGCCGCGGCCGCCGCCCGCTCCATCCCCTGGCGCCCGCTGCTACCGCTGTGCGCCGCCATGGCCTTCAGCTACATCGCCGACTCCTCGGTCTCCAACTGGAGCGCCAAGTACCTCACCGAGACCCTGAGGAGCGGTGACAGCCTGGGCGCCTTCGGCTACGGCGGCTACATGGTCGCGATGCTGCTCGGCCGCAGCGTCGGCGACCGCGGGGTGCAGCGGTTCGGCGCGGTGGCGGTGGTGCGCTGCGGCGCGGCGGTGGCCGCACTGGGCTTCGCGGTCGTCGCGCTGGCTCCGGGGGCCTGGGTCGGCATCGCCGGCTTCACGGTGCTGGGCGTCGGCATCAGCGCGATCGTCCCGCAGGTCTTCGCGGCCGGCGGCCGGCTCTTCCCTAACGACTCGGATGCCGCGGTGGCCCGGCTCAACCTCTTCAACTACGTGGGCTTCCTGGTGGGTTCGCCGCTGGTCGGGGCGATCAGCGGGGCGGCCGGCTTCCGCTGGGCGCTCTGCGTCCCGCTGCTGCTGGTGCTGGCGGTGCTGCCGCTCGGTGGCCACTTCGCCCCCGCTCGGCACCAGCCAGTAGCGTTGGATCATGCCGCGAGCCGAGTCTGACCAGTCCTGCGCCCTTCGCCTGTTCTGGGACGAAGCCGAAACCGCCTACAAGTTCAGCGACCGGCACCCGATGGACCCGGTCCGCCTGGCGCTCACCATGCGCCTGGTGGAGTCCTTCGGACTGACCGCCGCCCCCAACGTCACGGTGGCCGCGGCGCCGCCCGCCGGCGACTCCACCCTCACCCTGGTGCACCGCCCGGACTACCTGGCCGCCGTGCGCCGTGCCGCCGCCGACCCCACCACCGTGGACGAGGCGCGCGGCCTGGGCACCGAGGACAACCCGGTCTTCCCCGCCATCCACACCGCCTCCGCCCTGATCGCCGGCCAGTCGGTGGCCGCCGCCGAGGCGGTCTGGCACGGCACCGCCCGGCACGCCGTCAACTTCGCCGGCGGCCTGCACCACGCGATGCCCGGTCGGACGTCCGGCTTCTGCGTCTACAACGACGCCGCCCTGGCGATCGCCCGGCTGCTGGAGCTCGGCGCCGAACGGGTCGCCTACGTGGACACCGACGTGCACCACGGCGACGGCGTGCAGCAGTCCTTCTGGGACGACCCCCGGGTGCTCACCGTCTCGCTGCACGAGCACCCCGGCACGCTCTTCCCGCAGACCGGCTGGCCCAGCGAGACCGGCGGCGAGGCCGCGCCGGGCCTGGCGGCCAACCTGCCGCTGCCGGCCGGCACCGCCGACGCCGGCTGGCTGCGCGCCTTCCACGCCTTCGTGCCGGAGCTGCTGGCCGCCTTCGAGCCGCAGGTGATCGTCAGCCAGCACGGTGCCGACACCCACGTGGAGGACCCGCTGGCCCACCTGCTGGTCACCGTGGACGCCCAGCGGGTGGTCGCCCGGAGCCTGCACGAGCTGGCCCACCGGCACTGCGACGGCCGCTGGGTGGCGCTCGGCGGCGGCGGTTACGCGGTGGTCGACGTGGTCCCCAGGGCCTGGACCCAGTTGGTCGCGATCGCCGCCGGCCGCCCGATCGACCCCACGACCGAGACGCCCGACGAGTGGCGCGCCGAGGTCTACCGCCGAACCCGCCGTCCGGCCCCCTTGCGGATGACGGACGGCGCCACCGGGGATTTCCAGGACTTCGCCGAGGGCGGCTACGACCCGGCGGACCGCATCGACCAGGCGATCCTGGCCGCCCGACGCGCGGTCTTCCCCTACCACGGCCTGCTGCCCTAGCCTTCATGGGGGGCACGGAGCGCATCCGGGGTGCTACAGCGAGCCGATGCGCTACCTACTGCAACGGGCGCATCTCTGACCGTACAAGCAGTCGCCTTCTCCCCCTTCCCACTGGTACCACGCGCAACTACTCTGGGGATACGCGTGTGTCGGTCGAGTCACCGGAGGGGAAGCCGGTGCCTTGCACACGGACAAGAGGGTCGGGTGAGGTCATGAGTTCAGGCGAACGCCCCCTGCAAGAGGTCAACTTTCTGACCGTGGCGGAAGTCGCCTCGGTCATGAGGGTGTCCAAGATGACGGTCTACCGGTTGGTGCACAGCCAGGAGCTGCCCGCCATCCGCGTCGGCCGGTCCTTCCGAGTGCCCGAACAGGCGGTCCACGACTACCTCAAGGACTCCTACGTCGGGCGGCAGAGCGCCTGACGATCCGACTGGGCGGGCCCGATTTAATCCGGGGCCGTGCCAGACGGTAGGCTAGGCCCTCCGTCAGTCGTATGGACTCCGTCTCTCACGGGCGGGAGTCTCAGTGAGCGAGGGTTGTTCCGTGGGCTCTGTCATCAAGAAGCGTCGCAAGCGTATGGCCAAGAAGAAGCACCGCAAGCTTCTGAAGCGGACCCGCGTTCAGCGTCGCAACAAGAAGTAACACCTGCGGAGCCTCGCTCCAGGTGTACCGCTGCCCGCCCGGGCCAATCGCCGGGGCGGGCAGCGCTCGTTCCCCCACCTCGACGCGGTACGGTGCAACCACGGGCGGCAGCCGAGGCAGAGGGGTGGCGGACAGGGTGGGCAAGGTGGTGCTGGTCACCGGTGTGGCCCGGCAGCTCGGTGCCCGGTTCGCCGAGCGGATCCGCCGTGAGCCCGGGGTCGACCTGGTGGTCGGCGTGGACGTGCTGCCACCGGAGCCCGCGGCCGAGCCCGCGCCCGCCGACGCACCGCTCGCGCCCTACGTCTTCAGCCGGGTCGACCTGCGCCGCCCGGCGATCGCCCGGGTGCTGGCCGAGCACGCCGTGGACACCGTGGTCCACCTGAACGTCAGCGGCACCAACCCCAGTGCGGTCGGCCGTGCCACGGTCAAGGAGATCAACGTCATCGGCAGCATGCAGCTGCTCGCCGCCTGCCAGCAGTCCGCGCTGGTCCGCCGCCTGGCGGTGAAGTCCACCACCGCGGTCTACGGCGCCACCTCCCGCGACCCCGCGGTCTTCACCGAACGCACCCAGCCCAAGACCCTGCCGACCGGTGGCTTCGCCAAGGACGCCGCCGAAGTCGAGGGCTACGTCCGCGGCTTCGCCCGCCGCCGCCCCGACGTGGCGGTCACCGTGCTGCGGTTCGCCAACCTGGTCGGCCCGGGCGCCGACACCCCGCTCGCCGAGTACTTCACGCTGCCGGTGCTGCCGACCGTGCTCGGCCGCGACCCCCGACTGCAGTTCGCGCACGTGGACGACGCGGTGGAGGTGCTGCGGCTCGCCGCGCTGGAGCCCGCTCCCGGGTCACTGGGCCGACCGGTCGACCGCCGCGGCACCTTCAACGTGGCCGGCGACGGAGTGCTGCTGCTCTCCCAGTGCGCCCGCCGGCTCGGCCGCCCCACCCTGCCCATGCTCCGCCCGGCGCTCGGCTGGACGGCGGCGCTGGCCCGGCAGACCCGGTTGGTCGACTTCGCCCCCGAGCAGCTGGAGCTGCTCACCCACGGCCGGGTGGTGGACACCACCGCGCTGCGCGAAGTCTTCGGCTACCGCCCCGCGTTCAGCACCCCGGAAGCCTTCGCCGACTTCGTCGCCGGCCGCCCCGGCGGACCGCTGCCGCCGGAGCGGCTGACGGCGCTGGCCGACCGGCTGGGCGCGCTGCTGACCCGTGACCGCCTTGTGGACGACAGGAACTGAGGTTGCCATGACCGCCGCCCGCGACCAGCAGAGCAGCACGGAACCCGGGGCCCGGGTGATCCCGATCGAGGCCGCGCCGAGCTGGACCGGCTCGGCCGGTCCGGACCACGGCCCCGGCCTGGCCGACCGGCTGGCCGGCTCACTGGGTTCGCTGCTGGCCGGCCGGACCGGCGCCGCCGCCGACTCGCTGTTCGGCAAGGGCTGGGAGGAGCGGGCGGCCACCGGGCTCGGCTTCCTG
>NZ_JAJJPA010000084.1 GCF_020907985.1 Kitasatospora humi | reverse complement strand
CTCCTCCAGCAAGCGGTGCCGCTGACCGGCCAGCTCCCGCAGTGCCTCGGTATCGCGCCGGGACTGCGCGCTGCGCATCGCCGCTCCCAGGTCGAGCAGCCGGGCCAGCTGGTCGGCGTGGTGGCGGGCGAGCTGGTTGACGGCCCATGCCGCTTGGGTGGGGCGGCGCAGGGAGGCCAGCCGGGTGGCGTCCTCGCGCCGGCCGGCCGCGCGGGCTGCTCGGACGGCCCGGTCGCGTTCAGGGATAAACCGGTTGGGCGGCAGGCCGTACAGCCTCACGGCCTGGTCGTCGGCATCGTCGGCCATGGACCCAGCCTGTCACCAGCCGCGCCCCTTTGCTCGAATCCTGGCCGGTCAGTGGCCTCCTGGCACGGCTTTTACCAGGTTTCGGTTGTCTCCGGGCGGAGTTGGGTTCGGTTCGCCGGAAGAGGTGATTCCTCGCATATGCCCGGATGGCCGGTGGGCTGCGCTTTTTGACGGGACGTCTCGATTGTCCGTGTTGATGATCGTCGCTGGGAAGGGTGAGGTGAGGGCGCACGCGGTGTGCAAGTCGTAGGCGGGCTAGCAACCTTGATGCCGACGTCCCCACACACCGCGTGCTCTCAACTCACCAACCAAGGAGCACAGCGATGACTGAGTCCCCTCGGCCGTGTCAGGCCGAACCTGCCCCGACGGCGGTGGCCCGCGAGGACAACGGTACCGAGCCGGGTGACGAGTCCCGGAATGTGTCCCAGGAGGGCAACACCCTTGCCAGGCGGCGGCGTCGCCCGCTCTGGGTGCCGGTCGTCATCGTGATCCCCGGTGACGGGCACGGCGGAACCCTGACGGTGCTGCTGTCTGTGCTGGCCACGGTGCTGCCGCCGGCGGCTCAGGCGCTTCGGCAGCGGCGACAGTGACATGACCGGTGTGGGGGCGCCCATCGGCCGCCCCCACACCGATCGCGGACGGGGTTGCCCCAGACGGAAGGGACCGCCCGGTTTCGCGACGCGTTCCCGGCATGAGGCCGGGGTTTCGTGACAGAGGAACAGCTCGACGACGAGGACGCTCATGCAGGTTCTACTTCCTGGCAGCCCTGGTACGGGGAACTGCGCGGAGCCCGCAACCGGTACGGCCTGGGACACGATCCCGTCCACCATCCTGCCGGGACCGGAACCGGGACCGGGACCGGGGCGCGGCGGCGCGGCCGAGGCCTGCCAGGTGTGCGGGGCAGCACTGCAGACTGCCGCCACGGGGCGGCCGGGGGCGTATTGCAGCCCCCGATGCCGGCAGCGAGCGTGCCGCCAACGCAGTCGAGCCCGTGCCGCCTGCACCTTGCCCCAGGTCCCGGCCGTGCTGGACGAGCGCGCGATCGCCGGCGAGATCGCCCAAGACATGGAGGAGGCGCTGCGCGGCCTGCGACGCACGCTGGCCGATTCGCCCTCCCCCAGTGGCGGGCACCCGCCAGCCCTCACGGTGGTCGTCCAGCTCCAGGCGCAGCTCGAAGCGCTCACCGCCGGTCTGGTCGGCCTGGAACGCCGACACCGCACGACCTGGTCCCGGATCGCCGCCATGCTGGGCGCGGGAGAAGACGGCGTCCGGCACCGCTACCGGCCCGAATACATCGCCCGCCGGCTCTCCCAGTTCGCCCGCACCGCCCGACCCGACAACGACGCCCCCCGCCCGCCCCACCTGCTCGTCCACGGGGGCCCGCCCAAGCAATACCCCCCATCCCGGCTGAGCATCCTGGACGCCACCGCGAACCCCGAACTCCCCCCGGCTGCGGCCCGCCCCGCCTACAACCGGCTCTCCTCGATGCTGTCCATGCTCGTCCGCGGCACCAACCGCACCCAAACCGACCTCGCCCAGCGCAGCGGCTGCTCCCCGTCCTACCTGTCCCGGATCCTGTCCGGCCACAAGGTGCCCACCTGGCATCTGACAGAGGCCCTCGCCCTCGCCTGCGGAGCCGACCCCACCCTCCTGTACGACACGTGGATGAATGAGCGACTGCGCGAATTCGGCGGCCCACACCGCCCAACGGCCACCCCGGCCGACCTCACCCGCGAGGACGCCCAGCGGATGCTCGCAGCCGCGCTCGCCACGCTGCACGTCCGCGCCGGCAGCCCCACCGCCTACGACATCGCCGTCGCCTCCAAATGGCGACTGTCACCCGACCGGATCACCGACATGATCAGGGACACCGACCTCACCAACTTCCGGGAACTGGCTATTCTCATCGGCATCCTGGGCGGCGAGCAGGACTACTTCCACCAGCTCTGGAAAGCAGCCAACGGCAACACCACCCTGCCCCCACCACCGCCCAGCACCCCCCAACAGGATGCCGACCCATCCGCGAGCCACCAAGCCCAGCAGATCGCCTCACGCTGTCCGACACCGCACCGCGAGGGCGTCGCCGCCAGAGTGCGGCGGCTGCGGAAGCAGGCAGCCCAAGAGAGCGACTGTGACCCCACCGTCGTGACAGCACAGACCGCCTGACTGCACTCCGGAGACCCGCGGGCCGAACCGAGCAGTGCGAGGTGCCGCACCGCAGTGAGCCGGTTGCCGTTCGACTCTTCACTGCCACGAGGACGACGACGGAATTGCCGTGCGGATCAGCCGCGCCGTCTGGCGGGCAGACAAGCGGGCACCATCGGATCCGATCGAGCTGGCAACGGTAATGAGCAACTGGTGCAGTGTGGCGGTGCGTACCGCTGGCGTGGCCTGATCCCAGATGGGGCGCGCGGCCTGATGGCCGCGGTCGCGGTGCGTGGCAAGGAGGTTGAGCGTGCACGCGGTGGGAGGGTCAGCGGTCCGGGCAACCCGGCGCAGGTGCTCGGTACCATTCTGACCGACCAGTCCATAGACAGGGCGGGACGCCAAGAGACCCAGGCACAGCTGCGCCGCCTCCCACAGGGCCTCGGTGCCGCGACGCTCCAGCTCGGCCACCAGCGCCTGCCCGGGACCCTCGTGCTCGGTGCGGACGGTGTCCTGAAGAGCGGTGATCAGGAGCTCTTCCACATCCGGCTGTACTGGGTTCATCACCCTGGGACCGTACTGCATGCTGGCGGTGGGCGAGGTGCGACGCACGACGAGGCCAACCCGTGGGGAAGCGGCAACGGCGACACTGATGACGCTGCCTGAATCTCCCCAGGAGATGCTGGCGGGTGGGTCACACCTGCTGGAGTTGGTTCCCCACCCTTCGGGTGGCGTCGTCCGTCGAACGACTCCTCCGCTGAATGGGCTACCGAGACGCGCAGGGTCCACCGAGCAGGTGGCAGCGTCGGATCGGACCTGACACCCTCCGTTTCGGGAGCACTGAATGACGCTGGGCTTTGCCGATCAAGCTTCGGCTGTACGGATCGCTGGTACAGCTATCAGCGCCCTGCAACTTGACGCTGTCTGGACTGCTGGTGTGGACGACCTGGGCAACCGCGAGAGGGTCGACATAGACGCTGCGCATGATCTTGAGATCATGGCCATACAGTTGGCGGACCGACTTCGGAGCATCCACGACGCTGTGCCGTTTCTGTACGGGTTCGCGGAGGAACTCGCTGGCCTCCTGTCGGCATCGGAGTTGCCAGACTGGCCGGTCGCCGACATACAAGCTGACGAGTTGCCGGCGCTTCTCCGCGACGCGACCGAGTTTGTTGAACAGAATGCCCAGCAGGAAGCCCGGCAGCTGATAGCTACGTCCATGAACCTGTGGGCAGCCGCCGATGAAGGCGCGGATGAAGGCAGTGAAGCAGGCCACATTGAGGGCGACCTCCCGCTGCGAATGCGCGTGTCGCTCTCGATCATTGGTGGGGTCTTGCTTTGTGGCCTTAGCGTGATCGCAGGCCCGGGTGGGCCGGCGCTCTTGGGGGTCGGATGCGTCCTGCTCGCGGACGGGTTCCGGCTGCTCAGGGTCAGTGGCTGAAAGATCACCAGGGCCCGGCGACCTTCGGTCGCCGGGCCCTCACTACATCGCTGTCCGCTTCCCAGATTCCCCACTTCGTTGACCAGCGGACGAACTGAGGCCACCAGTCTCCCTGGTCATTTTCGACCGTCCTCATCAACACCAGCCACCAAGAAGGAGGCTGCCGGCCTGCCGCCGCCGCGCACGCATGGCACCGTGAACCCTGTGAGGACCATCGCCGAGACGATTGCTCAGGTACCAGGGCTCCCGTTCGACCCCGACCGCTACCCCTACGAGTACGCGCTCGACCTCGCCCTCCAGCACGACGTCGTGCCGGCCGAATTCCTCGATGCCGCACACCGCGCGGAACGTGCCGCGCAGCGCCCGGGAGTCAAGCGCGGACCGGACCGACGAGCTGTTATCCGCAAGGCGATCCCGCGTTGGTGCCAGGCCGATGGAGCCCCGCTGGAACACGTCTACAAGCTCATGGCAGACCGCTATCTGGAGCTCCACAGCATCGACCGCGCCACTCTCACGCGATCCGTGAGCTGAACAGGGTCTGCGCCAGCTCACCTGGGTTCATCGGTGACGGAGTCCTCGCGGGAGGCCGGCGGCCATTCGATATCGATTTTGAAGGTCGACGTGCTTCCGTCCTGAGCGGTCAGGGTGATCGGTCCGAACGTGATGATCGCGATCGACCTTGCGCCGGGTCCGCGATAGAAGCCTGTGATCCGGACAGCCAGAGCCGCGAGAGCATCGCGGCCGTGGGCCTTGGCCCGTCGCGAACGGCGCGAGCATCGTGGCTCATCTCGGGCAGGATGCTCTCGTTGGCCCATGTCCACCGCCATGAGGACGACGAGGGGCTCCAGCTGGCGAGGATCTGTGCTGGGGCGGCAGCGGTCTTGTCCGGGAACGTCCAGGTGATGACGCTGATCCGCTGATCGAGTCCCACCGGTCCGCCGAGCGGCCGAGTGCCTCGGTGAAGTGGCTCTTGCCCCTGCCGTCCGTTATCTGCGGTTCGAAGGTTCTTTGATCGCTACTTCCCAGTTCGGATCGTTGCGATAGCTGTAACAAGCCCGGGCGAGGCCTGTTGTCGCAGTCCTCTGGTGATCGCGGCTGGCGCGTCCTGGAGCTGGCGGTGGTCGGTTAGCATCCGGCATGGCCACGCACTGGAAGAGCAGTCCTGGGATGTTCGCGCTGATCCTTCGGCGTCATGGACTTGACCCGGACGCAGTCGACGATGTTGCGCGGGCATGGTCTGCATTCCAGGAGTTCCTCCAGGTGCAGATCGACGGGATTGATCCTGCAGAGGACGACGGCGACGGGTTCATCGTGCAGTGGGGGCGGTGGAGTTGGAACGACGACCGCCCCGCACTGGTCTTCACCAGACAGTTCGCGGTGTGCGACGAGGGCGATCAGGATGACGAGTTCTGGCAGCCGCAGCGCTGGAACGTAGAGCTCGAACTGGTCTTCGCTGATGCTCCGGCCTGGGTGGACCTGGGCGATATGGCCTGGACCAGCATGGGCTTCGACTTCGATCCCATCGGCCATGAACGGGCCACAGCGCTGTCCCAGATCGCCACGTTCATCGAAACGCTTCCGCAGATCAGCGCGATGTGGCGGGCGATCCCGGTGGGTAGCGCCCTCGGGCTGGAACGGGCGGACTGATCTGTCAGCAAGCCCAACGAGGAGCCGATGAGGCTCCAGCCACGCTCATCGCATACAGAGAAGAGATGGGCTCAGGCCCCGTTGATAAACGACGGGCCGCAGACCCTCAGATTCTCCGCAACGGCGGCCGGGGTGCCTGTCGCCGTGCTCGCTGACGGGTCGGTCGTTAACGGTGCGACCAGTACGGGTCGTCGGCGGTCGGGGGTGCCACGTTCAGCTGGTGCGTGTAGGCGTCCAGCTGGCGGTCGGGCTGGGAGGGGTCGTTGCCGTACACCTCGGTGCCCGCGTACCGGACTCCGTCCAGGGAAGCCTTGAGGCTCACGCCCGGGGTGTCCATTTCCAGGGTGACGAAGACACCGTCGGGCGAGGTGGCGGAGATCTGGCGCTCGTCGGTCGGGAAGGTACCGGTGTTGGCTCCGGCGAAGTTCTGGAACGGGCCCACGCGGTAGCCGTGTGCCTTCCAGTACCGGGCGAGTTGGTCGGCGAGGACCTCGTACCTCGACGGGTCGATCCGGGCCTGGAGCGACCACATGCGGTAGACGGTGGAGGTCTGCCTCGGCTCGCCGTCCCAGTGCTCCGGATCGCGGACCACCCAGTACCAGCCGTCGGAGTGTGCGACTTGCGGGGTGATGGCGCCGACAGCGCCTTCGAGGGCGCTCTGAATGTCGTCCCGAGCCTTCCCCGCGTCCGTCCCGGCTTTGTCGTGCCTGGCCACCGGGCCATGACCGTTGTTCCAGGCCCAAATCCCGGTCACGACTGCGCCGATCAGGAGAAGAGGTAGCACCATGCCGAGGACGACCGGCCACCTGCGGGCCGTGGTGCGGTCACTGGTCTGCATCTGCATCGTCCCCCGTGTCAGCGCCGATCTTCGTGCGGCGTTGATCACGAGGCTACTGGCGGGCAGCCCCGCAGACCTGAGCACGGGTACTCAGATCCGGGCTCAGAGCGGGAGGCGGCAACGGCGGCCTTGTACGGAGGCGGGAAGCCCACCGCAGGTTCGGAGAGGGACCGGTCGATTGGTGACGCGGGGCGCGTGTCGGCTGCTGGAAGGCGGAGCCAGGCGCGGTGCTGGCCGGCGCCGTTGGCACGGCGGGGCTGCCACCGCCCCCAGCCTCAGCGGCTCCGCAGCTGGGAGGGGGTTCGTTGTCGGTGCCGGCCGGGATGATGTCCCCATGATCGATACCTCCGCTCCGCTGTCGTCCTCGTCCGCCTATGCCGACGCCGTTGCCGCTGCCGTGCAGGCAGCCGCCGCGTACTACACCGATGGGGTCACGCCGCTCGGTGATGACGAGTACGACGCGCTGGTGCGGGCGATCGCGGCCTACGAGGACGTGCACCCGGATGAGAGGCTGCCGGATTCCCCCACGGGGAAGGTCGCTGGCGGCGCGGTTGTTGGCGATGTGCCGCACAGCGTGCCCATGCTGTCGCTCGACAACGTCTTCTCGGCGGACGAACTTGCGGAGTGGGCGACCGGGCTGGAGCGCCGGTTGGGCCGCCCGGTGGCCGGCTTGTGCGTGGAGCCGAAGCTGGACGGGCTGGCGGTGGCTGCCCGCTACCGTGCCGGGCGCCTGGCCCAGCTGATCACCCGCGGCGACGGACAGGCGGGCGAGGACATCACCCACGCCGCAGGCGCCATCCTCGGCCTGCCCCCGCTCCTCACCGAGCCCCTCGACGTCGAGATCCGGGGCGAAGTCCTGTTCACCAACGACCAATTCGACCAGGCCAATCAGATCCGCACCGCACACGGCGCCGCCCCGTTCGCCAACCCGCGCAACGCGGTCGCAGGCACCCTGCGGGCCAAGGACCGCCCGTACCGGGTCGAGTCGACGTTCTTCGGCTACGACGCAGTCGGTCTGCCCATCGACCTCGACCACACCGTCCTGCTGCGGCGCCTGGCCGAGCTCGGCGCGAGCACCGCAGCGAGCACGGCAGCCCACCCGCAGTACTGCGCCACCGTCGAGGAGGCCCAGCAGCGGGTCGAGGAGATCGCCGCACTGCGCGCCGCGCTGCCGTTCGGGATCGACGGCGTGGTGGTCAAAGCCGATGCCGCCGCCGACCAGGAGCAGGCCGGATCCGGTTCCCGGGCACCGCGTTGGGCGGTGGCCCGCAAGCTGCCGGCCGTGCACAAGGTCACCCGGCTCCTCGGCGTGGAGTGGAACGTGGGCCGCACCGGCATCATCGCCCCGCGCGCCGTCCTGGCGCCCGTCGTCATCGACGGGGTGACCGTCACCTACGCCACGCTGCACAACCCCGCTGACATCACCCGGCGGGGTCTGATGATCGGCGACCAGGTGTTCGTCTACCGGGCCGGCGACGTGATCCCGCGCGTCGAGGCACCGCTCGTCGACGAGCGCACCGGCACCGAGCAGCCCATCGCGTTCCCCGAAGCCTGCCCCCGCTGCGGGGACGCGATCGACACCAGCGAGCAGCGCTGGCGCTGCGTGCGCGGCCGCAACTGCCAGGCGGTGGCCAGCATCCGCTACGCCGTCGGGCGCGACCAGCTCGACATCGAGGGGCTCGGCGGCACCCGTGCCGTCCAACTCGTCGAAACGGGCTTGGTCGCCGACATCGCCGACCTGTTCACCCTCACCCGCGAGCAACTCCTCGCCCTGGACCGGATGGGGGAGACCAGCACCGACAACCTCCTCGCGGCCATCGCCACCGCCCGCACCCAGCCCCTGAACCGGGTGTTCTGCGCGCTGGGGGTGCGTGGCACGGGCCGGACCATGTCGCGGCGCATCGCCGCCCACTTCGGCTCGATGGCCGCGATCCGCGCCGCCGACGCCGCGGCGCTCGCGCAGGTCGAGGGCATCGGCGCGGAGAAGGCCCGGGTCATCGTCACCGAACTTGCCGAACTCGGCCCGCTGCTCGACAAGCTGATCGCCCAGAATGTCGGCACCGCCGAGACCGCCCCGACCGCGGCTGCTGCTGCCACCACGGCCGCCGCGGGCAGCCCGCTGGCCGGCGAAGCGGTGGTCGTCACCGGCAGCATGACCGGAGCGCTGGCCGCGCTGTCCCGCAACGAGATGAACGAACTCATCGAACGCGCCGGCGGCAAGGTCTCCGGCTCGGTGTCGAAGAAGACCACCCTCCTGGTGGCCGGCGAGAAGGCAGGCTCCAAGCGGGCCAAGGCCGAGGAACTCGGCATCCGCATCCTCACCCCCGAGGACTTCGCCGACCTCGTCACCGACCTACTCACCTGACCGACGGCAGGCATTCGCCCACATCGGCGGCTTCGCGCAGTGCGGCAGCTACGAGTTGGTCGACCAGCTGGTGTTGCTGCTCGACCAGCTTCCGCAGCAGTTGAGGGGCCGGGTCGGGTCTGCGCGGTGCTCATCCTTGCCCCGATGGCTTCGTTCACGTGAAGTAGCAGCAATTGGTCAGCGGTTTGTGTCCTTGGAGAGCGAAGTCAGTCGACGACGACGCTCTGACCTGCGACGACTGAGTTCATTGTCAGCAGGAGTAGGGCTCCGAAGTTGATCGCTAGGGGCGGATGGCGATTGTGCTGACGGTGCCGTTGCCCCAGACGGTGGTGTTCATCATCATGCGTCCATCCAGCGAAACCGCGGTCAATTCCGGCACGAAGCGTGTAGTGAACAGTGTCGCGAACCCGCTCCGTAGCTGGGTCACCTCGCTCGTTACCAGGTCCCAGTCGTCGAGGAGGCGGACCTGGACCCAGGCCCAACCGTCATCTTCGGGCTCTCCGTCCGTAGGGTGCGTGTTGTAGTCGACGCCGAGGAGGAACTCGCGGTCCTGATTGAAGAGTCCGTATTGCATTGCCATCCGATACCAACTCGCGTTGACCTTGTCAGCCATATCCGGGGCGTCGACGTCGGCGATCTCGTCCGGGTATGAGTCGAATCGCCCGTGCTCGGGACGGGCACTCGCTGGCGAGCACCCCGCGGGCAGTGGCGGCAACGGGACCTCGTCCCGGCGCCGTTGCACGAAGTGAAGCCCGGCGGGTGCGATCAGGGCGGCTATCTCGGCGTCGGTCAGCGTCACGGAGGCACGATAGTCGCAGGCAGATCGCTTGGTGTGCCAATTTCAGAGCTCCCGGAGGACCCACCTGCGAGTTCTGTCGGCGATGGCGGCGGAGCGGTCTGCGCATTGGCTTCGCTAAGCTTGGCGTTTAACCTCGCAGGTCACCCAACCTGCTGATCTGTGGTTCTTCCCGGGACAGCGGAGGCGGCCGTTCTCCACGCTTCGAGATGTCGAGTCACGAAGCACGAGAGAACGGCCGCTGCCTATGAGTCTCCCGGTCGATGCGCCCGAAAGTGCGGCATTGGACGTCTTGTCCCGCTTTCGGGTCGAGTTCTACGACTGCCTTTACGCCCGCCAGGACGTGCTCTTCGAGCTCACCGACGCGGTGCTGTGTACGGACGGGCCGGTGAAGACGCTGGTCGAGCTGTCGCTGGCGGTCGAGCACCGGCGCGGGCACGGAGCCCTGTACGCCGCGCTGGACCGGGGTTGGTGCGAGCCCGCCCGCCTGCGCCGCACCTTGGCCGGCTTGCCGCTGCCCCGCGCGGCCGACGGGCGGATCGTGCTGGCCGTTGACGTGAGCAACTGGCTCCGGCCCGACGCCCCCACCAGCGACGACCGGCTGTTCTGCCACGTCTACGGGCGCGGGGACCGCAGCAAGGACCAGTTCGTGCCCGGCTGGCCGTACTCCTTCGTCGCGGCCCTGGAGACCGGGCGGACCTCCTGGACCGCACTACTCGACGCCGTGCGCCTCGGCCGGGCGGACGACGCGACCGCAGTCACCGCCGACCAACTTCGCGACGTGGTAACCACGTTGAGACAGGCAGGGCAGTGGCGCGAGGGCGACCCGGAGATCTGGATCGTCATGGACTCCGGCTACGACGTCGCCTACCTCTCCCACGCACTGGCGGACCTGCCGGTCGTGCTGGTCGGAAGACTGCGCTCGGACCGCGTGATGCTCCGCGACGCCGGGCCCGCCCGGTCCGGCCCGAAGGGCGGCCGGCCCCGCAAACACGGCGGAGTCCTCTCCTTCGCCCGACCTGACAGCTGGCACGAACCCGAGGTCACCACGGTCACCGACACCACCCGCTACGGCAAGGCCGAGGCGATGGCCTGGGACCAGATGCACCCCCGGCTCACCCACCGCGGCCCCTGGCTGGACCTGGCCGAGGAGGAACTACCTATCCTTCACGGCACGTTGATGCGTCTCAAGGTGGAGCGCCTACCGGGCGACCGCGACCCAAAGCCGGTCTGGCTCTGGATCTCGTCAACCGCCGCCACGCCGACGGACGTGAACCGCTGGTGGCAGGCGTTCCTCCGCAGATTCGATCTCGAACACACCTTCAGGCTGATGAAGCAGACCCTCGGCTGGACCGCTCCGAAGATCCGCCACGCCGACAGCGCCGACCTGTGGACCTGGCTGGTCATCGCCGCCCACACCCAGCTCCGTCTCGCCCGCCCGCTCGCCGAAGACCTGCGCCGCCCCTGGGAACGGCCGGCCGGGCCCCGTCGTCTGACCCCCGCCCGGGTCCGGCGGGGGTTTCGCAACATCCGCGCGACCGCGGCGAGGCTGTCGCACGACCTACTCCTTTCGGGAGTCAAGAGCGCGATTTTGCGGTGCCAGCGAGGAGTTTGCTGAGGTTGTGGACGGTGCCGAGGAGCTTGATCTCGGTGTCGACGGCCCGGCGTCCGCGGAATTGAGGTGTCGGCCGAATCGCTGGAAAAGCTGGGCGAAGCCCGGCTCGACGAGCGCGCTGCGCTGGCGGTACTGGGCTCGGCCGGTCGGGGTCGCCAGGCGGTCGGCCATGGCCTGTTGGCCGGCGGGGGCGCTCTGGCGCTTTGCGGGGAATCCTGCCTGGTCAGCCTCGCTGGTGACCGAGACCAGTAGCGGCAGGTCGGCGAGTTCCTCGAAGGAGGCGGCGCTGGCGTATCCGCTGTCCGCGAGCCAGAGCAGGATGTCGCCCGGAAGACCTGCCGCGTGCTGGTTCTCCTGGGTCTTCCTGACCATCGGGATCAGTGCCGTGCGGTCCGACGGGTTGTCGTGCAGGTCGACGGCCAGCAGTATCTGGCGGCGTGCGCACACGATCTGCAGGTTGTATCCCTGCAGGTAGCCGCCTCGTTTGCCCAGTTGTAGCCGTGAGTCCGGATCGCTCAGGCTGGCGACGGCGGTCGGGGAGGGCACCGACTCAGGGCTGCGTGCCCGCTCCAGGTGAGCGAGTGCCTTCGCCAGTCGGGCCCGCTGCCGGACCAGGACCGTCTTGTTCTCCATGGGCACAGGCGGCCGGCCGTTGGCGGCCCGGCGGCCCGCTGCCTGGTCGGCCTCGGTCCGGGCCTGGTACGTCCTCAGTTTCTCCTGATGGGCCGCCGTCTCGGCGGCCAGCCGCTTCTCCGCGCGGGCCACGATGCGTTCAGCGGCCTCGACCTTGATCCTGATCTCGTTGACAGACGGCAGAGCCCGCTGATGGAGCCGGTCCCGGGCCGTGCGGGCCCGGACGAGCAGATCACACAGGCGTGACAGCCTCGGCCAGTCGTCACCCGGCGGCTCGTGGTCAGCGTCCGTGGTGTCGCCGGTCTCGACGCGTCGGGCATGGTCGCGCGCGTCGTCCATGAGCGCGCTGATCTCGTCCTCGCACCGGGCGATGACGGCTTCGAGACGCGGCAACTGCTTGTTGGAGTCACGGGAAGCGTTCGCCTCCATCGGCGAGCCGTCCACCGCGACCGCCGACAGATCGACCAGCCCCCGGCTGCCGCACAGGGCCAGCACCTGCACGAACAGCTGGGTCAGCGCGTCGCGGTGACGCTGGACGAACCGCGCGACGGTGGAATGGTCCACTGCGCGGTTCGCGGTGATGATCCGGCACCCCAGATCGTCCCAGCAGGCCCGCTCGATGCCCCGCGAGGAGCGTATGCCCTTGCTGTAGCAGTAGAAGATCAGCGCCACCATGGCGGCCGGTGAGTAGGCGGCGCCGCCCTGCCCATCGGCACGATAGCCGTCCTCGAACGCCGAAAGATCGAGCCCCTCGACCACCTCAAGCACTCTCCAACACAAGTGCCCCGGCGGCAGCCACTCCCGGGCACTCCTCGGCATCTCGAGATCACGTTCGCGGTCACACAGCAGGAAGTTCCGCCCCACCGACCCAGACTGCCAACGTCCCCGCAACGACTGGAAGCGAACATCGAATCGCTCTTGACTCCCGGCCGGGAGAAGTCGTGCGACAGCCTCCGGCCCGTCCGGCGGCCGCACCGAAACCGTCCCGACCAGGGCCGGGACGGCCCGCAGGCTCGAAGAACAAGAACCGCGCCAAGCACCACGACGTCGGCAAGACCGTGAAACGCGCCGAGTCGATCAAGGATCACCAAGCGCAACGAGGTTAAACGCCAAGCTAAGTAGCTGTTGCTCAATCGAGCTTGGTGATCGTGAGTTCGAGTCTGCTGTCTCGGTCGGGTGAATATGGAGGTGGAGCCTTCCGCACAGCTCGGGTGCCAGAACACCGCCGGGCTGGGCCCTACCGCATCCGGTGTCACCGCAGGCGGATAGCCTCCGGCGGGAACAGGCGGCTGATGGGAGAGGGCGTGGACATCGAGGAGATGCTGGACCGGCTCGGCGCGGTGATCGGGCCGCCGCCTGCGGACGGGGTGGTCCCGGTTCCGTGGGAGTTCGGGCCCGGGGTGCTCGGGTTCCAGCTGCCCGCGGACTACCGGGCGTTCGCCGACCGGTACGGGACGGTCAGCATCAGCGACGAGCTACACATCTACACACCATCGACAGAGCTCGGTCCCTACGTCGGAGGACCAGTCGGCTTCGAGGGATTCCTGTACTTCACGACGGAGCCCTACGGATACTGCGCCATGCTGGCCCAGGCCCACCAGGATGGGGACTACGACGAGTGCCCGTATCCACTGTTCCCGACCGAGGGCGGGCTGCTGAAGTGGGGCAACAACTACAACTCCGACCATTTCTTCTGGCTGATGCGGGGCCCTGACCCGGACCGATGGCCAGTCGCCGCCAAGTTCGACTCGATGCTGGAGTGGGACCTGTTCGAGGGCGGCTTCCTGGAGTTCCTGCTGGCGGCGGTCACGGAGCAGTATCCGTACCACGGGGACGTTGTTCCCGGCGGGTTGAAGCAGGTCGGTGAGGGCCGTGCTTATCGCTTTGGGGGTGACTGGGCGAAGCAGCTTTCCCAGTGAGCCCGCGGACACGGTCAGCCGTTGGTTCTGGGCGGCTCCGGCTCGGTGACCCAAGAAGCCGTTGTCGTAGCGGTCGCGGTAAGCATGGGTTCGAGTGCGGTAGCCCGGTCGGGTGCTCTTGTCGCGGGCCGCGCATAAAGGCGGGGCTCCTGGTGCAGCTCGGGTTTGTCGAAGACCGCGAGCACACCTGGAGGCCCTGTTGCCGCAGTTGTACGCCCTCAAGCCTGCCGGTTTTCAGCGCAGCTGCACGATCGTGCGATTGCCTCGCTCACCGGTTCGGGAATGCTGGTGACCGGCCGCACAGGCGGCCGAGGTATCCGTCGGACATGAGCGATGCGGAGTGGGCGGTCGTCCGCGACGTGATGCCGATTCCGGGGTGGCTGGAGGGACGCGGTGGGCGGCCGGAGGGCTACTGCCATCGGCAACTGGTCGACGCGGTGCGCTACCTGGTCGCGGGCGGCATCGCCTGGAGGGCGGTGCCCGCGGACTTCCCCGCGTGGGACCGCGTCTATGCCTTCTTCCGGCGCTGGCGGGACAAGGGCCTGGTCGCCGAGTTCCACGACCGGCTGCGCGACCGGGTCCGCCGGGCCGCGGGCCGTGATACGGAGCCGACCGCCGGGATCATCGACTCCCAATCGGTGAAAGGGGCCGCGTCGGTGCCGGCCGCCAGCCGGGGGTTCGACGGCGGGAAGAAGGTGAACGGCCGTTATCTTGAGCCAGTACTGAGGTGTCCTTCATGTAGGTGAAGCGCGCTGGAAGTCCCCCAACTTGCTTGGTGGATGCGGTTATCTGCCGCTGTCCATCACGGAGGAGTTGGAGGCGCGATGCGCGTGCACAGGGTGCTGATGCCCGGGTCCACGACGGAGTCGTGGACGCTGCTCGGGGAGGATCTGCGGCCGGTCGGTTCGGTGGAGTCGTTCCTCGCGTACCTGTCTGCGATCGAGCGGTCGCCGAACACCATCAAGGCCTACGCCCACGACCTGAAGGACTGGTGGACCTACCTCGACGGCCGGGGTCTGGACTGGAAGTCAGTGGATCTGGAGGTGATGGCCGGGTTCGTCACCTGGCTGCGGCTGCCGCCACCGGCCAGGAACGGGGCGGTGACGGTGCTGCCGACGGTCGCGCACCACTGCACGGCGTCCAGCGTGAACCGCAAGCTCGCCGCGGTCAGCACGTTCTACGAGTTCCACGCCCGAGGCGGTGTCGAGGTTGCCGGCCTGCTGGTGACGATGCGCCCGGCCGGACGGCACCGGTCCGCGGCCACCTCCTACAAGCCGTTCCTGCAGCACATCGCCTCCGGGAAACCCGAGCGGACCCGGACCATCAAGCTCAAGAGCGGCCGTTCGCACCCGCGCGTCCTGACGGTCGCCCAGGTCCAGAAGATCCTGGATGCCTGCGGACACCTACGGGACCGGTTGCTGTTCGCCCTTCTGCTCGACACCGGGGTCCGCATCGGCGAGGCCCTCGGCCTGCGGCACGACGACATCGCTATCGCCGAACGGCAGGTGACCGTGGTGCCGCGGCAGAACGACAACCGGGCCCGGGCGAAAGCCGGCCGCTCCCGCACGATCCCGGCGAGCGCGGAGCTGATGCGGCTGTACTCGGACTACCTGCATCGCGAGTACGGCGCCTTGGACTCCGACTACGTCTTCGTGAACCGGCACCCGGCACCTCCACCGAAGAGACGACACGACACCGCGTCTCTGCCACCAAGGCGCCGGCACTATGCCTGACCAGCGGAAACACACCCGTCACTCTCGGAAAGACAACGCCTTCTAACTTCTAGAGACAGCATGCCTGGGCCGACTTGATTGGTTGTCACAGTGGACCGTTGGCGTGGGGCGGGTTGGCCGGCTCGATGGGCACCGTAGCGAGCGGGCAGCGGGCACGGCTGGGGACCACCCGGACAGGTTGCGGGGTGTCGGCGCAGCGTAGTGGGCCAGGCCCTGGCCGATGCGGGGCAGCACCACTGGGAGTGGGCCAGTTGAGGAGCGGACCGATGACGCCACCCCCGCAAAAGCCACCGAGCCTGGCAGAAGGGTGAGTGCACCCAACCATGGCTTTGGGCACGCCCGAGCGCTACGGTGGGCCGATGAGCGGCAACACCCATGCCTCGGACAGCGAGCTGCCCTCCGGCCCGCTGGCGATCGAATCTGAGCTTGCGACTGCTCTGCGCGCGCAGGGGGCTAACGGCGAGCGGGCGCTGAACCTGCTGCGAGACGCTCAGAAGGTGCTGTCCGGCCCGGAACAATTTGCTGCGCCTTACGAGGTGGCGCAGTCCTGCGTTCGCGGCGCAGTCGACAGTATCCTGAAGATCGCAGGGTCGAATTTCCGTGGTCTGCGGTCCACGCAGGCCGCTGTGATCCAACGGGCGAAGGCGCTGGCCGACGCCAGCGGCGGGGGATCGACGATGGACGCGGATCTCAGCGGCCTGGTTGAGGCGGTGCAGGAACTGCGGGCTGAGGAGGGAAACCGCGGCGGGTTCCGGGTCCGGCAAGTAGCCGATCTGGTACAGAAGCAGACGGGCAGGGAGATGGGCGGCCCCGAGCGGCAGGCCGCGCTCGACTCCTGGCACCGTTTCTACGACGAGGCATCCGCAGTCCTTCACGGCTCCGCGGGAAGCATGTTGGGAACGCTGGCCATGTACCAGGCCGTCGTGGCTGCCGCCAGCCAGTTGTTCTTGTCCCTGCCGGTGCGGGCGCAGCGCTTGCACGAGCTGGCGGTCGTCGAGCACCCCACGAAGGCGTTGGCCCGGGAAGTCGCGACGATGACCGACCCGCGGGCTGGGGCCTTCTTCTTCCGCAGCGCCACCAGCGAGCGGTGGTTGGAGCTACTTGAGGAGGTCCAGCCCGAGCGACTGCTCCCAGACGGACAAGGCTGGCCTGCCGAGCCGTACCTGCTGCGGATGCTCGACATCGACCCTGCCCTGATCGTCGACTGGCTGGACGACCACCTGGAGGCGATCGCCTCCCGAGGGCCCGCCGCGCTGGGCATGACCGTCTGGCTACTGCGCGGCACCGGCGCCCGTGCGTACCCGCTGTTGAAGAAGGTTGCCAAGGCTGACCCTGGCATCCATGTGCTGCGCGGGATCTCCTTCCAGCTCGGCGACACCCCGGTTGCCGAGCGGACGGAGCTGTGGTTGCAGGTCGTTGAGGACCTGTTGCGTAGTCCGTTGTTCACGCAGGAGGAATCGTGGCATGCGGGTCTTCTGCTGGATGCGGTGGTACAGACCGTCCACCCCAATGGTCAGCCGCGACCGAACAGCGACCGCCTGGGACGCTTCTGCCGCTTTGCGTTGGCCCAAATCCTCGTGCAGAGCTTGGCCGACACGACCGCGCACTGGGAACTGCGGCTGCACAACGATCTACGCGACATTTCTCTCCAACCGGATCCGCCGCACGCGTTCAACCCTGCGGCGGCCCGGGCGGTGCTCGATCTGGCCCGCACCGACGCGACATTGGGCGTGCCGCTCGGCGAGCGCATGCAGCCGCTCCTCACGAAGCTTCCGGCTGGGGCGGTGCGTGATCGGATTCTGGCCGTGCACCTGCTGGAGTCTTACGCCGCCGACCACGACCTGCACCGTCCCCTGGACCGGCAGGCCCGTACCGAGGCGTGGTGGCAGCTGGCAATACCCCTGGCAGGCCGACTCGCCGGGCACGAGGGCCCGCGCGCCGATGTCGCCGACCTCCTGCAACTGCAGGTCACCTCGTGCCCCGATGCCGAGCGCCCGAAGCTGCTCACCGCCCTGACCGAGGGCCTGGGCCCGGCCCCTCACCCGGACGAGGTCACCACCTGGGAAGCGGCCTTTGCGGACCACCAGGAGGTACCTGCGGCGAGGTGGTGCACGGTGCGCACTCTCTCACCCGTTCTTCCAGACCAGGTTCTTGGCCCATGGCGCCCTGTGCTAACGGCACTGGACAAGATCTTCGGCCCGGCGCCCGAACGCCCGCAATCAGTCTGGAACGTCGCCCCCTACCTGGTGACCTATAGCGGCCTGAACCCAGCGAAGTTCTCCGCGATCGCCGCTGCTGAAGGCCCGGCGGCCGCCGTTTCGGCACTTGCCACCGCGACCGTACCTGGCAGACAAGAGCCGCTCCAGCCCGCGAGGGCGCAGCTCCTTGCCGAACTTGTCGCAACCGATCCAGCGACCTGGGCCACCACCCCCGGCGCCGTCCTCAACGCCTCCACAACAACCCTGCAGGCCGCCTACCTGAACGCCCTACGCCAGGCCTACTCCAAACCCGATCCCCACCCGGGCGACAACCTGGCCGACCTCGTCGCAGCCGCCTTTACCGCACGCGCCAACCCGTCTGCCGACCAGGACGAGACCACGGAGCAACTGCACCAGGCGATCGCCGCACTGCTTCACCTCGGAATCGACCACGGCATCGACCTCGACCAGGAAGCTCCGGCCTGGCTTGACTCAGAAGCGTTTCCCAAATCGAAGGTAGGGTCACGTTTTCCCAGGTGAGGTGTGTGGCCGTCGCTCGGTAGGCATGCTCGGACCGTCATGTTGGTGCGGGACGTGGTCGGAGGTGGCGGATGCCGTCGGTGCTGGGAGTGCTGGAGCGGCGCGAGCGGGTGGCGCTGGCCCGGGCGGAGGAATTGCGGGCCGAGTTGGAGCGGGTTCAGGCCGCCGTGCTGGAGGCGGAACAGGCCGTGCGGCGCGCGGTCATCGCCCGGGAGGAGACCGTCGAGGCCTTGGCCGAGTTGGCCGATGAGGCCGCGGTGCCCGAGGTGCCGGCCGGCCGGTCGGTGGTGGAGCCGGTCGGGGGTGCTGCTGTCGGGCCGCGGGTCGAAGTGCCCTCCTGGCGTGAGGGGTTGGGGGTTGATGTGCTCCCAGTCGACTGTGCGCGGATCGTGGCCCTGGTCGAGCGCGATGCGGCCGAGGGTGGGCAGGGTGTGCGGGCGCGGCGGATGCGCGAGGATCTGGGCTGGCCTGCGAGTGATGCGAGGGAGCAAGCAGCCCGGTTCCGGGCGAAGCGGTTGGCGGAGCGGGGCTGGTTGACCGAGGAGCGTGCGGGGCTGTTCAGGCCGCGGACCGCTTGAAGCGGCGGGGCGCGGGGGCGCCGGATCGGGCCAGGCGGCGGGTGGCCGGGATGCTCGCGGCCCACCAGGCCATCGCCTCGGCGCTGTCGGTTCGGGTCTCGTAGTCCCGGGCCAGTCGCCGGGCCCGGATGAGCCAGGCGAACGTGCGCTCCACGATCCAGCGGTGCGGCAGCACCACGAATCCCTTGGTGTCGTCGCTGCGTTTGACGACGGTCAGCGCGAGGGCCAGGACGGCGGTGGCGAAGGCGACCAGCCAACCGGTGTAACCGCCGTCGGCCCAGACCAGGGTGATGGCCCGGTGCCGCTCGCGCAGATTCACGAGCAGGTCGCGGCCGGCGTCGTTGTCCTTGACCGAGGCGGCGGTGACCATCACCACCAGCAGCAGGCCCAGGGTGTCCACGGCGATGTGCCGCTTGCGT
>NZ_JAJJPA010000083.1 GCF_020907985.1 Kitasatospora humi | reverse complement strand
CAGCCACCCCCCGGCGCCCCCGGCCTCCCGGCGCCCCGGCCCCCGCACCCCGCTCCCCGGCGCCCCCGTGCCCCTCGGCGCCAGCCCTGCGCGGGCGCCGTCGCCGCGGGATCCGACGTCATGCCGTCCTGGCTGCCCCATCTGTTGACTAGTGATGACTATTGTTTGATTATGTGTGGTGAAGCGGGTAGGCGACTGGCAAGACCAAGGGCGGCAGACTGTGCGGAAGACCACGACCAAGCTGGCGGACGGCCGTGAGCTGATCTACTTCGACCGGGATGACGCCGCGTTCCGCGACGAGCCGGACCGGCGCCCGCTGGAGCCGGTCGCCAACCTCTCCGAGGTGCGCCGCGATCCGGCGACCGGCGACTGGGTCACGGTCGCCGCGCACCGCCAGGGCCGGATCTACCACCCGCCGACCGACCAGTGCCCGCTCTGCCCCAGCACCAACGACCACCTGAGCGAGATCCCGGCCGCCGACTACGACGTGGCGGTCTTCGAGAACCGCTTCCCGTCCCTGGCCACCGACGCGGCCCCCGCTCCGGGCCTCGCCCACCCGGCCGCGCCCCAGCACGAGGTCTCCCGGGCCCCCGGCGACCCCGAGCACCCCCACGACCCCTTCCACCTGGCCCGTCCCGGGGTCGGCCGCTGCGAGGTGGTCTGCTTCACCGCCGATCACGACGCCTCCTTCGCCGACCTCGACGAGTCGAAGGCCCGCCTGGTGCTGGACGTCTGGACCGACCGCACCGCCGCGCTGAGCAGGCTGCCCGGTGTCGACCAGGTGTTCTGCTTCGAGAACCGCGGCGCTGAGATCGGCGTGACCCTGGCCCACCCGCACGGCCAGATCTACGCCTTCCCGTTCACCACCCCGCGCACCGTCAAGATGATCGCCGCCGCCGCCGACCACCGGGCCAGGACCGGCCGCAACCTCTTCGAGGACGTGCTGGCCGCCGAGCGGGCCGATCCCGTGCGCGTGGTGCTGAGCGGTGAGCACTGGACGGCCTTCGTGCCGTTCGCCGCCCGCTGGCCGTACGAGGTGCACCTCTACCCGCACCGCCGGGTGGCCGACCTGACCGAGCTGTCCGAGGCCGAACGGGCCGAGTTCCCCGGGCTCTACCTCCAGCTGCTGCGCCGCTTCGACCGGCTGTTCGGTGAGGGCCTGCCGCCCACCCCGTACATCGCGGCCTGGCACCAGGCACCCCGCCGGGGCGGTGCCGAGCTGGCACTGCATCTGGAGCTGTTCACGATCCGTCGTACGGTAGGCAAGCTGAAGTTCCTGGCCGGAGTGGAATCCGGCATGGACGCGTTTGTCAACGATGTGTCGCCCGAGGCGGCGGCACAGCGCCTGCGGGAGGTCGCACAATGAGCAAGTACCTGGTCACCGGCGGTGCCGGCTATGTCGGCAGCGTGGTCGCCGCCCACCTGCTGGAGGCGGGGCACCAGGTGGTTGTCCTGGACGACCTGTCCACCGGGTTCCTGGAGGGCGTGCCCGCCGGCGCCGAGTTCGTGCGCGGCCGGATCCAGGAGGCCGACCAGGTGCTGGACGGCTCCTTCGACGCCGTGCTGCACTTCGCCGCCTCCTCGCAGGTCGGCGAGTCGGTCGCCGACCCGGAGAAGTACTGGCGCAACAACGTGGCCGGCTCGCTGGAGCTGATCAGCGCGATGCGCAAGGCCGGTGTGCGCAAGCTGGTCTTCTCGTCCACCGCCGCCACCTACGGCGAGCCCGAGTCCTCCCCGATCGCCGAGACCGCCCGGACCTCCCCGACCAACGCCTACGGCGCCACCAAGCTGGCCGTGGACCACCTGATCACCAGTGAGGCGATCGCCCACGGCCTGGCCGCGGTCAGCCTGCGCTACTTCAACGTGGCCGGTGCCTACGGTGCTTACGGCGAGCGGCACGACCCCGAGTCGCACCTGATCCCGCTGGTCTTCCAGGCCGCGCTGGGCCAGCGCCCGCACATCTCGGTGTTCGGCGACGACTACCCGACCCCGGACGGCACCTGCATCCGCGACTACATCCACGTCGCCGACCTGGCCGAGGCCCACCTGCTGGCGCTGGACGCGGCCGAGCCGGGCGAGCACCTGATCTGCAACCTGGGCAACGGCAGCGGCTTCTCGGTCCGCGAGGTGATCGAGTCGGTCAAGCGGGTCACCGGCCGGGAGATCCCGGTGGTCACCGCCGAGCGCCGCCCGGGCGACCCGGCGGTCCTGGTGGCCTCCGCCGAGCGGGCCCGGCAGGCGCTGGGTTGGGTCCCCAAGCGCCCCGAGCTGGACGCGATCGTGGCCGACGCCTGGGCGTTCACCCTCGACAGGTTCGACAAGTCCGGCGCGTCCGGCAAGTCCGACAACAGCAACAGCAACAGCAACAGCAACAGCAACGGCAACTGACGCGAGTGCGGGAGAGCGTGACGTGAGGGACGAGTTCGAGCGGGTCTTCGGCGCCGCACCCACCGGGGTGTGGGCGGCACCGGGCCGGGTCAACCTGATCGGTGAGCACACCGACTACAACGACGGGTTCGTCCTGCCGATCGCCCTCCCGCACGCGGTCAAGGTGGCCGTCGCACCGCGCACCGACGGCCGCCTGCGGCTCTACAGCGCGCAGGGCGACGGCCGGCTCACCGACGTGGCGGTGGCCGACCTGGCACCCGGCGCGGTGGCCGGCTGGGCGTCCTACCCGGCGGGCGTGGTGTGGGCGCTCGGCGAGGCCGGGCACCGGGTGGGCGGCGCCGACCTCTACTTCGACAGCGACGTGCCGACCGGCGCCGGCCTGTCCTCCTCGGCGGCCCTGGAGTGTGCGGTGGCCGTGGCCAACCGCGACCTCCACGGGCTGCCGCTGAGCAACGCCGAACTGGCCAAGCTGGCCCAGCGGGCCGAGAACGAGTTCGTCGGCGTGCCCTGCGGCGTGATGGACCAGATGGCCAGCGCCTGCTGCACCGGCGGCGCCGCGCTATTCCTGGACACCAGGGACCTGAGCCGCCGCCAGGTGCCGTTCCGGCTCGCCGAGCAGGGCCTGGAGCTGCTGGTGATCGACACCCGGGTGAAGCACGACATCGGCGACGGCTCCTACGCCGCGGTCCGCAACGGCTGCGAGCGGGCCGCCGAGGTGCTCGGCCTGCCCGCGCTGCGCGACCTTCCGGCGGCGGAGCTGGAGCCGGCGCTGACCCGGCTGCCGGCCGAGCTGGTGCCGCTGGTGCGGCACGTGGTGACCGAGAACGACCGGGTCCTTCGGGCCGTGGCGCTGCTCGACCAGGGCGACTTCGCGGCGCTCGGACCTATCCTGACGGCCGGTCACGCCTCGCTGCGCGACGACTTCAGGGTCTCCTGCGCCGAGAGCGACCTGGCGGTGGCCGAAGCGGTGACCGCCGGTGCGCTGGGTGCCCGGCAGACCGGTGGCGGCTTCGGCGGCTCGGTGATCGCGCTGGTTCCGCAGGAGCTCACCGAGCAGGTGGGCAAGGCCGTCACCGCCGCTTTCCGGGTGGCCGGGTACAGCGATCCCGCGCTGTTCACCGCCACCGCCGCCGAGGGTGCCCGCCGGCTCGGCTGAACCCCGGCGCGCCTCATCCGACCCCGACTTCACCATTTCGCCACCTGACAGCCGCTCAGCCCGTACGCTGAGTCGGGATATCGGTGCGCGCCGTGGCTTGAGTGGGGGAACACCGAGATGGGGCGGATCCGCGTCCTGGTGGTCGACGACCACCGGATCTTCGCCGAGGCACTGGCCACCGCGCTGTCCGCCGAGCCTGAGATCGAGGTCGGCGCGGTCGGTGGTGCCGCGGCGGCCGAGCACGCCCTGGAGCGGGCGGCTGCCGAGGGTCGCCCGTTCGACGTCCTGCTGGTGGACGCGGACCTCGGCAGCACCCCCGTCGCGCTCGGCCCGCCGCCCGGCGCCGGCCCGGGCACCGCGGGCAGCACCGGCGCCGCTGCCCCGGCCGGCCCCGGGGCGCCCCAGCGGCGCCCGGTGGGCGGTGTGGTGCCCGCGCCGCGGCGAGCCGGCAGCGCCCTCGCCCCGCAGCGGTTCGCGGCGCCGCCGGCGGCCCCCGGCGGTGCGCCCGCCCGGCGACCGGCGCCACAGCCCGCCGCGGCGGTCCCGTCCGGCCGCCGCCCGGCCGACGGCATCACGCTGCTGGCCCGCTGCTGCCACAGCTACCCGGGGTTGCACGCCGTGGTGCTGGCGGCCGAGGAGGACCCGCACCGGGCGGTCCGGGCGCTCTACGCGGGCGCGGCCGGCTGGGTGGCCAAGGAGAGCTCGCTGACCCGGCTGCTGGTCGTGCTGCGCGGGGTGCTGCGCGGTGAGACCCACCTGCCGCCGGCGCTGCTGACCGGCGTGGTCCGGGAGCTGACCACGGCCCGCCGGGACCGCACCGAGAGCGAGCGCCTCGTCGAGTCGCTGACGCCCCGGGAGAAGCAGGTGCTGCGCTGCATGGTGGCGGGCCTGGGGCGGCAGGCGGTGGCCGAGCGGCTCTACCTCTCGCCGCACACGGTGCGCACCCACATGCAGAACGTGCTGGGCAAGCTGGGCGTGCACTCGACGCTGGCGGCGGTGGCGCTGGCCCGCCGGGCAGGAGTGGGCCCGGCGGAGGCGGCCGGCCAGCCCGGCCCTCAGTAGGCTCCCTGACGGGCCCCCTGACTGTGACAGGCCCTGAAGTCGCCCCTGAAGGCCCCTGACGGCCCGTGAGAGGTCACTGAGGCCACTGAGGCCACTGTGCTCACTCAGCTCACTCACGGAACTCACGGAGCTCACGGAGCCCACTGGGCTCACGGGCCCACCAACGCCCCCAAGGCCACCAGGGCCAATGACGCCGCTGGTGCCCTTCAGCCCGGGATGTTGTCGAACGGCGCGACCAGCTGCCGCAGCAGCCCCGCCAGCTCCGCCTGCTGCCCGCCGGTCAGTTCGGCCAGCAGTTCGCGCTCGTGCGCCAGCAGCCCGGCCAGCGCCTCGTCGGCCTTCAGCTGCCCGGAGGCGGTCAGTCGGACCAGCACCCCGCGCCGGTCGTCCGGGTCGGGCAGGCGCTGCACCAGGCCCTTGCCGGCCAGCCGGTCGATCCGGTTGGTCATGGTGCCGGAGGTGACCAGGGTCTGGGTGAGCAGCTGCCCGGGGGAGAGCTGGTAGGGGTGGCCGGCCCGGCGCAGCGCCGTCAGCACATCGAACTCCCAGGGTTCGAGACCGTGCTCGGCGAAGGCGGCCCGGCGGGCCCGGTCAAGGTGCCTGGCGAGCCGGCTGACCCGGCTGAGCACCTGCAGTGGCTGCACGTCGAGGTCGGGGCGCTCGCGGCGCCAAGCTGCCACCAGGCGATCGACCTCGTCCTCCATGTGGATCAGTGTATCGGGGGTTCTGTCGATATAAAGCCTCTTGACATCAAGACAGCCAAATCGTGAACTCCCGAACGGAGCGGGAACCGGCTCAGCCCTGCCGCTCGCCCACCAGTTTGGGGTGCCGCTCCATGCCCTCCAGGCCGTGCCAAGCGAGGTTGACCAGGTGCGCCGCCACCTCGGCCTTCTGCGGCTTGCGGACTTCCAGCCACCACTGCCCGGTCAGCGCCACCATGCCGACCAGCATCTGCGAGTACATCGGGGCCAGCTTGGGGTCGAACCCGCGGGCCTTGAACTCCAGCCCGAGGATGTCCTCGACCTGGGTGGCGATGTCGCTGATCAGCGAGGCGAAGCTGCCGGTGGACTGGGCGACCGGGGAGTCCCGGACCAGGATCTTGAAGCCGTCGGTGGAGGTGTCGATGTAGTCCATCAGGGCGAACGCGGCCTGCTCCAGCAGCTCCCGGGAGTGCCCGCCGGTGAGCGCACCGGTCACCATGTCGAGCAGCAGCTGCATCTCGCGGTCCACCACCACCGCGTAGAGGCCCTCCTTGCCGCCGAAGTGCTCGTAGACCACCGGCTTGGAGACGCCGGCCCGCTCGGCGATCTCCTCCACCGAGGTGCCGTCGTAGCCGCGCTCGGCGAAGACGGAGCGCCCGATCTCCAGCAGCTGCTCCCGGCGCTGCTTGCCGGTCATCCGGACCCGGCCGCCGCGGGCGCGGTGGCCGCCGGCCGATGGCCGGTGGCCGTCCGCGCCGCCTGCTGGACTGGTCTCTGGGTTGCTCCCGTTCACCCCTCCATCATGCTGTAGTCGAGAGGTCATGCGGTGCGCCGGGCGGCGATGCGCGCCGCGTCGGGCCACCGCACGTCGCGCGCCCAGCCGGCCAGCTCGAACCAGCGGATGATGCGGGCGGAGGAGTCCAGCTGGCCGCGCAGCACGCCGTGCCGGGCCGCGGTCGGGTCGGCGTGGTGCAGGTTGTGCCAGGACTCACCGCAGGAGAGCACCGCCAGCCACCAGACGTTGCCGGACTTGTCGCGGCTGCGGAACGGCCGCGAGCCGACCGCGTGGCAGATCGAGTTGATCGACCAGGTGACGTGGTGCAGCAGCGCCACCCGGACCAGCGAGCCCCAGAAGAAGGCGGTCAGCGCGCCCTGCCAGGACCAGCTGAGCAGCCCGCCGGCCAGCGCGGGCAGCAGCAGCGACAGGGTGGTCCAGAGCCAGAACAGCCGGGAGATGGCCCGGATGTCGCGGTCGTTCACCAGGTCGGGGGCGTAGATGTGCTGGGGCGTCTGCTCCGAGTCGAACATCCAGCCCATGTGCGCCCACCAGAGGCCCTTGAGCAGCGCCGGCACGCTCTCGCCGTAGCGCCAGGGCGAGTGCGGGTCGCCGTCCCGGTCGGAGAACTTGTGGTGCCTGCGGTGGTCGGCCACCCAGCGGACCACCGGGCCCTCGACGGCCAGGCTGCCGACCACCGCCATGGCGATCTTCAGCACCCGCCCGGTCTTGAAGGCGCGGTGGGTGAAGTGCCGGTGGTAGCCGACCGTGATGCCGTGGCAGGTGAGGAAGTACATCGCGGTGGCGATCGCCAGGTCGCGCCAGCCGAGTCCCCAGCCCCAGGCGACCGGTGCCGCGGCCAGCAGGGCGACGAAGGGGACCGCGATGAACAGGCCGAGCGCGATCCGCTCGGGCAGGCCCTGCTTCTCGCCGCCGAGGGTCGCGGAGACCTGGGAATTGGGCTTGCCGCCGGGGCGGGAGCCCGGCAGTACCTCGTCGGCTTGGAGCGTCATCGCTGTCGGTCCCCTCGAGGGAAAGGCGGAGCAAGTGCCCGGTCGGGCGACCGGACCCTACGTCTGCGTAACTTACGGCATCGTAAGTTGTGCGGCGAGTGAAGGGAAGCAGGGCACACCGGAGGTTCCGGACAGGTGGTGGAGGTCGGGCGCGGTAACCCTTAGGCTGTGCTTGGCTCCAGGGTGTGCGAGGTACCGATGCCGCCTCCCGGAGCACGTTTGACGATCGATCCGCCGTGGTGTAATGGCAGCACGGGGCCCTTTGAAGGCCTTTGTCTAGGTTCGAGTCCTAGCGGCGGAGCTCGTCGATCACGGTTGGTAGGTATCCTCTGGTCCAGCCCCGGGCCAGAAGCCCATCCGCACGGAGTGCCGAGTCGCCGGCCCCTCCCCTGTGAACCGATCGAGGAGCCTCCCGCGTGAGCGAGCGAAGCGAGATCACCATCAAGAGGTGCGCGTGGGCGAATGCCCCCGCCGAGCTCTGCGAGGTGGGCGCGTGAGCGCTGCGACTGACAGCCCCCTTGCCGCCGTCCTGGTACTCGCCGCGGGGGAAGGCACCCGGATGCGGTCCAAGGCCCTGCCCAAGGTGCTGCACCCGATCTGCGGGCGCAGCCTGCTCGGCCACGTGGTCGCCGCGGTGGAGGAGCTGGCCCCCCGTCAGCTGGCCGTGGTGGTCGGCCACCGCCGCGAGCTCGTTGCCCAGCACCTGGGCGAGGCCCACCCGGGCGCCCGGGTGGTGGTCCAGGAGGCCCAGCTCGGCACCGGCAATGCCGCTCGGGTGGCGGTCGAGGCGCTGGCCGCCGACGGTGTCGTGCTGGACGGCACCGTCATCGTGACCTACGGCGACACCCCGCTGCTCACCGCCGGGACCCTGCGGCTGCTCGCCGAGCAGCACGCGGAGCAGGGCAACGGCGTCACCGTGCTGACCGCCCACGTGCCCGACCCGACCGGCTACGGCCGGATCCTGCGGGCCGCCGACGGCTCGGTCACCGGGATCGTCGAGCACCGCGACGCCACCGAGGAGCAGCGCGCCGTCCGGGAGATCAACTCCGGGGTCTACGCCTTCGAGGGCAAGCTGCTGGCCGACGCGCTGGCCCGGATCACCACCGACAACGCCCAGGGCGAGGAGTACCTCACCGACACCCTGGAGATCCTGCGCACCGCCGGCCACCGGGTCGGCGCCGTGGTCGCCGCCGACCACCGCGACATCCTGGGCATCAACGACCGGGTGCAGCTGGCCGAGGCCCGCCGGCTGCTCAACGACCGGCTGTTGGAGCGCGCCATGCGGGCCGGCGTCACCGTGGTCGACCCGGCCACCACCTGGCTGGACGTCCAGGTGAGCTACGAGCCGGACGCCGTGGTGCACCCCGGCACCCGGCTGCACGGCACCACCCACCTGGCCGAGGGCTGCGAGGTGGGCCCGGACTGCACGCTGACCGACACCGCGGTCGGCGCGGGTGCCGTGGTCACCGCCACCACCGCCGAGCGCGCCGAGATCGGCGAGGGCTGCCAGGTCGGCCCGTACGCCTACCTGCGGCCGGGCGCCAAGCTGGCCCGCAAGGCCAAGGCCGGCACCTACGTGGAGATCAAGAACTCCGAGCTCGGCGAGGGCGCCAAGGTGCCGCACCTCTCCTACATCGGCGACGCCACCATCGGGGCGGGCACCAACATCGGCGCGGCCTCCGTCACGGTGAACTACGACGGCGTGAACAAGCACCGCACGGTGATCGGGGAGCACTGCCGGACCGGTGCGGACAACATGTTCATCGCACCGGTGACGGTCGGCGACGGCGCCTACACCGCGGCCGGCTCGGTCATCGACAAGGAGGTGCCGCCCGGCGCGCTCGGCGTGGGCCGGGCGCAGCAGCGCAACATCGAGGGCTGGGTGGCGCGCAAGCGCCCCGGCACCCCCACTGCCGATGCCGCGGCGGCCGCGCGCGGCAAGGCGGAGGAGGCGTAGGCCACTTCGTGTGGCGACCGTCATGCCTCCCGGGGCGGGCGCTTCGCGACCGGGCGCGTAACCTGGTGTACATACGTGCGCCGTGGGGCTGTAGCCCGGAGCGAGGCGTACCCCAATTCCCTGTCGCTCATGGGCCCGGACGGTTGCTGCCGCCCGGGTCCGGTGCGGGCGGGACCATGCGGCAGCAACGCGAGGAGACGGTGCAGTGAGCAGCGGGATCACGACGTCGGGCGAGAAGAAGCTGAAGCTCTTCTCCGGGCGCGCCCACCCCGAGCTGGCGAAGGAGGTCGCCGCGGCCCTCGGCACCGAGCTCGTTCCGACCAAGGCCCTGGACTTCGCCAACGGCGAGATCTACGTCCGCTTCCTGGAGTCCGCGCGCGGTGCGGACTGCTTCGTGATGCAGAGCCACACCGCTCCCATCAACCAGTGGATCATGGAACAGCTGATCATGATCGACGCGTTGAAGCGGGCCTCGGCGCGCAGCATCACCGCGATCCTGCCCTTCTACGGCTACGCCCGGCAGGACAAGAAGCACCTCGGCCGCGAGCCGATCTCGGCCCGGCTGATCGCCGACCTGCTGGCCCAGGCCGGCGCCGACCGCCTGATGGCGGTGGACCTGCACACCGCCCAGATCCAGGGCTTCTTCGCCGGCCCGGTGGACCACCTCTTCGCGCTGCCGCTGCTGTGCGACTACATCGGCGAGAAGGTCGACCGCTCCAAGCTGACCGTGGTCTCGCCGGACGCCGGCCGGGTCAAGGTCGCCGACCAGTGGTGCGACCGGCTGGACGCCCCGCTGGCGATCATCCACAAGCGCCGCGACATGAGCCAGGCCAACACCATCCTCTCCGCCGAGGTGGTCGGTGACGTCCAGGACCGGGTCTGCGTCCTGGTCGACGACATGATCGACACCGCCGGCACCATCTGCGCCGCCGCCGACGCGCTGTTCGAGAACGGCGCCGCCGACGTGATCGTGGCCGCCACCCACGGGGTGCTCTCCGGCCCGGCCGCCGACCGCCTGAAGAACTCCCGGGTCAGCGAGTTCGTCTTCACCAACACCCTGCCGACCCCGGCCGCGCTGCAGCTGGACAAGGTCACCACGCTCTCCATCGCCCCGTCGATCGCCGCCGCGATCCGCGAGGTCTTCGAGGAGGGCTCGGTCACCTCGCTCTTCCAGGGCGTGCACTGACACCTGCTCAGCCCGTCCCGCCGATCGGCCCCCGCTGCGAAGCGGGGGCCGATTTCATGCTTGACCAGTGGTGCGGTTAGACTCTTGAGACTGCTCGGCGAGGGATGCCTACTCCGCTCCGTGATCGACGCGCTGGATAGAGTCCGCCGAGCCGACCCGTATGCGTAGGGTGTGGTCCCGGCGGCTTTTCGCTGTCTGCACCCGTTTTTACTCCAGGAGTGCAGCATGTCCGAGATCCGTCTTGCCGCCGAGCCCCGCACCGAGTTCGGCAAGGGTGCCGCCCGTCGCGCCCGCCGTGCCGGCTTCGTCCCCGGTGTCGTCTACGGCCACGGCCACACCCCGGTTCACCTGAACCTGCCGAGCCACGACCTGATGATGGCCCTCAAGACCCCGAACGCCCTGCTGGTCGTGCCGATCGACGGCAAGGACGAGTTCGTGCTGCCGAAGGCCGTGCAGCGCGAGGCCATCAAGCGCAGCATCGAGCACGTCGACCTGCTGCTGGTGAAGCGCGGCGAGAAGGTCAACGTCGAGATCCCGGTGCACACCGAGGGCGAGCTGGCCCCGGGCGGCAACCTGGTCGAGCACGTGCTGACCGCGCTGCCGATCGAGGCCGAGGCCACCCACCTGCCCGAGTCGGTCACCGTCTCGATCGAGGGCCTGGAGGCCGGTGCCTCGATCACCGCCGGTGACATCCAGCTGCCGGCCAACGTGTCGCTGGCCGTCGAGGCCGACGCCGTCGTGCTGCAGATCATCGCCGCCCAGGCCGCCCCGGTCGAGGAGGCCGAGGAGGCCGCCGAGGAGACCACCGAGGCCTGAGCCTGACGCGCTCGCCACTGCCCCGGCACCCTGGTGGGAGCCGGGGCAGTGGCATGTCCGGGATGATGGCCAGCGAGGAGGAAGAGGCGAGATGAGCGACGCGGAGTACACCGGCCCCCGTCTGGTGGTGGGGCTGGGCAACCCGGGCGAGGGCTACGCCCGCAACCGGCACAACATCGGTTTCATGGTGGTCGACCTGCTGGCCCAGCGGATCGGGGCCAGGTTCAAGGCGCACAAGAGCCGCGCCCAGGTGGCCGAGGGCCGGCTGGCGGGGCAGCGGGTGGTGCTGGCCAAGCCGATGACCTTCATGAACCTGTCCGGCGGGCCGACCACCGCACTGCGCGACTTCTACAAGGCGCCCACCTCCGCGATCATCGCGGTCCACGACGAACTGGACGTCGACTACGCGGCGCTGCGGCTCAAGCTCGGCGGCGGCGACAACGGCCACAACGGCCTGAAGTCGATCACCAAGTCGCTCGGCCCGGAGTACTACCGGGTGCGCTGCGGGATCGGCCGGCCGCCGGGTCGGATGGAGGTCGCCGACTTCGTGCTGAAGGACTTCTCGTCCGCCGAGCGCAAGGAGCTGGACTGGTTCGTCGACCGGGCCGCCGATGCGGTCGAGGCGCTGCTGTCCGAGGGGCTGGAGCGGGCCCAGAACACCTACCACTCCTGATGGGCCGTAGGGCGGGCCGGGCCGGAGCCGCCACACCGTGACCGCCAGGGCAACAGTCGTACAACTCTTCGCCCCAGCACCCGATCTGGTGATCCGACACCCAGGTGCATCCGGTACGGTCGACCCGGACTCGGGAAGGTGGGGCGCTGGTGGGCGCGGGGTTGGGGCCGGCACGGCTGGCCGGCACATGTGTACTGGCGATGACGGCACTGGTGGGTTCCGCCACCGCGGCGGCGGCCGAGCCTGGCGGGGCGCCCTCGCCCCCGGCGGTCGGGACCGCGTCGCCGACCGCCACCGCACCGGGGACACCGGCCCCCTCGGCGACGGCCCCGGGCCCCGCGGACCCCGGCGCGAGCGGCACGCCGGGCACCGACCGGCCCACCGCCACCGCGAGCCCCACCGGGCAGCCCGGCTGCCCGGCCGGCGCCACCGCCCCGCCGAGTGCCACGGCGACCGCCGGCCCGAGCGCCACGGCCACGCCGAGCGCCGGCCCCTCGCCGACCCCGGCGGCCCCCTCGGCCCCAGCCCGACCGGCCGACTGCCCCAGCACAGTGCGGACCGGGGCCCCGGCGCCGGTGGCGAGCCGGGGCGCGGTGGTCCCGGCCGGCAGCTCGCGCGGTCACGTGCGGCTGCGGCAGCCGGCACCGGGCGGTGACGAGCCGACCGCGGTCGACGTCCAACTGGTCGACGGCGCCGCCTCGCAGACCCCCGCGGCGACCGGCGCACCGGCGCCGGTCAACGATCAGCTGGCCGGCACCTTCGTGGCCTCGATCGGCGGCAACGCCGGGCTCACCGCGGTCGGCTTCGGCCTGCTGGTGGCGGCCGGCGGCGGAGCCCTCTGGCTCAAGCGCCGGATCGCCGCCAAGCGCGCCCCCGAGGCCCCCGCGGCGAACTGACCCGGGGTCGACGGCACTCGGGCCGGGGCCCGCTCCAGCGAGCGGAACCCCGGCCCGAGGCGGGTCCGGCCGGCTCAGCCGGTGTTGCGCAGGCCCGCGGCGATCCCGTTGACGGTCAGCAGCAGCGCCCGGGCCCGCAGCGGGTCCTCCTCGCGGCCGGACGCGGCCTCCTCGCGCTGCCGGCGCAGCAGCGCCACCTGCAGGTAGGAGATCGGGTCCAGGTAGGCGTCGCGGACCGCGAAGGTCTGCTTGAGCACCGGGTTGTGCTCCAGCAGCTCGTTCTCCCCGGTGAGCCGCAGCACCTCACGCATGGTCAGGTCGTGCTCGGCGCGGATCTCGTCGAAGACGTGCCGCAACTCGCCGGGGACCAGCTGCTCGACGTAGTGCCTGGCGATCCGCAGATCGGTCTTGGCCAGCGTCATCGCCACGTTGGACAGGAAGTTGCGGAAGAAGTGCCACTTCTCGTACATCTCCGGCAGCACATCGCCCAGGCCGGCCGCGCGGGCCGCGGCCAGACCGGAGCCGACCCCGTACCAGCCCGGCACGATCTGCCGGGACTGGGTCCAGCCGAACACCCACGGGATGGCCCGCAGGCCGTCCAGGCCGGCCCCCGAGTCCGGCCGGCGGGACGGCCGGGAACCCAGGTGCAGCGAGGCCAGCTGGTCCACCGGGGTGGAGGCGAAGAAGTACTTGGGCAGGTCGTCCTGCTCCACCAGGGCCCGGTAGGAGCGGTGCGCGGCCTCCGAGACCACGTCCATCGCGGCGTCCCAGCGGGCCAGCTCCTCGGGGGCCTGGCGGGGGCTGGTGTGCAGCGCGGAGGCGGCCAGCGTGGCGGAGAGGGTGAGCTCCAGGTTCTCCCGGGCCAGTGAGGGCAGCAGGTACTTGTCGGAGATCACCTCGCCCTGCTCGGTCACCTTGATCTCGCCTTCCAGGGTGCCCCACGGCTGGGCCAGGATCGCCTCGTGCGAGGGGCCGCCGCCGCGGCCGACGGTGCCGCCGCGGCCGTGGAACAGCCGCAGCCGGATGCCGTAGCGGTGGGCAACGTCGCGCAGTCGGCGCTGGGCCCGGTGGATCTCCCACTGCGAGGTGGTGATGCCGCCGAACTTGGAGGAGTCCGAGTAGCCGAGCATGACCTCCTGGACGTCCCCGCGCAGCGAGACCAGCAGCCGGTAGGAGGGGTCGGAGAGCATCTCCTCCAGGATCCGGTCGGCCTGCTGCAGCTCCTCGGTGGTCTCCAGGAGCGGCACGATGCCGATCCGGGCGATGCCGCCGTGCAGGTCGATCAGGCCGGCCTCGCGGGCCAGCACGGCGGCGGCGAAGACGTCGTCGGCGCCCTGGCACATCGAGATGATGTAGCTCTCGACGATCTCGTCGCCGAACCGCTCGAAGCCCTCCCGGATGGTGGTGAAGACGCCCAGCGTCTTGGTGCCGGCGGCGTCCAGCGGGGCCGGGATGGGGGCCAGCGGCCGGCGCGAGCGCAGCTCCTTGGCGAGCAGCCGCTGCCGGTACTCGCGCGGCATGTCGGCGTAGCGCCAGGCCTCCTCGCCGAGCCGGTCGAAGAGCTGGCCGAGCGCGTGGTGGTGGGCCTCGGCGTGCTCGCGCACGTCCATGGTGGCCAGCTGCAGGCCGAACGCCTCGACGGTGTTGATCGCCCGGGCCAGCCGCCCGTCGGCGATCAGCTCGCCGCGGTGGGAGCGCAGCGACTCCTGGATCAGCCGCAGGTCGGCGACCAGCTCGCGGGTGCCCAGGTAGTCGCGGCCGGGCTGGTGCGGGGTGCCGGCGGCCAGCCGGTCGCGGGTGTTCTCCAGCTTGAGCCGCACGCAGGTGGCCTTGAGGCGGTACGGCTCCTCGGCGTTCATCCGCCGGTAGCGCGGGCTCAGTTCGGGCAGCAGCTTGAGGTCGGCGTCCAGCGAGGCCAGCAGCTCGGCGGAGGCGCCGGCCAGCCGCTCCGAGGTGGAGAGCGTGGCGCGCAGGTCGTCGATGGTGGCCAGGGCGTCGGTGATGCCGTACTCGTGCTGGAGGTTGAGCACCTCCCAGGTGACCTCGGGGGTGACGTTGGGGTTGCCGTCCCGGTCACCGCCGATCCAGGTGCCGAAGGTGAGCGGACGCACCCCCTCGGGGAGGGACAGGCCGACCCGGGCGAGCTCCTCGTGCAGCTCCTCCAGGACTTCGGGGACCGCCACGCGGTAGAGCTCGTCCAGGTAGTAGACGGCGTTGCGGGCCTCGTCGGTCGGCTCGGGGCGGGCGATCCGCAGCTCGTCGGTCTGCCACAGCAGGTCGATCACCTCGGCGAGGCGGCGGTCGGTGGACCTCTTCGCCGAGGTCTGGCGGGCCGCGTCGGTGGCGTCCGGGCCGGCTGCCGCGTGCTCGCGGTGGCTGAGTTCGACTTGGAAGCTGTGCTCCAGCAGCTCGCCGATCCGCCGCAGCTTGTTCAGCACGCTGCGGCGGGCCGCCTCGGTCGGGTGCGCGGTGAAGACCGGACGGACCGCCAGATGGGCCAGGGTGTCGGCGAGGTGCTTGGGATCGGCTTCGGAGAGCTGGTCTGCGGTCTGCGCCAGCAGCGAGCCCTCGCGGGCCCGGCGGGCGGCGAACTCGCGGCCTCGGTGCACCTGTTCGGTGACGTTGGCGAGGTGGAAGTAGGTGGAGAAGGCGCGCACCAGCTTGGCGGCGGTGTCCAGGTCGATGTTGGCCAGGAGCTCGGCGGTGGCCTCGCCGTCGGTGCGGCTCAGCAGCCGCACCTGCTCGACCAGGCCCAGCACCTCCGCGCCCTCCTGGCGCACCAGTGTCTCGCCGAGCAGGTCGCCGAGGCGGCGGATGTCGGCACGCAGGGCCGCGTTGTCTGCCTGATCTGCCTGGCCGGCGGCCGGCGCGGGGCCGGGCTGGGCGGCCGGGTTGGGGACCGAAGCGGTCACGGCTGGCTCCCTCGGGTGGTGGGTTCGGCAAGGGCGGACCGCGCTGTCCGACGGGCAACAGCATAGGTGGCACGGGGTGCCGAGCGGTGGGTGTGGCCGGATCGCGGACACAGGGTCGCAAGTCGTTCCGGCGCCCGCCCGCGGTCGGCCCCCGGGGCGGCCGCGGCCGGAACTGGGTGGGGCGGCACGACGGGGCTCACATAGGCTGACGTCCATGAGCATGTCCGCTGGGGAGGACGCGCGGGATCGCGGATTGTGGTGGTGGCGGCGCCGGCGCAGCATGGCGCTGGACGTGGGCCTGGCCGCGCTGGCCGCGCTGGAGGGCACGGTCGGTGGTTGGTCGCTGGCGGTCGGGCGGTTCCACCTGCACGCGGGGCCGGCGCTGCTCTCGGCGCTGATCGGTGGGGCCGCCGGGGCCTCCCTGGTGGTTCGGCGGCGCTGGCCGGCGCTGCCGGTGGTGGTCTCGATGGTGCTGGTGCCCGGGCTGTTCGGGATCGTGCTGCTGGAGGTCGCCCTCTACACGCTGGCCGTCACCTGGACCTGGCCGTCCCGCCGGCGCACGGTGGTGACCCTGTCCGCGGTGGTCTTCCTGGAGACCACCGCGATGATGCTCTTCCTGCGCGTCTTCTCCGCGAACGGCACCCCGCCGAGCGAGCCGCCCGTGCCCGGCTGGGTCCCGGTGCTGCTGGCGCTGCTGGTCTCGGTCGGCCTCACCGTCGCGCCGGTGGTCACCGGCCTCTACATCGGGGCCCGGCGCCGGCTGGTCGAGTCGCTGCAGGACCGCGCCCAGGGCCTGGAGGCCGAACTCGACCTGCTGGCCGAGCGGGCCACCGAGCGGGCCCGCCGGGCCCGGCTGGAGGAGCGCACCCGGATCGCCCGGGAGATGCACGACGTGGTGGCGCACCGGGTCAGTCTGATCGTGGTGCACGCCGGGGCGTTGGAGCGGATCGCCGCCCGGGATCCGCAGAAGGCCGCCCAGAGCGCCAAGTTGATGGCCGATACCGGTCGGCAGGCGCTGAACGAGCTGCGCGAGATCCTCGGCGTGCTGCGGATGAACGAGGAGTCGGCCGAGCAGACCCAGGGGCTGGCCCAACTGTCGCGGCTGGTGGAGCAGTCGAAGGCGGCCGGGATGCGGGTGACGCTCACCGTCAGCGGCGACCGCCAGAGGTACTCGGGCGACGCCGAGCAGACCGCCTACCGGGTGGTCCAGGAGGGGCTGACCAACGCGCACAAGCACGCGGGCGGCGCACGGGTGTCGGTGCTGCTCGCCTACGTGCCCAACGGGGTCCGGGTCGCCGTGGTCAACGACTGCCCGGACGGCGGCGAGCAGGTGCGGCTGCCCAGCGGCGGCAACGGCCTGGTCGGCATGGAGGAGCGGGTGCGCGCGCTGGGCGGCAGCTTCACGGCCGGCCCGGAGCACGGCGGCGGCTTCCGGGTGGAGGCGACGCTGCCGTCCCGGCTGGCGGTCCGGCCCGACCCGCTGCGCTGACGGTTCGGACCGCCCGGTCAGCCGGCCGCGTCGGCCACGGTGCGCAGCCGGTGCGGGCGGGTGCCCAGGACCAGCGTGGAGACCGCCTGGTCAAGGTCCTGTCCGAGGAACCACTCGCCCGTGTGGTCCAGGCTGTAGACGCGGCCGCTCTCGTCGATCGCCAGCAGGGCCTGCCCGAACCGCTCCTCGCCCAGCGGGGCCACCCGGCAGTCCAGCGCCCGGCCAAGGTCGGCCAGCGTGCGCGGGTGGTGCAGGCCGCACCGCGGATCCAGCAGGAACGGGGTGCGGGCCACCTCCCGGCCGGCCCCGGACAGCTCGAAGGAGAGCCCGCCGAACTCGGCCCAGGCCTCGACGGCGGCCGGGAAGACCGCGTGCGGTGCGTTCGGCGGGGTGGGGTGGCCGAGCAGCTGGTCGGCCCACTCCTCGGCGCGGCGGATCTCCCAGCGTCCCGGGTGCCAGCCGGCCTGCTTGAGCGCGGCGGCCACGTCGGCGGAGAACCGGGGCTGGGAGCGGACGGCGGTGGAGCCTGGGGCGGCGGGCGGATTCAGGGGGCACTCCGGGGTCGCGGGACAGGGAACGGCGCAGGCAGTGGCGGCTGGCTGGGCCGACGCGGTCGGGCGGACGTCAGGTCCGGGGCCCGACCGCGACGCTGAGCACGGTGAAGTGCTCCAGCATCGGCGCGCAGGAGCGGCACGGCGGGGCATGGGTGCCGTGTGCCGGGTCGTCCTGCTCGCGGATCCGCACAGTCGTCAGTTTGGCGCCCTTGAGCACCTTGCGGGCCTCGTGCAGGCTCAGCGGCTTGCGGGCGGCGCGCTTGGAGCGGCCGGCGTCCACCGTGGTCAGGTACTGGGAGAGCAGCAGCGCTTCGGGGCAGCGGCCGGTGAACCGCTCCCGGTGCTCGGTCGGCAGGCCGGCGAGGAAGTCGGCGACCAGCGGGTGCAGCTCGGGCTCGGTGTCGGCCTTGCGCCCGGCGAGGGTGTGCACGGGGCCGCCGCGCAGCGAGAGTGCGGCCGCGACCGTCGGCAGCAGGCTGTCCCGGTGGTGGCGCAGCAGTGGCGCGCTCGGCGGGGGCGGCAGGTCCACGGCTGCTCCTTCGCTGGTCGTCGTTCCGTTCTCCGGGGTCAGCCTGCCAAATGACTCGGACAGTCGACCACCCGGGGGGTCGGCGGGTGTGCTGACGATTCGTCAGCAACCTTTTCCGGTGCCCCGGAAGGGGTCCCAGCTTGACGGTGGTCAGGCCAGTGCCGGGCCGGGGGGCCGCGGAAAGGCCTGAGCACATACCCTGGTGCCCGGCAACAAAGGCTTCAGCCAGTGGGGGAACCCAGATGACGACAGGTCGGCCCGGCATCGCCGCCGCGCCCAACGCGGCCTACGCGGGTCAGGTGGTCCACTTTCCCGACCCGGTGCGGGCGGCCAAGTACCCCGAGGGGGTGCCGGTGGACGTCCAGGGCTATCCCGACTTCAGCCGCTACGCCGCCGCCGTCGCCGAGGTTGCCGACCCGCCGGCGGGTTTCGGCGTGGACGAACTGCGGCTCACCGACTACGTGTCGGCCAACGCCGCACTGTTCAGCCACGGCCACGAGCTCTGGGCCGACCAGCAGTCGCCGGTGGCCACGCCGGCCGGCTGGACCTGGCACCACTCGATCGGCCCGGCCGCGTCCGGCTGGCGCCGGATGGAGCTGATCCCGGTCGAGGTCAAGGCACTGCTGCGGCACCACGGCGGGCTGGCCCGGTCGGCCGCCGACCACGGCAAGCGCGGCACCCGGCCGCTGCAGGAGCACCGCCCGGCGCACTTCTCGCTCACCACGGAGGGCGCCGGCCCGCTGTCGGTCCACGAGGACCTGGTGCAGGCGGCGGAGGAGCGGCTCGGCTACCGGCTGCCCGGCCCGTACCGGGAGTTCCTCAAACTGGCCGGCGGGCGCAGTCCGGTCGGCGTGGCGCTGGACACCGAGCTCGGCATGCTGCTCGACCAGCCGTTCCTCACCCTCACCGAGGAGTACGGCACCACCGACCTGGTCTATGCCAACAAGTGCATGCGCGACCACCTCACCAAGGACTACCTGGGCATCGCCTACGCGCAGGGCGGGATCCTGGCGGTCAAGGTGCGCGGCGAGCGGCTCGGCTCGGTCTGGTTCTGCCTCTACGACGACGCCCGCGACACCGGTGCCGCCGAGGACCCGGCCGCCCGGGTGGCGCGGCTGCTGCTGCCGTGCGGGGAGACCTTCGACGACTTCCTGCTCCGGCTGGCCGGCAGCCCGGCGGAGCTGGAGACGGTGGCGGGCCTGATGGTTGATGGCGGATTCGCCCGCGCGGTGCCGATCGCGGCCGCGGGCTGAAGCGGGGGAACTGACGTGTCGACGGTGAAGGCGGTCCTGGGATGGTGACGTACGCGCAGGCGCAGGACCTGGCAGCGGAGTGGATCAACGGCGGGGTGCCGCCGTTCCAGCAGCGCGAGGTCCGGGTCCGGGAGTTCGACCTCGGCTTCGTCTGCTGGGCCGAGGACCGGGCCAACGGGCCCTCCTCGGACGGCGGGGCGGCCAAGCTGGTGATCGCCCGGGAGAGCGGGGCCGGCACGCTCTGGCCGGCGCTGCCGGTCAACGAGGTGGTGCGGCGCTACGAGGAGACGTACGGCCGGCCGGCCGGTGCGGTGCCCGCCGGGGCGGCGAAGCCGCAGCCCGGGCCGGCGGAGGCCACCTCCTTCCTGCTCAGCCCGCCGCAGTGGATGGAGGCGGCGGCGGCCGAGGCGATCGCCCGGGAGAACGAGAAGCTCGGCACAGCGCCCACCGCAGCTGGCGCGCCCGCCGCCGCGCCGCCCGCCGCTGCCGCTCCCGCTGCGCCCGCTGCCGCGCCGCCCGCCGCTGCCGCTCCCGCTGCGCCCGCGCCCGCTGCCGCGCCGCCCGCCGCTGCCGCTCCCGCTGCGCCGGCTGCCGCGCCCGCCGCGCCCGCGGCCGACGTGCCGCCGGCCCGGTTGACCGCGCCGCCGATCTCCGACCGCCCGGCCGGCGATGCCCCGACCCTGCTCGCCCCGCCGCCCCGCTGGGACGGCGACGAGTACGGCGAGGAGATGAAGCCGCCGACCACCCCGCCGGACGCCCGCACCGTGCGGATGCCTCCGCCGGTCGCCATGCCGCAGCAGGCCGCTGCGGCCGAGCAGCAGGAGCAGCCGGCCGCCCGCGCCACCCCGCCGGCGCCCCCCGCTCCGGTGGGCGGGTACGCCCCGACCGTGCTGGCGACCGACGGTCCGCCCGGGCTGATGGGTCTGCCGGGTGCTCCCGGTCCCGCTGCACATGGGCCGCGAGTACCGACCGCTGGGCCTCCTTGAGCTGCAGGAAGAGCGGCTCGCCGTGCACGGGCTG
>NZ_JAJJPA010000082.1 GCF_020907985.1 Kitasatospora humi | reverse complement strand
TGCGCACCGGCAGCGTGTTGAGGAACAGGCCCGGCACCCGGTCCGAACCGGCACCGGAGTTCATCCGGCCGAACAGCAGCGTGCCGAACACCACATCGTCACGGCCACTGACCACACCCAGCACCCGCGCCCACGCCAGATGGAAGATGGTGGCCGGACTCACGCCCTTCCGCCGCGCCAAGCCTCGTACCCGCTCGGCCAGTTCACGTTCAACGGCGAGCTGTGCGCGCACCGAGTCGGATCCGTCGCCATGGACGTCGAGCAGGCCGAACGGCGCCGTCGGCTCCGTCACATCACCGAGCAGTTCGGCGAAGTAGCGTTCGTGCTCCTCGCGCGGCACGCCCAGCCGGGCGTGCGCCACGAAGTCCCGGAACGGCAAGGGCGTCGGCAGCGTGTCGGCGCGCCCGGACATGAACGCCCGCAGCTCTTCGAGCAGTACATCCAACGTGGTGTGATCCTGCACCAGGTGGTGCATCCGCAGCATCGCCAGCCAGCGCTCACCAGCCGGTTCAGCGGTGACATGCACGTCCATCAACGGAGCGCTGCCGAGATCCATCCAGGACCCGCCGAGAGCGGTCAACTGCTCAAACGGGGCGGAGCCCTGTGGGTCCAGCACGACCTCCTGCACCGGCAGTTCGACGTGCCGGGACACCACCTGCACCGGCTCGCGCAACCCCTCCCACACGAACGCCGTGCGGTAGACGTCGTGCCGGTCCACCACCTGCCGCAGCGCATCGAGGAACGCGTCCAACCGCTCCCGCGAATCGAACTCCAGCACCGACGGCTGTGCGTACACATCGGCCTCGCCGCTGTCGCGGTCGGCGAGCAGGTGGTGGAAGAAGAGCCCCTCCTGCAGCGGGGCCAGCGGGTAGACGTCCTTCACATTGGCCGCGCCGCCCTCGACCGCCGCCACCACCCGCTCGATCTCCGCCGCAGTGAGCTCCACCAGCGGCAGCATCTCCGGCGTGATCTCCGCAGCATCCGCAGGGATCAGGTTCGGCGGCACCACCACCTGGACCGCGCCGGTCGCTGCGGCCAGACCGGCCGGTGTCGGCGACTGGAACATCGCCTTCACCGACACCGATACGCCTTGTGCCCGAAGCCTCTCCACCAGGGTGACAGCGAGCAACGAGTGACCGCCCAGCGCGAAGAAGTCGTCCTCCATACCGACCTGTTCGATACCCAGCACCTGGGCGAAGGCCTGGCAGAGCAACTCTTCCTGGGCGTTGGCCGGTGACCGGCCCGCGCCGGCGGAGTACTCCGGTGCGGGCAGTGCCCTGCGATCCACCTTCCCGTTCACCGTCAGCGGCAGCTCGTCGAGGACCACGACCGCAGCCGGAACCATGTACCCCGGCAGTCGCTCAGCCACGAACTCACGGACGGAGGCGTCCAGTTCTGCCCCAGCACCGTCCCCGATGACGTACGCGACCAGGCGCTTGTCGCCGGGGGCATCCTCACGCGCGATCACCGCGACCTGCGCCACCAGCGGATGCGCGGCCACCACCGACTCCACCTCACCGGGTTCCACCCGGAAGCCGCGGATCTTCACCTGCTCATCCGCGCGCCCCGCGAACACCAACTCGCCGTCCACGGTCCACCGCACCACATCCCCGGTCCGGTACATGCGCTCACCCGCAGCCCCGAACGGCGAGGCGACGAACCGCTCCGCGGTCAGCCCCGCGCGCCTCAGGTAACCGCGCGCCAGACCCGCACCCGCGACATACAGCTCACCCGCCACCCCCACCGGCACCGGCCGCAGCGACCCGTCCAGCACGTACACCCGGGTGTTCCGGATCGGCCCGCCGATGGGCACCACGCCCGACCCCTGCAGCGGCCCGCTCATCGTGGCACACACCGTGGTCTCGGTCGGCCCGTAGGCATTGACCATCCGGCGGCCCACCGACCACCGCTCGACCAGCTCCGGCGGGCACGCCTCACCCGCCACCACCAGCGTCATCCCGTCCGGCAGCCCGCCCTCGGGCAGCACCGCCAGCCCGGCGGGCGGCAGCGTCGCATGCGTCACCCGGTGCCGCCGCAGCACCTCCACCAGCGCCGGCCCCGGCAGCAGCTCCTCCGCCGCCGCCAACACCAACCGCGCCCCGGACAGCAGCGCCATGCACGTCTCCCACACGGCCGCATCGAAGCTCGGCGACGCGAACTGGAGCACACGGCTGCCCGAGTCCACCCCGAACCGCTCGACCTGACTCGCGACCATCCCGGCGATACCGCGATGGGAGACCACAACACCCTTGGGGCGCCCGGTGGAACCGGAGGTATAGATCACATACGCCGACGAGTCCAGCATCAAGGGAGCGGTACGCTCCGCGTCCACCACATCGCCGCCGCCCAGCTCCGGACCGCTCCACTCGATCCCATCCACCAGGACCTGCGGCACCGGCACCGGCACCGACACCGCATCGCGGGTCGCCCCATCCGTCAGCACACACACCGGAGCCGCGTCACCGAGCACGTACGCGATGCGTTCCGCCGGATACGCCGGATCGACCGGCAGATACACCCCACCCGCCTTCAGCACCGCCAGCATCGCCACCACACCCGCCACCGACCGCGGCAACGCCACCGCCACAATGCGCTCCGGCCCCACCCCACGACTGATCAAGAACCGCGCAAGACGATTCGCCCGATCATTCAACTCACCATAAGAAACCGTCAGTTCACCAGACTCCAGAGCCGCCGCGCCCGGATCCGCAGCCACCTGCGCCTCGAACAACCCCGCCAGCGTCACCGGCGGCACCCACGCCGCCGTCTCGTTCCACCCCTCCACCACCACCCGACGCTCAGCCGCACCCATCACATCCACGGCGCTCAACCGTGTCCCCGGCTGCGCCGTCACCGTCTCCACGACCTGGACCAACCAACCCGCGATCCGCCGCACGGTCTCCGCATCGAACAGGTCGGCCGCCGCATTCAGCGTGCCGCGCAACCCCGCCGGCACGCCCTGCGCGTCATAGACCTCACCAACACTCACCTCCAGGTCGAACTTCGCCGCCAGTGCGCCCACGGCGAGTGCCCCAGGCCGCAAGCCGGGCAAGTCCAACGCCGCCGAAGCCGTGTTCTGAACGGTCAACGAGACCTGGAACAGCGGATGCCGAGCCATTGACCGGACCGGCGCCAGCTCCTCCACCAGCTTCTCGAACGGCACGTCCTGATGCTCGAACGCCCCAAGACCGGCCTCCCGCACCCGCTCCAGCACCTCACCGAAGGTCGGATCACCGGACAGGTCGGTACGCATCACCAGCGTGTTGACGAAGAACCCGACCAGGTCGTTGAGCGCCTCGTCGCTACGCCCGGCGATCGCGGAACCGATCGGGATGTCCGTGCCCGCCCCCAGGCGGTTGAGCGTCACCGCCAGCGCGGCCTGCAGCGCCATGAACAGGGTCACTCCCCGCTCCCGGGCCAGGGCCCTGAGTCGCTGGTGCGTCTCGGCGGAGACAGCCAGCTCCACACTCTCGCCCCGGTGCGAAGCCGTCGCCGGGCGCCGGCGGTCCACCGGCAGCTCCAGCTCCTCCGGAACACCGGCCAACGCCCCACGCCAGTAGGCCACCTGACCGGACAGCACACTGTCCGGGTCCTGCTCGCTACCGAGCAACTCCCGCTGCCACAAAGCGTAGTCCGCGTACTGCACCGGCAACGGCTCCCACGCAGGCACCCGACCCGCGGACCGCGCCGCATACGCCACCGACACATCCCGCGCCAACGGCGCCGTCGACCACCCGTCCCCGGCGATGTGGTGAACCACCACCACCAACGCGTGGTCATCCCAACCCACCGCGAACAGCGTTGCCCGCAACGGAATTTCGGACGAGAGGTCGAAGGCGTACGCAGCAGCCCCGGCCACCGCGGCATCCAACTCCGCTGCCCCGACCGCCACCACCGGCAGCTCGAACCCGGCCTCGTCGGCCGGCAGCACGTGCTGGAACGGCTCGCCGTCCACGACCGGGAACACCGTGCGCAGCACCTCGTGCCGTCCGACCACGTCGCGCAGCGCTTCCGCCAGGGCGTCGCGGTCCAGCTCGCCGGTCAGGCGCAGTGCCATCGGGATGTTGTAGGTCGCGCTCGGGCCCTCCAACTGAGCCAGGAACCACAGGCGGCGCTGCGCGAACGACAGCGGTACCCGCTCCGGACGCTCCACCGGCACCAACGCCGCCCGGCCTGCGCCGGCCTCGCCCAGCCAGGCCGCGACCGCGGCCGGCGTCGGCCGCTCGAACAGCACCCGCAGCGGCAACTCCACGCCCAGCACCGCACGCACCCGGCTCACCAACCGCATCGCCAGCAGCGAGTGGCCACCCAGCTCGAAGAAGTCGTCGTCGACACCGACCGCGGGCAGGCCGAGGACCTCGGCGAAGGCCTGGCAGAGCAGTTCCTCCTGCACGGTCGCCGGTGCCCGGCCAGCGCCTGCGGCGTACTCCGGTGCGGGTAGGGCCTTGCGGTCCAGCTTGGCATTCGCGGTCAGCGGCAGCTCGTCCAGCAGCACGACCGCGGCGGGGACCAGGTAGGACGGCAGCCGTCCAGACACGAACTCACGTACTGCGGCGGCCAGTCCGGTGCTGTCGCCGGCCGCGACGACGTAGGCGACCAGGCGCTTGTCACCCGGCACGTCCTCCCGCGCGATCACCGCGGCCTGCGCCACCTGCGGGTGCGCGGCCACCACCGACTCCACCTCGGCCGGCTCCACCCGGAAACCACGGATCTTCACCTGCTCGTCCGCACGACCCGCGAACACCAGCCGCCCGTCCGCCGACCACTTCACCCGGTCACCCGTGCGATACAACCGGCCACCCGCCACACCGAACGGGTCCGCGATGAACCGCTCACCCGTCAGGCCCGGGCGGTTCAGGTAACCGCGCGCCAACCCCGCACCCGCCACGTACAGTTCACCCGCCACACCCACCGGCACCGGAGCCAGGTACTCGTCCAACACGTACACCCGCGTGCCGTCCAACGGCCCACCGATCGGCAGCACCTCACCCAGCGTCTCCAGCGGGCCCACCTCATGCTGAGTGGCGCACAGCGTCACCTCCGTCGGCCCGTACAGGTGCCGCACCACCACACCCGCGTTGGCCTCCAGCACCCGGCGCACCGCACCCACCGGCACCACGTCACCACCGGTCAACACCTCACGCACGCCCGCGAAGCACTGCGGATCCTGCTCCGCGATCACCCGGAACAGACCCGCCGTCACATGCACGTGTGACACCGCGCAGTCGACCAGCAGCGACCGCAGCACCCCCGCATCCACCGCACCCGTCGGCGCCACCACCACCGTCGCACCCGACAGCAACGCCACCCACACCTCGTACGAGGAGGCATCGAAGGCGTGCGGGGCCTGGAACAACACCCGATCCCCCGGCCCCACACCCCAGTGCGAAGCCGACGCCAGCTCCACCAGATCCCGCTGCGTGGTCATCACACCCTTGGGCACACCCGTCGAACCCGAGGTGTACATCACATACACCGGGCACTCCGGAGCCACCTCAACGCCGGTCACCACCGCCGACCCGGCCGGCAGATCCTCACCGTCGACCACCAGCACCGGCGCCTCCACCGACTCCGGCACCCGCGAGGCAGCATCCCGCGTGGTCAGCACACACACCGGCGTCGCGTCCTGGAGCACGAACGCGATCCGCTCCGACGGATACTCCACATCCACCGGCAGATACGCACCGCCCGCCTTCACCACCGCCAGCAACGCCACCAACAGCTCGACCGAGCGGTCCATCACCACACCGACCAGCGACTCCGCGCCGACCCCGCGATCCCGCAGCACACCCGCCAACGCAGCGGCCCGCACGTCCAACTCCGCGTACGACAGCTCCACGCCACCGGACATGACCGCCACGGCATCCGGCGTCCGCGCCACCTGCGCCGCGAACACCTCGGCCACCGACAGCTCCGGAGCGGCGACAGCCGTGTCGTTCCAGGCAGTCAGCAGCCGCTCCCGCTCGGCCCCATCCAGCACCCGCACCGCCGACAACCGCGTCCGCGGCTCAGCGGCAACCGTCTCGAGGACCCGCAGCAGCCAACCCGCGAAACGCTCCGCCGTCCCCGCATCGAACAGATCCGCGGCCGCGATCAACGAGCCCTGCAAGCCGGCAGGAGAACCCGCAGCGTCGTGGACCTCGCCAACCGACAGCTCCAGGTCGAACTTGGCCGCGCCCGTCCCGCCGGCCAGCGGGTCGATCCGCAGACCGGGGAGCCCCAACGCCACCGAAGCCGTGTTCTGAACGGTCAGCATGACCTGGAACAGCGGATGCCGAGCCAGCGACCGGACCGGCGCCAACTCCTCCACCAGCTTCTCGAACGGCACGTCCTGATGCTCGAACGCCCCAAGGCCGGCCTGCCGCGCCCGATCGAGCACCTGGGCCACGGTTGGGTCACCGGACAGGTCGTTACGCATCACCAGTGTGTTGACGAAGAACCCGACCAGCTCGTCCAGCGCCTCATCCGTGCGCCCGGCCACCGCCACTCCGATGGGAATGTCGTTCCCCGCACCCAGGCGGTTGAGGGTGACCGCGAGTGCGGCCTGGAGCACCATGAACAGGGTCGATCCCTGCTCCCGCGCGACGTCCAGCAGGCGCCCGTGCAACTCACCGGGCACCCGCAGCGCGACCCGATGTCCACCGTGGCCGGCCACCGCCGGACGCGGCCGATCGGTCGGCAGCTCCAGTTCGACCGGCGCCCCGGCCAACGCCTCGCGCCAGTACGCCACCTGTCCGGAAAGCACACTGTCCGGATCCTGCTCATCCCCGAGCAGTTCACGCTGCCATAGCGCGTAGTCCGCGTACTGCACCGGCAGCGGCTCCCACTCAGGCGCCCGGCCCTCCAACCGCGCCGCATACGCCACCGACAGGTCCCGCGCCAACGGCGCCGTCGACCAGCCGTCCCCGGCAATGTGATGAACCACCACCACCAGCACATGGTCGTCCGGACCCACCGCGAACAGCGTTGCCCGCAACGGGATCTCGGACGAGAGGTCGAACGCGTACGCGCCTGCTGCGGCCACCAAGGCCGACAGCTCTTCCGAGGCCGCGTCGACGACCGCGAGCTCGAACCCGGCCTCCTCGACACCGAGCACGCGCTGGTACGGCTCGCCGTCAACCGCAGCGAACACCGTGCGGAGAACCTCGTGACGCCCGATGACGTCCCGCAGTGCGGCGCTCAGCGCCGCCCGCTCCACCTGCCCGGTCAGCCGCACGGCCATCGGGAGGTTGTAGGTCGCGCTCGGACCCTCCAACTGGGCCAGGAACCAGAGACGGCGCTGCGCGAAGGACAGCGGCACCCGCTCCGGGCGCTCCACCGGCACCAACGCCGCCCGGCTCGCGCCGGCCTCACCCAGCCAGGCCGCGACCGCGGCCGGCGTCGGCCGCTCGAACAACACCCGCAACGGCAACTCCACACCCAGCACGACCCGGATCCGGCTCACCAACCGCATCGCCAGCAGCGAGTGTCCGCCCAGCACGAAGAAGTCGTCGTCGACACCAACCGCGGGCAGCCCGAGCACCTCGGCGAACGCCTCGCACAGCATCCGCTCCTGCTCGGTGGCCGGCTCCCCGCCCGCACCGGCGGCGGCCGCGAGGTCCGGCGCCGGGAGCGCACGGCGGTCCAGCTTGCCGTTCACCGACAGCGGCAGCGCATCCAGCACCACCACCGCCGACGGAACCATGTAGGACGGCAACCGTTCACCCACGAACTCCCGCACCATCGCGCCAAGTTCATCGGAGTCACCGGCGGCCGTCACCACATAGGCCACCAAACGCTTGTCACCCGGCACGTCCTCACGCGCCACCACTGCCGCCTGAACGACCCGCGGATGCGCGGCCACCGCCGCCTGCACCTCGCCCAACTCGATCCGGAAACCGCGGACCTTGACCTGCTCATCCGCACGACCCAGGTACTCGATCTCACCGTCCCGGCTCCAGCGCACCAAGTCACCCGTGCGGTACAACCGCTCCCCCGCCGCGCCGAACGGGGACGCCACGAAACGCTCCGCCGTCAAACCCGCACGACCCAGGTACCCACGCGCCAACCCCGCACCCGCCAGGTACAACTCACCCGCCACACCCGCGATCACCGGCTGCAACGACCCGTCGAGCACATAGGCGCGGGCGTTGGCGATCGGCCGGCCGATCGGCACCGCACCCGCCACCTCGCCCTCGGCGAACCACGCCGTCGAGTACACCGTCGCCTCGGTCGGACCATAGATGTTCGCCACCCGCACCCCCGGCAGCGCACCACGAACCGCCGACACCGCATCCGCCGTCAGCGCCTCACCCGCCAGCACCACCGTCCTCGGCGCCACCGACAGTCCCTCACCCGTCAGGATCTGCGCGAACGCCGACGGCACACCACTGACCAGCGACACACCCCACTCGGTGCGCCCACCATCGACCAGCGCCAGCAGATCCGGCACCACCTCCACCGAACCACCCGACACCAACGGCCCGAACAGCTCGAACACCGAAACGTCGAAGTTGAACGACGTCGACACCAACACCCGCTCGAAGTCGCCACCCCCGAACACACCCGAGGCCCACGACAACAGCGCCGCCACCGAACGATGCTCGACCACCACACCCTTCGGCCGACCCGTCGACCCCGACGTGTAGATCACATACGCCGGATGCGCCAAAGCCAACGGCGCCAACCGCTCCGCATCCGACGGCGCATCAGCCGACAGAGCCGCCAAGGAGGCCACCGTCTCGGGAGCGTCCAGCACCACCGACCGCACCGAAACCGGCACCACCGGGAGCGTAGCCCCCGACACCAGCGCCACCACCGGCGACGCATCCGCCACCATGAACCCGATCCGCTCCGCCGGATACCCCGGATCCACCGGCAGATACGCACCCCCCGCCTTCAACACACCCAGCAGCGCCACCACCGCATCCACACCGCGCGGCAGACACACCGCCACCACCGACTCCGGACCGACCCCCTCGCCGACCAGCAACCGCGCCAGCCGATTCGCCCGCGCATCCAACTCCGCGTACGACACCTCGACACCCTCGAACACCACTGCCACCGCACCCGGCGTCCGCGCCACCTGCGCCTCGAACAACCCCGGCAACGTGGACGGCTCGACCTCGACCGTCGGTCCGCTGGCCATGGCCAGGAGCCGCTCGCGCCCTGCGGTGTCCAGTACCTCCACGGCACTCAGCGGGAGGTCCCGGTTGCTCTCCAGCGCTGCCACCAGATTGCCCACGACGGTGTGCAGCAGCGCGCACACCATGGACGCGTCGATCCGGGCCGTCGCGTCGACCGTCAGCCGGAAGCCGACCCCGAGGTCATCGACTGCCACGAGGAGCGGGTAGTTGGTGTGCTCCCGGCTGTGCCGCACGGTGATTCCGTCCAGCACGGCACCGGCCGACTGTTCCGGCTCCTTGGCGGCGACCTGGGCGGCGGCCTGGTTGTGCCGGTAGTTGAAGAGCGAGGTGAACAGCGGGCTGCCGCCCGTCACCCCGCTGGCCCGCTGCGCCAGCGCCAGCGGCGCGTGCTCGTGCACCAGCAGCTCGGCCAACTGCCGCCGCACCCCGGACAGCGCCTCGGCCACTCCCTGCGAGCCGGCGCTCACCCGCATCGGCAGGGAGTTGATGAAGGGCCCGTGGACCTGGTCGGCGCCGCTGCCGGCGTTCATCCGGCCGAACAGCACCGTGCCGAACACCGCGTCGTCACGGCCGCTCACCGCACCCAGCACTCGCGCCCACGCCAGGTGGAACACGGTTGCCGGGCTCACCCCGAGATCACGGGCCAACCCCCGCAGCCGCCCGGTCAGTTCCTCGTCGACGGGCAGCTGGGCGCGCTCCGCTGCGACACCGTCGCTGTGCACGTCGAGCAGGCCGAATGGGGCGGTGGTCTCGGTGACGTCGCCCAGCAGATCGGCGAAGTACCGCTCGTGCTCCTCGCGCGGCACGCCGAGGCGGGCCTGGGCGACGAAGTCGCGGAACGGCAGCGCCTCGGGCAGCGCCGCGCCCCGGCCTGCGACGAAGGCGCGCACCTCCCGCAGCAGCGCTTCCTGGGTGGTGTGGTCCCGGACCATCTGGTGGATGCGCAGCAGGGCCAGCCAGCCGTCGCCATCCGGTTCGGCGGCGATGTGCATGTCCATCAGCGGGGCCCTGCCGAGCTCCATCCAGGCGCCCGCGACGGCCAGAAGCTGCTCCGCCGCGTCCGTGCCGTCCGGGTCCAGCGCGACCTCCTGGACCGGCAGTTCGGCGTGTCGGGCCACGACCTGGACCGGCTCGCGCAGGCCCTCCCAGACGATCGCCGTGCGGTAGATGTCGTGCCGGTCCACGATCTGCTGCATCGCGCCGAGGAAGGCGTCGAGCAGCGCGCGGGAGTCGAAGCCGAGCACGATCGGCAGCACGTAGACGTCGCGGCCCTCACCCTTGGCCATCAGGTGGTGGTAGAAGACCCCCTCCTGGAGCGGGGCCAGCGGGTAGACGTCCGCCACATTGGCCGCGCCGCCCTCGACCTGCGCCACGATCCGCTCGATCTCCGCCGCGGTGAGCTCCACCAGTGGCAGCATCTCGGGCGTGATCTCCGTGGCGCCGTCCGGGATCGCGTTCGGCGGCACTGCCACCTGCTTCGGGCCGGTCACCGCAGCCAGGTTCGCCACGGTCGGAGTGTCGAACAGTGCCCGGATCGAAATCGACACGCCGCGCGCCCGCAGCTTCTCGACCAGCGAGACGGCGAGCAGCGAATGACCGCCCAGGGCGAAGAAGTCGTCGTCGACGCCGACGCTGTCCAGGCCCAGGACCTCGGCGAACGCCTCGCACAGGATCTCCTCCTGCGCGGTGGCCGGACCCCGGCTCGAACTCCCGGCAGCAGCCGCGAAGTCCGGCGCGGGCAGCGCCTTGCGGTCCAACTTCCCGTTGCCCGTCAGCGGCAGGGCATCCAGAACCACCACGGCGGAGGGCACCATGTGCTCCGGCAACCGGGCCGCCGCGAACGTGCGCACCGCCCCGGTCAGGGTGTCATCCACGTCCTCCGGGTCGTCCGCGACCACGTACGCCACCAGGCGCTTGTCGCCCGGGGTGTCCTCGCGCGCGATCACGGCCGCCTGGGCGACCAACGGATGAGCCACCAGGAGGCCGGCCACCTCACCCGGCTCGATCCGGAAACCACGGATCTTCACCTGCTCATCCGCACGACCCAGGAACACGACCTCGCCATCGGCCGTCCAACGCGCCCGGTCACCCGTGCGGTACATCCGCCCGCCCTGCTCGAACGGACACGCCACGAAGCGCTCACCCGTCAACCCCGGCCTGCGCACATAGCCGCGCGCCACCTGGGCCCCCGCCACATACAGCTCACCCGCCACACCCGGCGCCACCGGATTCAGCTGCACATCCAGCACGTAGAAACGGGTGTTGGCCACCGGCGAACCCACCGGCACCACCTCACCCGGCACCAGACGGGTCGTCGCAACACCGATCGTGGTCTCCGTCGGACCGTAGTGGTTGAACACCGAGCGGCCACCGGCCGCCGCCACCAACTCCGCCACCCACCCCGGCGAAGCCGCCTCACCACCCAGCACCACCGAGCGCCCCGGCAGCACCCGCGCCAGACCGCCCGCACCGAGCGCGGCCAGATGCGAAGGCACCACCTTCATGAAGTGGATCCGGTGCTCGGCCAGGTAGTCCGCGACCAGGCGCGGGTCGGTGACCGCCTCCTCGTCGAGGACATGCAGCTCACCACCCGACACCAGGCTCGCGAACAGCACCGTGTTCCCCAGATCGGTGGCCTGCGCCTGCAACAGCGCATACCGACCGCCCTCACCCTCGAAGCCGACCCTGGCCGGCACCGAGGCGACGTAGTTCGCAAGCCCGCCATGCGTGACGGCCACGCCCTTCGGCCGGCCCGTCGAGCCCGACGTGTAGATCACATACGCCAGCGACCGCGGATCCACCACCACCCCGGGGGAACCGGTCGACGCCGCCGCCAACTGCATGGCCGTCAACGTGCCATCCACCGCCACCAGGCGAACACCCACCGACGGCAGATCCTCCAACACCTCGTCAGTGGTCAGCACCAGTTGCGCGCGGGAGTCCTTCACCGTGAACGCGACCCGCTCCGCCGGCTGCGAGACATCCACCGGCAGATACGCGGCTCCCGCCTTCCACACCGCCAAGATCCCGGCGATCATCTCCACACCACGCGGCAACGCCAGCCCCACCACCGACTCCGGCCCAACTCCCTGGCTGATCAGGTAGTGGGCCAAGCGGTTCGCTCGCGCATCCAACTCCGCATTCGACACCGACACGCCATCGGCGACAACCGCCACCGCCTCCGGCACCCGCGCCACCTGCGCCTCGAACAACTGCGGAACCATCAACCCCGACAGCTCAAGCGCCGTCCGGTTCCAGCCGTTCAGCACCAGCTCACGATCGCCCTCCGCGAGCACCTCCACCGCGCCGACCCGGACGTACGGATCGTCGGCCATCGCCGTCAGCACCCGTGCCAGGGAGTCCGCGATCCGCCGGGCGACATCGGCGTCGAACAGGTCTGCCGCCGCGGTCAGCATGCCCCGGATCCCCGCCGGCGCGCCCTGCGCGTCGAAGGTCTCGCCGACCATCATGTCCAGGTCGAACTTGGCCCCCGGACGGCCCAGCGGCCAACTCTCGACCCGAACGCCCGGCAGCTCCATGCCCGAGCCGATGTTCTGCATGGTCAGGACCGTCTGGAAGAGCGGCTGGCGGCCCAGCGAGCGCGCCGGGGCCAGCACCTCCACCAGCTTCTCGAACGGGACGTCCTGGTTCTCCAACCCGTCCAGGGCCACGTCGCGAACGCGCTGCAGCAGCTCGTCGAAGGTCGGGTCATCGGACAGGTCCGTGCGGATCACCAGGGTGTTGACGAAGCAGCCGATCAGGTCGTTCAGGATCGGATCGGTACGCCCCGCGATGGCCGACCCGATCGGGATGTCACGGCCCGCGCCCAGGCGGGACAGCGTCACCGCCATCGCCGCCTGCAGCACGACGAACATGCTGGCCCGGCGTTCGCGCGCGAGGCGGAGCAGCCGGCCGTGCACCTCGGCCGGCACCTCCAGCTCCGCCTGGTGGCCGCGGTGCGAGGCGACCTCCGGACGCGGCCGGCTGACCGGGAGCTCCAGTTCCTCGGGCAGCCCGGCCAGCGCCTCGCGCCAGTAGGCCACCTGCTGCGACAGCAGGCTGTCCGGGTCGGCCTCCTCGCCGAGCGACTCGCGCTGCCACACGGCGTAGTCGGTGTACTGCACCGGAAGCGGTTCCCACCCCGGCTCCCGGCCCTCCAGCCGCGCCGCGTAGGCCAGGGACAGATCGCGCGTCAGCGGACCGATCGACCAGCCGTCACCGGCGATGTGGTGCACGACGACCACCAGCACCTGCTCATCCGGCCCGTCGGAGAACAGCCAGGCGCGCAGCGGGATCTCGGTGGCGAGGTCGAAGGCGTAGCGGGATGCCCCGGTGACCGCGACGTCCAGCTCCTCCGGCGCCACCTCGATCACCGGCAGTTCGAACCGCGCCTCGGCGAGCGGCAGCACGTTCTGGTGGGGCTGGCCGTCGGCAGTCTCGGGGAAGACGGTCCTGAGCACCTCATGGCGCTCGATCAGGTCACGGAAGGCGGCGTTCAGCGCCTTGTGGTCCAGCCGCCCGGTGATCCGGGCCGCCATCGGGGTGTTGTAGGTGGCGGAGGCTCCTTCGAGCTGCCACAGGAACCACAGCCGGCGCTGGGCGAACGACAACGGAATCAACGGGACTCCTCCTGCTTGCGCACCGGCCGCAAAGCGAGCCTGGCCTGCTTCTTCTTTCCATCGGTCTGTTCGGCTAGCGCGGCCGCGATCGCAGCCGGCGTCGACGCCTCGTCATGCACTCGCATCGGCAACTCGACCCCTAGCGGCGCCCACGCCCGGCTGACCAGCTGAGTGGCCAGCATCGAGTGACCGCCGAGGGCGAAGAAGTCGTCCTCTACGGACCCTGTTCGGACGCACCCATTACTCGTATCCCTCAATCGATCGACGCACTCTGGAAGAACAAAGGCAGGACGCCGAACCACGGCACCGGGACCGCGCGATTCGAACCGGCCAACCCATATCCCGTCGGACTCCGCCGCCGGCAAGACAAACCCGCACTAGAAGCCCTGCAGACTCTGAAGGACCTTCAGGCTGGCGGCAGTTCGGCCGCCAGGCCGGCCAGGTGAACGGTGAGCGCCGCAACCGTGTCGACGTCCCACACCAGGGCGGGCTCCACGGTCACGCCCAGCTTGTCCTCGATGTCCCCGCACAACGCGAAGGCGTACACCGACTCCAACCCGTACTCGGCGAGCGAGACCTCCGGATCGATCTCCCCCACCGGCATCTCCAGGTAGTAGGACACTCGCTCCAACAACCACCGTTCGATGTCCTCGCCCGGCACCCGCACACCCACTTCCCGATCAGTCATCGAAGTCCCCTTCCCATCAAGCACACGACGGACCGTCAATTCAAAGCCCAGGTCCTCCGAATGCGTGGGAGAGCGATATGGAGCAGTTCCTGCTCGAACCGGTGCTTCGCGCAGTAAGGGCAAGAATCCCGGCGTAATGCCAGACCCCTGCTGTCGGGCTGCCTCAGCGGGCCGGCCCAACAGCAGGGGCGCTACTTCTTCATCGCTTCGATCAGGCTCTTGGACGGGACTCCACCGACGAGCCGTGCCAGGCCACCCGCACCAGTCTCCACAACGCCAAGAGCCCCAGTCACCTGTCCTCCCCGCTTCACTATGGTGCAGGCCCGCACGACTAATCAATCCTTGATCGTCACCATGGTCACCGTTCAACTGCGTTGGAGCGCCGGTTGAACAACGGCTCGAGGGAGGGGGTCTGCTGCGGATGGACGGCGGCGAGGGCCGGCGGTAATAGGGCGCGTTCTCACCTCATGTAGGCCAGGCCGGCCGTAAATCTCCATGTTGACGGGCCGTCGGTTCTTCAATACCCGAGGAGCGTGATCGCGGCGGCGCGTTCAGGTGGTGAGCGTGCGCGGTTCAGCAGTGAGGCGGCAGGCCCCGTAACATGAGCGGCTCCCCGGCGAGCCGACAGTCATTCGCCAGGCACTCTTGCACGCGGTCGCCCGGCTGATCAACAGTCCATCGGCACGGCCGACGCTCCCGGCAGGCGGCCGAGCCGAACCGGCGCGTTCAACTGAGGCCTCCCGTCGGTTGAACAACTCGACGCCCAACGTCCCAACCACCAAAAAGATTTCCCATGAGCGTGCAGCGGGGCTGGGCACCGTGGCGGTTCACGCCCGAGAGCACCGGGCAGATCGCGGGAGCCCTGGTCCGCCGCCGGTGGACCAGGGCTCCCGGTTCGGTCGGGCGCCGAGCATGGCGTCACTCGGGCGGCGGGACGATCTTCGCCTCATGGGCGGCGATGGCGAGCTGCACCCGGTCGCGCGCATTGAGCTTGGCAAGCAGACGTGCCACATGGCTCTTGGTGGTGGCCATGCTGATGTACAGGTGGGCGGAGATCTCGCTGTTGGACATGCCGCGCCCGATCAGAGTCAGGACCTCGAGCTCGCGGTCGGTGATCCCCTCGATCTTCCTTCGGGGCGGTTCGGGAGCCGCTTCCCGGGTGGTGAACTCCGCGATGATCCGTCGGGTGACGCCCGGAGCGAGCAGGGCGTCACCGGCGGCGACCACCCGGATCGCCGCGAGGATCTCCTCCAGCACCATGTCCTTGACCAGGAACCCGCTGGCGCCGGCGCACAGCGCGGCGTAGACGTTCTCGTCGTCGTCAAAGGTGGTGAGCATGACCACCCCGACCTGCCCGGTTTCCGCCTTGATCCGCCGGGTGGCCTCGATGCCGTCCATGACGGGCATCCGGATGTCCATCACCACGACGTCGGGGCGGAGGTCTCTGGCCAGCTGGACCGCCTCGGCTCCGGTGCCGGCCTCGCCGGCGATCTCGATGTCCGGGGCATCGGAGATGACCATGCGCAGGCCGGCACGCACCAGCGGCTGGTCATCAACGAGTACGACGCTGATTGTCATGCCGGAAGCCTAGCCGCCACCCGGAACCCCCCCTCCGGCCTCGGTCCGGCGCTGAACTGGCCGTGGAGCAGCGCGACACGCTCGCGCATCCCGACGATTCCGTAGCCGCTCCCCACGCTGCTGCTCGCACCGCCGCGCCCGTCGTCGACGACCTCGATGGCGAGCCCGTCCTCCAGGTAGTCGACGTTGATGCCGCATCTGGCGGCGCCCGCGTGTCGCAGCACGTTGGTCAGGGACTCCTGGATGATGCGGTAGGCGGACAGGTCGATCTCGGCCGGCAATGGGCGTTTCTCGCCACCCCACCGGATGTCGACGTGCACCCCGGCGTCCCCCGCCACCGCGACCAGCTTCTCGATGTCCGCCAGACCCGATGCCGGAGCCGTCTGCGCTTCGTCCGCGTCCGCCTCGCGCAGCGCGATCAGCATGCGCCGCAACCCGGCGAGCGTGTCGCGGCTGGTGAGCTCGATGGCTTTCAACGCCTCGCGGGCGCCGGCCGGCTGGGTCTCGATGACCCGCGCCGCCGCACCGGCCTGGATCGCGATGACGCCGACGCTGTGCGCGACCATGTCGTGCAGCTCGCGGGCGATCCGCAGCCGCTCGGCCTGGACCGCCTGGGTCGTGGCCTGGGTGCGCAGGGTCTCGGCGTGGTCCTGCCGCAGCCGGATCCAGCTGCCGAGGATCCACGCGATGATGGTCACCACCACCTGGAAGGCCGACGGAAGCTTGAAGACGCTCAGCAGATCCGCGAGGGGCGCGCCGACCATGTTGACGATGACCCAGGTGATCAGCACGCTGCCCCCGGCCGCGGCCGCGGTGCGCTGCGAATGGGTGATGGTGACGTAGAAGACCAGGACGGTCGCCGCCAGCAGGAGCGGCCAGGTCCTCCCCCCGTAGACCCACACCCCGATCGCCTCGGCCAGCATGACTCCCAGCACCGGAACCGGTCGCCGGCTGGCCCAACCGATCGGCAGTGCCAGAACGATGGCCACTGCCACCATGAGCAGGGGGGCGGCCAAGCCTTGGAAGAAATGCCGCCCCAGGTAAAGCGAGCGTCCGTCCCCGGCGATCGAGGCGGCGAGCAGCACGATCGCAAACGCGGGGACCGCGCACCAGCTCAGGACGGTCAGGGCGTCGGGCAACCGCCGCGGCAGTGCGGGGAACTTCAGAGCTCGGGTCACGCTGCGATGCTAACCGGGCGATGAGTTGGTGGGATTGACCCGTGGGACTCATCCCCGGGGCTGAGGAGGCCAGGGCACGGTACGGTCTGCGGACCGATGTGCAGCGGCCCTGGCCTGCGGCAGCACCCTCTGGGTATCCAAATCGACGAGCTGACCAAGCGATGCGGTGACGTCCTGGCGGTGGACGGCCTGACGTTCACGGCTGACGGCGCTCCGCGGCGAACCTCGACACAGCTGCCCCCCAGGGCTTCTGAAGACACTTCCAAGCCTTCCGGGCCCCGCCGCGTCCGTACCACACCGCCCGCCGATGCCGGTGACATCCAGCCGCCTCGGATTGATCAGATCGGCCCACTGAACCCCTTAACGCGGCGCAACCGGTCCTCCTATCGTTGGGACGAAAACCGGGCCAAAGAACTGGAGAGGACCTGATCTCGTGTCACCAGTACTGAAATGGCGGGTCGTTGGCGGCAAGCCGGCCACGACACAGGTCGCCGGGCTCACCGAGATGGCACAGGTCCGCACGTGGCTCGAGGACGTCCGTCCGCAACTGACCGCGGCTCTGCGGGAGCACGGCGCCATCTACCTGCGTGGTCTGCCGATGGCGACCGTCGAGGACTTCGCGCAGATCCGCGACGTGCTCATCAGCGAGCGGACCCCGTACCGGGAGAAGGCCACTCCCCGGAGCCGGCTCGGCGACGACGTCTTCTCCTCGACGGACCTCCCGGCCTCGCAGTCGATCCGGATGCACAACGAGAACAGCTACACGCTGACCTTCCCCGGCCGGTTGCTGTTCGGCTGCCTGATCGCACCCCCGCAGGGCGGGGCGACGCCCGTCGCGGACTGCCGCAAGGTCCTCCACGCGCTCCCCGAGCAGGTGGTCGAGAAGATCCGGACCGCCGGGTGGCGACTCTCGCGCAGCTTCTCCGAGCACATTTCCACCGACTGGCAGACCGCGTTCGCCACCGATGACGTGGATGAGGTCGCGCGCTACTGCGCGGACAACCTCATCGGCCACCAGTGGTACGACGACGGCACCTTGAAGACCAGCCAGATCCGTCCAGGAATCATCACCCACCCGTCGAGCGGCGAGGAGGTGTGGTTCAACCACCTGCTCTTCTGGAACGAGTGGGCGCTGGACGAGGACCTGCGGGAGGCGCTGGTCGACGAGTTCGGACGCGACGGCCTCCCGTTCAACACCGAGTTCGGCGACGGGGCCGCGCTGAGCAGCGAGGACCTCCAGGCCATCCAGGCGGCCTATGACGCGGCCACGGTGCGCGAGACCTGGCAGCCGGGCGACGTGATGCTGGTCGACAACATCCTGACCGCACACGGCCGGGATCCGTTCCGCGGCGACCGGAAGATCGTGGTGGCCATGGGCGACCCGGTCGAGCTCTCGGAGTGCCGGCCGACCGTCGAGCCCGCGCCCGCGTTCGCCTGAACCTGAGCGGCGCCGTCAGGCCGCGCCGGTCTGACAGCAGCGCCCCGCCCTATTCGTTTGCGCAAGGAGCTCGTTCTCGTGACTGACCTCGCTCAGAAGCCGGTTGACCTGGTGGCACGCTTCCTCGCTACCGCACAGCACGCCCCGGACCGGATCGCCGTACGGGGCGCGGACGGTGAGCTCACCTTCGCCGAACTCGACCAGCGGACCGCACAGCTCGCCGGTGCGCTGGCCGCCCGTGGCGTCGGCACCGGGGACCTGGTCGGGGTCAGCCTGCCGCGCAGCACCCAGCTGGTCGTGTCGCTGCTCGCGGTGTGGCGGGCGGGTGCGGCCTACCTCCCGCTGGACCCCCGCTATCCGGTGGACCGCCTGGAGTACATGGCCGAGGACGCCGGCATCCGGGTGCTGGTGGGGGCGCCGAACCACGTCCTGCGGGCATCCGGTCTGGAGATCGTCGCCCCGGACTCCGTGGCCGGCGACCCCGAGGCCGCCGACTCGGAGCCGGTGGCCGCCGATCCGCTCGACCCGGCGTACGTGATCTACACCTCGGGCTCGACCGGTCGGCCCAAGGGCGTCCAGGTCGGACGGGGATCCGTCGCAGACCTGGTCACGGCCCTGGAGCGGGCCGGCGTCTACGCCGAAGAACCGCGGGTCGTCGGCTGGAACGCCAGCGTCTCCTTCGACGCCTCGGTGCAGCAGTGGGCGCGGATCTGCCGCGGCGACACCATCGCCATCCTCGACGAGGACCAGCGCACCGATCCCGTCCAGCTCCGGACCCTGCTCGACGCGTACGGCATCCAGGACCTCGACCTCACCCCCTCCCACTGGGAGCTGGTGCGGACCTGCCTGCTGGACAGCGGTGCCGACGGCCCGCTGCCGCGCCTGTTCATGGGCGGGGAGCCGGTGCCGGAGCGGACCTGGCAGGAGATCTCCAAGGCGACTGCGAACGGGCTGCTCGAAGCGGTGAACCTCTACGGTCCGACCGAGTGCACCGTGGACGCCACCAGTGCCTGGATCACCGGTGAGGGACCGCACATCGGCCACCCGCTGCCGGGCACCCGGGCGTACGTGGTCGGCGACGACCTCCGGCAGGTGACCGCTCCCGGGGAGACGGGTGAGCTGTACTTGGCCGGCGATGGCCTGGCCCTGGGCTACCTCAACCGGCCGGCCCTGACCGCCGAGCGCTTCGTCGCCGACCCGTTCACGGCGAACGGCAACGGGCCCCGCCTGCTCGGCGACGGCGGGAGGATGTACCGCACCGGGGACCAGGTCCGCCTGCGGGCCGACGGTTCGCTGGAGTTCATCGGCCGGGTCGACCGCCAGGTCAAGATCCGTGGCTACCGGATCGAGCTCGGCGAGGTCGAGGCCGCGGTCTCCTCGCATCGCCGGGTGACCGCCGCCGTGCTGACCGGCTACCGGGACCCCGCACTCGGTGACCAGCTGGTGGCGTACTACGTCGCCGACGAGCCGCCGACCGGCGCGGAGCTGCGCGACCACTGCGCAGCGGTGCTGCCCGAGTTCATGGTCCCCTCGGTCTTCATGGCGGTCGACACCATTCCGCTCACCGTCAACGGCAAGGTCGACTGGGAGGCACTGCCCGCGCCGCGTTCGGCACCCGCCGAGCAGTTCGTCGAACCCCGGGGGACGGTCGAGAAGCTGCTCGCCGAGGTCTGGGCGGAGGTCCTGGGCCGGGACCGGATCAGCGCCGACGACAACTTCTTCGCACTGGGCGGCCACTCGCTCGTCGCCCTGAAGGTGATCAGCCGGCTCAAGCGCGAGCTCGGCCTCGCCGTGCGGACCAAAGAGGTGTACCAGCACCCGCAGTTGCGCGAACTGGCCGGGTACGTCGAGGCCAAGCTCGCCGCGGCACCCGAGACCCCCTGACCCATCACATCGCAAGGAATCCCGCCCATGGCCACCGCCCAGGACCTCATCGTCGTCCGATCCCGCCGAACCGAGAACGCCGCCCGCACCCTGATCTGCCTCGGCTTCTGCGGCGGCGGCACCGGGCAGTACCACCAGTGGGGCAGCGTCCTCCCTCCGGACGTCGACCTCGCCGCCATCTGCTACCCGGGCCGGGAGGGCCGCTTCATGGAGGACTTCGCCCAGACCTGGGACGCCCTCGCCGACGACGCGACCCAGGCCGTGCTCTCCGCCGCGGCCGAGGGCCCCTATGTGCTCCTCGGTCACAGCATGGGCGGCTGGATGGCCTTCGACGTCACCGTGCGCATCGAACGGCTCGGCGGCCCCGCGCCCGAGGCGCTCGTGGTGTCCTCCGCCAACGCGGCCAGCCGCGGACTGACCGTCAAGGACATGTTCCCGGCTCAGGAGGACAACGACGAGCAGCTGCTCGGCTGGATGACCATGCACGGGATGATGCCCGAGCACGTCGTCAACGACCCGGACCTGAAGGAGCTCGCGGTCGAGCTGATGCGGGCCGACATCCGGGTCCGGGACACCTTCCACTACGTTCCCGGCTCGAAGGTCAGTGTGCCGCTGCAGGTCCTGACCGGGGAGACGGACACGGTGATCGAGCCCAACGCCGGCGAGCAGTGGCGGGACCTCGCGACCGGTGACTTCCGGCACGACGTCCTGCCTGGCGGCCACTTCTACACGCCGGAGGTCTGGAGTCGGATTCCGACCTACATCCCGGCCCTCTCCGGGGCGTTCAACTCCCGCTGACGCTCCT
>NZ_JAJJPA010000081.1 GCF_020907985.1 Kitasatospora humi | reverse complement strand
GAGGGGCTTCTGCCGGTGGGGGAGCGCACGGTGCGGAAGGAGTCTCCGAGTAGTATCCGGGGCGTCCACGTCGAACTCAGGGGTTGATCATCGAATGGCACGTCCATCCCTTACCCGTGCGCACCGTGCGCTGCTGGGCGTAGTGGCTGTCGGTGCGTGCCTGATCTCCGGGATCGGCTTCGCCGGGTCGTACTCGGCGGTGCGTGCGCTGGCCCTGCACAAGGGGTTCGGCGAATTCTCGTACGCGTTCCCGATCGGTGTGGACGCCGGCATCGTGGTGCTGCTCGCGCTGGACCTCGTGCTGACCTGGCTCCGAATACCGTTCCCGCTGCTCCGCCAGGCTGCCTGGCTGCTGACGGTGGCGACCATCTCGTTCAACGCCGCCGCCTCCTGGGGCGATCCGCTGGGCATGGGCATGCACGCGGTCATCCCGGTGCTCTTCGTCGTCGTGGTGGAGGCCTCGCGGCATGCGGTGGGGCGGATCGCGGCGATCTCGGCGGACCGTCACATGGAGTCCGTCCGCCTGATGCGCTGGTTGCTGTCGCCGGTGCCCACCTTCCGGATGTGGCGGCGGATGCAGTTGTGGGAGCTGCGGTCGTACGACGAGGTCGTGCGCCTGGAGCAGAATCGCCTGGTCTATCGGGCCCAACTGCGGTTCCGGTACGGGCGCGGCTGGCGGCGTTCGGCGCCGATCCAGGCGCTGCTGCCGTTGAAGCTGGCCAAATTCGGCGTGCCGCTCGACATTTCGGTGTTGGAGCGGATGGACCCGCCGCCCGCGACCGCTGCCATGCTGGAGCGTGAGGCGGTGGAGACTGCGGACCACGAGGCGGCGGCGCCCGGAACGGGTGCGGACCCGCTGGCCCAGGCCGCCGCGGTGGGGCCCACCTTGGCGAAGCTGGCTGCGGCCCGGTGGCGGGAGGGCCAGCCGGGGCCCGAGGCGGTCGCGCAGCCGGAGCCGGGGGTTCGTCAGCAGACGCCGGCGACGGAGCAGGCTGTGCCCAGCCGACCCGGTCGGCCGGTCGCGGCGCTGCGCGACATCAGGGCCCAACTGCCCGTCGATGCGGCGGCGACGCAGGAGATGACGGGCGGACCTGGTCGGCAGCAGCCCGGCGCCCCGGCGACGGCTGCCGCCGAGCGCCCCGCAGGCCAGCCTTCACCCTGGTTCTCGACGCGCCCGGTGGCGGAGGCGGAGGCCCCCGCGGCTGCGCCGCCGGCGCACCCGGTGCAGCCCTCGCACCCCGCGCCGCCCTCGCACCCCGTGCCGCCGGCGCACCCGATGCAGCCCTCGCACCCCGTGCAGGGTGACCAGCCGGGTGTCCCGACTCCGGCGGGTGGCCTGGCGGCCCCCGCCAATGCCGTGACCCCGCAGTCCGCGCACGCGGGCCGGCCGCAGCCGACGGTCGCTCATCTGCTCGCACTCGCCGAGAGCCGCGGCCAGGCGCCGGTGGCGGAGCAGCCCGAGCTGGAGTTGGGCACCGCACCGGTTCCTGCTCCCCAGCAGCACGCGGCGCAGCCCGGTGGCCCCGTGCGTCAGCCCGAGGCCCCGCAGGCCGTGGTGCCGCGGCCCGCTCCGGCACCGGTTGCACCGGCTGGCCCGGCGGCGGACAACGTCTTCGCCCCGCGAGTGCCGGTGCCGCCCCAGGACGAGCCGGTCGGCCCGCGTGGCGAGCTGACCGTGGACCTCGCCGTCGAGGCGCTGATGGCCTACCAGGAGGAGAAGGGCCACGATCCCGACGAGGAGAGGTTGGCGCACTACCTCTTCACCGAGTACGGGGTGACCGGCCGCCGCCCCGGCGTGCCGGCGAGCCGCGGCGAGATGTCCCGGATCTGGCCCTACCTGCAGGACCGCTACGCCACGCTCGGTCGAGACTGAGCGGAGTGGCTCGGGTCGGCTGGTGAACGCCCATTGACGCTCGCGGCGGTCCGTGGCTACCGTCGCATCAACAATCTGTTGAAGCGACTGGAGGGCAGCATGTCCGGGGTCGAGCAGACTGACGGCGCGTGGGCCGGACCGGAGCGGGTGACCTTCTCGCCGTCCGCGACCGCCGAGGTGGAGGCGCTGCTCGGCCCGGTCGACGCCGAGCTGGCCCGCCGCTACCCGGGTGATCCGAGCAGCAGGCAGCCCGTGCACACCGTCTACGTTCCGGCGGACGTCTTCACTGCCGACACCGTGGCGGACTGGGGCCGACAAGCGCTGGAGGCCCTGGACGCGCATGCCGGCACTCCGGCGGCGCTGGCCGGGGCGCTCGGAGTTCCGTCCGACGAGCTGATCACCGACGTGCACGCCCGAGTCCGGAGCAAGTTGCTGCGCGAGCCGATCGAGGACCTGCGGATCGACTTCGAGGACGGGTACGGATCGCGCCCCGATGCCGGGGAGGACGCCGAGGCGGTGCGAGTGGCCCGACTGGTGGCCGCCGCGGTGACCGACCGCAGCGCGCCGCCCTACCTCGGTGTGCGGTTCAAGTGCCTGGAGGCAGCGGCCCGCGCCCGCGCCATCCGGACCCTGGAGCTGTTCCTGGGCACGCTGCTGGCGGAGCACGGCGAACTGCCCACCGGACTCGTCCTCACGCTCCCCAAGGTCAGCCATCCGCGGCAGGTGTCCGCGCTGGTCCGGCTGTTGACGGACTTCGAGGAACGGGCGGGGCTACCTCTCGGCCGGATCGGCTTCGAGATCCAGATCGAGACCACCCAGGCGATCCTGGGCGCCGACGGCCGAGCCACCGTGGCCCGGCTGATCGAGGCGGCCGAGGGGCGGGCAACCGGTCTGCACTACGGCACGTTCGACTACAGCGCCGCTTGCGGAGTGAGCGCCGCCTACCAGAGCACGGACCACCCGGCGGCCGACCACGCAAAGGCCGTGATGCAGGTGGCAGCTGCCGGTACCGGCGTGCGGCTCTCGGACGGTTCGACCAATGTGATCCCGACCGGCTCCCAGGAGCAGGTCACTGCCGCCTGGCGGCTGCACTACGGGCTGGTCCGCCGGTCCTTGGCCCGCGCCTACCACCAGGGCTGGGACCTGCACCCGGCGCACCTGCCCACCCGCTACGCGGCCGTGTACACCTTCTACCGCGAGGGCTTGAGCTCCGCGGCGGACCGGCTGACCGCGTACCTGGCCAAGGCCGGCGGCGCGGTGCTGGACGAGCCGGCCACCGCCAGGGCACTCAGCGGCTACCTGCTGCGCGGACTGGACTGCGGCGCCGTCGACCCGGCCGAGGTCACCGCGCTCACCGGGCTCGACCGCCCCCGACTGGAGGCGCTGCGCGCCCGCTGACCGGCGAACGGCGGCGCGGGGCAGCCCGGACCCGTGGATGGTTAGGGTGGCCGGGACCGTGTTTCCGCCGTTCGGAGTGCCACTGCCATGTCGCAGCCAGATCCCAGGCCGTACCTGACCCTCCGGGCGGACGGCAGCCATGAGATCGAGGTGAAGCGTTCGCGCTTCATCTGCCATCTCGCCCGGGCCGGCGACGAACAGGCGGCGCAGCAGTTCATCGCCGGGATCCGCAAGCAGTACTGGGACGCCCGGCACAACTGCACGGCGTTCGTGGTCGGGGCCGACCAGCGCCGCGAGCGGTCCAACGACGACGGCGAGCCGGCCGGGACGGCGGGCGTGCCGATGCTGGAGGTGCTGCGTCGGCGGGGCGTCACCGACACCGTGGCGGTGGTGACCCGGTACTTCGGTGGAGTGCTGCTCGGTGCGGGCGGCCTGGTGCGGGCCTACGGCGGCGCGGTCTCGGCGGCGCTGGACGAGCTCGGCCTGGTGGAGCGCCGCCCGGTCGCACTGCTGCTGGTGGCGGTCGACCACACCAGGGCCGGGCGGCTGGAGAACGAGCTGCGGGCGGCCGGGCACGCGGTGCGCGAGTCGCACTACGAGGCGCGCGGGGTGCAGATCGAGGTCGGGGTACCCGAGCCGGAGTTGCCGGCCTTCCACGCCTGGCTCGCGGAGGCGAGCGGCGGTACCGCCGAGGCGGTGCCGGTCGGCCGGACCTTCCTGGAGGTCCCGTGGACGGAGCCGGTCTGAACTGCCCTGAACCGGTCCGAGCCGCTCTTGGGCCGCCAGAATCGGGTGGAGGCCAAGGGGAACCGGCCCCGGTACGGTCAGTGGACCGGACAGTCCAGGGGCCGACTGCGCGAACGAACCGCCGCAGTCATATGACTTTCGGACAAAGCGTGTTCCGGTGGGTTCCCTCCGTGGCGGTGGTCAGTAGCCTGTCATCCGTCGTCGAATCACACGGGAGAGCAGAAGCCGAGATGGCCGTCATCCGGACCGTCACCATCGCGCCAGGGGAGAGCACCGGCTGGCACTACCACCCGGCGATGGTTCGGGCCGTGCTGCTGTCGGGCGTGCTGACCCGGGTGTTCGAGGACGGAACGATCGAGACCACTCGGCCGGGGCAGTTCCTGATCGAGCTGCCGGACCAGCGGCACATCGGTCACAACGTGGGCCCGGACACCGTGGTGATCCTGGCGAACTATCAGCAGCGGGACGGTTTCCCGCTCGCCGTACCGGCCGCGCCTACCGAGCGGGGCGCGGCGGCCGAACTGGCCGTGATGGCACAGAGACTGGCAGACGGGAGCCTTACCTCGGTTTCCGGTGATCGCGCCGGATGACGGACAAAAGCCACTCGAACGAATGAATTGGGCCCGGGGCTGGAACTACAGCCGCGGGCCGCGGCGTTTTTCGGGCACGGACCAGTCGACAGCCGTCGGCCGCAGCCGTACGTCACCCCATCGATGGAGGAATCTCAGACCCCACCAGAGCACCACGGAGGCACCACCCATGAGCATCGAACGCGGCACCCAGCGCATTGCCGCCACCAGGCCCACCGCCCGCGAACCCGGCCCCGGTCCCGATCCCGGTGGTCCGCCCGGACCGGCCATGCCCTACCGGATGACGGTGACGACCCGTCAGCCCCACGCCGAGACCGTTGCACTGGCCGACCAGTGTCTGGGTTCCTGGCTCAAGCACGAGGGCTTTCCCGAGCCCCCGCCGCCCTCGTCCTCGGAGCTTTCCTCGCTCTCCGAGCCGCCCCCGGCCTTGGAACCGCCTCCGCGCCTTGAGGCGCCGCCGGCGTCGCGCTACGAGTCGCCGCCCGCATCCGAGCCCCCGGCGATGCCCGGCGAGCCGCCGCCCGAAGCCACCCACCGCACCGGGGTGCTTGACCCGACGCCGGTGCCGGCTGAGCGGATCCGCCTGGTCGACCGAGTGCTGCTCGACCGGGACGACGGACCGCTTGCGGCCGCCCCGGGCGCCACCCCCGGCCGTTACAGCCGCCGCCGGCTCCGGTTGCCCGCCCCGCACGGCACCTACCAGCTGACCCTCACCGTCGCTTCCGAGCGCGGCAGTCCCAGCTGGGTCTGCCTGGAGGCCGAGCACCTGCCGACCAGTCCCGGGCTGCGCACCCCCGCCCGGATCCCGGTGCCGGACCTCGTCCACCGCCTGTTGCCGCTGCTGGACGCGTTCGACGGGCCCGCAGAGGTCCGTCCGCAGCCCCTGCTCATCACCGCCGGGGAGGTCGACGGCCTCATCGACGAACTCTGCGACCCCACCCGCCGCCTGCCCACCGTGGTCGCCAGCGTGCCGGCCGACCTGGATCCGCGAGCCTGGACGACCGAAGTGCTGCACCCACTGCTGAGCGCGGTCACCGGCCTCGCGGTCGGCTACGTCCTCGATCCCGGTGCCCGGATCGCCTTCAACACGGCCCTTGAGTATCACACCGTCTACGGCGGAGCGGTGCGCACCTACCTGCCCGAGGTGGATCCCGCCTCCCGGCGGGACGCACTGCGCCACCTGGTGCTGCCACGGCACCGGATCGAAGGGCAGCCGCGCCGGGCCGCCGCCCTACTGGCCCGGGAGCCACGGCGGTTGGCCGCGCTGGCGCCGCTGCCCGAGCCGCTGGCCCGGGTGCCGGTGCTGCGCGTGCGGCCCAGCCAGCGCCGTTCGGCTCCGTCGCCCCAGCTGCCGGTGGCGCCCGCCGCGGAGCTGACCGAGCTGGTCGAGGAGTTGTCCCAGGCCCAACAGGCCGGGGCCGACGAACTGCAGCGGGTGCGTCGGAGCCTGCACCGCTCCTGGCGCCGGGAGCTCCACCTGCGCGCCGAGAACGAGCTTCAGGGCACGGCGCTGCGACGGGTCAGCAGTCAGTTGCGGGCCCTCAACAGCCGGCTCTGCCCGCCCGGCGAGGCGGCGCCCGATCCGGCGGTGCTGCTGGGCGAGGCACCGGCCGGGCCGGTCAACTTCGCCGAACTGCTCGAGCGCATGGGCGAGTTCCCGTTGGTCAGCTTCACCGGGGACCAGAAGGAGACGCTCGCGCTGGAGAACCGCATGGTCGGCGGCAACTGGGTCAGACTCACCTGGGAGGGGCTGACCGCGCTCCAGGAGTACGCCACCGTGGCGGTCCTCGGTGCCGCCGGCGGCGACTTCAAGCAGTGGTGCGAGCGGGCCTGGGGAAGTGGCAGCCGCTTTCCCCCGCGCAAGGCGGTGCGCGGGGAGTCGCGCACTGTCTGCAGCCACGCCAAGATGCGCCGGGAGCGGATGTTCGCAGTGCCGCCGTCGGTGGATCCGAGCGGCCGGGTCTTCATGGGCGCCCATCTGCGCATCGGCGGCGGTCGCACGGCCCCGCGGCTGCACTACCTGGACGACTGCTCGGGCAGCGGCCGCATCTACGTCGGCTACATCGGTATGCACCTCACCAACACCATGACCAACTGACCCGTCGACGTCACCGTCAACCGCGCGAGTGCGGGCGCGGGGCGGCGTGAGGGGGGAGGAGCGGCAACCTGGCCCATCGGACCCGGAAACGGTGGACAATGCTCTCGGGGGTATGCCACATGCCCGGCCACCCAAGAAGCGCCGGACGACGAGCACGGGGGACTGACCGCCGATGCAGGATTCCACCAAGCGTCAGTCGGCCCTCGACGCCGCGCTCAACCTCCGCAGTGGCTTCCTGGCCGCGGTCTTCGGCGGCGCGACCGAAGGCCCGGGGGCGGACGGACCGCAGGCCGATTCGGTGGCCAGTGGGTCGACCGGTGGACTCCCCGAGCAAGCGGTGGGCGAAGGCGAACCCGATCCACAGGTGGCCGCGCACGTCCGAGCCGCAGAGCTGACGCACCATCGGACGACCACGGTCCGTGCCGAGCGGCAGCGTCTGGCCGAACTGCTGGTCCGGCTCGCGCTGCCGGTCAACGCGATGGACTTCGAGAGCCAGCGCCGCACCTACGATCCCCGGCCCTACCCTGACGGGCCGTCGACCGAGGAGCGTGAGCCGACCTGGGCGGACTTCGCACCGCCGGAGCCCTCGGCCGGCGAGACCAAGCGGTTGCTGGACTCCGGTTACCAGCGGGAGCTGGCCCAGGCGCGGTTGGCCCACCAGCGCGCGCTGCGTGAGTGGCGGGCCGGACGGTCCACCGCCGCGGATCCGGCCGAGGCTGCGGCCCGGGCTGCACACGAGGAGGCCGAGCGGGCCAGGGCGCGCGCCGTGCAGGAGTACAACGACAGTCTGGAGGAGTGCCAACGGGCCTATCGGGAGGCCGAGCCGGCGGCCGTCGAGTCGCTGCTCGAGCGGGCGCTGGCCGCGGCCGAGGCCACCACGCCCGAGCTGCCGGCGCCCTGCCGGGCGGTCTTCCGGCCGATCACCCGCACGGCGGTGCTCGACCTGGACCTGCCGCCGCTGGGCCTGGTCCCTTCGCTGGACGGATACCGGCTCTCCCCGGAGGGCGACATCAGTCCGGTGCCGAGGGCCCCAGCCGACCGCGCGGCCGACTACCTGCGGCTGGTCGCCAGGTTGGCGCTGCGCGCCCTGCAGGCGGTGGACGCGGTCGACACCGACGGCATCCTCCTCGGTGTGGTGCTCAACGGCTGGCTGCGCGAGCCGTCCGCCAGCTGCCTGCTCAGCGTTGACGCTGACCGGGACGCGCTGGCCCGGACCAGGCTGGTGACAGAGGCCGAGCTGGTCGAGGAGGAGGGCGAGCCCGGGGTCTACGCGGCCGCCGAGCAGGATGAGGCACTCGTCCGGTTGCGGGACCTCGGGGCCGCCGTGACACCCGACCCGTTCGCCAGGGTGGCGGTGCGGCCGTGCGCCAGCGCGGGGGCCGCGGTGCCGGCGGTGGCGGACCTTTCGTCCGGGGAGTTCGCCCTGCTGGTTCGTGAGGTGCTCACCAAGGGTGGGCTGCGGGACTGGAGCGTGCGGTTGCGCGGGCAGGCGGGTCTGGTCGCGACCGGTGCCGGTGCCGCGGACAGCGAGCTGCCCGGCCGCTGGGTGGTCTGCGCCTCACGCCGGCCCGAGCCGGTGGGGGCGGCCGAGCTGGTGATGCTGGCGGAGGCCGTGGCGGAGGAGTCGGCCGCGCGCGGCCTCTGGCTGAGCACGGGAGGGTTCACCGACGAGGCGCTGGACATGGTCGAGACCCCCGGGTACCGCCATCTCCACCTCGCCGATGGGCCCGGCTTCAGGGCGATGGCCGAGACCCACCTCGGCCTGCCGCTCGCCGTCACGGGGGTGTGAACCGGCGGGATGGCCGCCGGTCGGTCACCCCGAGGCGGCCGGTCGGCGTGCCGTCCGCACGTACGCCGCCTCCGCGCGCCTGAGCACCGTCAGCATCACGGCGACCTCCGCCGGGTCGGCGGCGCTGAAGTACTCCTGCGCCACCTCCTGGCGGACCTGGGCCAGCCGCTCCACGGCGGCCCGTCCGGCGACGGTCAGCACCAGACCCACCGCACGCCGGTCGGCCGGATCGGGCACCCGCTCGACCAGCCCGGCCTGCTCCAGGGCGTCCACCACGGTGGTCGCCGAGCGCGGGGCGATGTTCAACCGGTCGGCCAGCTCGCTCAGCCGGATCGCCCGGCCGGGGGCCTCGCACCGATCGGCTCGCTCCAGCACCCGCAGTGCCCGGCCCTGCCCAGGCGTGAGGCCGTACGGCTCCAGGCGGTGCACGGTCCGATGGCGGATCCGCTTCATCGCCCGGTTCAGTTCGTCGGCCAGCTCCGCGATGTCGGCCGCTTCCGTGTCGCCGGCCGCCTCCGCGCTGCTGGCCCGCTCCGCGCTGCCGGCCGGCTCGACGCCGCCGGCAGGCTCGATGCCGCCGGTCACTTCGACGCTGCCCGCAGGCTCGACGCCGCCGGTCACCTCGACGCTGCCGGTCGTCGACTCGGCGGTCCCGGGCGGCCCGGCGCTGTCGGCCGACTCGATGGCCCCAGCGTGAGCAGGAGCGTCAGTGGTGTCAGCGGTGTCAGCGGGCTCAGCGGTGTCAGCGGTTCCGGGCCGGCGGGAGTCGGTGGACGAGCTGGACATGCGGGCTCCTCGGCGTTTCAGGTGCCGTCAGGGTAGCCCTCGGAGGCAGTACCGAGCCAGCCACATGATGAGCCAGGCTCAGCTTCCTTGCGTCGACCCTCGGCTCCCTTTCCCGGCTCGACATCGCAGGCTCGGCTCCACCGCAGCGCCCGCCCGCGCCGGCAACCACCGCAGCCACCGGGCCAGGCACCAGAGCACCAGGCCCGACAGGCACCAGCCACCCACCACATCCAGGAACCAGTGGTAGTCGCACCAGACCAACCCGGCGCCCACGCCCGCCCAGAGCAGCGCGGCAACGGCGGTGAACGGCCATGAACGGCGAACGGTGCGGCCCAGCAGCAGCGCCGCGACGCCGAAGCTGATGGCGGCCGTGGTGGTGTGCCCGGACGGGTACCAGCCCCACTCGTGGGGCTTCAGCGGCTCGCCGAGCGGCCCGGGGCGGGCGAACCAGGCCTTCGCCGGCACGACCAGCAACGGGATCAGCACGGCGGCGCCTGCGGCCACCGCCAGCGGCACCCACCGGTGCGGCCGGTCGGCGCGCCACAGCCGCCAGGCCGCGATCACGCCCGCAGCGAGCAGCACCGGGATCGCCGGAACGGTCGAACCGAGGTCGGAGAGCACGTGCGCCAAGCCGTCCAGCGGCCCGCTGTGCAGGGAAGTGCGCAGCTGAGCGGTGCCGTGTCGGATCGTGTGGTCCACACCGAGCAGTGGTCCGTCCACGGCCACCTGCCAGGAGACCGCCGCCAGTAGCAGCCCCAGCAGCAGCGGTACGACCGGCGCGGCGAGCAGCCGCACGGGGACGGCGAAGAGCCGCCCCGGAGCGGGGGGGAGAGCCCCGGGGCGGCTGGGGTGATCGCCGTTCCGTGCGCCCCGGGGGGTTTGGGCCGGACGGGCGGTCGATCGGTCCTGTGTGGGCGCCGTCGCCGACGCCTGGTTGTCATCTCGGGCCGGCATGCCGACCGTGGGATGAGGCTCGCTGTCCATCTGCTCTGACATTACGTCAAGCGGATTCGGCTCAGGCGGAGCCGAACCGGGTTCGCACAGCATCTTCACCTCAGTGGAGGCAACCTCCATCGGGTGTCGAACGTCTGCGCGCCGCCGCACCCGGCCGGTGAGGTGGCCCGGGCGCGACGGCGCGCGGCTTGCGACGCGGATTCGGACCCCGGCGGGCGCGAGGCACCCGGGCCCCGGACCCTGCGGGATCGGATCCCGGCGGTATCAGACGCCGGTGAAGGCGTTCTCGATGATGTCCAGGCCCTCGGTGAGCAGGTGCTCCGGCATCACCAGCGGCGGCAGGAAGCGCAGCACGTTGCCGTAGGTGCCGGCGGTCAGCACCACCAGGCCCTCGGCGTGGCAGGCCTTCGCCACCGCGGCGGCGACCTCCGGGTTGGGCTCCTTGGTACCCGGCTTGACCAGCTCGATGGCGATCATCGCGCCGCGACCGCGGACGTCGCCGATCACGTCGTACTTCTCCTGCATGGCACGGAGCCGGCCGAGCATGACCTCGCCGATCCGCTGCGCCTTGGCGTTGAGGTCGAGCTCCTTCATGGTCTCGATGGCACCCAGGGCGGCGGCGCAGGCCACCGGGTTGCCGCCGTAGGTGCCGCCCAGGCCACCCGCGTGCGCGGCGTCCATGATCTCGGCCCGGCCGGTCACGGCGGCCAGCGGCAGACCGCCGGCGATGCCCTTGGCGGTGGTGATGAGGTCGGGGACGATGCCCTCGTCCTCACAGGCGAACCACTGGCCGGTGCGGCAGAAGCCGGTCTGGATCTCGTCGGCGACGAAGACGATGCCGTTGGCCTTGGCGAACTCCACGATGGCCGGCAGGAAGCCCTTGGCCGGCTCGATGAAGCCGCCCTCGCCCTGGATCGGCTCGATGATGATCGCGGCGACGTTGTCGGCGCCGATCTGCTTGTTGATCATGTCGATCGCCTGGGCGGCGGCCTCCGCGGCGCAGTTCTCCGCGCCGGTCAGCCAGCGGTACGGGTAAGCCACCGGCACCCGGTAGATCTCCGGGGCGAACGGGCCGAAGCCCTGCTTGTACGGCATGTTCTTCGCCGTCAGGCCCATGGTGAGGTTGGTCCGACCGTGGTAGCCGTGGTCGAACACCACGACGGCGGTGCGCTTGGTGTAGGCGCGGGCGATCTTCACCGCGTTCTCCACCGCCTCGGCACCGGAGTTGAACAGCGCGGTGCGCTTCTCGTGGTCACCCGGGGTCAGCTCGTTGAGCTGCTCGGCGACCGCCACGTAGCCCTCGTAGGGGGTGACCATGAAGCAGGTGTGGGTGAACGCGGCCAGCTGCTCGGACGCCTTGTCGACCACGGCTGCGGCGCTGTTGCCGACGTTGACCACGGCGATACCGGCGCCGAAGTCGATCAGGCTGTTGCCGTCGACGTCCTCCAGCACACCGCCGCCGGCGCGGGTGACGTAGACCGGAAGGGTGGTGCCGACCCCGGCGGCGACCGCGTTGAGCTTGCGGGCCTGCAGCTCCTGCGACTTCGGGCCGGGGATCGCGGTGACCAGACGGCGCTCCTGCGGGAGCAGCGGTGCGGCGCTCATGTGAGGTATCTCCAGGGGGTCGGCTCGGGTTGGCTCGGTTATCGAGGCTAAGGCCGCCGCCGAGCCCGCGGCATGCGCCAGTGGGGAGCACTGCGCCGTCCGACTTGTCCGGCCCGGCCAGCGCCGCCGTAGCGCGGCCGAGCAGCCCCGCTCCACTACATTGAGCGCGGGCGTGTCGTCGGGCGGGCGGCACGGGTATCCAGAATGCCGGGTGCGTCGGGGCGAGGGAGCGGGGCCGCAATGGGACTGGACGGAACACAGGGCCAGCCGGGGCGACTCCTGGATCCGGGGGCCGTGCCACGGCAGGCCGGCGGGGGAGCGTGGCGACTGCGCGGGTGGCTGGCGCAGGAGCGGCCGGGAGCACCGGCTGGGGTCTACCGCAAGGGCTACCTGCCGCCCGACCCGGCGCTGCCGGAGGACGAGGAGGAGCGGCTCTCCACGCCCCTGCTGCTCTGGCGGGCGGTGGTCGGTGTGGCCGCCTACGGATTCGGCTACGTCTGCATCAGCTGGCTGGTGCTCAACGTCCTGGCCTTCCTGGGCTGGTTCAGCCCCAAGACCATGAGTCCGGACCAGTTCAGCACCATCGAGAGCCTGATCACCATCGTGATCCTGGTGGCCCTGATCCCCAGCTGCGCCCGGCTCGGCCGCTGGGTCGAGGTCTACCGCCGGTTCCTGTCGCCCAGCGGGTTCCGGCGGAACGTTCAGCCCGCCCTCCGCAAGGCGGTCACCGACGAGCGGCGGGACCAGCAGCTGGCCGAGGCCGCCGAGGCGGCCCTGTCCGCACAGGACCCCTGGGCCCCCCTGCGCGGGGCCGGGTTGGCGGGGGCCCTCGCGCTGCTCGACGCGGACACCCGGGCCAACCGGGTCAACGATGTCGACTACGTGCGCATCCTGCGGGTCCACCAGGAGGTCGCGGCGGACCCGGTGCTGCTGGCGCGGTTCGCGGAGCAGCTGGCGGCGCGGGGGGCGGGGGCCTGCGTGCACCCGTCGGAGCAGCGCGACGTGCCCGCGCCGCGGCTGGCCGAGCACGACCTGCTGGTGGGCCAGGTCAGACTGGGCACCGTGCAGGACGTGGTGAAGAACCCCGCCGCGCACCGGGGAGCCGCGTTCGCGCTGGACCGGGAGCTGCTGGCCACCTCGCTGCTGGCGGTGGGGCCGGCTGGAACCGGGAAGACCGCGCGGCTGGCCCGGCCGGTGGCGGAGGCGCTCTGCCTGCAGGCGCTGACCAGGTCGGCGTGCGCGGTGGTGGTCGGCGCGGCCGAGGCGGACCTGGGCCCGGACGCGGGGTACGACGTGGTGATCGCGCCGGGCGACCCGTCGTCGCCGTACGGCCTGGACCTGTACGGCGCGGCCGGCGACCCGGACGGCGCGGCGGCCCGGCTGGCGGACGCGCTGCTGCCGGACGAGCTGTCGGCCCGCACCGAGAGCGCCCGGATCGCGCTGCAGCAGGTGGTCGGGCCGTTCCACGCGGCGTACGGCCGCTACCCGGGGCCCCGGGAGCTGCGGGCGCTGCTCGGTGACGAGGAGGCCGCCTGGACGGGGCTGGAGGAGCGACTGCGGGCGGCCGGCCGCTGGGCGCCGCACGAGTCGGACGTGCAGCACCGCCGGGGCCGGCTGGGGCGGCTGGACGATCCGGGGTCGCTGCTGGCCGACCGGTTGGCGCTGCTGGACCGGCCGGCCTTCGCGGGCTGCTTCGACGGGACGGCGGCCGACAAGCCGGCTTTCGCGATGCGGGCGCTGGAGCACCCGCTCCGGGTGCGGGTGAAGCTGCCGGAGCGCAGCCACCCGGAGGCGGCCCGGATCCTCTCCCGGCTGGTGGTCGGGCAGTTCCTGCAGGCCGCGGCGGCGCGCTCGGACCGCTCGCTCTTCGCCGGCCTGGTGGTGGACGACGCGGCGGCGGCGCTGGACAACGCGGCGGTGCAGGGGCTGCGCCGGCTGCCGGGGGCGAACGCGGGGGCGGTGCTGCTGCTGCGCAGCCTGGTGGACCTGCCGGAGGCGCTGCGGGTACCGCTGTTCGGGGCGGTGGGCTGCCGGATGGCCTTCCCGGGGATAGCGCCGTGGGACGGCAAGTTGTTCTCGGAGGCCTGGGGGACGGTGCTGGTGCGGGAGCGGGCGGTGACGCTGGCACCCGACACCTCGGGCGGGATGCTGCGCAAGACCGGCCGGGTGTTGCGCAAGGTGCTGGCCGGGACCACGGCGCAGACCGAGAGCGTGACCACGCGGGAGGTGGAGCGGCAGCGCTGGTCGCCGTCGGACCTGGCGCACGCGCTGCCGAGCGGCCATGCGGTGGTCTCGCTGACCGCGGTGACGGGCGAGCAGGTGCCGCCGCTGCTGGTGGACCTGAGGAGCTGACGGCGGCCCGAGGCACGGACCGCAGCCCGAGCACTGGACCGCGCGCCCCGGAACGGACGGCGGCCCGAGGCACGGACCGCAGCCCGAGCAATGGACCGCGGGCCGCGGAACGGACGGCGGCCCGAGAGTTGGACGGCCACCCGAGGGTGCTGCGACGGCGCCCTGAGGGTCTGGCGGCGACCTGAGCGTTTGACGCAGGGTGACCGGCAAACTGGCTTTCGGTTAGCTACGCTCCGGTGGATTCGGTCTCACGGCTTGTCCGAAGCGTCCATAATGAAGGCGAAAGCCCCCGCTCTTCGCTCGGCTGCAAAGAGGCCGCCGGGTCGGTCCCACCGAAGGTGCCATGCCCCCCACACTCGCCTCCGTCGTGCGCAACTCCTCGCTCCATCTCACGGTCCTGGCCGGAGCGGATCACCTGGAGCGACCGGTCCGCTGGGTGCACACCAGCGAGCTGGACGACCCCACGCCGTTCCTGGAGGGTGGTGAGCTGCTGCTGACCACCGGGATCAAGTTGGGCACCAGCACCAAGAGCCTGCAGGCGTACGTGCACCGGCTGGCCGACGCCGGAGTGGTGGGCCTGGGCCTGGGGGTCGGCCTGTCGCACACCGAGGTGCCGCAGCCGCTGGTGGAGGCCGCCGCGCAGCGCGGGCTGCCGCTGCTGCGGGTGCCGGAGCCGACGCCGTTCATCGCGATCAGCAAGGCGGTCTCGGCGGCGCTGGCCGCCGAGCAGTACGAAGCGGTGACCACCAGCTTCGAGGCCCAGGAGGAGCTGACCCGGGCCGCGCTGGGCCAGAACGGCACGGCCGCGGTGGTGCGCCGGCTGGCCGCCCGGCTGGGCGGCTGGGCGGCGCTGTACGACAGCTCCGGCGCGCTCTCCGTGGTGGCCCCCGACTGGGCTGCCCGCCGGGCCGCCCGGCTGGCCACCGAGGTGGACCGGCTGCGCCGGCGCCCGGCGCCGGCCAGTGCCGCACTGCAGGGCCGGGCGCCCGGCTTCGACACCGCGGACGAGGACTTCGTGGTGGTCCAGTCGCTCGGTGCCGACCGGCGGGCCCGCGGTTTCCTGGCGGTCGGCACCGAGGACCGGATCACCCCGACCGAGCGCTACGTGCTGAACGCGGCGGTCGCTCTGCTCACCCTCACCCTGGAGCGTTCCCGCGAGCTGCGGCACGCCGAGGAGCGGATGGGTGCCGCGCTGCTGCGGCTGGTGCTGGCCGGTCAGGTGGGCACCGCCCGCCAGGTGGCCACCGGCCTGTTCGGCGGCCTGCCGGAGGGCACGATACGCATCCTGGTCGCGGGTGCGGGCCCGACCGGCGAGCGGGACGAAGCCGGCATGCCGGTGCACGACCTGACCGAGCTGGCCGAGCGTGCCGAGCAGGCCGGCGGCCGGGCCGGTGAGAAGCTGCTGGTGGCCCGCGAGCCGGCCCGGGACGTCAAGGAGGGCACCCCGCACGGCGAGCGCCTGGTGCTGCTCGCGGTGGACGGCGGCGCGGTGCACCGGGCGTGCCTGGGCGCGGTCGAGGAGCACGAGGGCCTGGCGATCGGGGTGTCGGCGGCGGCCCCGGTGGAGGAGGCCGGCAGCGCCTACGCGCAGGCCGAGCGGGCGCTGGCGGTGGCGCTGCGCGGCGGCCGCCGCTCGGTGGGGCACGAGGAGGTCGGTGCCGGGTCGCTGCTGCCGCTGCTCGGCGAGGACGCCGTGGCCGCGTTCGCCGAGGGCCTGCTCCGCCCGCTGCGCGAGCACGACCGGACGGCCCGCGGCGACCTGGTGGCCAGCCTGCGGGCCTGGCTGTCCCGGCACGGCCAGTGGGACGCGGCGGCCGCCGACCTCGGCGTGCACCGGCACACCCTGCGCTACCGGATGCGCCGGGTGGAGGAGCTGCTCGGCCGTTCGCTGGACGACACGGACGTGCGGATGGAGCTCTGGCTGGCGCTGCGCTCCGGCGAGGAGTCGGCCACTCTGTAAGAGCCGTGGTAGCGCACTGCGCCACCTTGGCCAATCCGTTTCACCCGGTCGGCCCCCTACCGTGGTCCGGTAATCCACCGACGAGGAGAGGGCCGGTAGCACCGTGACCACGACCCACGCATTCTGGCTGGCCGGGCGTCAGGCGACCGGCGAGTCCAGCTTCGAGGTCCGCCACCCCTGGGACGACAGTCTGGTCGGCACCGTCAGCGTGCCCACCGACGCTCAGGTGAACGAGGCCGTGGAGGCCGCCGTCGCGGCCCTGCCGGTCTTCGCCGCCACCCCCGCGCACGTCCGCGCCACCGCCCTCGACCATGTCGCCCGCCGCCTGGCGGAGCGCACCGAGGAGCTCGCCCGGCTGATCACGGCCGAGAACGGCAAGCCGATCAAGTGGGCCCGCGGCGAGGTCGGCCGGGCCGCCTCGGTGTTCCGCTGGGCCGCCGAGGAGGCCCGCCGGACCAACGGCGAGACCATGCGCCTGGACACCGACCCGGGCGGCGTGGGCCGGTTCGCCGTGGTGCGCCGCTTCCCGCGCGGCGTCGTGCTGGGCATCGCCCCGTTCAACTTCCCGCTGAACCTGGTGGCGCACAAGGTCGCCCCCGCGATCGCGGTGGGTGCCCCGATCATCCTCAAGCCGGCCCCGGCCACCCCGCTGTCGGCGCTGGTGCTGGGCGAGATCCTGGCCGAGACCGAGCTGCCGGCCGGCTCCTGGAGCGTGCTGCCGGTCGAGAACGCCAAGATGCCCGCGCTGGTCCAGGACGACCGCCTGCCGGTGGTCTCCTTCACCGGTTCGGACAAGGTCGGCTACCAGATCATGGACTCGGTGCCGCGCAAGCACGTCACCCTGGAGCTCGGCGGCAACGCGGCGGCCGTGGTGCTGGCCGACTACTCCAGCGAGGCCGACCTGGAGTGGGCCGCCACCCGGATCGCGATGTTCGCCAACTACCAGGGCGGCCAGTCGTGCATCTCGGTGCAGCGGGTGATCGCCGACGCCGCCGTCTACGACGCGCTGGTCGAGAAGGTGGTCGCCAAGGTGCAGGCCCAGGTCACCGGCGACCCGTCGGACGACGCCACCGACGTCGGCCCGCTGGTCGACGAGAACGCGGCCAAGCGGGTCGCCGACTGGGTCGGGGACGCCGTGGCCAAGGGCGCCAAGGTGCTCGCCGGCGGCACCCGGGAGGGCGCCAGCTACGCGCCGACCGTGCTCGCCGACCTGCCGGCCGACTCGATCCTGGCCACCGCCGAGGTGTTCGGCCCGGTGCTCTCGCTGCACAAGGTGAACTCCACCGAGGAGGCCTTCGCGGCGGTCAACGACTCCAAGTTCGGCCTGCAGGCCGGTGTCTTCACGCATGACGTGCAGACCGCCTTCCGGGCCCACCGGGAGCTGCAGGTGGGCGGTGTGGTGATCGGCGACGCGCCGTCCTACCGCGCCGACCAGATGCCGTACGGCGGGGTCAAGGACTCCGGCGTCGGCCGTGAGGGCGTGAAGTACGCGATGGACGACTTCACCTACGAGCGGGTGCTGGTGCTGACCGGCCTCGACCTCTGAGCCCGGTCGCGCCGACCGGTCGTCAGCACTGACGCACAGTCACCGAACCCCGTCGCCGTACTCCGGCGGCGGGGTTCGCTGTTTCCCCGTGTTGCCAGCAAGTTCCGAGATTTCACTACCTGTTGGTTCCCTTGACCGGTCCAGGTCAGCTGGTTACGCTCAGCGGCGGCTCGGCGGATAACTCGCCACCGAGGCGCAGCGCGCGGCCACGCACTTCGGCGTCTCGGGTGACAACGTGCAGATCATCGTCGACGCGCCAACCGGTGTGGTGCCGAAGGGCTTCAAGACCTCGTACTGCGCCTGGCACGACCACACCACGGTGAACGGCGCCGACCTGCCGTACACCAACATGCCGTACGTCGCGGACGCCGGCTCCGGTTGCGGTGCCGACTTCGTCGCGACCGGCTCCAGCGGGGTCAACGGCAACAGCGAGGGCGTGACCATCGTCGGCGGCCACGAGTACGCCGAGACCCTCACCGACCCGGCGCCCAGCAGCGGTTGGGTCGACGGCTCGGGCGCGGAGACCGGCGACAAGTGCGCCTGGGTCGCCAGCGGCCAGGGCGCTTCGTCGATCATCAGCATGAACGGTGCGAACTACGCCGTGCAGTCGCTGTGGAGCAACAACTTCAACAACGACGCCGGCGGCTGCGTGACCTCCTACACCAGTGCCACCAACCAGAACTGACGAAGCGTCAGCGGCGGCCCCGGCCGGCTCGGCCGGGGCCGCCGCCCCCGGATGGAGAGGCCGCCCCGAGGTGCGACGCCCGCTGCTCCTGCTCCCGCTGCTCCTGCTCCCGCTGCTCCTGCTACCGCTGACCGCCTGCGCCGGCTCTGCCCCGAAGCCGGCGGCCGCTGGGCCGGCGACCTCCACGCCGGCCGGCGCGGGGTCCGCGGCGGCCTCGGCCGCCTGCCGGAGCCTGCCCGACGCCGTGCTGCCGCACACCGACGGCAGCCTGGCCGAGACCGACCGCGGCACCTTCTGCCTGGCCCCCGGAAGCCGCCTCACCGTCTTCCTGACCAGTTCCGGGCCGCACGACTGGTCGCCGGTGCGCAGCTCCGACCCGGCGGTGCTGGGCGCCGTCCAGGCCCCGGTCACCGCGCCGATCGGCGTCACCGCCGCGCTCTTCGCCGGCGCCGCTCCCGGTAGCGCCGAGCTGACCAGTCAGGACGGCTCCGGAAAGACCTGGCAGGTGACCGTCCTGGTGCGTTGACCCCCGCCCGGACCGGCGTGGCCCGGAGGGCGAAGGGGCCGGGGAACCCCGGACGGCGCGGTCGGGGCCGGTCGCCGGGCCTGGATGCGGGCCCCGGCTCGGGATCCGGGCCCGGCGGGCGGCCCGGGCAGGCCACAATGGTCCCCATGAACTCGCTCGCCCATCCGCAGCTGCGCTTCACCCCGACCGTCGATGACCCGTCGGGTCCGCGGGAGCTGGTGATCCTCGGATCCACCGGTTCGATCGGCACCCAGGCCATCGACATCGTGCTCCGCAACCCGGATCGCTTCCGGGTGGTGGCGCTCTCGGCGGCGGGCGGACAGCCGGAGCTGCTCGCCGAGCAGGCCTTCCGACTGGGCGTGCACACCGTGGCGGTGGCCCGCCCCGAGGCCGAGCGGCCACTGCGCGCCGCGCTGGCCGAGCGCGCCGCCGGGCGCCCGCTGCCCGCCGTGCTGGCCGGTCCGGACGCCGCCACCGAGCTGGCCCAGCTGCCCTGCCACTCGGTGCTCAACGGCATCACCGGCTCGATCGGTCTGGCGCCCACGCTGGCCGCGCTGCGGGCCGGCCGGGTGCTGGTGCTGGCCAACAAGGAGTCGCTGATCGTCGGCGGCCCGCTGGTGAAGGCGGTGGCCGCACCGGGGCAGATCGTGCCGGTCGACTCCGAGCACGCCGCGCTCTTCCAGGCGCTGACCGCCGGCACCCCGCGCGAGGTGCGGCGGCTGGTCGTCACGGCCAGCGGCGGACCGTTCCGCGGCCGCAGCCGGGAGCAGCTGGCCGGTGTCACGCCCGGGGACGCGCTGGCGCACCCCACCTGGGCGATGGGCCCGGTGGTGACGATCAACTCGGCCACCCTGGTGAACAAGGGCCTGGAGGTGATCGAGGCCCATCTGCTGTTCGACATCCCGTTCGAGCGGATCGACGTGGTGGTCCATCCGCAGTCGGTGGTCCACTCGATGGTGGAGTACACGGACGGCTCCACGCTGGCCCAGGCCAGCCCGCCGGACATGCGGATGCCGATCTCGCTCGGCCTCGGCTGGCCGGACCGGGTACCGGACGCGGCGCCTGGCTGCGACTGGACCAAGGCCGCCACCTGGGAGTTCTTCCCGCTGGACGACGATGCCTTCCCGGCGGTGGCGCTGGCCCGCGAGGTGGGTACGCTCGGCGGAACCGCGCCGGCCGTCTTCAACGCCGCCAACGAGGAGTGCGTGGCCGCCTTCCTGGACGGGCGGCTGGCCTTCACCGGCATCGTGGACACGGTCGCCAAGGTGGTCGCCGAGCACGGCACTCCGGTCCGGGGAACTTCCCTGACCATGGAGGACGTCCTCGATGCGGAGAGCTGGGCCCGGGCCCGGACCCGCGAGCTGGCCGCCGGCTGACCAGGCGGTGTCAACCGGCGCGGCACCAAGGACGAAGATGGCCAGTGGGAGCGACATGACGGAGGACCAGCGGTGACTACAGCGATGACGGTGCTCGGCATCGTGGTCTTTATCTTCGGGCTGCTGGTCTCCATCGCCTGGCACGAGCTGGGCCACCTCTCCACGGCCAAGCTCTTCAGGATCCGGGTGCCGCAGTACATGGTCGGCTTCGGCCCGACCGTCTGGTCCCGCAAGAAGGGCGAGACCGAGTACGGCTTCAAGGCGATCCCGCTGGGCGGCTACATCCGCATGATCGGGATGTTCCCGCCCGGCGAGGACGGCCGGATCACCAAGCGCAGCAGCTCGCCCTGGCGTTCGATGATCGAGGACGCCCGGGAGGCCTCCTACGAGGAGCTGCTGCCCGGCGACGAGGACCGGCTGTTCTACACCCGCAAGCCGTGGAAGCGGATCATCGTCATGTTCGCCGGGCCGTTCATGAACCTGATCCTGGCGTTCGCGCTCTTCCTGGTCAGCATGATGGGCTTCGGCACGGTGATGAACCTGCCGACCGTCGACTCCGTCGTCCCCTGCGTGCTCCCGGTCAGCCAGGCCAAGGAGACCTGCAAGCCGGATTCGCTGCCTTCCGCGGCCGGGGCCGCCGGGCTGAAGTCGGGCGACACCGTCGTCTCCTTCGACGGCCACCCGATCAGCACCTACAAGCAGTTGTCGGCGGACATCCGGGACTCCGCCGAGAAGACCGTGCCGATCGTGGTCGAGCGGGGCGGCCGGCAGCTGACCCTGACCGCCACGATCCAGAAGAACACCCTCGCCAAGCTGGACCACAACGGCGACCCGATCCCGGGCACCGAGACGGTGACCGGCTTCCTAGGCATCGCGCCCACTTCCGGAGTGGTCCGGCTCGGTTTCGGCGACAGCGTCAGCCGGATGACCGAGATGGCCGACACCGGCGTGCACTCGCTGGTCGCGCTGCCCGGCAAGATCCCGGCGCTGTGGGACTCGGTGGTCAAGGGGACCCCGCGGCAGGCCGATTCGCCGGTCGGCATGGTCGGCGCGGCCCGGGTCGGCGGTCAGGTCTTCGCCCTGCACCTGCCGGCCTCGCAGCGGATCGCCTTCATGATCAACCTGCTGGCCGGGATCAACCTGTCGCTCTTCCTGTTCAACATGCTGCCGCTGCTGCCGCTGGACGGCGGGCACGTGGCCGGCGCGGTCTGGGAGTCGATCCGGCGGCGTGCCGCTGCGCTCTTCAAGCGTCCGGACCCGGGACCGTTCGACGTGGCCAAGTTGATGCCGCTGGCCTACGTGGTGGCCAGCATCTTCATCGGCTTCACCCTGCTGGTGCTGATCGCCGATGTGATCAATCCGGTCAAGATCAGCTAGTCCGACCGGTCAGGGGGCGTGCAAACGGGCCCGCGCGGGTGCCGTACCGTTGGACGCCGGGTGTGCGATTCCTGCCACCCGGCGTCGCCCGTCACCTCTACACCGGGGAAACCTGCGCACATGACCGCGATCTCGCTCGGCATTCCGTCCCTGCCGCTCAAGCCGCTCGCCACTCGCCGGGTGTCCCGGCAGATCATGGTGGGCAATGTGCCGGTGGGCGGTGACGCGCCGGTGTCGGTGCAGTCGATGACCACCACGCTGACCGCCGAC
>NZ_JAJJPA010000080.1 GCF_020907985.1 Kitasatospora humi | reverse complement strand
ATGCGGGAGTTCATCGAGGCGAATAAGGACTGGCTGACCGTCTTCCAACTCCCGTCGTACGCACCAGACCTCAACCCGCAGGAAGGCATCTGGTCGCTGGTCAAGCGCACCATCGGCAACCTTGCCGCAGCCAACCTCGACCAGCTCGCCCGAGCCGTCAAGCGCAGCCTGAAGCAGATCCAGTACCGACCCCACCTCATCGACGGGTGCCTCGCCGCCACCGGCCTGATCACGGACGGCTGACTACACCTCAGGCCGACATCACGCTTTCAACTTCAATAGAAGCCGGTCGGCGGCGGCCGCCCGCCCATTCCCGAACCCAACGTCGTCCAATATGCAACTCTCGCCAGGCTCGGCAAAATTCCCCGGGGTCGGATGGTCGGGCGAATTCGCTGCGACTCGCCAATGAAATTCTGACAGTTCGTGACGCTCGGCAAAATTGCTCACCAGCCGTAGTGAAGAAACGCTTCTGTTCGCCCGGCGATCCCCACGCGTGCTATATTCTCCGACCATGCCTGACGGCACTAATCCGGGCCTTGCGAAGGTGACACTTGCTCGTTAGGGGCTGAATGCTTAGCGCAGAGGAATACAGTGAGGTTTGCGTCCTGTGGGGCCAGGGGTGGTCGATCTCGGCGATCGCCAGACACCTGGATCGCGATCGAAAGACGATCAGGGCATACCTCAGCGGAGACCGGACAGTAGGAGTGCGAGTCGCGCCCCACGACGACTTCCTGCGGTTCATCCCCTACTGTCAGCAACGCCTTGATGACGATCCGCATCTCCAGGCGAGCGCCCTCTACACCGAGGTCCTCGAACTGGGATACCAGCGCGCATACTCGACCTTCACCCGCGCGCTGCGAAGACATGTGAGCCGCCCGCACTGCGCAGTGTGCTCCCGCAACAGTGCGCAGAACAGCCACGTCCCACTCGAAGAGGTGTATTTCGACTGGGTCCAGCTGCCCAACCCACCGACGGACTGGAATTGCGGGCGCACAGCGGACCTGCTCATGGGCGCGCTCACGCGCTCCGGTCGCTGGCGAGCCGCCATCGTCGGCGTCAAAGATCTCCCGCACACCGTCCAGGCCGTGGACCAAGTGCTGCGCCGACTGGGTGGTACCGGTCAGCGCTGGTTGTTCGACCGCACCCCGCCCGTCTGCTCTCAGAGCGGGAAGTCGACCACCGGCTTCCAAGAGGTCGCCACCTACTACGGCGCAACACTGGCGATGCGCCGGAAGAGCGACCCTCCCAACCCCGTCGTCCGAGCCCACCGCTCCGCCATCCACCACTGGTGGGCCACTGCGGCGGGCGATCTCGGCGTGCTGGCAGCCCAGGGCAGCCTGGATTGCCTGGCTGAGCGATCGGACGGTCGCCGCCAACGGACGGGCCGCGAGGTCCCCATCCTCCTGCCTCTTCCCTCCAAGCCCTTCCCGGCCCGCACGTGCGTCCAGCGAAGGGTCGATCCGGACGGGCTCATCCAACTTGAAGGCAACTTCTACGCGCTACCTGCGGAACTCGCGGGTGCCACGGTGAAGGTCCGCCGACGGCTGGACGAGCCTCACCTGGCGGTCACCACTACCCGCGGTGCCGTCATTGCCTGCTTCGACAGGGCGCCCGAGGGAGCAGGCCGCACGGTCATCGCCAGCGGTCACACGATCACCATTGAGCGGCCAGCCCGTCCCACCGGAACCGGGCCGCGCGCTTGCCCAGCTGGCAAGATCCGCCGCCCGCGATCCCAGGCGGCCTTGGCGGAGGCTCAGGCCCTGGCCCGGCACGAGGGCAAGCACTCAATGCGTACTGAGGCGGCCCAACCGCTCCAGGGCGGAGCGGGGCCGACCATCACACAGTCTTCCCAGTCGGAGCGGTCCTCCGATGGCTGCCGCGCCCGCCTGCGCCACCTCTCGGCTCGGACGTGCCACGACCGTGATCTCTTCAGAGGATGAGTCAGCGATAGCAATCGCTCGGCGGGCCGCGACGCACACGCCCCGCGGGCCCCCCAAATCCCTCGGACCAAGGAACAGAAAACAGTCGGAGGACCCCTAAAACATCAGCGGACAAGGAAAACTTCGGTCTAGTCAGTGGCTGACATTAAGCGCTGATGCTGGTTTCGGCGGAGCCTAATGCCGCGACGACCCTGGTCTCACCCTTCCGGGTGAGGTCGGATGCACAGTGTCGCAGAACGAGTAAAATTGGGCCCTTCTTGCTTCGCCATGCTCGCCCACAAGGCGGCAAAGGCGCGGCTGCGCCAATGGAAGGAGCCGAATACCTCTATGCGTTCAGATGTCCTCGAGCGGGCCGCCGCCATGCCCCGAAGCCTCTGGTTGACCAGCGCACTCGGCCGCTATCGAAGAGATTACCCAGTTATCAGATGGGCTACGGAGCCGCACCGCCTGATCAATGTACCGACAGGCGTTCGGTGGGACGTCGTAGCTCTTTCCTGTGCCGTCGGTATCCCGCTGCTTGAGTGCCTCGCCGGCGGTCCCTACCAGGACGACCTCGGGCCCGTCCTGGTAGATGAACGGACGGGACTCACCTTCTGGCTGACACCTCCCGGTACGCTGGCGGAAATCCCGACCTGCCAGGACGTCGTGGGTCTTCCGGCGGGATCGCTGCTGACCGTTCCCGACCCAGACCACACCTGTAAGCCCGGGTGCGATGCCCGCCGGCCGGTGACATGGGCGCACTGGCCGGTGATCAATGGGACTCTCACTCCAGCCGAGCTGCTGGCGTCGGGAGTTTCCCACGCCAAGCGTGAAGAAGACACCCGTTGCCGTGCGATGACGCGCGTTGTCCCGTCCTGCCCGAGCCGGGTGCTACTCACTACCAGGCTCCCCCGGCAACGGTGCCTTCACCGCTATTGATCCGCTGCCTTGGCATTCGTGCCATAGTCGAGGCCGCCGCGGGCGGGCCGCTCCAGGGGCGCAGGGCAATCAACTGACTTCGCAGAATCGGACCGGCATGGAGACAAGTTTCCGCCGCCCGCCGTGCAGGACATAGCCGATGAACCGTACTTCAATCGGTGCGTTCGATTCCGGATCGCCCCCCGGACCCGTGCAGTCGAAGATCGCCACGATATCAGGATGTGCGTCGAAGATGATGTCGACGATATCTTTGTCGCAAACCTCTCCGATATATTGTATGCACTCGACGAATATCGTCGGAGCGGATGTGTCGAGAATGATCGGATCGATACCTCGGGCTGCGCAGGCCCTGGCGATGGCGCTGCCCACGAATCCCGATCCGCCGGCGATGAGGACTTTCATTCGAAAAACCTGTGGTAGGCGCTCTTGGGACCGATTGCGCCTGCGGAAGCCAAGGATGGGCGACCATGCAGTCGGTGAGCCACTATACCGCTACCGCAGGCGGGGAATTCTCCCTACTGATCACCAAACTCGTTGAGCTGACCTTTGCGAGGGATCAACCCCGTTACTCGCACAAAGTGTTCGAGAATTCGACATGTGCGACCGCGTACCACCAGGGGACGCTTATCGGGCCGTCCGTATGACGCGCGGGCGGGAGCCGGGCGGCGCGCACCTTCGCTCCAACCAGCTTCTTCGCCACCTGAGGCCCCGTCCTCGCGCCGAGCTCGAGGCGCGCACGGGCTGCCCGAGCGACCAGGGTCGACTGAACACCGGCGGCGTCGCAGATCGGGTGGTTCTCCCCACTGTCGCGGGTGCCTGGTGCCAGCAGGGGGACCGCAACCAACGGCAGCAACAGCTCCCAGAGGTCACCGTCATTCCGACCACCGGCACGTTGTCGATGAGGCCGACCGGCCCCCGGTGCCGAACGCAAGATTCACCGACGCCGGAGCAGCGCAGATCGGCAAGGTCACCACGGCGGGTTCGTTCGCCGGCTACAACCTGATGGATGCCGTCCCACCGTTCCCCTGGGGCATCACCGCCGGGCCGGACGGCGCCCTGTGGTTCGCCGAGAACGCCGGCAACGACATCGGACGGATCACCACGTCGGGGACGATGTCCGAGTTGCCGATCCCGACCTCCGGCGCCAGCCCGTTGGACATCACCACCGGATCCGACGGAAACCTCTGGTTCACCGAGAACTCGGCGGGCCAGCTCGGAACGGTGACCCTGTGACAGGTCCGGCGGTACCCGCTTCCGGCCGGGGCAGCCAGAACGCCGGATGAATGTCCGAGCGCGGGCACCTGAAGTCGCACGGTCTGCCGCGGTCTACCGCACGACGTTGATGTAGCTCATCATGCCGTTGTCCTCGTGGGCCGCGATGTGGCAGTGGAACATCCACCTGCCGGGGTAGTCGCTGAAGGGCACTCGCACCACCACCTGTCCTGGTACGCCGTTCACGGCGTGCGGCACGGGGACGGTGTCCTGCTGGTGGGTGTAGGGCCGGGGCACGCCGTTGACGGACATCACTTGGAAGTGGTTGGTGTGCAGGTGGAAGGGGTGGTCCTCGCCGCTTTGGTTGAGGATCCTCCACTCCTCGACGGTGCCGAGGCGTGCGGGGGTGTCGAATAGGGGGGTGTCGAACGAGAACTGCTTGCCATTGATGAAGAACTGGGTTCCCTCGGAGTTCTCCGACAGCGCCAGGCTGCGGTGCCGGGCGATCGGTTCCTCGGAGAGGTCCGGCGGCGCCGTGGGGATCGCGCCGGAGACGGTGGGCAGCTGGTGCATGCGGGGACCGGTCACCTCGACGTGGGCCAGGGGCACGTCTGGGTAGGAGTCGCCCTGTGGGCCGTTGCTGTACGCGGTGGTGCGCAGGATCGTTTCTCCTGGGCGATCGTGTGCGGTGACGAGTACGTCGTAACGCTTGCCCGGGGGCAGGAGGAGCGTGTCGGGCGTGGTCACCCGTGCCACGGGAGTGCCGTCCTCACCGATGACGGTGAAGCAGTAGCCGTCCAGTTTCAGCTGGTAGAAGATGTCGGCTCCGGCGTTGACCAGGCGCCACAGCTGGGTCTCCCGCGGCTTCATGGACAGGATGGGTCGCAACTGACCGTTGACCAGCCGCACCGTCGGGTTGTTCGAGTCGATCGACGTGCTGCTGGTGTTCTGGACGATGTGGCCCAACCGGTCGAGCTGTACGTCCTTCAGGACAACGGTGTGTGCCGTGACGTGATGCAGAGCCCGGGGGAGGAGGCTGCGGTCGTCGCCGACGACCAGTGCGCCGGACAGACCCGCGAAGATCTGGTTCTCCACGTCACCCGGCATGAAGCCCGAGGCGGACATGCCCGGCATGGCAGGTGAGCCGGTAGCCGGGCAGGAGGTGGCCAGAGCATGGCTGTGGTACCAGAACGTGCCGAGCGGGTGGTCGGCGGGGATGGCCAGGGAGTAGGTGGTGGAGGCACCCGCAGGCACGCACAGGAAGGGATCGTCCGACTGCCCGGAGGGCGAGACGTGCAGACCGTGAAAGTGCAGATTGGTGGCGACGGTGAGGTGGTTGACCAGGTGGATGGTGGCGTTCGAGCCGGGGGCCACGCGGATGGTGGGAGCGACGAACCTGCCGTTGTACGACTGACCCCACACCTCACGACCGGACAGGTCGAATCGCGTTCCGGCCGCGTCCAGGGTGATGGTCAGGTCCTGGTGGGTGCCCAGGTCGGCGTCCGCGGGGTCGCGGAAGGCGGCCCCGGTGTCCATCCCCTGCTCCTGGTCGGCGGTCGACGGCGGCGGGGCGGGCGTCGATCGTGAGCCTGCCGCCGCCGCGGCACTGACGGACGCCGGGGTCAGCAGTGCCATGGCGCTCAGCACACGGATCAGGCGCCCGGTTCGCCGCGACCGGCGGCCCTGAGCATGGGCCGCTCCTCCACTGCTGTCGGACATCGCTTCTCCACTTCGCGTAGCCCACGGCGGGCGTTTGCGCTCTGCTCACTGCTCACCCACTTGCGGGCGGCGGACGGGCTGACCACTCGTGAGGCCAAGCGTGGCTGAGCTGAGCGCCCCGAGAAGGGGGTCGGTGCCGCGGAACGGCTTCAGGCTCGCGTACCGCATCGTGGCCTGCAACCAGACCGGCGCAGCCGACTGAATCACACGGCATCTCCGCCGGAGCGCCATGTGAACCCCGCCGAACGGCGGTACCCCCCTGCCGGAATTCGCCGTGTGCCGATCCCCGAAAACCGTGGGTGTGGATCATTGAATTTCCCCACCCTGTGCTCGGTTACCGGGCAGACCCGCTCACCTGATTTCCCCACTTCAGGAGAGACGGATCGGGTGTCGTGTTGACTCCTCGACCAGTAGCTAGAGCTGTTCCTGATCCACCGATTGAGCTGTTCGAGGAAGCTCGGAATTCCCCCGCTATGACCCTGGTGAGCTGGTCGCAGTCGGACCGGTTGGCCGAACGGATCACGGCCGCCGCCCCGGCCACGCCTGGTCTGAACCAAGCGCCTGGGTAGGTCAGTTGGTTGGCGGTCAGCTCAGGTCGAAGTCGGTGGGGTCGAAGTCGAAGTCGTCGGCCGAGAAGCCGCCGTAGCCGGGACCGCCGTTGAAGTAGTCCGCGAGGGCCTGGCCGATCACCTGCCGCACCTCGTCCTCGTCCTCGGCGACGGCCAGGGCGGCGGCCTGCTCGCCCGTCAGGTTCAGGTGGATGTCGCGGGCCCGGACCGCGTCCGAGCCGCGGATCTCGAAGCTCACGGCGCGGCCGACCCGGGCCCCGATCCCGGAGACGGTGCCGCGCTGGGCCAGCTGCTTGGCCTTGCGCTCCCGGCCCCGCTCGGTGGTCTGCACGTCGACGGCCTCGCGCTGGAGCTGATCGACGTGCTGGGGCTTGGTGGGGTGGCGGGTGCCGTCGATCCAGCGCAGCACCGTGCGCGGCGCGACCCCGTAGGCGGCGGCCATCGCCTTCGTGTTGCCGCCGTACTTGCGCTCGCGCACCTGGCCGGCCTGCGTCGTGGACTGCACCGGCGCCTTGCGGGAGGGGAACATGGCCTCGCGCACCCGGCCGAACAACCCGGCCATCAGTTGTCGCCTTCCTCATCATTGGGGCCGGAGCCGGGCGCGCCAGGCTGCTCGTGGCCGATCGGGGTGCCGTCGGTGGTGTAGTGGTGGACCAGCCTGGACGGGTGCTCGCGGCGCTCCATCGCCTCGATGGCGGCCGCCAGGGGGATCGAGGACTCGTGCTTGTGGCTGCCCGGCGCGATGCCCAGGCGCAGCGCGCCGGGGACCGGGGTGCCGTCGTCCTTGACGGGGAGCAGCTCCAGCGGGGAGGGGGCGTCGGCGGCGTACAGGTACGAGTCGACGTTGACCGCGAAGGGGGCGCGGCCGGTGAGCTGGAGGGTTTTGCGCAGGCGGCGGTGGGCGGCGATGCGGGCGGCGGCGATGACCTGGAAGCGCAGCGCGGGGTCGTAGGACCAGGCGGCGGCGACCTTCTCCAGCCACGTCTGGTCGTCCAGGTGGCGGGCGGAGTCGGCCCACTTGCCGATCCCGCCCTTGTAGACGTTCTTGTAGGCCCCGGCGAGGACCAGGGCGTCCGCGCGGACCGGGTCGGTGCCGACGTCCTTGTGGACGGCGTAGGCGGCCAAGAACTCGGTCGGGCTCTGGCCGTCGAACAGGCCGAGGTCGGCGTAGGTGCGCTTGTACCCGGCGCGGATGCGGCCGGTCCACTCTTTGAGCAGGGGGGCGGTGTGGGCGGCCAGGTAGGCGGCGGTGATGGTGGACGGGTCGAAGCCGTAGGTGCTGACCATGTAGGCGACCGTCACAGTGGCGTACCAGCCGGGTCCGGTCGGGGGCTGGCCGTGGAAGGTGGCCGGGTGCGGCAGCAGGGGGTCGGTCTCGGTGGTGGTGAAGTCGCACCACCAGAGGCCGGCGGTCTTGCCGTCCCAGGCCGGGTTCTCCACGTACTGGTACGGGCCGATGGGCAGGCGCAGGGAGTCGGTGACGGACAGGTAGGAGGCGCAGACGTCGACGGCGACCGCCCACGGACGCCGGGCCTCCTGCTCGGTGAGCTCGCGGGCCCACCACTTGTAGTCCTCTTCCTCGCACACCACCTGGCCCTTGCTGAGGAGTTCGCGGGTGAGCGGGTGGCGGGCCCCGGCGGCCGGGGGCACGCACAGGTCGCCGCTGGGCAGGGCGCCTTCGCGCAGGTGCGAGGACCACTCCCCTGTCGTCTGGTCCTTGGTCCACTCCACGCGCGGGCGCACCGCGTCGAGGAGCAGCATCGCGGTGGAGGCGGTGGTCGCGCCGGGGGCGACGCCCAGGTCGGCGGTGAAGGCGCGGTAGCGGCGGGCCAGGGTGAGCCCGTCCCGGGTGCCGTCGGGGGCGGTGGCCAGCGGGGCGGCCAGGGCGCTGACGGCCTGCTGGCGGCCGTCGCCCTGGCCCAGCCACGGCGCGATGGTGACCCGCACCGACGTCTTCGGGCCGCCGGCCGAACCGGCGCGGCGGAAGACGTGGAAGGACGGGCCGATCTGGTCACTGATCTCCATGCCCACCGTGGCGGCGGCCTTCGCCAGCTTGGCCTGGAGCGCGGTCAGGGCTTTCTCGGTGCCGGGCAGGGTCGCGGGCAGGCCGAGCTGCTTGAGCGCGGCGGCGGTCAGGCAGACCATGCCGTCGCCGCCGCGTCCGGCCGGGTGGGCGCGCTCGACGCGCAGCGGCAGCCCGGTGCCCAGCCACGCGAACCAGTCGGGCAGTTTGGTCCCGGCCGGGGCCGGGATCTGCGGGATGTCCAGCACCCAGCCGCCATCCTCGGTGACGTCCAGCGCGACCGCCGGCCACCAGCGCGCGGCAGCAGCCGTGGCGGCCGGACCGGCGGGACGCGGCGTAGTCGGACGGACAGCGGCGCGGGATGTCGCAGTGCGCGCCTTGGCCGTCGGTGCCGGGGACGCGGTGGGCGCGGGCCGGACCTGCACCGAGGCGACAGGAGCAGAAGCAGGAGCAGCTGCGGGCGCGACCGGGGCGGCGACGGGTGTTGGGGCGGCCGGAGCCTGGTCCGCAGAAGCCGGGGCCGGGGCGGCGGGGCGGCAGAACCCGCCCAGGTGCATCGGGCGGCCCTGGGCGCGGTAGACGGAGGGCTGGCCGCACTGCACGCACGGCGCCGCATCGCCCATCACCAGCGAGCCGTCCGGGTTCTGGTCGAGCAGCGGGACCACCAGGCCGTCCGTGGCCTCCTGGGCGGGCGCCGGGGCGGTGAACGCCTGCGGCACAGCCGGGGCAGGGTCGGCGGCGGGCTGCTCGGGCGCGGGGAAGCGCTCCGCCAGGCCCGCGAGGAGCCGCGCGTAGGCCGGGGCGATGTCCGGGCCCGGGACGGCGCTGCCGTCCTCCCAGCCCTTCACCTGGGCCGAGTCCACCCGCAGAGCCGCGGCGATCTGCGCAGGCGTCAGCCCAGCCGCCAGGCGCAGCCGCGCCCGCTCGGCCGGGAGCGGCAGGCCAGTGCTCACGGCCGCCAGCAGGGCGTCGACGGAGTTGAACAGGTCGTCGGACATCGGGCGTTGCTCCTCAGCGTCCGTTGGGTCGGGTCGGGTCGATCCGGGGGTCGCCGAACAGGGCGTCGAAGACCTGCTCGGTGAGGCAGGCGATCGGGCCCTGGTCGGGGCGCAGGGTGTAGCCGGCGGTGCGTCCGAGGTCGGCCACCGCGATCGGGACCTGGGGGCGGTAGTAGAACTCGAGCTCCCGGCCGGCGAACTCCGTGGGCTCGACCTCTCCCTGCGCGGGGTTGAACGGCAGGGTGAACGAGGGCAGGCCGGCCACGTCGTCCTCGGCGGCCAAGTGCAGCACGCAGTCGTCGGTGGTGCGGAACGCCACGGCCAGGTCCACGCCGCCGGCGCGGCGGTCGCGCGGGAGGCCGTGGCCCTCCAGGACCCGGCCGAGCTGGGAGGGGGCCATGGCGGCCGCGATGCCCAGGGCGCGCCGGTTGGAGTAGCTGTCGCTGGCGTCCGCGCGGGACATGGCCAGCTCCTTGACCACGTTCAGGTGCTGGGTGACGCGGCTGATGCAGGCGACCAGGGCGGTCAGGTCGTCGAAGGCGGAGGCCTGCGGCGGCTCCACCAGCCGCTCGCCGCGCAGGGCCGCGAGCAGCGCCCGGGCGAGGTCGTCGTGCACCTCGACCCGCTCGCCGCCGATGCTGATTCTCACGAGACAACTCCCAAACAGTAGGACATAACCAAATGCTACGCCCGTCCACTCTTGGAGTCAAAGAGGAAAGGGCGCGCGGCACACGCCCGCGCGCCCGGCCTCCCGGCGCTACTCGCCGCCGGCCTCCCGGCGGGCCGGGCACGACTGGCAGCAGCACCGGACCGCCGGCTGCTCCGCGACCGGACGGCGGCGCAGCTTGCGGACGGCGCCGACAGCGTTGGCGAGACCCGAGAGAGTAGAGCCGGCGTACTGGACGGCGTGGGCGAGCTGGGCGGCCTGCGGGCCGGACGGATCGGCGGCGGCCTCGGCGAGGAAGCGCACAGCGGACTGAACGGGCGTCATCACGCCCTCCTTCGAAGTGAGGTGTGTACCTTCACCCCTTCGAAGGGCTCAGAGTCCACGGGACAGGACCCGAGCGTGAAATCGTCTATGGCCTGGGGCGCAGCACCACGATCGCCTACGGAATTTTGGACCCGGTAATGCCCGCGGCCGCGGCGCCCCGTTCCCGTGTCCGGGCGGGCTGCGGCGCGTTGGCAGGGCGTGACGAAGACCGCCTCCCTGCCCGGTCCGCGCCGACGCGGACCCGACGGCCGCTTCCCCGCGTACCGCGGCCACACCTGCCAGCCCTACACCGGCCACGAGGACTCGCCGTACTACGACGGCCCGGTGGACGACCCCGACTTCCGGCTCACCTTCAAGCGCAACCCCTGGTGCTGGTCCCCCGAGCTCGGCTTCCACCGCGCCCGCACCCCGCACATCCCGGAACGCCTGACCGGGCTGACGAACGGGAAGTTCGTCGGACCGGCGGGCATGAACATGTGGCAGGCCGTCCGGCTCGGCGCGGGCTGGGGCACCAACGATGGCGGCTCGTACCAGGGACGGTGGAAGGAGCAGACCTGGCGGGTCATGGTCGCCGTCGACTACCAGTGGAGCGGTGACCTGGAGCCGGTCGCCCACCTCGGCCGGCTCATCGGCGCCCTCGTCGACGGCGGCGGCCAGCAGCGCATCGCAGGCGACGACGAGCTGCTGCGCGGCTGGTTCCGCGACTGCACCCGCGACTTCCTCCCCACCCGGTCATGGGCGCGTGGAACGACGTCCTGCTGCGGGCCTGCAACGGCCAGGCCAACCTCGACCAGGACGGCGACTGGGTCAGCGCCCAGAAGCCCGCCCCAGTGCCGCGGCGACGCGGGGAACCCGAGCCGTGGGAGTACCGGATCGACCTGTGGAACAACCTGGTCGGCATCGCCGCGCACCCCGGCGGCATGCGGATCGTCAGCGAGGTCTACAAGCTCACCAAGCCCACTCCGGAGCAGGCCATGGGCTGGATGACCACTGCCGTCCGGCACGCCCTGCGCTGGGGCCAGGTCGATGCCACCACTCCGCTGCGGCCGCCGGCCGACGAAGACGAGGACGAGGACGAGGACGACTGACGACGCGGGCCCCGGCCACGGCTCCGGAGCCGACCAGAAGTCAGGAGACCAGGCGCAGCAGTGCCGTGGCCATGGCGATCAGCACCTCGGCCTCGGCCCGCGTGTAGGTGAAGGTCTTGGTGAGGGTGTCCTTGTGGAGGGCGCCGCTGGCCTGGTCGGCGAGAGCGGAGCGGATCCAGGCCCAGCGCTCGTCCTGGGTGCGCTGCTCCTTGCTCTTGCTCTGCCCGGGCCAGTGCCAGCCGCTGTTCTGCTCGACGTACTCCAGGGCGCGCCGCGCGTCGAGGATCGCGCCGTCGATATCGTTGCCGCCGAGGCGGCGCTGCGCCGAGCGCAGGTAGTCCACGGCCTCCTGGCGGGGCCCGTCGCCGGCGGGGAACGGGATGGACTGCTCGAAGGCGAGCGCGGGGCCCAGGTTCTCCAGCTGCTGGCGCCAGCGGCTCTCGGCGACGCTGATGCGCACGCTGGCCTCGCTGCCGCCGGGGTATCCGGTGGCCTGCGGCAGGACGGCGCGGACCTGGAGCTCCAGGTGGAGGTCGCCGCTGCGCTGGGCCTCCAGCGCCAGGATCTGAGCGCTGGTCAGCAGGAAGCGCAGGGTGGGCCGCTGAACGCCGCCGGGCACGAAGGCCAGGGAGTGGGTGGCCGAGCCGAGCCAGGCCTTCGGCTTGGGCTCCTGGGGCGCGAACAGGTCCGTCTCCAGCACGATCAGTCGGCCGGCCTGGTCCGACTGCGGGATGTGGACCGCCAGCTGGAGCTGGAAGCAGTGCGTCCCCGCCGCCTTGAGGATCATCAGGCTGTTCTCGCCGACGTCCACCGCGAACGTCCCGATCTCCTTGTCGAACCGCAACTCGTCCATGCCGCGTCATCCCGTCGTTTTCCTGAATCGTGCAGTGATTCTGGCGCGTGTCGGCTGTCGGCAGGAGGAATTTCGGGCGGCCGGGCTGTGTACGGGCCCGGCCGCCCGAGGGCTTCACCGTGCGGTGCCCAGACCGTGGGGGTGTTCTTGCCGGGCGGTGTGGAGCAGGCGCAGCCGCGCGCCCGGGTCGGGGCGCTCGGCGGGTCCAACGAGCGGGCGCCCGGTTGGGCAACGGGCGGTCAGCCGGCCGCGGTGGCGCGGGCGGCGACGGCCAGGCGCAGCCGGTCGGCGAGGTCCGCGCGCTCGTCGGGGGTGTAGGCAAGTACGCCGTTGCCGAAGGCGAGGGCTTCGAACTGCTGCTGTTCGTAGGGGATGCCGTGGGGCAGGCGGGCGATGTGCCAGTGGAGGTGGCTGTTGCCGGTCTGGGAGCCGAGGGAGAACAGGTAGGTGCGCTCGCCGTCGAGGACGTCTTCGGCGGCCAGGGCGACCAGCCGCACGGTGCGCATGATGGTGAGGTAGTCCTGCTCGGTGAGGTCGGTGACGACGTGCTCCAGGTGCTGCTTCGGGACGACCAGGAGCTTGCCGGGCAGGACCGGCCACTTGTCCAGGAACGCGAGGTGCTGCTCGGTCTCGTAGACGATCTCGTGCGCGTAGGCCGGGTCTCCGTCGACCAGGCGACAGATGAAGCAGGGCCCGTGCTGGGCCTGCTCGCTGTAGGTGGCCGTGTCCATCGGCCGGCGCTCCATGCGCTTCCCCTTCCCGTGTGTTCCCGCCGGTGCGGGCAGTGGTCGGTGACGGGTCCGGCGCCGCGAGGCGGGCTCACGGCACCGGACCAGGCGGTCAGATCAGCTGGGCGGGCTCGTCCAGCCAGGCCTGCCAGCCGTCCGGAGTGACAGTCAGTCCGAGGCGCTCGATGCCGGGCTCGCCCGCCTCGTGCCACCAGCCGAGGGTGCGCTCGAATTCCGGCCAGAGGAGGCGGCCGCCGTACTGGCGGACCTGGTGCTCGTCCTCGCCGTCTCGGAAGGTCGTCGCCGACCAGGCCGGGGTGGTGAGGGAGTAGAGCCACAGGGTGCGGGCGCCGTCGTCGTGCCGCTGGATCGCGTGGACGATGTCGCGCAGGCGCAGGCCGGCGGCGAGCGGGAACGGGTCGAACTTGCCGTGCGCGGGCAGCGTCGCCGTCGTGGTGGACTCGGCGATGGTGCCGCCGTCCGGCGGGTTCTGCGGCCACCGCAGGCGTTGGGAGCGCATCTTCATGAACTCCACCGGCTGGAGGAACGGGCCGCTCGCAGTGCCGTCGCCGCTCACGGCGAGGCGGACCAGGGCGTCGGCGTTGGAGTAGTGGGTGCCGAACGGCGCCAGGATCAGCCCGCCGGGGCGGGTCTGGTCGATCCACGCGCGCGGGATCTCGCGCAGCCCGTAGGTCGCGGTGATCCGGTCGTACGGGGCGCCGGGCGGGTGGCCGAGCGCGCCGTCCGCGCAGACGACGGTCGGCCGGTAGCCGGCCCGCTCGAGTGCGGCGCGAGCCTGGGCGGACACGGTGGGGTCGATCTCGACGGTGGTCACGTTCGCGTCGCCGAGCCGGTGGGCGAGCAGGGCGGCGTTCCAGCCAGTGCCGGTGCCCTGCTCCAGCACCCGCATCCCCGGCTCGGCCTGGAGGCCGTCCAGCATGGAGGCGACCAGCGAGGGCATCGACGCGGAGCTGGTGGGCACGGTGCCGGGCTCGGCGCCATGGTGCAGGCCGTCGTCCCACTGGGTGACGATCGGGATGTCCGCGGCGGCCGCCGCCAGCCAGCCGGCCTCGTCGGCGGTCCGGTCGACGGGTTGGCTGGTGCCGGTGGCCATGTCGTGGGCCCAGACCAGGTCCGGGAGGAACAGCGAGCGCGGGACGGCGTCGAAGGCCGGCGCCCACGCGTCGGGGACGGGGAAGGACCGCCCCGGCGCGGGGCGGCCCTCCTGCTCAGGTGCGAGCGTCACCTGTGGTGTCCCCCGTCCCCGGGCGGGGTGCTGCCGTCAGGGGATGGCGGGTCGGACGGCGGCGTCCACGGAGTGCCCGGGTGCCCGTCGCCCCCGCCTCCCCCGTCGCCGCCCGAGCCGCCGCCGTCGACTGCCTCGATGTCCATGCCGCGCTCCTTGTCGTCGCTGTGATGGTGCCCTCCCGGGGCCGGGAGGAGTAGAGGGCTGCCCCGGCGCACCGGGGCAGTGGTGGGGGCTACGTCGGGTGGGTGCGCAGGTCCGCGTGGATGGTCTTGCCGAACGGCTCCAGGCTCGCGCCCCAGTGCCCGCCGGTCAGGTGGTGGACCAGGGCCAGGCCGCGTCCCGACTCGGCCGCGGGGCCCGCGTCGATCAGGCAGGGCAGGGTGCGGGAGCCGTCGCGGACGCTGATGCGCACGCACCGGTCGGTGATGCGCTCAACGGTGACTGTCATCCGGCGTCGGCAGCCGGTCTTCGCCGCGTTTCCCGCCAGCTCGCTGACGATGAGTTCGCCGGCCTCGATCAGTCCCTCCAGCTCCCAGGCACGCAGCGTGGTGCGCACCAGGCGGCGGGCCGCGGCGGCGGACTGCGGCTCGTAGGGCAGCAGCACCTTGACGGCGTCGGCGGCGGGGGCCGCGCCGGCGCCTCAACGGTCGTGGTCACCGGGCACCTCGCATCCGCCAGCTCCCGGGTTCGGCCGCAGCCAGAACCGGTGAGCGGGTTATGGGGTGCGCGGCCACGGCGGTTCTCCGCTCTCTCGTCGGCGGTGACGGCTGCGCCCACCTGACGGGGGGCAGGCGGGCGCAGCGGCCCCAGCACGTCCGCCGGGGCCTAGTGTTCGGTCGGTCACGGCGGGCGACGAATCGACGGTAGGGAATGTGCGGCCGGGCCCTCAACGAGGTTGCGCCATCTTGCGCGAAGTCACCCGAGAGTGGCTATCGCCGCGGTGATCAGCTGACGTGCCTCGGCCCCGTGGACGGCCATGGCGGCCAGGTCGGTGAAGGTGCGGACGTAGTCGGCAATCTCACGGGGCTGGGTGATCCGCAGGTAGCCGGAGGTCAGCTCGACGGCCACCTCGGTCTCGTCGAACATGTAGAAGTCCTCGACCGGAAGGTGCGGGCGGTCGGACCCGCTCGGGATGATGCCGACGCTGACGAACTGGCTGGAGGAGACGGCGAGCAGGTGGCCGAGCTGAGCCGCCATCGTCTCCGGGTCGCACACCGCAGCGCGCAGCACCCACTCCTCGATGAGCAGGCCGAAGCGGTGCCGGCCGGAGAACAGCATCCGCTGGCGCTCCAGGCGAGCCTCCACGGCGTCGGCGACGTCGTCGACCTCGACGCGGGCGCGCTGGATCGAGCGCAGGACGGCGGTGGTGTACTCGGGAGTCTGCACCATGCCGGGCATGACGCGGCTGGCGTAGACGCGGAAGTGACCGGTACGGCGATAGAGGGCGGCCACGGACTCCTGGGCGGCACGCAGCCCGCTGCGCTCCATGCGGCGCCACTCGGTGTACATGGAGTCGACCGCGCGGGCGGCGGCGATCAGGTCGGGAACCTGGTCGCCGGCGCCGCAGGCGGTGCACCAGGCGCGCAGGTCATCCTCGGAGGGCGCGGACTTGCCGCTCTGGATCCGGGAAGTCTTCGCCGGGTGCCACCCGCAGCGGGCGGACAGCTCGTCGCCGGTCAGGCCTGCGTCCTTACGCAGGCCGACCAGGCGGTTGGCGAGCGCCTTGCGCGCCTCGATGACGCTGGACGACGGGGACGACGACATGGTGCTGGCTGCCCGGCGGGTGGTCGGAGTGGGTTGGTCAGACGGCGTACTGCGCGTGCGGGACGGCCCGTTCCCAGACCGCCTCGAAGGCGCCGGTCACCATCTTCACCACGGCCGGGTCCTCGGTGACCTCGTGGCCAGCCCACTCGCCGTCACCGGTGAACCAGTGGAACAGGACCAAGCGCTCGTCCACCAGCCACAGGTCATTGCCCGGCAGCGCGAGGTCGGAGGCCCTCGACCGGGGCAGCCAGCGGACCTGCTCGCCGAGCGCGACGTTGTGCCGGTCGGTGATCGCGTGCTCCCACCGGATGTAGGCGGTCACCGGCTCCGAGACGATCCTCGCCCGGCGCATCACCACCCCGCGGCCGACCGTCTCCCGTACCAGCGCAGCCCAGGCGACGTACTCCTCCGGCAGGTCATAGGCCTCGGGCCGATCCACCGGAAGGCCGGCACGCCAGTCGGCGAAGACTGGGTCGTCCATGTAGGAGTCGCGCATCTCCAGGTGGCAGGCGGAGCGCTCAGCGCTCCTCAGCAGGGCGCCAAAGTCCGGCACGCTCGGCTTCATCGCACACCTTCCGCAGAAACGGGATCATCCGGACCGGGATCCGAACGACGCCCTCGTGGTCCGGAACGCCGATGGGGTGGCCCTCCACCCACTCGGTCTCGCTGATCACGCGGTACATCTCCATCTCGGGCAGCCAGCCCTGGATAACGATCTCCGCCTTCTCGTCCTCCAACCACACGGTCGGAGACCCGCCGTTGGGCGTATCCGGATCGATGCCCCTGAACCGTAGTGCCATGACCGCTCCTTGTGCCAAGCCGGTTGCGGATCCTTGCGCCTCCACCGTTCCGCTCGGCTGACTTACCGTCAAGAGCGCGCGCGAGCAGCCGGGCGGTAGGCACGCATGAGTGAGCCCAAGGTAGGTACGAATTCCTTACCTCGGGCCAAGAGAAGCGGTCAGGCCGACCGCAGGGCGGTGGCGCATCGCGGGCACACCCACTGGCTCAGATTCTGCGGGTACCACGAGGCCCCGGGGCGGGATGCACTGTACGGAACCTTCTCCATGCCGCCGGTGTCCTTGCCGCAGAACGTCTGGTCGGCCGGGTCACCCGGGATGGACGGGTCGGCCGGGGCCGCGTGGATGACTCCCATCCGAGGCTCAGGCCGGCCCGGACCGAAATCCGTGCTCATCACCCGCCGCGGCTCTTCCAACACGATGATGGCCATGCCCCCACCTTCCTGACCGGCTCTCGGAGCCGCCACTCGGGGGCGGGGTAAGAAATTCTTACCCCGCCCCCGAGTGTCCGGTCGTGCGACTACCGGGCGGGCGCGACCGCGACCTGCTCCAGGGCCTTCTGCGCGAGCTGGATGAACGGGATGAACTCCCCGTCCGGCAGGAGGTTCGGGAAGACCCGTCCCAGGTGCCACGCAACGTTGAGTCCGGGGTCGCTCTCGTACAGATCCTTGAACGCTCGCCCCAGGCCGCGGTCGAGACGGTCCGAGTAGGTGCCGGCCAGGAAGCGGGCCGGCTGCCGGGACTCCTCTTCGGCCTCGATCGCGACGCGGAAGAACGTGGCGAGCCTGTCGGCCGAAAGGACTTCGGCCAGCAGGTTGGCCACACCTGTCGCCGCCAGGTAGTCCGTGGGCAGTTCCTGCCGGAACCGCTCGTGCATGAAGTCGCCGAGCCGGTTGCGGAACTTGATGTACTCGCTGATGTCGTCCATGGGGCCAGAAAGCCACGGGTCGTCCCCGCAGGTGCTGGCGGCTCGCCGAACGGCGCACTAGTCAGACAACCGCGCCCTCGATCCGGTGGTGTGCAGCAGCCGAGCCACCGGCACATGGCAACATGGCGCCGCAAGGAATCGCGGATTCGGAGGGTGAAGTGCTGGCCGCACAGGAGAGGGAGGTGCCTCCGGAGGTCGACCGCGAGGCGCTGGACCGGGTAGTCGTAATCGCCAACGGCAAGGGCGGCGTGGGCAAGACCACGGTCGCCAGCAACATGTCCGGCCTTGCCGCCGCCGACGACATAAAGACTCTGCTGGTCGACGTCAACGGGCAGGGGCACGTCGGGCGGGAGCTGGGATTCCGAGGCGGCGAGCTGGACGACGGCGGAGCCGCGCTGCACGAGAGCGTGCTCTGGGGCCGGCCGCTGGTGCCCGTCCGGGACGTCCGACCGAACCTCGACGTCGTGGTGGGCGGTAAGAAGGTCGGCGACCTGCCGGGCGACCTCGCACTGCGCTTCCCGAACAAGCCGATCACGCAGTCCCTGATGCTGGCAGTGGCACTGCAGAGCATCGCCCCGGACTACGACCTGGTCGTCATCGACTCCCCGCCGGAGAACCCGCCGCTGGTACAGCTGTGTCTGGCAGCCGCCCGCTGGCTGGTCGTCCCGGTGAAGTCCGACTCGGGCAGCATCTCGGACGGCCTGGGTGACATCAGCACGGAGTTCGAGCTCGTCCGCGAGTTCTCCAATCCCAACCTGGCGATGCTCGGTGTCCTGCTGTTCGCGTCCGGGTCCAGTGCCACCGCCATCCAGCGCGAGGTGCGCCAGGAGGTCGCCGAGGTCCTGGGGTCCGACCGGTTCATGTTCGAGAGCATGGTCCGGGCCTCCGAGGCGGTGGCCCGTCAGGCCCGCAAGCGCGGAGTGCTGCTTCATGAACTGGAGCAGGCCGCCAACGACAACCCCAAGTTCTGGCAGCTGCGTGCCGGCACCGCGTCGCGGGACCAGGTGGTCAGCCCGACCTCCGCATCGGTCTCCGAGGACATGGCTGCCCTCACTCGGGAGATCTTCTCCCGGATTGCACAGCGCGAAGCGGAAAGCGAGATGGCATGAGCGGCCTGGCGTCGTTGAGGACCGGCACCACTGAGAAGAGCCCCGGCGAGCGGTTCGGCACCGCCGACCCCGAGCGGCCTGCCGGTGCCGGGCGCGCATCGGGGCTCGGATCCGCGCTGGGCGGCCGCCGCAAGAACGGCACCCAGCCGGACGGCACCACCCAGACTCAAGAGGCGGCAGCGCAGCCGGGCGCCGTTGCGGTGTGGACCGGCAACGAGACCTCAACCTTTGCCGGGGGCCGGCTGCTCAGCGCCGCAGACATCGTCGGCACCCGGCAGGAGCAGCTGGCGTTCGTCACCGCCCATCTGCGGGAGATCAGTCGGCTCGGTGCAGCCGCGGAGGACTACGTCGTCCTCACCAAGGGCGTGCTGCTGGAGGTCGCCAAGGAGCGGGAGCTCCACAAGGAGGCCGGCGTCAGCAAGTTCGCGCGATGGGCGGCTGACGTCCTCGACGTCGCGGAGCAGTACATCTTCGAGCTGCTGAAGGACGCCCAGCGGATCCGGACCCTCGCACTGCTTAAGCCCGAGCTGCGCGCGCAGCTCACCCAGGCGTCCGCGCGCAAGGTGATCGCCGACGTGATCGCCAAGTCGGACGTCGAGCACGCCGAGGTCGTCATTGAGGAGGGGCAGAAGGTAGCCGCCGAGCAGGGCAAGCAGCGTCCCACTGCCGCGATGCTCAGCGCGGCGGCCCGCGAGCTGCTCAGCAAGCCTGCGATCCCGGCGCAGCCGGCCGACGGCGAAGGCAGCCGGGAGCCGTCGGCGCCGCAGGCCCCGCCGGTGCCGCCCCAGCTGCTTCCGCTAAGCAAGGCGGCTGATGAGATGCGCGAGCGGGCGTACAAGCCGCTGGCACCTGCGGCCGTGAAGGCTGCCGCCGAGACTGACCCTGTCGCCCTCGCTGGCTACCTGGACAGCCTGGAAGCCGAGATCGGCCGCGTGCAGTCCCGCATCGCTGCCGCCCGCAAGCTGATTCCGGTCGACGCTGAGGTAGTCGAGTAGCTGACCGAGCGGGGTAAGAAATTCTTACCCCGAAACGCAAAAGGGCCCGCCCCTTCGGCTGATGCCGAAGGGGCGGGCCCGCTGCGTGGAGGTACGGCGGTGATCAGGCTGCCGCGGCCGGAGTCGGGGCGGACCTGGATGTGGCGGGCCAGACAGCGCCGCAGGAGCGGCAGTCGTGCCCGAGCGGGCCGGAGGCACCGAGGGCGCGCATCTCGACTCGCATGTAGTGGGCGGTGTTGGTCAGGCGGGTGCAGTCGGGGCAGCGGCTGGGGAGCGCGAGCAGCTCGAAGTCGCCCAGGCCGGGGACCTCGATCAGGGTGACCGTCTGGGCGCCGGCCTCGTTCTGGTCGGCGAACTCGAAGCTCCAGCCACCCTCCTCGCCGTCCTCGTCGATCGGCTGCTCGGTGATGGTGCCGAAGGTGTGGGTGATGCGCGGGAGCTCGCCGACCATCGGCCGGTAGCGCTCGAGGCGTTCGGTGCGCAGCAGGCGGTTGGCGGCGGCGGTCATGCGGCGGGCGTCGTGGTGGCCAAGGGCGAGGAAGGCCTCGGCGTCCTCGTCGCAGCAGGCGATGGTCAGGCCGTAGAGGGTGGTGAAGCCGGTGGGCACGGTCGTGTCCGTCATGGCGGTGGTCCTCCTGGTGGTCAGTTGGCGTGCTGGCGCAGGTGCGTGGCGACCTCGGGGGTGACGAGGAGCTTGAGGTAGTTGCTGACCGTCTCGCTGCACGCGGAGCAGGTGGCGGCGTAGCCGGTGCGGCCGGTGCAGTCGCTGGTCGGGTCCTTGGGGAGGCCGGTGCGCTGGTTGACCTGGTGGGTGCAGGGGGTGCCGTCGGCGTGGACGGGGGTGATGGGCATGATCACGCGGGCCATCGGCTGGGGTTCCTTCCTGGTGTTAGGCGGCGAGGGTGTGGGCGGGGGTGGTGTGGCGGCGGCCGCGGCGGCCGCGGCCCTTGTCGGCGTACATCGCCTGGTCGGCGGCGTGCAGGAGCGCCGACAGGCCCAGGTCGGGGTGGTCGGGGGTGCGGGTGGCGGTGCCGATCGAGGCGCCGACGGCGAGGACCTGGCCGTCGTGCTCGACGGGCTGCTCGAGCAGGGCGCGGAGCTTGGCGATCCGCTCGGGCAGGTCGGCGGGGTCGGTGTCGAGGACGGCGGTGAACTCGTCGCCGCCGATTCGGCCGCACGCGGCGGCGGGGCCGGCCCAGTCGGCGAGGCGGCGGCCGACGGCGGCCAGGACCGCGTCACCGGCCTGGTGGCCGTAGGTGTCGTTGACCGCCTTGAAGTCGACCAGGTCCACCATCAGCGCAGCGGGCGCCGCCGCTGTGATGAGTAGCTGCTCGGCGGCGGTGGTGAAGGCGGCGCGGGTGGGCAGGCCGGTGAGCGGGTCGCGGCGCGCGGTCTCCAGGCGCCGGACGAGGTCGTCGCGTTCGGCGAGCAGGGCCAGGGCGGCGGGCAGCAGGGCGGCGACGTCGCGGTGCAGCATCCAGGCGGCGTCGATCGCCGGGTCGGAGTCCGGGCCGGGACCGAGCGCGTGCTGGTAGCGGGCGAGGCTGGCCTGGGTGCGGGCTATCGCCTCGGGCAGGTCGGCGGTGATGGTGCCGGGCATGGCGGTGCTCCCCTCGATGGCGGGTAGTCAGGGCTGCTTGGGCTGCAGGGCGGCCAGGCGGCCGACGCGGACCTGGTGGTGGCCGGCCCAGCCGCGGTGCGGGTGGTCCGGGTCGACGGCGAGCACCACGTGCTGTTCGGTGGCGAGCGTCCAGGCCGCCCAGGGCAGGTCGATCACGTACGGGGAGGAGGCGTTGACGCGGCTGGCGGCGGCGATGCGCAGCAGGTACAGCGCCATCCGCTGGCCGTAGGCGGCGGGGGACTCGCTCTTCGCGTGGGCCGGGGTGGAGGCGCTGGCGTAGTCGCCGAGCGGCCGGGTCGCGGTGCCGGCCGGGCCGTAGGGCCGCTGCTGGTGCAGCGTCCAGGCGGGGTCGAGCAGATCGGCGTCGGGCGGGCAGTAGCCGATCACGGCCTCGCTGCCGCCGCCGGGCAGGGGCCGCGTGGTGAACAGGAGGGCGTAGGCGCCCCAGTCGGGGCCGGCGCCGCCGCCGGTGCGGGACAGGGTGACCCGTCCCGCACCGGTGATGTGGCCCGGCGCAGCAGTCGGGCGGCCGGCCATGGTCAGCCGGCGAGCGTGTCGGGGTGCGCGGCGTACCAGTCGCGCAGCACCGTCTGGGGGATGACGCCGCGGTCGGCGACCTGGCGGCCGTGCTGGTTGGCCCAGGCGCGGATCGTATTGCGGACCGTCTTGTCGGCGGGCTGCGGCAGCTCGGCACCGCTGGCCGGGTTGGTCGACGCCGAGGTGGTGGTCTTGCCG
>NZ_JAJJPA010000008.1 GCF_020907985.1 Kitasatospora humi | reverse complement strand
TTAGCCACCGCATGGCCATACGCTCCCCGGAATGCGGCGGTGACCTATGGGAACACATCCCGCCAAACGCCGGCGTCGGCATCGAGCGCCAGGGTGATGACTTTTCTTCTGACTTGCGGGTGGAGCGGACGGCGTCCTCTATGCCGAGGTAGAGGCGGACCCGGCCGCCGTCGGCAGCAAACCAGCAGCCCGCTGCCCACACCCGCCTGTCCTCGTACTCCACCGGCACGCGGTAACCACCTTCCCTACGCGTATCACTCACGCCCCGTCATGCCCGCACGGCCTCATGCCGTCCCGGGTGTGGCTTGGTGCGCGCTCGTAGGGCGGATTGCTGCTGCGTGCCCCCGACCTCCCCCATCGAGGGGGTAAGGGAGGCATGTCATGACGAACGTGATGCTCGACCCGAAGGTTCCCGCGCCGCGCGCTGCGGTGCTCGACGAGGCCCACCTGGGTGACATCCAGGGCGCGCTCGGCACGATCAAGCTGGACGACACCGCCCCGCGCCAGGGCCTGTCCGCCAAGCTCAAGACCCTGCTCGCCATCGTGGGCCCCGGCCTGATCGTGATGGTCGGCGACAACGACGCCGGCGCGTTCTCCACCTACGGGCAGGCGGGCCAGAACTACGGCACTCACCTGCTGTGGACCCTGCTCCTGCTCGTGCCCGTGCTGTACGTGAACCAGGAGATGGTTCTGCGCCTGGGCGCGGTGACCGGCGTCGGGCACGCGCGGCTGATCCTGGAGCGGTTCGGCAAGTTCTGGGGCGCGTTCTCCGTCATCGACCTGTTCCTGCTGAACGCGCTGACGCTGGTCACCGAGTTCATCGGCATCACACTGGCCGCCGGGTACCTGGGCCTGCCGAAGGCCGCCTCGGTGGTGCTGGCCGCCGCGATCATCATCGCGTCCGCGTTCACCGGGTCGTTCCGCCGGTTCGAGCGGGTCGCGATCTCGCTGTGCCTGGGCTCGCTGCTGCTGGTCCCGATCTACTTCATGGTCCACCCGAAGACCTCGCAGATGGCGCACGACTTCGTGGTGCCGCAGATGCCCGGCGGCGCCGGCGAGCTGGCCACCGTGATGCTGCTGATCATCTCCATCGTCGGCACCACCGTCGCCCCCTGGCAGCTGTTCTTCCAGCAGAGCTACGTCATCGACAAGCGGATCACCCCGCGGTTCATGAAGTACGAGAAGGCCGACCTGTGGATCGGCATCGTGATCGTGGTCGTCGGCGCCGCCGCGCTGATGGGCCTGACCGCCGCCGCGTTCGCCGGCACCGACGGAGCCGGCCAGTTCAGCGACGCAGCGGGCATCGCCAAGGGCCTGGAGGCCCACGCGGGCAAGCTCGCCAGTGTGCTGTTCGCCATCGCCCTGCTGGACGCCTCGATCATCGGCGCGTTCGCCGTCTCCCTGTCCACCGCCTACGCGATCGGCGACGTCTTCGGCATCAAGCACTCCCTGCACCGCGGTGTGAAGGGAGCCAAGGGCTTCTACGCCGTCTACGCGGGTCTTGTGATCGCCGCCGCCGGGATCGTGCTGGTCGCCAGCGACTCCACGCTGGGCCTGCTCACCCAGGGCGTCCAGGTGCTGGCCGGTGTGCTGCTGCCCTCCGCCTCGGTCTTCCTGCTGCTGCTGTGCAACGACAAGGAGGCGCTCGGCCCCTGGGTGAACGGCCCGAAGACCAACGCCTTCACCTCCGCCGTGGTCGGCGTCCTGGTCACCCTGTCGATCATCCTGACCGCCTCGGTGCTCTTCCCGGACATCTCCTCCGCCGCGATCCTCGACATCATGGCCGCCTGCGGCGTGGTCGGCGTCCTGGTCGCCGGGTACTCCTTCACCCGCCGGCGCACCGCCACGAAGGAGGACCCGATCGACCGCACCGGCCGCGAGAACTGGCGGATGCCCCCGCTGGAGACCCTGGCCAAGCCGGTCATGTCCACCACCCGCAAGATCGGCATGGGCGCCCTGCGCACCTACCTGCTGGTCGCCATGGTCCTGGTCGTGATCAAGCTCGTCCAGCTGGCCCTGGGCCACTGACCAACCCTGCGGGGCGGCCCGCACACGCCCGCCGCCCCGCAGGCCCTCGGAAACCTCGACCGCCTCACCCGAGGAAGGAAGGTAGTACGGCCATGCGCACCCTCCCGCGCCACCACTGCCCCAGCGTCCGCCTCGCCCTGCACGACGGCGTGACCCGCGAGTACCGCCTCGACGACCCAGGGGCCTGCCCGCGTTCGGGCTCCGCGAACAGCACCGCCTCGGCCTACGAGCCGCGTGTGCACCTCGCGTACCTGCTCGCCCGCCAGGGCCACGACCCGCTCTGGCTGGCCGAGTTCGCGGACCTGCCGCTCGCCGCCGCCGAGCGCCTGAGCCTGGCCACCGCCGACCTGTCGGCCTCCTGACGCCCCACTTTCACCCCGCCCAACCGCGTTCACCACGAAGCCCTGGCCGCGGCATGCCCGCGCACGCCCGACGGCCAACTCCCGGAGGTGAGTTCCCATGGCGACCCTCGCCACGTTCCAGCTCGTCACCGCACCCGCCCGGCGCCACGGCCTGCGCGCCGCGCTCACCGACCTGTACGACCGCCTGACCGCCAGCACCCTGGACAGCCCGGTGCTGCGAGCCGTCGCCGCCCAGGCCCCGGCCGGCCCGCCCGCCCGGATGCGCGCCCGCTGGCGTCCCGTCACCGCCGCCGACGGGACTACCCGCCTCGAAGCCACCTGGCACCCCGACCACTGACCCGCCCCACCATCCCGGAAAGGCGAACCCGGAACATGGCCGTGCACTACCGCAGGCTCGACGCGCTCATCTCACACCGCCCCACCACGCCCCGGCCCTCGCTGCCGGCGGCCGGCGCTGTGGGCCTGGCCGTAGACTCCACCTGCCGGACCGTGACCGCACACGGGCGCGAACTCGCTCTGACCTTCATGGAGTTCGAGTTGCTCGCCCACCTGGTCGCCCAGCCGTTGCGGGTGCACACCCGCAGCCAGCTGATGGAGACCCTGTGGGGGCGGCCCGACAACGGCGACACCCGCACCCTCTCCACCCACGTCGCCCGCATCCGCCGCAAGCTCGGCCCCGCCCTGGCCCCGGCGATCGCCACCGTGCGCCAGGTCGGCTACAAGTACGACCCCCGCCTGACCCGTACCGCCTGAGCACACCGAACACACCCGCAAGCCGACACGCCGGACGGCCAGCAGGGCCGATGGACCCTCGGCATCGCGCGAAGGCCGCCGCATGCTGGGAGACGGACGAGGAGGTTTCCATGGCGAGGACGAGGCTCCACCCGCAGACCGGAGAAGGGAAAGCCCTGCTCGGCATCCTCCTGCTCCTGGTGCTGGAGATGGTCGCGCTCGCCGTCGCCCCGGTACGCGACCGGCCGCTGGTCGCCGGGATCCTGCTGGGCGCCGGTATGGCAGGGCTCCTCCTGCTGGCGGCCACGCTCCACAGCCACCGCCGGGCCCGTCGGCGACCGCCGGCGAACACCCCCGGAGACTGGTACAGCGCGGACGCCTTGGAGGGCTTCCCCATGGAGGCCGTCCGCCCGCAGCTGCTGGGCCAGGACGCCCCCAGCCTGAACCACCTGTACACCGCCTGGATCATGGCCACACACGGTCACAGTGCTCAATGGATCAGCCACCACCTCGACCTGCCGCCCGCTACCGCCCGACTGCTCGTCGATGCCGCCCAGCCGTACCAACGGCACACCACCCGACCCACCCAGTCACCGGACTGACACCTCCTACCTCACGCCTTGACCGAATGCCCGACCGCGGGCATGCCCCGTCCTGCCCCGACACCGAGCCGATCAGAGGAGACCGTCGTGATCACCGCTGTTGACCACGTGCAACTCGCCGCACCACCCGCCAGCGAGCCGCTGCTGCGCGCCTTCTACGGGGACGTGCTGCAGATGGCCGAGATCCGCAAGCCCGATCCGCTGGCGGACCGCGGCGGGTGCTGGTTCGCTGCCGACGGCGGCCGGGTGCGCCTCTACCTGGGCATCGAGCACGGCTTCCGGCCGACCAGCAAGGCCCACCCGGGGCTGGCCGTCAGCGAGATCGACGACTTCGCCGCACGCCTGCACGACCTCGGTGCGCAGGTGGTCTGGGACGACAGCCTCCCGCCCCACCGGCGCTTCTACACCCAGGACCCGGTCGGGAACCTGCTCGAATTCGTCGAGAGCGCCCCCGCCAAGCACCAGGCTGCGCGGGCGCTCGGCGGCCTCCGACTCCTCCACCCGGAACCGCTCCGACCAGGCCACCATCGGCCGCCAGAACAGCACGTTCACGCCGATGACCATCACCACCATCACGGCGATGGCGATGCCGACCTGCCCGAGATTCCCGGCCGCGATCGCGGCGGCGGCGTAGGACCCTATGCCGGGCAGGGCGTAGTGGTGGTTGAGGACGCTGATCGACTCCGAGGCGGCGAGGAAGAACCAGGCGCCGCCGAAGCTCATCATCCCGTTCCACACCAGCGGGATCATCCCGCCGGGCACGTCCAGCTGCCAGAAGCGCTGCCACTTCGTCAGCCGCATCACCCGCGCCGCCTCGTCCAGCTCGCGGGGCTGCGAGATGAGGGAGTAGTAGAAGGCGAAAGTCATGTTCCAGGCCATCGCGGTGAAGATCGCGAAGATCGAGGCGCACTCCAAGCCCAGGATCGAGCCGGGGAACAGGTTGATGAACATCGTCACCGTCACCGACAGGAAGCCCAGGACCGGCACCGACTGCAGGATGTCCAGCACCGGCAGCAGTACCTTGTCCAGGCGTCGCATCCGCGCGGCGGCGGTGGCGTACACGAAGGTGAACAGCACCGAGGCGATCAGCGCGGCGAACATCCGCACCAGCGAGCGCACCGCGTAGAACGGCAGGTTCGACGGATCCGTCGACACCGTGTCAGGAGCCGTACCGGGCAGGAACGGCGCGTTCAGCGACGGGCGAGCCGCAGCAGCCCGTACAGCAGCGCGACCAGCGCCACGACCACCAGCACGTCCACCCAGCGCAGCGCGGGCCGCCGCACCACACCCCGCGAGGGGAACCCACCCGGACCCGCCACCTGGCTTCCCACGTCCCTTTCCGATGGCAGATCACCGCCTGCTCGCCGCCTCGGCCAGCAAACCACGCCGGGGAAACACCAGGCAGGTCCCCGCGAAGCGACACGCGAACACTCGCCGACAGGCAGACCTGGCCGGCTGATCACGGCGCGGTCGACGCCGGCGGACACATCCGACCCGGGGCCGCACCCGCGAGAGGCTTCGACCCAGGCGGTGATGTCGCGTGAGGCGTCGGGGTCGTTGACGGCCCACGAACCCCCAGGAACTCGTGGACGTTGTGCGCCGCACCTTCGACCTGGACACCATCGCCCTCCTGCGCCGCACCGAAGCCGGCCGGCAGGCCCAGGCCGCCGCCGGCGCACCGCTCCCGGCCACCCCTGACGAGGCCCCCTTCAGCGCTGAACTCTCCGACGGATGCGTCCTCGTCATGGCAGTCGACCGACTCACCGCCCGCGACGCCCAACTCCTCGGGCCTTCTCCACCCAGCTGCGCCTCAACCCAGCTCGACCGGCTGCACCGCCAGTGATCCGCAGTCCGAGCGGCTGCTCACAGAGGGGGGCCGCGTCGTCGCTACGCCCCTGCTGACGCGCGAGCCGGTGGCAGTCGCCGCTGCACTCACCAGACATGCGGCATGGCAGTAAACCGATGCGGCCCGGATCCTCCAGACCTGGGCCACATCGGCGTTCTGCCGTTGCGCGGTGTTACATCAGTCCCTCGGTCAGGGGCCCGAGGGCGAGTGCCGGAAGGAAGTTGAGCAGCGCGAGGATCAGCGCGGCGCCGGTGGCCAGGGTGACGAAGTTGACGCCGGATGCGCGGAGGGTGCCGACCGTGACGACGCCGGGCCGCTGCTTGGCGAGGCGTCCGGCGAGGGCGAGGACGAACGCGATGGGGACGTAGCGCCCGAGCAGCATGGCGACCACCATCAGCCCGTTGTGGAAGTCGGTGGCGCCGTTGAACCCGGCCATCGAGCTGCCGTTGCTCTGGGTGTTGCTGGTGTAGGCGTAGATGAGTTCGGTGAGGCCGTGCGGTCCGGGGTTGCCCATGCTGGCGGCGCCGTCCTGGGGCAGCGCGATGGAGATCGCGGTGCAGGTCAGGATGACGGTGGGGGCGACGAGTGCGTACATCACGACGTAGCGCATCTCGCCGAAGCCGATCCGCTTGCGCAGGTACTCCGGGGTGCGGCCGACCATCAGGCCGCCGATGAACACCGCGATCAGGACGGCCATGAGCAGCCCGTACAGTCCGCTGCCGGTGCCGCCGGGGGCGATCTCGCCGAGCATCATGGCCGCGAGGAGGACGCCGCCGCCGAGGCTGGAGAAGCTGTCGTAGGAGGCAGCTCCGGCGCCGTCGGCGCTGGCGGTGGCGGAGACGCCGAAGAGGGTGCTGCCGGGGACGCCGATCCGGGTTTCGGTGCCCTCGGTCTGGCCGCCGACGGCGGCTGCGACGGTGCTGTGGGTGGAGGACTGGGCGAGCGCGCCGGCGCCGAGCAGCAGGGCGAAGAGGATGCCGACGACGGCGAGCAGGGTCCAGGCCTGCTTGAGGCTGCCGATCAAACGGCCGTAGGTGCGGATGAAGGCGGTCGGGATCAGCAGCATCAGCACGATCTCGATGAGGTTGCTGCCCGCGGTCGGGTTCTCGAAGGGGTGGGCGCTGGAGGCGTTGAAGAACCCGCCGCCGTCGCCGGAGAAGAGCTTGACGGGCTCCCAGGAGCCGACCGGTCCGCCGATCAGGGTCTGCTGAGCACCGGTCAGGGTGGTGACGGTGTGGTTGCCGCCGAGGTTCTGCTCGACGCCGAGTCCGATCAGCAGCAGGCCGGCGACCACGGCGAGCGGTACCAGGACGCGGAAGACGGTGCGGATCAGGTCGACCCAGAAGTTGCCGAGATCCTCGGTGCTGTGGCGGACCAGGCCGCGGATCAGGGCGAGGGCCGCGCAGATGCCGACGGCGGCCGAGGCGAAGGCCTGGACGCCCAGGCCCGCCATGATCACGAAGTGGCCGGTGCCGGTCTCCGGGACGTAGTTCTGCCAGCTGGTGTTGGTGGTGAAGCTGATGGCGGTGTGCAGTGCGGTGCGCCACGGCATTCCGCCGGTCCCGCGCGACCACGGCAGACGGCCCTGGCCGATGAGGAGCCCGAACAGCGCGGCGATGCTCATGACGGTGAAGGCCATCAGCGCGAGCAGGTAGTGCTTCCAGTTCTGCTCGCGCTCGGGGTCGATGCCGCAGAGGCGGTAGAAGGCTCTTTCGGGCTTCAGGTGGCGGCCGCCATCGAGTTGGCGGGCCATGTAGTCGCCGAGCGGGACGTGGAGCCCGACCACGACGGCGATGACGAGGAGGGCCTGCATCCAGGCTGCCATGGTCAGGCCCCCTGCTTCGGGTAGGTGCGGTCGAGGGCGAGGTTGAGCCTCAGGCCGTTGACGCCGGGCTCACCGAGGATGCCGAGGGTGCGTCCAGTGGTGCAGGTGGCGACGAGCTTGCGCACGGCGTCCTCGGTGGTGTGCCGCTCGCGGGCGACGCGGGGTGCCTGGAGATCGGCGTAGGCGGGGCTGATCTGCGGGTCGAGGCCGCTGGCGCTCGCGGTCACCGCGTCCGCCGGGACGACGGGGTGGGCCGGGGCGTCGCCGCGCACGGGGACGGGCACAGCGGCGCTGTAGTCCTCGCCGGGGTTGGCGCACACGACCGCGACTCCCCGGTAGGACGCCTTGAAGGGCTTGGCCGGGCAGGCCTGGTTGAGGCTCACCACCTTGGTGACGGTGCCGCTGGTGCCGCCGGTGTAGTAGACGCCGAGGACCGCGCCGACACCGTCGCCGGTGCAGTAGGGCCGGGAGCCGTCCACGTGCTCCAGGTCGCCGACGGCCTTGCTGCGCGAGCAGACCTGGGTGAGCAGGCTGGGTTTGAAGGTCGTGGGGTCGTTGTTCGTTGCCAAGGTGTCCACGACGCTCTCGGCACCGAGGTTGCTAGCACCGGAGGCGGTCGGGTCGTATCCGTCGCCGCTGCCGGCAGCTGACGGGCGGGACTGGAAGTACTGCGGCAGCGCGTTGCCTTTGCCGTCGGTGAAGGCCTGTCCGATCAGGCGGCTGCCGACCATCGAGCCGTCGGTGCCCTTGAGTTCGGAGCCCCGGGCGGGGGCGGCCAGCCCGGGGACGTGCGCGAGCGCCGTCATGCCGAGCGGGTAGAGCAGGCCGGTGGTCAGGGTGAGCACCAGCACGACCCTGAGCGCGGCCAGGTGTTGGGAGAGCCACACGGGCAGTCGAGTCATGGTCGGTGCCTCAGATCCCGGGGATGAACTGGACGAAGAGCAGGTCGATCAGCTTGATCGCGACGAACGGCACCAGCACGCCGCCCAGGCCGTAGACCCAGAGGTTGCGGGTGAGCAGCGCGGAGGCGCTGGCCGGCCGGTAGCGCACGCCGCGCAGGGCCAGTGGAATGAGGGCGACGATGACCACGGCGTTGAAGATGACGGCGGAAAGGATCGCGGACATCGGCGAGTGCAGGTGCATGATGTCGAGGGCGTGCAGGCTGGGGTAGACCGCGCCGAACATCGCGGGCAGGATCGCGAAGTACTTGGCGATGTCGTTGGCGATCGAGAAGGCGGTCAACGCTCCGCGGGTGATGAGGAGTTGCTTGCCGATCTCGACGATCTCGATGATCTTCGTCGGGTCGGAGTCGAGGTCGACCATGTTGCCGGCCTCCTTGGCGGCCGACGTGCCGGTGTTCATCGCGACCCCGACGTCCGCCTGCGCGAGCGCCGGGGCGTCGTTGGTGCCGTCGCCGGTCATCGCGATCAGCTGGCCGCCGGCCTGCTCCTGCTTGATCAGTGCGAGCTTGTCCTCCGGTGTCGCCTCGGCGAGGAAGTCGTCCACGCCCGCTTCGGCGGCGATCGCGCGGGCGGTCACCGGGTTGTCGCCGGTGATCATGACCGTGCGGATGCCCATCCGGCGCAGCTCGGCGAAGCGCTCCTTGAGGCCGGGCTTGACCACGTCCTTGAGGTGGATCACGCCGAGCACTCGCGCGGGAGCGCCGGTGTCGTCGTGTTCGGCGACGGCCAGCGGGGTGCCGCCGGCAGCCGATACCTGGTCCACCGCGGCGTCCAGTGCGGGTGGCACGGTGCCGCCGCGTTCCTTCACCCACGCGGCCACGGCCGTGGCGGCGCCCTTGCGCAGGCACCGGCCGGAGAGGAGGTCCACCCCCGACATCCGGGTGGTGGCACTGAACGGTACCCATGCGGCGCCGGTGGTGTCCTGCTCGTTCAGGCCGTGTTCGTCGCGGGCGAAGGCGACGACCGACCGGCCCTCGGGGGTCTCGTCGGCCTGACTGGAGAGCAGTGCGGCCTCCGCGAGCCGCCGCGCGGGGATCTGACCCACGGGCAGGAAGGCGGCGGCCTGGCGGTTGCCGAAGGTGATGGTGCCGGTCTTGTCGAGCAGCAGGGTGTTGACGTCGCCGGCGGCCTCGACCGCGCGCCCGGACATGGCGAGCACGTTGCGCTGCACCAGGCGGTCCATGCCGGCGATGCCGATCGCGGAGAGCAGCGCGCCGATGGTGGTGGGGATCAGGCAGACCAGCAGCGAGACCAGCACGATCCCGGTCACACCGTTGCCGTTCACTACCGCCGTGTTGTGGGCGGCGGCGTTGTAGTGCTTGGAGAAGACAGCCATCGGCTGGAGCGTGACGACGGCGGTCAGGAAGACGAAGGTGAGCATCGTCAAGAGCAGGTTGAGTGCCAGCTCGTTCGGCGTCTTCTGCCGATTGGCGCCCTCGACCAGGGCGATCATCCGGTCGAGGAAGCTGTCCCCGGGCTCCTGGGTGATCCGCACGACCACCTGGTCGGAGAGCACCCGGGTGCCGCCGGTGACCGCGCAGCGGTCGCCGCCCGACTCGCGGATGACGGGCGCGGACTCGCCGGTGATCGCCGACTCGTCCACCGAGGCGACGCCCTCGACCACGTCGCCGTCACCGGGGATCAGCTCGCCGGCCGCGACGACCACGAAGTCGCCGCGCCGCAGCTGACCCGCTGCCACCTGTTCCTCGCGGTAGGAGGCTTCGGCATGTTCGGCGGGCCAGTCGGTCAGTCGGCGGGCGGTGGTCTGCTGGCGGGTGCGGCGCAGCGAGTCGGCCTGAGCCTTGCCCCGGCTCTCTGCCACCGCCTCGGCGAGGTTGGCGAAGACCACGGTCAACCACAGCCATCCGGTGATCAGCACGGCGAACAGCGAGGGGTGGACCGCGGCGAGCGCGGTGGTCAGCACGGCACCGATCTCGGTGACGAACATGACCGGGTTGCGCACCAGGGTGACCGGGTTGAGCTTGCGCAGCGCCTCGGGCAGGGCGCGCCACAGCTGCTTGGGATCGAGCATCCCGGCGCCCACCTTGCGGGGGCCGGTGGTATCCGGCGGACGTACGCGGGTTTCGGAGGCGGGGTCGGGCCGGTCCGTGACCGGCATGGCGGCGGACATCAGAACTTCTCCGGGTAGATCAAGGCCAGGACCAGGTAGCCCACCAGGGCCACGGCGACCGCCAGGCCGACGACGTTATCGACGCTCAACTCGCAACTCTTTCCGACAGCGTGACAGCGCACGGGCGGACCGGCCGTGCGCGGATGAAGGGCGAAAAGGGGTGACTTCATCAGACCTCCGGGCAGGCGCACGGGGAGCACGCCTGCCCGGAGGCGTTTCGGAGTGCCCGCGTCTCAGCGGGAATGAGCCCGGTCCGGACGCGGAGCGGGCGCGGCCGCAGCAGGCTGGCGGCTCTCGGATGCCGACGTACGCCGCTCGCACGGCGAGGGCGAACGGAAGGCGTGGGCCCCGGCGAGGCGACGCGGAGCCGGGGCGACCAGCTGGGGATCGACGGTGAGCGTGGTGACGCCCAACGGCTCGGCGAGTGCGCGCAAGGCGGGCTCAGCGAGGGCGATCCAGGGCTGCGCGGGGCCGAGCACGGCCCTGAGCTGCAGCTCGGAGGTGAAGGCGACCGCGGTGCGGTCACCGAGGGGAAGGCGGAAGAAGCAGGGCACGTGGCCCAGGGGACCCGACCGGACGGGGACGAGCAGCTGTCCGGCCGGGACGCGTTCGGAGGGCTCCGGGTCTTCCGATGCGCGGTGCTGGTACATGGCTTTCCTCCGCGAGGTCGCAGCTTTCGGGTGCTCCGCCGCGATCGGGTCGGGACCCGACCGCGGCACGTAGTGACGCTATGCCCGTGGCAGGGGAGGTGCGGGCCGGCCCTGACATCATCTTGATCCCGACGGTCGGTCTCCTGACACGGTGTTGACATCCTTCGCCGGCGGCGACGAGCTGACCCGGTTCGAGTGGAGGCGACCAGTCGAACCGGCTGCCGAATCGGGCGGCGTCGCTTCGGCAGCCACCCGCCGTACGGGGGAAGACGTATCAGGGGCGCGTCAAAACCGTCCCCGATCGCGTAGCCCACGCGTCAAGGAGGGGTGTCATCCGCACGGATCGGGTCTCCACTGGGTGACGGAGCAGAACCCGTCCGGCAGCCTCCTCTGGAGCCCGGACCTGACAGACCTCCCGCAACGCTCGCATGCGGGACCGCGCTTGGAAGGAAGCAAACGGCTATGAACACCACCCTGCACGACGCTGTCGAGATCAACCGTTCCCGCGGCAACTTCCCGGAGGTCGCCTCCACGCGCCGCGCGACACGCCCGAGCGATCTCCTGCCGGTGCCCGCGCTCGACCTGCTTGATCCCGGCACCGACGAGCCGGCGGACCACGTCGAGGCCGGCCGCAGGGCCGCGGGGGCGCGCTGCCGGATCGCCACGGGCTACCTGGACTGACGTTCCGCATCGGTGTGACCCCTTTCTCCCCGGCCCAAGGAGCGCAACCCATGACCCTCAGCTTCGTCCGACCGCTCGCCGACCGTTCCCCTGCAGTCGGGGTCCCTTCGGTCGACGGCCGTGCAGTGGGCAGTCCGTGGCCCGCGTCGGCGCGCACGGCCCCTGGCGGGGAAGTGCTGGTCGGTGGCGTGCGGCTGACCGAGGCCGCCGAGCGGTTCGGCACCCCGCTGTACGTGCTGGACGAGGTCGAGGTCCGGTCTCGCTGCCGGGCCTACCGCGAAGCCTTGCCGCACGCCGAAGTGCTCTACGCCGCCAAGGCGTTCCTGTGCTCCGCGACGGCCGACTGGATCGCCGAGGAGGGTCTGGGCCTGGACGTCTGCTCGGTGGGCGAGCTGCGGCTAGCCGCTGCGGCCGGGTTCCCACCGCAGCGCATGCTGCTGCACGGCAACGCCAAGACCCCTGAGGAACTGCGCCTCGCGCTGCGGCTGCGGGTCGGCCGGATCGTGATCGACGGCCTGGCCGAGATCCCCCGGCTTGCCGCGCTGGCCATCGCGGACGAACCCCAGCGCGTTCTGGTCCGGGTCCTGCCCGGTGTGGCCGCCGGCCACCACGCGGCCGTGCGGACCGGAGTGGCCGGGCAGAAGTTCGGCTTCCCGATCGCCGGCGGCGATGCGGCCGAAGCCGTCAGCCGAATCCTCGCCCAGCCGAGCCTCAATCTCGCCGGCCTGCACTGCCACCTGGGATCGCAGATCACCGAGGTCGGGCCTTTCCTGACCGCGATCGACCGGATCGTGGCCCTGCTCGCCGAGATCCGCGAGCGGCACGGCGTGCAGCTTCCCGAAATCGACCTGGGCGGCGGCCACGGCGTGCCATACCTCGCCGGGGAGCCGGAACTCGACCTCGCCGACTTCGCCGCGCGGGTTCGCGAGCGCCTCGCCTCGGCCTGCGCCGAGCACGGGCTGACCGTGCCGCGCCTGCTCGTCGAGCCCGGCCGCGCGATCGTCGCGCCCGCGGCCGTGGCGCTCTACCGCGTGCTCGTGGTCAAGCACGGCACGGACGGGCAGGTCTTCGTTGCCGTGGACGGAGGGATGAGCGACAACCCGCGCCCCGCGCTCTACGGTGCGCGCTACCAGGTCCGCCTGATCGGCCGGGACTCGAACGCCGAACCCTGCGCGGTCGACGTGGTCGGCCGCCACTGCGAGGCCGGCGACGTCCTGGTACCGGGCGCACACCTGCCAGGCGACATCCGGGCAGGTGACCTGCTGGCCGTCCCCGTGGCCGGCGCCTACCAGCTGTCGATGGCCTCCAGCTACAACCTCGTCGGCCGCCCGGCCGTGGTCGCCGTCCGAGACAGCCGGGCCCGCCAGCTGATCCGCCGCGAGACAGTGGAGGACTTCCTCAGCCGCGAGGTAGGGCGCTGACCGCCAACGCAGGCGCCACGCCCTTACGGGCAGCACTCGTCCTGTCGTGCTCCCATGTTCCAGCGCGAGCCGGAGGCCCTGCACCGACCGCAACACCTCGCACCCGCTCTCCGGGCCGGTGTCGCGGGGGTGTCGGTAGGAGCATCCGGCAAGCAAGCTGGGCTGCTGGGGTACCACGGTCGTGGTGAATCGACTGGTGCACGCCCGGTCGCCGTATCTCCAGCAGCACGCCACCACTCCCGTGGACTGGTGGGAGTGAGGAGAGGAGGCGATGTCAGAAGCAGCAAGGCGGGACGTACCCATCCCCCTCTCGGCGGGGTACGCATCCTGCCATTGGTTACATTTCTGATGATTCGTCATATGGTGTCACGTCATGGCGCACAACTCCTTTGAGGACGAGGGCGGGGTGTGGCCAACCATCTGAACAAGCGCTTCATCTCGGCGAAGGCAGACCCGGAGGAGCGGCCGAACATGGACGCGGTGCATGTAGCCACCGAGTAGAGCAGGCGGCCGATGAAGATGCTCCCGAGCACCGACGAAGGAGGCCGTTCTGCTTCCGGGCGCTTCCCACCCGAGCCCAGCGCGGGATTCCGAGCCTCCGGCAGGTGGCGGCAAGCGCTGTTGCCGACACCGCCTGGCTCCCGTCTCCCATGTCGGTGATCTAATCCAGTGTGTACTGAATGTGTACTGCACCCCGAACCGCCGCGTGCCGATGGCGGCCGACCTGCAAAGACTCACTGACCCAAACGGGTGACCCGGCTTCGCATAAGCGGAGGTCGCGGATGGTTGATGCTGAGAGCACAGAAGGCCGCCGACCTGCACTTTCGCGCAGATTGACGGCCTCCGGAGGGCATGACCTCCGCTTTTCTGAGCACTGACTCATACCCAGATCAATGTCCGATATGCCCTGAAATTTTGTCCGTTTTGGAGCCCCCTGTCGGGTTCGAACCGACGACCCCCGCTTTACAAGAACAGGAAAGCGATTGGCCGAGGTCTGGAGAGAATGAGAGGGGGCCAGAGCGCCTGACCCGATGCGCTGACCCACTCTCAATTCTGTGGATGAGAGAGACTGAGAGAGGATCAGCGATCGGGGGTTGTGGAATCGTTGTGGACTCTCAGGACACGGCCCTGAGTGTGGGCTGACCAGCAGCAACCAGAGCAGCTCGGACGGACTCGACGACCTCCGGGCCGGCGTGCGTGTAGAGCCACGTCACCTTCGACCCGCGATCATGGCCCATGATCACCTGAACGTCCTTCTCCGGCACGCCGGCATCCTTCAGTCGCGACGCGAACCGGTGCCGGTAGTCGTGGATCCTGGGCCACCACTCCGTGCGCCCCGTCTCCGGGTTGACCACCTTCCGCGCGACCCCGGCGTCCTGGATCGCCTGCACCCAGACCCGCCGGAAGTTGTGCCGGCTGAGCACGCCGCGGCGCGGGCCGACGAACAGCAGCTCTTCCGGATGCAGCTCGCCATCCTCGATGTCGGACTGCGTCGCCTTGGGCTTCCACCGCTCGATCATCACCTGGGCCGCCGCCACAGCCACCGGCGTGAGCGGCACCGTACGGAACCCCGCATTGGTCTTCGGAGCCGGCTGACGGAACAGTTGGCTGTCATCCTCGGAGAGGATCTCCTTGACGCTCGCGGTTGCCCCCTTCAGATCGACGTTGCACAGCCGCAGCCCGGTGTACTCGCCCCACCTCATGCCGGTCTCGTCAGCGAAGTCGAGCAGCGGCCGGTAGTACTCCGGCAGGTGAGCCCGGATCAGCGCGCACTGCTCGTCGCTCGGGGGTGCCAGCTCATCAGCATGCTTCGCCGCAGGCGCCTCCAGCTCGATACCGAAGGTCGGATTCGTTGTGATCCGCTTATCGAGGATCGCGGCCTGGAACATCTTCCGCATCAGCTCCAGCACCTTCTTGCGGGTGTGGTAGCCCTTCACCTCGTTCTGCAGCCAGCCGTCCAGGTCAATGAACCCGACGGCGGCCAGCGGCCACTCAGCCCACTTCGGCTTCACGTGGACCGACCAGAGGGACTCCTTGCGTCCCCGGGTGGTAGGCCGGCCCTTCTTCGTCTGGGTCGGCCACCACTTCGCGTACCAGTCTCCGATCTTCATCTGGCCGCGCTTCGGGTCCAGGTAGGTGCCCTGACGGACCGTTGTGCGGACCTGGTCGAGGAAGGCGTCCGCGTCGCCCTTCTTGGTGAAGTTCTTCGCCTTCTGCTTGCCGTCCGGCCCGCGGTATCGGGCTTGCCAGGATCCGATGCAGTCTCGACGCTTCTTCCGCTCGCCGGGGTACTCCTCCAGGCAGGCGGCACATCCGCAGCTCTTGCTTCTGAGCTGGCGGGGGTTGTTCAGTGCCCTACGAGGCAACGCAGGCCCCTTCGCTCGTGTGTCTCTGGGCAGGCACCCGGTAGGCCTCCACGGGTGCCCCGCACCAACACACTGCCTCATCGTCGGGCTGCGGGATGCCGAGTTCGGCCAACACGGCCCGAACGGCGATAAGTTCGCTGGCGCAGGAGAGGCCGGCGGGGATGGTGATGACGCGGAGTTGGGCGTTCCAGGGGTGGGCAGGAGTAGGGCTGCGGTGGACCAGGATGCACATGCGTCCCCCTCGGGGCATGGGTGGCCATCAGTGCCCGCTGGGGGAGGACGGTGCAGCGGAGTCTGGGCACACGAACATACCGCCGCCTCGCCGGTTGCGCGAGCGCCTAAGCTGATCTACGCGCGAGGCGCCACGAAATCGTGGCATATGCCAGTTACATCTGATGGTCGTCGGCGGCGAGAGCCGCGAGCTGCCGTTCCACGATGCGCTGCTCGTCGGCGGTCAGGCGACGATACAGCGCCAGGATCCGTTCCTCGGCGTCGGGGGCGAGCGGGCCGGGCACGCGGCGATTCGCGGCGGCGAACACGCGCTCGCGGGGCTCGCTGAGGGCGTCGGCGAGCTTGTCGCAAGACTTGCGGGAGGGCATGCGGGCACCGTTCACCCAGGTGTTGACGGCGGCAACGGACACGCCGGCCCGGCGCGCGATCTCGGTCTGGGTGAGTTCGGGACGTGCGTCCTGGACCCGCCGGATCAGCTGCGGGAGCGTTTCGGTGCCCTCGTGGAGCTCGTCCATAGCGCAAGCATGCCAAACGGTCTTCTACGTTTACAAGCAGACTGTAGAAGGGTGGCGCAAACTCGCCCACACTAGGACGCTTGTTCGATTAACCGCAAGCCTCGAACAGCACTCGGGAATCCTCTCCACTACTCCCTTGACCATGCTTCTACATCTACTGTAGAAATGTGGATGTCAGCGGCAAGCAGCGCAGCTGACGCCCCTATCCACGAGGTCCTGCATGTCCCGCCTGCACCGCAAGAGGAACGGCCAGCCCCTCCGTGACGCCATGAAGGCCGGCGGATGGTCGATACCCAAGCTCGCCGAGGCCACCAAGACGATGGATCCCCTCGGGCGCGGTGTGAGTCGGTCGGCTGTCGGAGTACTCGTCGCCCAGGGGTCGTCAGCGCGGAAGCGATGCCGCATCCGTACCGCATGGCTGATTGCCGACGCACTCGGCCAGCCGCTCCAGGACCTGTTCGACATGCCTGGAGCTTCTACTTCTACAGAAGAAAGGTCAATAGCCGATGACCGTCAGCACGCTGCCGGCCCCGCTGCTTAAGCAGGCCGAGCTGGAGACCTACTACGGCGTCTCCGATTGGACCGTCAACAAGTGGGTCCGCGACGGGTGCCCCGTCACGCGACTCCGCGGCGGTGGCCGCCGGTTCGACCTCGACGAGGTCAAGGCGTGGCACGCCGAAGAGGCGCCCGCCGACCAGAAGGCGAGGGCCGCGCGGGCCCGGGACGCGCTGGCCCGCCGCACCGCCTGATCCACCCCAGACCTGTGGGTGGGCCGCCCCGGAATTCCAGCCCAGGGGCGACCCGAGCCCACCTCACCCAGACAGAACAACGAAGGAGGCAGGCCCTCATGGAGCCTACCGAGATCATCATCCCTCCGGCACCGCACCCCCTGCGTGCCGCCGCCGGGTTGCTCACCGCGGCGCTCAACCTGGCGCGTCTGTACCCGCAGCTGCCGGCCACGGTCGTGGAGGCGCGGAACGGTGTGCTGGCGGTGTTCCTCCACGAGGCGGACGCGGACACGTTCGACGCGTGGGTGCGGGAGCTGGGCCTGGAGGAGTGGCCCCCGAGCGAGTACGAGTACCGCGGCGAGACGCACTGGAAGCTGAAGGCGGTCGGGCGGTACGCCGAGGTTCAGGTCGAGGTGTCGGCGTACCCCGCCCCGCAGCGTGGGTCGGCGGTGGCGGCGTGAGCCGGGAGCCGATCAGCGAGGAGCGGCTGGCCGCGCTCCGGGAGATGCAGCTCGACACGATCGTGCCGCAGGCCGCGCGCTGGAACCCGACGACCCGCCGCCAGGCCGAGCACTGGCTGAACCTGATGGCGCCGGTGATCCGTGAGCTGCTGGACGAGATCGACGAGCTCGATGCGGACCTGGACGACGCGGAGGGCGAGCTGGATGCGGCGCTCACCGAGCTGAAGCGGCTGGCTCCGGAGCAGGCTGAGTCGAAGCACGAGCCCGTGATCAGCGCGGTGTGGCTTGAACGCGTGGACGGCCGCCAGCGGCGGGTGCGGTGGCGCGAGGACGGGAAGCAGCGGTCGCAGACCTTCAAGAGGCTGGCCGACGCGCGCTGCGCCTACGAGGACCTGCGGCGCCGGCAGTACCGCGGCGGTGCTCGATGAGCGCCCGGGAGCCGCTGAGCGCGGCGCAGTTGGAGAGCATCGAGCGCCTGCTGTCGCGGGTGACGCCGGGCCAGTGGGTGGTGCGGCCGCAGTCGGCCGGCGACTCGCAGGTGGCTGCTGCGGATGGTGGCGTGGTCGCGTTCGGTGTGCGGGCTGCGGGCGATGCCACGTTCGTGGCGGGGGCGCCGGAGATCGTGCGGCTGTTGGTCGCCGAGCTGGGCTGGCTGGCCGCTGAACTGGCGGACGCCCGGGGCCTGATGGCGAAGACGGCGGACAACCTGGACGTGCTGGCCGGTGGTGACGGCGAGCTGACGGTGTGGCATGCCCGCAACGGTGACATCCCGCTGGGCACCTACACGCACCGCGAGGACGCGCAGGCGCACTGCGCGGACTGGTATGCCGCCACCTTCCCGGACCCCGTCACCTGGTACGAGGACGCGGAGAGCGACGGCGGCCTGCGGATGCACGTGGGGCACCCGGACGGCGAGGAGCTGGAGTCCGACTACGTCGTGCTCCCGGGCGCCGTGCGGACCTCCTACGACCCGGACGAGGAGGCGTGATGGACCACACCACCCTGCTGGTCACGCTGATCAGCCTGACCGTCTGGGCGCTGCTGTTCCTGGCGATGGCCAGTGACCTCCCCGCCCGGGTGCGCCGCCGCCGGGCCCGTGCCGCCCGCCGCCGTGTCCGTCCCCTCCGGTACGTCCCTACTCAGAGGAGCGCCCGATGAAGCTGCTGCCCCTGCTCCGTTTGCTCCGCCGTCCCACCGTCGAGCCGTGGCCGGGCAACCCGCGCACCGTCGCGGACGACCTGCGCGTGGCCCAGGAGCACGAGGCCGAGCTGGCCGCTGAGTTGACGGCCGCCCGGCAGCGGGCCGACGTCGCCGACGCCCGGACTGCGGCCGCCGGCCTGCGCGCCGACGACGTCGAGCGGCAGTTGGCCCAGGTTCGCCGCGAGCTGCGCGCCGTCCGCGAGCAGCTGCACAACGCCATGGGCTACGACGACGCCGAGTTGGCCGCGATCGACGCTGGCACCGGCCAGCCCCGCAAGGCCTGACACCCACGAGTTCGGCCGGGCGCCCACCGAGCCCGGCCAAACAGGAGACACCTGATGACCATCACCTCGCTGCCGGGGTCGACTGCCCCGGCCGCCGGGCCCATCATCACGGAGCCCGGCGTCTACGAGATGACGAATGAGCAGTACCACGTCGACCCGGTCCCGGGCGGCTCCCTCTCTTCCTCTGGCGCCCGTCGGCTGCTGGCCCCCGGGTGCCCCGCCCTCTTCGATTACGAGCGACGCCACCAGCGCACGCCGCGGCCGCAGTTCGACATCGGCCAGGCCGCGCACCTGCTGGTGCTCGGCTCGGGCCCGGAACTGGTCATTGTCGACGCGGCGGACTGGCGGACGAAGGCTGCGCAGACCGAACGGGCGGCGGCCCGGGAAGCTGGCGCGGTACCAGTTCTGCGGCACGAGTTCGAGCAGCTACAGGCGATGGCGGAGGCGATCCGCCGTCACCCGGTGGCCGGGGCACTGTTCAACCCGGCGTACGGGCGCCCAGAGCAGTCGCTGTTCTGGCAGGACACGGCGGCCCGAGTGTGGCGGCGAGCCCGGCTGGACTGGCTGCCGAACCCGGGCGGGGGCCGGCTGATCGTGCCCGACTACAAGACCACCGTCAGCGCCGCGACCGACGCGATCGAGCGCTCGGTCCACTCCTACGGCTACCACCAGCAGGCCGCTTGGTACCTGGACGCGGTACGCGCGCTCGGCCTGGCCGACGACAGTGCGGTGTTCGTGTTCGTCTTCCAGGAGAAGACGGCGCCCTACCTGGTGCGGGTGGTGCAGCTGTCCGCGTCGGCGATGCGGATCGGTCGGCACCTCAACCGCAAGGCCATCTCGACCTACGCAGAGTGCACGGCCGCCGACCGCTGGCCGGGCTACTCCGACGACATCGACGTCATCTCGCTGCCCGCGTGGGCAGAGAACAAGCACCTCCAGGAGATGCAGTGAATTACCCCGCCGAGCAGTACATGCAGGCAGCTGCTGCCCCGGGCCGTGTCGGCCAGGGCACCGCGGTGGAGCAGTCCCGGGCGGTGGCGGAGGTCCAGGCTGCCGTCATGGTGGCCCGCCAGTTCCCCCGGGTTGAGGCCTACTCCATCTCCCGCATGACGGAGGCGTGCAAGCAGCCGGCCCTCGCGAAGCGCGCGTTCTACAGCTTCCCCAAGGGCGGCTCTACGGTGGCCGGTGAGACGATTCACCTGGCCAAAGAGCTGGCGCGTTGCTGGGGCAACATCCAGTACGGCCTCGTGGAACTGCGGCGTGACGACGAGTTCGCCCAGTCCGAGATGCAGGCCTGGGCGTGGGACATGGAGTCCAACGAGCGCGTCTCCACGACGTTCATCGTGCCGCACGCCCGGTGGGCGCAGAACAAGGCGCAGAGGCTGTCGGACTTCCGCGACATCTATGAGAACAACAGCAACAACGGGTCGCGTCGCCTCCGCGAGATGATCTTCTCGGTGCTGCCGGTCTGGTACATCGAGCAGGCCAAGGATCTGTGCACCGCAACCCTCAAGCACGGGGGCGGCGTCCCGCTCCCGCAGCGCATCGCGCAGGCCACCAGCGCCTACCAGGCTCGCGGCATCACCACCGAGCAGCTGGAGGATAACCGGGGCCGGAAGGTTACCAACTGGACCGACATGGACCTTGCGCAGCTGGAGATCCTCTACCAGTCGCTACAGCGAGGCGAGGTCACCCGGGACGAGGCGTTCCCCGAGCAGCGGGTGACCGTTGCTGAGGTCGCTCGCGCCGCCGCCCCTCAGGCCGCCGTCAGCGGCGACGAGGTGTCCTCGGGCCCGCTGTCGCACGAGTGGACCGACGAGCATGGTGGTGCCGAGTGAACTGGCACACCAGCCGCCTGGCCGCGTTCGACACGGAGACCACCGGACTCGACGTCGAGTCCGACCGGATCATCACGGCCGCCCTGGTTGAGGTCGGCGGCGGCCAGCGGGCTGTCACCCGGGCGTGGATGGCCAACCCGGGCGTACCAATCCCGCGCGCCGCGACGCGAGTGCACGGCATCACTAACACGCAGGCCCGTGGTGCCCGCCCGGCCGCTGAGGTGGTCTCCGAGATCGCAGCCGCGATCGTCACCCAGGCCCGGGCCGGCGTGCCGCTGGTGGTGATGAACGCGCCGTACGATCTTACGCTCCTGGACCGCGAGTTGGCCCGGCACGGGCTGCCATCGCTCGCTGAGCAGCTCGGCGACACCGATCTGCACGTCATCGATCCGCTGGTAATCGACCGCCAGGCCGACCGCTGGCGCAAGGGCTCCCGCAACCTGGAGTCCCTCGCCAAGCATTACGGGGTGGAGGTCGGCCGGGCGCACACCGCCAACGCGGACGCCCTCGCCGCGGCCCGCATTGTCGGTGAGATCGCCCAGCGCTACCCGAACATCCAGGGCTGGACACTGGAGCACCTGCACTGGATGCAGGTGGAGTGGGCGGCCGGGCAGGCCTTCGACCGGCAACAGTACCGGCGCAAGACCGACCCGTCCGCCGTGGTGAACGGCGAGTGGCCGATGATCCCCCGACCGCGCACTGGCGGTGCCCGGTGAGTGCCCGCATGGAGGAGTTCGACCATGGCGACGCCCGCCGCTACCGGCGCGGCTGCCAGTGCCGGCAGTGCGTCAGCGCGGTGACTGCCGAGGTGAAGTACCACAAGTACCTGCGTGACACCGGGCGCGGATTGCTCCGCAGCCCAGACCGGGCGGCCGCCAGGGTGCATGCGCTTCGCGCGGCCGGCTGGACGGACCTCCAGATCCGCGAGGTCTCGGGTGTGGGAAACGAAGTGCTCTACCGGTTGCTGCGCGGGGGGCGGATCCATGTGCGCACCGAGCAGCGGATCTTGGCCATCCACGTGGCCACGGTCGGTCCGGTCAGCGGCGCCGCACACATCAGCGTGGTCGGCACGCAGCGACGCCTGCGCGCCCTGCTCGTTGCTGGCTGGCCCGGTGCGGAACTCGCCCGCAGGCTCGGCGTCGACAAGCAGCAGATCCACCACCATCTGAAAGCGCCCGACACCAGCGGGGTTGAGATCGCAACAGCCGCCCGAGTCCGTGCCCTGTTCGAGGAGCTGTGGCCCCTCCAACCGGAACGGAACGGGGTGGCTGCCCATCTCGCTCTGCGGGCCCGGCGCCTTGCTCAACGGCACGGTTGGCACCCGGCCGCCGTGTGGGACGACATGGACAACCCTGACGAGCAGCCCAACTACGGCCCCGACACGCCCCGGGTGACGGCGCTGGTCGAGGACACGTCCGAGCTGGCTCGGCAGGGCCTGTCTCGGGACGTGATCGCTGACCGGCTGGGCGTCACCTGGAGCGCAATCCAGAAGGCCCACGAGCGCGCCGGAGCGCAGCTACCGGAGCTGGCCGCATGACCGCCACCCTCCGCGCCAACACCGCGCTGCCCTGCCAGGCCGATCCGGACCTGTTCTTCGCGCCCGACGGCGTGCGAGACACACGGCAGCGTGTCGACAACGCCAAGGCGCTGTGCCAGCTCTGTCCGATCCGGGTCGCCTGCCGCGAGGAGGGGCGACGCCTGCGCGCAGCCGGCATCTGGGGTGGCGAGGACGACACCGAGCGCGGCTCTGTGCTGGCTGCGCTCGGCCCGGCACCGGCTGTGGAGGCATCCGCGACGGCCGCACCCGCTCGCCGACAGCCGCCCGAGCACGGTACGCGGCCCGGCTACCAGCGGCGCCGCCGCCGCGGTGAGACCGCGTGCGAGCCCTGCCGCATCGCCAACACCCAGGCTGACCGGCGCCTCCGCACCACCGGCAGCACGAAGGCCCCCGCATAGAAACCCCCGCCGCCCGGGCCGTCCCCGGGCGGCTCCGCCCCTGGAGCACACCATGCGCAGCACCACCACCGCCGGGCTCCTCGCCCAGGCGATCGCCCGCACCGAACCGCACGTCCGGCACGCCGACGACCGGCCCGAACTCGGCGCCATCCGGCTCGACGCCACCGCCACCCACCTCTACGCCATCGCAACCGACCGCTACACCCTCGCCATCGACCAGATCGCCGCCACTACCCCCACGCCGTGGCACGCCCACCTCCACCGCGTGGATATCCCGCAGGTCCAGCTCTGGCTCGACGGCATCAACCCCGACGAGGAGATCCGCATCGGAGTCGCACCCAGCGGCGAGGGGACCGCGATAACCCTGCGGTGCGGTCACGACATGCTCCGCATCGTCAACCGCCGCCCGGAGCAGCACCAGTTCCCGAACTGGCGGCAGATAGTCACCGAGAAGCTCGGCGCCCCGACCGACCCCGTCAACCTGACCGCCTACAACCCCAACTACCTGGCCAGGTTCGCCGCGGTCGACCAACTCGGCTTGCACGCCTGGCAGGCGGGTCCGCGACGGCCTCTGTTCCTGGCCAGTGACGACGGATTCCTCGGAATGGTGATGCCCGCCAACAACGAGACCGCGAACCGGGCCGCGCTGGTCGCCGAGTGGTCGAGCGCCCTCATGCCGGTCGGTGCCCGATGACCATCGCAGCGCTCCAGGCCCTCATCGACGCCGAAACCTCCGGCATCCGGCGACCGCCCACGCCCCACCCCACCCGCACACCCACCACCGATCGAGGAGGATCGACCGTGGACGCTGAAACCGCCGTCGCCGTCTCCATGTACAAGGACGGCGCGACCATCGCCGCCATCACCGAGGCCACCGGCCTGACGCAGGACCAGCTCGCGGCGGCCGTGACCGCGACCGGCATTCCCTTCGCTGCCCGAACTGCCGCCGCCGACCCGGCTGGTGCCCTGATCGCGTGGGGCATGCAGCACCAGAGCAGCCGCATGCAGCGCCTCGCCGAGCAGGCCCGTGCCGCGCTCGCCGACCTCCAGCAAGCCCAGCGCCGCGAGGCCGTCGTCTCGGCCGCCGAGAACCGGGTCCAGCAGGCCAAGGAGCAGCTGCTGGCCGCCGAGCAGGCCCTGCGTGCCGCCAAGGGCAGCAGCGCCACGAGCGCACCTTCCAGGTCGCGGCCCGACCGGGTCGAGGGCGCCCGGATCCGCGCCTGGGCCCGAGAGCACGGCCACCAGGTCGGCACCGCCGGGATCATCCCGCGCCACGTGGTCGACGCCTACTACGTCGCCCACCCCCGCGCCGACGCCGCCTAACGGCCGCCCCCAGTACGGCCCGTGGCGGGGCCGGCCGCAGCCCCCCGCCACGGGCACCCAACCACCCGCACTGCCGAGAGAAGCCGCACATGCCCTGGGTCCGTCTCGATGACCGGTTCCCGTCGCACCGGAAGGTGCGCCTGCTGTCCGACGCCGCCTTCCGCCTCTACGTCTCCGCGATCTGCTGGAGCGCCGAGAACCTCACCGACGGCGTCATCAAGACGGCAGAACTGCGACTCGTTGGCGACGTTCGCGCGGCACGAAAGCGCGCTGAAGAGCTCGTGAACTGCGGGCTTTGGGAGGAACTTTCGGGAGTCGGTTGGCGTATCCACGACTATCACGAGTACAACCCCACCGCCGAGCAGGTTCGGGCCGACCGCAAGGCCAAAACTGCACGTCAGCAGCGGTGGCGCGAGAAGAAGAACGGGCAGCGCCCGTCAAGCAACGGCGACGATGTAGACGCGTCTACAGACGCGTCTCACGACGCGTCTCACGACGGTGCTGGAGACGCTGCCCCACGCGCGCGCATCCCCGACCCGACCCGACCCAGTAGTGGTACAGAGAGAGAAGAAGGTGACCGTCCCCGCGCGCAGGCGCCCGACGAGCTCTCTCTGATCCCCGAGACCTGGCAGCCGAACAGCGAGACCATCGCAGCCGCCCAGTCAGCCCGAACCGCCGCCGGCCGCCCGGTCCTCACCGGCGCCCAGCTCCAGGAGCTGACACGCAAGTTCGTCCGCCGGATGCGGTCCACCGGCTGGCTCACCACCCCCGAGGCCGCCGCGATCCGCTGGATCGAGTGGGCCGAGCGCGAGCGGCCGACCGACACCCAGCAGCCCCCGCTGTTGCTCGGCCTGCCCGGCGGCCAGACCGGGCCGGCATGGCCCCACGAGCAGCCCCAGCAGCGCACCGAACCTCGCGACGAGACCTGGACACCGCCGTCGCTCGCCGACCGCATGGCGCAACTCGACGCCCAGATCGCTGCAGACCACACCCGAGACACCGGCTGACGGGCCACCAACGCCCGCGCAACCGGCCCCCCGCCCCCACGGGACGCACGACCCACCACAGACCACCACACACCCCCTGGAGCCCCCCCATGCACGTCGTCCGCTTCCGCTGCCCCGAACCGCGCCGCTTCTGCCGCCGCGGCGTGCCCGTGGCCGTCCACACCACCGGGCCCGAGCAGGCCGCCGCCTCGATCGACCACGCCGCCTGCCGCCACATCACCCCGGCCGAGCGCGTCGAACTCGCCACCGGCACCGTCCCGAACCGACTCGCCGTCCGAGGTGACCGATGACCACCCAGCACGAGGCTCGTACCGCCCTCCACGCCGAACTCATGGCCGGCGAGGACCCCACCAGCCCCGAGTACACCGACGCCGAAGCCCGCATCCAGCGGCTGATCGACGACCACCGCGACCAGGTACTCGCCGAAGCCGCCGAGCTTGTCCTGGCCGACGCCGAGGCGCAATACCAGCGCTCGTTCAGCGACAACCGGATTTTCGAGTTCAACGGCGGCAAGCGGGCCCGGGGCGTGCTGCTCGCCGCCCGCACCACCAGCCCGACCGCCCAGGAGGCCTGACCATGCCCGAGCTGCCCCGCACCACCGCCACCGGCCGCGACTACCTGCAGTACTTCGCCCAAGCCCAGGACGCCGGCAAGCCGGTGCACGTCTACCGCGACCCCGCCAAGCCGGGCTCGGGCGTCAGCCGCCCGGCGCTCTACCGGCTCCGCCGCGACGGCCTGGTCGAGCTCGGCGACTACCGCCCGCTCCAGGGGCGCCCGGTCCACGTCACCGACCTCGGCCGCGCCGTCCTCGCTGCCCACACCACGGAGAACTGACCGATGAGCACCCAGCCGCACACCGAAGCGCAGCCCTGGCGCTGCACCAGCACCCACAACGGTCAGCGCTGCCACTACCCCACCGGGCACCACGGCCGCGACGCCGCCAACAACTGGGACCGCCACCAGGACACCGACGGAAACGAGTGGAGCGACCCCCGATGACCGCCCAGCCACTCACCGGCGAGCAGCTTGCCGCCATCCGCCAGCGCGTCAACTACGCCACCGACGGGCCGTGGTGGAACGACGAGCACGAGATCTACGCCGGCACCATCGACTCGTACGACCAGTGGGTTGGCGAGACCTGCGACCCCGGCGCGGGCGGCAGTGGCAGCAACAACGCCGAGTTCATCGCCCATGCCCGCCAGGACGTGCCCGCGCTGCTCGCCGAGGTCGAGCAACTCCGCGCCGAACACGCCCGCTACCGCGCCGCCTGGCACTCCGCCCGACACCGCGCCATCGACCTCGCCGCCGAACTCGGTGACCGCGACAAAGCCGCCCGCGAGCGATGGATCCAGCAGCAGGAGCAGCAGCTCGGCATCCACTACGCCGACTTCCGCGCCGGCCGCTGGGAAATGGACCTCGCCATGGCCCGCGAGATGGCCGCCGCCTACGTCGCCATGGCCAAGACCCTCCTGGGTGACGCCCCGAACTACAGCGAGACACGGCTGGAGTTCGACGTCAAGATCGCCGAACAGCCCGAGACCTACACCCTGGTCGTCCAACGGCACGCGTCCGACGCGCTCACCCCACACGAAGCCCGCCAGCGTGCCGAGGCCGAACGGGACCAGGCGCTCGAGCAGGTCGCCGCCGCCCGCGCCGTCCACGATCAGTGGGCCGAGCACTGCCTGGGCCCGCAGGCCCGGGCCATGCTCGCCGACCTCCAGGTGGCCCTCGGCGGCCCCGAGTGAACGCCACCACCTGGCAGACCATCGGCATCCTGGCCGCCTGCTGGACCTGCGTGGCGCTGATCATCCCCGCCGACCGCTACCTCGACCGCCGCGCCGAAAGCCGCGCCGTCATCCGCGAAGCCACACGCATCTGCCGCGAAGCCGCTGCTGACGCCCCGTCGAGCAGCAACTGACGCCCGTCACCGGCCGCACACATGGCCAGGGGCGCCCGGCCGCAAAGCCAGGCGCCCCTACGGACCCACCCGTTTGGTCACCACCGTACGCCCCAACAGCCAGCAGGAGAAGCAGGATGCACGCCCTGATCACGGCCGCTCAGGCTGGCGACCGCACCGCCATCGCCGAGCTTTACCGACAGCACCAGCCCGCCGTGCACCGATACCTCGCACGCCGGTGTCCGGCCGACCTCGCCGACGACCTGGCCCAGGACGTGTGGGTCCGGGCGCTCCAGGCGCTGCCGCGGTACCAGTCCATCGGCGCGCCGTTCGGCGCCTGGCTCGTGGCCATCGCCCACAACCTGCTCGCCGACCACCATAAGCGCTCGGCGACCCACCGCGAGGTGCTCGCCGACGACCCCGGCCGGCACCAGCACACTGCGGCCCCCGGGCCCGAAGACGAAGTGCTCGCCGAGCTGGACGCCGCCCCGGTGCGCACCGCGGTCGCCACCCTCCCGGCCGCACACCGGCAGACCCTCGCACTCACCTACTGGGCCGGGCTGACCACCGCTCAGGTCGCCGCCCGGACCGGCCGCACACCCGGCGCCGTGCGCACCATCCGCTGCCGCGCCAGCAGCACGCTCCGACGCCAACTGACGGCAGCCTGACGGGCGTCACGACGGCCGCTGACCTGCCAACGAACGCCCACACAACTGGAGGACTGGTGAGGCAAACCGTGAACTGGACCCCGAGTGTCGACCAGCTACTCGCGCTCGCGGGCCGGGCCGGCGGCAAGCCCCTGCGGTACGTGGAGGTAGCAACGCTGAAGGCAGGCATCGAGCGACTGGCCTCGGCGGCAAGCGCCGACCTTCCGCCGGCACCTGTGGCGGCTCCGGATCAGACCGCGCGTCTGCTGGAGGCCGCGCTACGCCTGTACGCGGACGTGTACGGGCTGACGCGGGAGCAGGCAGCGGCTGAGGTTCGTGCGGAGGCGGGGCTGTGAACGGGCAGCGCGAAGGGCCGCACGGCGGCGCCGGCGGCTGCGGGGCGGGGCGGCTACTCGGGCTTGCGGCCGGCGGTGCGCTTCTGCGGCTTGATGGACTTGACGGTCGGCTGTCGCTTGCGGGGGATGTCGTACTCGCGGGCGATGCCTCGTACGGTCTCGCCGGACCAGGGCAGGTGTGCGGCTACGGCGTCGTTGGTGACGTCGCGGGTTTTGAGTTCTTCGGCGACGGAGGCGCGCAGGGCGAGGCGTGCTTCTTCGGCGGCCTTCTGGGCGGCGTCGAAGGCTTCGAGGGCGGCTTTGAGCTGGTCGCTGGGCTCGTAGGTGGTTGTCTCGGTCATGCGGCCATGGTTGCACAAGTGGCTTGGCCATGACTATGGGATAGCTTCCGACAGCTAATCCAAAGATCTTGGACAAGCTTGCTTGCCCATATTGCTTGTCCAAGCCGCTTGGCCTACATTGGTTGTTGTAAGGCAAGCTACTTGGACAAGCCGCAGGAGCCACCGATGCGCCGCACGGTCACCGCGATCCGCCGCCTCACCACCATCGCCCGCCAGATCCACACCGACCTGCGCCACGCGGTCTTCGGCCTCGGCAACCTGATCCGCACCGGCGACATGCTCGACCGCCTCGGCATCGCCCTCCCCGACGGCCAGCAGTCCTGGTACGGCCGACACGTCGCCAACGCCTACCGGGCGCAGCACGAAGGCCAGGACGCCCCCAAGGCGTGGACCCGGCACCGCACTTCGGGCCGCTGGATCCGAGTCTTCGTCTACTCCCCGACCGACCCCGCGCTGCTCGCCGGCCTCCGCTCGTACAAGGCCACCGCCGGCCTCATCTCGCAGGCCTCGTTCGCGGAGGCCGCGTAGACCAACTTCGCCGCCACCCAGTCCACCCGCCCGCGCACCACCCACGCGAAAGGCAAGCCCGTGACCAACCAAACCTCCCGCTTCGTACGCGGCGATCTCGTCAGCTACATCGGCAGCAACTGGCGTGCCGGTCACGGCATCAAGCGGGTCACCGGCGTCGAGTTCATCCACGGCGTGCCCCTCTACACGCTTCACGACGAGGTGTGGGGCGGCACCCTGCGCCTGGTCCGCGAGTCGTCGCTGATCGGCCCCGAGGACGTCTGATGGCCGCCCGGGTGCCCGTCTCGTACGGGCGCCCTGCGAGGCACTCAGCCAGCCAACCCGCACCCCAGGAGCGCCCATTGGACGACGACACCTGCCACGGCTGCGGCCAGCCGGCCGACGGCCACACCGACCACAACGGCGACGCGGCCTGCACCGACTGCCTCAACACCTGGGCCGGCCAGGACGACAACGCCGAATGGCGCCACTACGCCTACCACTGAGGAGAACCGCCATGACCGACACCCGCGCCCAGTTCACCACCGCCCTGCGGCAGTTCGCCGACTGGCTCGACGCCAACCCCCAGTACGACGTGCCCACCGGCCAGAAGTTCCTCCTCTGCCTGCTCACCAACGCGCCTGTACGCGAGTTCGCCGAGCGGCACGGCCTGGACGTGTCCGCAGACGCCGAGGGCAACCTGTCCACCCGGCTCAACTTCGGCCCGCTGGTCTACGAGGTGTACGGCTACGTCGACTTCACCGCCCACTTGGCCGCCGCCCACGAGCGCAACGCCCGCCGCTGGGCGGACGAGAACGGCCTGGACATTGTCGCCAAGGCGAGCGAGTGACCAACCCCCGCGCCGTCGCCGAGCCGTCCGCCTGCCGCCACTGCGGCATCCCCCACCGCGAGCACTACCAGCAGTGGACGCAGGCGGCCGGCTGGCACCAGTGGCAGCCGCCGACCGACGCCCAGATCCTCGCCCGCATGCAGGCCCGCCGCGCCGGCCGCCGCGCACCCGAACAGCAGCCGAACCCTGCGCACCTGCTCGTGGAACTGCATCTCACGGACACGCCGTTCCGGGCAGCGCTGGAACGCGCCGCCCACACCATCACCGAGGAGAGCTGACGTGCCGCCCAGCCGCGCCGAACTCGCCGCCAAGCACCAGCGGGTCCGAGAACTCGCCGCCGCTGGCCGGTCCACCGCCGCCATCGCCCGTGAGCTCGGCATGGACCGGCGCAGCGTCCGCGAGGTCCGAGCTACTGCCGGCATCCCGGCCCTGCCCGGCGGCACCGTGCAGCACCTGACCGTCGAGGAGAAATGGGCCGAGCGCACCCGCCCGGTCGACGGCGGACACCTGGAATGGACCGGCGAGCACTCCACCGGCCCCAGCCGCACCCCCGTCATGCGGCACTCCGGCCAGACTTACACCGCCGGCCGCATCGCCTACCGCATCCAGCACGGCACCGACCCGACCGGCCACGCCAAGCCCGACTGCGGCCACCACCGATGCGTCGCACCCGCCCACCAGTACGACACCGCGACCCGCCAACCCGTCTACGAGCCGCGCGTCCACTACGACAGCATCGAGGCGAAGCTGGCCGCGCTCACCGAGACGACTGACGACGGCCACGTCCGGTGGACCGGACCAACGACGGCCAGCGGACAGCGAGTCCTCAGCTTCGGCGGGACCAACCACCCGGCCGCCCGGGTCGCATTCCGCGCCCACTGGGGCCGCGAACCCATCGGTCCTGTCCTGTCGGCCTGCGACTACCCGCACTGCCTGCTCGGCGCCCACCTCGACGACAAGCAGGCCCGCGACGCGTTCCGGGCGATGTTCACCGGCCTCTTCGGTCGGGCCGTCTAACAGCCCGCTGACACCCGTCACCACCAGCCGCCCGGCAACCACCGGGCGGCTCTTCGCATGCCCCCAGCGGCCCTCGTGTAACAGATTTGCGGCTCATCAGTTCATAGTGCGGGTGTGCGACGGGCGCACGCCCGTGCTCGCCGGAGGCCGCCCCTTGCACACCGCGCACGCCCGCCATCACCTCGCCGTCGTCCGGCAGCACCTCGGCGACCTCCGGGCCGCCGTGCACTGCCCGCCCGCGCCCGTCTGGCCCCCGCGCCAACTCGCCGCCCACCTGCGGGCGATCGCGGACGAACAGGCCGCCCTCGAACGGCTGGAGCGCGGCGGCATCGCCCTCGTGGACAAGCGGGCTCCCCTCAACCTCGACGCCCACGACGCGCTGACCACCATCACCGACCAGCTGCTCGACCTCGCCGACCAGGTCGCTGGCGAGGTCCAGTGCGGCGCCGACGACGACCCGCGGTTCTGGCAGTTCAAGCACTCCTACCGGCAGGGCCCGCACTGGGCCGCGGTCTACGTCGACGGCCGGCTCGCTGGCGACGACCTCCACGACGGGTTCACCGCCTGCCCGGACTGGCTGATCGCCACCTGCGCGACGGTCGCCGAGGACTGCGCGCGCCGCACCCTCACCGTCCTAGGCCTCGACCGCCGGCATACCGTCATCCCTGGCCGCGGCTGCCCCTCCTGCGGCCAGGAGTTGACGCTCCACACCGACCCGGATGGGCCGCCGTCGGTTACTTGCCCCGGCGGCCCCCACTGCCGCGCCGCGGTGCCCGTCGACCCGCGCACCGGCCGCCGGGTCTGGGACTGGCAGCACCTCCCCGCACTCCTCACCGCCCTCAACAGCCAGGAGCAGGATGCCGCATGACACCCGTCAACCGAGCCTTCTGCCCACTCAACTGTGGCTGGCACAACGACTGGCCCACCGACGAAGAGCCCACCCACCTGGGGCCCGCACTTCTGCCCGGACTGACTACCGAAGAGCGTGCCCTCATCCACCTCAAGGACAGTCTGGCCCGCGCCGAGGCCATCATTCGCGAGCACCTGGAGACGCACACGCTTCTGGAGTGGGTCCAGGCCGTCACCAGCCTGTCCGCCGCCGTCCAGCGCGGCCTGCACCTCGCCGACTTGCTCGAAGACGAGGCGTACCGCGGCTACTACCTCGCGACCGGCGACGCCGCCCAACGGATCCGCGAAGCCCTCAACCAACAGCCCACCACCTGAACCCCCTGGAGCCCTCACATGCATCACCTCGCCCTCTGGATCACCGCCGTACTCCTGCTGCTCGGTGCCGTATCCACCGTCTGCTCGGTTGGCAAGCCCCGTCAACCGGTCAGCCCTGGTAGCGCGGCTGTCACCGTGCTCATCGACTTCGGTCTCGTCGTGTGGCTCATCGCCACCGCCACCGGCCGGTGATGGCCGTGATCGAGCAGCAGCCGCAGCCCGGCGACATCGGCCTCGTCCGCATCCGTGGCACCGTCGGCCGGCTGATCCGCCTCGGCCAGTGGCTCAACGGCGACGGATACGCCGACTACGAGCACGCATTCATCGTCGTCGGGCCCGACGCTGACGGCCGTCAGCAGCTGGTCGAAGCCCAGCCCGGCGGCGCCCGCCTGGGCCTGCTGACGGAGTACGACGACCGTCACGTGCTGTACGTCACCCCGACCAGCCTCGCCCAGGAGCAGCGCGCCCGGATCGCCCAGGCAGCGCTGGAACGGCTCGGCACCCCGTACAGCTTCCTCGACTACCTGGCGCTGGCCGCGCACCGCTTCCGGCTGCCCGTGCCCGGCCTACGCCAGTACATCAAGGCGCGCCGCAGTCTCATCTGCTCCCAGCTGGTCGATCAGTGCTACCAGAACGCTGGCGTGCAGCTCTTCACCGATGGCCGGTGGCCCGGGTACGTGACGCCAGGAGCGTTGTACGACCTGCTCGGTTCCGCCAGCAGTCGACAGAACGGGCGGGACTGAATGCCCCGGGGGAGACGCTGCCCAGAGCACAATGACTGGGCTCCCAACGGCTCATGCCGCCCGTGCAGGCGCGAAGCGGGCCGTAGGTATATAGGGCCAAGCGGGACGCCCGAAAGCCAGCATCGCGACCCTGTACTCAGTGCGGAGGCCCGATCGCCCGTGCTTCCGGGAGGCGCATGGGTACGGCGACAGCAATCTGCTCAACTTGCGCCCCAAACGAGCGCTTTAGGGCTCTTGTGCGGCGGTACGGCGTCGACCAGCAGATGTTCGATGCCATGTACTTCGAGCAGGACGGGCAATGCGCGGTAGCAAGCTGCGTTCGTGAGGCAAAGTGCGTGGACCACGACCATGTCACTGGTAAGGTGCGCGGGCTGCTCTGCCAGGGCTGCAACGTGGCCATCGGCTTCCTGGAGTCGCCGGAGTGGATGGAAGGCGCACACGGCTACCTCGTGGAGCACGGCGGCGAGCGACGGTGAGCGACTCCACTCAGCGCACCTCACTGGCTCAACAGTTGGAGCGCGCCACGACTGCCTGGCAGAGCTTCGGCGACACCATGCACCGGCTGATGACCTCGGTAGGCGCCACACGCCCGCAGCTGGAGGCGATCCGCGCCCAGCTGGAGGCCCTCGCGCAGGCGAGCCCGTCAGCCCTGAACGCCGAGTACCGGCGTCGGCAGCGGGCCCGGGTGAAGAGGAGGCGACGGTGATGGCCTGGGTATGGTTCGCCTCCGGGGCCTACCTCGGATTCGGTGCGGCCGGCCTGGTGGTGGTTGCCGCGCATGTGAGCCGCGCCCCGCACTGGCAAGAGTGGCGCCAGCGCCGCCGACGTTGGCGAGCGCTGTCACGGGAGGATCGGATCCTGGCCAGACGGATGGCCATGGCCGTGCGGGCAGCAAGGAGGCGGCGGTGAGCGGGCACCCGGCGCTGGCCTTCCTCCGGCAGGCCCACGAGCAGGCCGAGGAGTTGGCGCGGGCTGCCGGGGGCGACCGGTGGCGGCCATCCGAGTACCCGGCGCATGACAGCGTGGCCGTGTATGACAGCAGCGACGAGGCTGTCGTGTACGCCGAGGGCGCTCCGACCGACGAGGAGGCCCAGCACATCGCCCTGCACGACCCGGCGGCGGTGCTGCGCCGGGTCGCGTCCGAGCGGGAGTTGCTCGCCGATCTGCTGGCCGAGCGGCACCTGGTGGTCGAGGACCCCTGGTACAGCTGCTCGGTGGCGACGGAGGAGCGGGACGGCGGCGAGTGCCGCGATGGCGGCCGTCTCGGCGGCCCATGTGACTGCGGTCGGGATGAGCGGGTGGAGCGGCGGGTGCTGCTGCTCGCCGAGGCCTGGGACTGGACGGCCTGACACCCGTCAACGCCCGCTGACCAGCGGCGATTTGGCATGCCGTCATACCGGTGACGGACTACCGCAAACCCTGCTAAAGTGCCCCGTACTACAACAAAAAAGCGGCCCCACCGGGAGACTGGAACTCTCCTGGCAGGGCCTGACCACAGGAGATCAGACCTCCCATGGCTGTCGCACACACTACTGCGACCAGCGGCCCGACGGTGCCCCGCCCCGTCATGACGCCCTGGTACGCCCGCACCGCCACCACCGCCGGACGCCCTGTCGTCCTCTCGATCGCCCTCGCGATGTGCGCCCCCGGCGAATACCACCTCGCCCGCCTTGCCGACTGGGCCGACCCCTGGGCCTACGGCATGCCGGCCGCCATGTCCGCCTACGCCGGGATCGCCGCCGTCGTCGCCGCCAACCGCCCCAAAGGCAGCCGGGCCCGCTTCAGCGCGATCGCCGGCGCGGTGATCGCCATCATGCTCGCCCTCGCCGCGCAGGTCGTCGCCCACGAAATCGACCGCGGCCACATGGCCGGCAACCAGGCTTGGCTGATCGGCATCATCAGCGCGGTACCGCCGGCCGTGGTCGGGCACCTGCTTCACCTCGCCGCCACCCCGGCCGCCGCCGTGACGCCCGTCAACGGGCCGTCCGACCAGGCGATTCCACCGCGCGCCGAGGAGCAGCCGATGCCCCTCATCGCGCCGCCGCTGCCCCCGATGCCGCCCGCGCCGCCAGTACTGCCGCCCGCCCCGGCTGTCCAGCAGACTCCCGCACCGCAGCAGGCCGCCCCCGCGCCGCAGCCCACACCGATCGAGTACAGCGACCCGCGGTGCGCCGCCATCCGGCCGCTGTACAACGCCGGCACCCGACCCGGCACCGCCGCCATGCGCCAGGCCCTCATCGACGCCGGCCACGGCCCCGTCTCCGACGGCATGATCCGCGGCACCCTGCGCGCCGAGATCGAGCGCCGCGAGCCGCACCTGGGCGCCCTGCCCTCCGCCGTCCCGGCCCGCACCGCGTAACCCCGGGCCGCCACCGTGTACGCCCTCCTGTGGGCGATCCCCGCCGTGCTCGCGCTCGCCCTGGTCCTCCGGCTGCTGCCCCCGCAGCACGCCCAGACCGCGCTGCGCAGCGCCCTCGCCGTGTGGATCGCCGCCATCCTCGTCGCCCTCCCGCTGCTGCTCTCCAGGAGCTGACCATGCCCCTCGACCTCGCCCGGATGCGGCCCGCCTACAACGGCACCGCCCTCGCCACCGCCTGCCTCGTCACCGGCCCCTACTGGGCCCACGCCCTCACCTCGTCCACCAGCGGCGGACCGCTCGCCCCGCTCGGTCTCACCATCGCCGGCCTCATTCCCACCGCCCTGCTCGACCGGACCCGCTACGCCGACCGCGACGGCAACCGCCACGACTGGTGGGTGCCGCGAGTCCTCGTCTGGACCGTCGCAGTCGCCGGGCCCGGTCTGTGCGCTGCTGCCCATGCCCCGGTCCTCCAGTTCCTGATCGGTGGCCAGTCGTGAACGTCACCATCACCCTCGGCGGGTTGCTCGTCGGCCTGGTCCTGATCCTGCGCCAGTTCCTGCCCGCCACCTGGGGCCTCCTTAAGTTGAAGGCCGGTGGCAAGGGCAAGAGCCCCGACCCGGATGCCGCTCCGGCCCGGTTCAACCTGCGCGAGCACATCCCGTTCCTGCTCGGAGCTACGGTCGGCATGCTCGCCATCTCCTGCCCCGGCGGCATCATCTGCACCCTCGCCGCCAAGATCGTGGGCTTCAGCAACACCGCCGGCGACAAAGTGCTTGCCGCCGGGGCTGGCGGCACGACCACCTCGGTCACCCGGCACGCCGCGGCCAGCATGACCCAGTACGGCGCCCTCGTCACCGTGCTGCTGGTCGCCGCCGTGATCATCCTGCGCAAGCTCCTCGACAAGAAGGCGCGCGGCCAACTCGGAGCCGGTGTCTGGTGCGGCTCCACGCTCGGACTGTCCGCCGGGGCCGCCGGCCTGCTCGGCTCCGTCCTCATCCCCGCGGTCAACCAGCTCGGGCACATGATCGGCGGCCAGGCGTGAAGGCCGGGTGGCGGGTGCGGCGCCTGGTCGACGGGTCCGTGATCGTCGGTGGCCGTGTCCGGCGCGCGCTCCTCCCGACCGACGACGACGGCGAGCCCCGGATCCTGGCCGCCGCGGCCCGCTGCGGTGCGGCCGGCTGGGCCGCCTACGCGGTACTCGACTCCCCGCACCCGTCCCCGGTGTGGCTGCTCGGCGGCACCTGCGTCTGGTGCGTCGCCGCCTGGCGCGCCCAGCCCGGGCCCGCCCAAGAGGAGCAGCCCGTCGACGCGCCGCCCGCAACAGCCGAGCCTGTGCACACCGACGCCGAAATCTACGAGGGCCTGGTCGACTACCTGCGCCGGCTCATCAACGGCCGCAACGGCGTCCACCTCAACGAGGCGCTCAACGGCCTCCAGGCGCAGGGGCACGTTGGCATCGTCGTCTCGGTTGCCGAGTTCGGACGGCAGTTGCAGCGCCGCGGTATCCCCGTGCGGGCCTCCCTGAAGGTCGCCGGATCGGTCGGCCCGGGCGTCCACCGCGACGACCTTCCGGCCACCGCCGAGCCCCTCCCCGAGGCCACTTCCCGACCGCCGGGTAGATGGTAGACCCGCAGGTCACAGCGGCTCTACCTACCGCCACTACCTACCTCACTACCCGCCCCGGCACCGCCGCCGTGGCCCCTCTGATCCCAGAACGGAGACCCGTGCCCATGTCCGAGACCGCCCGAGTCAAGGTGCTGCTCTTGGTCGGCGACCAGGCCGAGATCGTCGCCGACGCCCCCGACCCGGCGCAGCCGATCCGCTACCCGGCCGCCGAGATTGCCGCCGCGGCCGGCATTCCGGTCGAGCAGCTGCCCGGCGCGCGGCTGCTGGCCGACGTCGCGGATGACGACACGCTGTCCGGTTGGCGGCCGGCCAGCTGACCGCACGCCACGCCCGTGGAGGGGTCTGAGCCGTGGAGGCCTGGGCCCCTTCGGCGTGTCAGGCCTCGGTCTTGCGGGGCCGGCCGGTGCGGGCTCGGACCCATCCGGCGTCGAACTGGCGGATCGACTCGGCGGTGAACACTGGGCCGGCCGCCGTGCGGGCGATCGGCTGCGGAAAGTCGGGGCGGGTCTTCTCCAGCTCGGCGACGCGCTGTCGGGACACTTTGAGCGCTTCGGCGGTCTCCTTGTAACCCCACAGTTCCATCGGGGCGGGCTGGCGGGCCTCCCGCTCGTGGTCGTCAGCGGTCCGGACGCGGATGTCCACCAGGTCGGCGGTGGCGCCGAGGACGTCGCGTAGGGCGGTACGGGCGGTCTTCAGAGCGTTGTCGGTGGCCTGGGTGAGGGTTGCGGCGTCCAGGCGCCACGAGATGGTGAGGCGGCCGGTGTCGGCGTCGTGGCGGGTGGCCGCGCCGGGGATGGCAGCGTGGAGTCGCTCGTAGTCGTCGGTGGTGATGAGCTGGATGTCGGCGGCTGTGATGGCGGCGTGCCAGGTGGCGTGTGCCATGGTGGTGGTCTCCGGTCTGTGTTGCTGGTGTGGTGTGGGCCGGATGGGCGGGCTGGCCGCGATTGGAGCGCGGCCAGCCCGCTGGTTACTCCTCGGGGAAGACGAGGCCTGCCCCTCGGAGCACGTTGACGAGGTCGAGCCACTCGCCTGCCGTGATCGGCGTGCGGTGGAACGTGATCGTCACCATGCCACGGGAGAAGACCCACATCCCGCTGTCGGCCTGCCAGGACTTGAAGCCCTGGTGGTCGAGTGCGATGAGGAGCTGGTCCATCCGGTCTGCCATTTCAGTTTCCCTCCTTCCCTTGCGGTTGGCAAGGACTATCTTGCCCGTTTGCCTGAATGAAAGCAAGGACTTTCGTTCCCAATGTCCTTGCAACCATTCAGGACTTAGGCGTAGAGTAGAGCTCAGAGGGACGGGGCCGCGAACCCCAACCCTCACCCAACAACCCACACCAGAAAGGAAGCCCAAGTGGCCGACGAAGAAGACTTCGAGACCGAGGCCCTGGCCATGGTGATCCGCGAGAGCTACGACATGCTCGCGGCCGCCTGCCTGCGCCTCCCGATCCCGGTGCAGCTGCCCGACACTGAGCAGCGCATCGCCGACAAGATGGCGGCCGTCGTTCGGCTCGTGGACCTCACCGAGGACCAGCCGATGCCGGACATGCAGCGGGCCGCCCTCGGAGTCGCCGCACTCTCCTGGATCACCGTGGTCGACATGATCGCCATGGGGATCACCCGCCACAGCGACGCCCGATGCCTCGCCGGGCTCCTCGCCTTCCACCACCTGGAGGACGCCATCGAGCAGCTCCAGGAGTGGCTGGACGACAACTCCTAAGGAAACAGGTGGCCCCGGCAGCCAGCCGGGGCCACCCGCCCGGGACAGCAAGAGACCGGCGGGGCCGAGCCGAAGCTCTCGGCCATACGGCCGTCGCGAAACCCCGCCGGTCAACCCAACCAGAAGGGCCGGCACCACCATCGTACGGCGCGGCGCCCAGACTTCGGCCGACCGGGCGCGACAGGATGCCCGGCATGACCGACTGCCCGGCCACGGCCACCATCCTGCTCGATGGCGACCTCTGCCTCGCGATCTGCAACCTGCCCGCTGAGCACGACGGCCAGCACGAGGACATCGTCCTCGGCGAATGGGGCGACGGCGGTTCAGTCGGCTCCGAGGGGTGACAGCAGGCCCTCAGCGTGCAGGATGGAACTGGGGGTCGGACGGGTCAGTTGCCGTGTCCGCGTCCCAGCCCCGTGGCAGGAGCATCGGCGTCCACATCTCATCCCCTTGCCTGCCGAGTACGGGAACATCCTTGTGCACGTTGCCTGGGGTGCCGGGCGTGCCGCTGACAGCACCGTCCACCAGGAAGCCTGTCTCAATCAGCTCACTCAGCCGCAGGCGCACATATCGCGCGTAGCGGCTCAGGTCCCCGGTGGTCCGTGTGAGCCAGGCCGCGTTTGAACTCACCGGCCTTACCGAGCCAGGCCCCGGCCCCGCGCTCAACACCAAGTTCGTCAGCGTCTGGTACAGGTCGGTGGCGTCACGGTTCTCCAAGGCGAGAGCCTCCGTCTGCGCGCCGCGCTGCAGGGAGCGGACCGCTACCTTCATCTCTTCATCCCCGTTGACGAATCGTTGCGGTATCAGGTCGAAGTGCGGCTGCAGGTCCGAGATTCGCTGTAGGAGCAACCCGGCGTTGACCATCTGCCGCTCGCGCCGGCTCCTCAGCTCCGCATCCGCGCGCTCCTCCCTGAGCCGCTGATCAGCGGCTTCCCGCTCTTCCCTGAGCCGCTGGTCCGCTGCTTCCCGGTCACGGTTGGCCTGCACCTGGTCCTCGGCACGCAGCCGTTCGGCAGCGCTTCGATCTCGGTGCGCGAGCCACATCGTGGCGCCGATGGCCAGCAAGGCGAAGACGGCAGCGGCAAGCGTCCCGATCGCTGAGACGACGTCAGTCCACTTGGGGTCGTCAGCGAGAGGTATGGGGGTGGGTGACATGCCGGAAGCCTAGGGCCGGGCGGGCGCCAGACCAGGGCTTGACCAAATCGTGATCTGACCCGCATACTCGTCGCGGGTGTTCAGCGTGCCCGAAAACCCGCTGACAGCCCGACGACTTCGGCCCCGCCACCAACCAACAGTGCGCGGGGCCGCCCCACATCCAGCCGCCGCGATATTCGGTCGCCCACTCCCACCCAGCTGCCTACTCTCGTACTACAAGCACGCGTTGAGCGCTGGGACGCAAGCGGGGCTGTAACCCCTGCTCCTACGGGATAGCGAGGTTCGATTCCTCGGCAACGCACTGCTGTTCATGGCGTCGTACCCCAACGGTAGAGGGACTCGGTTCAGGACCGAGACAGTGTGCGTTCGAATCGCACCGACGCTACGCACGATGGCGCTGTGGCCCAACTGGGAGAGGCGGCGGTCTGAGGGGCCGCAGGTTGCAGGTTCGACTCCTGTCAGCGCCACGGAGGATTGGCCGAGCGGTAAGGCAGCGGCTTGCTAAGCCGTCGTCGGGGTCACCCGCGCAGGTTCGATCCCTGCATCCTCCGCGTGGAAGGTCCGGCATGTGGCGTGCCGAGCGCTCTCGAAAAGCGTGACGGGTAACTCCGTGGTGGGTTCGACTCCCGCACCTTCCGCCAAGCGGTCGTAGCTCAGAGGCCAGAGCAGCCGGCTCCAACCCGGCGCGCCGCAGGTTCGACTCCTGCCGACCGTGCTCGATCCCCGTTGGTGCAACTGGCAGCACGCCGGGCTCTGGACCCGGAAATCGAGGTTCGAATCCTCGGCGGGGAGCGGTCTCGTCAGCCACCCGGAAACGGACTGGTCCGAGATGCGGTGTCCGCGAGGACCGTGACGGCCTGGTCGGCGCGCGCAACGCCAGGCCGCCAGTGGCTCGTAGCTCAGCTGGTAGAGCAGCGCCCTGATAAGGCGTGAGTCGCAGGTTCGAATCCTGCCGAGCCAACCAAACCACCAACCACGGCCCCGCCACCCCTGGTGTGCGGGGCCGACTCATGCCCGGGCGCGGCCCGCCGGCAGGACTCCCCACCTACACCCCTGGAGCACCCTCATGCCCAGCACCCGCGCCCGCACCACCTGATCCCGGAGCGCCCTCATGCCCCGCTTCATCGCCCACGTCCGCACCGGCACCGACATCGAAACGGTGGACTGCGACGTCGCCATGGTCGATCCCAGCGGCTACCTGCTGCTGGCGAACGAGCAGCCGAAGGGCCAGCAGCCGCACGCCTGCTACGCCCCCTGCGCGTGGCTCAGCTACACCCTTCAGGCCCCGCCCGAGGACGAGCCCACGACGGACAGCGCCACCCAGACGCCCGGGCGCGGAACCGACGCGATCGACCTCGCGCTGATGGGCGCGATCGGCTGCACGGCCGAAGAGCTGAGCACGACCCCGATCTACCTCCGACTCACCGCCCTCGATTTCACCCGCCCCACCCGCTGACCCTGGGAGCCCTCATGTCGAAGATCATCGAGAAGCTGCACGACCTCCTGCACGACGTCGCCGCCAAGTTCGAGGCTGCCGCCCACCCGGCCGCCGCCGAGCTGCGCGCCCTCCACGCCCGGCTCCACACCGACGCGTCCACCATCACCGGTGACGCCGTCGCTGACGCCCGTCACGTCGCGGCCGACGCCGAGCATGCGGTCGCCCCCGTCGTCACTGAGGCGACCCAGGACGCCGAGCACCTGGCCGCCGAGGTCGCGGCTGACGCCACCACCGCTGCCGAGCAGGCCGCACAGCCCCCGGCGGCCACCGCGTGAACACCACCGACCGCCACCCCAGCACCCAGGCCATCGCCAAGCACTTCGCGCACGCCCACCTGCCCGAGCACCTCCAGGCCGTCAGCAAGCCCTGCCACGACCTGGCCGAGGAGCTGATCCACCGGCTTCCGGACGGGCCTGAGCTGACCGCCGGCCTCCGGAAGCTCCTGGAGGCCAAGGACTGCTTCGTCCGGGCCGCACTCGACTGACCGATCGGAGGGCGCGATGGGCCGTCGACCCGCCAACCGCGACGTCGCCCACCAGACCCCGATCGTCGAACGGCGCCGCACCGCTGTCGAGATGCGGATCGCCGGCCACACCTGGCAGCAGATCGCCGACGCGTTGGGCTTCGACTCCCGGGCCTCGGCCTACCACGACGTCCGCCGCGGACTTCAGCAGGCGGTCGCCGAGTTGGCCATCCCGCTGGAGGAGTACCGCCAGCTCACCCTGGACCGCCTGGAGGCGATGATCGCCGCCCTGTGGCCGAAGGTCGAGGACGGCGACACCAGGGCAGTCGACAGCACCCTCCGCATCCTCAACCAGCAGGCCGACCTCCTCGGCCTGAAGGCACCGCAGCGGGTGGAGGTGCTGACAATCGATGCCATCGACGCAGCCATCGCCGACCTCACCACTCAGCTTGCTGGACGTCGCGAAGCTGGCCCGGCTGAAGCAGCTCCGTGAGCTACTGGCCGAACGCGACCGGATCGAAGCCGAACGGCTCCGCGGCGTGGACGTGTTCGGACTGCTCGGCTACCAGCCGACCGAGAGGCAGCGCGAGTTCCACGCCGCCACCGAGTTCGACGTCCTCTACGGTGGCGCGGCCGGCGGAGGCAAGACCCGCGCGCTCCTCATGGAGGGCATCCGGGCCTGCGTCCGTCACCCCGGGCTACGGGTCGGTGCGTTCCGGCGCACCTACCCGGAGTTGAAGGAAAGCCTGCTCGCCGAGCTGGCGCAGGCCGGCTACGCGCAGGCACTTGGCGCGGTGTGGAACGCCAGCGAGTACGAGCTGCGGTTCCCGAACGGCAGCCTGCTGATGTTCCGGTACGCCGAGTCCCTCAAGGATGCAACGCGGCGGCAGGGCGGCCAGTACCAGCTGATCCTGTTCGACGAGCGGACCCTGACCGCGCCCGAGGTGTGCGCGTTCCTGGAGAGCCGTCTCCGTTCTGGTCGTTCGGACCTGCCCGTTCTCGGGATCCGGTCCGGCACCAACCCGGGTGGGCCCGGGCATGGAACGGTCAAGGCCCGGTACATCGACTCCACGGCCTACGGCACAAAGGTGATCACTGACCGCCGCGGCCGCGAGGTGCGGTTCATCCCGTCGAAGCTCGCGGACAACCCGCACGTCAACGCCGAGTACGCCGACGATCTGCGCAACTTGCCCGAGCAGCTGCGCAAGGCCTTCCTGGACGGCGACTGGGACAGCTTCATGGGCCAAGCCTTCGGCGAGTGGAACCACGACCGGCACACCCTCGATCCGATCACCCTGCCTGCCGAGTGGCGCCGGGTGATGGGCCTGGACTGGGGCTTCGCCGCCCCGTGGTGCGCGCTGTGGCTCGCCGAGGACGAGGACGGCCGGGTCTGGGTCTACCGGGAGCTGTACAAGACCCGGGTAGGCGAGGCCGACCAGGCGCGCCAGATCCTGGCGGCCGAGGCCGGCGAGACCGTCGGCCCCCGCTGGGCCGACGACGCCATGTGGGCGACCCGCGGGGATGCGCAGCCGATCGCTGCGGTCTACGCCCGCAACGGAGTGCACCTCACCGAGGCCGGCAAGGGCGGCCGGGTCGCGGGCTGGCAGCGCCTGCGCTCCTACCTCGCCGACGGCCCGGCCTGCCCGCACCACCGAGCACAGGGCCTCGAGGTCTGCCCGCGCCTGCACGTCTTCCGGACCTGCGAGAACCTGATCCGCGAGATTCCCGCGCTCCCGTTCGCCACCTCCGGCGACCCGGAGGACGTCGACTCGACTGCGAGCGACCACGCCGCGGACGCTCTGCGCTACGCCCTGATCAACCTCGGCAGCGGCGCGCGGTTCCACTTTGGTGAGCCCCCGGCGCCCACACCGGCTCTCGACCCGACAGCCACCGGCCGTCACGACAACCTGCGGCCGACCGTGCCGAACGTCGGCGGGTTCCCGATCCTCCAGGGAGGTGACCCGTGGGCGCTGTGAGCTGGCTCCGCGAGGCCTTCCGCCGCGCCCCGGCCGTCCCGGATCCCGCAGTGGTCGAGGCTGCCTCGCCGGACGCTCCGACGGCGGCTCAGGTGCGCCGCGTCGGATACGAGTACGGAATCCCGCTCAACGCGGTCACCAGCTCGGCGCAGGTCGCGGCCACCTCTGAGCGGCAGCAAGTGCTCAGCCAACTGCACCAGGCCTACATGTCCTGCATCTGGGTCAGCAGCCCGATCGATCTGATCGCCCGCACGGTCACGGCCGGCGGGATCCAGCTCGTGCCCGACGCTGGACCCGACGGTCAGGCGCCGGAGGATCCGCCGCCGGTCGCCCGCCTGCGTCGGCTGCTGCGGTTCGTGAACCCGCACGAGGACATGGTGCAGTTGCTCCGGAACGTAGCAACGGACTTGCTGCTGTTCGGGGATGCGTACTTGGAGATCGTCTGGCTGCTGGGTGAGCCGGTCGCTCTCTACACGCTGGACGCGACCACGATGACCGTGTTGTCCGACCAGCACGGTGAGGTGACTGGGTACCGGCAGGACGTGGACGGCGTGCGCACTGCGACGTTCAAGCCGCGCGACGTCATCCACATCAGTCTGGACGCGCCCCGGGGCGGCCTGTACGGCGTCAGCCCTGCCCAGAAGGCGTTGTTGCCCGTCGTCGCCTGGCTGTTCTGGGAGGCGACGCTCAAGGAGTGCGGGCGCCGTGGCGACCCGCCGCGCCTGCACGTGGACCTGGCCCACTTCCAGGACACGGACGTGCAGCGGTGGCGCGAGCAGTACCGCGTCTACAACCTGGGGCCGAAGGCGGTCGGTGAGCCGGTCGTCACCACCGGCGGCGGCGCTGTCGGTGTGCTGGACGGCCGCAAGGTCACGGACTACCTGGACGCCACACGCCAGTTGCGCGATGAGATCATCTCCTGCTTCGGGACGCCGCCGGCGAAGCTCGGGATCATCGAGTCAGGCAACCTCGGTGGCGGCACTGGCGAGCAGCAGGACAAGACGTTCCGCGTCAACACGGTGATCCCGATTGCGAACCTGCTGCTGGAGAAGTTGAACTACCACCTGCTGCAGGTCGGGTTCGGAATCACCGACTGGCACCTGGAGTTCGGGGAGATCGACTACCGCGACAGCAAGGTGGTCGAGGAGATCCGCGAGACCCGGCTGCGGAACGGCGCCTACACGCTGAACCGTTGGCGGGCGGAGATCGGCGAGCCGCCCGTTGAGGGTGGCGACGACGCGATCTTCATGGAGCGCACGTTCATCGCGGACTGGGCGAACATGGGCGACCTCGCGAAGTCGTTCATCATCAAGAACCTCGGCGGCAACTCGGTGCCGGCGCCGAGCGATCCGACCGACCTGGCGCCGCCGGCCTCCGGCGACGGCCCGTCCGATCCTGAGGACGGCCCTGGCCTGGCAAACGACGCCAAGCAGGGCACGGGGCCCCGCGAGAGCGCCAGCGAGACAGCTGGCCCGACGGCGGCCGAGCGGGTCTACGACCAGCTGCTGGCCAACTACCCGGCGAGCACCCTCGGCTGGGTGCTCGGCGCATCCTGGTCCGGGCCGACCGACGTCCCGTTGGACCAGGTGTCGTTCGACCATGAGGAGCAGTGGGCGGCCAGCCACGAGCCCAAGCGCGTCAAGCACTTCCTTAAGCAGATCCGGCGGAAGGGCCGCACCAAGCCGGTCGTGCTGCTCCGGACCCCCAGCAGCCAGAAGCTGATCATCGTGGACGGTCACCACCGGTCCCTCGCCTACCGGCAGGCTGGCAAGCCGATCCGTGCCTGGATCGGCACCGTCGCGCAGAACCACGGCCCGTGGGACGAGCTGCACTCCTCTCAGCACCACGGCACCAGCAACGACCAGCAGGAGGCGTGGGATGCGCTCTACCAGCAGTGCCTCGATGAGGCGCTCGCCCGGATCGGCTGACGCCGATCGGTTCCGGTGCGCGGTGTGCGGCCGGCCTCGGCCTGTGCCATCCCTGGCCCGGGACTGCGAGCGCCGCCACCAGCCGCCCCCGCCGGCGGGCCGCGGCACCACCGAGGTCGCCGATCCGGACGGGCTCGGTGGGTTCGAGTGCCGCTGGTACTCGCACCGCGGCGGCCGGCCGGTCCACTTCGCGTGCTCGGCCGAGGTCGAGCTGTACATGGCCCGCATGGGCCTGCCTCGTCCGGACGAGTTCCTCGCCCCGGTCGATGTTTGACGACCGGGGGTGATGGTCGTGGATTCCGGACACCCGACGCGCGCGGACGACGTCAAGCCGCTGGTGCCCAAGGAGATCGGCTGAGTGGGGGTGGGGAAATGGCCAGCCCGGACTACAGCGACGGCTGCATGATCGCCCTCTACCCGCCTCGGCCGCTCGCCGACCGGCTCACCGTTCCTGACGGCCTGCCAGCCGAGGAGATGCACGTCACCGTCGCCTACCTCGGCACCACCGCCGAAGTCGAGCGGGACACCGTCCTCGCGGTGGCGCAGGCGCTCGCCGCCCGGCCGCCGATCAGCGCCACCCTGTCCGGCCACGCCCGGTTCACCGGCGGCGCCCAGGACGTGATCGTCGCCCTGGTCGATTCGGCTGACCTGGAAGACCTGCGCCGCGACTGCCTCACCCAACTCGCCGATCGCGAGGTCACCGTGTCCCGCGAGCACGGCTTCACCCCGCACCTCACCCTGACCTACATCGACCCGGAGGCGGACTCGCCGGTCGAGCGGCTTGCGGCCGAGCCGGTGGTGTTCGGCGCGGGCGTCGCGGTGTACGGCACCGACCGGGTCACGTTCCCGTTTCTGCCAGCCGAGACCGCCACGCGCATGTCTTCGGCGGAGAGCGCCACCGTGCAGCTTGATGCGCCGCGCGGGATCTGGCGGCCCGTCTACGCCCGCCGGCAGGCCCTCCACGCCGCGGCTGACGCCACGGTGCTGGCCGCCTGGCGCAAGGACGTCACCACCGTGGAGTTGGGCCCGGCGATCGCCGCGTGGCGCCGGCAGCTCGGCGAGGCGGCGGACCCCGCCGGCCGGCACCGGCGCGACGCGGCGGCCTCCGCCGTCCTGGCCGCCCTGACGGCCGCCGACTGGCCGGCCGTGCGGGCCGCGCTCACCCTGGCTGCCCAGCAGGCCTACCGCGCCGGATGGGCCGCCGGCCACGCGGTCGCAAGCCGCGATGAAGACGACGAGGGCGACTACGACGACCAGCCAGCAACCGGACTGACCGTCGGCACGCCGATGATGCCGGATCAAGTCGCCGCAGCGACCGCCGCTTCGGTGCTGGCAGCCGCACTCCGGGCAGCCGCGCAGCGTGCCGGCCGCGCCATCACCACCGCCCCGGACGGTCCGGCGCGAGCCGCTGCCGCCGCCATCGCCGGTGGCGACGACCTCCTCCTGGCCGCCGACACCGCAGTGTCTGCCGCCTACGGGGCCGGTATGCGCGCGGCCTACCTCAACGCCGTTGCGCAGGCGCTCGCATGGGTCACCGCAGGCGACGGCCGCGTGTGCGCCCAGTGCATCGCCAACGAGGACGGCAGCCCGTACAGCCCTCTCGCCGCGCCGTCTCTGCCGGCCCATCCCCGGTGCCGCTGCTGCCTGGCACCCGCCACCTGACCGGAGGTTCCCCATGTCCGCGTACGCGCAGGTCACGCCGGTCGATGCGAACGGCAACATCCTCGGCGGCCCGGGCGGCCGCTTGTTCCGTGACAGCGCGGCCACCGTGCAGGCCTCGGGCACACCGACCGCGCCGGGCGCCGGCGCGGCTGTCGCCTCGGTGACGGTCCCGGCGGCCGGCCTGTGGGAGGTCGTCTGCTCCTACTGGCTGTCGGGCACCGTCGCAGCCGGGGACGCCAACAACCTGCAGCTGAAGCAGGGCGCCACAGTGCGGCTGACACCGCTTCCGGTGCCTGCCGTGGTGAACACTCTGCCGCCGCGGCTGACCGTGGTCCTGAACTGCGCCGCTGGCGACACCGTGTCGCTGAACGCGATCGCGGGCGGCAGCGCCTCCGCCGTCTACAACGCGGTCCTCGTCGCCCGGCAGGTGGGCTGATATGTACGAGCGCCCCCAGCGTCGCGCCGCAGTCACGCGCCAGGACGTCGAACGGGCCGAGTTCCGCGCGGACCTGGTCGAGATGATCGACAGCGACTCCGAGGTGCGTGCCGCGATCCTGCGGCTGCTGACCACCGCCCGCGCCGCACGCAAGCCCAGACCCGCCGTCATTCCGCCCGTTCGGCAGACCAGAGGAGGTGGGCGGTGATGGCCGGCGCGATCGCCACGATCACCGGAACGATGCTCACCCCCGGCGTGAGCCGCAACGGCCGCCTGTACACCGCGGAGCTGATCGCCGCTGCCGCCAAGGGCATGCAGCAGCGCATCGCCGACCCTGATGGGCTGCCGATCGTCATGCGCACCCACCACGACGCGGGAGACGACTCCGCCCGCATCGTCGGGCGCCTCACCGGCGTGACGGTGGAAGAGGACGGCTCGGCCACCTACAAGGCCCAGTTGTACGACACCAGCCACGGCCGGGACATCGCTGCCTTGGTCGTCCCGAGCAAGGGCCAGCCCCCGGCGCTCAAGTCTGTGTCGATCCACGGCTACTGGACCGGTCCTGTCCGGCGGGTGGAGTACGAGGGGCAGCAGGTCACCACCGCTGACGGGCTGGAGATCGACGCCGTCGACTTCACCGGCACCCCGGGCGTGCTCGGCGCGACGATCAGCAACGCGGCCTGGAGCCGCCCGGCGGGCACGGCGGAGAGCATGGCCAGCCGCACGCCGATCAGCGAGTCCGCTGAGGTCCTGGTCGAAGCCGTCGCTGAGACCGCGGTCACGGAAGCCGGCCTGTCGGCGAAGCAGCGCCGCCAGCTGGCCGCCCAGGGCGTCGCGATGCCGGACGGCAGCTACCCGATCCGCAAGAAGTCCGAGCTGCGGAGGGCGATCCGCGCTGTCGGCCGGGGCAGCGGCGGCCACGACGCGATCCGCCGACACATCATCAAACGGGCCAAGGCGCTCGGCCTGGCCGCCCTCATCCCCGCAACCTGGAAGGACGACGGCTCCATGGCCGAGACCACCACCCGCTACAGCGACGTCCGCGAGTACTACCCCGACGGGCCCGGCGGCGCGGCCGGCTTCTGCATCGACGCCTACAACGGCCCGACGTCGCTGACCCTGCGGTCGTGCGGCCTGGACCCTGCCGAGCTGCGCGTCATCGCCGCGGCCGCGATGCAGGCCGCCGTGGACGCCCTCCAGGCGATCGACCCGGACATGGACGGCGACATCGACGTGGCCGGTGCGCCGAACGCGGACACCGACGGCGACCAGGCCGCCGCCGTGCCGGGCGAGAGCGCCCCGGTCGCCGAGCCGGTTGCCGAGGGGACGGGCGGTCTGGCGCCGGTCGCCGAGGCCCGTTCCCATCAGACCACCCCGCCCGCCCGGGCAGGGGCCGCACCCACCATCAAGGAGAAGCCCGCGATGAGCGAGCCCACCCAGGAGACCGCGGCCCCGGCCCGGTCCCTCACCGACGCTGACCTGGCCGCGCTCGGCACCGTGTTCGCCAGCGCGCTGAAGGAGGCCCTCGCGCCGACCGCCCCGGCGGCCACGGAGAGTGCCCCGAAGCCGGCCAAGGCCGTCGTGACCACCGAGAGCGTCACCACGGCGAAGGCCGAGCGGAAGGCCGCCAAGGCCGGGCTCAGGGAGTCCCTGCGCGCCGACCTGGCCAAGACGCTCGCCGAGGAGCGCACCAAGCTGCGCGACGAGCTGCGCGCCGAGCTGCTGCGCGAGCACGGCCTGCCGCCCCGCCAGGGCTTCCGCGTCGGCGAGAACGACCAGACCGGCGAGCAGCCCAGCCCGGACGACCTGTACGCCAACCGCGCGGAGCTCCTCCTCGGCGCCTTCGGCCGCACCCCGCAGCCCGCCCAGTAGGCAGGCATCCCTCCACCGCCCCGCCAGCCCCCTGCTGAGCGGGGCTTTCGAATCCCCCACCAGCCCCGTCGGCCCACGCCGGCGGGGCTTTCGCATGACAGGAGGAGCCTCCGTGCCCACTGAGCTCGAAGAGGCCATCACGACGGCAGGTGCCGTCAGTCCCCTTATCCCCAAGGCAATCTCGCCGCTGCTGCTGGAGTACCAGCGCCGGTACGCGCCGCTGCTCGCTGCGATCCCGTCGCGGCAGTGGAACAGCACCCAGTACTTCTTCAACCGCCGCACCGCCCGGCCGGACTCCGGCGGCGTGGTCGATGGCGGCGCCCGCCCGATCGGCAACTCCACCTACGAGCAGGCGGTCTTCAACATCCGTCTGTTCCAAGCTGTTGGCAGCGTCACCGGGTGGGCGCAGACCGTCACCCGCGACATCGTCGGTGACCTGCGCCAGCTCGAACTTGACGGCACCGTCACCTCGATGCTGTGGACCCTGGAGAACGCGTTCGTCTGGGGCAACGACGGCGCGACCGCCAACGGCCAGTACCCCATCTGCTCCGGCCTGGACTACCTGGTGTCCAACTGGGCGGCCGGCTCCGGGCCCAACAACTACGTCAACGCGCTCGACAATGCCGGCGGCAACTTCGCGCTGCACTACCTCGACCAGCTGATCGACCTGGTCGAGACCAACGCTGCGATGCCGGTCGGCTCGCAGTTCATGTTCGTCATGAGCCCGCGCATGGCGTCCGCCGTCAGCCAGGCGTTCATCGCGCAGCAGCGGTTCGCCGCGCCGACCACCGCGCTCGGCGCTGGCCTCAACGTGCCGACCTACCGCGACGTGCCGATCCTCAAGTCCAGCTTCCTGTCGCCGCGGTCGAACCAGATGGGCACCGTCGCCACCGCGACCGCCACCACCGGCGGGTCCCTCGCGGTTGGCACCTACTACTACCAGGTGTCCGCCGTCGCGGCCCGGTTCGGCGAGATCCAGGCGTCCACCGAGGTCTCCCAGACCACCACCGGCTCGACCTCCACCGTCACCCTGTCGTTCAGCACCCCGACCAACCTGCCGGACGGCGTCAGCCCGATCCTCTACAAGGTCTACCGCGGCACCGCGACCGGCCAGGAGACCCTGATCGGCACCGTCGACGCCTTCGACACCACCGGCGCCCCGGTCACCTCGATCATCGACACCGGCGCCAACCTGCTCACCAACTCCTCCGGGAACACCGGCCCGGCCGCCTACCAGGGCACCAACACGGGCGCGAAGCCTCGCAACGGCGTCGCCGAGGACATCTACCTCGTCCCGCGCGACGAAAATTTCATGGTCCGTCCGTACACCCGCGACATGCAGATCCTGCCGCTCGCGCCGACCGTCACCGCGCCGGACACTCTGCCGTTCGCGGTGCTGACGGACACCACGCTGGCCCTGCGCGGCCCGAAGTACGTCGGACGGCTGAGCCGGCTGGTCGCGTCGCTGTAGCAGTTCGAGCAGTGCGGGGCCTGGCCGGTTCAACGGCCGGGCCCGCACTGCTGGTAGGCATCCGAGAAGATCACGAGAGGGACGCCCATGTGGATCCGTAAGACCAGCGGCGTGCCTGGCGCCGCGCCCGGCGGCCTGGAGTGGCGGACGTTGGACGACGTCATCGAGGTCGATGACGACCTGGGCGCCGAGCTGCTCGACATCCCGGGCGCCGGATTCGTCGAAGTCGCGGCCCCGGCCGAGATCGGCGAGACGCCCAGCCAGGCCGGTCCGGCCGGCTCGGAGGACAGCGATCCCACCGAGATCACCGAAGCCCCGGGCTCTGCCGAGAGCACCGACCAGACCGAGGTCAGCGACACGCCGTCCCGCCGCCGCACCCGCAAGGACAGCACCGCCACCGAGTAACTCCGCGCCGCAGCCAACCCCTGACCAAGCACCAGCGAAAGGGGGGACGCTGCGGTGACCCTCGACACCCCCGTACCGCTCGCGACCGTCGCCCAGTTCACCGAAGGCCCGTTCGCCAACCTGGTCTCCGGCTACTCTGCGCAGGCCCAGTCCGACCTGATGCTGCAGGCCACCCGCGCGTGCGAGTCTGCCTGCGACCGGCGGCTGGTCCCGTTCGCCGCGCTGGTCGAGACGCAGCGCGCGGACGCCATGGACATCGAGGACGCGCTCGACTCCTACGTCCCGCTCGACCCCACCAGCCAGCTCGGCTTCAGCCGGGCACAGTCCCTCGGCTCGACTCTGCTCGTCAGGCATTTCTGGGTGCGGGAGTTCCCGGCTCGGTACCCGGAGCTGTGGACGGGCAGCATCTCCAACATCGCGCTGCTGCGGTCCTACTCGGGCACGCAGTCCGTCAACGTCTCCACGGTCCAGTACGAGACCGACACCGGCCATGTCCGGTTCCAGCTGGGCACGTTCGTCCCGCCGGGCACCACGATCGTGGTAACCTACTCCGGCGGGTACGCGACCGTTCCAGCGGATCTGGTGCAGGCCTGCCAGTTCATGGCCGCCAGCATGGCGGTCAAGCAGTTGGACCCGGTGGACGGGCGCAGCGGGCACGATCCGGACGCGTTGCGGGCGGACGCGTTGGAGATGCTCGCCCCGTACAGCAGGCGCTGACCGGTGGCGTGGGCGCATCACGGGGTTCGCCGGAAGATGTCGGCGGCGACCAAGGCGAAGATCTCCGCTCGGCTCCGGGGCCGTCCTCATCCGCACCGCGGGCACCCGATGTCGGCCGCCGCCCGGGCCAAGATCTCGGCGAAGCTGCGCGGCAGGCATCATCCCGGGCACCGGATGTCTGCGGCGGCCCGCGCCAAGTTGTCGGCCCGCATGAAGGGGCGGCACCACGCGGGCCACAAGCTCAGCGCGGCCGCGCGGGCGAAGTTGTCCGCCCGCATGAAGGGCCGCCATCACAAGATGTCGGCCGCTGCGAGGGCAAAGCTCGCCGCGCGGATGAAGGGCCGTCACCCCAAGCACCATCCGATGTCTGCTGCGGCCAGGGCGAAGTTGTCGGCGCGGATGAAGGGCAAGCACCACCGGCGCAAGCCCGGCGCGAAGCGGCACATGTCGGCTGCGGCGCGCGCCAAGCTCGCGGCCCGCATGCGGGGCAAGCACCGGCACCACCACGGCGGCCACCGCCACGCCTCGCACCGTGCCCATCGCCGTACCGCCAGGCGGCACGCCCGCCGGCACGTGACCCGCCGCCACACCAGCCATCGCAGGAGGCCCCGCCGATGAGCACTGCCGACGCCGTGGACCGCGAGGTCGCATGGCTGAACACCTCGGTGAACGACGGCCTGCCGCTCCTGCCGGCCAGCGCGGGCGGCCCGTGGCAGAACATCCAGGCGTACCGAGCCCGCACGCCCGGCAGGAAGAGCACGAACATCTTCGTCCTGCGCTCGCACACCCACCTGCGGCGAACAGCCAACGCCCGGCGAATGCCGACCTACGAGTTCCACCTGAAGGTCGTCTGGCCGCTCACGTCCGGCGCCGGCAGCGCCGAGACCGACCAGCGGGCCCTGGACGCCGCGATCGACAAGCTACTCCAGCGCATCGACGGGCAGCTGGGCGACAAGTCGCACGGCGGCCGGTTTCTCAGCGTTGCCGAGAACCCCGACAACGTCACCGTTACCTACGAAGACCCCGAACAGACCCTTCCGATGGGCGAGTTCCACGCCGAGGTCGTCTACTACGCCGACGATACCGAGATCACCAACTAGCCCCTAACTTCCTGGCCCCCGACGCCTCGGGGGCCTTCGTGCTTTCCGGAGGCCCCCGTGTCCGACACGGCCCCATACCCGCAGCGCAACCCCGGGGACAGCCCGGTCGACGTCCCGGCCATCCCGGCGACTGTGCTGCCCGGCGAAACCGTGCTCTGGCCGGTGCCGATCGCCGGGTTCGAGCCCGTCCCAGACGCCCCGTCACCCGCTCCGGCCGCCGCCGACACCACGCCGACCGCCCCAGCCAAGACCACCGCCCGGGCCCGCACGGCCAGCGAGGAGTAGACGATGACACAGCTCGCCCGCCTCGGCACGCTCGGCCTGGCCAAAGAGACCACGCCGGGCACGTACGTCGCCCCGACAGTCGGCATCCCGTACACCGGGTCCTCCGGCTTCGAGGACATGATCGAGCAGATCAAGGACGAGTCGATCCGGGGGGACGACACGGTCCTCCACGGTTCGTACGGCGGCCCGTCGCACGCGGAGTGGACGATCGACTGCCCCGCCTACCCGGACCTGACCGGGCACTTCCTGTGCGGCACGATCGGCCCGGACACCGTCACGGCCGGGGTCTCAACCACCCTGAGCGCCGCAACCACGGTCGGGGCCACCGCGATCCAGACCCCTGTGTCGCTCGCGGCCGGCACGGTCGTCAAGGTCGGAACGGGTGCTGCGATCGAGTACGCGTGGACGGACGGCGCGGCGACCGGCGCAGGCCCGTACACCTCCAACGTGACTACGGTGCTGGGCAAGATCGGCGCGAACCGCGTGGGCCTGACCAACGCGCACTCCTCTTCGGATCCGGTGCTCACTCCGACCACCCACACGTTCAAGCAGTCGCCGAGCACTCCTCTGCCTACCTACTCGCTCACGTACTACGACACCATCCAGTACCTGAGCTGCAGTTACGCCCGATTCTCCGAGCTGCAGATGAAGATCGACCCGAAGGGCGCGGTCTCCCTGTCCAGCAAGCTGACCAGCTTCCCGTCCGTCTCCGCTTCCAGCGTCAGCGAGACGTACAGCTCGTACGATCCGCTGCTCGGCTGGTCCTGGACCCTCACCAACGCGGGCGCCAGCTCGACCCGCGGCAAGTCCCTGGACGCGACGATTAAGCGCGCCGTCGAGGCCATCGCTTCGTCGGACGGAACGCAGGGCCCGCGCGAAGTGTTCGCCGGGGCCCTGGAGTTCGACGCCACGCTGAAGGCCATCTTCGAGAACAACACCGACCTGGGCCTGTTCCTGGCGAACTCGCAGCTGCCGCTCACCGCGAGCCTCCAGCAGCCGCTCAGCCGCGGCGGCCAGCTCCTGTCCCTGACCAGCTCCAAGTCCGCCTGGTACAAGGGCAAGCGCGACATGTCGCAGGCCTACGCGCAGGCGGACTTCAGCATCGCCGGCATCTGGAACAGCACCGACGGCGGAGCCGTCCAGGCCACGCTGCAGAACTGGCAGACCACCGCCTACTGAGGCGGCCCACCATCTCCCGGCGCGGCAGTGCTGCGCGCGAGCGTGAGGGCGCGGGGACGCGCCACCGCCGCGCCGGGCCCCTCTCAACTCCCCAACCCCTCACGAGGAGCACCACCATGGCCGGATACGGCAACCGCAAGATCATGCTCGCCTTCCCCGACCTGTCGGAGGAAGGCGACAACGTGCACGTCATCATCCGCAACCCCCGCACCGTCCCGCTCCAGGACCTGATCCCGGACGAGGTGCCGGGCGACGCCGCGGGCACGGACGCGAACCTGCGGGCGGGCATGGCGGTCATCGCCCGCCTGGTGATCGCCTGGAACGTCTACGACGCCACCTCGATGGACGACGACCAGCCCCCGCTGCCGCTTCCGGCGACGCCGGAACTGGTCGCGAAGCTGCCGATGGAGATCCAGAACCGCATCTCCGAGGAGATCGCGAAGGTCCGCAGCGCGGGAGCCTAGGGCCGGATGACCCGTACCTCGTGGATGTGATCTGGGCTGCAGAGAGCATCTACGAGGGCACGTGGGCTTCCGGCCCGCCCCCGGAGGAGCTTGTCGACTTCGAGGTGATGCGCGAGATGGGCTGGTCCTGGCAGGAGTTGCAGGACACGCCGTTCTACGTGCGCCGCTTCACCTGGGATCTGATCTGCGCTCGCCGTGAGGCGGAGCGGGCGGCGAACGAGCGCGCGGCGAGGGGGTGATGCCCAGTGCCGGAGTTCAGCGCCGCAGCGCTACGTGAGGCGCTCCTTCGTGTGCAGCGCCAGGGCGTGACGGCCGCCCGAGCCGGACTGATCGGCGCTGCCGACGCGATGGTCAAACAGGCCAAGACCAACGCCAGCAACGGCCGACACCCGCGGGGGACGCCGACGCCAGCCTCGCCGGGGATGGGTCCGGCGGTCATCTCGGGCACGCTACGGCGCTCGATCATCCGCGAGGCCGTGAAGCGCAACCCGACCGGCTGGGAGACCAAGGTCGGACTCAAGCCCGACCAGCTCCCGCCATACAACTCCCGCACTCCATCTTCCCGGTACGGCCTCTACCTGGAGACCGGGCTGAAGAACGGCGCGAAGTACCCGTTCCTGGAACCCGCCAGCCGCCTGCTGCGGGTCCAGGCCGAGGTCAACTTCGTCAAGGCGTTCGCCGCGATCGATTGGACCGCCTCAACCGCCGCTGACTGACCGACCGATGGGGGGTGGCCAGTGGCTGAGGTTGCCGACCTGTGGGTCACGCTCCGGGCGATCACCGCCCCCTTCACCGAAAGCCTGGCGATGTCTGCGGCGGGGGCCGACGAGTTCATCGCCCAGCTGGAGGCGTTGAACGTCGCGGCGGATGAGGCCGCGGCGAGCCTCGGCCGGATCGGTGCCGGCGGGGCGCTCGGGGACACCGAGGCCGCTGCGAGTCTGGAGCGGCTGACGGTCGCTGCCGACGAGGCGGCGGCCGCGATCGACCGGCTGGCCGTCGCTCAGGCGCGCTCGACCACCTCCTCGCGGGAAGCGGCAGCCGCCTCGGATGAGCTGGGTGGCAAGTGGCTCGGCATGTCCGGCGTGGTCAAGGGTGCCAGCGACTTCGCGGCGCTGGGTGTGGCCGGGATCGGCTACGAGGCCGTCAAGATGGCCACAGACTTCCAGTCCAGCACCACCCGCCTGGTCACTTCCGCTGGCGAGCAGCAATCCGCGCTCGCCCAGGTGCGTCAGGGCATGCTCGACATGGCTGGCCAAGTCGGCGTCAAGGCCGACGACCTGAGCAAGGCCATGTACTACGTGGAAGCCGCGGGGTACCACGCTGCCGATGGCCTGACCGTGCTGAAGGCCGCCGCGCAAGGTGCCGCAGCCGAGGGCGCGGACACCACCACGGTGGCCCAGGCGCTTACGGATGTCTTGACGGACTACCACCTGAAGGCGTCCGACGCAGCCGACATCACCAGCAAGATGATCGCCGCGGTCAGCCGGGGCAAGACCAACTTGCAGGACTTCTCCGCGTCGTTCGCGTCCATCGTGCCGGCCGCCTCGGCGGCGGGGATCAGCTTCCAGGACGTCATGGCGGCGCTGGCCAACATGACGAACCACGGGTTCACCGCCCAGCGCGCCTCGCAGAACCTGGCCCAGGCGCTGCGGTCGCTGCTGAACCCGACGAACAAGATGTACGACGCCTTCCAGCAGTACGGCGTCTCCAGCGACGTCCTGAAGGCCAAGTTGGCCGGGCCGAACGGTCTGACGGACGCGATGGAGTACATCGCGCAGGCGGCGACGAAGGCCGGACCGGAGGGCACGTCCGGGTTTGCTGCCGCGCTGAAAGACATGATGGGCACCGCCCCGGGTGCGAACGCGGCGCTGTCCACGGTGGGCAACAACTTCCAGGCCACCGCGGACACGATCAAGGCCGTCGGATCCGCGACGGCGGACTCGTCCGGCAAGGTGCAGGGCTTCGCCGAGGTGCAGCAAACGCTGGGCCAACAGCTGAAGCAGCTGCGCGCCGGCTTCGACTCGGTGATGATCCGGCTCGGCGACTTCATGATCCCGAAGCTGTCCGAGTTCATCACGCTGATCGAGTCCAAGGGCTCGCCGGTCGTACACGACTTCGCGTCAGCGATCAGCGGGATCGCGGCCGGCTTCGACGGCCAGGCGCAGAAGCGGACGCCCGGCAGGGTAGCGACCACGGCCGGCGGCGCACAGCACGGCGGGGCAACCACGGGCGCGCAGCCGCTGACCGGCTGGCAGGAGGTCGGTGCCGAGCTCAAGACGGTGGCTGACGACCTGTCGACATTCGGCCGCGAGGCGGCCAAGGCGTTCCGCGACCTGGCGCAGGCCGCAGGGCCGACGCTCCAACTCCTGGGCGGTGCTGGCCTGACGGCACTCCGCACCATCGCGAGCATCCTGTCCGGTGTGGTGGGTCCGGCCGTGGTGGCGGTCTCGAAGTTCATGGACCAGCACAAGACCATCGTGCGTGACCTGATCACAGTCGCGCTGGTACCACTTGCGATCCGCCTCGCAGCACTGTCCGTGCTCAAGCCGGTTGGCGTGATCGCCAGCTTGGCCAAGGACATCGTGACGTTTCCATTCAGCCAGGCGAAGCAGATCTGGACCGGAATCCAGAGCGGCTACCAGACTGTCTCCACGGCGGCCGGGACCGTCAAGGACGGACTGACAACGGCAGCCTCGAAAGGCATGTCGGCTTGGCAGACGGTATCTTCCGGAGCGTCGTCAACCTGGGATTTCGTGACCTCAAAGGCGTCGGCCGGAAAGGATAGTTTGATCTCGTCGTTCAATTCAGCGAGATTCCGGGCCGCGTATATGTGGCAAGGACTGAAGGACGGCGGCAGCAATGCACTGACGACGCTGAAGTCGGTTGGGTCGTCGGCCCTGACTATGGGCTCGAATCTGGCCCAGGCGGCCCGTGCTGGTGCGGCGTCGGCCTGGTCGGGCATGGTGTCTGGCCTGCAGTCTGTGGCGACGGTGGGCAAGGCAGCTGCGGCGTCCCTGCTGGAGACTGCCGTGGCAGCCGGCCAGAGCGCGCTCGCTGCGACTCGCGCTGCAATTGCGTGGATTGCGGAAAAGGCAGCCACGTTGGCAAGTGCTGTGGCGGAAGGCGTTCTGACGGCGGCCGAATGGCTGCTGAATGTCGCGCTCGATGCTAATCCGATCGGCCTTGTGATTATCGCGATCATGGCTTTGGTGGCGATCGTTATCTACGCCTGGAATCACGTCACCTGGTTCCGCGTCGGAGTAGAGGTTGCATTCAAGGCTATCGAGACGGCCGCGCTGTGGCTCTGGCATAACGTGTTCGAGCCGGCGGGTCGCGGAATTGTTGCGGCTTTGTCGGTAGTGGGCTCGTTCTTCTCGAATCTGCCAGGCGAGATCACCTCTGTGTTCAACGGCGCCGAGCGCTGGCTGGTGGACGCTGGATCCAAGATCATCCACGGTTTGGTGCACGGTATCGAGTCGTCGATCAGCAGCGTCAAGAACAGCTTGACCAACTTGACCAGTGAGCTGACCAGTTGGAAGGGCCCGCCAGAGAAGGACGCGGTGCTCCTCCAGCCCGCCGGTCAGCTGCTGATCGGCGGCCTGATCAACGGCATCGAGAACAAGATCCCAACGCTGCGGTCTCAACTGACCGGCTTGACCACGGAGATCGGCTCAATGCAGCCCGCGTTCGGCCCAGCGGTGGCGAACGCCGGTGCACTCGCGGTCGCGGGTAGCGCCGGCCTCGGCGCCCTGGCAGTCGGCCAATCCCCTGCGGCTGCGACCGCTGCCGGCGAGCTGCCGCCGATCATCGTCCAGGTCGACGGCCGACAGCTGTTCAAGATCCTTCAGACGCAGGCGCTCCAGAACGGCAAACGCAACCAGACCACGGGCCTCGTGCTCGCTTAGGAGGTGGCCGTGCCGAACCCCCTGCTCGGCTCGCTGGTGGACCCGCTCACCGCGGCGGCACTCAACACGGCCGTGTGGAACGGCAACACGGGCACGGTCGCTCTGGCGGCGCCGGGACGGGTGTCCGTCGCCGCCGCCTCGGCGGGCTCGGCGCTGGCCGCGTCGGGCCCGTACGAGGCGACCGGTCAGACCCTGTACGCCCGGGTCACCCCGGCGCTGGCCGGCACCGGTGGCCAGTCGGTGCAAACGAGCATGACCGTGCAGGCTAGCACCGGGAACAGCGCGGCGCTGGTCTGCGTGCCGGGCACGTCGTGGCAGGCCGTGGTGCTCAACGGCGGCGTGGCCACCACGGTCACCCTGCCGGCGTTCGACCCGACCGCGCACGCCTGGTGGCAGCTCGCCGAGTCGTCCGGCCAGTGGCTGTTCAGCACGTCGCCGGACGGCTTCGCGTGGACCCAGCTCGCAGCGATCGCCTACACCTGGTCGCCGCACGCCGTCAGCGCTTCGTTCAGCGCGCAGGCCTCGGCGATCACCGGGCAGGTCGCGTACGTCGAGCACGTCAACACCCCAGCCGGCGCCAGCTCGCTGATGCCGTCCTGGCCACAGATCCGATTCCAGGTCGCGTTCAACCTCGGCGGCAGCCAGAACGGCCAGCCCGCCTACGTGGACCTGTCGTCGCGCCTCCGAGGCTCCTGGAGCGCGGAGCAATCGGGTCGGCAGTACGAGCTCGACCAGATCCAGAGCGGCCAGCTGACGCTCTCGCTCCAGAACCTCGACGGAGCGCTCGACCCCACCAACACGGCCAGCCCGTACTACCCGAACGTCGTGCCGATGCGGTCGTGCCGGCTCCAGGCGGTGTGGCCGCCGACCCGAAATTTGATGCCACAGAACGTCAGCTCCGGCACCAGCACCTCAAGTCTGGGCTCCACGGTTGGCAGCCTCATACCAGCGACAGGTCTACCGCCAGCACCCACCGGACACACCACGGCCCACGCATGGTCGATCCCCGCAAGCGCGGCCACCGGCAGCGTTATGGGTCTGAATGTTGCCGGGAATTTGACCGGGTGGACCATCAGCGATCCGACCGCGTTCCCGGTGACGGCGGGCCAACCCTACACGTTCACCTGCTGGGTAGCTCAGGGCTCGGGCGGCGATGCAACGCTGCAGGTCGCGCCTCGCATTAGCTGGTATCCGGTCTCCGGGGCTCGCATCACTGCCAGTGTCGGAAGCGCCGTTACGGTGCCCATCCTCGGGACGGCTTGGGCGTTCTTGTCGTACACGGTGACTGCGCCAGCAGGGGCGGTCAACTGCCGGGCGGCGGTACAGATCAGCAGCGTCCCGTCCGTGGCGTCCATGGTGTACGTGACCGCGTGGCAAGCGGAGCAGGCTGCCGCTCCTACCCCGTGGACGGCTGGCGGCGCGATCAGTTCGATCTGGACCGGCTATGTCGAGCGCTGGCCGCAGAGTTGGCAGCAGCAGGGCACCTACGGGCTCGCCAATCTTACCTGCGTGGATCTCCTCGCCGGACTCGCCGACTTCACGCTTCAGCCGTCGTTTCAGCAGCAGTTGGTCGCGTTGGGTCCGAGCATGCTCTACCCATTCGACGAGCCCACTGGCGCCACCCAGTTCGGTGACGTGACCGGCCAGAGAAGCGCCCGCTTCCCATGGGCCGCGCCGAACGGCGGCGCTGGCGCCTCGATCACCTCCGGCACGTCGGTAACCGGGTCCGGCTTCGTGGGTGCTGCAGGTCCTGTGACGACGATCAGCAACCCGTCGCCTGGCAGCAACTCGCCATCGCAGGCCATGTACATCAGCGCACCGTGGGCCGGCCCGTTCGGGCCGCCGTCGACCGGCGGCTGGACGCGGGTGATTAGCTTCCGGACGCCCGTCACATCGCTGAGTGCGCCAATGGCGGTGTGGAGCGCCTACGGACCGGGCGCGCTCGGGAGTGGAGGTTCAGGAAGCAGGGGCCTCGCCGAACTGTACATCGACACATCCGGGCACTTCACCGGCTGGATCAGCAACGCAGCGGGAACGGCGACCGCAGCAGTTTCAGTGCCGGATTTCAGTTGCCTGGACGGGAATTGGCACACGGCTGTCGTGCAGCTCTCGGCCGATGGCACCACCTGGACCGTGGCGTGCGACAACCACGGCTATCAGAGCACCACCAGTGGCGACTACCACCCGTCGGGCTGCACCTCCGACACCATCGGCGCGGTCATCTACAACGGCTCCGGCTACAACTGCTTCAGTGGTGACGTAGCCAACGTCGCGGAAATTCCCTACGCCATCGGCAACTCGGCCGCCTTTGACCTCGGCAACGGCATCTCGACTGGCTGGGCTGGGGAGACATCGGCGGCCCGCGCCCAGCGGATCCTGACCATGGCGGGGTACGGCGGCACACTGTCCGCGCAGTCCGCAGCAACGCCCATGGGCGGAGCCAACCTCGGCGGCGTGGACGCGATGTCGGCCCTCCAGCTGGTCGGTGACACCGAGGCCGGGCAGGTCTACGTGGATGCAGCCGGGACGCTGTGGCTGACCGGCCGCCGGTGGCGATACCTCCAGACCGTCCCCGCTGTGGTCCTCGGCGAGCACCAGGCCGCCGGAGAGGTGCCGTACCTCGGTGACTTGCACCTCGACTACGACACCACTCACATCTACAACCAGGCGCAGATCACCAACGTGGTGCCGCCTGGGGCTCCCGAGCAGGCAGTGGCCAGCGCAGTGAACACGGCGTCGGTGACCGCCTACCTGCCGCGGACGCTGCAGCGCAGCATCAACGTGCAGGACTCGACGCAGCCGCTGAGCGCCGCGCAGTACCTGGTGCAGCAGTACGGGCAGCCGCAGGGCCGCGTGCAGCAGCTGACGATCAACGCGTCAGCGAACCCCGCCCTGTGGGCCACCGTGTTGGCCTTGGGCTTCGGACAGCTGGCCACGGTCAACAGGCGGCCGCCGTCCGGCCCGGGCGCGGCAGCGATCAGCCTGTCGCAGTTCGTCGAGAAAATCACCTGGCACGGCGACGACCAGGGCGCGCTGACCCTGGAGTTGGAGCTCACCCCGGCTGCACCGTTCATGGGCTGGTGGGTGCCAGCGCCGATGCACACCACTCTCGCCCTGGCCGCGACGGCCGGCAGCAACACCATCACCCTGTCCCCGCTCAACGGGGCCGCGAGCAACCCGGCGTCGGCGGCGTTGCCAGCGGGCACCGTGCTGACCGTCGGGTACGGCACGGCGACAGCCGAGCAGGTGACGGTGCTGTCGGTCGCCGCGACGAGCCCGGGCTACACCAGCGTCGCGGTCACCCTGACCGGCAACCTCGCCTCCAACCACGCCGCCGGACTTGTGGTGTGCCAGCCGGTGCCAGCCGGGGTGACGCTGCCCGCCGCAACAGCCGCCGCCTACCCGACCGCGTTCGACGCCCTCAACACCATCACCACGACCACCGGCCCGCGAGCCGCCTACTGACCTGGAGGCCCGATGGCCCTGGCCCGCCCTACCCCGTACAGCTGGTCCATGGGGGACATCGGGACCATTCCGATCCTCAACGGCATCCGCGACGGGTTGCTGTGGGGCCAGAATCCGCCGGACTTCGTGGGCTCCCAACTGTCGGCGCAGGCCATCCCCAATCTGACATGGACGCCGATCGCGATCGACACGAACGTGTTGGATAGCTACGGCGGCCACTCCACCACCACCAACAACAGCCGTTACACCTGTCAGAGCGGCGCGGCGGGCTGGTACACGGTCTGCGGCGTCGTGGCCTACGTGCCGAACAGTTCGGGCTTCAGGACGGCGCGGATCCAGGTCAACGGGTCGTCCATCAACGGCCTGATCGCGTACGGCCCAAACGACGGTACAGCCGAGGCAGCAGTCATCACCCCGACCCGGGACGTTTTTTTGAACGCCGGCGACTATGTGGAGGTGGCCGGCTGGCAGAACTCCGGTGGCTCCCTGAATACGGCTGTGACCCTGTCCAGTGGGCTGTGGGTGAGGTGGTCTCATGCCTGACGCGCCGTTTGCTCTCACTGTCGGTCCTCGGTGCGGCGCGTGTGGTGCTGCTGCGGTGGTGCAGTGGCAGCGTCGTGCAGCGTCAACGGAGTTGGGGTCGATGCCCGACGCCGACACCGTGATCGCCGTGTTCGGGTGCGCTGAGCACGCGATCGACGTGGACCACGCCGCCCGGGTGCACGCCGCCAACTGCTCGGCGCCGTGCCCTGATCACCTCCCGCTGTGCGACTGCGAGCCCGAGCCACTCCCCGCTCCGGAACCTCACAGCGGTCCGACGGTCACGCTCCCATCCGGCTGGACCATCCCAGCCCCACCCACCGCCTGATCTGACCCACCTGCCGCCCCGCACGCTGGCGGGGCTTTCGCATGCCCGGAGGCATGATGCCCACCCATGACCACGAGGTCGCTGCGCACGACCAGGCGGCCACCCACCGGTACGTGATGCACTACCCGGCCCACGCCCCGCGCGCGGGCGATCCGCACTACGCCGCGTTCGAGGCCTACCGGCGACACACCAAGGAGTCTGCGGTGTGCTTCGTCGGCGAGCGCGCCGGCAGCGGCTCGTGCTCGGCGGGCCCGCTGGAACTGCACCACGCGGTGCTGGAGTTCGCGACCGCGAATGCGGCTGACCCGGCCGCACTGCACCGGGACTTTCCGGAGATCGCCGAAGACGCGACGGCCGAGGAGATCGCCACCTGGCTGGAGTCGAGCCCCGGCGAGTTCCGCTGGCTGTGTGCCTTCCACCACCGCGGGCACGGCGGCGCGCACACCGCGTCACACGCGGACTGGACCGCGCAGTTGTACGTGCCAGGACTGATCTCGTGATCCGGGTCGCGGCGGCCGTGGACCGCCTGCTCGCGGCGGTGGAGCGGGTGTCCATCTCCCGTTGGCACATCCTCGCGCTGCTCGCCCTCGGGGCCGGCCTGCTGACCCAGGGCGGCAACCAGGCGTTCGAGTCGGTTGGCGGCAACTACACCAACGTGATCTCGGCGACCGTGTCGTTGCTGGTGCTGGCCGAGGCAAAGGCGGCCGAGCGGCGCGCCGCCGATCGGCACGAGGACATCAAGAATCACGTCACCAGCACGTCGCAGGGTGAGGAGGCAGCGGAGTGACCGCAGGTGTCGACTATGCATGGGGCCATCCGGGCGGTGCCGCGCTCCAGGCCGCGGGCATCCAGTTTGCGGCCCGCTACCTGAGCCACGACCAGTCCAAGGCCTTGGACAGGGCGGAGGCCGACGACCTTGCGGCGCACGGCGTCTGGAGCGTCGTCGTGTTCGAGGACGCCGCCGAGCGGCCGCTGTCCGGGCGGGCCGCGGGTGTGGCCGATGCCCAGATGGCGTCCGCACAGGCGATCGCCGCTGGCATGCCGGACGGCCGCCCGATCTACTTCGCCTGCGACTTCGACGTGACGCCGCAGCAGCAGACCGCGGTGAACGACTACCTGGCTGGCGCGGGCAGCGTGCTCGGCCCCGGCCGAGTCGGAGTCTACGGCGGCTACTGGACCGTCTCCAGGGCGCTCGACGCCGGTGTCGCGATGTGGGGCTGGCAGACGGTCGGCTGGTCCGGCGGCCAGTGGGACCCGCGGGCCCAACTCCGCCAGCTCGGCAGCACGGTGACGATCGGCGGCGTCGACTGCGACACGGACACCGCACAAGCCGAGGACTACGGCCAGTGGATGCCTGGCCGGGTGCCCAACCCGCCTGCGGCGCCGGTCCCCGCCCCCAAGGCTGTTCCAGCGCCCGATCGGCGCCGTCTCGACGAGGAAATGAGGTGAGCCCCCGATGGCTCTGATGATGGGCAAGGTCGAGCCCGGGTTCGGCTGCGATGCGGCCGGCAACCCGCAGCCCGGCCTGGTGCACAATGCCACCGTGCTGGTGCTGCCGCCGGTGTGGGACACCGATCCCGAGATTGGTTGGGGCCGGGTGTTCTACGCCTTCGGATCGGACTTCGGTGACGCCCACCTGCGGGTCGCGGTGCACAACTCCAACAGCAACGGCGGCTGGCGGGTCAGCACGATCACCGTCAAGTCGACGGACCCGGTGGCCAGGGTTGATGCCTGGGCGGGTGACGACAAGATCAGCATCTGCCGTATCCCGACCAGCGCAACCGACAAGGCTGACGCGGTGCCGGTCGGCTACCGGGTCGAGGCGGTGCTGAGGGCATGACGGCACCGGTCCCGGAGGATCCGGCGACCGCCCTGGCACTGGAGCGACTGCGGGGTGTGGTGGGCGAGTCCTTCGCCGAGATCAAGGGCAGCCTCGCTCTGCTCGTCCAGCGTTCGGATCAGCACGACCAGGCCCTCAGGCAGCACCGGGCTGATACAGAACGGGCGTTGGACCAGCAGCGCGCTGAGCTCACCGGCCTCGACCAGCGTCTTGGTGAGGTGGAGCGGGTGCAGGCGGCCAGCGCCGATGTGCGGCCGCGGGTTGATGCGCTTGAGGAGCGTCGCTGGCCCTTGGGGCCGATCGTCGCTCTCGCGGCGGTACTTGCTGTTGTGGTGGCCGTGGTCCCGTTGCTGCTTCGCTGAACTACCTGCCCCCGCCTCGGCTTCGGCCGGGGCGGGGGCAGCTTCGTCATGTTCGGGCCCGCGCGGGGCCTCGTGTAACAGTTCGGCCGCTCGGTAGTTGAGAGGGGGTGCGGGTGTTCGAACACCCGAGGCGGCAAGGGCCGCCCGCTTCACCGGACGGCCCGAGCAGTCCCACCTACGCGACAGGGAGGACCACCGTGAGCACCATCATCCCCTACACCTTCCCCGAGACCAACCAGCCGGTCCGCGTCGTCGTGATCGATGACGAGCCGTGGTGGCTCGCGGGTGACGTGTGCGCCGCGCTCGACCTCACCAATGTGGGCAATGCCCTTGCGCGGCTGGACGACGACGAGAAGGGTTCCATCCGCCTGGCGGATGGAACCCCGGGCAACCCCAACCGGGCGATCGTGAACGAGCCGGGCCTGTACTCGCTGATCCTGCGGTCCGACCGGCCGGAGGCGAGGGCGTTCAAGCGGTGGGTCACGCACGAGGTGATCCCGTCGATCCGCCGCACCGGTTCGTACAGCTCGGCGGCGCCCCGGGAGATGACGAAGTTGGAGGCGCTTCGGGCGGCGATCGAGTCGGAGCAGGCCCGCTTGGAGGCGGAGGAGCGGGTGCGGGCGCTGGAGCCGGCCGCGGCGGCGTGGGATGCGCTGGCGTCGGCGGCCGGCGACTTCTCGCTGCGGGATGCGGCGGCCATCCTGTCCCGGGACCCGGCGATCAGCACGGGTCAGAATCGGCTGATGGTCAGTCTGCGGGGGCTGCGGATGGTGGACGGTAGCGGCGTGCCGTACGCGCGGCATGTGGATGCGGGCCGCCTGGTGTCGCGGGTCCGGGCGTACGAGCACCCGCACACGGGGGAGGCAACGCTCGGCCGGCCGCAGGTGAGGGTGACGGTCCTCGGCCTGCGGTATCTGCACGGGCGGCTGGGTGGCGCGGCGCCGCTGCGGTTCGACCAGCTCCCGCTCGATCCGGCAGCGTGAGGCGAGGTTGGTTACGGCTCGGCCACGGCTGTGGCGATCTGGCTGACGACCGGCGGCGGTGGCGCGACGATGCGGGGCATGACCTCGAAGCCGCCGAAGCCACCGTCCGGTTCATACATCCGCATCTCCCCGTCGGGAGAGCTGAGCGCGCCGAAGGGTTGGGGGCAGTGGCGGGCGCCGGCCGCCGAGGTGACGGTGCAAACCGTGGACAACACCGGCCGCCGGGTGACGGCGACCCGGGCCGTGATGATGGGACCTTTGGCGTTGGCTGCCAAGAAGCGGTCCGGCACGGTCTCCGTCATCCTCACGCGGGCGAGTGATGGCGACACGCTGGTGCACGAGGTGAGGGCCAAACTGGCGGAGGCGGTGCTGACGTGGGCGGTGGCGTTCAACGCCTGGCGCGACGCGGTCGCTGACGGCTGACAGTTACGCCGGCGCCCCCGTCGCGGCACTGGCCGGGCGGGGGCGCTGCGTAATTTCCGTCCTGCGACCGCCTACATCACCCTGGCGCCAAGCGCGGCAAGCTTGGGCAGCAGGCCGGCGTAGCCGCGTTGCAGGTGGTACATACCTCGGATGGTAGACGTACCTTCGGCTGCGAGTGCGGCGATGAGCAGAGCAGCCACCGCGCGGATGTCCTCCCCGGCCACATCGGCGGCGATCAGCGGGGCCGGGCCGTGAACGATGATGACCGGGCCGTTGGCGGAGACGTTGGCGCCGAAGGCCCGCAGCGGGCCGACGTGAGTGGCGCGCTGGGTGTAGATCCGTTCCTCGATCCGGGACGTGCCCGCGGCTTGGGTGAGGAAGGCGGTCAGCTGGGGCTGCATATCGGTGCACGTGGCGGAGTTGGTGGCTGTCTGCACGGCTCGGGGGCCGCCCGGGCAGCGTGCGAGCGTGCCACCGTTCACCGGGGCCAGCTCGATTCCGGCGTCTGCGAGAACAGCCACCAGCCCGGCGGGGAATCCGCTGATCGGGAAGTTGTCCAGGTGGACGGTGCCGCCGGTGATTGCGGCGGCCAGGGCGAGGGTGGCGGCCTCCAGTCGGTCCGGTGGGACCTGGAAGACGCCGCCGGTGATCCGGTCGGTTCCGGTGACGTGCAGGGCTGTGGTGCCGTCCCAGGTGATGCCGACCCCACCGGCCGCGAGCATCGAGGCGGTGATCATGACCTCGGGCTCGGTGTTGGGGTTGAGGATGGTGGAGGTGCCGCGGATGCGGGCGGCCAGCAGCATCGCGGTGACCGTGGCCCCGAGGCTTGGGCCCCAGGAGCGGGTGGCGGCGTCGGTCGTGAACGGTGCCGAGGCCCAGCTGTTGATGTGGGCCTTCACGTGGGTATTGGTGATAGTCAGGGTGGCGCCTGCGGCTTCCATGGCGGCCAGGTGCCGGTCGATCCGGCGGTGGCAGAAGGCGTCGCCGCCGGGGAGGGGGAAGGTGACGTGTCCCGCTCGGGCGAGCAGGGCGGCGGCTATGACGGCGGTGGTGCGGATGCGCCCGCCGAGTTGATCCGGGATGGCGGGGTACCAGGCGGCGGCCGGGGTGGTCTGGAAGCGGTCACCGATGGCTTTGGTCGGGGTGCCGGTGTGGTTGAGGATCTCGGCGCAGACCAGGGTGTCCAGGATCTCCGGGGTGCCGGTCAGGGTCAGCGGTTCGTCGGCCAGCAGGGCGGCGGCGTACAGGTGCAGGGCGATGTTTTTGCTGCCCTGCACCGACGCCGTGCCCTCCAGCCGGTGGCCCCCGGTGATGTGGATGGCGGGGTTGTCGGTGATGAGCGGCGGATGGGCCTGGTCGGTCATCAGTCCGTGCCTCCGACCAGGGTCGACATCGCGGCGCGGGAGCGCTCATGGAGGCTGACGGCCAGGGCCTGATCCAGGGGGAGGTAGTCGATGGCCCCGTAGGTGATGTTGAAGAGGGCCATGTCGGCGGTGAACGACTGGATTTCGTTGATCCGGGCGGCGGCGTGGGTGATGGTGCCGCGGCCGGCGGTGCGGATGACCGCATCGGCGAGCGCTCGGACGCTCACCGCGCGGCCGGAGCCGCAGTTCACCACGGGCAGCAGCGCCGGGGTCTCGAGGATGCGCGTGAGCATGCTGATCGCGTCGCCGATGTAGGTCAGGTCCCTGGACTGGGTGCCGTCACCCTCGATCGTCAGCGGGCGATCCTGGACGGCGGCGTCGATGAAGGCTGGGACCACGGCATCGGCGCCTTCGTCGGGGCCGAAGGTGTTAAAGAAGCGGAGGACGCCGATCTGGCGCCCCTGTGCGAGCTGAGGCCGGTAGACGTCGGCCAGGTGCTCGGTGGTGACCTTGCCTGCAGCGTACGGGGAGCGGGGGGCGTAGGGCGCGGTCTCGGCGAGCGGGCCGGGTTGCTGCCCGTAGACCTCGCAGGTGGACGCCAGCAGCAGGCGCCGGGCTCCGGAAGCGGCGAAGGTGTGGATCACGTGCCGGTCCACGGCCGTGTTGTGTTCCAGGGCGCCGACGTCGAAGCTCGCCGGGACGGACTTGAGCGCGGCCAGGTGCACGACCGTGTCGACGTCGTCCAGCTCCTGCGCGGTCAGCGACCGGACGTCGCGGGTCTGGAGGCCGTCCGGGTGCTGACGCGGGGAGTCGACCGAGAGGTTGTCCAGCGGGGTGACCGCGTGCCCGGCGGCGCGCAGGTGCGCGGTGAGGGCGGAGCCGATGAAGCCTGCGGCTCCGGTGATCAGGAGGTTCATGGTGGTCTCCCGTGATGTGGTGGGCGAGGCCCTCGCCTCGACGGCGTGCCGGTCCTCGCAGACCGGATAATGACCACAGGACGTAGTCGGCCGTCAGCTGGCTGTGCCTGTTCAGGGGGATAGGAGACCGCGTGTCCGCCCGCGGCCGGAAGACGGCGGAAGTTGCCCTGGGGTGCCCGCAGTTGCCTCCGGTTGCCTTGCTCGTCCGACCCCTTGCCCGCTCGCACGCACCGCATGAGACTGGTTGGCCATCCGTGTGCGGGAGGATCGATGACTACCAGCGTCGGCAGGAAACTCGCCTACGTACTGGCACGCCGCAACAGCACCGCCGAGGCCTACCTGGCCCGCATCGCCGCACGACACAAGGCGCTTGGCCTGGGGACCATGGCCGCCGGCAAGTCGAAATTCACCCGCTGGAAGAGGGGCGTCGTACCCGAGCTGCACGCGCAGCTGGCGATGGCCAGCTTGGAGGGCGTCCCGGAGCAGGAAGTCCTCGACCGTGGCTGGCCGGCGTGGCTCGACCTGGTCGTCGCCGATCCCGACGACGGTCTGCTCCTCGATTCCCCTTGGACCACCGCGGGTACCGTCACAGCACTGGAGAGGGTGGGAGCACAGATGGACGGTCGCGATCGCAGGAACTTCCTCATCACCTCGGGCGCGGCGCTGAGTTCTGTCGCCACCAGTTGGGCGGCCGCGCCGCCGGCCCGCATCGCCCTGCCCCGCCAGGGACGGCGTATCGATGCCGCCGTTCCGGCATCCTTCCACGCGCGACTGGCCGCGCTGCGGCGTCTGGATGACCAGGTCGGCTCCGGCCAGGTCTACGGATCGGCGGTCGGTGAGCTCAAGATGATCACTTCCGTGATCAAGGAGTGTTCCTACACTGAGGTCGTCGGCCGCCGACTCTTCGCCGCCGCTGCCGAGGCCTCACGTTCAGCGGGCTGGACGGCCTACGACAGTGGCCACCACGCCGTCGCTGAGCGGCACTTCGCTGCCGCCCTACGTGCCGCAGCCAGTGCCGGGGATCCGACCGTCGGGGCCAACACACTCGCTTTCTGGGCTATCCAGCACTACAGCACGGGAGACCCGCGCGGCGCCGTCGCGCTGGTCGAGGCCGCCCAGACGAAGGCCCCCCAGGTCGGCTCCGCGCGGATGACCGCGATGCTCCACGCGCGTGCATGCCGCGCCTACGCCCACGCTGGCGACCAGCGGGCTGCCGACCGTCAGGCCAATGCCGCACTCGATGCCTATAGCAACGCCGGCCCGCTCAGCGAAGATCCCGACTGCGTCTACTGGTTCAACCTGGGCGAAGCGCTCCAGTTGCTTGGCTCGTCCGCGTTGAATCTCGGGCAGCCCCGCCGTGCTCTGCAGCACTTCGAGGAGGCCACAGCCCACAGCAGCGGTGACGCCTACGATGGAGCCGCGTTCCCTCGTGGCTTCGCCATCTACCTCGCCCGCCAGGCCGACGCCCGACTCGCGCTCGGCGACGTCGATGGCGCCGTACATACCGCTCATCGGGCTGTGGAGCACATGGGCGGTGTCAGTTCCTCGCGCGGCACCAACACGCTCAGCGACCTGCGGGCCAAACTCGCCGCACATCAGGATGCCGCGAGTGTTCGGGACTTCCTCTCCTACACCAGCTGAGCCGAAGCGGAGGCCGGCACAAACCAGGCCGCGGGTTGGTCCTCCTCGGCCAGCGTGATGAAGTTCCGCATCCGCTGGCTCATCGGCGGCAGGGCGTCCAGAGCAAACCAGCCAACCTCCACTGACTCGTCGTCCGCGACGCGGGGCACCTGCCCCGGTTCTGTGGGACGGCATGCGAAGACCAGCTCCAAGTACTGGGCCAGGTCACCGTTGCCATGCCGCACCTGCGGGGAGACCGTCGCGGCCACCAGCCGCTCCACCTCCACCCGGATGCCGGTCTCCTCCTCTACCTCGCGGACCACCCCTGCGGCCGGCTGCTCACCCGGCTCCAGGATCCCGCTCAGCGGCGTCCAGAGGCCGGCGGCTGAACGGCGCTGCAGCAGAACCTGGCGGCACTCGTTGATGACGACCGCGTCCACCCCTGGGAGCCACAGCAGGTGATCGGGGCCGACTGCAGCTCGTAGAGATGACACGAAATCAGGAATCATGAAGCCACCGTAGACCGGGAAGGGCCCTCGGGCGGGGCGTTCGCGGCACTCCCCGCAGGCGGACGACGGTCGCCGAGCAATGTACGAAGCGCCCGGCTCGGCCGGGGGCGCACGGGGCGCATCGTTGTACTCAACTGCTGCTGGCCCGGGCCGCGGCCTGGAGTGCTTCCCAGGTCTGCGGCCAGCAGCGCTCCTCGAAGGCTCGGGCGATGGTGGGGTGCCGGCGGACCTGCCACATGAGGTCGTCGCGCGCGGCTCGGAGTTGCTTGTAGCGGGCGCTCTCTTCGTCGGTCCAGGTGACGCGATGGACGACTTGCTCGGGCTCCGGGTAGGCGGCGCGGCGGCGGGTTTCGACGGCTGTGACGTATTCGGCCAGCGCGTTTTCGGCGGCGATGCGGTCACGCTGGAGCTGGACCAGGTCGTCGGGGATGGGCAGGGCGTCGGGCACGGTCGGATCCTAGGGTGCGGGTCGGACGGGTGAGCGGCTACGCGCCGAGGCCGGCGGCGTCGATGCCGTCTGGGGTGAGGGGCTGGAGGGTGGTGGGGTCGTGGCGGAGCCAGGCCCAGCCGTCGCCGGGATCCTGCGTCTGCCGCCAGCGGACGTGCGCGACCCAGCCGGTTGGGAGCCGCCGCCACTGGGTGAGCAGGGCGGGCTGCCAAGCGCCTTCGACGTGCACAATCACGATCTGCCATGCGTCCACGGTGGGGTGCTGGCCGGGTCCGGCCATCTCGGCGCGGTCGGCCGGTTGTGCGTCGGCGGGGCAGGTCGGGCGGTACACGCAACCATTATCGCTCAATCGTTCGAATGCATCTGGCGCCCTTGCCCGACTAACCGGCTGAGTGGCACCAACGCCAGACGCCCCGCCCGGCTTCGGCCGGGCGGGGCGCTTCGTCGTGCCCGCACGCCACTTCAGACGGTCGAGCGGTAGAAGACCTTGCCCTGGTGCGGCTCGACGCCGAGTGCGGCGTACAGCTGCAGCGCTGGCGGGTTATCCCGGTCGGCCGTCCACTCAACACGACGGCAGCCAGCAGCACGGGCCTCAGCATGCACGGCGTCCATCAGCTGTCGGGCGACACCACGGCGCCGGTGGCCAGCGCGCACGTACAGCTCCTTCAAGTACAAGCTCACGTCCGCGCCGGCGGCAGGCCAGAGACGGCTGACCGATGCGAGCCCCACGACCTGGTCGCCGTCGCGCGCCAGAAGGACTCGTGCGGCTGGCCAGTCGCTGAAGAGCGCCGCCGCGACGTCGGTAGCCGGCGGCGCGATGCGCTCCCCGCCGTAGTACTCCTCGACCTCGCCGAGGATGGTGGCGATCTCCTCGGCGTCGCCGGCGGTCGCGAGCGTGATGTCGAATCCCATCTGGCTGCCTCTCATTCAGCGGAGGGCAGTGCCAGCAGATCATGCAGCACCCGCACCTCCGGCAGTCGTCGGTCGGTCGTCGGCACGCTATCCGCAAGTTCACGCGCGCGGTAGAGCAGAAGCGCCGACCGGTGCTCGACCGGCATCGCCTCAATCGTCTCGACAGCCAGGGCGGCACCGTCTGCCAGGCGTCCGTCATGCGTGAGGCACTCGGCCCGGTCGAGCTGGACCAGGGCGCGGTCCAGCCGCTGTTCGGCCGGGTACAGCTCCAGGGCCCGCTGCTGCTGCTCCCAAGCGCGGCTGGTTTCGTGTAGGAGCGTCCAGGCACTCCCGCTGTGGAAAGCCAGTTGGGCGCCGTCGTAGCCGAGCGCGCTTTGCTGCTGGTCCTCGGGGGCGAGCCGGGACAGGGCACGCTCGGCGCGGCGCAGCGCCTCCGCGGTATCGTCCCTGCGTCCGGCGCGAGCGTGAACCCGGGCCTCCAGGGGTGCAGCGAGCGCGTCAGCGACGCACGGCAGGCCGCCGGCCAACTGCTGGGCACGTACCGCGAGCTCTAGGGCACCAGCGAAGTCACCGCCGTAGTACAGCTGGTAGGACTCCTGAGCATAGATCCAGGCGAGTACCGGTCGGTCCTCGGCTTGAGTGGCGGCGGCCCGGCCAGTGCGCCACCAGTCTCGGGCGCCCGGGTCGCCGAGCCGGAGCAGGGTGAGAGCGAGAAGGCCGGAGAGGGATGCGCAGGCGGCGAGCAGTCGGCGCCGTATGGGTGGTGGCTGTCGGTGCGCCAGGAGCGCACGCAGGTCGCCGAAGTCGGCCAGAAGGTCGTCCAGCAGCTCGCCCTCGGGGCGGTAGCGAGTGGCGCGGCCGTGCCGGGCGATGGTGAATTCCCACTCGTCCAGGGATACGGTCGTCACCTCGCCGGCGGCGAGCTGATCGGCGAATCCCGCCTGTAGCTGGGCGGCACGAGTAGCGGCTGGCGTGCCGGGCGGTGACGCGGCCAGCGCGATGAGCTGACCGCCCGCATCCAGCGCGTCGTCCAGGGCCTCCGCCATGGTGGTGGTGGGCTGTCGCCGACCACTCTCCAGGTCGGAGACGGTGCTCTTCCCGCAGTTCGCGAGCCGGGCGACGTCCCGCACGGACAGCGTGCCGCGGAGCCGGCGCAGTGCTTCGCCGAAGGTCTCGGCCATCGTGGTGCCCCCTTGTCCCGCGTGTCCGCACCGGTGCGGACAGGTGCGGACAGCTCGCCCATCGTCACGGCGCGTGTCCGAGTCGAGACTACTCCCGAGGCCGCGGTGAGGCGGCGATCTCGCCTGGAGGTAGGTTGATATGACGGCTGATCACCAGCCTGACACTGCACTGCCGGGCCCGGTCCATCTCCTGAGGCCCGACCAGCCCCTGTGCGCCTGCGGCAATGAGGACGCGCCCTTCCGCGGCGAGCTGCGGACCGTCCGGGTTCCGCCTGGCGCGGTGCGGGACGAGCGTGTCTGGCGGTGTGCGGAATGCCACCGGCAGCACCGCGCCGAACTGGCGGCCGCACAGTGGGCGGGAATGCCGGCGGCCAACTGGCTCGCTGGGGTGGCCGGTCCGGGGAAGCACGACGTCGTCATCGCCTGGGGCAGCAAGCCCGAGCAGCCCGAGCTGCTGCCGTGCGGGGTCCGCTGGCACGCGGTACGCATGGCCGGACACATCGGCAAGCCCGTACTCGACCGGCTGCTCTCCGACGGCGCTTCCGTTGGCCCGGTTCTGCGTGCCGGTCGCACCGGCGCCCTGTACTGGCTGCTGCCGGTAGAGGTCGACGCCCGCGCCCGCTGGGCCCAGCTGCCCGTCCGACTCCTCACCAGCAGCAGCTACCTGGCCGCCCCGAGTCCGGACAGCCACGCTCATGAGCCGGCTGGGTGGGTGCACTGGCCGGAGGTCACGGGGACTCTGACGTCGCCAGAGCTGCTTGCCACCGCCATCGAGCGCGAGCTGTATGCCGGGGCCAGCCGATGAGCAAGAACAGAGCCACGAAGCCGGTGATGACCGGCTACTGCTACGACTGCAAGGAGTACACGGAGGGCACCTACCACTCGATGGTGGGTGACCAGTACGCGTACGTCGTCGACCACCCCGGCTGCCCCGGGAAGCCGCCGCCGGAGAGCACTCGACCGCGCCGGTACCAGCACAGCACGAAGTGACTGCGCCTCAGTCGCGCCAGATCTCCCGTGTCGAACCCGGCGCGGGCCCGGCCTGCCCAGCCGACAGGCCGGATCACACTGACGTAGGAGCAACATGAGCACCGCCATCACCGTTGAGGGCTACGACCCGACCGGCGCGCCCGGCCTGACCTGGATCAAGTCCTCCAAGTCCAACCAGCAGCACCTCGACGACTCGATCGGGTTCGCCGTCGAAGGTGACAACTTCCGGATCGGCGTCACCACCGACCCGACCCAGGTCCCGCTGACTGTCACCAGGGCCAAGCTCCTGGCCATGCTCGAAGGCGCGAAGGCCGGCGAGTTCGACCACCTGGTCGCCTGATCATCCGGCAGTGAACGGGGTGGCCCCGGAGGCGGAAGTCTGCGGGGCCACCCCGTGCCACCGACCCCATCACACTGCGCGGAGGAATTCCACGTGAGCGTGCTCACCCAACTCGTCGACAACCCCCGAGAGTTCCTGACCGGTTGGCCGACCGAGCCGACGGTCTACGAGCGTGACGCCGATGAACTGGCCCAGCTCTTCAGCCGCAACGATGCGCGCCGGATCATCGCCGACCCCATCCTGCGCTCGATCGAGCTCGGTCACGTCCGCGATGGCGCGCTCGTGGCGGACGCCCCCGATGCCGACCACCCGACTGCAACCCTGGTCCTCAACGGCCTGCACCTCACCTGGCCCCCGTTGCGCGACGCTTCACGGCAACTGGCTGCCGAGCTGGGCCACCCGGTCACCGCGAACGTCTACAGCACCCCGCCGCACGCCTCGGGTTACGGGCCCCACTGGGACACCCACCACGTGCTGCTCGCCCAAGTCGAGGGCGCCAAGACGTGGCGGCTGCACCCGCCGATCGTCGCCGACCCCCTCGATATCGTCCACCGCTGGACGAAGGTCGGGTTCACCCCGGAGCAACTGAAGCAGGTCCGCGCGGACGCCGACACCATCACCCTCACCGCCGGCCAGGTGCTCTACATCCCCCGCGGCTGGGTTCACTTCGGACACACCACCGAACGGCACGCCCTACACATCACCTTCGGCGTCCAGCTTCTGACCCGGCACTGGGTCCTTCGCCAGTTGCTGGACCAGGCCACGGAGCACCCTGCGCTCCGCGCAGCGTTGCCGCCGGGGCTCAGCTCGCGGCCGGCCGAGAACGTCGCGAGGGACTCGCTGACGACGCTGGCGGACTGGCTTGACCTCCTGGACCCAGCGGTCGTCGGCCGCCGACTCCAGAGTGATCAGCAGCTCGCCGTGCTTGGGGTGACCCGCTGAACAGCCGTGGCCCGTCCTCGTCCAGCTGGGGCAAGCACCGCCGCAAGTGCGCCGGCTGCGGCGCCTCCGGCCCCCGCTTCCGCGACCACCACGCAGGCGCCGATTGGTGCGAGGGCTGCATGCGCACCGTTGTCCTCGGCCCGAAATGCTTCTGGTGCAAGAGAAAGCCCCCCGATCTGCGGGATCTGGACACGGGCCACCAGTGGTGTGCGGGATGCGCCAGGGACACCGTGCACGCTGGGGATCCGTTCCTGCTGTACGAGGAGCTGACCCCGGAGGCAGCGCAGTACACCGCGGTGCTGGGGCAGTGGGGATACCACCGTCAGCCGCCGGCCGAGTAAGAACCTGACCTCTAGGAACGGAGTACCGCCACCATGGCCACCCCACCCCCGCCGTCTCCGCCGGAGCTGTGTGCCGTCTGCGGACGCCCCGTCAGCGAGTGCGGTCGGCAGCACTTCGTGTGACCTTATGGCCAACTGGGGCCCTGCGGACCTGGGTGTGGCCGTCGTGCATCGTGGGGTGCGCTGGCTGCTCGGCCGAGCGGGCGGCCAGACTGCGCGCGTGTCACAGCGCGTCGTAGGCGCAGGCGGCTACTCGTCTCGGAAGAGCCGCCACAGCGGCACCCCCAGGGTTTCAGCGATGAGGCCGAGCGCATCGAGTGACGCCGAGTGGGTTGCCAGCTCGGTGCGGTAGACCGTGTGGCGGGCGATCCCTGCCTCGTGGGCGAGCTGCTCTTGGGACAGGCCGCGCTGGATGCGCAGGTCGCGGATGCGGTGTCCGACCTGGACACGCTGCGCGATCAGCCAGTCGGGCAGGTCGGAAGGCACCTAGTCACGCTGGCTGGTCCATGATCGAATGTCTGCCGCAAATATGCGGCAAATGCCCACCTGAGGGGACATGAGCTGCCCTGCTGGCACAGCCGGCGGGGCTACGGAGCGGGTGGTGGAGGTTGCGTATCCCCTGCCGCCCGTTAGATGCCGCAAGTCGGCATCCCGCCCCGGCACCGAAAGGCGCCGGGGCGGTCTAGTCTTTACGCAAGAGGACCCCCGTCGCTTTGCTCGACGGGGGTCCTCACGTGGTCCGGCCCGGTTGTCCTCCCCAGCCGTCCCACGGTACGCGAAGGGGGCGTATCCGGCCGCACACGGCCGCCCCTACGGTCATCACTCTACGCGATCTTTCCAAATTGAACAGGGGGATGGTTGAACCGTGTCCAACTCCCCAGGGGCGTTGTGGATTCTTTGCGGACTCTCAAGATCAAAAGGAGCCTCGAATCATGATCGCGTTCGAGGCTCCCCGGCTGATCAGATGCCCTGAGCCCCCTGTCGGGTTCGAACCGACGACCCCCGCTTTACAAGAGCGGTGCTCTGGCCAGCTGAGCTAAGGAGGCACGGTGACCGTCCGCTGCGAGCCACGGCGGCACCGGGTGGCAGTCTACCGGGGAAGCCGGGGCGGCGGGGGCGGATTCGGGGTGTGATCGGACTGGTACGCGATTGGTGGGGAAGCGGGGGCTGACAGGGGGCGCAGTGGCGGGTAGCCTCAGCCGGAGCCGTTCACATACTGGTCTAGACCACTATGGGCGGCGGACAACCCAGCCTTTACTCGGATCGTCCGGCACGTTCCTGCCGGTGAAGGAGAGCACCATCATGGCTTCTGTCACCTACGACAAGTCGACCCGCCTCTACCCGGGCAGCACCAAGCCCGCGGTCGACGCCCTGGACCTGCACATCGAGGACGGCGAGTTCCTGGTGCTGGTCGGCCCCTCGGGTTGCGGCAAGTCGACCAGCCTGCGGATGCTGGCCGGCCTGGAGGACGTCAACTCGGGCGCCATACGGATCGGCGACCGCGACGTGACCAACCTGCCGCCGAAGGACCGGGACATCGCCATGGTGTTCCAGAACTACGCGCTCTACCCGCACATGACGGTCGCCGACAACATGGGCTTCGCGCTCAAGATCGCGGGCGTCAACAAGGCGGAGATCCGCAAGAAGGTCGAGGAGGCCGCCAAGATCCTCGACCTCACCCAGTACTTGGACCGCAAGCCCAAGGCGCTCTCCGGCGGTCAGCGCCAGCGGGTCGCGATGGGGCGCGCGATCGTCCGCGAGCCGCAGGTCTTCCTGATGGACGAGCCGCTCTCCAACCTGGACGCCAAGCTGCGCGTCTCGACCCGCACCCAGATCGCCGGCCTGCAGCGCCGCCTGGGCATCACCACGGTCTACGTCACCCACGACCAGACCGAGGCCATGACCATGGGCGACCGGGTCGCGGTGCTCAAGGACGGCCTGCTGCAGCAGGTCGACACCCCGCGCCGGATGTACGACAAGCCCGCCAACGTCTTCGTGGCCGGCTTCATCGGCTCGCCCGCGATGAACCTGATCGACGTTCCGCTCGTGGACGGCGGCGTGAAGTTCGGTGGCTCGGTGATCAACATCGACCGCGAGCACCTGGCCGGGGCCGGCAACGACAAGAACGTCACCGTCGGAATCCGCCCGGAGCACTTCCAGATCGTCTCGGGGGGCGGCATCGAGGGCGTGGCCGTCACCGTCAACGTGGTCGAGGAGCTCGGCGCGGACGGCTTCGTCTACGGCACCACCAAGGTCGGCGGCGAGGACAAGGACATCGTGGTGCGGGTCAACGGCCGCCAGGTGCCGCAGAAGGGCGAGACCATCCACGTGGTGCCGGCCGGCGACGAGACCCACGTCTTCTCCACCAGCACCGGCGCCCGCCTCGGAAACTGACTGAGCGTCACCATTCGGGTCGAACACAGACCCTGGCCCCGTCGGACATCCGTCCGGCGGGGCACCGTGTTGTCACTCATACGTGTGACGGAGTGTCCGCAAACCCTCACTCGGCGCTACCCTCACTGGCGTGAAGCAGCTCGTGCGCCGCATCGGCCAGACCATCGCCCTCACGCTGCCCGTGGTCCTGGTGACCACCGGCACGCTCGCCGTGACCCGGGTCGCCTGGGCCCCGCCGACCAGTGACGACCAGCAAGTGGTCGCCGCCGCCAGCGGCACCGCACCGGGCATCGGCAAGGTCGGCCCGGCCGGCGCAGGCAGCACCGCCGACCACGGGTCGCTCTCCCCGGTGGACGCGCTCCGCACCGATCTGCTCTCCGAGCTGCGCTCCCAGGGCGCGCCCGCGGCGCTGGACCTGCTGGAGCGCAGCATGCAGCAGCAGCCCTCGCTCACGCCCTACTGCACCACGCTGGCCAAGGAGTTGGGCCGGGCCACCGTGAAGCTGTACCAGGGCGACGTGCAGCGGGCCCGGTCCTTCGCCCGCCCGGTCTGCGACGGCTCCTTCGCCGCCGGCCTGCAGGGCTGAACTCGCCGGGAGCCAGCGCCCCAGGAGGGTCGAAGGTCTGAACCCGCCGGGGGCCGAAGTCCACGTGGGTCGAAGGCTCCCGGAGCCGGCTCCCCACGCGACCTGGGGCCCTCGGTGCGCGCCGGTGCCCCAGCGCCCCGGCGCGCACCGAGGGCCACAGGTTGGACCCGAAGGCCTGATCCGCCGGGCCCGGTGGAGCTACCCTGCCCCCATGACCGGCACCCCGACCCCCTACGCGCCCGGCACTCCCCCCGTCACGCAGGCCGTGATCCTCGCGGGCGGCCAGGGTTCCAGGCTGCGCCCGTACACCGATGACCGGCCCAAGCCGCTGGTCGAGATCCCCGGCACCGGCACCCCGATCCTCGGGCACCAACTCGCTTGGCTGGCCGCGGAAGGCGTGACGGACGCGGTGGTCTCCTGCGGCCACCTCGCCGACGTGCTGCAGGACTGGCTGACCGCGGCCCAACTGCCGCTGCGGGTGAGCACGGTGGTGGAGTCAGAGCCGTTGGGCCGGGGCGGCGGGCTGAAGTTCGCCGCCGCGGCGCTGCCCCGCCCCGAGGAGCCCTGGTTCGCCACCAACGGGGACATCTGGACCAGGTTCAGCCTGCGCGAGATGGCCGACTTCCATCATGAGCGAGACGCCCTGGCCACCTTGGCCCTGGCCCGGCCGCGGATCCCCTGGGGAGCCGTGCAGACCGACCGGTTCGGCAATGTGCTGGACTTCATCGAGGCGCCGCCGTCGCCGTTCCTGATCAACGCCGGGCTCTACGTCTTCGCGCCGGGCTTCGCCGAGTTGCTGCCGGACGCGGGCGACCACGAGCGCACCACCTTCCCGCAGTTGGCCCGGGCCGGGCGACTGGCCGGCTACCAACTCCCGCAGGGCGTCTACTGGCGCGCCATCGACACCGCCAAGGACCTCATCGAGGCGGCCAAGGAGCTCGCTGATTCGAGTAATTGACGGCTGGACGAACGCAGTCGGTCCCTCCTGCGGACAGGAGGGACCGACTGCGTTCCCGGCGTCAGACCACCGGCCGGGCTCCCGAAGTGCCCTGCGACATCCCCAGGGTGGAGGGCAGCAGTCCGCTGCCCAGCACCCCGCCGATCAGCCCGCCGCTGCTCGGACTGGGCTTCGCCGTCCGGGTGCCACCGGCGGTGCCGGCGGTGCCGGGGGAGGTGACCGGCGCGCTGCCGGCGCTGCCCGTCGAGCCGGCCGAACCGGTGCTCTGGGTCGCGCCGCCGCCGTTGCCCGAGCCCTCGGTGGCACGGGCGCTGCCGGACGGATGCGGCCGCCGGGAGCTGTTGGGCGAGGCCGGGGTCGACGGCGACGGACTGGCCGAGCCGGACGGGGAGGACGAGGCCGCTCCGGACGGCTTGGCGGCGGCACCGCCCGTGGGCGCGCTCGGGGCGTGCGGATGGTCCGTCCCGGGCGCGCTGGTGACGGCGGGCCAGACCGGTGTGCCGTAGTCGCTCGACGGCACCTGGCCCGGCCGGGGCTGCCCGTTGCCGCGCACCGCCGCACCGAGCAGCGAGCCGAACAGCAGGCTCACGCCGATCACCACGGTGGCCACCACGGTGCCGCGCCGCAGCACCCGGCGGCGCAGCGCCCCGGGCGCCTGCGGCCCGTAGCGCCGCCAGGCCTCCAGCGCCAGCCGGCCGTCCAGCGAGGCGTACGGCGCGCCGGCGATCAGCAGCGGGCTCCACGCCGCCAGCAGGATCAGGTCGGGCGTGTCGTACGCGGGGACGGCCTGCCAGCTGACCGTGAACAGCAGTGCCGTGGAGAGCAGCATCGACGCCCCGGCCGCCAGCCGCTGCCACAGCCCCAGCAGGGTGAGCACCCCGACGACGACCTCGGTGAACGACACCCCGAGGCCGGCCCCGACGGGGTGCGCCATGGCGAACTCCAGCAGCGGCTGGGCCGCCTTCCACGGGTGCAGCGAGGCCAGCCAGCGCATCATCGAGCCGCGGTTGCCGCCGTCGAAGTACACCGGGTCGCAGAGCTTGCTGAGGCCGGCGTAGACCGAGAGCGAGCCGAGCAGCACCCGCATCGGCAGCAGCACCAGACCGAGGTCGACCCGGCGGCCCGGGTACCAGGCGTGCCGACTGGGCTCCCCGGCGGTCGCCGAGTGCTCGGGCAGCTCGCCGCTGGGCTGCCAGCCGGGCCGGGGCAGTCGGGTCGGGGTCGAGCCGCCATCACCGGACGACTGGCGCGGCACGCCGCCGCGCGCCGGACCGGGGCGGTAGCCGCCGCCGACCGGCGCGGTGTCCCAGCCGGGCACCGTGTCCAGCCGCTGGGTGGTCTCGGCGTCGGCGTCGACCAGGCCGACCGAGCCGACCGGTTCGGCCAGGCCGACCGAGCCCATCGGTGTGCCACCGCCTCCGCCCACGGCGGCGGCGCCGCTGCGGGCGGGCCCGCCGACGGAGGCCATCGAGTGCAGCCGTACCGCGTCCAGCAGCTGAGTGGCCGCCAGGTCACCGGGGGCAGCTTGGCCGCTCCAGGTCACCGCGGTCACCCGGCCCTTGCGCCGGCCCGCGCCGCGGCCGACGGCCGGTGCGCTGTCCGCCGCGCCGGCCCTGACCAGGCCGGGCCGGCCGCCGTAGCTCATCGAGGCGTACGGCCGCCCGAAGGAGTCCGCGTACGGCACGGCGGGGGCCGGTGGCGCGTCGATCAGGGGCGCGACCGGTCCGGCCAGCCGGATCCGGAAACTGACCTGGGTGCTGCTGAGCCGGGACGGATCGCTAGGCACCCGGACCGTGCTCAGGGCGGGCTCTTCCGCTATCCCTGCCGCTTGGCCCAGCCGCGGGCGACGACGTGTTCTGGTGTCCACACCAGCTCTAACCGGGTGTCGCCCGGTTAGGACACTCCTGAGAGTGCAACCGCAAAGATCGCTGACGGATGCTGTCACCCTCGCGCACGACGGTGACAGCATCCGTCAGAGGCGAGCGGAATCCGGACTCAATCGAACTCGGGTTCCGCAAACGCCAGAACGTCAGCTCTTGGCGCGCAGCCGGGCCGCCTCGTAGAGCACGATGCCGGCGGCCACACCGGCGTTGAGCGACTCGGTCTCACCCGGCATCGGGATCCGCACCCGCAGGTCGCAGGTCTCCGAGACCAGCCGGGAGAGCCCGCGGCCCTCGCTGCCCGCGACGACCACCACGGGGCCGGTCAGCGCGTCCAGGTCACCGATCTCGGCCTCGCCGTCGGCGGCCAGTCCGACCACCATCAGTCCGGCCTTCTGGTAGGCCTCGAGCGCCCGGGTCAGGTTGGTCGCCCGGGCCACCGGCAGCCGGGCCGCCGCACCGGAGGAGGTCTTCCAGGCGCCGGCGGTCATGCCGGCTGCCCGCCGCTCCGGGATCACCACGCCGTGCGCGCCGAACGCGGCGGCCGAGCGGACCACGGCGCCCAGGTTGCGGGAGTCGGTCACCCCGTCCAGCGCCATGATCAGCGCGTCCTGGCCGGCGTCCGCGGCGAACTCCAGCAGGTCATCGGGGTGCGCGTAATCGTACGGCGGCACCTGGAGCACCAGGCCCTGGTGGTTGAGGCCGCCGGTCATCTGGTCCAGCTGCGGGCGCGGGGCCTCCATCAGCGGGATGCCGCGCTCATTGGCGGCGTGGAACGCCTCGCGCACCCGGTCGTCGGTGTCGATGAACTGCATCACGTAGAGCGCGGTGGCGGGCACCCCGCCCTGCAGCGCCTCGACCACCGAGTTGCGCCCGACCACGAGCTCCGCGCTGCCCGCGCCGCCGCGACCGCCCCGGCCGGCACCGCCGGCCCGGCGCATCCCGGCGCGGGCCTTGGCGTCCCGCTCGCGCTTGAGCGCCGCGTTGGCGGCACGCTGCTTGGGGTGGCCCTTGCGGGCCTCGGCGGGCGGGGTCGGCCCCTTGCCCTGGAGTGCCTTCCGGCTGTGGCCGCCGGTACCGACACTCGCGCCCTTCTTCGATCCGGGGTTGCGGCGGTTCCTGCGCTGGCTGTTGCCGGCCATGGTGTGGCTTCCTGTCTTTCGCCGAAAATCTGTCTGCGTCATGCCGAAGGGCCGTACTCCTGGAGAGTACGGCCCAGCGGCGCCCAGTGCGCGAGCGCGGGGCTACTGGTCGGCGCCCGGCGCACGGCACCTACGGGGTTCCGTGGGTGCCGGGCGGGGCTACTGGTTGTTGAGCGTCCAGCGGGGGCCGGACGGAGTGTCCTCGATCGCCAGCCCGGCCAGCCCCAGCTGGTCGCGGATGGCGTCCGCGGTGGCGTAGTCCTTGCGGGCCCGGGCCGCCTGGCGCTGCTCCAGCACCAGGTGGACCAGCGAGTCGACCACGCCGTGGAGGTCTTCGCCCTGCTCGGTGCCGGCCCACATCGGGTCCAGCGGGTCGAGGCCCAGTACACCGAGCATCGCACGGACCTCGGAGACGCGGGCGACCGCGTTCTCCTTGTCGTCCGCGGTGAGCGCGCTGTTGCCCTGCCGGACCGCGGTGTGCACCACGGCCAGCGCCTGCGGCACGCCCAGGTCGTCGTCCATCGCCTCGGCGAAGGCCGGCGGTACCTCGGCGGCCGGCTCCACCGGGCCGCAGCGCTCCACGACGCGCTGGATGAAGCCCTCGATCCGGCTGAAGGCGGCCTCGGCCTCGCGCAGCGCCTCCTCGCTGTACTCGATCATCGAGCGGTAGTGCGGGCTGCCCAGGTAGTAGCGGAGCACGATCGGCCGCCAGCGCTTCACCATCTCGGAGACCAGCACCGAGTTGCCCAGCGACTTGCTCATCTTCTCGCCGGACAGGGTGACCCAGGCGTTGTGCACCCAGAAGTTGGCGAAGTCGTCGCCGAACGCCTTGGACTGGGCGATCTCGTTCTCGTGGTGCGGGAAGATCAGGTCCAACCCGCCGCCGTGGATGTCGAAGGCGCGGCCCAGGTACTTGTGCGCCATCGCGGAGCACTCCAGGTGCCAGCCCGGACGGCCGGGGCCCCACGGGGTGTTCCAGCTCGGCTCGCCGTCCTTCGCCGCCTTCCACATGGCGAAGTCGCGCGCGTCGCGCTTGCCGGTCTCGCCCTCGCCCTCGGGCTGCAGCAGGTTCTCCAGCTTCTGGTTGGAGAGCCGCAGGTACTCGGGGAACGACTTGACGTCGAAGTAGACGTTGCCGTCGGCCGCGTAGGCGTGGCCCTTGGCGATCAGCGCCTGCATCATGTCGATCATCTCGGGGACGTGACCGGTGGCCCGCGGCTCGACGGTCGGCGGCAGGCAGCCGAGGGCGGTGTAACCGTCGTCGAAGGCACGCTCGTTGGCGTAGGCGATCTGCCACCAGGGCAGACCGAGCTCCTGCTCCTTCTTGAGCACCTTGTCGTCGATGTCGGTGACGTTGCGCACGTAGGTCACGTCGTAGCCACGGTGGGCGAACCAACGGCGCATCATGTCGAAGTTGAGGTTGGAGCGGATGTGCCCGATGTGCGGGGCGCTCTGCACGGTCGCGCCGCACAGGTAGATCGAGACGCAGCCCGGTACAAGCGGGACGAAGTCGCGTACCTGGCGGGTGCTGGTGTCGTACAGGCGAAGGCTCACAGCGTCCAGGGTAGTGGGAAGCGGGCAGTGCCCCGCCACCTTTGCGGACGGACGTGACGTCCGCGTGAACCGGAATGACGCACCGTGGCCGACCGGAGCCTCCCCGCTCCGGTCGGCCTGCGCGGTTCCCTCCGGTCGGCCCGCACGGTCAGCCCCTCGGTGCGACCGGCACGGTCAGCCCCTCGGGTAGACCAGCGCGGTGGCCAGTCCGACCAGCCCCTCGCCGCGGCCGGTCATGCCGAGCCCGTCGGTGGTGGCGGCGGAGAGCGCCACCGGCGCCCCGGCCGCGGCCGACAGCACCTTCTCGGCCTCCGCCCGCCGGCTGCCGATCCGCGGCCGGGCCCCGATCACCTGGACGGCGATGTTGCCGATCTCGAAGCCGGCCTCGCGCACGATCCGGGCCGCCTCGGCGAGCAGCGTGGTGCCCGCCGCACCGGCCCACTCGGGGCGGTCGGTGCCGAAGTGCGTTCCCAGATCGCCGAGTCCGGCCGCCGAGAAGACGGCGTTGCAGGCGGCGTGCGCCACCACGTCGCCGTCCGAGTGGCCGGCCAGCCCCCGCGGGGCGTCCTCCCAGTGCAGTCCGGCGACGTGCAGCGGCACCCCGTCGGCGAATGCGTGCACATCGGTGCCGATCCCGACGCGCGGCATCACGAAGGGAGTTGACACGGATTCAGAAGCCATCGGAAGCCCTCCGTCGGGTGAGTACCGCCTCGGCCAGCACCAGGTCCAGCGGCCGGGTCACCTTGAACGCCTCCTCGTGGCCGGGCACCACGACCACCTGGCCGCCGTACCACTCGACCAGCCCGGCGTCGTCGGTCACCGCGGGGCCGCCGCCGGACTCCGCCTCGGCCAGCGCCTTGGCGTGCACCTCGGCCAGCAGCTCGCGGCGGAAGCCCTGCGGCGTCTGCACGGCCCGCAGGGTGGCACGGTCCGGCGTGTCGAGCACCGGCTCGGGCCGGCCGGGCCCGGCGGGCCCCACCCGCTTGACGGTGTCGGCCAGCGGCACCGCCGGCACCACCGCCCCGGCACCACCGCGCACCGCGCCGATCACGGCGTCCACCACCTCGACCGGCACCAGCGGCCGGGCCGCGTCGTGCACCAGCACGATCTCGGTCTGCTCGGGGATCGCCGCCAGGCCCAGGCGCACCGACTCCTGGCGGGTCGCCCCGCCGGCCACCACCCGGATGTCCTTGCCGTCCAGCCCGTGGCTGTCCAGCAGGCCGACCACCTCGGCCACCCCGGCCGGCGGCGCGGCCACCACGACCAGACCGACCGACCTACTGCGCGCCAGCGCCCGCACGGCGTGCACCAGCAGCGGCGCACCGCCCAGTTCGCGCAGCGCCTTGGGCGCTCCCGGCCCGAGCCGCTCGCCCCGCCCGGCGGCGGGGACCACGGCAGCTGCCACTACTCCTGTGGTGTTCAGGTTTCACTCCTTCGCCGAAGTGGGTATGGCCCTGGCGTACCCGTCAGACGGTGCACCGGACCCCTTCCACCCGGCGCCGCCTCTCGGGTACCGGGCCGCATCTCGGGCTTCGAGTCGACTCTCGGGCACCGAGTCGATGTGCCCCCGGGCATGCCGCAGCGCCCGGACTGCCACGGCATCACATCTGGACCAGCTGATCCACAGTGACACAGCAGCACCGGGCGCTGTGCTGACGCACGGCAGCGCGCGGGCGCCCTGCGTACTACGAGGCGAGCACCTCGTCGAGCAGCGTCTCCGCCTTGTCCTCGTTGGTGTTCTCCGCCAGCGCCAGCTCGCTGACGAGGATCTGCCGCGCCTTGGCGAGCATCCGCTTCTCGCCGGCCGACAGGCCGCGCTCGCGCTCCCGGCGCCACAGGTCGCGGACCACCTCGGCGACCTTGATGACGTCACCGGACGCGAGCTTCTCCAGGTTCGCCTTGTAGCGGCGAGACCAGTTGGTGGGCTCTTCGGTGTACGGCGCGCGCAGCACCTCGAAGACCCGGTCCAGACCCTCCTGGCCGACCACGTCGCGCACGCCGACGAACTCCGCGTTCTCCGCGGGGACGCGCAGCGTGAGGTCTCCCTGCTGAACCTTCAGCACCAGGTAGGTCTTGTCCACACCTTTGATCTGGCGAATTTCGATGGCCTCGATCAGTGCAGCCCCGTGATGGGGGTAGACCACCGTGTCGCCAACCTTGAACGTCATGTGACAGGACCCCTTCCGTGGCTTTCCAGAATAACACGCTTTTCCGTCCACCCGAAGGGCGTTTTCGCAGGTCAGGGCCGGTCTCGGGGCTTGACAAGGACCCCTGCGGCATGCTGCGGCCACCGCCTTGGAGCGGCTTCTCGCAGGTCGGAGGCCCTTCCCGGCGCGAGCCAAACCTCACGCAACAGCCCGGAAACCCGGCATTCGATCTTGAAGTCGTCACCGGATATTCACCGTTTCACGATCGTGATCTGATCCCACGGCGGTTCCGGAACCCCTGCCACCGCCACAGGCCGGGTGCTGCGCCCGCGACACGGGGACCACCCCGTGAGGGGCGGATAAGTGCTGTCGGTACGCTGGGCGCTGACCAACCGACACGCGATCAAGGAGATACCGCCGCCGTGAGCCGCAGCCTTCGACGCGGTGGCAGTGCCGCCATCGTTCTCGCCTTCGCCGCCGTCTCCCTCTCCGCCTGCGCCGCGGGCCCCAGCTCGGCCACCCTGCAGGTCAAGCCGAACACCCCGGCCACCTCGATCGGCTCCACCCTGAAGCTGAACGGCATCGTCGTGGTCGTCGACCCGTCGCAGACCAGCGGCGAGGCCGGCCCGGCGAACGTCACGGTGAACATCAGCAACACCGGTGCTGCCCCGGAGACCCTGCAGTCCCTGACGGTGGCCGGTACTGCCGCGACCTTCCAGGACGCCACCGGCGCCGCCCTGCCCGGCGGCATCGTGATCCCGCCGCTGGGCGCGGTGGCCATCGGCGGCCAGGGCCAGCCCACCGCCCGCCTGGCCAACGCCACCCTGACGGCCGGCGGCTACGCGCCCGCCACCTTCACCTTCTCCTCGGCCGGCAAGGTCGACGTCAACGCCGCGGTCGCGCCGGCCAACGGCCCCTACGAGTCGTACGGCCCGTCCTCGCCGTCGGCCTCGGCGAGCGCGTCGGCGTCCGCCAGTGCTTCCGCGACCGCCTCCGCCACGGCCCCGACCACGCCGAACGGCCCGACCGCCACGGCGAGCGCCACGGGCTCGGCCCCGGCCTCCCCGAGCGGCAGCTCCTCCCCGAGCGGCAGCGTGAGCCCCTCGGCGCACTGAGCAAGAAGTGCGCGGGGGCTCATCCGCCCCCGCGCACGCCAAGGGCCGCACCCCTTTCGGGAGCGGCCCTTGACCGTTCGTCGCCCGATCCGGCTTACGGCTCGAACTTGTAGCCGAGCCCACGGACCGTCACCAGGTAGCGCGGGGCCCCCGGGTCGGGCTCGATCTTGGCGCGCAGCCGCTTCACGTGCACGTCCAGGGTCTTGGTGTCGCCGACGTAGTCCGCGCCCCAGACCCGGTCGATCAGCTGCATCCGGGTCAGCACCCGGCCGGCGTTGCGCAGCAGCATCTCCAGCAGGTCGAACTCCTTGAGCGGCAGGTCGACCTTGGCGCCGTCGACGGTCACCACGTGCCGGTCGACGTCCATCCGCACCGGGCCCGCCTCCAGCGCGCCCGGGCCGCCGCCGTCGTTGCCGATCCCGCCGTCCTCGCCGCGGCGGCGCAGCACCGCGCGGATCCGGGCGACCAGCTCCCGGGTCGAGTAGGGCTTGGTGACGTAGTCGTCGGCGCCTATCTCCAGGCCGACCACCTTGTCGATCTCGCTGTCCTTGGCGGTCACCATGATCACGGGCACGTTGGAGCGCACCCGCAGCTGGCGGCAGACCTCGGTGCCGGGCAGCCCGGGCAGCATCAGGTCGAGCAGCACCAGGTCGGCGCCGTTCCGTTCGAACTGCTCCAGCGCGTCGGGGCCGGTGGCGGCCACGGCCACCTCGAAGCCCTCCTTGCGAAGCATGTACGACAGGGCGTCGCTGAACGACTCCTCGTCCTCGACCACCAGTACTCGGGTCACGATCGGGCCTCCGGGGCAGGAAGGGGGGTGGGTGTTGCGGGTTCGTCGGGCGCCGCCGAAGCCGGCGCCGGGTTCTGACCGGCGGGCAGCCGGATGGTGAAGGTGGAGCCCTGTCCCTCGACGCTCCAGACCGAGACGGTGCCGCCGTGCGAGGCCGCCACGTGCTTGACGATGGACAGGCCCAGGCCGGTTCCGCCGGTGGCCCGGGACCGGGCCGGGTCCACCCGGTAGAAGCGTTCGAAGATCCGCTCGCGGTCCTTCTCCGAGATGCCGATGCCCTGGTCGGTCACCGAGATCTCGATCAGTTCGCCGTCCGCCTCGCCGATCGCGGCGGCGCTGGCGATCCGCCGGGTGGCGATCGCCACCCGCGTCCGCGGCGGGCTGTAGTTGACGGCGTTCTCGACGAGGTTGCCGAGTGCGGCGGCGAGCTGGCCGCGGTCGCCGTGGATGTGGAGGCCGGCGATGCCACCGGCCGCGATGTGGATCTGCTTGGCCGCGGCCTGCTGGCGGCAGCGGTCGATCGCCTCGGCGATCAGCTCGTCCACCGCCACCGGCTCGGGTTCCATCAACAGCCGGTCGTCCTGCACCCGGGAGAGATCGATGATCTCCTGCACCAGGCTGGCCAGCCGGGTCGCCTCGATCTGCATCCGGCCGGCGAAGCGCTGCACCGCCTCCGGGTCGTCGGCCGCGTCCGCGACCGCCTCGGAGAGCAGCGACAGGGCGCCCACCGGCGTCTTGAGCTCATGGCTGACGTTGGCCACGAAGTCGCGGCGGACCGCCTCGATCCGGCGCCGCTCGGTGAGGTCCTCGACCAGCACCAGGACCAGCCGGGAGCCCAGCGGGGCCACCCGGACCGAGACCGAGAGCGGCTCGCCGGAGCGCTGCACGCCCGGGCGCGGCACGTCCAGCTCGGCCTGGCGGATCTCCCCGTCGCGCCGGGTGGAGCGGGCCAGTGCGAGCATCGGCTCGACGGCCACCGCGCCGCCGCGGACCAGCCCCATGGAGTAGGCGGCCGAGCTGGCCTTGACCACCTCGTCACCGTCTCCGAGCACGATCGCGCACGAGCGCAGCACCGAGAGCACGGTGTCCACGCCCGGTGGGAGCGCCGGTTCCTGGAGCGGCGAGCTCATCGCCGCGGTACCGCCGTTCCGCCTGCTGCTACCGCCGCCGCGGTGCTGCTCGCGCTCGCTCCAGCGGAATGCGATGGAGGCGGTGAGGCCGACACCGAGCCCGGCGATGGCGCAGGCAGCGGCGGCAGCCACATTCACGTCCATGCGGACCAGCGTAAGCGCATCCGACCGGCGCTTTGAAAGCCAGGAAACAAGGCATCGGCCACGCGTTGCCGAGAATTCACCTTCAGGTAGCCGCTGATTCACCGCCCCGGCCGTGCCGCGTCGTTCGGACGGCCCACTCTGGTGGAACGCAGCCCGTGTGGGTCCTTGGCGCGCGTACCATGCGCGCCACCAGCAGCGGCCGACCCGCCCCCGGGGGCGCGGCGGCCAGGTCGGCACCGCCACCGACACAGCTAGTGAGGAGAAGAGAAGCGCATGCGCGACACGTACCACGAGGAACTCGACTCGATCGGTGACGGCCTGGTCGAGATGGCCCGGCTGGTCGGTTCGGCGATGGGCCGGGCCACCACCGCACTGCTCGACGCCGACCTGACCCTCGCCGAGAGCGTGATCGCGGCCGACGAGAAGGTCAACGCCCTCCACCACGACCTGGAGAACCGGGCCATCGACCTGCTGGCCCGGCAGCAGCCGGTCGCCACCGACCTGCGGATCGTGGTCACCAGCCTGCGGATGAGCGCCGACCTGGAGCGCTGCGGCGACCTGGCCCGGCACGTCGCCAAGGTGGCGCGGCTGCGCTACCCGGCCCACGCCGTCCCCGGCGACCTGCACCCGATCGTGCTGGAGATGGGCCAGCTCGCCCAGCGGCTGGTCGCCAAGGCCGGTCAGGTCATCGCGACCAAGGACGTCGAGGCTGCGCTGCAGCTGGAGCGCGACGACGACGCGATGGACGAGCTGCACCGCGAGCTCTTCGCCCACCTGATCGACGACCGCTGGCAGCACGGCATCGAGACCGGCGTGGACGTGACCCTGATCGGCCGCTACTACGAGCGGTTCGCCGACCACGCGGTCTCGGTGGCCAAGCGGGTGGTCTTCCTGGTCACCGGCGAGCACGCGGGCGAGTACGTGCCGGACGACTACCCGGTGGACGCCGACGCCCCGGCCGAGTAGCGCCCGGCTGGGGGCGCACGCCCGGCCGACTCTCCACCTCGGTGCGCCCGTTGACGCTCCATCAGGGACGGGTCTTCACTCGATGTCAGACATCGCCGAACAGGCCGTCTGTTCGATCGAGGAGGGCACCTCATCATGACCACCAACCACGCCCGACCCACCTCCGCCGAGACGGCGCCGCAGGAGATCCTGCTCGGCGCCTGCGGCTGCAGCCCGGGCTGCGGCTGCGGCTGCCAGTCCGGTGCCCCGTGCCAGTGCGGCGGTGCCGACGGCGGCTGCTGCGGCGAGCACTGAGCCCGAACGACAACGGCCCCCGGTCCCGCGCGAAGTGCGCGCAGGTCGGGGGCCGTTCCACGACGCGCCGGTGGGCGGCCGGCCGGCCCCGGAAACGCGCCCGCAGACGCCCCGGAACGCACCCCGGCCCCCGATCCGCGCCATCCGCGCAGGTCAGGGGCCGGGTCGGCAAGTGGCTTACTTCTTGCCCTGGTTCTTGACCGCCTCGATCGCGGCGGCGGCTGCCTCGGCGTCCAGGTAGCGGCCGCCGGCGGTGACCGGCTTGAAGTCCGCGTCCAGCTCGTAGACCAGCGGGATGCCGGTGGGGATGTTCAGCCCGGCGATGGCCTCGTCGGAAATGCCGTCCAGGTGCTTCACCAGCGCGCGCAGGCTGTTGCCGTGCGCGGTGACCAGCACCGTCTTGCCCGCGGCCAGGTCCGGCACGATCGCGTCGTACCAGTAGGGCAGCATCCGGGTGACGACGTCCTTCAGGCACTCGGTGCGCGGCCGCAGCTCGCTGGGGATCTCGGCGTAGCGCGAGTCGCGGGCCTGGGAGTACTCGGAGTCGTCGGACAGCGCCGGCGGCGGGGTGTCGTAGGAGCGGCGCCACAGCTGGAACTGGTCCTCGCCGAACTCGGCCAGGGTCGCCGCCTTGTCCTTGCCCTGCAGCGCGCCGTAGTGGCGCTCGTTCAGCCGCCAGCTGCGGCTGACCGGGATCCAGTGCCGATCGGCCTTGTCCAGCGCGATCTGCGAGGTGCGGATCGCCCGGCGCAGCAGCGAGGTGTGCACCACGTCGGGGAGCAGGCCCTCGGCCGCCAGCAGTTCGCCGCCGCGCGCCGCCTCCTTCTCACCCTTCTCGTTGAGGTCGACGTCGACCCAGCCGGTGAAGAGGTTCTTCTGGTTCCACTCGCTCTCGCCGTGGCGCAGCAGGATCAGTCGGTAGGTCGTGTCAGCCATGGCCGACAGCTTAGTCCGTCGGAATAAATCACTGGCCTGACCCCGGGGCCGCTTGTAATGTGTGCTCGTCAGCTGAGCCACTTACATGAGCCACCTACGCCAGCTCCGTGTCCCGACTGCGGCGCCCCACTCGCCCGTCGGGGCACCCGCCACCCCGGGAGCCTTGTGTGACCACCGCCGCCCCAGCCCTGCCGACCCGGCTGCGCAGCGCCCTGACCGAGTCGGTCGGAGGGCTGCCGGCCGAGTTCTGGTGGCTCTGGCTGTCCACGCTGGTCAACAAGCTGGGCGCGTTCGTGACCACGTTCATGGCGCTCTACCTGACCACGGAACGCGGCTACTCGGCCTCGTACGCGGGCATGGTGGTCGCGCTGTACGGGCTCGGCGCGGCGGTCGGCTCGCTGATCGGCGGGGTGCTGGCGGACCGCCTCGGCCGGCGGCCCACCGTGCTCGCGTCCCAGCTGCTCACCGCCGGCTGCACGGCGGCGCTGGCCTACACCAGTGGCCGCCTGCTGATCGCCGCCGTCGCCCTGCTGACCGGCCTGTGCGCCAACGCCGGCCGCCCCGCCATCTCCGCGATCATCGCCGACGTGGTCCCGGCCGCGGACCGGGTGCGGGCCTTCTCACTCAACTACTGGGCGATCAACATCGGCTTCGGGGTCTCCGCGGCGGTCGCCGGACTGATCGCACTCGGCGGCTTCCGGCCGCTCTTCCTGGCCGACGCCGCCACCACCGCGCTCTGCGCCATGGTGGTGTTCGCCAAGGTCCGCGAGTCGCGGCCGACCGCGCCCGAGCCCGGGCGACGGGACGAGGCGCCGCAGGTCAGCCTGGGCACCGTCTTCCGCGACCGGCGGTTCACCGCGTTGGTGTCCATGACCTTCCTGTTCGCGGTGATCATGCAGCAGGGCAGCAGCACGCTGGCGGTGGTGATGGGCCGGGAGGGCCTGAGCACCACCCAGTACGGCCTGGTCATCGGGCTCAACGGACTGCTGATCGTGGTGCTGCAGATCCCGGTCACCCGGCTGATCCGGGGCCGGGACCGCGCCCGGGTACTGATGACCGCCGCGCTGCTGGCCGGCTGGGGCGCGGCGCTCACCGCCCTGGCCGGCACCTCGGTGCTGCTCTACGCGCTGAGCGTGGCGGTCTGGACGGTCGGTGAGGTGGTCCAGGTGCCCACCAACATGAGCCTGGTGGCCGAGCTCTCGCCGACCCACGCCCGCGGCCGCTACCAGGGGGTCTCCTCGCTGGCCTGGTCCGGGGCGTCCTTCGTCGGCCCGGCGGCCGGCGGGCTGCTGTTGGACCACGCGGGAGCGGGCGCGGTCTGGGGCGGCTGCGCGCTGATCGGCACCGCCGCGGGCGTGGGCTACCTCCTCGTCGGCCGCCGGGCCGACGCCACGGCGACCGCCCGCACCACGGCGACCGCCGCCCGGACCACCACGGCGGCCGCCGACCGACGACCCGGAGCGGCTACGCCTGCTGCTCCGGTGCGGTCGCCTGCTGCTCCGGGCCGGTGGGCTGCCGTTCCGGGCCGGCCAGGTGGGCGAAGGCGGTCAGGTTGCGGGTGGACTCACCGCGCTTGGTCCGCCACTCCCACTCCTTCCGGATCGCGGTGGCGAAGCCCAGCTCCAACAGGGTGTTGAACGGCTCGTCGGCCGCATCCAGCACGGTGCCGAGCAACCGGTCCACCGCCTGGGCGCTCAGCGCCTCCAGCGGCAGGCGACCGGTCAGGTAGACGTCCCCCAGCGAGTCCAGCGCGTAGGCGACGCCGTACAGCCGGGTGTTGCGTTCCAGTAGCCAACGGAACACCGCCTCGTGGTTCTCGTCCGGGCGGCGGATCACGAAGGCGTTCACCGAGAGGGTGTGGTCGCCGATCCGCAACGCACAGGTGGTGCTGAGCTTGCGGGTGCCGGGGAGGGTCGCCACCAGGGTGTACGGGTCGGCGGCGGCCGGCTCCCAGCTCACTCCGGTCTCGTCCAGCGCGGCGGCCAGCAGGCCGCGGGCCTCGTCCTTGGTACGGGTTGCCATGGCGGTGACGCTACCGGCTGGTAGGCGCCGCTGCCGCCGTTTGCGACCGGCGTCCCACCGCTCGGCGTGTCACACGCTTGGCGGCTCGCGCGACCGGCCGTCCCCCACCCGACGGCCCAAGCGCTCAACGTCCGTACACGACCGGCCATCCCCCGTCCGACGCCCCAAGCGTTCAACGTCCGTGCACGACCGGCCATCCCCCGCCCGACATCACAACCGACCAGCACCCGGCGACCGACACCCTGGTCCGGCCTCCCCGTCCGGCAGCTCCGGCAGCACACACCGTCGGCGGCCTCACCGCGGTCAGCCCGAGCGCCGCCGGGCCAGGCTGAGCAACCCGGCCGGTCTGCTCATCGCGCCCGAGTAGACCTCGGCGGTGGCCGCGGCCGCCGCGCCCCAGCCGAAGCCCGACGCGTGAAGGGCCGCCGCCGCGCCCTGCCGGGCGACCAGCTCGGGACGGGTCAGGTACGGTTCCAGGGCCCGCGCCCAGTCGACCGGGTCGTGCCCCGTCACCAGGGTGCCCGTCTCGCCGTCCTGCACCGCCACCGGCAGCCCGCCGACCGCGGCCGCCACCACCGGCGTGGCGCACGCCTGGGCCTCCAGGGCCACCAGGCCGAAGGACTCGCTGTGGGAGGGCATCACCAGCGCCGTCGCGGCCCGGTACCACTGGGCCAGCTCGGACTGGCCCACCGGCGGATGGAACCGCACCACGTCGCAGAGCCCGAGCTGGGCGGCCAGCTTCTGCAGGCCCTTCGGCTCGGCCAGGCCGCTGCCGGACGGACCGCCCACCACGGCCACCACCAGCCGCTCGCGCAGCTCGGGACGGCGCGCCAGCAGTTCGGCGACCGCCTTGAGCAGCACGTCCGGCGCCTTCAGCGGCTGGATGCGGCCGGCGAACAGCAACACGACGGCGTCCTGCGGCAGGCCCAGCCGGGCGCGGGCGGCCTGCTGCCCGCCCGGGCCGCCGGGCTCGAACCGCTCCAGGTTGACCCCGGGGTGCACCACGGCCAATTGGTCGGGCCTGGCCGCGTAGTGGAAGGCCAGCTCGCGGGCCTCGTCGGCGGTGTTGGCTATCAGCCGGTCCGCGGCCTCGACCACCTGGGTCTCGCCGATCACACGGGCCGCCGGTTCGGGGGTGTCGCCCTCCGCCAGCGCGGCGTTCTTCACCTTGGCCATGGTGTGCATGGTGTGCACCAGCGGCACCCCCCAGCGCTCGGCGGCCAGCCAGCCGACCTGCCCGGAGAGCCAGTAGTGCGAGTGCACCAGGTCGTAGTGGCCCGGCCGGTGGCCCGCCTCGGTGCGCAGCACGCCGTGGGTGAAGGCGCACAGCTGCGTCGGCAGGTCCTCCTTCACCAGGCCCTCGTAGGGGCCGGCGGTGACGTGCCGGACCAGCACGCCGGGGGCCAGCTCGACGCTCGGCGGAAGGTCGGAGGAGGTGCTCCGGGTGAACACCTCCACCTCTATGTCGAGCGTGGCCAGCCGTTTGGCGAGCTCGACGATGTAGACGTTCATCCCGCCGGCGTCGCCCGTGCCCGGCTGGTGCAGTGGAGAGGTGTGGACGCTCAGCATCGCGATCCGGCGCGGCCGGCGGCCGCGGGTGGCGAAGGCGTGCAGTCGCCCGCGCGACGCGGACTGCCGGTCGCGCCTTGCCGTCGACACGGGGTGCTGGATCACCTGACTGCAACCTCTCTCGTCTGGCCCGACCCCTCTACTGGGTTCAACAGGCGCACAACCCCCTGAGGGGAGCCGGAATTCCCGCACGCCTCCGTGACCCTCGACTCAGTCGCCCGGCGCACCGGGCGGATGGCGGCCGGCCCGCCGCCGCGTACCCTGCGGGCATGGCTTCATCGTTCGACCCGGGCGCGTTCGGGACGCGGACCGCCCGGCCCGGCGCCCGGCCGGTGGGAACCGTCACCCGGGGGACCACCAACACCAACCGGCTGCGTCGGATGGACCGCTGGATCGTGCACACCCTGGGCGGGCGGTTGCGCCGCGCCGACGCCGCCCCGGTCGCCGTGGACCTGGGCTACGGTGCGGCGCCGTGGACGGCGGTGGAGCTGTACGGCCGGCTGCGCACGGTCCGGCCGGACGTGCGGATGGTCGGCATCGAGATCGAGCCCGCCCGGGTGGCGGCCGCGCTGCCGTACGCCCGGCCGCCCGGCCTGACCTTCCGCCGGGGCGGCTTCGAGGTGCCGCTCGACGGGGCCGACGCCCAGCTGATCCGGGCCGCCAATGTGCTGCGCCAGTACGACGAGGAGGCGGTGGAGGCGGTCTGGCAGCGGCTGTGCGGTCGGCTGGCGCCGGACGGGCTGCTGGTCGAGGGCACCTGCGACGAGATCGGGCGCCGGCACGTCTGGGTGGCGCTGGGGCCGCAAGGACCGCGCACGGTGACCTTCGCGGCGCGGCTGGCCGGCCTGGAACGGCCCTCCGACCTGGCCGAACGGCTGCCCAAGGCGCTGATCCACCACAACGTGCCGGGCCGGCCGGTGCACGCCTTCCTCACCGACTTCGACCGGGCCTGGGCGGCCGCCGCGCCGTACGGGGCGTTCGGGGCGCGGCAGCGCTGGGTGGCCGCGTGCACCGCGCTGGGCGGGCACTGGCCGCTGGTCGACGCGCCCTGCCGGTGGCGGCAGGGCGAGGTCACGCTGCCCTGGTCAGCGCTGGCGCCCTGACGCCACCGCGGTGCCCGGCGGGCTCGAAGCTTCGAGCGGCTCCGCCAATTCACTCGAACGAGTTATCGAATTGCCCTGGCATGTTGACGCCCCGTCAGGCCACCATGGAGGCAGTTCACCTGACGCTCCTTGATTCGAACAGAACGTTTGGGCCAGCCCGCCCCACCAGATGGCATGGGCGGGCCCGCCCGCGCGACTACTCCCGCACCACCGCCGGGCCGCCCAGCAACTCGTCCCGCACCCGCTCGAAGGTCCCGTGGGCCTCGGCTCCGAACAGCACGAACCGCACCTCCTCCAGTCCGCCGGCACTCCCTGCCACTTCGGCCAGCACGGTCGACAGCGCGATCCGTGCCACCGACTCCATCGGCCAGCCGTACACCCCGGCCGAGATCGCCGGAAAGGCCACCGATGCGGCCCCCAGCTCCACCGCGAGTCGGAGCGACTGCCGGTAGCAGGACGCCAGCAGCTCCGCACCCTGCTCGAACGCGTACGCCCCGTAAACCGGGCCGACGGTGTGCACCACATGCCCGGCCGGCAGCTTCCCGGCCGTGGTCGCCACCGCTTGCCCCGTCGCCAGTCCACTGCCGTAGTGCCCGGCCCGCAGCGCCCGGCACTCGGCGAGGATCTCCGGGCCACCCGCCCGATGGATCGCTCCATCCACGCCACCGCCGCCCAACAGGGACGAGTTGGCGGCATTGACCACCACATCGACGCTCTGCTTCGTGATATCACCCTGAACAAGTGTGACCTGTGTCACCGTCAGCTCCCCGGGCTCGGTCACGGGTCCGCCCGACCCGAGTCCCCACACGCTAGCCGTCAGCCCCGCCACCAGCGTGGCAATAACCACATCCACGCCGACCAGCCAAGGAAATCCCCGGAGATCACGTTATGGTCGCGAAAGGCTCCCTGACTCGCGGTGCCGCGCGGGCACTACCCGTGGACCGCAGCCGTTACCCCGTCAGGGAAGAGGAGGAATCATCCGTGCCCGCTACGGGAGACGGGCAAGGACACGGCTCCAACAGCCGGTCCGGCGCCCCGGCCACCGCTGGCGTCCGCCAGCGCGTCGCCGCGCCATGCCCTGATCCGACCGCCACGGTGGTCGGCGAGGACGAGCTGAACGGCATGAACGGACTGCACTCCATCCACGGCCTCGACTCCCTCGAGGAGCTGGGCCGCCTCGGCAGCACCGCGGCGCTCGGCGACCTGAGCGGGGTCGCCGACGCGGCCCGGCTGCCCCGTCGTGCCGCCGACGGCGCGGGCGCCCCCGAGCCGACGGCCGGCGTCGCGCTGCCCGCTCCGCGCGCCACCGCCCGCCCGGTGACCGGGGACCGCGCGGCGGGCCCGCTCAAGCTGCTGCTGATCGAGAACGACACCACCGACACCCGGCTGATCCAGGAACTGATCGCCACCGGCGGCACCACCTTCGAGCTGCACCGGGCGCACGGGCTGACCGCGGCCGCCGGACTGCTGGCCGGGCAGCGGCGCGGCCGGCCGGCACTGGTCGACTTCAGCTGCGTGCTGCTCGACCTGGGCACCCCGCCCACCGACACGCCCGGCGGCCCCGGCGCCACCGACCGGACGGACCCGCTCGACGGGCTGCGCGAGGTGCTCCGACTGGCCCCCAATGCGGCCGTGGTGGTGCTCACCGACGCCGCCGACAACCAACTGGGCGCCGCCGCCGTGGCTGCCGGCGCCCAGGACTTCCTCACCCGGGGCGCCACCGACGGTCCGCTGCTGGCCCGTGCCCTGCGGTACGCGGTGGAACGCAAGCGGGCCGACGAATCGCAGCGCCGCCTGGTCGAAGCCGAGCTGCGCGGCCAGGAGAACGCCCGGCTGCAGCGCCATCTGCTGCCCACCCCGCTGCTGAACGGCGCCGATCTCTCGTTCACCCGGCGCTACCGCCCGGGGCGCCGTCGCGCCCTGCTCGGCGGCGACTTCTACGACGCGGTCCGCACCGACGACGGCACCGTGCACGTGGTCATCGGCGACGTCTGCGGGCACGGCCCCGACGAGGCCGCGCTCGGCGTCGCACTGCGGATAGCGTGGCGCACCCTGGTCTTCGCCGGGCTCACCGGGCAGACGCTGCTCACCACGCTGCAGCACGTGCTGGAGCACGAGCGCCGCAACGAGGAGATCTTCGCCACCCTCTGCATGCTGGTCATCACCCCCAGCGCCCCGCCGGAGCACCAGGCGGGCCCGCACCGCCAAGCCGTGACCGGCGGCCCGGCGACGACCGACCGGCCGGCGCCGGGGATCGGCCAGCAGCCGCTGCCCTCCGAGGGGCCGGCCGTCGAGTACGCCCAGCTCTACCTGGCCGGGCATCCGGCGCCGCTGCTGCTCTCCGGCAGCGAACGCCCGGTGGTGCTGCCCAGCGACAACGCCGGTCCGGCGCTGGGCCTGCTGCCCTGCGACGACACCGAGGCGGTCTGGCCGCCCTACCACCTGGAGCTGGCTCCCGGCTGGAGTCTGCTGCTCTACACCGACGGTCTGATCGAGGGCCGGGTCGGCGCGGGTTCGCGGCGGCTCGGTCAGGACGGGCTGCTCTCCCTGATCGGCGACCACCAGGCCCACGGCCTCACCCGCGGTCGGTTGGTGGACGGCGCGCTCGCCGAGGTGGAGGAGCTCAACGGCGGCGCGCTCACCGATGACGTGGCCGTGCTGCTGCTGGAGCGCCACCGGCCGCATCAGCTGATGGGCTGACCACCGGTCAGCCCATCAGGATCCGCCGGTCACCAGCGGCCGCCACCCTTCCGACCGAGCGAGCGCAGCGCCCTGCCGAGCCGGTCGGCCGGGCCGCCGCGCCCGCCGGTCAGTGCCCGGATCGCGGGGCGCACGTCCACCAGGTAGACGATCGCGGCCACCAGGCCGGCCAAGGTCAGGAAGCTGCCGATGGGATTGACCCCGAAGATCAGGTCGAGCGCCAGCGCCAGCCCCAAGACGATCAGCCAGAAGCCCTTGGTCTTCTTGTCCGCCGCCCGGTAGGCGTCCTCCCGCCGGGTCGCCGCGTCGATGAAGGCGAACGCCTTGAGCAGCAGGATCACCGCGGCGAGCCACTCGAACGGGTTCATCCAGTCAAACGTGTTCAGGACCACCGGGTCTCCTCCCGCGCACCGCGCCACCGTCGCCCCAGGTGACTTCCCACGGCGATCTGCCTCAACCCTGCCACGCCGGAGCGGCTTCCGGGCGGTCTCTTGTCGCCGTCCTTGCTCACCGACCTTCGGCCACCGACCGGCGCTACTGGCCGGCGCTACTGGCCGGCGTCCGGGCTCTTCCGGGGCCGGGCGGTCTTCTTGGCGGCCGGCTTGGAGGTCTCGGCCGGCTCGCCCCCGCCCGCCTCGCCCTCCTCGACGTCCACCGGCACCGACTCGGCCCGCTCCACCGTCACCGACTCGCCGCCCGACCGCGCCGGGCGGGCCACCACGACCTTGCCTCGTTCCGCGAGCTCGTCGTAGACCTCCTTGGCCTTGATCGCCAGCCCGGCGGCCAGGCCGGCCTGCTGCAGCGCGAACTCCTGTGCCTTCTCCTGCAGCGACTTCAGGTCGGTGGGCAGCGCGGTGACCGTGCCGACCACCCTGGCCTGGGCGTCGACCAGCTTGCCCTGCGCCTCCTGCAGCCGGGCCACCGCGGCCTCCTGGGCGGCCTTGCGGTCGGCGGCCAGCGCCTCGACCCGGCCGGGCACCTCGCGCAGCTTCTGGTAAGCGAGGTCGCCGGCACCCGCGAGCGCGTAGAGCGGCGTGGGGTCGCTCAGCGTCTTGCGGATCTCATTGCGGATCTCCTCGGTGCTGGGCATGGATCGTCCTCTCCGCCCCGGGCCGGGCTCAGCCCGCGGCTGCCTGGTTCTCGGTCACAAAAGCCTCGTACACGGCCAGCAAGGCGTGTTTCTGCTGTTCGCTGATCGCCGTGTCCGCGAAGATCGCGGCCCGCAAGTCGACTCCACCGGCCGGGCGCTCCTCGAGGATGCCGGCCTGCACGTAGAGCGTCTCCGCCGAGATCCGCAGGGCCTTCGCGATCTGCTGCAGGATCTCCGCGCTCGGCTTGCGCAGTCCTCGCTCAATCTGGCTGAGATACGGGTTGGACACACCCGCGGCCTCGGCCAACTGGCGCAACGAGTACTGCGCGTTCCGCCGCTGCTCGCGGATGTAGTCACCCAACGAACTGACGTTCAGTGAAGCCATGAGCCCATGCTAACCGGAGCGCTTGCAAATGCAAGCACGCCACGCCACCCACAACACCCGGCCGGAGCCCGTGCGCCAGGGACGTGCCGGCCGACGGCGGTTTCAGGCCTGGCCGGCGGCGCGGGTGCCGCTGGTGGTGGCGGGCGGCCCGGGGCCGGTCGCCGAACGAGGGCTTGCAGCCCTCCTGACAGCCGCACCCCTGGAGGAAGTAGCGCACGCAGCGCGGCGCCGTGTAGGCCCGCAGCCGGCGAAAGGCAGTGTGCTCAATCCGAAGGCCGCCTCGCTCTTCCTGACCCGGCTGCCGCAGTTCATCGACTCGCTCCACCGACCGGCGCCGCAGGTCCTGCTGCCGGCCACCGCCCAGGTCGCGCTGGTCTCCGCGCGGCTGCTCGCCCGGACGCTCGTCCTCGCCCGGGCGATGTCCTTCGCGACCGGCGCGGCGCGGGCGGTGCCCGGCGCGCGTCAGCGCCGCCGCGCTGGCGGCGCTCGGCCTCCGCTCGGCCTCCGCTCGGCCTCCGCTCGGCCTTCGCCTGACGCGGACCGGGCTCAGGAGACCCGGACCGGCATCAGGATCGAGAAGTTGCCCGCTTCGCCCGAGGCCGCGCGGATCGCGAGCGGGCCCAGGCCGCCGTTGAGCTCCAGCACCAGTTGGCCGGGAGCCCCTGCGGCCAGGGCGTCCAGCAGGTACTCGCGGTTGACCGCCACCCGCAGCTGCTCCTCGGTGGTGGGCGTCATCGCCTCGCCCGCCACCACGTTGAGCGCACCGGTCCGGTCGACCGCCAGCACGGTCAGCGGCACCTCGGCCGCCGGCCGCTCCCCTACCGGCTGCTCCGGGGTGAACGGCCGGGTCGGGCCGGCCAGCACGGCGCGGCGCAGCTCCGCGCCGTCGATCTCCACCCGGTGGGTCTGGTCCAGCCGGAGCAGCCGGCGGTAGTCCGGGAAGTCCAGGTCGAGCCGTTCACCCGCGACCGCACTGCCGCCGGCCTCGGCCCGCAGCTCGCCGCCCGCCAACGTGAGTTCCAGTTCGCCCGCACCCTGCTCGGCCAGCGCCCGCATCCGGTCCGCCAGCGCGGCGGGCACCAGCGCGGAGAACTCGGTTCCCGGCTCGGTCCGGACCGGTGCCCGGCCGATCGCCAGCCGGTGCCGGTCGGTGGCGACCAGGGTCAGCGTTCCGCCGTCCAGGTCGAAGAGGATGCCGCCGAGCATCGGCAGCTCGGGGTCGGCGCTGACGGCGAAGCGGACGGCGGCCAGTGCGGCGGCCAGCTCGGCGCGGCCGACGATGAGGCGGGCGGCGGCGGAGGTGGAGGCGGTCATCGGTTGCTCCCTCTGGTCGATCAGTTCTCGAACGGCGGAGAGTTCGCGACGCGCGTCCGCGAGGCCGGCTTCCAGCAGCCGCAGATGGGCGTCCAGCACCCGGTGGGCCACGGGGTCGCCGGGCGGCGCCGCGAGCACCACCCGGATCTGCGCCAGCGGCAGACCGAGCCTGCGCAGCCGGTTCAGCAGCCGGGCGGCGGCCAACTGCTCGGCCGCGTACCAGCGGTAGCCGGTCTGTGGGTCGACCCAGGCGGGGCCGAAGACATCAGCGCCGTCGTAGAACCGCAGGGCGCTGACACTGAGCCCACTCTCCCTGGCCAGCTGGCCGATGCTGCGCATTCCGCGCGTCGCACTCTCCATGTCGAGGACTCTGGGGGCTCGACCGGCTCGAGGGTCAAGCGGGCCGGTCATCCGGTCAGCGCACGGTAGACCGGCACCAGCAGCTGCGCGAGGTCGCGGTCACCCACGGTCACCCCGCTGGCGGCCAACCGTTCGAACGGCAGCGGCTCCGCGCCGGCCTGTTCGGCGGGCTCCCGGCGGAGCGTGAAGTCGCCGCTCCAGAAGTCATCGGGGTCGGTCACTCCGCAATCGCCTCCTCGGTGAGGGTGAGCAGCTCCCGCAGCTCATCCGTGCTCAGTTCGGTCAGCCGACGCTCCCCCCGCGGCAGCACGCTCCGCGCCAACTCCCGCTTGCTGTCGATCATTTCGTCGATCCGCTGTTCCACGGTGCCCGCGCAGACGAAGCGGCGGACCTGCACCGTGCGGTGCTGACCGATCCGGTGGGCGCGGTCGGTGGCCTGTTCCTCGACTGCCGGGTTCCACCAGCGGTCCAGGTGCACCACCTGGCCGGCGGCGGTCAGGTTGAGCCCCGTGCCGCCCGCCTTGAGGGAGAGCAGGAACACCCCCGGCCCGTCGTCCTGCTGGAACCGCTCGACCAGCTCCGCCCGGCGGCGGGCGCGCAGCCGCCCGTGCAAATGGAGCACCTCGGTGCCGAGGCGGGCGGCCAGGTGGGGTTGGAGCAGTGCGCCGAACTCCGCGTACTGGGTGAAGACGAGGGTGCGCTCCCCGGCGGCCAGCGACCGGTCGAGCAGTTCCTCCAGGCGGGCGAGCTTGCCGGAGCGACCGGCTACCACCGAGCGGTCGTGCAGCAGTTGGGCCGGATGGTTGCAGACCTGCTTCAGCCGGCCGATCGCTCCGAGCACCGCGCCCTTGCGTTCCACGCCCTTGAGTCCGCGCAGCCGGTGCAACAGGTCGGCGACCACGGCCTGGTAGAGCCCGGCCTGCTCGGCGGTGAGCGGGCACCACACCGTGCTCTCCTGCTTGGGTGGCAGCTCCGCCGCCACCCCGGGGTCGCCCTTTCGCCGCCGCAGCACGAACGGCGCGGTACGGCGCCGCAGTTCGGCGATCCGCTGCTCGCTGCGGTGCTGCTCCACCGGCACCGCGTAGCGCTCCCGGAACGCGGCGGCGGAACCGAGCAGTCCGGGGTTGGCGAAGTCGAGGATCGCGTGCAGCTCGGACAGCCGGTTCTCCACCGGCGTGCCGGTCAGTGCGATCCGGTGGCCGGCGGGGAGCGAACGCAGCGCCCGGGCCTGGGCGGTGGCGCCGTTCTTGACGGTCTGCGCCTCGTCTGCGATCACCCGGCGCCACTGGATCGCGCGCAGCTGCGGAGCGTCGCGCTGCAGCACCCCGTAGCTGGTGATCACCAAGTCGGCATCCGCCACGGCGAGTTGCAGGGCCTCGCCGGTGGGGCGGCCAGCGCCGTGCTGCACGTGCACCCGCAGCATGGGTGCGAACCGGACAACCTCCCTGCGCCAGTTGGCCACCAGGGACATCGGGCAGACCAGCAGCACGGGGTCGTCCTGGCCGGCGTCCTGCTCCAGGGCCAGCAACGCGAGGGTCTGCACGGTCTTGCCGAGCCCCATGTCATCGGCCAGCACCGCGCCGAGCCCGAACCGGGTGAGCGAGCGCAGCCAGGCGACGCCGCGCTCCTGGTACGGGCGCAGGGTGGCGCCGAACGCTTCGGGCAGCCGGAGTTCGCCGTCCCCGGGCACGTCGTCCCCTTGCTGCAACAGATCGCCGAGCACCCCGGTGGCCCGCAGTGCGCCGATCGGCAGGCCGGCCACCAGGGCACCCGGGTCCAGCGCCAGCCGGAGCAGTGGACCGGCCGGGCCACTGCCGGTGCCCTCGCGTTCCAGGAAGCCGACGGCGGCGGCGATGCGCTCGGGGTCGGCCTCGATCCACTGCCCGCGGATCCGGACCAGGCCGCGCTTGGCCGCCGCCAGGTCGGCGAGCTCGGCGGCGGTGAGCGGTTCGCCGTCCAAGGCGAGCTGCCACTGGAAGGCGACCAGCGCGTCGTGGTCGAGCCGGGTCGCCCGGTCCACGGCGCTGGGTGTGCCGGGACGCACGGTCAGCGCCAGCCCCAGTCGGGGTGGCCGCTGCCACCAGCCGGGCAGCAGCACCCCGAATCCGGCCGCGGCCAGGGCGGGCGCGGCCGTGCGCAGGAAGTCCAGCGCACCGGCCCGGTCGAGGCGCAGCTCGGTGGGCTCGGGGCCCAGCTCGGTGGGCTCGACGAGGCGCAGCTCGGTGGGCCGCACCTCGCGCAGGGCCGAGGCCAGGGGGGCGCAGCAGCGGGCGGCCCGCTGGAGTTCGGCCAGGTAGGCGGCGCGCGGATCGGCGGTGTGCCGGGCCAGGGCGGCCGGTGCCGGTCCCCCGACCCGCAGCTCGGCGGCCGGGACCAGCAGTGAGGGCTCGTCCACGGCCTGGACCAGCAGGTCGACCCGCCAGTGCTCACCGACCGCCCGCCCCTGGGGGTCGAGCGGGTCGGGCCCGAGCGGCTCGACCAGGCGCAGGCACAACCGCAGCGCGCCGGTGCCGGCGGCCCCGTGCCAGGCGGCCAGCTCGGCCGCCAGTTCGGCGGCGGGGGCGTTCAGCTCCTCGTCCGGGGCGCGCGGCGGGATCCGGCCGTCCGCCGCCAGCAGCGCCGCGAACCACCGCTCGGCGAACCCTGCGCCGTCAACGTCCAGCCGGGGAAGTCCGGCTGGCCGCTCGGCAAGCGCGACGCGCACCTCGCGGTCGGTCAGTACGGCCAGCGCCTCCACCAGCAGCTCGTCCGCCGACCGTTCCCCCCGCACCACCGGCGGGCAGCCGGCGGCGAGCGCACGGGCCTCCCGGTGGTCCGCCGCCGTCGGCGCCGGCTGCCATTGGGCGTGGGCGGCGCCCCGCACCCACGTCAGGCCCGGCAGCACCCGTCCGGCACCCGCGAGCCGCCAGGCGAGGTCGTGGACACCGGTCAGCCAGCGCAGCGAAGCCCCGTATGCGACGTCCACCCGGCCCAGCTCGGGGAGCTCGGCACTGGTCAGCGCCCAGCGCGGGTCGAACAGCTCGCCCAGCAGCTGGGCCGCCTGGGCCGGTTCGAAGACCAGCACGGGCACCCGCCAGTCCCGCCGGCAGTCGGCGTGCCGAGCCCCGCCGCCGAGCAGCTCGGGCGAGGGCACCGGCGTGCCGCCCAGTCCGGGCAGCGTGAGCGTGAGCCAGCGCTCGGCCGCCTGCCCGGCCAGCCACTCCAGGCCGGGCCCGATCCCGCCGAGCAGCCGGGCCAGCAGCTCGGCCGGGCCGGCGAACGGATGCGTGGGGACGGCGCGGCCCGGCGCCGCCTCCCGGGCGCGGCCGACCGCCCGGGCGTCCTCCACCCAGAGGGCCACTCCGCCGCCGTCGGGCAGCCAGCGGGCGTGCACGGCGAACACCGGCTGCCGTCACCTCCGCTTCCGCCGCCGCAATCGACCTGATCCCGGCGAGCCTAACCAGTGCGTCGGACATTTCACGGCTGTAGTTGAAGCTTGAACCAAACCGCGCTACTGTGGGACTCAGGAAGTTGAACACTAAACCAAATCAGGAGTGATCATGGGCATCTTCGGCCGCAAGTCCGCCACCACCGCCACCACCGCCCCGGCCACCGCCGGCGCCGCCACCGTCGCCACACTCGACGCACCGTCCGCCGACCTGGCCCACCTGACCGGCGACTACACCATCGACACCACGCACAGCCGGATCGGCTTCAGCGTGCGGCACGCCATGGTCACCAACGTGCGCGGCGAGTTCGCCGACTACCAGGGCACCCTGCACCTGGACGGCAGCAACCCGGCCGCCTCCAGCGCCGAGCTCAGCATCAAGGTGGAGAGCATCGACACCGGCAACGAGCAGCGCGACGGCCACCTGCGCACCAGCGACTTCTTCGAGGTCGACAAGCACCCGGAGATCACCTTCCGCAGCACCTCCGCCCAGCAACTGGACACCGAGACCTACCGGATGACCGGCGACCTCACCATCAAGGGCGTCACCCGCCCGGTCGTACTGGACCTGGACTACACCGGCAGCGCCACCGACCCGTACGGCATCCAGCGGCTCGGCTTCGAGGGCCGCACCACCGTCGACCGCACCGAGTTCGGCCTGACCTACAACGCGGCGCTGGAGACCGGCGGCGTACTGATCGGCGAGAAGGTCAAGCTCAGCTTCGACATCTCCGCCGTCCGCGCCTGATCGTCCGGCCGTGGCCGACGCCGTCCAACCGCCGCGCTACCCCGTGGTCCCCGGATCCGCCGATGCGGCAGGATGACCGGGGATCAGGGAGCGGGGGGAGGACCTGCGGTGGAACTGCGACAGCTGCGCTACTTCGTCACGGTGGCCGAGGAACTGCACTTCGGCCGAGCGGCCGAGCGGCTGCTGATCGGCCAGCCCGCCGTCAGCCAGCAGATCCGCCGCTTGGAACGGGAGTTGAAGGTCGAGCTGTTCGACCGGACGCCCCGCACCGTGCGTCTGACCACCGCCGGCCAGACCTTCCTGCCCGCCGCCCGCGCGGTGCTCACCGCCGAGGACGCGGCCCGCGCCGTCGCCGCCGATCTCGCCACGGGCAGCCTGGGCGTGCTCCGCCTGGGCACCATCACGGGCCTCGGCGAACGACTGGACCGGATCCTGGACGCCTTCGAGAGCCAGGCGCCCGGCGTACGGCTGGAACTGGTGGCGCTCCCGGCCCGCGAACGCCTGGCCCAGGTCGCGGACGGCCGCCTGGACGCCGCCTTCGTGCGCGGAACCATCCCCGCCCACGCCCCCGAACTGACCCGACTGCCGCTCTGGCAGGACCCCCTGGTCGCCGCCATCCCGGCCCGCCACCCGCTCGCCGCGCGCGACACCGTGGAGTTCGCCGACCTCGCCGAGCTTCCGCTGCGGCTGACCGAGCGGCGCGACAACCCGTCCCTGGTCGACCTGGTGCTGAACAGCTGCCACGCCGCCGGCTTCGAGCCGATCCCGGGCCCCGCCCCCAGCAGCGCCCTACAGGACACCCTGGCCGCCATCGGCTCCGGCACCCCGATGTGGACCGTGGTCTACGCGACCAACGCCAAGATCATGCGGATCCCCCGGATCGCCTTCGTCCCCTTCGCCGCCCCCGGGCTCGCGCTACCCACCAGCCTGGCGCTGCGGCCGGGCCCGCTCTCCCGCGAACTCGAGCTGCTGGCCACCACCTGCCGCGCCGATGCGTCGGTCGGCGCCGCCTGCGGCGATCAGGATTCGTGATCGCTACCAGAGCGAATCGGGTCTGGGTCCCACCCCCCTTGCCGCGGTGAACTGGTCTCCGTCAGCAGGTCGCCCGGAACAGCCGGGAGGACCGCGAACCAAGGAGCAGACCATGCCGATCGTCACCGTGCAGCAGGGCCCCCGCACCGTCGAGCAGAAGCGCGAGCTGCTCGCCCGGATCACCGACGCCTTCGTGGACACCCTGCAGGTCCCGGCCGAGAGCGTCTCCGTCTGGATCCACGAGGTCCCCACCGACAGCTGGGGCCAGGGCGGCAAGCTGCGCGCCGACGGCTGAGCGAGCGCTCGCCGCGCCCCCATGAGCAAGCGCTCGCCCAGCCCCACCGGGCCACGACCGGCCCGAGCCCGTTGAGCAAGCGCTTGCTCACTACGGTGGTCCGCTGGCCACCGACCGGGGAGGCCGCATGCCGCAGTGGCGCGGCGTCGCCGACCGGGAGGCCTATCGCGAGTCGTACCTGGCGCGGCGCGACCAACTGGCCGACGCCGCACACCGTGGCGAATGGACGGCGGTGCTCGCCGCAGCCGACTCGCCCGAGCGGGCCAACGCCCACCGGGTCGTCGGGCACTCGGGCCAGACCCACCACATCACCCCGGACGGCTGCACGCTGGCCGAGCACGGCTGGTGACCCGGTTTGCGGCAGCCCGCTTACGAGCCGGCCAGCAGTGCCTCGTCCTCGGCCGCCAGCCAGCACCCCGGTGGGCGCGTCAACCAGGCTTCCGCTGTTGCGAGTCGGGCGGCCTGCTCGATCAGCAGGGCCACCCCGTCGGCCGGTGGGCCCGGGCGGCGCACCAGGCTCACCAGGGTCAGCGGCACCGGTTCCACCAGCGGGCGGGTGACCACGCCCGGCAGCCGAGGACCGCCGGTGGTGGTGAGCATCGGCACGGCGTGCTGGGCGAGGTAGCGCGCGGTCTCGGCCGGCCCCACCGGCGGGGTCAGCGGAGGTGCGGCGGTCAACCCGTGGGCGCCGAGCAGCCGTTCACCGAAGGCCGTCCACTCCGTGGTGGCCGGGTTGCCCGCGCAGATGTCCACGGGATGCCCGACCAGCTCGGCCAGCCGGATCGCCGCCCGCCCGGCCAGCGGGTGCCCCTCGGGCAGCAGCAGCGCCACCTCCTCCAACCGCAGCGGCACGTAGGCCAGTTGTTCGCGCAGCACGGTCGGCAGCCCGTTGAACCAGCCGAACGACACGTCCAGCCGTTCGGCGAGCAACTCCCTTGCACCGGCGGCGAGTCCACCGTGGTAGCGGGCCAGCAGCTGGAGCTGCGGGTCGGCGGCCCGGGCGGCGGCCAGGATCCGATCCACCGTCAGGTCATCGCCGGTCACCGCACTGTTGAGGTCGACCAGCACCGGGCCCCCGCCAGGCGGTGCCAGCATCTCGTCCTGCAGGGCGAGGAACCGTCGCGCCTGCGGCAGCAGCCGCTCCCCCGCCGCGGTGAGTGCCACGCTGCGGGTGGTGCGGGCGAACAGCTCCCGGTCCAGCAGCCGTTCCAGGGTCCGGATGTCCCGGCTGAGCGCCTGCTGCGCCACGTGCAGCCGCTGGGCGGCCTGCCCGAAGTGCAGCGTCTCGGCGGTGGCGACGAAGCCTCGCAGTAGACGGGGGTGCAGGTCGGCGGGCATGCGCGGAGCGTACAAGGGGCTCCACGGGATTGACAACGCAACTGTGTCAATGGCGCCGAACAGGTGTTGGACGGCCCGGGGAGGGGCGGCGAGGCTTGGGGCATCCCAAATCCCCCCAACGGACTTGCTGGAGCCTCGTGTTCTCCTCCTACCGCCAGGTGCTGGCCCCGACCGGCTCGCTCGCCTTCACGCTCCCCGGGCTGCTCGGCCGGCTCGGCTACGCGATGCAGGGCGTCAGCCTGCTGACCGCCGTCGCGGCGCGCCGCCACTCCTATGCGCCGGCCGGCACCGTCGCGGCGGCGGCGATGGTCGGCGTGGCCGTCGGACTGCCGTTGCTCGGCCGGCTGGTCGACCGCCACGGGCAGCGCCGGATCACCCTGCCGGCCGCGCTGCTCACCACGCTGCCGCAGCTCGCCCTGGTGCTGCTGATCCACCGGCAGGCGCCCACTTGGGCACTGGCCGCCGCCGCCTTCGCCTCCTCCTTCGGCCCCAACCTGGGCGGCATGGCCCGGGCCCGCTGGGCTCACCTGCACCAGGACGACCCGACCACCCTGCAGCGCGCCAACGCCCTCGAACAGGCCCTGGACGAGCTGTGCTTCATGACCGGGCCGGTGCTCGGTGCGCTGCTCTGCAGCTGGCAGCCGGAGGCCGGACTGCTGGCGATCTCGGTGCTGACCACGGTCGGCGGTGTGCTGTTCGCCGCCGAGCGGCGCACCGAGCCGCCGATCGCGCCGGCCACCGACAGCGCTGGGGTGCGCCCCCGGGCGCATGGAGTGCCCGCGCTGCTGGCGGTGTTCTTCGGCACCGGGATCCTGTTCGGCTCGCTGGAGATCACCACGCTCGCCTGGACCGGGGCGCACGGCCACGGCTGGGCGGCGGGCCCGCTGCTGGGCCTCCAGGCGGCCGGCTCCTGCGCGGCCGGGCTTGCCTTCGGGCTGCTGCCGGCACGCGGCGGCACGGTGCGCCGACTGCTGCTCGGGCTGACCGCGATGACGGCACTGCTGCTGCTCCCGCTGGGTGCGGTCGGCTCGGGTGGCGGCCTGGCGCTGCTCGCTCCGGCGATGCTGCTGGCCGGCAGCGGGACCGCGCCCACCATGGTGAGCGGCTTCACCCTGCTGCAACGCCTGCTCCCCGGCAGCGCCTTGAACACGGGCATGGCGGTGGCCGTCGCGGCGATCGTCACCGGCAGTTCGGCCGGCTCGGCGCTCGGCGGCCTGCTGATCCAGCACACGGCTCCGGGCACGGGCTTCGCCCTCCCGGCCGTCGCCGCCGCGGCCGCACTGCTGATCGCCCACACCGCGCGGCGCCGGCTGCGTCCGGCTCCCCGGGGATGAGCGCGGGCGGCCGGGAGGCGCGCCCGCAGTTCGCCACCGGCCACGGGTGCAGTCAGGCGTCCGTGATCGGCTCCCGCCGACCCGCGACGGCGGCCGGCTCGCAGGCGGCAGGCGAGCGCCGGCCGGACGTCGGCGGCCGGCGGGGCGGTCCCCGGCGTACTCGCATCCCGCAGCTCGCGGGCGGCTACTCGCGGGCGGCTACGGGCGGTCCCAGGTGTACTCGTACTCCGGCAGCTCGCCGCCGCCCGGGAACGGTGCCGACCCCTCCTTGCTGCGGCGACCGCCGGCCTTCTCGTAGAAGGCGACGGCGCGGCGGTTGTCGCGCAGCACCTCCAGGTACAGCGGTGCGCCGGGGTGCTGCTCGGCCGTCCAGGAGCGGGCGGCGGCCAGCAAGGCCGTGCCGATGCCGCCGCCCGTCAGTCCGGGGCGCACGTGCAGGCTGTCCAGCAGCACCCGCCCGTCGGGCTGCGGCACCAGGTACCCGAAGCCCAGCACGTCCGCCGTCCCGGCCCGCTCGGCGATCAGCAGGTGCGGGGTGTTCTCCGCCGGCCCGTAGTCGGCGGTCAGCCGGATCTCCCACAGCTCGCGCCGTGACCCAGCGAGGTCGGCGCCGAGCGCTTCCGCTGGAACGATCCCGGCGTAGGCGGTGCGCCGGCTCTCGGTATGCAGATCGGCCACCGCGAGGGCGTCGGCAGCGGTTCCGGGGCGGATCGTGACGGCGGTGTCGATCATTGGAGGATCCTGACACAGGATCAGCCTTGAACGCATTCAAGTTCTCCCACTAGAGTCGGGGGCGCTGTTTTGAACGCGTTCGAACCGGGCGCGGAGGGGACACCCGGTTCGAACGCGCCCCCGCGCACCGACGCCGCCCCCGCCTGCCCGGATGCCACCCCCGCCTGCCCTGGAACCTCTCCCGATGCCGTCCGGATAGGCTCGGTGACCGTGGACGAGCAGACGGGCAGCACCCCCAGCACCGGCGACCCCACCGAGGGCCCCGCCCAGGACCCGGCGTCGGCGTCGGCGTCGGCGGCCGAGCTTCCGGGTGGCCGCGCACGCCCCAAGACCGGCAAGAGCGAGCAGACCCGGGCCCTGATCCTGGAGACCGCCATGCGGCTCTTCCAGGAACGCGGCTACGAGAAGACCACCATGCGCGCCATCGCCACCGAAGCCGGCATCTCGGTCGGCAACGCCTACTACTACTTCGCCGGGAAGGAGTTCCTGATCCAGGGCTTCTACGACCGGATGACCATGGAGCACGCCGCCGAAGCCCGGGCGCGGCTGCGCGGCCACACCGACTTCGCCAAGCGGCTGGAGATCGCCCTGCTCGCCTGGATCGACTGCGCCGCGCCCTACCACGAGTTCGCCGCCCAGTTCTTCCGCACCGCCGCCGACCCGAACAACTCGCTCAGCCCGTTCGCCAACGAGTCGCACCGCGCCCGCACCACCGCCGTCGACCTGTTCCGCGACGTCCTCACCGGCTCCGACCTGCGCACCAAGCTCGACGCCGAACTCACCGAGCTGCTCCCCGACATGCTCTGGCTGCACCTGATGATCACGGTGCTCTACTGGGTCTTCGACCGCACCCCCGACACCGAACGAACCCGCGCCTTCGTCCGCCGCTCCACCCCGATGGCCGCCCGGGTGATCCGCCTCTCCCGCTACCGCGTCTTCCGCCCCATCGTCCGGGACGCCAAGGGCCTGATCCAGGACTTCATCCTCCCGACCATGGGCGCCCGCGCGGGGAACTGACCATTAGCCGCAGCGCCAGAAGTCGTACGGCTCACGGGCGGCGCGGAAACCGGCGGCTTCCGCCAACCGCACGGCCTCCCCGAAGTCCCTGGCGACCGCGTCCGGACTGTGCGCGTCACTGGCGAAGGCGATGGCCCGCCCGCCTTCCTGGCGCCACCACCGCAGGACCAACGGGTCCAGCGGCATCCTGGTGTTCACTTCGAGGACCTTGCCGGCCGCGGCCAAGCGGCTCAGGACCTGGCGGTACTCGTCCTCGAAGTCCCGCGGATCGTACGGCTTCGCGTCCAACGGCCAGTGGCGGACGGGGTAGTCGATGTGCGCGAGCACCTCGAACCGATCGAACTGCTCGATCAGCCGCACGGTTTCGTGCAGGTAGTCCCGCACGACCTGCTCCGGTGGCTGGTGCTGGTAGCACTCGGACACCTCGGTGAAGCCGGCGCCACCGGCGGTCGCCGCCGAGTGCACGGAGGCCAGCACCCGCTCGAAGCCACCGGTGTCCAATAGGGATTCGGCGCGCGAGGCGTGCCAATGCGGTTCGCTCAACTCGACACCCGACAGTATCCGCAACCCGGGATACCGCTCGCGGCAAGCCTCCAAGCAGGCTCGATAGCCGACCAGGTCGAGGGGCGGCGGAGTCAGCACTCCCTCGGCGACCAGGGCGAGCCACGCCCCGGGGACCTCCAGGCCGGGTTCCAGGTTCAGGGGGTGAGGTCCGCGTGCTCCGTGAACGCCACTGCCGGCAGGCCGAGTTCGAGGGCCCGCCGACAGGTCTGATCCATCGACCCCGTGACGGCGTCCCACGACCACTCGCTGTGCACATGGCTGTCTGCCGGCAACACGTTCGCCGCCCCTCTCCCGGTCCAGGTCGTGCTCGACATGCTCGGCCTTTCCCCTGGGGCAAGGTCAATGGGACGCGCGGATCGTGGCACGAGCACGGGCGTCGACGCGGCCGGGGGCGTCGGCTGTTCCGGCGCTACAGCATGGTCTGGCGGAAGGGTTGAGACCGGAGGCCGGCGGAACGGTCGCGGCTCAGAAGGTGTCCGGGTTGTACGCCTTCAGCGGCGTGCCGAGCAGGCGGTCCGCGGTGATGGCCGCACCCGGGCTCAGTTCGGTCAGCCGGGCGGCCGCGGCGAAGCGGACGGCGGACTCAGCGCCCAGGTAGAGGCTGCCGAGTACGGCCGCGTCGACGGCCAAGTCCGCGTCCCCGCTGGTCGGTTCGACCGTGCCCGCGCCCGTCGGATCCACCTGGAGCAGCCAGCGGCCGGACGCGTAACCCTGCCGGTCGGTGACGTCGAGCACCACGCGCCCCGGCCCGACGTAGCGGCGGGCGGCGAAGGCGGCCGGCACGTCGAGCACCCGCAGCCAGGTGTGGTCCCACTGGTCGGGGTGCGGCCTGGCGGCCCGGGGGTTGTTGAGCAGCAGCGGCAGCGGGTCGTCGGGGGCGAGCGAGGCGATGGACACGCGGCGCACCCAGTCCATCGAGCAGGCGTAGCGCCAGAGGGCCACGGCGGTCACGGTGTCCAGGGCGAGGAAGTCGTGGACCGTCAGGACGCAGTCCGGGTTGGGGCCGTCCCACTGGTCGGTGATCGAGTAGACCAGCAGGCCGGTGACGGTACCGCCGGCGTCCCGGTGGACCACCGCGAACGGCTCCTTCCACTCCGGGCCCGGTGTCTCGACGGTGCCGGTGACGTCCCGCCAGAACGCTTCGTCGCGGCCGATCGCACCGGGCCGGATGCGGCGCCAGCGCTCATGCAACTCCGGTCCGAATTCGGCGAGTTCGGCCATGCTCACGAAGTCGAGCCGGCCGGCGGTCTCGGGCAGGTCGGCGCGCAGGCCCTGCGCCTGGTGCAGGTTGACTACCAGGCCGTCCGCGCGGGTGGCGGGCCCGAAGCCGTACCTTCCGTAGATGCCGTACTCCGCCGCGATCAGGATGGCCGCCGCCTCACCGCGCTCGCGGGCTCCGGCCAGTTCCCTGGCCATCATCCGGTTGAGCAGGCCGCGTCGGCGGTGGGTCTGCTGGACCGTGACGCCCGAGACGGCGGAGACCGGAAGCAACCCGCCGCCGGGCAGGGTGAGTTCATTGGGGAAGCTGCGCAGGGTGCCCACGATCCGGTCGGCCTCGAAGGCGCCCAGGGTGCGACCCGGGTAGTGGCGCATCCGGCGGAACTCCAGTGCCTGCGGCGCTCCCGTCCGCTGGAAGCCCCTGCTCACCGCGGCGCCCCAGGCACCGAGCTCGTCCTCGGTGATGCTGCGGATCTCGATGCCGTCGGCCGGCGCCACCTGTTCGCTCATCCGTTCACCGTAGGCCGAGCGCGGCAAGCGGGCATCCGAATTACCGAGCACCCGAAGACCGAGCACCCGAATGACCACCGCCCGAGGGGACGGGATCAGCCGGCCTCCTCGTCGCCGAGCGCGTCCACGATCTCCAGGAGGATCTCCGCCTCGGTGTAGGCACCGCGGCGGGTCAGGCGGTCGATCAGGGTGGCGGCGAAGTCGCCGAGCTGCACGATCAGGTCGTAGAACTCGTCCTGGCTGCTCTCCCAGCACTGGCCCAGCACATCGGGCGGGGTGGGGCCGTCCTCGGCGAAGAAACTGCGGAGCAGCGTCATCAACCACTTCTCCTCCGGACGGCCCCGGTCCAGTGCGTCGATGAAGGCCGGCGCCCGGACTCCGCGGTGGACCGCGCCCAGCTCCAGCACGGTGGCACCGGCGATCGCCATGCCGGCCGCCAGGAACATGGTGTTGTCAATGGCGCCGGTACCCATGTCCTTCTCCATGGTGGCGGTGACGATCTGGCAGCCCGGGTGGTCCCGCCGGTTCGTCGCGGTGCGCGAGGCGGGGTCCGCACAGGCCCGCAGCAGCGGGAAGACCTGGTTCTCAAGTCGTGCCATGGGAGCATCGTGCCCGGGCGGTCGCCGCACTGTCAGGTGAACCCGATAACTCAACGCGATCGGAGCACTACGCGGCGGAGTGCCGCGCGGACGAAGCCGTCGTCCCCGATCACGCAGCCCGCGCCGGGGTCGGCATGGTCGACCCGACCGCCGAAGCGCGCCGCGGCCCGGGCGACGGCCTGCTGCGGCGTCACGGAACGGCCGACGTGCGTCACGACCAACCGGCCGGCCCGGGCCGCATGTGCCGTTTCGCCCGCGCCCCGGAGTGTGGTGCACATACTCGCCGCCAGGCGGCGGCTGCGCGAGGTCGGCCTCGCACGGCCGGCCGTCACAACCGCCGGCCGTCACACCCGCCGGCCGGCTCGGTCAGGGCGGCGCAGGGCGCGGTGTCCCCGGAGTGGACGAGCGTCCGCCGCCGGCCTCGACGCGCAGCGCGAAGGCGGGAATGCCGTGCGCCACCATCCGGCTGATCAGAGTGAGTTGACCGGTGGCCACCCGATGGCCTTCGGTCAACTCCGTGACGGTGAAGGCGGATTCGATCGGAGAGCGCTCCGGGGTGTTGCTGAGGAAGGCAGCCGGCCGGTCCGCGGTGCCCGGCGGGCCGTGGAGCGGGATCGGCGCATCGAGGCGGATGTCCGCGTACCGGGCGCCGTAGTAGGCGGTCAGCAGCTCCGCGCCGTGGTCGGCGTGCAGGTGCGAGACCCAGGTCGCGTCCAATTCGTCCAGTAGGACACGGCGTTGCAGCGGTCCCGGGGTTCCGCTGCCGGCCTCCACCCACACCCGGGTGCTCCCAGCGGACACCAGGTAGCCGGAGCACGGGTTGTCCGCACTCGGATACGGGTCGCACTGCCCAGGACGGTCAGTCCGAGCGGCTCGTTGCTCATCGCGCAAGCCCCACGGAGGTGACAGTGCCGGCCCGTAGCGTGTGCGCATGACGTCGATCGATGACCGCGCCTTCCCTGCCGCACTCGCCGCCGCACTCGCCGTCCCGTTCGCGGACGACGAGGAGAGCTGGGTGGATTTCGAGCCCTATCCGGCCTTCGAGGCCGCAGCGGACACCGCTTGGTGGTTCCGGCTCTGGACCGGTAACCAGGAGGCGGACGGCAGCCAGTTCCGTTTCTTCGGGGCGAACGGCGCCGGCGGGTACGCGGGGTTCTGGCTGGTCCGGCCGGGCCGGCCGGTCGCCGAGCAGCCCGTGGTGTTCCTCGGGTCGGAGGGTGAAACTGCCGTGGTGGCACGGGACTTGGGCGACCTGCTGTGGCTGCTGGCCAGCGGTTACGGCCCCTCGGAAGCGGCCTGCCCGACCCTCTGCGACGATTGGACCCCTCGCGCCAACCCCGAGCTCACCGCCATTGCCGAACGGTTCGCGCCGGACCGGCGCCGCTCGCCCGAGGCCGTGATCGAGGCGGCCGTCCGGGAGTTCCCCGACTTCGAGGAGACCATCTCGCAGCTCTGCCGCTGATCCCGCGGCTCCCGCGGACACCCCGGACGCGACCGCGGTCCGGTGGCGCCCGCGCCGGGGGCGGGTTTGGATGGGAGGACCGCCCCTGAAGACGACGTCGAGAGGGACTGCGTTGAAGGTGACCGACTTCCCCCCTGGCGCGCCCTGCTGGGCGCAGCTGAGCGCCTCCGATCCTGAGGCGGCCAAGCGGTTCTACGGCCAGCTGTTCGACTGGACCGCCGCCGCCCCGGATCCCCAGTACGGCGGCTACACCGTCCTCTCCCTGGACGGCGCCCCCGCCGCGGCCGTCGCCCCGCTGATGAATCCGCAGCAGCCGGTGATGTGGCTGCTCTCCTTCGCCACCAACGACACCGATGCCACCTGCGAAGCCGCCAAGAAGGCCGGCGCACAGGTCTGGATGGAGCCGATGGACGTCGGCGAGCTGGGCCGCTGGGCCCTGCTCAGCGATCCGACCGGCGCGCCGCTCTCGGTGTGGCAGGCCAAGCAGTTCGCCGGGTTCGGCGTGCTGGACGAGCCCAACGCCTTCGGCTGGATCGACCTCGCCACCCGGGACACCACCGCCGCGCTGGCTTTCTACCAGGGCGTCTTCGGCTGGGAGGTCACGCCGCACGAGCAGTACCCGATGGTGGGCCTGGCCGGCAAGATGTTCGGCGGCGTCATGGACATGGGCGACAGGTTCCCCAAGGAGGTGCCCGCGCACTGGACCCCGTTCTTCCGGGTCCGCGACGTGGACGCCGTCGCCGGTACGGCCTCGAAGCTCGGCGCGGACGTCCTGCACGGCCCGACCGACGTGGAGATGGAGAACGGCCCCAGGATCGCGGTCATCCGCGACCCGCAGGGCGCCACCTTCGGTGTCTTCGCCCCGCGCACCGGCTGAGCGAGCCGCATCCACCCACCCCACCACCACTCCCGGGGGCCGCGTCGGACGCATGGCGCGGCCCCGACGGCTGTCGCCCCCGAAAACCGGCCGGCCCGAGCCGGTGCCCGCCGCCCCGGCGGACCACCGCCCGGACCAGCGCCGGTCCGCACCGGCGGCAGGCCCGCGGTCGGGCCAGCGCAGCTCGGCCCGGACCACGGCCCCGGACCACGGCCCCGGACCACGGCCCCGGACCAGCGCCGGTCCAGAACACCCCACATGTCCCGTCGCATTGGATCTTGCTTTCAGGGGCTTGTCTGACCAGCGGGTATGCAAGGTGTCGTGAGACGGGGCAGCGCCCGTGTCTCACCGCATCGTGTCTGTGCGGGGCAGATGATGGCAGGTGTCTCAGGGCATCGTGTTTGCTGTGCCCATGAGTTGGTGGGGAGGCGACTGTGCGCTTGCCCGTGCCTCCGTACGGGCGGGCAGGGCGATCTTTCTCGCCATTGAGGGAGCCGATAGGTTCGCCTCATGGGACTGCAGCGAGCGGGCGTGCATCATTCGGTTTCGACTTGGCAGCAGCCGTGTCCTCCGACGACCTCTCACGAACGCACTGCGCTGGTCGAACGGATCGCGAAGCGGATCCTGGCACTCGGCCAGGGCCGTCTGATGGTAGGGATCGACGGTTTCACCGCTGCGGGCAAGACGAGTTTCGGGCACGAATTGGCTGAGTGGATCAGTACTGCGGGACGGCCCGTGCTCCGGGCAACCCTCGATGACTTCAAGAAGCCGTGGAAGGACCGGCACCTGTATGACCGGGAGTCAGGTGAGGGGTATTACCGCAACGCGTACGACTATGACGCGGTCAAGCGGCTGCTGCTTGGGCCCTGCCGGTCGCCGGAGGCCACGTCGTGCGTGCTGTGCAGCATCGACCCGCTGACGCAGAAGGATCATTCCTCAGACCGGACGTCCCTTGCTTCGGATGCGGTGCTGATCGTGGATGGCGTCTTCGCCTTCCGGCCGGAGATCAACGAGTACTGGGACTTCCGTGTCTGGCTGCAGGTAGATGCGGAACTGTCCGTTCAGCGAGGTGCTGACCGTGATCAGGACTGGGCCGGGAGCGATGCGGAGTCGATCCACCGCAACCGGTATCTGGTGGCAGAGCGCATCTATCTTCAGGAAGTCGACCCGATCCCGATGATGGACGTCGTCATCGACAACTCGACGTTCGCCAGCCCGCGCGTCGTGGAGTCGTGACCTCTGGAGGGATCTGCGGCTGCTGGTGTCGGGCTCGGTTCAAAGTGCCTGCCGGTCGTCCTTCCCGGTGGCGAGGCTGACGTGGCGATAGACCGTTCCGCGAGACCTTGAAGGTCCGGACGAGTTGCGGGACTGACGGGTCCTTGCGCTTTCCTCGTTGACGGGGTGGGTGCGCTGCCCAGTGCGTGGTCTCGTGGTTGGTGATCGTCTCGTTCAGCTGGAGGAGTTGGTAGTAGGTGCGGCGGCGCCCGGGACTGCGTCCGGGCGCGGGTCAGAAGAGCACCCACCCGCTCCTCTTCTGACCCGTGCCGTCAGCCGCTCATCGACCGGCGGGTCTGGGCTCAGAGGGCGTTGGAAGGGGTGGCCGCCAGCTTCTCGGCGAGGCTCGTCGTTGTGGTCTCGACCCAGTTCATCGTCCGGGCCGTGTGGTAACCGAGTGCGAGGTTGATGTCGATCATGTAGGTGTTCGTCGTGGCGGTGGTGGTGAGGATGCGTTCCAGGTCCGGTCGCTCGTCGGTGAGCTGGCGCATCATGGCAGCCTTGATCGCCCGACCGAGCCCGTGGCCGCGATGTGCGGCCAGCACGGAGGTGTCGTGGATGAAGCCGACCCCGGGGCGGTGCGGGTAGGTGTGGATGACGTGCGCGCCGACGACCTGGTCCGTGGCGTCGTCGATGGCGATGACGACTCGCTGTTCTGCGCCGGCCTCCGCCAGCTCACGGTCGGTCGCGCAGATCTGGGCGGGGGTCCAGACGGTCGGCCGGTAGCTGGTGCGACCGAACGGAGCGTCCTGGATGGCCTGTCGGGCCATGGCATAGGAGTCGATGAACCGTTCGGGCGTCGCTCCCGTCCAGTGCGCCAGGCGGTAGCCAGCCGGGTCGGGCACGTCCCACAGCTGCGCGGGAGTCGTCGCGATGGGCAGGACCTGCATCACCATGCTGTGCGTCACCTCGAACCCGAGGCCCGCCACCCACGGAGCCCCGGCGGAATCGGGCTTCATGGGTTGCCCGAGGACGGTGCCGCGCCGAGCGTCCAGGACCGCGGGCATCGCGGCCCGGAGCAGTGCGGTGCCGATACCGCGACGCCGCAGCTCGGGGTGCACGTGGACCTCGACATTGACGATCCCGCTGTTCGAGCCCTCCGGCAGCGCGACCCTGACCGAACCGACCAGACGTCCGTCCAAGTGACCGACCCAGAAGCGGCACGGTCCGTCCTCGAGCGGCGGGGTGCGTAGGCGGCCGATCGAAGCCTCATAGGTCAGCGGTGGGTCCTCGGAAAAGTCCACCGCTGCGACAGCCGCCCGCATCGCGTGGTAATCGGCCAGCTGCTGTTCTGGGGCAAGGTGCGGATCGAGCGGCTGTATGTCGAGGGTCACCGGATCTCCATGTTCTCTGCGGGTGGGGCCGTTGGCGTTGGCTGGATCTCGCCAGCCGCGGGCCCGTTGAGCGGTTGCGGCGCTGGGAAGCGGTTCGTTCGTGATCTTCTTTCGGCTTCAGTGTGCGCTGGTCTCATCGATGCCGCGCGGCCTTTGGCGCATCCTCCTCGCACTTTCGTCGTTGGCGGGGTGGGTGTGCTGCCAGGCGGACGGTCTCGTGGATGGCGGCGTCTCGTCCGGCCGGGGTGAGTTGGTAGTAGGTGCGGCGGCGTCCGGGGCGCCGGCCCGCCCAGTCGGCGTCCCACTGATCTTGCGCATGCGCAGCTTGGGCGCAGAATCAGTGGGAAAGCGCAAAGTGAAATGGGAAGCTACACGGCCGCCCCGCCTGGTTCAGGGTCGGGCGAAGAAGCTGGGCCCGCCCATCACCCAGACGCTGGTCTGCTCGATCCTGCCGCCCGGGTGGGGCGCCATGATGACCTGATCGTCACCCAGGTAGATCGCCACGTGGTAGATGTCGGCGGCCTTGCCGGTGTGCGACCAGAAGACCAGGTCACCGGGGCGCAGCTGGTGGTAGGTGACGGGAGTGGACTCGGCGTACTGGTCGGCCGCGAAGTGGGTGAGCCGGCGGCCGCCCTGCTGCCAGGCGATCTTGGTCAGGCCCGAGCAGTCGTAGCCGCCCGGCCCCTCGCCGCCCCAGAGGTACGGCAGCCCCAGCCGGGCCTTCGCGAAGGCGACGGCCGCCTGACCGCCCGACTCGGACGAGGACGAGGACGAGGACGAGGGTGGCGGCGGTGCGGGCCGCTGCGACCGACCCGGCGCGCCCCCGGACTGCTGCGCGGCCTTCCCGGCGGCGGCCTTGTCCGCAGCCGCCCTATCCGCAGCCGTCCTATCCGCAGCCGCCCTGTCCGCGGCCGCCCTGTCCGTAGCAGCCTTCTCCGCCGCGGCCTTCTGGGCTGCCGCCTTCTCGGCGGCGAGTGCCGCCGCCTTGGCCACCTCCTCGGCCTGCTGCGCGGCGATCGCCTCCAGAGCGGCCTGTCGCCGCCGCTCCAGCTCCACGGTGGTGTTGCGGGCGGCGGCAAGCTCCCCGAGCAGGCGTTCGCTGCGGTCGGCGAGCTCGGCGACGGTCTGCTGGTGGGCCGTCAGCTGTGCCTGGGCCTCGGCCTTGGCCCGGGCGACCGCGTCGGCCGCCCGCTCGGCCGCGGCCGCGTCGGCCTGGGCGGCCCGCTGAGCGTCGGCGGCGGCCCGGGCGGTGCTGGTGGCGTCCTCCAGGATCTGCCGGGTGGTGCGGGCGGCGGCGCCCACGGCGACCGCTTGGTCGGCGGCGGCGCGGGGCCCCCGGGCGCCGAACAGGTCGTTGAAGGCGGAGAGCTCGGGGGTGGCGCCGGTGCGGTAGGTGGCGGCGGCCAGCGCGGCGGCCTGCTCGGCGGCGGCGGCGCGGGCCGACTCGGCGGCGGCCGCGTGGACGGCGGCATCGGCCGCTGCCGCGCGGGCCCGGGCGAGCCTGGCCTGGGCGCCGTTGTAGGCCTCGACGGCCTGGTCGGCGCGCTGTCCGGCCTGCTCGAGCTCGGTGCGGGCGGCCGCCAGCTGGGCCTCGATCGCGCTTGCGGCGGCGGCCCGCCGGGCGGCGTCGGCCCGGGCCCGGTCGATGTCGCCGGTGCTGGGGTAGGCCTGGCCGTTGGGCTGCGGCGGGTCGTCGGTCGGCGCGTGCGCGGGCGCGAGGGCCGGCGCGAGGGCGGGCGCCAGGCGCGGTGCGGCGACCGGCCCCACCAGCACCGGGTGGGCAGCGGCCGGCGGAGCGAGTACCGTGCCGCTGACCAGTAGGACCAGGGCGAGCAGCGGGACCCAGCCGCAGCGCCGAGCGCGGATCCGGGGGAGCATCCGGCTGCGGTTCCGAGTGCGGACCATCCGTTCGGTGATCAATGAGCCATCCCATCGCGTAACCAACAGGTCACTCGACGTAATATTCTCAAATCCGACGATGCTCGGCATCACGGCCCCGGCAGCCATTCGGGTGAGATCGCAGAGACCCGCGCGCCCGCGCGCAGGATCAGAGCACGCGCCGGCGCGCGCGGCGCGCCCGGTAGGAGCGGACCCGTCCGGCCTGGACGGTGCGGCGCCGCTGGTCGGCGGCGCGCTCGGCGGGCGCCGCTGCCGGGCGCCCGGTGCGGTGCGGGTCGAGGTGCGCGGTCGCCCGGGCCGCCACCCGTTCGGCCATCCGGTGCGTCACCGCGTGGTGCGCGGGCACCTTGTCGGGGGCGCCGGCGATCAGGTCGAAGAGCCACATCCGGGCCCGGTCCACCCGGGCGTGCAGCCGCTGCTCCCGCCGCACCGCGCGGGCCCGGCGGCGCGACCGGTCACCGTACCGCCAGCGCGCCCAGGGGCTGGACGGCCGGGCCAGCCGAACCGCTCCGATCCACGACAGGCCGGGCACCATGATGCCGAGCAGCCCGGTCCACACCTTGCCCTTGAGCAGCGCGACGATCGACATCAGCGCGTTGAAGGAGATGAGCCCCACCACGCCCCAGCTGCCCGACCCATCGGCACCGCTCTCCCCGGGCACCACCCCGAGCGGCGCGAAGCCGATCAGCAGCAGGCCGGTGATCAGGATGCCCAGGATCACCGCGTCCACCGACTTGCGGCCCTGCTCGCTCCAGTAGACGTCCTCCAGGTGGAGGATCAGTGCGAACTCGTCCAGCACCAGGCCGCAGCCGATCCCGAAGACCAGCCCGAACCAGTCGATCCACGGATGGCCGCCGTCGGTGGCGAACACCCCGATGCCGGCGACCAGCAGCGCGCCCACCCCGAAGACCACGTGGTGGATGTGCAGCCCGCCCGGCGTGATGTTCCCGGGCCACCAGCGCACCTTGGCCCTGATCATCCGCACGCTCACCCTGATGAGGACGAACGAGCTGATGAACCCGGCCAGCAGCAGGAAGAGCGGCTGCTTGTGCGCGGCCACGATGTGCGTGCGGTATGCCTCCACCAGGCCGGCCAACTGCATCGGTGCTACGTCCTCGGGCTCGTGGTCATCGGCGTGCTGCCCCCCTCGACTCCAACGGGCGATCAGAAGCCGCGGGTGCGCTTCGCGGCCCGGCGCGGCCCGGTCAGGTACGGCACCAGGCGGCCCGCGGCCTCGATCCCGCCGCTCGGCCCCGGCACCTTCATGAAGAGCCGGGCCACCTCGCCACCGAGGTTCACCCCGATCGCCAGCGCCATGGCCAGCGCGGCGGCCTTGCTTATCGACACCAGGCCGGGGGACGACTGCCCCTGGGCGAAGGCGAGCATCCCAAGGTACAGCGCGGATCCGGGCATCAGCGGGCCGAGCGCGGCGGTGACGTAGGGCAGCGCCGAGGCGTACCGGTACCGGGCCATCAGCTGTCCGAACAGGCCGACCACGCCGGCCGCGATCCCGGTCGCCACGATCGGCGAGACCCCGCCGTCGTAGACCAGCACACCGTAGACCGCCCAGCCGATGCCGCCGTTGACCGTGACCAGCGGCAGCGTGCGGCGGCTCGCCTGGAGCAGCATCGCGAAGAACAGCGTCAGCAGCATCGCGGCGACCAGCTGCACCGGCGGGTCGTAGGTGCCGACCAGCGACTCGCTGGGCTTGAGCTGGGCGTCGAAGCTGACTCCCGCGTAGAGGATCAGCATCACGCCGATCACGATGCCCGCCACCAGGTAGACCACTTCCAGCAAGCGGGCGGCGGCGGTGATGTAGAAGCCGGTCAGGCCGTCCTGCACGGCGGCGACCAGCGCCCGCCCGGGCAGCAGCGCGAACAGGCCACCGGTGACCACCACCGAGCCGCGCAGGCCGGAGCTGTTCAGCGACAGGATGATGCCGGAGGTGGCGGCCGGCATCGCGGCCAGCACGAACTGGTAGAACTCCGGCAGCCCGCGGCCGGCCACCAGCGAGGCCAGCCGGTCGCCGACGACGGCGGCGACCACGGCGTTCACGAAGACCAGCCACGCGGCGGCGTCCACCCGGCCGCCGACCAGGAAGGTCGCGGCGCCCGCCAGCAGACCGGCGGTGAGCGACAGCACCCAGCCCGGGTACGGGTGCCGGTTGCGGCGGATCGCCGCGAGCCGGCGGTACGCGTCGTTGACGCTGACCTTGCCGCCGGTGATGTCGGCGACCAGCCGGTACACCGCCGCCAGCCGGGTGTAGTCGGAGGTGCGGCGACGCACCACCCGGGCCGAGGTGACCGGTGCCTCCACCAGCGAGGGCTGGTAGGAGATCGAGATCAGGGTGAAGGTGACCTGCGGCTCGCAGCGGTCCAGCCCGTAGGCGTGGGTGACGCCGAGCATCGCGGCCTCCACGTCCTCGGCCGCCTCGCCGCTGGCCAGCAGCAGCTCGCCGATGCGCAGCGTCAGGTCGAAGATCCGGGGCACGTTGCGGGCGGCGGCCTCCGGCTTGGCCAGGTGCGGCGCCCGTTCGGAGGCCGGGCGCTCGTGCATCGGGGTGCGCAGCAGGGTGCGCATCCGGTCCGGCCAGGGCTCGGCGCCGCGCGGACCCTGCCGCAGGATCGGGATCGCGCCGCTGGGCGGGTTGTAGCCGACGGCGCGCCAGACCTCCGGCGAGAGGGTGTCCTCGGAGCCGCCGCCGAACGCCTCGAAGGCGGCGAACTCGTCGGTGTCGACGAGCTCGGGCCGCCGCTCGACGGCGTCCTCGGCGGTCCGCTCGGCGGCGTCCTCCGGCCTCTCCCGGGCGGTCTCCTCGGGGGCCTCCCCGCCGGTCTCCCCGCCGGTCTCCTCGCCGGGCTCCTCGGTGACGGCCGGCAGCGGCTGCTCCCCGGTGCGCTGACCCGGCGTCAGCAGTCCCTCGGTCTCCTGCGGCAGCGGGGCCAGCGGGATCAGCTGCACCTGGTCGGCCGGCGGTGCGGGGTTGGTGAGCAGGTTCTCGGTGGGCGGCGCCTGGGACGGCGGGACCGGCTCACCCCCCTTGCCGGCGCTGCCGCCCTGCTGCTCGCTCCCGCCCCGACGGCCCCGCTTAGGCACTGCTACTGCTCCTGACTGCTGGTGATCTCCGCTCCACCTTGCCCGACGCCAAGTCATGACGCACAGGGACAAGTCGGCCGCTCCCGGCTACCGCGCGTACCGGACCGGCCATCCCGACGATACGACCACCGGGTGCCCGAACGCGATGCCCGGGACCGGTCGGTGGGGAGAATCACCGCAGCTCAGACGCCCCTGGCGAGTCAGAGCCCGTAGCGCAGCACCGCCTCCTCGTGCCGGGCGGTGTCGACACCGGCCGCCTTGGCCAGGTCGAGCCAGCTGAGCCGGTGCCGCCACCCCGCGGTCAGCTGCTCCAGCAGCGCGTCGGCCTCGGCCGCCGAGGCGGTGGGCGGCACCCCGACCGCCGCGTAGACCCCCGGCAGCGTGACCTCCCCACTGGCCGGGTCGGTGATCAGGTACTGGTCGCCGCTGTACGCCCAGATTGCGAAGCCGCGCTCCCGGAGCCCGCGGCGCAGCGCCTCCCAGCCCGCCTCGCCCGGCCAGGCGCCGTCCACGAACCAGGTGGTGTAGCCGGCCGGGTCGAGCAGGGTCAGGACTTCGAAGGTCGGCCGCCAGCGCTCCTTCTCCTGCTCCGGGGCGTCCTCGGCCGGGGCAGGCTCCAGCAGCTCGGGGCGGAACACCACCACGTCGCCGTGGTTGAGCGCGATGTCCTCGCCGAGCACCGGCAGGATCCGCGCGGTGGCCGGGCCGGTGCGCACGGCCGGCAGGTCGGCCTGCGCGCCGTTGCCGCGGCGGGCTCGGACGATGACGTACTGCCACTCCTCGTCCACCGGCCCGTCCGGCTGGTCGAACTCGATGCCGAGCCGGGCCCCCGTCGAGCGGACCACCGCCCAGTCGCGGTTGGCGGTCGCCGCGGTGATCAGCTCCCACAGGTCGGACGGCTGCACGGTGCGGTACCCCAGCTCGGGCGCGGTGCCCTCGGCGGGCAGCGCGTGCTCCAGCAGCTCCAGGTAGAACTGCTGGGCGGCGGCGTGGTCGCCCAGCTCGGTGGCGGCGGCAGCGGCCATCCGGCGCGGGTTGATCCGGTCCGGTTGCGCGCGCAGCAGCGCCCGGCACTGCTCCAGCACCTCCGGCCAGCGGCCCTCGGCCATCGCCCAGCGGGCCCGCAGCCAGTGCCCCTGGGGGGAGCCGGCGGCGGCCACCCGGTCGGCCAGCCGGCGCACCCCGTCGCCGTCCCTGGCCTCGATCAGCACCGAGCCGAGCATGCCCACCAAGTCCTGGTGGTTCGGGTCCTGGTCCAGCCGGGCCCAGAGCAGTCCGGCCGAGGCCTGCTCATGGCCGAGCGAGGCGAGCAGGCCGGCCAGGCTCAGCAGCAGGTCGGTGGCGGCGGTCGGCGCCATCGATTCGTCGGCCGCCGCCCAGGCCGCGGCCAGCAGTTCGAGGTCGGCCTCCGGGTCGGCCGGCGCCGCCTCTCCCCCGGCCTTCGGCTGGGTTGGGGTCCCTCCCGGCCTCCCCCGGCCTCCGGCCGGGGGGACTCCCATGGCTGGGGGCGTGCCCTCGTTGCGCCCGGCGAGGTGGGCCAGCAGCTCGGCGGCCGGCACCGGCAGCTCGGCCGTCGGCAGGGCCAGCGCCGCCGCCCGCAGCTCGGCCAGCCGGTCGGCCACCCGGTCGGTGCGGCGCAGCAGCGCCAGCTTGCGCTCCCCGGTGGCGACCAGCGCCAGCGCCACCTCGCGGGCACCGCGCCGCACCGCGAGCCGGCCCGCCGTCAGGGCCAGGTCGAGGCAGGGGCGGTGCGAGCCGGCGGAGTCCAGGAAGGAGACCCAGCGGGCCAGCCGGGCGCCGAGCAGGGCGTCATTGGGGTACCGGTCGGCGGCGGTCAGCAGCTCGACGGCCTCGGCCCAGCGGTGCCTGATGTCGGGGAACCCGTCCGCCTCGGCGGCGTCGGGAAGATCGGCCAGGGCCTCGTCGAACCTGCCGAGCCGGGCCAGCAGCCGGGCCCGGATCACGCCGCCCTTGCGCCGGTCGTCGTCGTCCAGGCTGTGCCCGGCCTTGGTGTACGCCTGCTCGGCGGCGGCCAGCGAGTCCAGCGCCTCCTGGTACCGGCCGAGCTGGTGGAGGGCGGAGGCGCGCGCGTGGCCGAAGGAGAGCGAGACCGACTGGCCGGCCGCCTGGATCCGGGCCTGGGCGCGGTCCAGGTGGGCCAGGGCGGCGTCGGCCCGGCCGTCGTCCTCCAGGGTGTCCGCGTACTCCCGGGAGAGGCAGTCGAAGCAGGCCCGGGCCGGTTCCACCCGCTCCAGCGTCTCCTCCAGCACCGCCAGTCGCTCCGGCACGTAGCCGGGGCCGTCGATGTTGGCGTGGCAGATGGTGAAGTCCTGCACCGCGCAGACCGACTGCGGGCAGCCGGCCGTCTCGTCGCGGTGGGCGAACTCCAGCAGCGAGACCGCCTCGGCCATCGCCTGCTCGCCCTGGTGGCGCTTGTTCAGCAGGTTCTGCAGGCGCCAGTGCCGCAGGAAGACCTCGACCCAGGGCAGGCCCAGCGCGCGGGCCGAGGCCAGCGCCTCCGGGTACATCGCGTCGAGCTGGTCGTTGCGGCCGTCCACGGCGTGGCCGGCGATCTCCACCAGCGCCGTGGCCAGCCGGTGCCGGCCGCCCTCGACCAGGCGGGTGTGGGTCTCGTGGACCCAGTCCCAGATGTCGGTCATCGGTCGTCCTCCCCGCCGTCGGCCTGCGGGAACAGTGTGTCGACGTCCACTGACAATCCGTCCGCCGGGGCGGTCAGTGCGGCCACGGCGGTGCCGATGCCGGCCAGCGCGGCGGTCAGGTCGCCGCCGGCCCGGCCGTCCGAGCCGGCCGCCGCCATGATCACCTTGACCGAGCGGAGCAGTCCGGCGGCGGTGGCGGCGCCGGTGTGGCCGGCCCGGTAGGCGCGCAGCAGGTCGCGGACGGCGGGCGCGTCGGTGTTCAGGTAGAGCCGGGCGCGCACGCTGCCGTCGGTGCGGGAGGTGAACGCCCGGGCCAGGCGCAGCGCGGCGGACGGGATCCGGGCGTCGGCCTGGTCGTCCTCGATCCGGGCCTTCAGCTCGGCCTCCCGGTCCGGGACCAGCACCAGCGGCAGGCCCGGCGGGTCGAACCTGGCCGGCACCAGCTGCTCGCCGTCGTCGGCGAGCGCGGCGGCCAGCCAGCCGGCCTCCTCGGGCGGCAGCGGGGTCTCGGGGTCGCGGAACAGCTCGCGGTTGCCGCTCTCGCTGCCGAGCTCGACGATCCGGCAGCCGCGCAGCTGCGCGTACCGGCGCAGGAACGGCAGCACGGCGTACCGGTCGCCGCGCGCGATCGGCACCCGCATGGCGCGGTAGAGCATCTCCTCGAAGCCGCCGCCGGAGCCCAGCGCCACGTGCAGCGCGCCGCCGCCGGCCGCGCGCAGCGCACCCGCCGTCAGGTCGCCCTGCGAACTGGGCACCGGCACGTCGTCGGCGAGCAGGGTGAAGAGCCGGTCGTCGCAGAGCGCGGCGCCGAGCAGCTCCTGGCCGTGCCGGGCCAGGATGCGGCGCCAGGCGGCCGGGTGCAGTCGCGCGGTCTCGTAGAGGCCGTTGACGATGGCGTCGGCGAGGGCCTGCTGGAGCGCCCGGTAGTGCTCGTCGCGCTGCAGGTCCTCGCGGCTGGCGGTGGGGGTGAGCCGGTTGGACTCGACCACGCCGCCGATGAACCCGGCCCAGCTGGGCAGCAGGTCGCGGGCGTCCTCGGCGAGCAGCATGCCGCGCAGGTAGACGGCCAGGTCGCGGTTGTCGCTGCTGCCGTAGGTGCCGCCGTCCTGCACCCAGAGCAGGCCGACGGCGTCGGTCTGCTCGGTGGGCTCGACCGGAAAGGCCGTCAGCGGTTCGAAGCGGCGGCCGAAGGCGGTGGCGAAGGCCATCCGGGCGGCGTGCTGCCCGCCTGCGGGCGGTTCCTCGCGCCAGGGCACCGGGACGGCGTTGACCGGGTGCTCGTCGTCGCCGACGTGCACCGGGATGCCGAGCAGCACGCAGTAGCGGGCCAGGACGTCGCGCAGCACCTGCTCGTCGGCGAGGTGGGCGTGCTCGGGCTTCAGGGCCAGCTCGACCACAGTGCCGGGCTGCGGGCGCGGCGGCACCGGGTCGACGCTGTACTGCTCGCCGCCGCGGCTGCGGTAGCGGTGGCCGAGCTGCGGGGCGCGGTGCGAGGTGCTGGTGACGGTGACCTCGTCGGCCACCGAGAAGGCGGAGAGGAAGCCCAGGCCGAACGCGCCGATCAGCTCCTCGTTGCCGGTGAGGTCGCGCAGCAGCCGGGTGTAGCCGGTGCCGACGGTCGCCAGGTAGGCGTGGATCTCCGGTTCGGTGAGGCCTGCGCCGGTGTCCTCGATGGCGACGGTGCGCCGGAGCGGGTCGCCGCTGACCCGGATCAGGGCCGGGTGGGCGCCGGCCGGGTCCTCCAGGCGGCGCCGGGTGTGCGAGTCGTGGGCGTTCTGGACGAGTTCGCGCAGGGCGACCAGCGGCGTGGAGTAGAGGTGGGTGGCGAGGACGCTCACCAGTCCGCCGAGGTCGACCTCGGTGGTGCGCAGGTTCTCGTGACCTTCAGACATGAGGCCCCAGTCTGCCAGTCTGACAATCGCCGGACCACCGGGTTTGCCCGTGCCGGGCGGAAACCTGACGCGGCGGGAGTGCCGGCCGTACGCCCCCTTCGGGGCCCACCCCGTCAGGCCGCTCCCGGCAGCCCCAGCACGATGCCGGCCAACTGCGCCAGCCCCGCTGCCGGTTGGCCGGTCCGCCGCCAAGCCGGGTGCCGCACCCCGTCGTTGACCAGGGCGAACATGGCGTGCACCCGGATCCGGGCCTCCGCCTTGTCGTACTCCGGGCGCACCTGCCGCAGCAGGTCGACCCAGAGCCGCAGGAAGTCCCGGCGGAAGTCCACCGCCCGGGTGCGGTCCGGCTCGGCCAGCCGTTCGGTCTCGCTGACCATCGCGCCGAGGTAGTGGTGGTGCCGGCGGGCGAAGTCCACGTAGTCGGCCAGGCCCTTCGCCAGCGTGCCGGCCGGGTCGCCCGGTGCGGCCAGGGTGCCCGCCACCTCGTGCCAGAGCCGCTCCCGGCAGCGGACCAGGGCGGCGGCCAGCAGGTCGACCTTGGTCGGGAAGTGCTTGTAGAGGCTGGGCCCGGCGATGCCGACCGCCGCACCGATACGGTCGGTGCTGACGTTGTCGAAGCCGCGCTCGTCGAAGAGCCGCACGGCGGCGGCCAGCAGCTCCTCCCGCCGCCCGACCGGCTCATCCTCCTCGAACCGGCGGTCCCGACGACGTTCTGACGTGACGTCAATTCCTGCTCCCAGCACGCCGCGCAGCAGGCCGGAGAGGAGCTGCTCGAACCGGCGGCGCGGCGGCGCGAAGGTGTGGTACGACAGGCTGCCGCCCACCGAGAGCGCCGACCACAGCAACAACTCGGCCTCGCCCATGGTGAGTTCCTGGCGGGCAGCGCGCAGCTGACCCGCCCCGGCGCGCACCGTGGCACACAACTGGCGCCGCAGCTCGGAGCGTTGGGCGGCCGGCAGCAGTCTGGCGTCCCGCTGGCAGAGCGTGCCCAGGGCCCGCTGGTCCAGCGCCACGGCGGTCAGCGCCGCGGCGAGCGCCGCCGGTCCCCGCTCCGCTGCGCCGCCGGCCGCGGTGACCGCCCGGTCCAGCTCGTCCAGGCCGCCGCGCACCGCTTGGCGCAGCAGCTCCGGCTTGCCCCGGTAGTGCCGGTAGAGCGCGGGGGCGGTGATCCCGACGGCGGCCGCCACCTCGGCCATCGCCACCTGGTGGTAGCCGCGCCGGTGGAACTGCTCGGCGGCCACCAGCAGGATCTGGGTGCGGCGCCCGCGCGGTCGGCGCACCACCGCCGCCTCCCGGTCCATCCGCGCTCGCCTCCTCCCGCCTGCGGGCCTGCGGCTAGCAATGATTCACAAAAAGTCGACGCAGGTCCACTGTCACGGGCATCGGGGGCGCGGATTCCGACCCCCCCGAGGCACGCGCCCACCCTGGACAGCAAAGCTACCGAGGATTAACTTAGGCCGCGTTCAACCCGGCACCCGGGAGCGCGGCCGCAGCCCGACCGGCCCCGCCGGGCAGGCCCCTGTGCGAAGGGAGCGCCGTCGTGCGCCGCACTGTGTACAACGAGGACCACGAGGCGTTCCGGGCGACGATCCGGGACTTCATCACCAAGGAGGTCGTCCCGGTCTACGAGACCTGGGAGAAGGACGGCCACCCGCCGCGCAGCTTCTACAACAAGCTCGGCGAGCTGGGCGTGTTCGGCATCGAGGTGCCGGAGGAGTACGGCGGCGCGGGTGAGACGGGCTTCAAGTACCAGGCCGTGCTCATGGAGGAGACCGCCCGGGCCGGAGTCACCTTCGGCTCGTCGGGCGTGCACACCGGCCTGGTGCTGCCGTACCTGCTGGAGTACGCCAACGAGGAGCAGAAGCAGCGCTGGCTGCCCGGCTTCGTCTCCGGCGACATCATGACCGCGATCGCGATGACCGAGCCCGGCACCGGCTCCGACCTCGCCGGCATCGCCACCACCGCCAAGCTCTCCGAGGACGGCACCCACTACGTCCTCAACGGCGCCAAGACCTTCATCACCGGCGGCGTGCTGGCCGACCTGGTGCTGGTGGTCGCCCGGACCAGCCCGTACGACCCGGCCAACCGCCGCGCCGGCCTCTCCATCCTGTGCGTGGACACCAAGTCCGAGGGCTACACGGTCGGCCGCAAGCTGGAGAAGATCGGCCTGCGCAGCTCGGACACCGCCGAACTGTCCTTCGTGGACGTCAAGGTGCCGGTCGCCGACCTGCTCGGCGAGGAGGGCAAGGCGTTCAGCTACCTCACCCACAACCTGGTGCAGGAGCGCCTGGCGATCGCGGTCAGCGGCTACGCGGTGGCCGCCGCGGCGGTCAACTTCGCACTGCAGTACGTCAAGGACCGCAAGGTCTTCGGCCAGGCGGTGGCCGAGTTCCAGAACACCAAGTTCGTGCTGGCCGAGTGCAAGACCCAGGTCACCGCGATGCAGGCGGTTGTGGACCAGGCCCTGGAGCTGTACCAGCAGGGCGAGTTGACGGTGGCCGACGCCGCCGAGGCGAAGCTGTTCACCACCGAGGCCGCCTCCGCGGTGGTCGACAAGTGCCTCCAGCTGCACGGCGGTTACGGCTACATCCTGGAGTACCCGATCGCCCGTCTCTACGCCGACAACCGGGTGTTCCGGATCTACGGCGGCACCAGCGAGGTCATGAAGACCATCATCGCCAAGTCGCTGGGCCTGTAGCACCAGCGGTCGCGGGCCGCGCCGGCCCGCGACCCAGCCCCGCATCGGTGGCGGGCGGTCCGGGGCGGCGCCGCGCCGGTGTGGTGCCGCGCCCCGGGGTGGTGCCGCGCCGGCGGCCGCTCGCCCGGCCCGGGGCTTAGTTGGACGCCGCCGCGTTGCGCCAGGCCTCCAGCCCGGCCTGGGACGCGGCCTTGGCCTGCGTCAGCGCCCGGGAGGCCCGCTCGGCCGGCGCGGTCTCCAGCTGCCGGAGCCAGTCCCGTCCCGCCGCGGCCAGCGCCGAGCAGACCAGCATCGTGCCCACCGCGGCGGTGGCCGCGCCCACGGTGGCGAGCAGCGTCCCGACCCGGATCAGCTGCCGGTTGGGCTGGAATCCCATGGAGATCTTCTGGGTGTTCATCATGTGACCAACCATCGGTCCGGCGCCGCACCCCCGCACCCCGGACGGTCCGACAGGGGTACGCCCACCGGGGCCGTGGTGTGGACCGCGCCAGGAGTGCCGCCGCGGCGGACGCCTTCACCGCCTCTTTGACCGCCGTTTCCCGGGCGGTGTATACGTTCCCCGTCCGGGTTGGGCATACTTGGCAGGGTCGGGCGGCCCCGCCCGGCTCTGCAACGGCGAGTAAACCGAAGGGACCGGTGGTCAGGGATGTTCCGCAACGGTCTGGAGCCCTGGCACCTCCTGGTGGTGCTGGTCGTCCTCATTCTGCTGTTCGGCTCGAAGAAGCTGCCGGAGATGGCGCGCGGGCTGGGCAAGTCGATGCGCATCCTGAAGGCCGAGACCAAGGCGATGCGCGAGGACGGCTCGGACTCCGACGGCACCGCCACGGCGACCGAGCGCCCGGCCGTGGAGCGGGTCAACGTCACCAAGGCCGAGGACGCCGTGACCAAGGACAACGTCGCCTGAGACGCCGAGGTCCGGCACCCGTCCGGTCCCTCATGAGCCCCTGACCCGTCGCTGCCCGACGGCCCATCAGGGGCTTCGTGGTGCCCGAGGTCGCACCTGACCTTTTGCACCAGCACAAGTGGCCGTCCGTTTTGTCCGGGTATCTCCTGGTCTGGTGGCCAATCACCCCGGCAACCAGCCACCCCCCGAGGGGCCCGAGCCTGCCGAGCCCGGGCCTTCAGGCCCCGAGCCTGCCGGACCCCCGCGCGACGCCGGCGCCGACGGTCGTGCCGACGACAGGCGTGGCAACGCCGACGACGGGCGCGGCGGCGCCGACGACGGCGATGGCGAGGCCGCCGAGCTCGCCGAGCTGCGCGGTCGGCTCGCCGTCCTGGAGCAGCGCAAGCGCGGCGCCCGGTTCCGCCTGCTGAGCCTGCTCTCCGCCGTCCTGGTCGTCCTGGCCGCTCTGCTGGCCCCTGTCTCGGTGGTCGCCACCTGGGCCCACTCGCAGATCACCGACACCGACCGCTATGTGGCCACGGTGGGCCCGCTGGCCCTCGACCCGGCCGTGCGCGGCGCCGTCACCGACCAGGTGACCGCCCAGATCGTCGCCGCCCTGCCGATCGACAGTCTGCTCTCCCTGGTGCCCGGCGCCGACCAGCCGCTCATCAGGCAGCTGCTGGGCGCGGCCGGCGGAGCGCTGAACAACGCGGTCACCTCGGTGGTGCGCGACCAGGTGGCCGCGGTGGTGGACAGCGACGCCTTCGCCGGTCTGTGGGTCGAGATCAACCGGACGGCCCATGACTCCCTGAACCGCGCGCTGACCGGCCAGGGCGGCGGCGCGGTGCAGATCAAGGGCAACACCGTGACCCTCGACCTGGCGCCCGTGATCGACCAGGTGAAGAACCGGCTGGCGGCGCGGGGCCTGGGCGTCGCCAGTCAGATCCCCGTCATCCACACGGACTACGTGCTGGTCGAGTCGGACGCCATCCCCAAGGTCCGGTCCTTGCTGCGGCTGCTCCAGGTGGTCGGGAACTGGGTGCCGGTGGCCGCCGTGCTGCTGGCCGTCGGCGGTGTGCTGGCGGCCGCCCGGCGCCGGCGGGCCGCCGTGACGGTGGCCCTGGCCATGGCGGGCGCGACGGCGGCGCTGGGCATCGGGCTGACCGTGTTCCGGTCGATCTACCTGGATCAGCTGCCCGCCGACGTGAACCAGGCAGCGGCCGGTGCCGTCTACGACGCACTGGCGCACTACCTGTACACCAGCGTGCGCGTGGTGGTGGTGCTCGGCGTGCTGGTCGCGCTGGGCGCCTGGGTGAGCGGTTCCGGGCGCTGGGCGCGCGCGGTGCGCATCCTCTGGCGGGCCGGGATCGACGCGGTGCGGCGGGCCGCCGAGCGGCTCGGCATGCGACTGGGACCGGTCGGGCGGTTCGTCCACCGGGCCAAGCTGTGGCTGAACTGGGCGGCCGTGCTGGCGGCGTTCGGCCTGCTGGTGACCTGGCACTATCCGACCGACCTGGTGGTGGTCTGGCTCACGGTCGCCCTGCTCGCCGTGCTGGCCGTGGTGGAGTTCCTGGACGAACCGGGCGGGTTCCGTGAAACGGCTGAGCAACAAGAGGTCGATGAGGCTGGCGGCACCGCCTGATTGTCGGTAGAACCACCCGGGGAGGCCGGGCGTCCTGCGACGCCGCAGGGCCGAGGACCAGACTGCCGGGGGGCATCACTCATGAGCACCGAGATCTCGTTCAGCAACAACTACCGCGACCTGTGCGAGCAGCACGGCACCGGTGCGGGCTTCCAGTTCGAGTTCAGCTGCCAGCGCTGCTGGGACACCTGGCGCTCGCCGTTCGAGGCGTTCACCGCCGGACGGGCGGCGGGCTGGGTCGGCAAGGGCGTCAGCGCCGCCTGGAACCTGCTGGGCGGCAACGGGAGCACCATCAGCAACGCCGCCGACGGCCTGGCCGGCGCCGGTTGGGGCAGCTCCCGGGACGCCGCCTTCCAGCGCGCCGTCGCCGCCGCCCAACAGCACTTCCACCGCTGCGCCCGGTGCACCCACCACGTCTGCGACAAGTGCTGGAACGCCGCCCAGGGCCTCTGCCTGGCCTGCGCTCCGGACACCGCCGCCGAGGCCGAGGCGGCCCGCCACCGAGGCCTCAACGACCAGGTGACCGAGCGCGCCTACGCGGCCGGGCAGCAGCAGGGCGCGGGATGGGACGTGACCGCACCCAGGCAGCTGGTCTGCCCGCAGTGCGGCACCGAGACGCACGGCGGGGCGTTCTGCACAGGCTGTGGACACAGGCTCGCCAACCCGGCCCCCTGCGGCTCCTGCGGCGGCGAGCTGCCGACCGGCGCGGCGTTCTGTCCGGGCTGCGGGGCGCGGCAGTGACGGCAGCCCGCCCCGGTGGGCGGTGAGCGTCAGCCCGCCCCGGGGAGCGGCGAGCGCCAGCCCGCCCCGGGGAGCGGCGAGCGCCAGCCCGCCCCGGGGAGCGGCGAGCGCCAGCCCGCCCCGGGGAGCGGCGAGCGTCAGCCCGCCCCGATGGGCGGCGAGCGTCAGCCCGCCCCGATGGGCGGTGAGCGTCAGCCCGCCGCGGTGATCGTCACGTAGAGGTAGTCGTCCAGCACCTTGGCCAGCGGCACCGAGCCGCGCCCCAGCGCGTCCGGCAGCCGCTGCTCGGACAGCCCGGACTCGGCCAGCACCGCACCGGCCCAGGCCCGGCCGCAGCGCAGGTGGCGGGCGAACGCAGCGCCGTCCCGGGCGCCGTGCAGCCGCTTGGCGATCGCCGCGTCCCACGGCATCACGGCGGCCGGGCGCAGGGCGTACAGCGCCTTGGCGGCGGCGGTCGGCCCCAGGGTGCGGGTCGGGCCGGCCGGCAGGGCCTGCAACTCGGCGTAGGCGTCGGCCAACCGGTCGATCTGCCGGTCCGTCAGGTTCACCAGGCCGACCGCCGGCAGTGCGGCCGCGTGCCGCTGCCACCACGCGGCCAGCCCGTCCGCCATCAGGTCCGGCTCCCCCGGGCGCGGGTAGCGGATGCGGCAGCCCCAGGAGTTGAGCCAGCGGTGCAGTGCCGCCCGGTGGGCCGGGTCGGACAGGTCGGCGGCCGGCGCGGTCTCGGCGGCCCAGCGCTCCCAGCCCGCGTCCACCGTGCCGTAGCCGGCGAAGACCTCGGCGGCCGACCGCAGTTCCGCCAGGGTGGGGCCGACCGGCAGGACGACCGAGGCCGCCAGCTTCTTCGGCACCACCATCCGCCAGGCCTCCTCGACGATCTCGGTGAGCTCGGTCACGTCCACCGCCGCCAGGCGCAGCCGCAGCCAGTTGTAGCGCTCGTCCGCCGGCTCGGGGGGCAGGAACCGGTCCGGCTCGGCGGCCAGCAGCGCGGCCCGTTCCTCGCGCGGGAAGGCGAAGCCGAGCAGCGTCTCGTCCTGGGAGAGCGCCAGGTAGACGATCCGGCCGACCCGGAACTTCACCCGGTCGCGGATCAGGTGCTCCTCGGTCCGCGGCAGCCGCAGTGCCGCCGCCCTGACCTGTTCGACCGTGGCCATCCCGTCCCCCCGTTCGTCCTGCCGATCAGGGAATGGTGCCACAAGCCGGCACGCCAGGGCGTCAGTTGTCCCCGCCGTCAGCGGCATTGGCGGCGGCGTCGGCACCGCCGCTGAGGGCGCCGATGATCGAGGTGAGCTGACGCTGCCAGCCGGCGGCGGTCTGGGCGTCGACGGTGTGCTTCTTGCTCAGGTCGTGGACCTGGCGCTGCGCCGCCCGCAGGGCCGTCACCGCCTCGGGCTGACGCTGGGCGTTCAGTGCGGCGGTCGCCGTGTCCAGCGTCTTGACCAGCGCGGTCTGGCGGTCCTTCGGCTGCATCGGGGTGGCCGCGACGTCGGTGCGCAGTCCGGCGATGGCGGCGATCTGGGCGCCCGGGCCGCCGGGGGTCGGGCGGTCCGCGGCCGGCGACGGCGGGGCGGCCGCGGTCGTCGGGGCGATGGCGGTCGTCGGCGCGGTGGCCGGCTGGGTGGCCGCCGCGTTCGGTGACTGCGCGTGCGCGGCGGTCTGCGGGTGGCTCGGCGAGGAGGAGTTCACCAGGGCCAGCACGCCGAGCACCGCCAGCACCGACACGCCCGCACCGCCGAGCAGCAGCGCCATGGTGCGCCGGGACTTGGGCGCCGGTTCGTGCTCGGGGGCCTGCCCCGGCAGCGCGTCCATCAGCGAAGTGGCCGCCGTGCCGCCGCCGAACCCGCCGGTGCCGCCGCCGTAGCCCCCGGTGCCGCCGCCCTGGCCGCCGGCTCCACCGCCGTAGCCGCCGGTGGCGCTGCCGTAGCTCCCGGTGCCACCGCCGAAGCCCGCCGCGCCGCTCCCGGAGCCCATCGGCAGCACCGTCGTGTGGTCGCCGTCCGAGGCGGCCGTCGCCAGCAGCTCGGCGGTGCGGTCCACCGCGCCGGCCACCGGCACCGCGGCCAGCAGCTCGGCCCGGGCGGCGGCCGCCGTGGCCGGCCGCTCCCCGGGCCGCTTGGCGAGCAGCCGGGTCACCACGATGTCCAGCGCCGCCGGCACCTCGGGACGGTGCAGGCTGGGCGGCGCGGCCTCCTCGGTGACCTGCTTGAAGGCGATCGCCACCGGCGTGTCCGCGGTGAACGGCGGCTCACCGGTGAGCATCTCGGTGAGCACGCAGCCCAGCGCGTAGAGGTCGGCCCGGCCGTCCACCTCGCCGGCGGTGGCCTGCTCGGGCGAGAGGTAGGCGGCGGTGCCGAGCACGGTCGCGGTCTGGGTGAGCTGCTGGCCGGAGTCGGAGGCCCGGGCGATGCCGAAGTCCACCACCTTGACCCCGCCGTCGTTGGTGATCATCACATTGCCGGGCTTGATGTCCCGGTGCACCAGGCCTGCGGTGTGCGCCACCTCCAGCGCCTCGCAGACCGCCGCCGCGATGCCGACCGCCCGCTCCACCGGCAGCGGCCCGGCCTCGGCCAGCACCGAGCCCAGCGAGCGGCCCCTGATCAGCTCCATCACGATGTACGGGGAGCCGTCGTCCACGCCGGAGTCGAAGACCATGGCGATCCGCGGGTTCACCAGCATCGCGGCATGCTGCGCCTCCCGCTGGAACCGCTCGGCGAACCGCGGGTCCTCGGCCAGCCCGCCGTTGAGTATCTTGACGGCGACCGGGCGACCCAGCACCCGGTCCACCCCGTGGTACACCGTGGCCATGCCGCCGACCCCGAGGGTGCCGACCAGTTCATAGCGGCCGTTCAGCGCTCGTCCGATCACCTGGTCCAGCTCCTCATAGTCCGTACCGCCGGTCGTCGGACCGACCTGGGCTCCTGCGAAGAGTAGCGGCGGATTCCGGCCGGGGCGCAGTCCACCCTGTGGAACACGGCCGGGACGGCGGCCGACCCCTTGCTAGCGTGCCCGAACCAGCCCGCTCGCGACAGTCGTACTGGAGGCGCGCCGATGCCCACCGTCGAATCCCTTCCGGCGGAACCCGACCTGCAACCCGTTCTGCAGGCCGAGGCCGTGGACGTCGTCCGGGACGGCCGCCACCTGCTGCGGAACATCTCACTGACCATCAGGCCAGGCGAGCACTGGGCGGTCCTCGGGGCCAACGGCGCGGGCAAGAGCACCCTGTTGGCCCTGCTCGGCGCCGTGTCGCACCCCACCCGGGGCGTGGTCCGGGTGCTGGGCAAGCAGCTCGGCCGGGTCGACATCCGCGAACTGCGCGCCCATCTCGGTCACGTGAATCCGCGTCACCCCCTGCGCTCGCCGCTGACCGTGCGCGAGGTGGTGCTCACCGGGCTGACCAACAGCATCGAGCCCGACCCCTTCCACCGCCCCTCCCCGGAACAGCGGGAGCAAGCCGACGCCCTCATCCACACCCTGGGGATGACCCGCCGGGCCGACGCGCCCTGGACGACCCTCTCCCAGGGCGAACGCGGCCGCACCCTGATCGCGCGCGCCCTGATGCCGCAGCCGCGCCTGCTGCTCCTCGACGAGCCGGCCACCGGCCTCGACCTCACCGCTCGTGAGCAACTCCTCACCAGCCTGGACGAGTTGCGCCGCCGCCACCCCGCGCTCTGCAGCGTCCTGGTCACCCACCACCTGGAGGAGCTGCCGACCAGCACCTCCCACGCCCTGCTGCTGCGCGACGGCGAGTGCGTGGCCGGCGGTCCCGCGCAGGACGTGGTGACCACCGATCTGATCAGCGCCTGCTTCGACCACCCGGTCCGCATCACCCGCGAAGACGGCCGCTGGGCGGCGCGGGCGGCATCGCCCGAAGACGGCCACTGGGCGGCGCGGGCGGCATCGCCCGAAGACGGCCGCTGGGCGGCGCCGGCCGCATCGCCCGAGACCACCCGCGCTTGACCTTGCCCCAACGGGAACCCCCAGCGTGGAGCGCAGTTGTCCGCTGCATCCACCAAGGGAGTCCTGCAATGCAACTGCCCTGCCTGATCGTTGACATCGGCGGCGTCCTGGAGATCACCCCGCACACCGGCTGGCCGGAGCGGTGGGAGCGGCGGCTGGGGCTGCCGGAGGGGGCGGTGGAGGAGCGGATGGCCGATGTCTGGGCCGCCGGGATGGTCGGCGGGATCGACGAGCCCGGGGTGTCGGCCCAGCTCACCAAGCGGCTCGGACTCGACGGTGAGCAGCTCAGCGCGCTGCTGGACGACCTGTGGGCCGACTACCTGGGCAGCCCCAACCAGCAGATGATCGACTACCTGGCCGGTCTGCGGTCCCGCTGCCGCATCGCGATCCTGAGCAACAGCTTCGTCGGCGCCCGGGAGCGCGAGGAGGCCGCATACGGCTTCGCGGGCCTGACCGACCACCTCGTCTACTCGCACGAGATCGGCGTGCAGAAGCCCGACCCGCGCGCCTTCGCCGCGGCCGTCACCGCGCTGGCGGCGGCCCCGGCCGACTGCCTCTTCATCGACGACCACGCGCCCAACGTCGAGGGCGCCCGAGCGGTCGGCCTGCACGCGCACCTCTTCACCGGCAACGCCGACGCGATCGCCCGGATCGAGCGCCACCTGGCCGAACACTGACCTAACGCGGTCGAACGCCGACCGAACGCCGACCGAACGCCGACCGAACGCCGACCATGGCGGCGGCCCGTGCCTCGAAGGCCACCGAGTACCCCGGAACCCCCAGGTGTCCCGGGGCTGCCAGGTGTCCCGGGGCCGCCGAGTCAACGGGCCGCCGAGTCACGGGCCGCCGCCGGCTCATGAGCCAGACGACTGAACCTGGACCGGGCCGCCGCGCGGCACCGGGGCCGCTGGGCAGCCTCCTTGCAGGCTCGGAAGCTACCGCCGATCACCGGATCATCAGCTGTTCCGATCTTGGAGGCTTCCCGTGCACCAGCTACCCCGGTGGCGCCGCACGCGTGCGCATGCCGTCGGCGTGCTCGCCGCTGCCACGACCGCGCTGCTCTGCTGCCCCGCCCCCGCCCACGCCGCCCCAGGGGACCACGGCGACGTGAAGATCCACATGTCGACCACACCGCCCCGCTCCCAGCTCGACGAGGCGAAGGTCTGCTCCTTCTACCTGGCCGCGTTCGGCTTCGACACCGTGCAGTTGGTGTCGTGGACCGTCGACCAGCTGCCCCCCACCGGGACCGTGCAGGTCCTGACCGGCAGCCTCGTCATCATCAACGGCAACGGCCACACCAACGACCTCAAGCTGCGCGACGGCCGCTACCGGCTGAGCTGGACCTTCGCGGGCGAGACCGGCGGCGCCCGGCACAAGGACTTCGACGTCGACTGCGCCGGTTCCTCCCCCGCCGCCACCGCGTCGCCCGCCTCGACGGGCGCGAGCTCGTCCGCGTCACCGAGCGGCCAGAGCAGCTCTCCCGCATCGCCGGACGGCTCCTCCAGTGGCACCTCCAGCCGCGCCACCAGTGGCTCGGCCGGCGGCTCCTCCGTGTCGCCGAACGCCCAGAGCAGCGGCAGCGGGCCGGCCCTGCCCATCGGCGGGGTGGGCACCGGCACCGGCGGCTCCATCAAGGACCTCAACGGCATGGAGATCACGGCCGGTTGTGCGCTCGTCGCCGGAGCCGGCGGGCTGGTTCTGCGCAACCGCCGACGCGCCCGGCGTCATGAGTCGTCCTGATCGACGCACCCGCCGCCGCCGTCCCGGCCAACTCACGGTCGCGACCGCGGCGGCGGCCCTCTTGTGCGGGGTATGGCTCATCAAGGCCGGCGCCACCACCGCGCACCCGCCACAGCCCGAACCCAGCGCCGGACCCCCGGCAGCGGCAGCCGGCGTCGCCCCGCAAGCGGCCCCCGGCCCCGCGCTGGCCCCTTCGCCGCCGGTGCGGCTGCGCATCCCCGCCATCGCCGTCAACGCCCGTGTCGCCCCGGTCACCGTCGACGGCGCCGGGCAGCTCGGCACCCCGCCGACCGGGCGGCACGACCTCACCGGCTGGTACCAGGACGGCGCCAGCCCCGGAGCACGCGGCGTGGCCGTCATCGTGGGGCACGTCGACGACCAGCGCGGCCCCAGCGTCTTCTACCTCCTCGGACGCCTGCGGCCCGGTCGCACCATCAGCGTCACCCGCGCGGACGAGCACACCGCCACGTTCACCGTGGACAGCGTGCGCTCCTACCCCAAGGCCGCCTTCCCCAGCCGGCAGGTGTACGCCCCGACCGGCCGCGCCGAACTGCGCCTCATCACCTGCGGCGGACAGTACGACCACCGGACCGGCTACCAGTCCAACATCGTGGTCTCCGCCCACCTGACCTCGACCCGCTGACGTGCGGGCACTCGCTCCCTCCCCGAAGCCCCGGCCCTGACCCCGGCCCTGGATCAGGCGAGCGTGTACTCCAGCCAGATCCGGTGCGTCCCGTCCGCCTCCACGGTCAGGCCGCCCGTGCCCGCGATCCCCGACAGCTCCCCCGAACCGCTGCCCGGCACGACGGCGAAGAACTCGTTGCTCCGGTCGGTGCCCGACGTGCTCGCCGAGTGCGCGAAGTTGAACGCACCCCGGCGCCCGTTCAGCTCACCCTCGAAGGATTTCATCGCCAGGTACGTCCCCGTCCCGGTCGCATGGTCGAACGCCGCCGTGAACAAGGTCGCCGACCGGCCCGCGATCTCGCCCTCGAACCGCTTCTCCATCCGCGACACCCCGACGGGCACGTTGGTGGGGACGGCCGGCTGGGGCACGAGGTCGGTGGGCACGAAGGACTGGACGCTGAAGGTACCGGTTGCTCGCATGGGGCGACGGTACGGAAAGCCACTGACATCCGGGTCGACCCGGGCCCGGTGTTCGTGCGGGCCGGGACGGCCCGAGGAGGGACCCGCCTCGGCGATGAGGACGCCCCCGACCATGGCAGCCGTGCCGTCCGGGCCAGCCTCGGTCGTCGAAGGCAGATGGCCCACCGGGTCGTTCTGGGCCGCTCCCACCCAAACGTGGCCAGGATCGACTTTGATGAGGCTCTGTCGGGACCCATGTGCCGCCGGGCGCAACCGGCCGCCCCGATTGCCGAGTTGGCCCCCTACACTTCCTAAGCGCACATAGGGTTGGTCTCGCTCGCCGGCAACTTGAGCTCCGCCCAGACCGTCTTGCCGATCCCGTACGGCCGGACGTCCGCGCCCCAGGTGGTGGCGAGGGCCGCGAGGAGTTCCAGGCCCCGCCCGGACTCGTCGTCGGCGCCTGCGGGTCGAGGCTCGGGGAGGCGTCGGTTGGCGTCGGAGACCTCGATCCGGAGCAGGCCGGCGGCGGGGGTGAGGGTCCAGGTGGCGGAGACGTCGCGGCCCGGCGGGTACTTGGCGTGACGGCAGGCGTTGGTCAGGAGCTCGGAGAGCAGCAGTTCCGCCGTGCCGGTGGCGTCCTCGGGGAGCCCCCAGGCGTCGGCGTCGGCGCGGAAGGTGTGGCGTGCGCGGCCGACGCCGCGCGGGGCGCGGGGCGAGAAGCTCACGGTGGTGGTGAGGGGAGAGGAGGCGGGCTGAGGGAGCATCAGGGTCCTTGGCGGCACGACTCGAAGTCGGACTGTCACCCGAACCGGGCGCAATCCGGCTATTGCACCTTCCACGGTCGCGGCTCAGCCGTAGCCTGCGGAAGTGACGCTGCGGGTCCAGCTTGAGCGTGTACCTGTGGTGTACCCGCTGAGTACTCAGGAGGTGCCCTGATGAGCACAAACGCCGAGAATCCGGCGACGTGGCGGTACTGCGGCAACCAAGTGAAGCTCTGGCGCGAGCGGAGCGGAGTGAGCCGTGAGCAACTGGCTGCCGAGGCGAACTACGACTTAGAGACCGTGAAGTCGATGGAGCAGGGTCGGCGGCGACCAAGCGTCAGGCTGCTACAGGCGGCAGAAACCCTTTGTGACGCAAGAGGATTGTTGCTGGCGGCGGTCGACTACCTGCAGCCAGAACGGATTCCGAGGCGCACCAGGGAGTACTTCGCACTTGAGCACGATGCCATCTCCGTACATACGTACGAGCCCTTGCTGATCCCAGGCCTGCTGCAGACGCCTGAGTACGCACGAGCACTGATGGATAGTCACTGCCCGCCGGTAAGCGATGAGCTGGTTGACGAGCGTGTTGCTGCTCGCCTCAAACGCCAGGAAAAGCTGACTCGCACTCCACCCGCCCTTCTCGGGTTCATCCTCTACGCGCCAGCGCTGCAGACGCTGGTTGGAGGGCCAACGACGATGAAGAAACAGCTTCACCATCTACTGGAGGTTGGAGAGCTGAGGAATGTCAGCATCCAGGTTCTCCCGGCTGGTCGAGGTGCGTACTTTGCGCTGACAGGAGCGTTCAACCTGCTCGAAACGCCAGATCATCGGCGCTACGGGTACGCGGAGGGACAGGAGAGCGGAAACCTCTACTCCGACGCCGAGAAGGTGAGCAACCTCAGCCAGCGTCATGGCGTGATCCGCATGCAGGCTCTCAGCACTGAAGAGTCCGCCAGGTTCATCAGCGCAATGGCGGACGAACTGTAAGACTCGACTCCAACGAACCCCAGGAGTGTGCCATGGTCAAGGCCATCTTCAACTGGCGCAAGTCCAGTTACAGCCACAGCGGCGGCGGCGCCTGCGTCGAGGTCGCCGCCCACCCCATCGCGGTCCACGTCCGCGACTCCAAGGACAAGGCCGGCCCGCACCTCTCCTTCTCCCCCGCCGCCTGGTCCGAGTTCCTCACCACGGTCGTCACGCCCAACACCTGAGCACCGATGCCGGGTCCGTTGTCGCCGGGGGCATGCGTGCGCCCGTACCTGTAGGTCGAGCGTCTGACCCGTGCCGGAGTGTGGCCGGTGATCACGCATTGCACGCCTACCGTGGCCGCAAGGCCCTCTGGTCAAAGGCGCTGCGTTTCCGCGACGTTGTCCCACTCGGCGATCACCTGCTGGCTCTGACGAGCTAAAACCGGGCGCTGTGCGAGTAGTTGGGGCTCCGAGCGCCAGGCGTCGAGCTTCGAGCGCCTCCTACTGTCGAACGGCGGGAGGCTTCTTCCCACCCACCCACCCCTTGCGCCGAGTTCGGACTCAAGCACGGCCGCAAGCAGTGAATATGACTTTTAGTCAGCGATTGGCTACGGGGAGCTGCGGCGTGTACGGTTCGCCACGGAAAGCGAAAAAAGTCGACCCCCGCAGGCGCTAGCAACACCTGACGAGGGTCTGACCGACAAGATCGGCAGACGATCTGTGGCTGTTGACTACCCTACCGCCGCGCCCGGCTTCGGAAAGCGCACCGCGCCGTCGCAACACGCAAGAAGCGCCAACGACTTCGCGCACCTGCCCGAGCGCGAGGCGTATCTCGCTCACTTCATCGACCGCCTCCCCGAGGGCGCGGCGATCGACATCAAGACCCTTGCCCGCGAGCAACCCCGTTACGGGCAGCAGGCGGTGGGCAAGGCGCTGAAGGCGCTGTGCGAGGCCGGGCACCTCAAGCGGGAGCGTGAGAAGGTCGGCGACGGGGTCGTCCGGTGGGTGTGGCGCACCTTCTTCTCCCGCACCCCGCGCACCGAGTCCTGGTGGCACAACTTCCTGGGCAGTCGCCGCGAACGCCGGGCCAGTGCTGACGCCGACCCCGAACCCGGCCCGCCACCGCGCTCGGAGGCGTACCGCGCCCTGGCGGAGCTGGGCGGCGCCGACAAGCGCCTGATGCTCTCCGCCAAGGACTGCGAGGCGTTGGAGCCGCTCGCGGCCGAGTGGTTCGCGCGGCGCGTGACGCTGGACCGGTTCCTGCACGTGATGACCAACGACCTGCCGCACAGCGTCTCCGCGCCGGGCCCGTTCGTCCGGAGACGGCTGGTGGACAAGATCCCGCCCGAACCTCCGGCAGCCCCGACCGCCGTCCCGAGGTGCGCCGACTGCCGCGCGCCCGTCCCGCGCGCCGGTGCGCTCTGTCGGCGCTGCCGCACTGCCCTGCCGGACCTGCCTCACCCTGGGGTGGCGCAGCCGGACGTGGCCCAGCCGCCCGGTGTCCGCGACCGCATGATCGCCGAAGTCCGCGCCGTCGTCAGCAGAGCCCGCGAGCGCGGAGGTCGGGAACGCGGAGGCCGCGAACGCCGAGCCCGCGAACGCGGAGACCGGACAGGCGGGGCGTGGGAGAGCGCAGACCGAGCACCGAGCGCAGACGTCGGATCGGTACTCGCGGCCCCCCAGGCAGATCCACCCCCTCAGGGGACGGCCGCCGTGGATCCCGAGGTGCTCGGCGACGGGTGGCCTAGGAACAAATCGTTCGGCGCTGGGCGGTGAATCGCGTAGGGTGCCCGGGCTGGCGAGCCGGAAGGCGGGTTGTGGACATGGCACCTCGAACCGTGACGCGTGATCAGTTGTCAGGAGCGGCACGGACCGCACTGGGTGGCGGGCGGACGCTGGTGGCGGTCGAGCGACTCGCCGGCGGCACCACGAAGGGCGTGTACCGCCTGACGATGGACGACGCCACGACGGCGGTCGCCTACCTGTGGCACGAGTCGGAGAACTACTGGCCGGCGGCTGAGGGGGACGGCGACCTCACCGACCCGTTCTCGCCCGGTGTCGGACTCGACCTGTTCGAGGCCGGCCACGCGCGCCTGACCTCGCTCGGACTGCGGGTTCCCGAGGTCATCCTCGTCGACCGCGACCGTACCCACTACCCGGCCGACCTGGCGATCGTCGAGGACTTCCCCGGCGAGGACTTGATGGACCTGTTCAACCGCGACCCGCGCGCCGCAGAGCCGACGATGGCGCGCCTCGCCGATGCCCTGGCGGAGATGCGGCGCCATCGAGCGCCGTCGTTCGGCAAGGTGGCCCAGATCGACAAGGGGGGCACGTCCAGGGCGGCTTCGTGCGAGGAGGCAGCGCTCGAGTTCGCGCTGCGCTGCCTCACCGAGGCGGCGTCCCGCGACCGGAGGATCGCGGACGCCGGCAGCAGGCTGGAGGAGCGGCTGCGTGAACTCGCCGCGGCGGTGCGGCCCCGAGCCGAGTACTCGGTCGTCCATGGTGAACTGGGGCTGGACCACGTGCTGGTGGACCGGGACGGCAACCCGGTCCTGATCGACTTCGAGGAGCTGCTGTACTTCGACGTCGAGTGGGAGCACGTGTTCCTGCGACTGCGCCACTCCGAGGACCAGTACCGGCGGTTGGCGGTGGCCGACCTCGACCAGGACCGGCTCGCGCTCTACAGGCTCACCCAGCACCTGTCGCTGACGGCGGGGCCGCTGCGGCTGCTCGACGGGGACTTCCCCGACCGGGCGTTCATGCAGGGAATCGCCGAGTACCACCTGAACGAGGCGCTGGCACAGCTCCCGTGGTCTGGACACCCGCGCTGAGGCCGGGCGCGGCGCCTCGGATCCAGCCCGGGGCGCCCCGCCCTCACGCCTCCGGCGGGTGTACCGGCCCCGCCCTCACGCCTCCGGCGGGGTGTACCGGGCCCGCGCGATCGCGGCCAGCAGGGTGAGGGGGATCGCGGTCGCCGCGGCGGCCGCGAAGAGGGCGCGGTAGGCGTGGTGGTCGGCCAGGGTGGCGCCGAGGGAGGAGCCCAGGGCGCTGCCCGCGAACAGGGCGGCGACGAAGAGGGCGACCGCGGTGCCACGGGCCGCCGGCACCAGGGAGGTTGCCCAGGTCTGCAGCGAGGAGTGGAAGAAGGACCAGCCGCCGCCCAGCAGTACGGCGGCCAGCCCGATCCCCGGGGCGGACGGGGTGGTGGCGGCGACCGCGAAGCCGAGCACCAGCATCGTGCCGCCCGCCGTGATCAGCGCCCAAGCCGGTTGCGTCGCAAGGCGCTTGAGCAGCCGCGAGAAGGCGATCGTGCCGACCCCGTAGAGCGCGGTGATCCCGCCGGCGCCGATCGTACCGATCCCCTGCTGCTGCAACGCCGGTGCCAGGAAGGTGAAGCAGCCGAGCAGCACCGCGCCCTCGACCAGGCCCAACCCCATCACCAGCCAGGCCCAGCGCAGCCGCAGCACCGAGCCGAGCTGCTTGCCCGGGCTGCGCAGGGTGCCGGCGGCGCGGGACTCGGTGAGGTCGCGCATGCGCAGCACGGTGACGGCCGCCAGTGCCGCCGGGATCGCGAACATCAGGCGCCAGCTGAGCAGTTCGGCCACCACTCCGGCGACCACGGTGGCGGCCGCGGTGCCGATGGCCAGGGCCCGTTGCAGGTCCGCGAGGGCGCGCTGGCGGACGGCCGCGGGTACGGCGTCGCCCACGTAGGTGAGCGAGGTCGGCACCACCGCGCCGAAGAACGCGCCGGTGGCTATCCGCAGCACGGCCAGCGCCGGCAGCGTGGGCGCGAGCGCGGAGAGCAGGCCGCAGACGGACGTGGCCCACAGCGTGCCGCGGACGACCCGCAACCGCCCGTAGCGGTCGGACAGCATCCCCCACAGCGGCTGCGCCAGGCCGTAGGCGAAGAAGTACCCGCTGGCCACCAGCACCGCGTCGCCCAGCCGGGCGTGCAGGCCGGCCGCGACGGCGACCAGCATGGGCGTGATGGCGAACCGGTCGAAGTTGCTGAGGAAGCAGGCCACGGTGAACGCCGTGGGCACCTTGGCCGTTGGGGTCTGCGCACCGGAGGTGACCGGCGCGGGCACGGTGTCGGCTACGGCTTCGGGCATGGTGATCCCCCTGGTGGGTCCTGGCTGGTGACCTGGCCAGGCTCCGCCACGCGCCGCTGACCGGCAAGGACAGCAGTGGTCCTGTTAGTGGCGGTCACACCCTGCCGGTGGGTCCGCCGGGGTTCCGTCCAGCAGCAGTGGCAGCCGGGCCGCCGTCACCTCGTCGGCCGGGAAGCGGGCGACCAGGTGGATCCGGGAGTCCTCGGCGGCCAGCAGCTTGGACTGGCGCAGGAGCAGTCGCCCCGCCCGTGGATGCTGGTACCCCTTCAGCACCACCTGGTAGCCGACCACGTCGTGCCGGTCCCACCAGTGCGGGAAGTCCGGTGCGGCGGCGCGCAGTTCGGCCAGGATCTCGGCGAACCGCGGATCGTCCGGGTGCTCGTCGGCGGCCACCCGGAACTGGGCCAGGATGCGCGGGGCCTGCTCCTCCCAGTCCAGCATCAGGGTCCGCGCCGGTGGCCAGCCGAAGACCAGCCACAGCATGTTGCGACGGGCCGGCGGCAGCGCCGCACAGGCCGAGTACAGGCCCTGCTCGGCCCGGTTCCAGGCCAGGATGTCCCAGTGCTGGTCGAGCACGCACGCGGGGTTGGGGTCCAGCGCGTTCACCATGGTCAGCAGGTTCTCGTCCAGCGCGGGGCAGGATGCGGTGTCCTCGGTCCGCGGCGGCAGTTCGCCGGCGAGCCGGTACAGGTGGCGCTGCTCGTCCGGGGAGAGCCGCAGCGTGCGGGCGAGCGAACCGAGCACCTGCCGGGAGACGTTGATGTCCCTTCCCTGCTCCAGCCAGGCCAGCCAGCTCAGGCTCACCCCGGAGAGCGCGGCCACCTCCTCCCGGCGCAGCCCGGGGGTGCGCCGGCGCGCGGTCTCGCCGAGCCCGACGGCGGCGGGCGAGAGCCGCTCCCGGCGCGACCGGAGGAAGGCTCCGAGGGTGCGCCGACCGGCGTCACCGAGGCGGGGCGGGGTCGATGGCATCGTGGACCAGCCTATGTGCGTCAGCCGACGGCTTTCCAGGCGGCTCAGTTGAAGAGCCGCGGGCATCGGTGAGCGGTGCGATCGCGGCCGAGGTCGTGGAGGCGGAGATGCCGCTCACGCACACTTCACATCCTCCACGCCACCTCCCCGAATCCGGTGGCCGTGGTGTCGCCCGGCCCAACCCCCACCTGGGGGCCGGTGAGCCGGAGCGCCACGGCGATCCGCCCGTCGCCCCGCAGGCGGCTGGTGGATCGCGGAGGGCACGCCTGAGGGGGCGTCAGCGCACCCAGTTCTTCATCCGCTCGGTGTCCAGCACCATGCCGGCTGGGGCGGGGAGCTCGACGGCGTCGCCGAACGGCCGGCGGACCAGGGTGCTGTAGATGCCGTTCGACGGCTCGCTGTAGACCAGCGTCTCGCAGCTGTCCCGGTCGATCAGGAGATAGACCGGGATGCCAGTCTCCGCGTAGGCGCGCACCTTGTCCCGCCGGTCGCGGGCGTCGCTGTCCGAGTCGTAGGAGGTGACCTCGACTGCCATCAGGACCGGGGCGGGGTCGGCCCACTCGCCCTGGCCGGCGAAGCTCTCGTCGGGGGCGAGCAACGCGTCAGGGCGAGCCCGACCAGTGCGGTAGGCCTCCACGCACAAACCTTGCTCCTGGTACATCCAGAGTTCTGGGCACTGCTGGAGGCACTGCCTCATGACCCAGCGGATGATCTCGTTGTGGTCGCCGTCGGGCACGGCCTTGACCCCCAGCTTTCCGTGGATGAGCTCCAAGCGGATGTCGTCGCGAGCGGCGACCTCCGCAAGGCGCTCGAACTCCTCACCCAGCATCTGGGGACGCTCCTCGATGGCTGTCACCGGACCCTCCGTCCTTCACATCATCCCTGGGACTCCCAGCTTCTCGCACTCTAAAGCCCACCTACACCTCCACTACGGCTTTCGCTTGCTTGTCCCCCGAACGGACGACGGCGCCCGCCCCGGTGACCGGGGCGGGCGCCGTCGGCAGCGAACCCGCGTCAGTGGCCCAGGGCCGTCTGCACCAGCTTGATGACGACCAGGATCATCGAGATCAGCAGGTAGGTGCGCAGGGCGCCCATACCGACCTTGCGGCCGGTGGACATGACCGGCTGGGCGAGGGTCTCCAGCGGGGGCATCCGCCAGTTGTCGCGGCCGGCGCGGTCAGCGGGGCGTCCCCGGTCGGAGGCCGCGGCAAGGTCCTCCCCGGTGGCGGTCCGGCGGCGGGTGAAGGAGAACCCGGCGACCAGCACGCCCGCCACACCGCAGCCGGCCATGATGTCGAGGATCGCGCCCGAGGAGATGTCCGGGAACAGCACCGAGGCGGTCAGGATGACCGACAGGGTCACCAGGACGCCGACGACGGCCGAGGTGAAGGCGTTGGTCCTGGGCCCGTTGGCCCAGGGGCCGAGCACCTGCTTGTCGTTGCAGAGCAGCAGCAGGAAGACCGACGCGGAGGGCAGCAGCACCCCGGCGAGCACCTGGACTCCCTGGGTCAGCAGGCCCAGCGTGTGGTCGCTGGCGAGCAGGACGATCGCGGCGGCGGCCACGACCAGGCCGGCGTAGACCGCGTAGAAGCCCTTGGCACCGCCGATGCCGCGGTGCAGCGAGTGCTTGATGCCGAAGACGTCACCGATCGCGTAGGCGGTGGAGAGCGAGACCGCGAAGGCGCCGATGATCGAGGCGTCCAGCAGGGCGATCGCGAACAGCACGCCCGCCAGCTTGCCGGCGTGGGCCTCGATGCCCTTGGCCACGCCCGCCGCGTCGCTGAACTGGCCGAAGCCGTCGGTGCCGGCGAAGGCGGCGGCGGTCAGGCCCATCATGGCGGCGGCGCCGATCACCACGATCGCGATGCCGATCCACAGGTCGGCCTTCTCGTACTTCATGAAGCGCGGGGTGATGCGCTTGTCGATGACGTAGCTCTGCTGGAAGAACAGCTGCCAGGGGGCGACGGTGGTGCCGACGATGGAGATGATCACCAGCATCACGGTGGCCAGCTGGCCGCTGCCGCCCGGCATGCCGGGCACCACGAAGTCGTGCGCCATCTGCGACGTCTTCGGGTGAACCATGAAGTAGACCGGTACCAGCAGCAGCGAGCCGATGCAGAGCGAGACGGCCACCCGCTCGAACCGGCGGAAGGAGCCGGTGAAGGCGGAGGCGATGATGATCGCCGCCGCCAGGATCACCGAGAGGACCTTGGGCAGTCCGAGGTAGCCGGCCGCCAGGGTGACCCCGATGAACTCGGTGACCAGCGTCAGCGCGTTCAGCAGGAACAGGTCGATGACGCTGAACGCGCCCCAGAACTTGCCGAACCGCTCCAGGATCAGGCGGGCGTGGCCGACGCCGGTGACGGCGCCCAGGCGCAGCACCATCTCCTGGTTGACGTAGAGGACGGGGACCAGCAGCAGCAGCGTCCACAGCAGGTGGGTGCCGTAGTTCTGGCCGGCCTGGCCGTAGGTGGAGAAGGCGCCGGCGTCGTTGTCGCCGACCATCACGATCAGGCCGGGGCCGACGATGGCCAGCAGCGTCTTCAGCTTGGCGGACAGCCCCTGGCGCGGGGCGGTGTCGTCCAGGCTGATGGTGCCGAACGCGCCCTGGATGTCGCCGATGTGGGCGTCGTCCAGCACGGCCGCCGGATGCGCGGTGGCGCTGGGCGGGTTGATGCCGGGTGCGGTGGTGATGGTGTCGGTCATGACGAACCTCCCTCAGCCCCCCGATCAGGGGGAGTTCGGGGGCACGCAGCAGCTATCCGCCCTACGTGGGGTGCATCCGGGCAGCGTTCAGCAAGAAACTGACGCCACGTCAGAACAGCGCGTAGAGAAGGTGGTTACCGCGTGCCGTTGGAGTACGAGGACAGGCGGGGGAAGGGGCTACTGTGGCCCGGACTACTGCAGTCCATGTCTCTCGCCTCCTCCCGGCCGGTGCGCGCGGACCATCCGTCGCGCATGACGACACGGCAAGGAGCGGACCAACCCGCCTCGGGCAGGCCGGTACACCCCAACTCGTCAGAGCTTTGGCACTTCACGGCGTGATCCGGCACCACTCGCCGGAAGCCACTTGGGATCAACCCTTAGGTCGGGAAGATCTGTCCTGATCCGGAGCGTCTCTCGACGGTTGGGATCAGTGGCCTGTGTCCGTGAAGACGCCTCACCGAACGAGGTGCCTTCGAATTGCGGTCTGCGAAGCATCGCAAACCTCTACAAGCTTAGCCCCGGGGCGAACAGACGCTTGCCACATTTACCAAACCTTGACGTGTGACGCGGAACGCCCGGCGGGTGGGGGCGTCCACCGGGCATCCGTCACTGCCATGCTGGCGGCCATGATGATCCTCGACGGCCGGCCGGTGACCGCCGACGCCCTGGCGCCCCTGGCCCTGACGCCCTACGGGCACTTCACCACGCTGCGCACCGACGACGGCCGCACGGTGCGCGGGCTCGGGCTGCACCTGGCGCGGCTGGCGGCCGACTGCCGGGCCCTGTTCGGGGTCGAGTTGGACACCGGCCTGGTGCGCGACCGGCTGCGGCAGGCGCTGGCCGCCGAGACCGCGCCGGTGATCGCCAGGGTGACGGTCTACGACCCCGCCTTCGACCTCGGGCGGCCGGCCGACGCCCGCGATCCGCGGATCCTGGTCAGCACCCGGGCCGCCGGCGAACCGAGCGCACTGGCGCCCCTGCGGGTCTGCTCGGCGGTGCACCGGCGCGTGGACCCGGCGGTCAAGCACGTCGGCCTCTACGACTCGCTGCGGCTGCGCCGGGACGCCCAACTGCGGGGCTGGGACGACGTGCTCTTCACCGACCCGGACGGGCTGGTCGGTGAGGGCGCCACCTGGAACCTGGGCCTGGTGCGCGGCGGGCGGCTGGTCTGGCCGCGTGCCGAGGTGCTGATGGGCGTCACCATGCGGCTGCTCACCGGGCTCCACGCCGACCACGGCGACGAGCCGGTGCACCGCGACGAACTGGGCGGCTACGACGCCGCGTTCGCCTGCAACACGGCGATCGGGGTGCGCCCGCTCACCGCCGTCGACGGTCACCGGTTCCCACCCGCGCACCCGGTGCTCGACCGGCTGCGCGCGGCGTACTGGGCGTCGGAGGGAGAGGAGGTCTGACCCGCTCCCCCGTCCCAACCCGTCCCTGCGGAAGCTCGGTTGGCGATCCGGCCGGCGGCGGCGTCGATGGTGGGACCGGTGAGCCGGCCGGCGGCGTCGGAGGCGGGGAACTCCGTCCTCAAGCCCGCCGGACGGCCGCGCAGTTGACGAACCGGGCCGCGCCCGCCGCACCTCGGCCCGCGGCAGGGCGCCGGGGGAGACCAAGTCCGGACAGGTCGACGTGTACTCGTTGGTGGCCTCCACATCCACGAACGGCGCTCGGTGCGCAGTATCCCCATCTTGCAGGGTCAGCTGCATTCGGTCGCCCCTGAGGAACTGGCCAGCTGCTCGCTGACCTCCGCCGCCGGCGGAGTCACCGTGCCCCGCCGGACGGTCGGCCAAGTGCGCAGCCCCGGAAAACCTGTCATCGGCGAACGGTCCTCCGCCGACGCGTGTCACGCTAGGGTCGTGCGGGGACCTGCATGCCCCGAAGACGAGATTCGTACCGCGGAGGTCGGACGGTGCCCGCACCGAAGTCCCCAACAGCACCCAAGCCCGGCCCGCCGCGGCCCGTGCAGCAGTGGCACCAGGACCGCCCTTCGCCGTACCCGCACGAGCAGGACGCCCTCGACCACATCCGACACCTCATGCCGCCGGCAGAGCCCTACCGGGCCTGGGCGACGTTCTCCTTCACCGCCCGCTCCGGCCGGGTGAACGAGTGCGACCTGCTGATCGCCGTACCCGCCGGGCTGTACCTGGTCGAGATCAAGAGCCACCCGGGCCGTCTGGAGAACACCGGGTCAACGTGGAACTTCCACGGCCCCGACCGAATGCGCACCATCGACAACCCACTCCACCTCAACGACCTGAAGGCGAAGGAGCTGAAGAGCCAGCTTCAGTGGGCCGCAAGGAAGTTGGGGATCAACGAACGCACGCTCCCCCGGGTGGAGCCTGCCGTCTTCCTCTCCGCGCCGGATCTCGACAGCCGGCTCGACGAGGTCCAGCAGATCAAGGTGTTCGGGCGGGACGACCGCACGACCGGTCTCAAGCGCATCTGGCAGGACTTCCTCGGCCTGCCGCCCGACCGCCCCGAGCGCCGGATCACTCCGGAGTTCTCCCGCCACACCCTGCCGCAGCTGCTGAAGACCGCCGGGATCCGCCAGTCCACCGCCCACCTGCGGTACGGCGACGCCTGGAAGCTCGAGCCGAGGCCGCTGGACGCGGGAGCCACCTGGGAAGACCGCCTCGCCCGACGCGACGACGGCCTGGTCGAGCAGGAGGGCCGGGTCCGCATCTACCTGGTGGAGGCCCAGGCCGGTGAAGCCGTGCGCAAGGCCACCGCGCGGGCGGCGCGGCGCGAGTACGAGGTGCTGCAGGGCATCAACCACCGCGGCATCGCGGAGGCCGTGGAAATCCGGGAGCACCAGGGCGGTCCGGCGATCCTGTTCCGGCACCGCCACACGGACCTGCGCCTGGACCACTACCTCGCCACCTACGGCGGTCGGCTCACCCCGGAACTGCGCCTCGACCTGGTCCGCCAACTGGCCGAGGCCGTGCGATACGCGCACAACCGCTCGCTCTACCACCGGGCCCTGGCTGCCCGCTCGGTCTATGTGTCCTGCCGGTCGGACGGCTCCCGCCCCGAACTCCGGATCACCGACTGGCAGACCGCCGCCCGTGACTTCGACACCAACGCCACCCTGCTGCGCTCGATCGGCGGCTCGGCGCTGGATACCGGGCTGATCGAGGATGCCGCCCAGGTCTACCTGGCCCCCGAGACCGACCAGCCGTTCGCCGATCCGGCGGACCTCGACATCTTCGGGCTCGGCGCGCTGTCGTACCTACTGCTCACCGGCCGTCCCCCGGCCACCCAGCGCAGCGGCCTGCTGGAACGGCTGCGCACCGACTCCGGCCTGCGGATGATCGCGGTGGCCGACGGGCTGTCGGACAACCTGGACGACTTGGTCTTCCAGGCCACCCGGTCGGACGTCCGCGACCGCCTCGGCTCGGTGGACCGCTTCGTCGACCTGCTCGACGAAGCCGAGCGGGCCGCCGCCGTCCCCGAGCCGGCCCGCGCCGCCGAGGTCGATCCGCTGGAGGCCCTGCCCGGTCAGGCACTGGCCGGCGAGTGGCTGGTGGAGCGCGTCCTCGGCACCGGTGCGACCGCCCGCGCCCTGCTGGTCTGCCGCGAGATCGAAGATGAGGACGGTGAAACGCTCACCGATGAGCGGGTGTTCAAGGTCGCGCTCGACGAGGAGAAGGCCGAACGGCTGCGCGCCGAGGAAGCGGCGCTGAAGGCCGTCGGCGGTGGGGCGATCGTCCAGTTGCGCGGGGCGGGCCTGCGCGAGCTGAGTGGCCGCACGGTGCTCGAACTCGAGTACGCCGGCAAGGAGTCACTGGGCGCCCGGATCCGCGGCGAGGGCCGCCTGACCTACCACGAGCTGGAGCGCTTCGGGGACGACCTGTTCAAGGCGCTGGACCAGCTGGCGGCCAAGGGCGTGCGGCACCGGGACCTGAAGCCCGACAACTTCGCCGTCTACAAGCGGCGCGACCGCACCCAGCAGCTGATGCTGTTCGACTTCTCGCTCACGGACGCCTCGGACCGGGACATCAAGGCGGGCACCCGCGGCTACCTCGACCCGTTCCTGGGCTCCGTCCGCCGTCCACGTTTCGACGACCACGCGGAGCGCTACGCCGCAGCGGTGACGCTGCACGAGATGGCCTCCGGTGAACGGCCGGTCTGGGACGACGGCCGGGTCGATCCGCTCACCAACGAGGACGTCGAACTCCGCGTCGCCACCGAGCTGTTCGAGCCCGCCCTGCGCGAGGGCCTGACGGCCTTCTTCCAGCGCTCGCTGCACCGCGACATCGAGCACCGCTTCGACACGCTCCGTCAGATGCACGATGCCTGGCGCGACATCTTCCGGGCTGCCGACTCCACTCGGCCCACCACCACCCCGGCCACCGTCGGCACGATAGCGGAGGACACCGAGGAGGCCCGGGACACCGCGGCCCGCGCCGCGGACGCCGGCACCCTGCTGGAAGCCGCCGGGCTCTCGCCGCGGGCGGTCTCGGTGGCGAACGGGCTGGGCGCCACCACGGTCGGCGAGCTCCTGGAGGTCCAGCCGTACACGATCACGGCGGCCCGGGGTGCCGGCGCGCTGGTCCGTCGGGAGCTCAACCGCCGACGCAAGCAGTGGGCGGCGGCCCTGCGGTACGCGGATGCCCCGACAGCGCTCCCGCAGGCACCCCTGCCCGCCGATGCCACTGAACCGCAGGCCACGCTGCCCGCCGTCCTGTCCATCGACGCGATGGCCGACCTGCTGACTCCCGCCGCTGGCCGTCGCAACTCCCACCGGGAGCAGGTGGTCCGGCTCACCCTCGGCCTGCCGTCATCGGAGGGCGAGCTGTCGCCGCTCGGCTCCTGGCCGGTCCAGTCCCGGATCGCCGCACACCTGGACATCAAGCAGCCACCCGTCTCCCGGCACCACCGCATCGAGATCAAGGAGTGGGCGCAGGCCGACTGGCTAGGGCCGGTCCGGGACGAGCTGGTGGAGATCGTCGAGGCGGCCGGCCGGGTGATGACCGCGGCCGAGGCCGCGGCCGAGCTGCGGGTGCGGCACGGCGCCGTCGACGACGACCGGGAACGCACCATGGCCAGGGCGCTCGCCGTGGTGCGGGCCGCGGCGGAGTCCGAGCTGTGGGAGGGCGACGATCCCAAGCGGCCGCACGAACCCCGGCTCGCCGTGCACCGCCGTACGGACACCGTGCTGATCGCCGCCGAGTCCCTGCCGGGCACGGACGATCCGAGCCCGCGCGAGCTCGCCGACTACGCGGCGACGCTCGGCGAGACGGCCGAGCGGCTCGCGCGGCTCGACCCGCTGCCCGGCCCCACCGCCGTAGTGCGCGAGCTGCGTGCCGTCCCGGCACCGGTCGGGCTCGTCCCGCTCGCCGACACCCGTCTGGTGGCCCTGGCCGCCGCCGTCGCCGCGCGGACCGAGGTGACACCCCGCCTGGAGCTGTACTCCCGTGACCTGTCCCTGGAGCGCGCGCTGCGGATCTCGCAGGCCGGCGCCGGCGTCGGCGACAAGGGCATCGGTGTCGCCGACCTCAACGCCCGGGTCCGCGCCCGGTTCCCGGAGTTGGCGTTGTTCGACGGCGGGGCGGAGCCGACCCACGTGGAGTTGGAGGATGCCCTCCGCGAGGCCCGATTCTCCCTGGAGTTCCGGCAGGAGAGGTTCTTCCCGCCGGTGCGGGAGGCGGCTGTCTCCAGGACTACGACCGGGACGGTCACCAGCCTGCTGCCGGTGGGTCGGGCGCCACTGGACGACGACCCGGGGGTGCTCGTCCGGGCCAGGCTCGCAAGCTGCCACGAGCGCGGCGGATTCCTGGCGGTCACCGTCAAGGGCACCCAACTGCCTGGCACTGCCCAGGCGTTGGCCGGAGCGTTCGCAGTCCAGCGGATCGACCTCGGCGCCGTCTTCCTGGAGGAGTTCCGCGCCCTGGCCGAGGAGAAGGGCCAGGACTGGGCCAAGGTGCTCCGCGCCGACGCGGCCTCCGCTCCCGGCCGGGTCAAGCCCGGGCTGGCGTCATTCGCCCGTGCGGTGTGGCTGCGGGTCGAGGCCCGCTTGCTGGAACGCGCGGCTGCCCCCCGCACCGTGCTGTTCCTGCACGATGCGGGGCTGCTCGCGCGCTTCTGGGGGGAAGGCGGCCATGACCTGCTGGTCCGCCTGCAGGCCGCGGCCCGCCGCCCGGCCGACGCCCCGCACGGCCTCTGGCTGCTGTGCCCGGTGGAGGCCAGGAGCGACGCCCCCCGCCTGGACGGCCGGACGGTCGAGGTGATCGGCGGCGACGGCGAGCGGCTGCACCTGGACTCCGCGGCGCTGCGGGCCCTCCAGGGGTAGCCGCGGAGCCTGCTACGCCTCGTCGAATGCCATGTGCGCCTCCTCGAGTCTGGCCAGGATGTCCCTGGCCAGCCCCCGGAACTCCTGGTGGCAGGTCTGCACGTACTGCTGGGTGCTACCGAGCGCGCCGTCCGCCGCACGCAGGTCGAACATCGGCTTCCGGGCGTCGTGGGCCAACGGCATGAGGCTGCGGTAGTTCCGCAGCGTCGCGATCTCGTACGAACGGTCCGTGGGTGACCAGTCGGAGTCTCCCAGCACTGCCGTGGCGTAGACCCACGGAATGCGGGCGAGCCATCGCTCGTAGGCGCGGACCGGACGGTCCAGCCGCATCTCCGGCTGCATGATCACGTACCCGAGCGGTTGCATCCGGGCCATCGGCGCGGGAATCGATACGGGGATCTGCGGCCGCACCAGCTGCTGCCACTTCTGCCGCCAGTCCCGCAGGGTCGGGCCGAGGTTGAGCAGGCCCTTGAGTGAGAAGAGGTCCGCCGCCATGGGCGTCAGCACGGTGTCCGCCGCGATCAGCGCGGCCCGGTTGATGGCCCCCAGGTTGGGGCCCACGTCGATCAGCACCAAGTCGGCGCTCACCTCGTGCGCGGCCTGCAGGATGACCCGGTAGAAGGCGGTCGTCGTGCGGATGGCCGCCTGGTCGCCGCCGTAGCTCGTCAGCCAGGCCGCGGAGAGCTTGTCCTCGAACTTGCTGAGCTCCAGGTTGCCCGGGAGGAGCCACAGGCCGTCGTTGACCTTGACGGGGCTGACTGCGGCGATGTCCCCGGTGCCCTCCAGGATCGGCCGGACTGCGTCGGCGATGGTCTGCTGCCCCTCCGTGCGGGTGAAGAGCTTGCGCTGTGCCGGATGGCTCTGCTGCGCGAAGAGCTCGGAGTCCTTCCCCCAGAGTTCCTCGAGTTCCTCCTCGTCGAGGATGGCCGCCGTGAGGTTGGACTGCGGATCGAGATCCACGGCCAGTACCCGAACCCCCTGACGTTGCAGCATGTAAGCCAGGTGGTAGGCGAGTGTCGTCTTTCCGACCCCACCCTTGTTGTTGAACAGCGCGACCGAGATCACTGCGCCCTCCTCACCGTCACGAACCACGACGACTGGTCGACCAGGAACTCCGCCGGCGGATTCCCGTTGCGCTGGAGCGACGCCCTGACCCGGCCGATGCCGCGGCCGAAGCGGTTCACGTAGCCGAGCGACTTCATGGCGGCGGCGAGCGAAGGATTGCGGTAGTCGTTCACGCGGTCGAAGTTGTCGCTGCGGACCTGGCCGTAGGGCCCGCCGGGATTGGTGACTTCGATCCGGTCCTCGAACCAGGCGATGCGCGTGGGAGCGTACGACGTCTCGTAGTTGCGGTGCATGATCGCATTCATGCACAGCTCCCGGAGGGCGTCGAACGGGTAGTCGGGCCGCTGCTGCTCGCGGAATCCGCCCGCCTCCACGGTGAGCACCCGCTCGTCGTCCCTGGTGGCGCGGCGGGTGGTGGGGCCGGGCCGCACCCAGACCACCCCGTCGAACCGCACCGGTGGGGCTGCCGACGCCTCGACCCTGATCCGGATCACGGGCTTGCCCTTGAAGGGTTCGACCGTGACGGTCGTCGACGGCCGGTCGAGGATCAGACCGTCCTCGCGCATGTCGGTGAGTGCGAGCAGCGCACGGTCGCTCGTGTCGACCTCGTCCGCGGGCTCGCCGTTGTCGTCCACACCGATCAGCAGGTCACCGCCGCCCTGCCGGGCAAGGTCGTTCGCCATCGCACAGATCGCCCTGCGGATGACGTCCGGTTTCTTGGCGGTGCGCTTGAACTCCAGGCCGGCGCTCTCCCGGGTGCCGAGGAGTTCGGCGAGATCCGTGGTCATGGCGCCATTCTTCACGGTGAGGCTGACAGGGCGAAGCCGACCGGCCCGGCCCGGTCAGGTGGCGGACCGGCGGACGCCGCCCTTGCGGCCGATGCCGAAGGCGATGCGGTAGACGTCGGGGAGGTCGATCCGCTGGTCGGTGCGCCGCCGGGTCATGATGCCCAGCTCCTCCAACTGCCTGATCAGGCTGGGGTGGTCGGCGGTGTCGCGCGGGCCGCTGCTGCGCACCTCGAGCTCCTGCTGCGCGACGACCATCTTGTCCAGTTCAGCGGTGAGCCCCTTCTCGTTCCAGCACTGGCGCACGGCGCTCTCCTCGATCGGCACCTGCAGGCCCTCCAGCTTGCCGACGGCCACGGCAGCCCACGGGATGTCCTCGGTGATCTCGTCGACCCGCAGCAGCGAGGCGTCCCGCACACCCCGGCGGATGGCGTCGTGGTGCAGCGGGAGCTCGTGCGTGGCGAGGTTGTCACGGGTGTACGCGGCGGCCGTGCTGATCGCCTTGAGGAAGCTCCTCGGACTGACCTGCTGGTTGCCGTCCTGCAGGTGGTTGGGGAGCCAGGTGTAGGTGTAGCCCTTCTGCTTGGCACCCATGTAGCGCCCGGCGATGACGGCGAAGATCTCCTCCTGCCGCCCGGCGTCGGCCATGGCGTCGACGGGGGCGACGAACCGGCCGTCGCCCTCGTCCTGCCAGACGCCCGTCTGCTCGCGGAACCGCGCGGCGAGGTCGCCTCCGGCGTTGCCCATCTGATGGAAGAGCAGCCCGTACAGGCCGACGGTCTTCCAGTCGAGCAGGGCCGGGTTGGCCCGGATCTTGGACGCGTCGGGGAAGTTCCGGGGTGCGCTCTCGAACATGTCGGGTCGCAGGAAGACCTTGGCCCGCACGCACCGGGTGTTCATGCGCAGTTCCAGTGCGACCCGGAGCAGTCCGGAGACCAGGAGGTCGTCGATCCGCCGGGTGCCGTAGACGTGTTCGAGGCGGTCGAAGAGGATCAGCTGGACGGTGTCCTTGGCCCGCGCCTCGCGGTCGTGGTCCCACAGCCGCCGCTCGTAGGCGTCGGGGTTCTCCGCCACCCAGCGCACCCGGGCGGGCCAGTCCAGGTCGCGCAGCGCCGGATCGCCGAGGGCCACCAGGACGACGGCGTGCCAGATGTCGACCGGATCGGCTCCCGAGTCGAACAGTGCGCGCATGGTGCCGGGCCCGGGGTGCTCGTTGGCGCTGTCCCAGGAACCGAAGCCCGTGGTGACCGTCGCCCTGCGCAGCCGGGGCATCATGTACGCCGCGGCGGCCACGCCCCGGAGCCGGTCGTCGGTGAGCGCCCTGGCCCAGACCGTCTTGCCGGTGCCGCGCTCGCCCTGGACGACGGTCACCTCGGGGTCCAGCGCGAGCCGGTGGGTGTGCGGGGTGTAGAGCAACCGCAGGTTGGGCTCGACGGAGTCCGCTTCGAAGGTGGCTCCGGCCGCCGTGATCAGCAGGTCCCGGTACTGGGCCGGGGAGAGGTCGGTCACGCTGACTCCGTCCGCGCTTCGGGCATCAGGCGCTCGACCCTGCCGAGGAAGGCGCCGTAGGCGTTGGCGATGTGCGGCAGCGCTATCCAGTCCCGGTCGAGCGCCGGGTCGAGCCCCACCAGCTCGTTGCTGAAGTAGATCGGGATCGGGGCGTGCGGCGCGTTCTCGTCCTCCAGCGGCGGGTTGAACGCGTCGAAGTCGACGCCCTCCTCGTCGTCGTAGAGCAGGCCGAACTGCTCCTGCGCGTTGTCCCGCAGCACGTGCAGCCGCTCCTCCGAGCCGACCGCCGGCATCATCGCCGCGACCAGGCGCAGCCGCTCGCGCACCCGGGCGGCGCTGCCCGTGCGCCGCCACTGGTCGAAGAGCATGCCGTAGCCCGCCCAGGTGCCCGGGTTGTCGACCGCGAAGAGCAGCGCCAACCCGCTCAGCTGGGTGATGGTGACCGCGGCGATGTCGTGGATGCCCGCCCGGCTGTCCAGCAGCACGACGTCCGGCCGCCGGCTGAGGCGTGCGACCTGGTCCTCGCAGGCGGTGATGGCCGCGTCGAGCCGCTCGGCGAAGGTGCGCGGCCCGCTGCCGTCCGCGGCGGGCGGCAGGTCGCTGTAGATCCGGTTCAGTTTGGCGAGGAACTCGTAGCCCTCGCGCGGTCGCCCGCCGGCCGGGGCCAGCCACACCTCTCCGTTGCCGCTCATCGGCAGCACCGAGCTGCGGCAGACCAGGTCCAGGTCGTCCCCGCCTCCGACGGCGGCCTCCACCAGGTGGTCGACGACCCCGAAGTCGGGCAGCTGGCCCGGCTCCTGGAGCAGCCCGGAGACGCCCGGGGACTCCAGGTCGAGGTCGACGACCAGGACGCAGCGCCCCTGGTCGGCGAGGTGTCGGGCGAGCACGGTCGTGGCGGTGGAGCGGCCCACGCCGCCCTTGAAGCCGTAGAGGGCCACCCGCCGGTTCTCGGCCGCGCCGTCCGCGTGCGGGGGCCGCAGCCAGTCCGCACCGACGACGGTCCGTTCCAGCAGGCTGAGCCGCCCGGTGCCGCCACCGGGCGGCCGCTCGGCGATCACCGTCACGTCCGGCGAGTCGAGCAGCACCTCGGCGGCGAACATGCTGAGCGCGCGCTGCACCGGGGTCTTGCCGGTGAACGGGCGCGTGGCCTCGGTGAACTCCTCCTTGAGGGAGGTCAGGGCGCCCTCATCGCCGGCGTTCCCATCCTCCCGGTCGTCGATGACCAGGCTGAGGCGCCCGAGCAGGTCGCGGACGAGCAGCACGTCCCAACCGGTGCCGGCCACCCGCTCGGCAACGGACAGCCCCGCCTGCCATGCCTCGTCGAAGCGGGCGTTCCGGTTCATATCGCTCCTGTGGTGCTCAGGTCCACGTAGGCACCGCAGATGGTGCGTGCGGCGGTGAGATGCCTGGTGACGGTGTCCGCCGCTATGGTCTCACCGTCCGCGTAGCGGCCGGCGACGTCCCACCCCTCGAAGTGGTTCTCGTCGGGGAGCTTGGACATGATCAACTGGCCGACCCGCCCGACCGCCAGCGCCTCCAAGTGGCCCCACAGGTCGGGGAGGTGGCCGTGCTCGTACTCCTTGCGGTCCTGCCTGGGCCGTCGCTGCGCGTCGTGCAGCGCGGGGTTGTAGGGCCGGCCCCTGTCATTGAGCTCGGAGCCCAGGTGATCCATCAGGATCGCCTTCAACGCGCACTCGGCGGCCAGCCCGGCCAGGTGGTCGGCGGGGCCGCGCAGCTGCTTCTGATCGGCCAGCACCGCGGCCGAGTAGTGACCGATGGCGGCGGGCCCGAAGGCCGGCGGGAGCGTCTCGTCAGCGGTGGCGTCGGTCACGTTGATCACCATAGCCACAACAGAGCCGCTGGCGAGGGGTTTTCGGCCAGACCGGCGGCGCTCGTACGACGGCGGACCGGCCGGCACCTCCGCCGGCCGGCTCCCGCTGCTCACCTGGGCGGATTCGACCGAGCCGCTGGCGTGGGCAGCCCCCACACGGACAACTGAGCGGGGACGGCTTGCGTCTGACGGGCCCCCAGGGGCCAGCAGCGAGGCATATTAGCCAGGATGGATGGAAAACAAGACAACCGCCAGTTGCATTCATGCCAGCTAATGACATGACGGACCATCAGTGCCTGAATGGAGCACGCCCGGTTCCACTTCACCGACGAACGGACCGATGGACCATGAGGACGCTCTCCCGAGTGCTCGGCACCGTCGCGGCTGCCGGCACCATGCTGCTGGCCGCCACCATCCCCGCCTCGGCGGCAACGCCCGCTCAGGCCGACTACTACGGCGAGGCGGTGGCGAGCACGGCCGCCGGAGCCAAGCAAGCGGCCCTGAGCGACGCCTACGCGCTGGCCGCCGCAGCCGGCTTCAACAGCAGCCAGTGCCTGCCGCTCGGCGTCACGCAGGCCAGCCTGGACAACCCGTACCTGAGCCCGCGCGCGGCCCGCTCGGCCGCCGCTCCCCAGCTGCCGCCCCCCGGCAGCACCTGGGACGGCACCGCCCAGGTCCAGTGCACCACCCAGCCGGCGCCCGGCACGGTCAACCTCAACCGCTACAACGGCCCGGAGCACATGAGCACCATCGGTCCGATCCCGGCCGGATACTACCTGGAGGGCAGCCTCGGCTGGCTCTACAGCAGCCCGCAGCCCGGGACCATCCCGCTCTACATGTGCAAGGTCCTGGGAACGGTGGACACCTTCACCTCGCAGGCCTCCAACTGCGAGGGCCAGCAGTACCTCGGGCAGCTCGGCTACATCAACACCGCACCGCCGGCCGGCGTGGCCAGCCGCGTGGTGCGGCGCTGCCGGGTCGGCTCGGAGCACTTCGACTCCAACGACATCAACTGCGAGGGCCAGATCGCCGAGGGCATCCTCGGCTATTCGCTCGACTGATCCCCGTCAGCCGCGCCCGACCGGAGTCCCCACGGGGCTACGGCCGGGCGCGGGCAGACCAGTTGCCGTCCGAGGCCGGGCCCGTCCCGGCCGCGGACCGCGGCCTGTCCGGCCTCGGACGGCGACCTGTCCGGATCGTCTCGGAAGAGCCGCTGCCGGGTGTTCCAGAGCGCGCCTACGGCGCTCGCTCCGGCGGCGGCCGGTCCGCTCCGGCCTGCGGCGGGAGACGACCTGGCAGGATGGTGGTTGGTGGTTCAGGTCGGCGCGGCCGAGGTCGGCGGCGGAGCGCGGTGCGAAGGATGCGGGGAACGATGGAAGCGGGCCAGGGAGCGGGGACGGAACCGGAGCCGGGGACGGGCGTCGACAAGGCCGGGCTGCTGCGCGACCTGCGGCGACAGGTGACGGCCCTGGAGGACGACCTGCGGGAACGCAGCGCCTCCGAGGAGGAGTTCGACACCCGGCTGAGGCGCGAGTACCAGCAGGCCAGGGACGCCAAGCGGACCGCCGCGACGTACGAGGCCTGGCGCGAGGACCGGATCACCCAGGCCGCGGTGGCGTGGGTGCTGGCGTGCGTGTTCGTCCGGTTCTGCGAGGACAACGGGCTGATCGACGTGCCGTTCCTGGCCGGCCCCGGCGAGCGGCAGGCCGAGGCGGAGGAGCGGCACGAGGCGTTCTTCCGCGAGCACCCGCACCTCAACAACCGCGACTGGCTGATCGAGTCGTTCCGCTACCTGGCCGGGACGAACGGCACGGTGGCCGGGCTGTTCGACGAACGCCACAACCCGCTGTGGGAACTGACGCCCAGTTATGAGGCGGCGACCGAGCTGCTGCGGTTCTGGCGGCGCTGGGGGTCGGACGGCCACATCCAGTACGACTTCACCGACCCCACGTTGAGCACCCGCTTCCTGGGCGACCTCTACCAGGACCTCAGCGACCACGCGCGCAAGACCTACGCGCTGCTCCAGACACCGGAGTTCGTGGAGGAGTTCATCCTCGACCTCACGTTGGAGCCGGCGATCGAGGAGTTCGGCCTCGACCCGGTGTGGGCGTACCCCGAGGGGACCGAGCGGCGCGGCCTGCGGACCATCGACCCCGCGTGCGGGTCCGGGCACTTCCTGCTGGGCATCTTCGAGCGCCTGGTCGCCAAGTGGCGCGCCGCCGAACCGGGGACGGACCGCTGGACCATCGTGCGGCGTGCCCTGGAGTCGGTGCACGGCTGCGACAAGAACCCCTTCGCCGCGAACATCGCCCGCTTCCGGCTCCTGGTGGCGGCGATGCGGGCGGCGGGGACGAAGCGGCTGAAGGATGCGCCGGCGTTCCCGATCAACGTCGCGGTGGGGGACTCGCTGCTCCACGGGCGCGGGGCGGCGGGTGTGCAGACGGACCTGGGGACGCTGTTCGCGGAGCTGGAGGCCGAGGAAGAGGGCACCTTCGTGTACGCCACGGAGGATGTCGCGGAGTACGCGGCGCGGGTGGACCTTCTGGGGCGGGGGTCGTACCACGTGGTGGTGGGGAATCCGCCGTACATCACTCCGAAGGACAGCCAGGAGAACGAAAACTACCGGGACTCCTACCTCGAGACCTGCTCCGGCAAATATGCCCTGTCGATCCCGTTCGCTCAGCGAATCTTTGAGCTAGCAATTCGTGGCACGGGCGGGACTGCGGGCGGCGGAGGCTTCAGCGGCCAGATCACGGCAAACTCTTTCATGAAAAGGGAGTTCGGCAAGAAGATCATCGAACGATTCTTCCACGGAATCGTAGAACTGTCACATGTAATCGATACGTCTGGCGCATACATTCCGGGCCACGGCACACCGACAGTGATCCTCCTCGGCCGCAACCGGAACCCACGCCAAGAACGGACAATCCGCACCGTTCTCGGCGTACGAGGTGAGCCATCCCAGCCCAACGACGCAGCCAGTGGACTGGTCTGGAAAGCAATCACCAATCAGGTGCGGACTCCCGGAAGCAGCTCAGACTGGGTATCGGTGGAGGATACCCCGGCGAGCAAGTTCTCCACCCACCCCTGGTCCGTCAGCGGAGGGGGAGCCGGAGACCTCTTCGAGGCCCTGGAGAAGAAATCAACGCAACGCATCAAGAGCAGGGCTTTCAGAATTGGCGTCTTCGGCGTCCTAGGGTCTGACGATGCCATGACCGCTCCCCATCGCGTCTTCGCAGCCAAACAAGTCGAAGAAAACTTCCTGAGGGCACTCACCACTGGCGACGAAGTGCGCAATTGGGCTTCAAGTGCAGCACTTTTCGTCACCTTCCCATACGATTCCCATCGCGGACTGGTTGAAATGCCATCCATGTCAGCCCTCGCTAGGCACATGTGGCCCATGCGTACTGAATTGGGCAATCGGGCGACCTTCGCCAAACGCACCTACTTTGCGGAGGGGCGCCCCTGGCACGAATGGCACCAGCTGCCAAAGGACATTGGCGCGAGTGACAAGACTCTTACCTTCGCCTTCGTAGCCACGCATAACCACTTCGTACTTGATCGGGGCGGCAAAGTCTTCAACCGCTCAGCGCCGGTGATCAAGTTGCCAGGGGAAGCCAGCGAGGACGAGCACCTGGAGCTGCTGGGGGTGCTCAACTCGTCGACGGCTTGCTTTTGGTTGAAGCAGGTAAGCCAGGGCAAGGGGGGCAGTGGCCTCGGCCGCGGCCTCCAGGATGAAGAGTGGGAAGAACGCTACGAGTTCACTGGCACCAAGCTCCAGGAGTTCCCGCTTCCCCAGCAGCTTCCGCTCGAACTTGCCCGCACGCTCGATGCGCTCGCACAGGAGCTAGCGCAGGCTGAGCCGTCTGCTGTGTGCGCAACAGGCGCACCCTCCCGCAGCGTCCTTACCGAGGCCCACACCAGCCACACCCTCACTCGCCAGCGCCTGATCGCCCTCCAGGAGGAGCTGGACTGGCAGGTGTACGGCCTCTACGGGCTGCTCCGCGACCACGAGACAGCACGAGTCACCGCCTCATCCCCCAAGCCGGAATCCATCCCCGAAGTAAGACTCGGAGAGCGGGCGTTCGAGATCGTCCTGGCGCGGAAGGTGGCGAGCGGTGAGACCGAGACCGCATGGTTCGAGCGCCACGGCTCCACGCCCATCACCGAGGTCCCCACCCACTGGCCCGACTGGTACCGCGAGATCGTTCAGGCACGCATTGACACCATCGAGAACCGCAGGGACATCGCCCTCATCGAGCGGCCGGAGTGCAAGCGGCGCTGGTCGTCCGAGCCGTGGGAGAAGAAGGAGAAGGCGGCCCTCCGGACCTGGCTGCTCGATCACTGCGAGAGCCGTGACCTCTGGTTCACCCTCGCCGACGGCATGGAGCAGCCCCGCCTGCTCACAGTGAACCAGCTCGCGGATGCACTCCACAACGACACCGACGTGAACGCCGTGGCGCAGCTCTACGCCACCGACCACCTCGGCAAGCCGGACCTCCCACTCGCCGACGTGCTCGCGGAGATCACCACCGACGAACACGTGCCCTACCTCGCCGCCATGCGCTACAAGGACACCGGCCTGCGCATTCGCGCGCAGTGGGAGGAGGTTTGGGAGAAGCAGCGCGAGGAGGATCGCACCGGCGAGCGACTCGACATCCCCGTCCCGCCGAAGTACAAGGCATCCGACTTCCTCAAGCCGTCGTACTGGTCGCATCGCGGCAAGCTCGACGTGCCCAAGGAGCGGTTCGTCTCGTACCTCGGGGCGAGCCCGGACGCTGACCCCACCACGCTGCTCGGCTGGGCGGGTTGGGACGACAAGGAGCAGGCGCAGGCCCTGATCAACCTGATCGAGGACCGCACCGAGCAGGCGGCCTGGGGCACCGAGCGCATCACTCCCCTGCTGGCCGGCCTGCGCGAACTCATGCCGTGGGTGCGGCAGTGGCACGGCGAGTACGACCCGGAGTGGGAGAGCGTCCCGGCCGACGACTGCGAGGCTTACCTCTCCGACCAGATAGCCAAGCACCAGCTGAGCGCCGACGACCTGACGGCTTGGCGTCCGGAGCGGAAGACCCGAGGCCGCAAGCCCGCAACTGCCAAGAAGCCCAAGGCCGAACAGCCCACCCTCGACGAGGGGTAACCGACCACGCCTGTGGGGGGCGGACCAAGCCACGCATGGCCCGCCCACCACCTGCCGAGGTCAACCGAGCTGCAGCCCTTCCGCCTTCAGAGCGGCCACAAACCCGGTCCACGCAACGGCGGTGTAGGCCAACGCCGGACCTTCCGGGTCCTTGGAGTCCCGAACGTACGCGGTGGTGCCGGCTTCGCCGAGTTCGACACAGTCCCCGTTGGCTCCGCTGTGGCTCGACTTTCGCCAACCCACCTCCAGCAAGGTGGAGTTCGACACGAACTTGTTCACGTGATCAGCTCTTCTCTCTGTGTGGCAATGAAGTCCAGTGACTGCTCAAGCGGCCATGCGTCGGCCGTGATCTCCCGGAAGGCCCGGTCGAAGACGCTGACCCGCTCTGGTGCCTCGACCCACTCGCTGGTCAGCATGCCTTCCACGAGGACGACATCGAGGGCCGACTCGGGGAAGCCCAAGATCGCGAAGGAACCGTTCATGCCGGGATGTGCTCCAGCAGCTGACGGCATGACTTGGATGGTGACGTTCGGCAGGGCCACCAGTTCGAGCAGCTTCTCCAACTGAGCGCGCATGACGGAAGCGCCACCGACGCGACTCCTCAGCGCCGCTTCATGGATGACCGCCCACACGTCGAGCGGCTGGGGCTGGGTCAGTACCGACTGACGCTCACGGCGGACTTGCACTCGGGCCTCGACATCGGTAGGCGAGACACCGATTCCCAGCCGCGTGATGATTGCCCGCGCGTAGTCCGCAGTCTGGAAGAGGCCCGGAATCAGGTGTGACTGGTAGGTCCGGAACGAAGTAGCGGATGCTTCGAGACTGATCTGGTCCGCGTACCACGGTGCCAGCACGTCAAGGTAGTTGAACCACCAACCGCGCTTGCTTCCGTCCTTGGCCACTGCGATGAGTGCGGCACGGAGTTGCTCATCGCACCCGTACGCATCGGCCAGGCGCTCGACGTCCACCGGCTTGGCTGCCGAGCGGGCAGTTTCCAGGCGCGACAGCTTGGCCGGAGTGATTCCAGTGAGCCGCTCCACCTCCTCCAGCGTCAGTGCTTGCTTCTCGCGAAGCGCGCGCAGCTGGTTGCCCAGCTGGCGTCGACGAACCGTGGGCTGCGTCACGGACCCCTCCTTACGTGCCTCGCAGGCCAGTTTGCCCGCTTCCCCGACTCGATCGCCACCGCCTCCAGGCCGTGCATCGAGAACCAGCGGCATCAGTATGAGAATTTGCAAGTTGAGCCGAGCGCCTTGCAGTGACGAGGCATCAGGAGCATGCTATCCGTAACGAGCCGACCACACGGCGCTATGGGCGCTGTTAGCGGTGCTTCCCTCCCCTCCTGAGAGGTGATCCCTCATGCCCGAAACCCTCCGCCACCCCTCCGCCCCCGCCGCCGCCCACCGGTTGCCCCGGCACCGCAGGTCCGCCGGAGCCGCCCGCCGCCTGCTGCGGGACTTCCTCGCGCAGCAGGAGAGCGGTGAACGCTACGTCGAGGTCGGTGAGTTGCTGCTCAGCGAGCTCGTCGCCAACGCGGTGCAGCACGCCCGAGTGCCAGCCGACCGCCTGATCGCCGTTCAGTTCGCCCTCGCGGACGACGAACTGCGCATCGAGGTTCACGACGCCGACGGCACCCACCACCCCGACGCCCACCCCGACGCCCACCCCGACAGCGTCCCGACTGCCGAACCGCCCGACTGGCAGCAGGAGTCCGGGCGCGGTCTCTTCCTCGTCCACCAGCTCTCCGCCCGCTGGGGCTGCGACCCGCGCCCGGGCGGCATCGGCAAGACCATCTGGTGCACCGTCCTCCCCGCCCCCACCGGCAGCGCGTGATCCCGGGCGCCGAGTCCTCGACCACTTCCTCGCCCGCCGCGGCGCACCCCGGCACGTCCGCCGGCTGCTGACCCGCAACGGCTCCCCCACTTTCACCGTGCACGTCATCGGGCGCCGCACTACCGCCACGTCCGAGCCGCGGGCACCGCGCCCGCCGCACGGCCCGTCGCTGGCAGCACCGCCGCCCCCACCGGCGGGAAGCCCTCCGAATCGGGCGCCAACTCTCCAGTCGCGTGCCCCCGTTCACCCTAGAGCAGCCCACCCCACCACGCGGGGAAGTGCAGCCGCCACTCGACGGCCGAGCCACCCCGCACCCCGAGGAGCCGCCTTGTTCTCCCTCACCGGCCTGGCCACCCACCCCGCCCGAGCCCCGGGTACCGACCACCGCAGCGGCCACCGCGCCGCTCCCATCCTCGCGCCCGGAACGACCAGCAGGTGTCCCGGTCGATGGCGAACGCCATGACGCTCCCCGGCCGGAACGGGAACAGCGACGGCACCGGGCCCGCCGGGTTGCCGAACAGTACGAGCAGGGCGTTGCGAACGCCGGCGCCGCGCGCCGCCTACCGGAGTTCGGTCACCACCCGCGCACCGCCGAAGCAGGGGCTCGGCTGCGGCCGGGAGTCCTGCACCGCGATCCGCACCACGGCGACCTGGAACAGCACGGCGATGGCTGCCAGCGGCAGCACGGCGCAGAGCAGGGCGTGCCCGGCGCTGAACCGGCGTGACTTCTTCCGGAAGGCGGCGGCCAACTGCCATCCGCCCCAGCAGACGGCGACGATGCCCAGCGCCAGCCCCGCCCAGGCGAGAGGCAGGACGTAAGCCGGGGCGGCGGGGCTGTCGTGGCACTTCTTGAGGAGCGCGCCCGCGTCATCGTCCGCCAGGATCGTGGGCACGGTGAACGCCCAAGCTGCGAGGCCCAGGGCCAAGGAGTACCGGGCCCTGGACCACCCGGGAGTCCGCACGGGGTCGTCGGGTTCCAACTGTCACCAGTCCGGGTTCACACGCACGAAGTGCAGCTTCTGGTGGCCGCGCTGCTCCTGGAAGCCGTCGATGCGACCGCCGATGCCGCGGCCGCTCCCGCCTGTCCGGCGGCGTCCTGCACACCGCCCGCCGAGCTCCGCAGCGTGTCCGGGTGGACGCTGATGTCGTACATGCTCCCCCCTTGGCTCCCCGATGCCCCGGGAAGTCGACTTCTCCCCCTCAGGGCCGCTACCCATTGTGCCAGGGCGTACACGATCCAGAGCAACCGATCGGCATATGCGCGATCAACTCGGCAGGGAAGAACCGACCCAGGCGGGAGCAGGACGACGGGCGCGTCGTCCTCCGTCCACTGGCTGCGGGCAGCACGCTCAGCCGGGCGACTGTCCCTCGCGATCAACCGATCTCCCGGTCGATGGTGAACGCCATGACGCTCCCCGGCTGCAGTGGGAAGGGCAGCTGCACCAAGCCCGCCAGGTTGCCGAACGGCGCGGGAAAGGTACTGCGGACGCTGCCGCCGTGCGCGGCGCCCAGCGGGCTGACCTCGGAGGCGCTCACGGCCAGCCGCACCGGTTTGAGCGCGGGGTCGACGGTCAGGCGGTACTCGGCGTCGGTGACGTGGCGGAAGACCTGCGCCTGGATGCGCACCCGGCGGTCATTGCCGATGTACTTGCGGGCCGTGATGCTCAACTCCACCAGGTGGCCGGGGGTGACGCGGGCGTCGGACGGCACGGAGAACTGGTGGATCCGAGCCTTCCCGCCGGCGACCGGCTCGTGCACCGGTGGCTTGCGTTCGAGCTCCCGGTTGTCCACGCGAACCGCGCCGATGGTGAAGACCTCCGGGTCGTCGGGGTCGAGGGTGTCGTCGATCATCCAGCGCAGCAGCCAGTCCGGGCCGGTGTAGCCGGTCAGGCAGGCGTCGTCATTGGATGCCATGCAGACGATTCCCACCGTCTTGGGGAGCGTCTCGACCCGGTAGGAGATGCGGAAGTTCTGGTAGAGGTAGTCAGGGTGGGCGTCGCCCGGTGGCGGGACGGTGAGCAGGCAGTCGTACCGGTAGGCGGACAGCGCTCCGGCGAACAGCGGATCACGCACCGGGCCGAGCACGTCCTGCATGCCGCGCAGTACCGCGCTGTCCACCTGCTCGGTCGTCTCGCGCACGGTGAGCGACCCGATGGCCAAGGTCACCACCGCGGCGGAGACGAAAGCACCGCCGATCAGGCTGAGCACTGTGGCGAGCACCTGTTGGTGCGTCATCAGCGAAGCCGCCACGACGCTCACCATGCCGATGGTCAGCGCGAGTACGTTGACCAGTACCAGGATCTTGCGGAGCTGTTGTTCCCGTGGCCGTGCCACATGCCACCCCCCGGGGCGTCAGTGCACCGCCCCCGCCGTGATGATCCGGACGATCCGCTCGGAGACCTCCCCGATCTCCTGTGCCGTGCGGGTATTGTCCACCTGGCCGTCCGTCAGCACCACCATGCCGATGCGAACCGCCGGGTGCAGGATGATGCCCGCATCGTTGACCACGCCGCGCAGGCTGCCGGTCTTGTGCCGCACTGGAACGTCGTCGTCCAGCCGCGCCGGAATCCGGTCATTGCGCTGGTAGTTGACCAGGTAGCGCCGCATCGGCTCCAGGTGCCGCATCCGGTCGATGTACTCGATCAGGCGCAGCATGTCCGCTGCCGTCGTGGTGTTGGCCCGCCCCAGCGGTCCGAGTTCACGCTCGGAGAACCCGGCTGGGAAGACCGTGGAGTCCAGCCGCAGATCCTTCAGCACGGCGTCGATGCGCTCCTGCCCCAGGAACGCACGCACGTACTCGGCGGCCGGATTGTCACTGGTGACCAGCGAGAACCCGCACAACTCCCGCACGGTGACGGCCGTGTCCGCGTCCAGGGCCTGCAGGACGCTCGGATACATCGTGGTGCTCAGGTCACCGATCCGCACCCGCGTGTCCAGATCGAGCTCGCCCCGCTCGCCCGCCTCGAAGAGCGCGACGCCCAGGATCATCTTCGCCAAGCTCGCCGCGGGGAGGACCCGATCGGGCAGATGCTCGACGGTGATTGCCGGGCCGCCGAACGTCTTGACCAGGATGCTGCGGATTCCCTCGCCGCCACCGGAGTTCACGAACTCATCGACCTGCGCGGCAACCGCGGCCCGGACTGAATCGACCGTCGGTGTCATCCCGCTCCTCCCACGATGCTGACGATTCACGGTAACAGCCAGCACCCTTGCCGCCCGCCCGAACGCCGCAAGAGGCGGCGCGGATTCGCCGAACAGTCCGTGTAACGGGCCACGCGCCGGCTGCGCGGCCCCGCCCGCCCGCGATCGCCTCGGCGCGACCCCCGCCACAAGATGCGGGGCGGACCTCATCTACTACAACCACACGCGCGAGAGCCTCGTCCTCGTCCAGTACAAGAAGCTCAGCCACCCCAAGGGCGGCTTCTACTACCCGAACAGCGACGACAACCTCGCCGGCGAGCTGGAACGCCTGCGCGAACTCGACGACCAGGCCGCCGATCTCCGCCGTCCCTGGGACGACCACCGCCTCTGCGCCGACCCGAGCTGGATCAAGCTGTGCGTTCCGGATCCGATCATCCCGCTCACCGACGTGATGGTGCCGGGCATGTACTTCTCGCGGAGTCACTTCGAGCGACTCGCGGACGACCACCGGATGCGCGACGGCCGGGGCGGCGCGACCCGCTTCGGCTATGCCAACGTACCCAGCTACCTCGACAACACGCTCTTCACCAGGCTCGTGGAGACCGGCATGATCGGCACCACCGGCGTCGGCACCGACCTGGTCCACCGGCAGATCAACGAGAGCTTCGCCCAAGGCCGCCTGGTGACCTTCGGCTTCCTCGCCGGCCCCGAGGCGCCGCAGTCGGTGCGCAACACCCGTCGCCGCAGCCAGCAACCGCGCGACACGGGTCGTGGCGTGCAAGCCGAACCGCTCCCCGGCCTCTGATCGCCGCCGGGCGCAGCGGGAGGACGACGGCCCCCGAACGCCGGTGCGAAGGCCCCCAGGGCTGGCAAGATGGGAGATCGCATGCACGATGCGTGCGCACCCCGTGCGGTCGTCGAGGAGAGGGAACGAGAGCCCAGATGCCCACCAGCGAGCTCTTCCTGCGGGACGTCTTCGACATCAAGGAGGACGTCCACGCCGGCGACTTCAAGATCGAGCTCTCCCAGGGCTTCTCCGAGACCGACGCCCGGGTCGCGGAGTACGTGGTCACCGAGCAGTTGGAGACGGCCTTCACCAAGGCGCTCGGCATCGTCGCCGCCGCCGTCCGCACCGGCAACTCGCACGCCGCCTACCTGCACGGCTCGTTCGGCGCCGGTAAGAGCCACTTCCTCACCGTGCTGCACGCCGTGCTCGAAGGCCACCCCGGCGCCTGGGCCAAGGACCGCCTGCAGGGTGTGGTGGCCCAGCACCGCGACTGGCTCCAGCGCTCCCGGTTCCTCATGGTGCCCTACCACCTGGTCGGCTCCACCGATCTGGACTCGGCCCTGCTCGGCGGTTACGTGCAGACGGTCCGCGCGCTGCACCCGGACAAGCCCACCCCTGCCGTCTACCGGGCCGACTCCGCCCTCGCCGACGCCCAGCGCCAGCGCGAATTCCTCGCCGACGACGGCAAGTTCCTCCAGTGGCTCGGCACCGGAGCAGCAGCCCTGACCCCGGGCGCTGCCGCCACCTCCACCGGCCCGGACGCGGAGGACGACGACCTCGACGCCAGCCTCCTCACCAGTGCGGAGACCGGCGGCGCCCCCGGCGCTGCCGTGCCGGCCGCCACCGACTGGACCTCCGCCGACCTCGACCGCGCCTTCGCCGCCCCGGCCGGCGACCCGCGGCGCGAGGCGCTGGTCTCGGCGCTGCTCACCGGCCCGATGGCCGCCTACGCGCAGGGCGCCCGGGGCGTCCAGGGCGCCTTCCTGCCGCTGGAGAACGGCCTGTCGGTGATCTCCCGGCACGCCGAGTCCCTCGGCTACCACGGCATCGTGCTCTACCTCGACGAGCTGATCCTCTGGCTCCAGGCGCACATGGGCGACCAGGACTTCGTCCGCACGCAGGTGCAGCAGATGGTCAAGCTGATCGAGTCCGGCGACAGCAACCGGCCGGTGCCGATCATCTCCTTCGTCTCCCGCCAGCGCGACCTCTCCCAGCTCGTCGGCTCCGACGTGGCCGGTGCGGACGTGCAGAACCTGGAACAGCAGGTCGAGTACCTCGCCGAGCGCTTCGACGTGATCGAGCTGGAGGACAGCAACCTCGTCGAGATCATCAAGCACCGGGTGCTCTCCCCCAAGCCCGGCATGGAGGGCGAGCGCGACGAGGCGTTCCGGCGGGTGGAGTCCGCGCGGGACGGCGTGCGGCAGGTGCTGCTCGACGCCCACGGCCGCACCGAGGCTGACTGGGACGACTTCCGCACCCTCTACCCGCTCTCACCCGCACTGCTCAACGTGCTGGTCGACCTCTCGGGTGCGCTCCAGCGCGAGCGCACCGGCCTCAAGCTCGTCCAGGAGCTGCTCCGGCGTCGCCGCGACGACCTGCGGATGGGCGACCTGATCCCGATCGGCGACCTGTGGGACGTGATCGCCGTCCGCTCCACCGAGGCGTTCACCGGCCGGCTGCGCAAGGATGCCGAGACGGCCAACCGCTTCCACGCGCGCGTCCGCAACTTCCTGCTCCAGAAGTACGGTTCGGCCGAGGACCCGCGGTTCCAGGCGGACGAGCGGCTGGTCAAGACCCTGCTGCTGGCGGCCCTGGCCCCCAACGTGCCGGCCCTCACCCGGCTCACCGGGGACCGGCTCGCCGCGCTCAACCACGGCTCCATCAGGACCAAGGTGGGCTCAGCGGGTTCGGTCGCCGTCAAGCGGCTCCAGGAACTCCAGCCCGACTTCGGTGAGTTGCGCAGTGACGGCACCTCCGACCCGGTCTTCCACCTGCACCTGTCGGACCTCGACGTCGAGCCGCTGCTCGACGAGGTCCGCGGCGAGGACAACATGGGCCGCCGCCGGCAGTGGGTGAAGGACCAGCTGTGGTCCGCGCTGGGGATCAACGACGCCCAGCCGTTCGTCTGCGAGCGCCAGGTGGTGTGGCGCGGCACCCGGCGGACCGCCGAGTTCGTCTTCGGCAACGTCCGCGACCCCCACCTGCCCGACGACCAGTTCGAACCGCAGACCAAGGGCAACGTCCGCTTCGTCCTCGACTACCCGTTCGACGAGAACCACCTGCCGCCGAGCGACGACGTGCGCCGCATCGAGGAGCTCAAGCGCAAGGGCAGGACCGCGCAGACCATCGTCTGGCTGCCAGACTTCCTCTCCGAGCAGCGCGCCAACCAGCTCGGCCGCCTGCTGCGGATGAACTACCTGCTGGAGCGCAACCGGCTGGACGACCACACCGCCACCCGGCCGGCCGACGAACGCGTGCAGATCCGCCAGCAGCTCAAGGAGCAGGCCGGCATCCTCACCACCCAGCTGACCAGCGTCCTGCACCAGCTCTACGGGATCAACGCACCCGACCCGTCCAACATCGGCGCCGAGGTCCCCGACGGCCAGCACCTGTGGTCGCTCGAACCCTCGTTCCCCAACCCCCAGCCGGAGCCCGGGATCGGCTTCGAGCAGAACCTGCTCCGGCTCACCGACGGCCTGTACGACGCGCTCTACCCCAAGCACCCGGACTTCGACCCGAAGCTCGAGCGCAAGGCGATCACACCCAAGGACCTGCGCACGGCCCTGGAGTGGATCGGGCGCGCCACGGCGAACGGCACCCGCCGTGAGGTGGTGGACCGCCACCACCTGGAGACCGTCCGCAGGGTCGTGCACGCCCTGCAGCTGGGCGAGGTCCACGACGGGCCGCTCAACCTCACCAACGACTGGCGCATCCGGATCAACCAGAAGGCCGCCGAGGCCAAGGCCGGGCCGGACATCGCCGTCGACGACATCCACCGGTGGATCGAGGAACTCGGCTACACCGGGCTCGACCGGCTGGTCCGCAACCTGCTCATCGCGACCTACGCTCTGCTCGACGACCGCACCTGGCTGTTCCAGACCTCGCCGCTCGACCAGGCCCCCGACCTCGAACGGATCGGGGCCGGATACGGGCTGCGCGCGGTCTCCCTGCCCACCGAGGACGAGTTCGCGACCGCTCGCATCCGCGCCGGCCACGTCTTCGGCATCTCGGTCACCCCCGCCCTGTTCGCCCGCAACGTCGCCAAGCTCGCCAGTGCCGTTCACAAGGCCGCCCAGGAGCGCAAGGAGGCCGTCGGCGGCCTGCGCACCACCCTCCAGAAGCACGCCGCGGACCTCGGGTTGACCGGGCCCGACGCGCCCCGGCTGCGGTCCACCAGGGCCGCCGCCGACCTCATCGCCCGGCTCACCCGCACCACCGACGCCACCACCCTGGTGCGGGAACTCGCCTCCGCTGCCTATGACGTCACCGACCAGGAGATCGGCGCCGCGATCTCCCACGCGCCCGACGTGCTCGACGCCCTCGATCAGACCAGGTGGAACCTGGTGCAGAGCGCCCGGGGCTTCGCGGGACGCCCGGACGGCATCGGGGACCGCGCCGAGCGGCTGATCACCGGACTTCACAAGACGGCCGCCGCCCACGAGCAGGCCGACCCACTCGCCCCCGTCCTGTCCCAGTTCCCCGACCGCGCCCTGGCACTCGTCGACGAGGTCGCCCGGCTGGCCCAGGCGACGCCTCCCGCTCCTCAACCGGTGGTGGCGCCTCCTGCCGCACCGGGCGCCGACGACATCAGCCTGACCGACCACGGGGACCCCTCCGTGCCCTCCGGCGCGCCCACCGACCCGGGCAGCGAGCAGCCGGCAGCACCCGCCGCCACGCCCACCGCACCGGCGGCCCCCGCCCCGTCCCGGTGGGACCTGCCCGGAACCAGCCGGCTGGAGGACGAACTGGCCGTCGCAGTCAGCGGGATGTCCGAGGAGATCCGCGCGTACCTGACCCGGCATCCCGGCAGCCGCGTCCAGATCTCCTGGCACCCCGTCAGCGACGCACCGGACGGCGCGTCCGGCACCGAGTCAGGCGCCTCCTGATGGCCGGCGGACCGCCCCGGATCGGCCGTCGCACGGTCGAGGCCCTCCTCGAGGGCCACTGGAGCGCCCTGCGCGAGCGCCGCCTCGTCCTGGTTCACGGGCACTACCCGCAGAACGAACTCGTCGAGTTCACCGCCCGGATCGGCGGCACCACCAGGCGGGTGCACGTCACCGAGGAGGACTCCGTCCTCGGAATCCTCACGGCCTGGCAGGACCACCAGCGCCAACCCGGCCGCGACGTCCTGGTGGTGGCCACCGCCGTGGACGACGACCAACTCGGCTGGGACCTGCGCGGACACGCCGTCAAACGCCGCACCCTCACCGTCGAGGCCGCCGAGATCGTCAAGCAGCGCTTCGGCACCGGCCGGCTCGACACGCGCCTCTACCGGGAGACCTGGCTCCTCGACGCACTGCTCGACGCCGAGCCCGCGGACGGCTGGCCCCGGATCGGTTCGCTGCTCACCCGGGACACCGCCCTGCGTCTCCTGCTGACCGCCCGCCTCGGATTCGGCTCCACCCCGGGGCAAGGACGCGGTGAGGGCGGGCCGACCACACCGGACACTGCCATCGACATGGACACCCTGCTCGCCTGGACCGGGAACCCCACCGGACTGCGCCGGTTCGCCGAACTCCCGCCGCAGGAGCGCACCGAGCTGAAGAAGTGGCTGGCGGAGAACGCCGGCACCGCAGCCCCGGTGCTGATGTCCCTGGTCGAAGCCGACCGCGGGGAGGACGCCATGGCGCTCGGCCTGCTGGGCGCCGTACTCGACGCGCCCGAGGCCGACCCCGACGTGGCCCTGTCCGTCGGCGGACTCTTCGGGCAGGTCATGCCGCGGCGGGCGGACCTGCGGCACTTCACCGAAGCCGTCGAAGGCACGCTCACCCGCTGGATCGGCCAGGCCCAGAACCGGGAGGAGACCCGACGGCGGGTGGAGACCGTCCTCCAGCGGGCCGATGCGCTGGCCGAGAAGGCGGGCCTCACCCCGAGCCTGCGGAGCAGCCGCTTCCTCCGGGCCGGCTTCACGGCCCAGCTGCGCCGGGTCACCGACGCAGCCGCCCGGCAGGCCACCGCCGAGGCGGAGTCGGCCCTCGCCGACCTGGCCGGGCATGCGCTCGCGTCGCTGCTCCCCGACCGGGTCGCCACCGCCGAGATGGCCGTCCGCGTCGCCCGGTGGCTGGCGCAGCCGCACCCGACCGTCGCTTCGGTCCCCATCGGCGTCCGGCACCACCTCGCCGAGTGGGGCTGGGTCGACCGCGCGCTCACGGTCCTCTGGGCGGGTGATCCGGGTGCGGACCCGGTCATCGGACAGGACCTCCACACCCTGTACCGGGCGGCCAGGGCCCGCCGAGCCGCGCTGGACGGGGAGTTCGCGCAGCGGCTCGCCGGCTGGACGGTCGCCGCCACCGCTGCGCACCCCGCCGGATGCCTGGTCGTGGAGAACGTCCTCACCGAAGCCGTCCGGCCACTGCTGCGCAACGGCTCGCCCGCCCCGCTGGTCCTCGTGGTGGACGGCATGAGCAGCGCCGTGGCCGCCCAACTGGGCGAGGACTTCGAACGCGAGGGCTGGATCGAGACGGTCCCCCGCCCCACGGCGGGCGATGCCCCGGCCAGGATCGCCGCGGTGTCGATGCTGCCGTCCGTCACGGAGATCAGCCGGGCCTCGCTGCTCACCGCCTCCGCCGTCAAGGGCGGCCAGAGTGTCGAGGCGGCCGGCTTCGCGGCGTTCTGGGCACGGCACCGGCGATCCGCCGTGCTGTTCCACAAGGCCGCCATCGGCGGCGCGGACGGCCGGTTCCTCGCCGAGGAGCTGAGCGTCGCGCTCGCCTCCGAGCACGTCGTGGGCGTCGTCCTCAACACCGTCGACGACGCCCTGGACAAGGGGCAGCAGGGGCGGCGCACCGCCTGGACCCTCGACGACATCACCTACCTGCGCGAGCTCCTGGCAGCGGCCAGCAGCTACGGGCGACCGGTGGCCGTGGTCGCCGACCACGGCCACGTGCTCGAACGCGGTGAGGCCCCCGGTGCGGCCGGCGCCGAGGGCGCGGAGAGCGCCCGCTGGCGCACCGGCACACCGGCCGAGGGGGAGGTCCTCCTCACCGGACCGCGCGTCTTCGAGGGCTCGGGCAGCGTCGTGGCCGCTTGGCGCGAGGACATCCGCCACACCGCCAGGCGGGCCGGCTACCACGGTGGCGCCGCCCTCGCGGAGGTCACGGTGCCGCTGCTGCTACTGGTGCCCTCCCGCGACGCGGTACCGGCCAACTGGGTGGTACTGCCCCGCGAGCGGGCCATGCCCGACTGGTGGTCATCACCGCGGAGCGAACAGGTGCGGCTCGACGCCGAACCGGTCGGCGGACCGCTCCCGCCGACGCTGGAGACCGGAGCGCGGGAGACCGAGGCCGGGAGCGGGGATCTGCCCGCCGGAGCCGGAAGCGCCGACTCCGCGTCACCGCCGTCGGCGGACACCCTCGGCGGCCGCGTCGTGGCCAGCGAGGTGTACCAGGCGCAGAAGGAGTACGTCCGCAAGGCGCCGGAGACCAAGGTCGTGACCGCCGTGATCGACGCCCTCGCCGACGCCGGCGGAAAGATGTCACCCGCCGCGCTGATCGCCGCGGTGTCCGCCACCGGCCGGATCCGCAGCCGGGTCGACGGATTCGTCGCCGTCCTCCAGCGGCTGCTCAACGTCGAGGGCTACCCGGTACTGGGTTTCGTCGACGGCGGGCACACCGTCAAGCTGGACGTCCGCCTGCTCACCGAGCAGTTCCGCCTGAAGGAGCAGCAGTGACCGCTCGCCCGCAGGTCAGCGCCGTGCGGCGGCGCGAGGTCCTGGACGCCCTGCGCCGCGGCACCGTCCCGCAATCCGGGCTCGACCTGCTCGCCGTCGGGCTCGACCGGTTCGCCTCCGCACTGGACGACGACCTCGCCACGGTCGCCCGCGGCGGCGCGGCCTTCCACGCCATCCGCGGTGAGTACGGCTCCGGCAAGACCTTCTTCGCGCGCTGGCTCGCCGAGCGGGCCAAACGCGCGGGTCTCGCCACCAGCGAGGTGCAGATCTCGGAGACCGAGACGCCCCTGCACCGATTGGAGACGGTGTACCGCAGGCTCACCGAACGGCTGAGCACCTCCACCCACCAGCCCAGTGCGCTGCGGGCCATCGTCGACTCCTGGTTCTACACGCTGGAGGAGGAGGTCCTCGACACCGGCGAGGTCGAGGAGGACGACGAGGCCGCCCTCGGCCGCGCCGTCGACGTGCTCATGGAACGGCGACTGGTCGATGTCGCCCGCACGACACCGGCCTTCGCCTCCGCCCTGCGCGGCTACCGGCAGGCGCTCGCGGCCGGCGATCCGGCGACGGCAGAAGCGGTCATCGCCTGGCTCGGCGGCCAGCGGTCCGTCGCGGCTTCGGCGCGCAGAGCAGCCGGAGTGCGCGGCGACCTCGACCACTTCGCGGCCCTCGGCTTCCTCCAGGGTCTGCTCACCGTGCTGCGCGACTGCGGGCATCCGGGCCTGCTCGTGGTGCTCGACGAGACGGAAACCCTGCAACGGGTGCGCGGGGACGTACGGGAGAAGGGTCTTAACGCGCTGCGCCAACTGCTGGACGAGATCGACGCCGGGCGGTTCCCCGGCCTCTTCCTCGTGATCACCGGCACCCCCGCCTTCTACGACGGGCAGCAGGGCGTGCAGCGCCTCCCCCCGTTGGCCCAGCGGCTCGCCACCGACTTCACCACCGAGCCGCGCTTCGACTCGCCGCGTGCGGTTCAACTCCGGCTGCCCGGCTTCGATCTCGCCAGCCTGAGCGAACTCGGCCGCACTGTCCGCGATTTGTACGCCGGAGATGCTCGGAACCCGCAACGCGTCACCGGCCGGGTCGATGACGGCTACCTCGCCGAGCTCGCCACCGCGGTGACCGGCGGCCTCGGCGGCAAGGTCGGCGTCGCACCCCGCCTCTACCTGCGCAAGCTCATCGCCGACGTCCTCGACCGCGTCGACGAGTTCGACGACTTCGATCCCCGCCGACACTACGCGCTCACGGTGTCCACCGCCGAACTGACGGAAGTGGAGCGCAACGCCGCCGCCGGCAGCGCCGACGACATCGAGCTGGAGCTGCCGTGAGCGAGGGCGGAACACCGCTGCCTGCTCCCGCGGTCGACCAGCTCGACCCGGTGCTCGTCCACCACATCGTCAACACGCTGGGCTGGCCAGGACTGCGCCCGCTCCAGGAACAGTCCGTTGAGCCCCTGCTGGCGGGCGAGGACGCCATCCTGCTCGCCCCCACCGCGGGCGGGAAGACCGAGGCGGCCGCCTTCCCCCTTCTCTCGACGATGACCCGGGAGCGCTGGAGCGGCACGTCCGTGCTGTACCTGTGCCCGCTCAAGGCACTGCTCAACAATCTGCTCGCCCGGTTGCAGACCTATGCGGCCTGGCTCGGCCGCACGGCCGAACTCTGGCACGGCGACGTCACCACCGGGCGACGTCGCAAGATCCTCGCGCAGCGGCCGGACATCCTGCTGACCACTCCCGAATCGCTCGAAGCGATGCTCGTCAGCACCCATGTCGATCACCGCGCCTTCTTCGCCGGCCTGCGGGCCGTGGTCGTCGACGAGGTCCACGCCTTCGCCGGCGATGATCGCGGCTGGCACCTGCTCGCCGTCCTCGAACGGCTCCAGCACGCCATCGGCCGACCGGTCCAGCGGGTGGGCCTGTCTGCCACCGTCGGGAACCCGGCCGACCTGCTCCACTGGCTCCAGGGAACGGGCGCGGCCGAGCGCGCCGCCCGCGTCGTCGCCCCGCACCTGCAGACAGGCCCGTCCGGCCGACCCGCACCCGACGCGGCAATGCCGAGCGCCGACATCCAGCTCGACCACGTCGGATCGGTCGACAACGCCGCGACGGTGATCGCCGCGCTCCACCGCGGCGAGAAGCGGCTGGTGTTCTGCGAGTCCCGGCGGCTCGTCGAGGAACTGGGTGAGAAGCTCCGGGCGAAGGGCGTGACGACATTCCTGTCCCACGCCTCCCTCTCAGTCGACCAACGCCGGCAGGCAGAGCAGGCGTTCGCCGAGGCCAGGGACTGCGTCATCGTGTCGACCAGCACGCTCGAACTCGGTATCGACGTCGGTGACCTCGACCGGGTCATCCAGCTCGACGCCCCGAGCACCGTCGCTTCGTTCCTGCAACGGCTCGGCCGCACCGGGCGCCGGCCCGGCAGCACACGCAACTGCCTGTTCCTGGCGCTCGACGAGGACGGCCTGCTGGACGCGGCAGCGCTGCTCTTGCAATGGTCCCGCGGGTGGGTGGAGCCCGTCATCGCACCCCCGGAGCCCCGTCACATCGTGGCCCAGCAGCTGCTCGCCCTCTGCCTCCAGGAGCACCGCGTCGGCGACCGGTTGTGGCAGCAGTGGTGGAACGGCCTCGGCCCGTTCGGCGCCCCGGCCGAACCGATCCTGCGCCACCTCATCAGTCAGGGCTACCTGGACCGGGACGGTGGTCTGCTCTTCATCGGTCCCGAGGCCGAACGGCGCTTCGGCCACCGGCACTTCATGAATCTCACCGCTGTCTTCACCGCTCCCCCCCAGTTCACCGTGCTGCACGGCCGAGCGCAAATCGGACAGACCGACCCCGACCTGCTCACCGAGAAGGTCGACGGCCCCCGCCGTCTCCTGCTTGCGGGGCGGAGCTGGCTGGTGACCTACATCGACTGGCAGCGCAAGCGCTGCTTCGTCGAGCCCACCGACGGCGGGGGGAAGGCCAAGTGGAGCGGTCTCGGCTTCGTCGGCGGCGCGTCCTTCGAGCTGACCCGAGCGGTACGGGAGGTACTCCTCGGTGCGGACCCACCCGTCGCCCTCACCAAACGCGCGGTGCGATGCCTGGCAGAGGCACGTGACCACTTCGCCGAGCACGTCCACCCGGGCGGCACCGTCGTCACGAGCGCCTCCAGCGGGCAAGTGCGGTGGTGGACTTGGGGCGGCCACCGCGCCAACGCCACCCTGGCATCCACCCTCTCGGACATCACGGTGCCCACCCAGCGCATGAACGACTGCTGGCTCAGGCTTCGCGAAGACATCACCCCGCAAGCGCTGAAGAAGGCGCTGGAAGCCGCTGTCGGCAGACTCTGCCTGCCAGAAGTTGACGATCACGCTGTGCGGGGACTGAAGTTCTCCGAGGCGCTGCCCGTCCGCTTGGCCCATGCCACACTCGCCCGTCGTCTGGCGGATCTGGATGGCGCTCGAGCAGTGCTCGAGGAGCGGGTGAGGTTTGTGACCGGCAGCCTCTGATCCCTCTCAAACGGAGGCCCCTCGCGACCACCGCTCCACCGTGCCCAATGCCGCGAGGCAGTGCCACCGCGCCCAGCAACCGTGGACCGTGCGCGGTCCGAGCCGCCGAGCTCCGCCACTTCTCATGCACCGCCCGCTCCCGCTGGACCGACGAAGACCTCCGCCACACCCGCACCGCCAAGCCAGGCACCCTGTCCACTGCCGATTCGCTGTGCATCGCCGTCGCCGAACGCCACGGCCTCCCCGTCCTGACCACCGACCGAGCCTGGTCGGTCATCGAACGCCTCATCGGCGGATTCACCGTCAAGACGATCTGCATCCGCTGACCACACAGCCGAGTTGGCGACGGGCGGTCAGTCAGTGCGCCACCGGCCCCCTGTACGGCAGCAGCTGGGGTGTGCGGCATGGTACAACAGCCCCGGGCGCCGAGCCGTCCGATTCGGTCAAGCCGACCGAGCGCACTCGGCCATCAGGCACAATGGTGCGCATGACCAGCGTCGACGACCCGCCTGCGAGCTCGCCGGTCGGCGACACCGGCCGCGGTGACGCGCCGTACCAGCCGTTCGCCCACCTCACCACCGAGCATTGCGCCCTCTACCGCCAGGTGATGGGGGTGTTCGTCCGCGCCAAGCAGGAGTTCACCGTCCATCTGCGCCCGGAGGACGTCCACCTGGGGCTGCCACCGGAAGGGCGTCCACCGATCGAAGGAGTGGCGAGCGCGCTGGAGCGGCTCGCCAGGTGGGGCAACCTACGGGCCGACCCGGACACCAGCCGGGTCACCGCGCTGGAGGACTTCTACCGCGCCCGCCACATCTACCAGCTCACCCGTGCAGGCGAGGCCGCCGAGGAGGCGCTGGCCGCGTACGACGCGGCGCTCGGTCGGCGCGGTGAGCTGCAGGCGGTCGCGCTGGCGGACATCACGGTGCAGCTGCGCGCGCTGCTGGCGCTGGCCGGGCAGCCCGGACCCGACCCGGCCGTGGTGCACCTGTCGCTGCTGGCCCTGGTGGACCGCTTCTCGGGCCTGGCGGACAACGCGCGGGCGTTCATGAACTCGCTGCAACGGACGGTCGACCTGCACGAGGCCGAGGTCGAGGTGTTCCTCGCCTACAAGCAGCGGCTGATCGAGTACCTGGAGCGGTTCATCGAGGACCTGGTTACCCGGGGAGCCGAGATCGCCGGTCTGCTGACGGACTTGGGCACGGCCGAGGTAGGTCCGGTCGGGCCGCTGCTGCGGCTGGCCGCCGAGCGCGAGGCCTCCGACGCAGCCCCGGACGCCGCCGCCGAGGCCCTGGCCGCCGCCGAACGCTGCTGGGCCGGGCGTTGGGAGGGCCTGCGGGCGTGGTTCCTGAGCGTGCCGGGGCGCAACTCCCAGGCCAAGCTCCTGCGCTCGGCCGCCCGCCAGGCGATTCCCCAACTACTGGCCGTCGTCCAGGCGTTGAACGAACGCCGGGCCGGTCGGTCGGACCGCTCGGCCGACTTCCGGGAGCTGGCCCGCTGGTTCGCCGAGGCGCCCGACGACGAGTCCCGCCACCGGCTGTGGCGGTCCGCGTTCGGGCTGTACTCGGCGCGTCATCTGACCATCGACCAGGATGCCTTGGCCGAACGGGACGCCGAACCGGTGCCGGCCTCCGCGTCCTGGTACGAGGCACCAGGCGTGCGGATCAGCCCGCAGCTACGCCGGACCGGTTCGTACGAGCGGCGCGGCCGGGGCAGGGCGGTGCAGGACCGTGCCGAGGCCAAGGCGTATCTGGCCGAGCTGGCACGCAAGCAGACCGAGCAGGCCGCCGCAGCCCGGGCCCGGCTGGCCACCCGGGGGGAGGTCAGGTTGAGCGACCTCGACGAGTTGGACCGGGATTCCTTCCGGCTGTTCCTGCAGCTGCTCGGCGACGCCCTGGCGAAGTGGCGGCCGGGCACGGAGTCGGTGTCCACCACCACCAACGACGGGACGATGGAGATCAGGTTGACCAGGCTGACCGATGGTGGGATCGCCGAGATCCACACCCTCGACGGCGTCCTTCGAGGTCCGCAGCACCTGGTCGAGATCGTCGATCTCGCCGCTGAACGCGCGGGAGCGGGCCGTGAGTGACAACCGCCTGGGCGACGTCCTCGCCGCGCAGCGGGCGGAGGAGTTCCGCCGGGCCGCGCGGGCACTGCTGCGCCGGCCGCTGCTGCGCGCGGGCGGTCCCCACTCCGAGGAGTTCCGCCTGGTCCGGCAGCACGCGGCCGAACTGCGCACCTGGTTCGAGCGGAACACCGGCTGGGCCCTGCTGGTGGACTCCGAGGTGGCCCGGCTGCGCCGCATTCCGGGCCAGGACAGCGATCCGACCCACCCGGCACGGGACCAGCGCACCGGACTCCCGTTCTCCCGGCGGCGCTACGTCCTGGTCTGCCTGTGCCTGGCGGTGCTGGAACGTGCCGAGCACCAGATCGCGCTGGGCCGGCTGGCCGAGCAGGTGGTCCTCGCGGCAGCGGACCCGGTGCTGGAGACTGCCGGCATCGACTTCACCCTCTCCGACCGCGAGCAGCGCACCGACCTGGTGGCGGTGGTCCGGCTGCTGCTGGAGTGGGGCGTGCTGGCCAAGGTCGCCGGCGACGAGGACGCCTTCCTCAAGTCGGCCGGTGACGCCCTGTACGACGTGGACCGCCGGGTGCTGGCCGGGCTGCTGGTGTCCCGGCGCGGCCCGAGCACCGTACGCGCCGGCGGCTTCGCGGAGCGGCTGGCCGAACTCAACGCCGAGGTGCTGCCGGACAGCGACGAACTGCGCAACCGGGCCCTGCGCCACACGCTGACCCGGCGGCTGCTGGACGATCCGGTGCTGTACGCCGACGGGCTGTCAGAGGCCGAGAGCGCCTATCTCGCCTCCCAGCGCGGCGCGCTGACCCGCCGCATCAGCGAACTCACCGGGCTGGTACCGGAGGTGCGGGCCGAGGGCATCGCCATGGTGGACCCGGACGACGACCTGACGGATCTCCGGATGCCGGAGCAGGGCACCGACGGCCATGTGGCACTCCTACTCGCCGAGTACCTGGCTGGGAAGGGAAGTACCGTCCCACTCACCGAGCTGCACCGCCAGGTGGCTGGCTGGGCGCTGGAGCACGCCGGGTTCTGGCGGCGCAGCGCGACCACCCCCGGCACCGAGATCGAGCTGACCGAACAGGCCGCCGAACGGCTGGTCGCGCTCGGGCTGCTGGAACGCGCGGCAACCGCGGACGGCGCCCCGGCCGTCCGCCCCCGTCCGGCGCTGGACCGCTACCGGGTCGGCGAGACGATCCTGCTGGAGCCCGGCCAGAGCGCTCCCCGGAAGAGCACCCAGAAGTCCGCGAAGAGCACGAAAGGCAAGAGGACCCGATGAACCCGACTGTCGCGCTGCCGTCGCCCGGCCGCGCCCGCTGGCAGCCGCTGCGGGTCGGCCTGGTCGACCTCTTCTACTACGACGTCGAGGAGTTCCACTTCCGCGACGGCCGCCTGCTGCTGCGCGGCAACAACGGCACCGGCAAGTCCAAGGTGCTCGCCCTGACCCTGCCCTTCCTGCTGGACGGTGACCTCTCTCCGCACAGGGTCGAGCCGGACGCCGACCCGAAGAAGCGCATGGAGTGGAACCTCCTGCTGGGCGGCGAGCACCCGCACCCCGAACGGCTCGGCTACACCTGGATCGAGTTCGGCCGCCTGGACGAGGACGGCGCCGCGCACTACACCACCCTGGGCTGCGGCCTCAAGGCGGTCAGCGGCCGGGGTATCGCCCGGCACTGGTACTTCGTCACCGACCGGCGGATCGGCCCCGAGCTGCGGCTGCTGGACTCCACCGGCGCCGCGATCACCCGCGACCGGCTGGCCGAGGCGCTGGACGGGCGCGGCCTGGTGTACGACTCGGCGCGGTCGTACCGGCGGGCGGTGGACGAGGCGCTGTTCGGCCTCGGCGAGCAGCGCTACGCGGCCCTGGTCGACCTGCTGGTCCAGCTGCGCCAGCCGCAGCTGTCCAAGCGACCCAGCGAGAAGGCGCTCTCCCAGGCTCTGACTGAGTCGCTACCACCGATGGACCAGGCGGTGATCGCCGACGTGGCGGAGGCGTTCCGCTCGCTGGACGAGGAGAAGGAGCAGCTGGCGGTCATGGTCGCCGCCGAGCGCGCCGCCACCGGCTTCCTGGAGCACTACCGCCGGTACGCCCGGGTGGCCGCGCGGCGCAAGGCCCGCGCGCCCCGGGCGCAGCACTCCCGCTACGAGGCGCTGCGCACCGAACTGAACGCCGCAGAACAGGACTTCGAGGCGGCAGGAGCGGCACTGGAGACGACCGAGGCCCGGCTGGAGGAGCTGGACCAGCTGCGCTCCGGCCTGCGGGCCCGGGACGAGGCGCTGCGGGCCGGCCCGGAGATGCGCAGCGCCCGCGAGCTGGAGCAGGCCGCCGACCTCGCCGGACGCACCGCCCGGGACGCCGAACGCGCCGAGGCGGACCGCACCCGCGCCGAGGATGAGCTGACCCGGTACGTCACCCGGCTCGGCTCGGCGCGCTCGCGCGCCGAAGCCGCCGACCGGGCGCAGGACTCCGCCATGGCCAGGGCCGCAGAGGCGGCTACGGCCGCCGGAGTGGAGCGGGAGCACACCGACCGGGTCAGCCTCCCGCTCGCAGCGGGGGATCCGCCCGAGGCCACGCAGCGGAGCTCCGCCGAGTTCACCGACCGGCGGCTGCGTTCAGTCGTCCTGGTCGAGGAGCAGTTGGCTGCCACCCAGGACTCGCTGCGGGAACTCGACCGGAGCAGGCGGCAGTTGGCGGATGCCGATGAGGACCTGGCCCGCCGGGCCGACCTGCGGGCCGAGGCCGAGGAGAACGCCGCGCTGGCAGGTCGGCACTACCTCTCTTCCGTACGTGGGTACTTCGCCTCATGTACGCTGCTCCGACCCGCCGACCCTGAGGGCATGCTCGACGAACTCGCCGAGTGGGTTGAGACGTTGAACGGGCCCGACCCCTCCCGTACGGCGGCGCAGCAGACCGCCTCCGCAGTCGGCGCCGAACTCGCCTCCCGGCGGGCGGCACTGGAGCTCCAGCAGCGCGAGCTCCACACCCGGACGGAAGAACTGCACGCCGAACTCGTGGAGTTGAGCTCCGGCGGCCAGCGAGGTCCGCAGGCGCCGCACACCCGCTCCCCCGAGGCCCGGCAGGACCGCCCGGGCGCGCCGCTCTGGCGCCTGGTCGACTTCACCGGTCACCTGCCGGACCACCAGACCGCTGGGCTGGAAGCCGCCCTGGAGGCGTCCGGTCTGCTCGACGCGTGGGTCGGCCCGGACGGCTCACTGGCCGCCGCCGGCACCTGGGACACCCTGCTCACCGTGGGCCCGCCGGTGGACGGGCGCTCGCTGGCCGACATCCTGCGCCCGGCGGTCGACCGCGCCGACCCGGCCGCCGCCGCCCTGCCGAACGAACTGGTCTCGAGGCTGCTGAGCGGGATCGGCCTGCTCGACGCGGACGACGATCTCCCGGACACCGGCAGCTGGGTGGGCCTGGACGGCCGCTTCCGTCTCGGCGCCCTCACCGGCGCCTGGTCCAAGCCGACCGCCGAGTACCTCGGCGAGAGCACCCGCGAACAGGCCAGGCGCGCCCGGATCGCCGCCGTCAACACCGAACTCGACCGCCTCGCAGAGCGGTTGCAGGATCTGACGGCTCGGTCCGAGAACCTGGCGGCCGACGCACGCACCCTCGCGGGGGAGCAGGCCGCACTGCCGGACGACTCCCCCCTGCGGGCCGCCCAGGCCGGGGTGGCGGCGGCCCACCAGGAGCACGCTCGGGCCGCCGAGCGCCGCGTCACCGCCGACCGGGCCGCAGCCGACGCCGCCGCCGACGCTGACCGGGCGGCGGAAGACCTCCAGGCTCTCGCAGACGAGTTGCGGCTGCCAATCAGCAGCACCGGCTTGCTCGGCATCCGCGAGGCGCTCGGCTCCTACCGCGAGGCCCTGGCGGCACTCTGGCCGGCCGTACGCGAAACCCGCGCGGCCCGTGCCGCACTGGCCACCGAGGAGGCCGACCACACCCGCGCCGCCGAGCACGCCGCCGAACTCGCCGAGCGCTCCCGCGCGGCGGTCCGGGAGGCCGTCGCGGCCGGCGAGCGCCACGAGACGCTCAAGGCCACCGTGGGCGCGGCCGTCGCCGAGCTGCAACGCCAACTCGACGAGGTCAAGGCCGCCCTGCGCGACTGCGAGGAGACCGAGCGCGCCACCCGCCGCGAGCAGAACGCCGCCACCGGTCGCCGGGCCGCCGCCGACGCCCTGCGCACCCGGGTACGCGGTGAGATCGAGGACACCGCCCGCACCCGGGCGGAGGCGATCGACGCGCTGCGCCGCTTCGCCACCACCGGCCTGCTCGCCGTCGCCCTGCCCGAGCTGGAGCATGCCTCCGACTCCTGGGCTCCCGAGCCGGCCGTCCGGCTCGCCCGCGCCGTCGAGCGCGAGCTGGAGTCCGTCGACGACTCCGACCCGGCGTGGGAGCGCGTGCAGCGCAGGATCACCGAAGAGCTCAAGGACCTCTCCGACGCCCTGGCCCGCCACGGGCACACGGCCGCCGCCCGCATGATGGACGACGGCCTGGTCGTCGACGTCGTCTTCCAGGGCCGGGAACGCTCCGTCCCCGCGCTCGCGGCCGCCCTCACGGCCGAGGTGGCCGACCGGCAGCAACTGCTCTCCGCCCGCGAGCAGGAGATCCTGGAGAACCACCTGATCACCGAGGTGGCCGGAACCCTCCAGGAGCTCGTCAGCGCCGCCGAGCACCAGGTGCTGAAGATGAACGAGGAACTGAAGGACCGCCCGACCAGCACCGGCATGCTGCTCCGCCTGGTCTGGCGCCCCGCCCGCAACGCCCCCGGCGGGCTGGCCGCCGCCCGCGACCGCCTGCTGCGCCAGTCCTCCGACGCCTGGACCGCCGCCGACCGCACCGCCCTCGGCGAGTTCCTCCAGGCCCAGATCGACCGCGCCCGCACCGACAACCCCGCCGGCACCTGGCTCGAACACCTCACCACCGCCATGGACTACCGCTCCTGGCACGAGTTCGGCATCGAGCGCCACCAGCACGGCAGGTGGCAGTCCGCCACCGGCCCGGCCTCCGGCGGCGAGCGGGTGCTCTCCGTCTCCCTGCCGTTGTTCGCCGCCGCGTCCTCCCACTACGCCTCCGCCGGCAACCCGCACGCCCCGCGCCTGGTCACCCTGGACGAGGCGTTCGCCGGCGTCGACGACGACTCCCGGGCCAAGTCGCTCGGGCTGCTCACCGCCTTCGACCTGGACGTGGTGATGACCTCCGAGCGCGAATGGGGCTGTTACCCGCAGGTGCCGGGCCTCGCCATCGCCCAGCTCTCCCGCGTCGACGAGATCGCCGCCGTCCTGGTCACCCGCTGGGAGTGGGACGGCCGGCACCGCACCCTGGTGACCGACGGCGAGGTTCCGCCGCAACGTCAGGAAGGGCTGTTCGCCTGACCATGGACCTCTCCATGGACCTCCCCATGGACCTCCCCCGCCTCCAGCGTCTGCTCGGCGCACCCGAGCTCGCCTGGCTGCTCGACCGCGCCCGCCGACGTCTGGAAGCCGGGCGGCCGCTCGACGGCACGGTCTCCCTGGCCGAGGCCGACGACGCCGCACGGGCGGCCGTCGCCCGCCTCCTGGGCCGGTCCCCGCGCCCCGGCCGGTCGCTCTCCGTCTCGCTTGCCGCCGTCGACCGCACGCTCCGGGCCAGCGGCGCCAGCCCGGACGGGCTCGCCGCGGCCGTGGTGGCGCTCACCGGCCCGGTCACCGACAAGCGCGCGCAGGGCGCCGCCCTGGCCGCCGCCTGGCAACGCGCACTGGCCGAGCTTGACCACCCCGCTGTCATCGAGCGTCCCGAACTCGCCTCCTGGCAGGCCAAGGTGGCGGCGACGGGCCTGCTCAGGCGGCTCGCGGGCGGCGACCCGGCCACAGCCCGTCGGCTGGCCGCCGACGCCGTACGGGTCCTCGCCGAGCTCCCCGCCGACGGACTCACGCTGCCCGTCCTCGCCGCGCGCACCCTCGGCGACGCCCATGCCCTGGACCAGGGCCGTCCGCTCGCCGCGCTCGTCCACTCCGCCGTCCGGGCCCTGGCCGCCACCGAGCTGCCCAGCGGCGCCGAAGGCCGCCGGGCGGCCTGGGCGGCCGTCGGCGTGGCCCTGGACGAACTCTCCTCGCGCGTCCTCGTCCTCGGCCTGCCCGGTTCCACCAGCAGCACCACCGGGCGCATTCTCGCGGCAGCCCGCGAAGGCGGTGAACCCTGCCTGCTGACCCTACGCCAGCTCACCCGGCAGCTGGCCGAGCTCCACCTCACCGAGCGCACGGTCCACGTCTGCGAGAACCCCGCCGTCCTCGCGGCCGCCGCCGACGAACTGGGCTCCGACTGCCCGCCGCTGGTGTGCGTCGAAGGCCAACTGTCCGTCGCCGCCCGCAGCCTGCTCGGTCACCTCGCCGACCAGGGCTGCCGGCTCGCGTACCACGGCGACTTCGACTGGGGCGGCATCCGCATCGCCTCCGGCGTCCTCCGCCTCCCCGGCGCTCTCCCCTGGCGCTACGACAGCGCTTCCTACCTCACCGCCGTCGAACGCGGCCTCGGCACCCCGCTCACCACCGGGATCCCGGCCCCCACCCCCTGGGACCCTGGCCTCGCCCCGGCCATCACCGAGCACGCCGTCCGCATCGAGGAGGAACACCTGCTCGACCAGCTGCTCACCGACCTCCGTCGGCAGACCGCGTAGCCGGCGGAGACACTACGGCGACGCCACCTCTGCCGGGGCCAGCCATCGGGGAGGGCCGGCAGGGCGATCGCGGCGGGTGTCGATCGCCCTGCGGTAGGTCGAGGTGAAGACGTGCGGCTCGGGGCCCGCGAGCTGCGGGATGACCTCGGCAAGCCACCGCTCCCGGGGAAAAAAGCGACCGGCCCCCGTCACCGCCCGGCCGGTGCGCCTGGACCAGCACGGGCGGAGTCGGTAGGCGCGCGGCGAGCGGTGCTGCGAGAACCATCTGTACGCGCGGGCGCGTGGCCAGGTGGGCGCGTGGGGACGGGGCCTGGGACGGTCGGTGCGGACGAGGCTGGCGATGAGTGCCGCCCGGCGGGCCGAGCGAGGGTGCTCGGGTACCGCGACAGCGGGCACCGCCAGTTCGGCCCAGACCTTCTTGCCATGGGTCGTCGGTTCCGCGCCCCAGGTCTCCGACAGGCCCTCGATCAGCAGCATGCCTCGACCGGTGGTCAGTTCGTCGTTGCCGAAGTTCGCGGCGCCGGTGGGCATCCGGCGCGACGGGTCGTAGACCTCGATCACCACCCGGTCGCCGTCCGGAGAGAGGTAGATGCCGGCCAGCAGTCTTCCTGGCGCGTGGATGACCGCGTTGGCGAGCAGCTCGTCGGCGACCAGCGCGATGTCGCCCAGCGAAGTCGGGTCGACCCCACCCACGAGCGCGCGACTCGGACGACGGCTTCCCGGGCCGGCGGGACGTGGTCGCGCTTGGTGCCGATGAACGAGATACGCCGAGCGTGAGTGGAGGCGATCACTGGTCACCGTCGCAGGCTTGGACCGCGTCGACAACGCTGTTACACGGCCAGGGGCCGCAGCCGTCGCTGCACCGGCCGTCCTCGAACTGGTGGCGGTCGAGACCTCTCGGACGTGGCTGCTGGCGGTGACGAGCCGCTCGCGACGCGCGGCGGCGCGGTCTGAGGGGCTCGCGGTTGTGTTCGACGCCCGGCCGTCTTCCGAAGCGAGAGGAACGGCCGCTGCGTCCCGCTGGTGCGCGGTGTCGCCCCTCTGTGCGTCCGAGCGGAGGGTCATCGGCGCTTCTCCTTAGCCACTGGGTAGAGCCGCGCATGCGAGACCGCAGATGGGCCTCGGTCATGCGGGAGCGGGGAATCGCGAGCTGCGAGGGTGGTCGAGCTGCTGACGACCAGACAACTCCATCTCGATGCACCACGGTTAGGGCATGGGCTCCGCATGCATGATCCATGCAGATCGTGCATGACGGGTTGTCCTGGTGCGGCTACGCTCGGCTCACCAGGCAGGATCAGCATTGGCAGGAGAAGCCATGTCGCAGACGGCCAAAGGACACTCCGCAGCGGGCGGGATCGGAGAAGTAATCCGCCGCGCACGGGTGTTGAGCGGCCGGTCGCAGGCGGACGTGGCCACCGAACTGGGCTACCACCAGTCGAAGATCAGCCGGTTGGAGAGCGGCAAGGGGACGCAGGACATCGACGTCCTGCGCGCTGTCGCAGCCGTGCTCGACATCCCACTGGAAAGCCTCGGCCTGTCCTCCCATACCAGTGCGGACAGCAGGACGGACGACATGCACCGTCGCAACTTCCTGACCGCGAGCGTCGCCGCGCTCGCGACCCCGACGCCCCGTCCCCGCGTGGAGATAGAGCTGGTCCAGGCGCTGCTGCCCGGACCTGTTCCAGCCGAGCACGCGCCACAACCGCAGGCCACACTCGCGGCCCGGCTCTCCCAGGCCCGGAGGCTGTTCTACACCTGCCGGTACGCCGAACTCGAAGGCGCTCTGCCCTCGCTGATCGCCGACCTCCGCCAGGCCCAGGATGCCTCCCGCGGCGACGATCAGGTCCTGTCCGGCCTCCTCGCGACGGCGTACCAGACCGCGGTCAGCCTGCTGCTCAAGCTCGGCGACCACGGCAACGCCTGGCTGGCGGTCGGCCGTGCCATGGCCGAGGCCGAACGGAGCGCCGACCCCGTGGTGATGGCCTCAAGCGTCCGCGTCCAGGCGCACGTCCTCGCGCGCGACCGGCACACCGCGGCCGCCGTCACCCTCATCCGGCACACCGCCGACCAGCTCTCCGGCAGCTACGACCGGCGCCCACCCGAGTACCTCGCCGCGCTGGGGCTCATGCTCCTTCGCGGGGTGACGGCCGCAAGCGCCGGCGGCGACCGCGCCACGACCGCCGAGTTCCTCGCCGAGGCCCAGGAGGTCGCACGCTATGTCGACCTCGACAGCCCCGAAGCCTGGGCGAACTTCAGTCCGACCAACGTGGCACTTCACTCGGTGAGCGCCTCGGTCGTCCTGGGCGACGCGGGAACGGCGTTGAAAGCCGCCCAGCCCCTGATGCGCAGGCGCATCCCGGTCCCCGAGCGCCGAGCGGCACTGTGGGTGGAGGCTGCACGGGCCTACAGCCAGCAGGGCAGACTGGCCGAGGGATACAAAGCGCTCAGGATCGCGGAGAGCTGTGCCTCGGAGGACATCCGCCGACGGCCCAGCGTGCTCGAGCTGGCCAGTGACATGGCCGCTCGCGACTGGCGCGGCGCCGTCCCCGAGCTTCGCCGTTTCTGCCAGGAGTTGGGAGGCCAGGTTTGACCGAGCACCGCGAGCCGTTCCTCTACGTCGTCGTCTGCGCGTCGGGCATCGCCGACGGAGTGGGCGAACTGATCACCGCTGCCCATTCCGAGGGCTGGGGAGTCGGCGTGATCGCGACCCCGAACGGACTCGGGTTCATAGACCAGGAAGCCATCGAAGCCCAGACCGGCTACCCGATCCGCTCCGCCTGGCGCACACCGAGCATCCCCCAACCACTGCCCCCGGCCGACGCCATCGCCGTCGCCCCGGCCACCTTCAACACCATCAACAAGTGGGCCGCCGGTATCTCCGACACCCTCGCCCTCGGCATCCTCTGCGAGGCGTACGGCCTCGGCATCCCCGTGGCCGTCCAGCCCTACGTCAACTCCGCCCAGGCCGCCCACCCCGCGTACGCGGAGAGCCTGGCCCGGCTCCGGTCGATGGGCGTCCTGATCGGCGACTACGTCCCCCACAAGCCCAAGGCCGGCGGGGGCCGCGACAAGTACAACTGGACCCACGTCCTCGACCTGCTCCGCCCCGTGGCGGCCTCAGCGACGGAGAGGGATTAGCCGATGCACCCGGCTTCAGACGGACGGCCAGGTATCGCTGCCGCGATCGTGATCCGAGAGGGTCGGGTGCTGATGGTCCGGCGCCGAGTCAGCGAGGGCCAGCTCTCGTGGCAGTTCCCGGCAGGCAAGATCGAGCCCGGCGAGTCTCCCGAGCAAGCGGCTGTTCGCGAGACCGCGGAGGAGACGGGGCTGAACGTGGCCGCCATCAAGGTCCTCGGCGAGCGCGTCCACCCGGAGACCGGCCGATGGATGTCGTACATGGTCTGCAAGATCGTCAGCGGCACCGCTGCCGTCGGTGACCCACGAGAACTGGACGCGCTGGCGTGGGTGGCGCTTGCAGAGATCCCCGAATACGTTCCGTACGGGATCTTCGAGCCGGTGCAGGCATACCTGAACGTCGTGCTCAAGTGCTGACAGAACCGCTGCGGGCAGCCATCAGCTGGAGGCTGCCCGCAGCGGTGTCTGCGAAGTCCAGGACCATGAAGGCCAAGATCCAGACAGAGATCAACACCCGCGCTCACGCAAGCGATCTCGTATTGCGTCGCTGGCGCCTGCCCGCACGCCGGGAAACAGCAAAAGGCCCAGGTCAGCAAGCATCTGACCTGGGCCTTCTCTGAGCCGCCTGCGGGATTCGAACCCGCGACCTACGCATTACGAGTGCGTTGCTCTGGCCAACTGAGCTAAGGCGGCGCCGCTGCCACTATGGCAACGCGGGCTAGTTTACACAGGTTCGCGGGGTGCTCAGTACCAGGGGCTCGGGCGGGGGCCGGGGGCTCGGGTGGGGGCCGGGGTGAGGGCAGGTGAGTGTCACCCCGGGAGCCGGGGGCGGTCAGCGGATGCGCAGGGCGACGTCGACCCGGCCGACGAGGGCGTCGCCGGCGAAGAGCTCGACGGTGTGGTCCAGAGCGGTGACGGTGCCGTGGTGGACCTGGCGGTCGGTCACCGTGATCTTGAGGAGCAGGGAGTCCGCGACCGCGACCGGTCCGGGGCCCATGGAGTGGACCTGGAGGAAGGTCAGGGCGGTCTCGCCGCTCATGGGCGCCGAGTAGAAGCACCGGGCGCCGGCCGCCACCGCCTGCCGGGCGGCCTCCAGCATCAGCGCCGGCTCGTGGGCCGCGTCCGCGGAGAAGCCGAGGAGGCGGGCCTGGGCGGTGTACTCGGCGTCGCCGGTTTCGCGCAGTCCGCTCACCGTGACGGCACCGTAGGCCAGTGGTGCGGCCGGCTCGTCGAGGAGGAGTGCGGTCCCGGTGACTTCGACCATCGGGACCTGTGCGGGGGCGGCGGCGGTGCGGAGCGGCGCGGTGGTCATGGCGGTGGTCACGGGGGCTCCTCCCTGTCGGCGGCTGCCGGACGGCGGGCGACGGCGGCCGGTGTGCCCAGCCGCCGCTGCCCTGCCACCGCGCGTACCGCCCGAGTGCTTGGCCCGTTCAGTGTGACCCCGAAGCGGCCGGTCAGGCGATGCGCCTTGTGGCCACCGGAGTACCTCTTTGGAAACCCCCTGGAAACGCCCAGGAAGGCAGTCGGACCGGCACCGGCACCGGTGCGCCTGGTCAGGGTGGCAAAATCCGCGCCCAAGTTCGCCGAGGAGTGGTGGGCTGCCAGGCCCCGCCGCGCGGAGCGGAGGAGCGCTGGATGCGCCGCAGGCCTCGGAAGGGGACAGCGGCGGCCCGTACGCAACAGACGTTCGGCAGCTACCCTGGCGCCATGCCGCCCGCTCGTGGAGATCATGAAGCCCGCCGTCGCGACGTTTCGGCCGCCGTCTGGCGGGTGCTCGCCGACCGGGGTTTCGGGGCGCTGACGCTGCGCGCGGTCGCCGCCGAGATGGGCGCCTCCACCGGACTGCTCACCCACTACTTCCCGAACAAGCAGGCCCTGCTGCGCACCGCCCTGGAGGTGCTCGCCGAGCAGTCGGCCCGGCGGCCGCGCCGGACCGCCCCCGCCGACGGACTGCCCGCGCTGCGCACCCTGCTGCTCGACGTGCTGCCCCTGGACGCCGCCGGCACCGCGGGCAACCGGATCTGGGTCGGCTCGTGGGACGTCGCGCTTGCCGATCCGGAGCTGGCCGCCGAGCACGCCGAACGGTACCGGCGCTCCCGGGTCAAGCTCACCGAGCAGGTGGAGATCGCCCAGCGGCGCGGCGAGTTGCCCGCCGGCACCCCGGCAGCCGACCTGGCCGCCGCCGCCCAGTCGTTCGTGCTCGGCCTGGTGGTGCAGGCGCTGTTCGCGCCGACCGAGTTCCCGCCCGAGCGTCAGATCACCCTGCTGGACGACTGGTTGGCGGCGGTGGCGACCGACGGGGAAGTCAGGGGCAGCGCAGCCCGGACGCCGGCGGCTGCCCCTCGGTCAGGTAGCGATTGACCGCCGAATCCACGCAGTCGTCGTGCCGCCCGTAGGCGGTGTGGCCGTCGCCGTCGTAGCTGACCAGCCGACCCGACTCCAACTGACCGGCCAGTGACTGGGCCCAGGCGTAGGGGGTGGCCGGGTCCCGGGTGGTGCCGATCACCACGATCGGCGCGGCCCCGGCGGCGCGGATGGTGTGCGGCGCCCCGGTTGCCTTGACCGGCCAGTAGGCGCAACTCAGCGCCATCCAGGCCAGATCGGTGCCGAAGTGCGGCGAGGCTTGCCGGAACTGCGGCAGTGCCTTCGCCACGTCTGCCGGGGAGTTGAAGGCCGGCGGCAGGTCCAGGCAGTTGACTGCCGCGTTGGCGAACATCAGGTTCTGGTAACTGCCGTCCGCGGCACGCTCGTAGTACGCGTCGGAGAGCCGCAGCAGCGCGCTGCCGTCGCCGCCGTGCGCCGCGGCCAGCGCACTGCGCAGCTGCGGCCACAGCGGTGGCGCATACATCGCCGCCAGCACCCCGGTGACCGCCTGCGCCTCGGTCAGCTTGCGCGCGCCCGTGGCGGGCAACGGGTGTGCGTCCAAGGAGCCGAGCAGGGCGTCCAGTTGACTGCCGGCCTGCTGTTCATCGGTGCCGATCGGGCAGTCGGCCCGCTTGCCGCAGTCCTTGGCGAACGAGGCCCAGGCGGTCTCGAAGCCGCCGGCCTGGGCGCGGTTGCCGGTCGCCGCGTCGAGCGCCGGGTCCATCGCGCCGTCCAGCACCATCCGGCCGACCCGGCTGGGGAACAGCCCGGCGTAGGTGGCGCCCAGCAGGGTGCCGTAGGACTTGCCGACGTAGTTCAGCTTGTCGTCACCGAGCACGGCGCGCAGCACGTCCATGTCACGGGCGGCCTCCACGGTGCTGACGTGGCCCAGCAGGCCGCCTGAACGCTGCGCGCAGCCTGCCGCGAACTCCCGGTCGGCAGCGACCAGTTGATCGATCTCCTGCTGGTCGTGCGGGGTGGTGGTGACGGCGGTGAAGGCGTCCATCCGGTCCCCGCTCAAGCAGTTGACCGGAGCACTGCGGCCGACCCCGCGCGGATCCAGGCCGACCAGGTCGTAGGCGGCGCGGACCTGCGACGGATAGCTGCTCGCCACCGCCTCCACGTACTCCACCGCGGAGCCGCCCGGGCCGCCGGGGTTGAGCAGCAGCGAACCCGTCCGCGGCCGGCCGCCCTCGCCGTCCGCCGGGTGGCGCACCGCGCCCAGGCTCAGGTCGCCGGCTGCCGGGTGCGCGTAGTCCAGCGGCACCTTGACGGTGGCGCACTGGAACCCGTTGTCGCACGGCTGCCAGTCGAGCCGCTGGCCGTAGTAGGACGCCAGCTCGGCCGGCGCCTCGGCGGGCAGCGGCTGCAGCGGTGCCGGTGCGGCGGCCGCGGGGCTACCGGTGGTGGAGGGGCGCGCGTGGGTGGAGCGGTCACTGGCACAGCCGGCCAGCAGCAGTCCAGCGGCGAGCAGTGCGGTGACCGTCCTCAACGGCTGCGGCATGCGGCGTCTCCTCGGCGGATCGGGGGGCGAGCGGGGCGGGGCGGGGCGGATCGGGGGTGAGCGTCAGGCGGGGTGGGCAGGGTCGCGACGGCGGGTCAAGGGAGCAGAGGGCGAGCGTCACAGGGGCGGGCACAGGGACGGGGTGGGCAGGGTCACGGCGGCGGGTCAGGGGGCGGGCAGCGTCACGGGGGCAAGTCAAGGGGCAGAGCGGGTGAGCGTATCGCTCAGGTACTGGGCGGCCAGCCGGATCAGCCGCAGCCGCTCCCGCTCGGGGGTGTGGTCCTGCACCGCGTCGGAGAGCCCCACCTGGGTGCGCGGTGCCGGGCCCCGCCCGGTGCCCAGCGCGTCGGCCAGCCGGTGTGCGGCGGCCAAGCCGTCGGCGTCGTCCTTCGCCGCCGCCAGCAGCACCCGGGGCGCCGGGCCCGACGAGGTGTCAGCCGCCGCCTGGGAGAGGGCCTGCGCGTCGTAGCGGCCGGACACGCCGGCTGCCGCGCCGTACAGGTCAGGGTGGGTCAGCTCGGCCGCCACCGCGCACTGCGCGCCGTCCGCCACGCCCAGGGCGGCCCAGGCCGGCGGCCCGGGCGGCAGGGTGCGGAAGGCACCGGCCACGGCGGTGCGGATCGAGGCGTCGTCGACCGCCCCCGAGTCGCATGGGTGGGTGGTAGCCGCGGGGGCGACGGCGACGAACGGTCGGGTCCGGCCCAGCTTGATCGCCGAGGCCAGGCCGTCGAAGACGTCCGGCAGCTCGGCGTCCACGGTCCGGCCCGGGACGGCGCCGGGCAGCACCAGGACGGGGTAGCGGGCCGACGGGTCCTCGGCGTAGTGCGGCGGCAGCCAGACCCGCACGGCGCGCGGGCTGCCGTCCGCGCCGGGCACTGCCGCCTCCAGCAGCTCTCCCTCGGCGGGGTGGCCGATGCCGACGAATCGCGGTGGATCGGTCGCGCTCGCTGACGGCGCCGGCTTCGCGGGGGTGGGCAGCACGGCCAGCGCCGCAGCGGAGAGCCGACGCGTGCCGTCCGGGAGCTGTCGGCCGGTCAGCAGGGCGTCCACCACCAGCGCCGTCGCCCCCAGGCCACAGAGCACTGCGCCGGACATCCGTAACACCACCGGTCGCATCTCGGCCACCAGCTCGTACGCGCGCGCCGCGCGCTCCCCGCGCCACCGGGTGAGCGCTGCCCGGGCCAGCCAACAGCCCGCCGCCAGCACCACCGCGGCCGACGCCAGCAGCACTGGACGGGACATCGGGCACTCCCTCGCGAGGACTCGGAGCCGGAGTGGTCCCGGCGCGCTCGTTCCACAGCGTGCAAGAAGCCGACCGGGAAGCGGTGCAGCGCGATGCACCAACCCCGGTGTTCACTCGAACGAGCGATGGTCGCCCGAGCAGCGGACGGAAGCGGAGCGGCAGCCCGCGCGCACCGGCCGGCGCGCGCCTTACCAGCCCACGTGCACCTCGTAGCGCGCGCCCCGCAGCAGCCCGCCGCACAGCGGAGGGCGCGCCCCGCCGGCCAGCCCGCATGACGGTGAGTACACCCCGCCGGCCAGCATGCACCCCGGAGAGCGCACCCCGCCGGCCGGCGCGCGCCCCGGAGAGCGCGCCCTGTCAGCCCGCGCGCAGCGCCATCGTCATCGCCTCGACCGCCAGCAGCGGATCGACGTTGCGGTCCAGCGCCTCCCGGCAGGCCAGCACCGCCTCGATCCGGCGCAGCGTGCCCTCCGGCGGGCCGCCCGCGGCGATGCGGTCCAGCGCGGCGCGCTGGTCCTGGTTGGCCAGCGCGCCGGTCGAGCCGAGCTGCAGCGCCAGCACGTCCCGGTAGAAGCCGAGCAGGTCCAGCAGAGCGGTGGCCAGGGTCTCCCGGCGAGTCCGGGTGGCCCGGCTCTTCTGCCGCTTCTCAAGCTCCTTGACCGCTCCCGCCATGCCGCGCGGTGCTTTGCCCCCCAGGCCCTCGGCCGCGCCGTAGGCCGCCTTGAGGTCCTCGGTCTCCTTGGCGTCCCGGGTCTCGGCCAGTGCCTCGGCGTCCGCCTTCGCGGTGTCGACCAGGCGCTGGGCGGCCGCCAGGCAGCCGCCGATGTCCGCGACCTCCAGCGGGATCCGCAGCACCTCCAGGCGGCGGGTGCGGGCCTGCTCGTCCACCGCCAGGCGGCGCGAGCGCTCCACGTCGCCCTGGCCGGCCCGGGCCGCCAGCTCGGCCAGCTGCGGCGCCACGCCGTCCCGCCGCACCAGCAGGTCGGCCACTGCCTCCGGTGCGGGGGTGCGCAGCACCAGGTGGCGGCAGCGCGAGCGGATGGTCGGCAGGGTGTCCTGGACCGACGGTGCGCAGAGCAGCCAGACGGTCCGCGGTGAGGGCTCCTCGACGCCCTTGAGCAACGCGTTCGCCGCCGCCTCGGTGAGCCGGTGCGCCGCGTCGATCAGGATCACGGACCAGCGGCCGCCGGTCGGGTAGGAGGAGGCGCGCAGCACCAGCTCGCGCATGTCGCCGACGCCGATCGACAGGCCGTCACTGCGGACGATCTTCACGTCGGCATGGCTCTCGGCCATGACCGTGTGGCAGCCCTCGCAGAACCCGCAGCCGGGCGTGCCGCCCAGGTCGAGGTCGGGGCTGGTGCACTGCAGCGCGGCGGCGAAGGCCCGCGCGGCCGTGGTCTGGCCTGCGCCGGGCGGGCCGGTGAAGAGCCAGGCATGCGTCATCAGCGAGGCGTTGCCGCCCGGGGCCGGATCGCCGGAGCGACCTGCGAGCACGGTGGCGCGGGCCGCCGAGGCGGCCGCGGTCAGCTGCTCGACCACCCGTTCCTGGCCCACCAGGTCGTCCCAGACGGTCACCGCTGCTCCCACACTCCGCGCCCGGACCGCGCCCGGCCGGGTCTCGCGCCCGAGCCAACCCGCTCGAGCCTTCCGCCAGCGAGCATACGGCCCGCCCCGGACAGACCGGGGCGGGCTGCGGCACCACCGCTACTTGCGCCGCTTGCGGCCCCTGCCGCCGCGGTCGTCCTCGTCCGGGTCGGCCTGCTCCCACCGGGCCCACTCCTCGCGGGTGCCGAGCAGCGAGTCGGTCAGCGTCGGCAGGTCGTCCATCGGGGTCTCCTCTGCCCATGACGGGCGCCGCGGGCGCTTCGGCTCGGCCGCCGGCTCGGTGGGCTCGGGCCGCCACAGGCCCGGCGGCACCCGCTCCTCGACCGGCCGCACCGGCGGCAGCTTGCCCGGACCGACGGCCGGCAGCACGGCCGTGCGCTCCTCGGCTGCCTCGTCCCGCACCACCGGCAGCACCGCGGTGCGCTCCTCGGGCCTCTGCACGGCGCCCTTCGCGCCGTTGCCCTCAGTGCCGTTGCCGTCAGCGCCGTTGCCGTCAGCGCCGTTGCCCTTCGCGCCGTTGCCCTTCGCGCCGTTGCCCTCAGCGCCGCCGGCCTCGGTGCCGTTGCCGCTCGTGCCAGCGCCGCTCGTGCCGCCGTCGCTCGTGCCGCCCCGCTGCCCCGCCAGCTTCTCGGCGGCGGCCACGGCCGCCTGCCGCTGGGCCTCGGAGATCTCCTCGGTGAGCTCCTCGGAGCCCGGGATCGGGATCTCCTCGGTCACCGCCTCGGCGTCGTTCGCGGCGCGGGCCGCCGCCGCGGCCTCCTCGGCCTGGCGAGCCTCCTCGGCCCGCTGCAGAGCCTCCTCGGCGCGCCGGCGCTGCTCCTCGCGCTGCACATCGCGCTGGCGCTGCAACTCGGCCTGCGCCCGCGCCTCGGCCTCCTTGCGGGCCTGCTCGGCGGCCTCGGCCGCCAACCGAGCCTCCTCGGCGGCGCGCCGCTCGGCCTCCTCCGCCGCCTTGCGGGCGGCTTCCGCCTCGGCTGCCAGCCGGGCTTCCTCGGCGCGCTTGCGCTCCTCCTCGGCCTGCCTGCGGGCCGCCTCCTCGCGGGCCAGCCGCTCCTTCTCGGCCTGCTCGGCGCGCAGCTTCTCCAGCAGCTCCTGGCGCTTGCGCTCGGCCTCCTCGGCCTCGGCCTTCTTGCGGGCCTCCTCGGCGGCGCGACGCTCGGCCTCCTCACGGGCCAGCCGCTCCTGCTCGCGCCGCGCCTCCTTCTCCTTCTCGGAGAGCGGTAGCTCGCGGTCGAGCCGGTGCCGGATCGCGGTGGTGACCAGCGCGGGCGCCTTGCTGGCGTCGACCACCAGGTAGCGCACCGGGTCAGCGGCGGCCAGGGCCAGGAACCCGGCCCGGACCCGGGCGTGGAACTCGATCGGTTCGTTCTCCAGCCGGTCCAACGCCTCGGTGAAGCGCTCGCGGGCCCGCACCGGGTCGACGTCGAGCACCACGGTCAGGTCCGGCACCAGGCCGCCGGTGGCCCAGCGGGAGATCCGGGCCACCTCGGTGGCGGCCAGGTCGCGCCCGGCGCCCTGGTAGGCGATCGAGGAGTCCATGTAGCGGTCGGTGATCACCACTGCGCCACGGGCCAGCGCCGGCCGGATCACGTTCTCCACGTGCTCGGCCCGGTCGGCCGCGTAGATCAGCGCCTCGGCGCGGTGCGACAGGCCGGTGTTGCCGACGTCCAGCACCAGGCCGCGCAGCCGCTGCCCGACCGGGCTGCCACCCGGCTCCCGGGTCAGCACCACCTCGTGGCCCTTGCTGCGGATCCACTCGGCCAGCGCCTGCGCCTGGGTGGACTTGCCGGCGCCGTCGCCGCCCTCCAGCGCGATGAAGAAGCCGGTGCCGGTGGCCCGGTGCTCGGGCACGTCGCGGTCACCGCCGAGCGCCTCCAGCAGCTCCCTGCCGAACGGCACGGTGCCGCGCTGGTCGTCGGTCTTCAGCAGGACCAGGCCGGCCAGCGCCAGGATGAGCACCCCGGCGGTGGCCACCGCGATGCCGGCACCACCGTGCACGAAGCTGAAGCTGCCCGGAGCCCGGCTGCCGTAGTCGATCTCGCCGTAGGCGGCGGCCAGCAGCGGCATGCCGACCAGCGCGGCGCCCACCACGATCCGCAGCACCGCGTAGAGGTGCTCGGTCACCCGAGGCAGCCGGGCCTCCTCGACCTCCTGGGCGAGCAGCCCGCGACCGACCCCGATCACCAGGCCGGCCGCCACCGCGGCCGCCGAGGTGAGCAGCAGGATCAGCACGAAGTCGAAGACCAGCCCGGCCAGGATCAGCGCGACCCCGATGGTCAGCAGACCGACCGCGAGCAGCCGGCGGCGGGAGAGCGCGGGCAGTGTGACCCGGGTCAGCCGCAGGCCCAGCCAGGGCAGCCCGGTGGTGGCCAGCACCAGCAGGCCGTAGCCGATCGGTCCGGCGCCGTGCTCCGCGGCGGTGAACAGGGCCAGCGCCGCGGTGCCGGCCATCGCCGCGTAGGCCGCGGCGACGGCGAAGGTGAAGTACGGGGCGGAGCCGGTGCGGCCCTTGCCCAGCGCCGGGCCCGGGGTCGCGTCGGTCGGCGCCCGCAGGCCCTGCAGCGGCGAGGCGGGCCGGTGACCGGCCGGTACGCCGGGCAGGTCCTGCAGGTGGAGCAGGGCGGCCGAGCCGGCGAACAGCAGTGCCGCGCCGAGCGCGGCCGAGGTGACCTGGTGGGCCCGCAGCCAGTCCACGCCTAGCGCGGCCAGCAGGTTGTTCAGCAGGGTGAGAGCGACCAGCCCGACCGCCGCCAACGGCACGGTGGCCCAGCCGGTGCGCATGTCGATGGTGCGGACGGTGTCGAGGTTGGCCGCCGAGGGCCGCTGCTCCGCCTGCGGTGCGTAGGGGTCGCCGACCGGCAGCAGGGTGGGCGTGGTGGCGCCCTTGGCGGTCGACCAGACCCGCTCGGCCGCACCGGTCACGAAGATGGTGGCCAGCAGCGCGTAGACCGGCACCGCCTGGTGGGTCCAGACCGCCCACCAGGGCGCGATCCCGATCAGGGCCGCGCGCAGCCCGTCGGCGGCGATCAGCGTCCAGCGGCGGTCCAGCGGACCGCTGAGCAGCCGGTGCAGCGGGCCGAGCAGCGCCACCCCGACCAGCCCGGCGGCCAGCAGCCGGACCGCGAAGACCAGCGCCAGCGCGAAGGCCGCGCCCCGGTAGCCGCCGCCGAACAGGCCGGCCGTGGCGGCGGCGGTGACGGTCAGCGCGAGCAGCACCAGGAAGCCGAGCCGGTCGGCGGTGCCGCTGATCAGCTGGGTCACCCACAGCCGGCGGTACGGGCGCAACCGCAGCAGGGCACGCGCCCGCTCGCCGGGGGTGCCGGCCGGCGCCACTTCGGGGAGGACGGGCACAGTGGGGGTGGGCTGCTCCTCGCTCGTCATACGGTCAGCGTAGCGGGCGGGACGGAGCGCCAACGGGCGCACGGCAAGGTGAGGCCCGGCTATGACCGGGTTGTGACGCGGGAGCGGTGAGCGAGCTCACCGCTCCCGGCTGGTCCGGCTCACCGCTCGCGGTTGGTTCAGACCTCCTGACCAGGCTCGGCGGCGGTCTCCTTGGCCGCCGCCGTCTTCTTGGCGGTCGTCTTCTTCGCGGCGGTGGTCTTGGCCGCCGTGGCCTTCTTCGCCGTCGTGGTCTTCTTGGCCGTCGTGGTCTTCTTGGCGGCCGTCTTCTTGGCAGCGGCGGTCTTGGTCGCGGCCGTCTTGGTCGCGGCGGTCTTCTTGGTGGCCGCCTTCTTCGCGGTCTTCTTGGCCGCCTTCTTCACCGGTCCGCGGGCCCGCTTCTCCGCCAGCAGCTCGTAGCCGCGCTCAGGGGTGATGGTGGCGACGTCGTCGTCCTTGCGGAGCGTCGCATTGGTCTCGCCATCGGTCACGTACGGACCGAACCGGCCGTCCTTGACCACCACCGGGCGCTCGCTGACCGGATCGGTGCCCAGCTCGCGCAGCGGCGGGGCGGCGGCGGCCCGGCCGCGCTGCTTGGGCTGGGCGTAGATCGCCAGCGCCTCTTCCAGGGTGACCGTGAAGATCTGCTCCTCGCTGGTCAGCGAACGCGAGTCGGTCCCCTTCTTCAGGTACGGCCCGTAGCGGCCGTTCTGCGCGGTGATCTCCACGCCCTCGGCGTCGGTGCCGACCACCCGGGGCAGCGCCAGCAGCCGCAGCGCGTCCTCCAGGGTGACGGTGTCCAGCGACATCGTCTTGAAGAGCGAGGCGGTGCGCGGCTTGACCGCGTTCTTGCCGGTCTTCGGGGTGCCCTCGGGCAGCACCTCGGTGACGTACGGACCGTAGCGGCCGTCCTTGGCGACCAGCATGTGGCCGGTCTCCGGGTCGTGGCCCAGCTCGTAGTCGCCGCTGGGCTTGGCCAGCAGCTCCTCGGCCAGCTCCACGGTCAGCTCGTCCGGCGGCAGCTCGTCCGGGATGTCGGCGCGCTGGCCCGGCTGGTCGGCCTCGGCCGAAGCCTTCTCCACGTACGGACCGTAGCGGCCGACCCGCAGGGTGATGTCGTCGCTCAGCCGGAACGAGCTGATCTCCCGGGCGTCGATCGCGCCGAGGTCGGTGACCAGCTCCTTGAGGCCGCCCAGGTGGTCGCCGTCGCCGTTGCCGGCCTCGGCGGCACCGCCGGTGCCCTCGCCCTCACCGAAGTAGAAGCGCTTCAGCCACGGCACCGACTCGGCCTGACCGGCGGCGATCCGGTCGAGGTCGTCCTCCATCTTCGCGGTGAAGTCGTAGTCGACCAGCCGGCCGAAGTGCTTCTCCAGCAGGTTCACCACCGCGAAGGAGAGGAAGGACGGCACCAGGGCCGTGCCCTTCTTGAAGACGTAGCGGCGGTTGATGATGGTGTCGATGATCGACGCGTAGGTGGAGGGACGGCCGATCTCCCGGTCCTCCAGCTCCTTCACCAGCGAGGCCTCGGTGTAGCGGGCCGGCGGCTTGGTCGCGTGGCCCTCCGGCGTGAGCTGCTCGGCGGCCAGCGGGTCGCCCTGGGCCATCTGCGGCAGCCGGCGCTCGCGGTCGTCCAGCTCGGCGTTGGGGTCGTCGGCGCCCTCGACGTACGCCTTGAGGAACCCGTGGAAGGTGATGACCTTGCCGGAGGCCGAGAACTCGACGTCCCGCCCGTCGGCGGCCGTGCCACCGACCCGCACGGTGACCGACTGGCCGACCGCGTCCTTCATCTGGGAGGCGACCGTGCGCATCCAGATCAGCTCGTAGAGCCTGAAGTCGTCGCCGCTCAGGCCGGTCTCGGCCGGAGTGCGGAAGCGGTCGCCGGACGGGCGGATCGCCTCGTGCGCCTCCTGGGCGTTCTTGACCTTGCTCGCGTAGACCCGGGGGGCGTCCGGCAGGTAGTCGGCGCCGTAGAGCTGGGTCACCTGGGCCCGGGCCGCGGCCACCGCGGTCTCGGAGAGCGTGGTGGAGTCGGTGCGCATATAGGTGATGAAGCCGTTCTCGTACAGCTTCTGGGCCACCTGCATGGTCCGCTTGGCGCCGAAGCCCAGCTTGCGGCTGGCCTCCTGCTGCAGCGTGGTGGTGCGGAACGGGGCGTACGGCGAGCGGCGGTACGGCTTGGACTCGACGCTGCGCACGCCGAACGCGGTGCGCTCCAGGGCGGCGGCCAGCGCCCGGGCGGCCGTCTCGTCCAAGTGCAGGGTGTTGGCGGTCTTCAGCCGGCCGTCGGGGCCGAAGTCGCGACCGCTGGCGATCCGCTTGCCGTCCACGCTGGACAGCCGGGCGCCGAAGGTCTCCGGGTCAGCGGAGGCGGGCGACTGGCCGGAGTCGGCCGGGGTGCGGCCGGTGCCGAAGACGGCGACCAGGTCCCAGTACGAGGCCGAGGTGAAGGCGATCCGCTCGCGTTCCCGCTCGACCACCAGGCGGGTGGCCACGGACTGCACCCGGCCCGCCGACAGGCTCGGCATGACCTTCTTCCACAGCACCGGGGAGACCTCGTAGCCGTACAGCCGGTCGAGGATCCGACGGGTCTCCTGGGCATCGACCAGGCGCTGGTTGAGCTGGCGCGGGTTGGCCACCGCCTCCTGGATCGCGGCCTTGGTGATCTCGTGGAAGACCATCCGCTTGACCGGGACCTTGGGCTTGAGCACCTCCTGCAGGTGCCAGGCGATCGCCTCGCCCTCGCGGTCCTCATCGGTGGCGAGGAAGAGCTCGTCCGACTCCGCGAGCAACTGCTTGAGCTTGGTGACCTGGGCCTTCTTCTCGGCGCTGACCACGTAGATGGGGGTGAAGTCGTGCTCGACGTCCACCCCGAGCCGGCGCAGCTCGCCGGTGTACTTGTCCGGCACTTCGGCTGCCGTCTTCGGCAGGTCGCGGATGTGCCCGACGCTCGCCTCGACGATGTAGCCGGGGCCGAGGTAGCCCTTGATCGTCTTCGCCTTGGCGGGCGACTCGACAATGACGAGTCGCTTCCCGCCCTGCGCGGTCTCGCTGCTCGGGGACACCTTCGCTCTTCTCTTCCGGTCGCTTCCTGTGTGCTGGCCGACGGATGGCCGACGCCCGGCACACCACCGCCTGGGGCACCGCAATGCGACGACCCCACCAGCGGAGTGTGACCGTACCCTGGTCACCCTTGTCAAACGGACGGATCCCGCTTTTTCACTGGCAAGGCCGACCGACGCCACTCGAACGGTAACCCGATGATGGACGTTTCCGCCGCGCGGTTATGCCTCTGACCGGGTCGGGAGGCCGTCACAGCGGCAGGAACCGGCCCAATCAGGACACTGCGGCGCCTGTGATGGCCGAGTTCGGCCGTACCGTCCGAGCCGCGGGAAGCCGGCGGCGGGCCGGGTACCGGGGCGGGCGTCGTCGGCGGGGCGGACCGGGTGCTGGGGGCGGGCGTCGGCGGGGCGGCGGCAGGAGGATCAGCGCCGAGGGTTGGGTATCGTCGGCGGACCAGGTCGGACCAGGTGCCGGCTGGACGGCGGCGACAGCGCGGGCGCCGACGGACGGGCACCGACGGTTCGGACCCGGCAGGCGGGCGCCGGGGATCAGCGTCGCAGTGCGATGGCCAGCAGGCTCAGCCCGCCTGCCAGGGAGCTGGTGCCGAGCAGCGTCCAGAAGACGTCCATCGGCAGCGAGGCTGCGGTGCCCAGGCCGGTCAGCACGACTCGGGCCGGGCGGCGCGGGTCGTAGCAGACGCGCACCGAGCTGCCCGGCAGCAGGCCGATCGGCCGGCTCAGCGTGGTGGTACCGCGCGGGCGGGAGAGCAGCACGGCTGCCTCGGTCGGTTCGTCACAGGTCAGCCGCGCGGGCAGCGTGGCGTAGGAGAGCAGCGGAGCCGAGTCGGCCACCTGTCCCTGGGCGGTGTCCGGCACCACCAGGGCGGTCACCGGGACGCCGTTCCGGCGCAACCGGTGGCGCAGGCGCAGCTCCGCCGCGCACCAGAACAGCAGTGCGCCTCCGAAGAGCACCAGTACGCCCCCTGCGACCGTCGCCGGTTCCGCGGCCACCCGTCTCCCTCTCGCCTGCACCCGGGAGCATCCCCGGGCAGCGTGGACCTCCCGGGCAGCCTGGCAAGGCGGGGGCAACCGGAGGCGGAGCGGCCGGGTCCACCAGGGGAACGGGAGGTCACGACTGGGTGAACACGGCTCCCGGCCCGACTTGGGCCGGGGAGGCGCGTGCAGCCGCGCCGTGGCGGACGGCAGGCTGAGGCAGAGGACAGGCTGGGTCGGACGACCGGCCGGGTCGAACGGCTGGCTGAATCGACGAGGGCCAGGTCAGACAGCCTGCTGGGGCAGACGGCAGGCTGGGTCAGACGACAGGCTCGATGAAGCCCTGCTCGATCAGCAGCCGCAGTGACTCGGGCACCCGGTCGCGCAGCCGTGCCCCGTCCTCGTCCAGCAGCTGGGCGATCGCGTCGACGATGTCTCCGGCCGCCAGCGAACCGTCGCAGACGCCGGCGAACCCGGCGCCCACCGTGTCGACCTTGGTGGCCCGGCGCATTCCCCGGCCCTGCCGCAGCACCACGTGCTCCGGGTCCTCCGCACCAGGGGGGCCCACCTGCTCCTGGACCACCTCTTCGGCCAGCAAGTAGCGGGCGGCTAGCAGCGCCGCGTCGTCCTGCTCGCGCAGGAAGTCCTGCCGGGCGAACCAGCGCTCGATGTGCGGGCCGAGCGGCTGCTCGACCGGGTGCGGCCACTCCTCGATGCGCACGGCCGGCTGCTCGGCGCCGGAGTTGCGCAGGGTGATCCAGCCGAAGCCGATGCCCTCCGCGCCCGCCGCTTCGAAGGCGTCCAGCCACTCGTTGTAGCGGGCCTCGTAGACCTCTCGGCCGGCCAGGTGGTCGCCGCCGTCACGCAGCCAGAGTTCCGCGTACTGTGCCACGTCCTGCACCTCGCGCTGGACCACCCAGGCGTCCAGACCGGTACCGGCCACCCAGCCGGCCAGCCGGTCGTGCCAGTCCTCACCCTTGACGTGCTGCCAATTGGCCAGTAGCTGGCAGTAGCCGCCGGGCTCCAGGTGCGCGGCGGCGGACCGCACCACACTGCGGCAGAGCTCGTCGCCGGCCATGCCACCGTCCCGGTAGACGAACCGGCTGCCGGGGGAGATCACGAACGGCGGGTTGGAGAGGATCAGGTCGAACTTCTGGTCGCCGACCGGCTCGAAGAGGCTGCCCTCGACGGTCTCGACGCGGTCGAAGCCGGAGAGCGCCAGGGTCAGTCGGGCGAAGGCCAGCGCCCGCGGGTTGAGATCGGTGGCGGTCACCCGCTGGGCGTGCCGGGCCGCGTGCAGCGCCTGGACGCCGGAGCCGGTGCCCAGGTCGAGGACGGACCGGACCGGACGGCGGACCGCCAGGTTGGCCAGCGTGGTGGAGGCCCCGCCGACCCCCAGAACCAGCTCGCGCCGCGGCACGCCGGCCACGCTGCCGCCGCCACCGATCCCGCCCGCGCCGCCGACCGCGCAGCCGAGGTCGGAAACCACCCAGGCGTCGGCGCTGGCCAGGCCGGCCACCTCGTTGGCGTACGGGCGGACGTCCACCGTGGCCCGGACCAGGTCACCGTCGGCCGTCAGCCAGCCGTCGATCAGGCAGTCCTCGACCGGCAGTGCCGCCGCGGCCGCCGCGTAGGAGGCCGGCTGCTGCAGCAGGAAGAGCCGGATCAGCGTTTCCAGCGGCGTGCCGCCCCGGGTCGCGCGCAGTGCCGGTACCGCTTCGCTGCGGGCCAGCGCCGCGTAGCCGGTCGGGCCGAGGAGGTCGAGGCAGCCGTCAGCGGTGTAGGAGGCGGTCAGGAACGCCTCCCGCAGGCGGGCGAGGCGGTCGGGATCGGGGGTGGGAAGCGTGGTCACCCGCCCATTCTCCCGCCTGCCGGGGCCGCGACCGCCTGCCGGGGTGCGACACGGTCGGCGGTTCGCACCGGCGCGGCGGTTCGGCGGTTCGCGGCGATTCGCGGCGGTTCGGCGGTTCGCGCAGGCGCGGGGTGGGCGCCAGCCGGCAGCGTCAGCGCGGCGAAGCGGAGCCGCTCGGGGAGCCGCTGCCGCCGGCGCTCGGGCTAGCGCTTCCGCTCGGGCTCCCGCTCGGGGAGCCGCCGGCACCCGGGCCGCCACTCGGGGAGCCGGCCGGGGAGCCGCTCGCTGCCGGGCTGCCGCCGGCCGGGACGCCCGGGGAACCGCTGGTCGAGGCAGCCGGCGAGCCGCTGCCGGACGGAGCCGCGTTCGGCGCCGGGCTGCCCGAAGCGTCCGCCGCGGCCCGGCAACCGGGCTGGCGGGCGAACGCCTTGCCCAGGTCGCCGGCCTGCACCTTGGTCATCGCGCCGTTCGACAGCTTGGCCAGCTGCTGCGCCTGGTCACCGATGCTCTTCAGGCCGTCCGCGAACTTTCCCTGGTCGTTGGTGGGCAGCGCGGTGAGCTTCTGCTGCACGTCCTTGAAGCCCTGCGAGGCCTGGTGCAGTTCGTTGACCGCGTCCTGCTGCACCCCGGTGCCGTTGGCGACCTTCGGTGCGCCTGCCTTGCTCATTGCATCGGCGATCTGCTGGTTGCTGGTGCTGAGCTGGCCGAGGTCGCCCGCCAGCCGCTTCTGCAGGTCGGCCGCGGACTCGTTCTGCTTGACCTGGGCGGTGTCGTCCAGGGCGGCGCGGGACTGGGCGACCGGGTCGCGCAGTCCGTCACAGACCTGCTGGGCCCAGCCGTCGAGCGCCTTGCTGTTGTCGCTGCTGTTGTCGCTGCAGGCCGCCGCGCCGGTGGCGAGCACCACCCCGAGCAGCGGAAGGGCGAGCACTCGGCCCGCGCCGCCCGTCCGGAAGCGCCGTGCTCCGTTCCGCCCGCCGTCCACCAGTAGTCGCCCGTCCACCTGGAGAGTCCTCCGTCAGTCGCCATCGGTCCTGAGTGAACCTACCCGACACCCCTCCCCCGACGAGTCCGCCGGCCGGGTCGGTTCCCGCCGACGGGATCCGAGCCGCTCCGGGCCGGGCTTGCGCACTGACCTTCCCCACGAGCCCTGGTCGCGAGGCCGGAGCCGTGGCCCTGAACCGGGGTCGGCCCCGGCGCGAGGACCGCACCGGGGCCGACCTTCTCCGGGTGACCGGGCTCCGGACCGCCGGGCTACGAGTGACCGGGCTACGGACGGCCAAGTCATGGGTAGCCGGACGGCTCAGCCGCCGACTTCCGCGGTGCCGGCGGCAACGGTCGGGGCCTGCCCCGCCACGTCCACGGTGCGCCGCTTGGACGCGGACACCGCGCCCACCACCAGCAGCGCCGCCGCCGCCGCGATCGCACCGCGCAGTCCGGCGCTGGCGTGGGCGCCGTAGCTGAACTTCACGATCGCCGGTGCGATCAGCAACGAGACCAGGTTCATCACCTTGAGCAGCGGGTTGATCGCCGGTCCCGCCGTGTCCTTGAACGGGTCGCCGACCGTGTCACCGATCACCGTGGCCGCGTGTGCCTCACTGCCCTTGCCACCGTGCGCGCCGTCCTCCACCAGCTTCTTGGCGTTGTCCCAGGCGCCGCCGGAGTTGGCCAGGAAAACCGCCATCAGCGTGCCCGCACCGATCGCCCCGGCGAGGTAGCTGCCGAGCGCGCCGACGCCGAGCCCGAAGCCCACCGCGATCGGGGCCAGCACCGCCAGCAGCCCAGGGGTGGCCAGTTCGCGCAGCGCGTCGCGGGTGCAGATGTCGACCACCTTGCCGTACTCGGGGGTCTCGCTGCCGTCCATGATCCCGGGGTGGTCGCGGAACTGCCGGCGCACCTCGAAGACCACCGAACCCGCCGAGCGGGACACCGCGTTGACGGCCAGTCCGGAGAAGAGGAAGACCACCGCCGCGCCCAGCAGCAGGCCGACCAGGTTGTTGGGTTGCGAGATGTCCAGGCTCAGCCCGGCGGGGCTGCCGATCGCAGCGGCACCGCCCGCACGGGTCACCGCCTCACCGATCGCATCGGTGAACGAGCCGAACAGGGCGGTGGCCGCGAGCACTGCTGTGGCGATCGCGATGCCCTTGGTGATCGCCTTGGTGGTGTTGCCCACCGCGTCCAGTTCGGTCAGCACCCGGGCGCCGGCGCCCGCCACCTCGCCGGACATCTCGGCGATGCCCTGGGCGTTGTCCGAGACCGGTCCGAAGGTGTCCATCGCCACGATCACACCGACCGTGGTCAGCAGGCCGGTGCCGGCCAGGGCAACGGCGAACAGTGCCAGCACGATCGAGCCGCCGGCCAGCAAGTAGCAGCCATAGACCGCGGCTCCGATCAACGCCGCCGAGTACACCGCAGACTCCAGGCCCAGCGAGACGCCGGAGAGCACCACCGTGGCCGGGCCGGTCAGCGAGCTGCGTCCGACGTCGCGCACCGGACGCCGGGTGGTCTCGGTGAAGTAGCCGGTCAGCTGCTGGATCAGCACCGCCAGCACGATCCCGATCAGTACGGCGAGCAGTGCGAACAGCCGGGGGTCGCCGCTGTGGGTGGCGATCGCGGACGGCACGTGACGCAGGCCGCCGAATCCGGACGGCAGCACCGTGAACGCCGCCACTGCCACCAGCACCAGCGAGACCGCCGCGGAGAGGAAGAAGCCACGGTTGATCGCCGTCATGCCGCCGCGGTCACGCTCGCGCGGGGCGACCGCGACGATGCCCAGCACCGCCGTGAGCACCCCGATCCCGGGCACGATCAGCGGCAGCACCAGGCCGGTGTCGCCGAACACCGCCCGGCCCAGGACCAGTGCCGCCACCAGGGTCACCGCGTAGGACTCGAACAGGTCGGCCGCCATGCCCGCGCAGTCGCCCACGTTGTCACCGACGTTGTCGGCGATGGTGGCCGCGTTGCGCGGGTCGTCCTCCGGGATGCCCTGCTCGACCTTGCCGACCAGGTCGGCGCCGACGTCGGCCGCCTTGGTGAAGATGCCGCCGCCGACCCGCATGAACATCGCCAGCAACGCGGCACCGAACCCGAAGCCCTCCAACACCCGAGGCGCGTCCGCCCGGTAGACCAGCACCACCACGGCCGCGCCGAGCAGGCCCAGCCCCACGGTGCACATGCCGACAACGCCGCCGGTGCGGAAGGCGATCCGCATCGCGCCGCGCTGCGCCGGGCCTTCCTGGCCCTGCGCCACGCCACGAGCCACCGACGCCACCCGTACGTTGGCCCGGACCGCCAGCCACATGCCCAGGTAGCCGGTGGCAGCCGAGAAGACCGCGCCGACCAGGAAGAAGATCGAACGGCCAAGGCGCTGCGACCAGTTGTCCGCGGGCAGCAGCATCAGCAGGAAGAAGGCGCCGGTCGCGAAGACCGCCAGGGTGCGGAACTGACGGGCCAGATAAGCGTTGGCTCCCTCCTGGACCGCTGCCGCGATCCGCCGCATCGCCGGAGTGCCGGCATCGGCCGCGAGCACCTGTCGCACCAACAGGAAAGCCACGCCGAGCGCGGCGACGGCGATCAGAGCGACCACCACGACCACGATCCGGTTTCCGCCGGTGAGCACCGCGCCACCACTGGAACCGTCGGCCAGAGTGTTCATGATTTGTGGGCGCACCGGTGCTCCTGATCCCAATTCCGGTGCTGTCGTGAATCCCGCCATGCGTCCTCCCCGGTGGCCGGCGCACCGGCCGGTCCGAACGGCGCGCTGCTGGCTCTGGTGGCACAGGCGACCGGGACGGGGGCGACCAGCGCGGGCCGGACCGCCCTGTCCCGGCCGGGCATCCACGAGTGAGTGTAGGAATGCGCAGGGGATTCAAATAGACCGCGGACGGCGGAGAAAAAAGAATCATGAGTGGCAAGCCGAGGATTCCCGGCTTTCGAGCGCCCAGCCGAACCCTCGGGACCGTCCGGCCATCCCGCGACTATCCGGCCGCCTCGGAGTTCACCGGGCACGCCGAGATGCCCCGGCCGCTCCAGAAATCGCCAAGCTCGCCACAAGTCGCCGAATGCGCCAGAATTCGCCGGCCACCCAGGAATGTGCAAGCGCACCGGCACCCGCAGCTGCAGCAAAATTCACAGGTGCCGCTGAATGCGCAGCTGCCGCAGAATGCGCCAGCGGACCATAGTCGGACGTAGACATCAGGGCCGGTACGAGGGCATCAGCAATCGCTGGCGCCTCATCAGACGCACTGGACGCAGCCAGGTTGATGGCGGCCAGGGCAGGGTGGTCCGGTGGTCCCGGCCCAGGTTCGACGCGGCCCGGAGCTGAGGGCGTGGTGGTCCGGGCTCAGGCCGGGTTGATCGGCCAGCTCATTCGGATCAGGCCGCCGTCGTCGTCGCGGCCCACCTCGACTTCCTCCACCAGGCCGGTGATCACTGCCAGGCCCAGTGCGTCGTCGGTTGCATCACCGCCGTCGGCGGCACCCTCGTCGGCGGACGCGGCAAGCTCACTGTGCTCGCCGGCACCGTCGCCGACCTCGATGATGAACCGCTTCTCCTGATCGATCAGTGCCACCCGGACCGCACCGCCCACGCCGCCTTCCTGATGCAGCCCGACGGCGCGCGAGCAAGCCTCTCCGACCGCCAGCCGAACTTCGTCAAGGGCCGACTCACCCACACCGGCGCGTCTGGCCACCGCGGCCGCCACCAGTCGTGCCGTCCGCACGTGTTCGGGAAGGGCGCTGAAGCGCAGTTCGACGGTTGCCATCTCTCCCTCTCGGGGTTTCCCACACTCAGGCGTGCCGGGCGTCGGAGCGGCGCCCAGGCTGTGGCGGAAGCCGCCGGCTGGGAGCCACTGCACGCCCGGCTGTCCTGGGCCGGTCCCAGGGCAGCGAACGGGCCCGGGCCGACCGCACGGCGGCGGGCGGTCCGGGCCACGCCCGATCAGTCAGTCGCCTGGACGGCGTCCTCGATCGAGGTGTGGATCGGGAACACCTTGGTCAGCCCGGTGATCCGGAAAATCTTGAGGATGCGCTCCTGGGTGCAGACCAGGCGCAGCGAACCCTCGTGCGCCCGGACCCGCTTCAAGCCGCCCACCAGGACACCCAGACCGGTCGAGTCCAGGAAGTCCACACCCTCCATGTCGACGACCAGGTGGTAGCTGCCGTCGTTGACGAGCTCGACCAGCTGCTCGCGAAGCTTCGGGGCGGTGTACACATCAATCTCGCCACCAACCCGGACGACCGTGCGGTCGCCTACGGTTTCGGTCGACAGGGTCAGGTCCACGGAACCTCCAGCACCTTGCCTTGCTAGGTCACATTGCGTTCTCTACGGCGAGCCGGACGCACCGGTGGCCGAAACCACCGATCCCGCCCAGACGGTCTCCACCGCCGGTCTCCACCGTATGAACGGTCTCCACCGCATGGTCGAGCGACCGGCCCAGACGCTGCCGGCCCGGCCAACTGGCCGCCACCGCCTCATTCAACCACCTGGCACCATGCCCGCACGATGGCTTGCGGCGATTCTCCGTCACTCCGGTGACACACTGGGTCTCCATGCCGCCCAGCCACCGCCCGCCCGAGGCCCAACTCGACTTCCTGGTCGCCAGCCGGGGCCACTCGGACCAACTCACCCATACGGAGCATCTCCCCGCGCGACGGGGACGCCATGCCCCTTGGCCCGAATCAATCCGACCCGAGATTCGTGCCGCCGCGCTGGAACTCGGCATCCGCCAACCCTGGGTTCATCAGGTCGAGGCGATGCATTTGGCCGAAGCCGGCCAAACTGTGGTGATCGCCACAGGGACCGCCTCGGGCAAGTCGCTCGGCTACCTGGCACCGGTGCTCAGCGAACTGCTGACCGGCACCGAGGCGCCCAACGGCCGCGGCGCGACCGCGCTCTACCTGGCCCCGACCAAGGCGCTCGCCGCCGACCAGCGCCGAAGGGCCGGCGAGTTGGCCCCGGAGCGACTCCGAGCCGCGCTGTACGACGGCGACACCCCGCCGCAAGAGCGCGAATGGGTGCGCCAGTACGCCTCCTACGTGCTGACCAATCCGGACATGCTGCACCGGGGCATCCTGCCCGCCCACCCGCGCTGGTCCTCCTTCCTCAAGACGCTGCGCTACGTGGTGGTGGACGAGTGCCACAGCTACCGCGGTGTCTTCGGCTCCCATGTCGCCCAGGTGCTGCGCCGATTGCGCCGGGTCTGCCGGCGCTACGGCGCTGATCCGGCGTTCCTGCTGGCCTCGGCGACCACAGCCGAACCGGCGGCGACCGCCGAACGCCTCACGGGCCTGCCCGCCCGCGCGGTGACCGAGGACGCCTCACCGCGCGGCGAGATGGTCTTCGCCCTCTGGGAGCCACCGCTGACCGAGCGCGTCGGCGAGCAGGGCGCGCCCGTGCGGCGGACCGCGACCGCCGAGGCCGCCCACTTGCTCACCGACCTGGTGGGGGCCGGCACCCGCACGGTGGCGTTCGTCCGCTCCCGTCGTGCCGCGGAACTGGTCGCGCTGCAGGCCCAGGACAACCTGGAACCGCAACTGGCCAACCGAGTGGCCGCCTACCGCGGCGGCTACCTGCCCGAGGAACGCCGGGCGCTGGAGCGCGACCTGTACTCGGGACGACTGCTCGGTCTGGCTTCCACCTCCGCCCTGGAACTCGGCATCGACGTGGCCGGCCTGGACGCCGTCCTGCTCGCCGGCTTCCCCGGCACTCGAGCCTCGCTCTGGCAGCAGGCGGGACGGGCCGGGCGGGAGGCCCAGGGCGCGCTGGCCGTCCTCATCGCCCGCGACGACCCGCTGGACACCTATCTGGTCCACCACCCCGAGGCCCTGTTCGCCCGACCGGTCGAGGCCACCGTGCTGGACCCCGACAACCCGCACGTCCTTGCGCCCCACCTGTGCGCGGCGGCCGCCGAATTGCCACTCACCGAAGCGGACGTCGAACTGTTCGGGCCGAACGCCGCCGCCCTGCTGCCGGTGCTCGAACGGCGGGGACTGCTGCGCCGCCGGGCGGACGGCGCCTGGTACTGGACCCGACGGGAACGCGCGGCCGACGCCGTCGACCTGCGCGGCACCGGAGGTCCCCCCGTCCAGATCGTCGAGGAGTCCACCGGCCGGCTGCTGGGCACCGTGGACGCAGCCGCCGCGCACAGCGCCGTTCACACCGGCGCCGTCCACCTCCACCAGGGCCGCAGCTACCTGGTGCGCGCGCTGGACCTGGAGCACTCGGTCGCCCTGGTCTTCGCCGCTAATCCTTCCTACACCACCGCCGCTCGGGACATCACCTCCATCTCCGTGATGGCCACCGAGCAGACCGTGGCGTGGGACGAGGGCACCCTGAACTTCGGCTCGGTCGAGGTGGTCAATCAGGTGGTGGGCTACCTGCGCAAGCGCATCGCCACCGGCGAGGTGCTCGGCGAAACCAAACTCGACCTGCCCCCCAGGACTCTGCGCACCAAGGCGGTCTGGTGGACCGTCACCGAGGAGCAACTTCTGGACGCGCTCATCCCGTTCGACCAGCTGCCCGGCGCCGCCCACGCCGCCGAGCACGCCTCGATCGGCCTGCTGCCGCTGTTCGCCACCTGCGACCGGTGGGACATCGGCGGCGTCTCGGTGCCGCTGCACCCGGACACCCAGCTGCCCACGGTCTTCGTCTACGACGGCCATCCGGGCGGCGCCGGCTTCGCCGAGCACGGTTTCCGCCATGCGGTCCGCTGGCTGACCGCGACCCGGGATGCCATCCGAGCCTGCGAGTGCGATCGGGGCTGCCCGTCTTGCGTGCAGTCGCCCAAATGTGGCAATGGGAACGACCCGCTGGACAAGGCCGGTGCGATCCGCCTGCTCAGCGCACTGCTCGCCGGTGCGCCAGTGGAGCCGGCCGAGGAGGTGGGACGCGGCGGGAGCGCGTAGGCAGCCGTGGACGCGGACTCGCCAGGCGCTGCCGAGACCGGGGAGGCGAAGACAGCCACGCGCGCCGGAGGCACTGCCGGCACGGGGAACATGGAGACAGCCGAGGGTGGGGGCGAGGGAGGTCCTGCGGACGTGGGAACCACGGAGACAGCCGACGGTGGGGAGCCGGGAGGTGCTGCCGGCCCCCGGGACGCGGAGGCAGGGGGCGGTTGCGCCGGTTAGCGGGACAGCTCCGGAACGCGGGTGGTCGGCCGAACTGCGGCGGGCGGCCGCATGAAGGCGCTCAGTGGAACGGGGGCCGGCGGCCAAGTGGGACTCACCGGCCGAACGCGGTCGGGTAGCCGATCCGGACAGGAAGGCCCCGATAGGACTGCGTGGACCGTTCCGGTCCGCGGGCCTCGGAGCCGCCGCTTCGAGGGTCGGCAGATCGGGCAGGCCGGCCCCGTCAGTCCAGCCGGGCGCCCAGACCGGGGCCGCTCGCGCTCGCGCGGTAGCCGGCCCCACGGCCAAGCGGATGCCGCCCACCGGTGCGCTGACCTCGACCTCGACGCTGTCGTCCGTGCGGTCCACCGTGCAGGCGACCAGTGTGGTCCGCTGCGCCGCCGCCAGACTCGCCGCCCGGGCGCAGCCGCCGTCGGCATCCACCAGCAGGTGGCCGGCCGCGGCGAGCGCCGCAAGATCGGCGGCTGACTCGGCGCGATGGCGGGCGGCCAGTACCGCCCCGAGGGACAGGGCGAGTCCGAAGACCGCCAAGCCCACCGAAACGAGCCCGATCAGCCACACGCTGGCCGATCCTCGGTCGCGCCCGGATCCCGGAACCGCCGGGTTCACCCTCGCCAGGTCAGACACGGTCATCTCGGAGCCGCTCCCTTCCCGTGCTGTTTGCCTCGTTGGCCGTTTCACTGGCCGCCACGGCCACCGCCGAGACCTTCAGGGGTGCGGCCAGCCGGCCGATCCCCGGGCACGGGGCCTCCACCAGCACGCGAACCGTGTCCGACGACTCGACCACCTCCACGGCCGCTCCCGGCGGTGCCACCTTGCGGGCCTGGTCCGCAGGGTCTGCGTCGCCCCGAGCCGCTGCCCGGGCCGCCACCCTCGCCGCGTCGATGCAGCGCAGTTGGGCGGCGGCCACCAGCACTCCCCAGACCAGCAGCAGCATCAGCGCGATCAGGGCCGGCAGCAGCACGGCCGTCTCCGCCGTGACGTAGCCACCGTCGCGGCGGACGCGACCCGCGACCCCGTCGCGGCGGCGGAGCAGGCCGGGGCGCGCGCCGTCAGAGCGCATGAAGGGCTCGATTCACCAACTCGGTCAGCGCATCGCTCACTGCTCCGCCGGTGATCACCTTGTAGAGAACCCCGGCGAATGCACACGCCGTGACGGTGCCGATGGCGTACTCGGCCGTCGACATACCGGCGTCCGGCAGCGCTGCCCAGCGGTCGTGGGACCGCCGAGCGGTCCGGCGCAACCTCTGGCCCAGCAAGCCCTTGACGCGGGAGAACCGGTGCGACCGCGGCCGGGCCGGAGGCGCGGATCGCCCGGGCGGCGAGGAGGCCTGCTGCTCAGGCAGTGCGCTCCGGCGTGTCGGCGTCGCGGCTGAACGGCCATGGGACGGCAACGGGCAGAAGGTCGCCACCGGCAACCGGGAGAAGGTCGCGACCCGAACCGGCTCATCGCTTGTACGGCTCATGGAAACACTCCGATCTACGAAGATCTACGAAGGTCTGTGAAGGTCTGTGAAGGTCCGCGAATGTCGCGAACTGGATGCCTGCTTGGCTCATGGGCCGCGAGGCGTCAGATCCGAGCGGCGATGGAGGCAACGAGCCCCACCATCACCGGAACGATGCCGATCAGCACGAAGGCCGGGAGGAAGCAGAGGCCCAAGGGCACGGTGGCCAGCACTCCCGCCCGCTTGACCCGGGCGTGCGCGGCCCGCTGGGCGGCGGCGCGGTGGGAGGCGGCAAGTCCCTGGAGCGGCATGGCTGGGGGCGATCCACTGAGTGTGGTCCGGATCAAGCAGCGGGCCAGCGGACCCAGCGGCGCACAGTGTTGTCCGAACCGCTCCCAGCAGGCGGCCGGCGGAGCGCCCAGCGCGATCTCCGCGGCCACGGCGGACAGTCGGCCCTCCATCGGTTCGCCGACAGTCCGCGCCACCGCCTCCGCCGCCTGCTCCGGCGATGCGGTCGACCCCAAGCAGGCCGCCAACAGGTCGGCAGTGAGCGGCAGTTGGGACAGCAATTGTCCGTCCTCACGGGCCTGTCGCTGGGCGATCGTGGGGCGCGGTGACGGCAGTCGACGGCGCAGCAGCACGGCAGTCGCCACCCCAGCGGGCAGTCCGAGCAGCCCCGGAACGATCCAGGCCACCACCGCGCCGGAGAGTACGGATACCGCCACCACCGGGTCGATCCGCTTGCCCGTCCGCCAGCCGCTCAGGCGCTTGGCCACCCAGCCAGGGCGGAGGGATACCCCCGACGCCGCCACCCGAACTGCCCTGCGGCGAGCGGCCCGGCGCCCACACCAGCGCCGGATCACCATGGCCGCAGCCACGATCAGCTCGGCGAGTGTCACCCCAACCGCCAGTCCCACCAGCCACATGGGAGGTGCGGTAGCAGCGCCCGAGTTCGGGCCGAGAAAGGCACCCATCACCATGCCTCCGCCCCGCCACCGATGCCGGCGACCAGCTGCCTTTCCCGTAGCGCTCCGGTACGGGCCCGACGGCGCTCCAGGGGGCGGCCGGGGCCGGGTCGGCGTGATCGCAGGTGGCTGCCCCGCAGCACCGACCGACGGCCTGGCCGGGAGGGTCGAGGGGGCTTCGACCAGCGGTCCGGCACGGGTCGCTGAGCGGAGCTTGTGGTACCGCCGGCCTGAACTCCGAGGTCGGCCATCGCCTCCCGGACGATCCGCCCTGTCCACACCAGACCCGTGATCTCCAGAAGTACACCGGTCACCAGGCATCCCACACCGAGTGGAGTGCCCAGCAGGATCCGCAACGGTCCAGCGCCCAGCGCTGTCCCCAGGGCCAATCCGACGGCTGGCAGTGCCGCGAGAACGATGGCCGTGGTGCGGGGGCCCGCCAGCTCACCGCTGACCTCCTCGCGGAGGGCGCGGTCCGCTCGGAGTGCCTCGGCCACCCGGTCGAGGGCGACCGCTAGGCCGCTCCCGCTGTCCGCCGTCACCTGCCAGCACGCCGCGATCGCATTGGCGCCGCCACCGCCGGGCAGGGTGGCGAGCCAGCGCAGCGCAGCGGGCACATCGGCCCCGTAGCGGACCGCCGCCAGCCGGGCCGCCGCCTCCGGACCGAGGCGGCGCAGCACGTCATCGGAGTGTTCGGCCACGGCGTCGAGCGCCTGCTCAGGGGTCGCCCCGCTGCGGAGTTCGGCCGCCAAGGCCGCGCAGAGCTCGATCACCGCCGCGGCTCGCTCCCTCGCCCGCCGGTCGGCCCGCTGCCGCAGCCGCCACCGACGGCAGGGCAGGAGCAGCATCGCCGCGCCGACCAGCGGCACCACCGAGTTCCACTGCCAACCGGCGAGCGCTCCGCACGGCAACAGGAGGACTTCCGGCACCAGCCTCCGCGGCAACGGCCACGGCTCGCCCTGGGACCGCTGCCCGAACCGACCAGCCAGTCGACCCGGCAGGCGCCCCGCCCACCGCGCTGCCCATGACCCGCCCACCGGCTGCGCCAGCACCACCGCGATCCGCCGCGACCGACGGGCCCGCCGGTCGAGCCTGGTCCGCCCGAGGGCGGCAGCCGCGCCCAGCAGCGCGATCGACAGCAGAGGCAGCAGACGTCCGTTCATCGGTTCCCCCAGCGGTGCATCACGCCGCGGGCGGCGCAGAGCCGCACCAACCGGTCCCAGCCGGGCCCGCAGCTCACCAAGCCGTCCGACCGGAAGATCACGGCGGGTGCGGTGACCGCCAGACCGGACGAGTTGCGGTCCAGGGTGTGGAGCTCGGCCACCCGGCGCCTGCCGCTGCGGCGGTCGCGACTGAGGTGGATCACCAGATCGAGACCCGCCAACAGCTGGCTGTGCAGGGCGGGGCGCCGCAGTCCAGCCATCGACCCGAGGGCTTCGAGGCGGGCCGGCACATCGGCCGCCGCATTCGCGTGCACCGTGCCGCAGCCGCCCTCGTGCCCGGTGTTGAGCGCGCTCAACAGATCGAGCACCTCGGCGCCCCGCACCTCGCCCACCACCAGCCGGTCGGGCCGCATGCGCAAGGCCTGCCGGACCAAGTCCCGCATGGTCAGCTCGCCCAGGCCCTCCTGGTTGGGCGGCCGGCCCTGCAGCCGGACCACGTGCGGATGGTCCGGCAGGAGCTCCGCGGAGTCCTCAGCGATGACGATCCGCTCTCCGGGGCCGGCCATTCCGAGCAGGGCAGCGAGCAGGGTGGTCTTGCCCGAGCCGGTCCCGCCGGACACCAGGTAGGAGAGCCGGGCCCGCACGATGCCGAGCAGCAGGTCGGCGCCGGTCTGCGGAATGGCCCGGGCCGCCACCAACTCACCCAAGGTGAAGGGACGCGGGCGACAGATCCGCAACGAGATGTGGGTGCAGCCGGTCGCGATGGGCGGAAGCACCGCGTGCAGTCTGGTGCCGTCGGGCAGTCGGCCGTCGACCCACGGCCGGGCGTCGTCCAGCCGGCGGCCCGCCACCGTGGCGAGTCGGTGCGCGAGGTGCCGCACCGCTTCGGCGTTGGGGAAGCGGATCGAGGTCTCCCGGCACAGCCCCTCACCCCGGTCGACCCAGATCTCGTCGGGACCGTTGACCAGGACGTCCGTCACACCGGGGGCCCTGAGCAGTTCGTCCAGCGGACCGGCACCGACGAGTTCCGAGCGGAGCGCACGCACCGCGTCCAGCACCGAGTCACCGTCCAGCGACGGTCGGGCCGCCCGGACCGCGGCCGCGACTTCCGACGCGGTCGGCGGAGCACCGGCCTCGGCCAGGCGCAGCCGGACCGCGTCGAGCAGCGCGGTGGTTCGTTCCGGTGAGCCGCCGGGGCCGGCGGACGGGCCGGCGCCCGTGCGGCGGCGCAGCGCCGGCAGCGCGGATCGGCCAGGCGCACGGTCGGGTCTGGCCAACCGGCCATGGTGCTGGGGCGGGCGACCCGGGGGCGTGGTGGCGGCGTTCATGAAGGGGTTCCTCCTTCGCTGAGTGGCAGTACTTGGCCCAAGTAGGCGGTGCAGAAGCGGGCGAGCGGGCCGTGGCCACGCACTCCGGGCGGGCGGCCGTGCTCCGTGTCGGCCGCGAGACCGGTCTCGTCGGGGATCTCGCCGGCCAGCCGCAGTCCCAGCCCCTGGGCGATCTCGGCGCCGTCCAGACCGACCCGTCCGGATCGGCGGACCACCGCCCGCAGATCGGTTAGCCGCATCCCGGCGGCGGCCGCAGTCCGGCGGGCCGCGGCCATCGCGCGCAGTTCGGCCGGCACCACCAACAGGCCGGTGTCGGCCTGCTCCAGTGCCTGGGAGGCGGCCGGCTCCGGTCGGCGCGGCAGGTCGACGACCACCAGGCCGCCCCGCCGCCGGGCGGCCGCCAGGACGCCGCGCATGGCCTCGGCCGGGATGGCGGTGGTCTCGCCGCGATCCCAGGAGAGCAGGTGGAGTCCGTGTGGCCGGGGCAGCGAGCGAGTCAGCTCCGCCCCGTCGAGCCGGCCCCGCACGGTGGCGAGGTCGGGCCAGCGCAGCCCGTCGGCTGCCTCGGCGCCGAGCAGTACGTCCAGCCCGCCACCGAGCGGGTCACCGTCGATGAGGGTGGTGCGGTGACCGGCCCTGGCCGCTGTGACGGCCAGCGCGCAGGCGAGGGTCGAGGCGCCGGCACCGCCGCATCCGCCGAGGACCGCGACCGTCAGCGCCGGGGTGATCACGCCCTCCAGTGCGTCCGCGATCCGGTCCAGCAGCCAGGCCTGCGCGTCGGGCAGGAAGAGGACCTGCTCGGCACCGAGGTACACGCCGCGCACCCAGATGTCGCAGTCGTCGAGGTCCAGGCCGCACAGCAGCACGCCCGGTCTCCTGGTGAGGCCGGCGCACTGCTCGGCCTGGTCGTCGCCGACCAGCACCAGCGGCGCGGAGTCCCAGAGCTGCGGCGGCGGCACGCCGGCGCAGACCTGCGGTTCGGTGCCGACCGCGGCGCAGAGCCGAAGCAAGTGCTCGGTCAGCTCCTCGTCCCGGGTGAGCACCAACGGGACCGGGCGGACCGGCCGAGCGGAACCGGATTCGCTGGGGTGAACGATTGACGGCGGCACGGCTTTCTCCCCTACTGGCTTTTGACATCCCGTCAGCAGCAGTCGCTGCGGCGGACTGCTGCCACCGTGCCGCGCGGATCGGATTCCGTCAGCGGGGTCTCGAATCCCTGTGGATAACCCGGGGGGTGTGGATATCCACACTCACCCGGACGGCCCGCCTCACCCTTCCGGGCACATGCCATCAGCACAGTTGACGACAATCTCAAGCCTTGTCGGAGTGCCGTCAGGACGATTACTCAGAGTAGCGAATCAAGGGTCGTGGACTTCCCGCCGACCTCGCTGTGAACGCCTCCCCCAGCACCCCCGAAGAGCCCCGCGGCAACACGGCTGAACTCGAAAACGGGCCCGGACATGCGACGACCCCCGCCGGGGGGGAGAGCGGGGGTCGTCTATCCACGGCCCGACTCGGGGGGGAGGAGCCGGACCGGGTTAGCACGGTCGCGAACGATCCGTGACTTCCATGGTGTACCCGACAGGCCAGAAACACAAACCAGCAGGCACCCGAGTCCACCGAATGGCGGCCTGAACAGAACCGCCATCTATCCTCGGTTCCTGTGGACACCACCGAGAACGCCGACATCGCCAACGGTGCCGAGAACTCCGGACCGGACGCCGCACCGAATCCCGCCACAAGTGCCCGAGCCGCTGGCCGGCCGTCGCCGGCACCGGCCGCATCGGTCGACCATGCCGACGGCGCCCGACCGGCCCGCACCGCGGCGTTCTTCGACCTCGACAAGACGATCATCGCGAAGTCGAGCGCCCTGGCCTTCAGCCGACCGTTCTACCAGGGCGGCTTGATCAACCGTCGAACCGTGCTCAAGAGCGCCTATGCGCAGTTCGTCTTCCTGGTCGGCGGCGCCGACCACGATCAGATGGAGAAGATGCGCGCGTACCTCTCCGCCATGACCAGGGGCTGGAACGTCCAGCAGGTACGCGAAATCGTCGCCGAGACGCTGCACGGGCTGATCAACCCGCTGATCTACGAGGAGGCCGCCGCGCTGATCGCCCAGCACCACGCGGCCGGCCGCGACGTGGTGATCGTCAGCAGTTCCGGCTCCGAGGTGGTGGAGCCGATCGGCGCGCTGCTCGGCGCGGACCACGTGATCGCCACCCGGATGCGGATCGAGGACGGCTGCTACACCGGCGAGATCGAGTACTACGCCTACGCGGACAACAAGGCAGCTTCCATCCGCGAACTGGCCGCACGCCGAGGTTACGAACTCGCCGACTGCTACGCCTACAGCGACTCGATCACCGATCTGCCACTGCTGGAGGCGGTCGGCCGTCCGTCCGCCGTCAACCCGGACCGCGGCCTGCGCAAGGAGGCCACGGCCCGCGACTGGCCGATCCTCTACTTCGACCGGCCGATCGAACTCCACCGCCGGCTACCGGAGTTCAAGTCGCCGAGCGGAATGACGCTGACCGCCGTGGCGATCGGCACCGCCTGCCTGACCGCCGGCCTGCTCTGGCAGCTGGCCAGGCGCCGACGCCCCGAAGCCTGAGCCCCGTTGCAGGCCTCGGAGCCTGAATCGCCCAGGCGCGAAGTCACACATTCTCACTAAAACGGACAAAAGGTAAAGTCTTCGCCATTCGAGTTCCGTTTGCCCGCGATCCGAGATACAAAGGACTCACGGCCCGCGAGACCCGGAAGGACCGAAGAGGTCATACCGACACCGCAGTTCAGGCCCCACGGACCGCGTACAACTTCTGAGTACCCACGTGCAGCCGACCCGCTGATCGGGCCGCCGCACCAGGCGAACGGGCAGGATCCCCGCCTGATGGGCACATCCGGTGCACGCATGGTCATTCGGAAGGATGTACCAGCGGCGACATCAGCAGTCGGGATGTCGCCGCATCCCTCTGTCGAGGCAGCGGGGCGCGCGGCGACCGCCCTTCGGTGCCCGCCCTCGGAGCCGGCCGCCTTGGAACGGGCCCTGGACCGGGCCCTCTGATCAGACCATGCCCCGCTGCATCGCCTCGCAGACGGCCGTGCTCTCCCGCACGCCGAGGCCGACGGCCCGCCCGCCGTGTGCGATCCAGGCGGCCATCCCCTCGGGCGTCCCGGAAAGGTAGCCCGCCAGCGCGTCCCGGTACGTGGCCGTGCCGAGCTCGAACAGGCCGACCTCGACCGGGCAGATCGCCTTCGGGTCCAGGCCGTCGGCGATCAGCACCAGCCGCTGCGCCGCCCTGGCCACCAGCCCGTTGTGGCTGCGGAACGGCCGCAGCGCGAGCAGCTCGCCGTGCACCACCGCGGCGGCCACCAGCGCCGGCGCGCCCTGCTCGGCCCCGCCCGCACCGGCACGGGCCACCAGCAGCCGGGCCAACTGGTCGAGCCGGGCCGCCACCTCGGCCGGCGGCGGCGCCTCGGGCAGCCGCGCACCACCGACCACCGGCGGCTCGGCCGCGGCATCCTCGCCTTCCCGGGCGGGCAGGTCCAGGGGGAACAGCTCCTCCGCCGTCTCGCCGGCCTGGCGCGGCCTCCCGGCCGCTGGATCGGCGTCCCCGACCGCCAGCAGGTGCAGGCGGGCCAGCACCTGCAGCGGGGAGGTCCGCCAGACGCTCAGCAGCTGGCCGACCTCGGCCGAGATCCGCAGCGCCGCACCGATGACCCGATCCTCGGCGCCGGCACTGAAGTCACTGCGGCGCCGCACCTCCTCCAGCGGCCAGTCGACCCCGGCGAGGGCCGCGGAGGCGCGGGCGCCACGCAGCGCGGCCTCGGAGGTGACTTCGGGCGCACGGCGACGCATCACCCGGTGCCCGTAGAGCCGGTCAACGGCCTTGCGGACCTCGGCGACGGACTCGGGCACCCCGGGCAGCTCGGCAAGCGGGGCCAGCGGATCAGTTCCAGTGCTCACCTACCCGAGAGTAACGACCCCTCGCGACCGACCTCCACCGCAACCCCCGCATCACCCGTTCGAGGCAATCCGCACCTTCTCTCGGGCGGCGGTACTCCGGCTCGGACTACCATGAGCCCTATCGAAGACGATAACGATTACCAACAAGGCGCCCTGTGCGGTGATCGACGGAGCGAGAGCCGGGAGTCCAGATGAAGATCGCCTTCGTCGGCAAGGGCGGGAGTGGCAAGACCACGCTGTCCGCGCTGTTCATCCGCCACCTGGCCGCGGCGGGTCGGCCGGTGATCGCCGTCGACGCCGACATCAACCAGCACCTGGGCCCGGCCCTCGGCCTGACGGACGAGCAGGCCGCGCGGCTGCCTGCCCTGGGGGCCCACCTGCCGCAGATCAAGGAGTACCTGCGGGGCGGCAATCCCCGGATCCCCTCCGCCGACCTGATGATCAAGACCACGCCGCCCGGCGAAGGCTCGCGCCTGCTGCGGATCGTCGAAGAGAACCCGATCTACGCGGCCTGCGCCCGCCCGGTGGCGCTGGACGAGGGATCGGTCCGCCTGATGGTCACCGGCGTCTTCACCGAGGAGGACCTCGGCGTCGCCTGCTACCACTCCAAGGTCGGCGCGGTCGAGCTGCTGCTCAACCACCTGGTCGACGGGCCGGGCGAGTACCTGGTGACCGACATGACCGCCGGCTCCGACTCGTTCGCCTCCGGGCTCTTCACCCGGTTCGACCTGACCTTCCTGATCGCCGAGCCGACCCGCAAGGGCATCTCGGTCTACCGGCAGTACAAGGAGTACGCGCGGGACTTCGGCGTCGCGCTGCGCGTGGTCGGCAACAAGGTGCAGAGCACCGACGACCTGGCCTACCTGAGGCGCGAGGTCGGGGACGACCTGCTGGCCGCCTTCGGCCACTCGGACTGGGTCCGCCGCCTGGAGCAGGGCGACGAACCACGGCTGAGCTTCCTGGAGGCGGACAACCGGGCCGTCCTGGGCGTGCTGCAGCAGGCCGCGGACGCCGCCTTCGAGGCACGGGATCCGCGCCGCTACACGGAGCAGGCCGTCCACTTCCACTTGCGCAACGCGGAGAGCTGGGGCAACGCCAAGGCCGGCACCGATCTGGCCGCACAGGTCGACCCGGAGTTCACGCTTCCCCCGGTTGCCGCCCACGTGTCCGCGGCGCCGGACGACACGAGCCAGGCGACCGCGGGAGTCTGAGGCCGGCTCACGCAGTTGCGGTCAGCGGCGCCCAAGGGGCGGCGCCCACACCATTCCGGTGCGGGCGCCGCCCCCTTCGCCATTCCAGGGCATCTTCTCGGGCCGGTCACGCCCTCGAGAACACCGGCGGAGCGCCGGGGGCGCCACATCATCCCCATGCGCCACCCAGCCGAGTGAATGTGATCGCCAGGACTCCCGCCCTCCCACCTGCTGTGCGAAGCTTCCATTACCGATCATTTACCAACTCTTGGTGCTGAGG
>NZ_JAJJPA010000079.1 GCF_020907985.1 Kitasatospora humi | reverse complement strand
GACGCGGCGCAGGTCCTTGGGGCGTCCGACAGCGGTACGCATGGCATTGAGGTCGGCCTTGCGCAGGTAGCGGATCACGGTGCCGTCCGCGCCGGGCGTGGTGAGCGCGCGCTCGACGAAGCCGGTGACGTCCAGCTCGCCCCAGGGAAGCTTGGGCGTGCACAGGTCGCCGGAGGCCTGCGGCGTGCGGAAGTCGAGCTTGCGGAGGTGGAACGCCTCGGGGCCGCAGGGCAGTTCGTTGCCGTCCTCGTCGAGGAGGGTGGCGCCGACGGCCGCGAAGGCCGCCGCCATCGCGGCGGCCCGGGAGTGGTCGCCGTCCCAGAGCAGGTCGAGGTCGCCGGTGAGCTCCTGGGAGCCGTGCAGGATGCCGGCCACCTGGCCGATGACCGTCACCTGGGCTCCCTGCCGGTCGAGTTCGGCGAGCAGGGGGATCGGGTCGAAGCCGACCGCGCCGTCGGTGCCGACGGTGCCGTGCACGTCGTCGGCGTCGATGGGGGTCCCCCCGGCCGAAGGCTGGGGGAGGCTCAGCCCGGTGGGCGCCCGGTCCGCGACCAGCTCGGCCGTGCGTGCAACGGCCAGGCGCAGGCGGTCGATCGGGGCGGCGACGGGGCTGACGGTCATGCAGACTCCTCCTCGTAGTGGATCAGCCGAGTCGACCACGCCCGGCAGCGGCCTGTCCAACGCCTTTCCCGAGGACACGGGAGATGGAACGGCGCCGCCCCCTCCCCGGAATCGGAGAGGGGGCGGCGCCGTCAGGTGAGTTGCCGGCAGCGCGTGAGGTGCCGGCAGCGCGTCAGTGCGCCATCACCGGCACATCGGCGACCTCGCCGTCACCGCTGCCGGCGGCGATGATGTTCTGCTTGCCACCGCCGTTCAGCAGCGCGGTGGCCAGGGCCGCGGCAACCAGCAGGAAGCCGAACGACCACCAGATGGCGTGGGAGAAGCCGGTCACGGCGGCCTGAGCGTGCCCCGCCATGATCTCGTGCATCTTCTGCATCATCTCCGGCGAGACCGGCTGGGCCGGAGCCCCGGAAGCCGCGGGGATCGCCGGAACGTGGTGCGAGCTGAGGTACGCGTTGGTCGCGCTGGTCGCCACGGTGCTCAGCGCCGCGGTGCCGATGGCGCCGCCGACCTGCTGCGAGGTGTTGACCATCGCGGAGGCGACCCCGGCGTCGGTCGGGCGCACCCGGAAGGTGGCCAGGCTCATCGCCGGCATGAACGCGGTACCCATGCCGAGGCCCATCAGGACCAGTCCGGGCAGGATCAGCCAGTACGAGCTGTCGACCTTGATCTGGGTCAGGATCAGCATGCCCATCGCGGCGACCACGAAGCCGGGGCCCATCAGCCAGCGGGCCGGGACCCGGTTCATCAGGCGGGCACCGATCTGGGTGGAGCCGGTGATCATGCCGGCGACCATCGGCAGGAACGCGAAGCCGGTGGTGACCGGGGTGTACTGCAGGATGTTCTGCATGTAGTAGGTCAGGAACAGGAACAGACCGAACATGCCGATCACGGCCAGGCCGAGCGCCAGGTAGGAGCCGCCGCGGTTGCGGTCGAGCACCACGCGCAGCGGCAGCAGCGGGTGCGCGACGGTCCGCTCGACGATCACGAACGCGGTCAGCAGGACCGCGGCGGCGATGAACAGGCCGACGGTGAGGCCCGCGCCCCAGCCCTTCTCGGAGGCCTCGGTGAAGCCGTAGACCAGCGAGACCAGGCCGGCCGAGACCAGCAGTACGCCGGGGATGTCCAGCTTGTTGCGGTTGAGGCCACCGGCGGGCTCGCGGATCACGAAGAGCGCGCCGAGCACCGCGACGACCGCGAACGGGACGTTGATGTAGAAGGTCCAGCGCCAGTTCAGGTACTCGGTGAGCACACCGCCGAGCATCAGGCCGAGCGCACCGCCACCACCGGCGATGGCACCGTAGATGCCGAACGCCTTGGCGCGCTCCTTGGCCTCGGTGAAGGTCACGGTGAGCAGCGACAGGGCGGCCGGTGCGAGCAGCGCGCCGAATATGCCCTGCAGCGCGCGGGCGCCGACCAGCATGGCGAAGCTCTGCGAGGCACCACCGATCGCCGAGGCGCCGGCGAAGCCGATCAGGCCGGTGATGAAGGTGCGGCGGCGGCCCCACATGTCGGCGACGCGGCCACCGAAGAGCAGCAGGCCACCGAAGGCGAGCGCGTAGGCGGTGATGACCCAGGACCGGTTGGTGTCCGAGAAGTGCAGGGTCTTCTGCGCCGTGGGCAGGGCGATGTTCACGATGGTGGCGTCGAGCACCACCATCAACTGGGCGAGACCGAGGAAGCCCAGGGTCTTCCAGCGGTTGGGGTCGGCCTGTGGCACGACGTTGTCTGACATGGGTGTACTCACCTAACGGCAGGAGTTGGTGCTGGTGCGGTCGGAGGCGGTTGGCGCTTCCGTCGTGCGGTGGGACGCGGGCCGAGCCGCTTCCCTCGTGCGGTGGGACGCGGGCCGAGCCGCTTCCCTCGTGCGGTGGGACGCGGACCGGGCCGCTTCCCTCGTGCGGTCGGAGGTCGGCTCGGCCGCCCCCGCTGTGCAGGCGGACACGGTTGGGCCGCTTCCGGACGTTTCAGGGCCGGGGACGGTTCGGCTCCCCGGTGACGCTACTCAGAGACACTGACAATCGAGCGGGTCGATCAGTGACGTCGAAAGATCAGTGACAGGACAGTCAGGTTGATCACGTCAGGTCGATCAAGTCGGTTGGAAAATGTCGGGCGAACACGTCGGCTCGCACAAGTGAATTCGATGGAGCGGGTCGATCACACGGTCGATCAGTCGCTCCGTCGCAGGTCGTCGAGAGTGATCGCGCGTCCTGGCAGGACCGAGGGCGCGGGCGCCCGCAATCCGTCGAGGAGCAGCTGCAGGTGACGGTGGATCATCATGTTCTGGTCGATTTTCAGGCAGTCGGCGCCCGGCATCGGCCGGGAGAGCCGCCCCAGCGCGACGAAGAGGTCACCGGGTGCCACGTCGGCGCGCAGGCTGCCGGTTTCCCTGGCGCGGGCCATCAGCTGGTCCACCACCCGCTCCGTCGCCGCCTTGAGGGCGAAGTACTGGTCCTCGTTCTGCTGCTTGACCGGCTCGGTGAGCATGGTGCACAACGCGCCGATGTGCTCGTCGGCGCTGCCGTGCACGAAGTCGCACAGCGCCTGGAACGGATCGCCGTCGCTCGCCAGCGCCACGCGGGCCCGGTCCAGGATGCGCTCCATCACGGAGAGCGCGACCTCGTGGATCAGCGCGGGACGGTCCGGGAAGTTGCGGTAGAGGGTGGCATTGCCGACGCCGGCCTGACGGGCGATCTCGTCGAGCGGTACGTCGGCACCCTCGTTGGCGAACAGCTTCCTGGCGGCCGCGAGGATGCGCTCCCGGTTCCGGACCGCATCGGCCCGGAGTTTGGGTGCCGCCGTGCAGGCGGGAGCCGGAACTTCCAGCATGTCCATGGCAGCACTCCTTTCCGGGGGCCCGGCGTGATCCGGGGACTCATCCCCCACTTCCATCGACTGTACGGCAAACGGGGAGAACTTCCCCACATATTTCCGCCCAGCCGGGATTGCGGCAGATGTGACTCGTCTCACCTCACCCGGTTGCCCGAGCCGACCAGCGGGAATCCAGCCGTTACGACCAGGCGTCGGGCAACCTCGAGTGACCAGTCGCAGACTTGGGCAAGTAGCGGATTGCCCCTGCCGCCCGCAATCCGGGCCGGCACAGCATGAGGACGTGATCCAGTGAACGTCGCACGGCCGTCTACCCCGTCCGCCGCCGCTCCGCCGCAGGCGCCACCCACGGTGACCCCGCTGACCGAGTCCACCGCCGAGGCATATGTCGCCCGCACCTGCTTCAAGATCGGCCCTCCCACCCGGCTCGGCGTCGAGCTCGAATGGTTGGTGCATGATTCCCGTCAGCCACACAGTTCCCCCGCCCCCGAGCGAGTCGGCGCCGCCCTCGCGGCGCTCGACCTGCATCCGGACCTGTCTTCCCTCCCCGGTGGCTCACGGATCACCCGCGAGCCCGGCGGCCAGGTAGAGCTCAGCTCCCCCGCCGCCGAGGACCTGACGGCGTGCGTACGGACCGCCGGCCAGGACCTCTCCACCCTCCGCGCGGCCTTCGCCGCCCAGGGCCTGACTCTCGCCGGCTACGGTACCGAACCCCATCCGCGAGCCCGCCAGCTGACCCAGCGTCAACCCCGCTACCTGGCCATGGAAGAATTCTTCGGCCGCAGCGGCCCCTGGGGCAAGATCATGATGTGCGTCACGGCGTCCACCCAGGTGTGCCTGGACGCGGGCACCGAGGCGTCCGGAGCCGACGGGTTCCGGGAGCGCTGGCAGCTGGCGCACCGGCTCGGTCCGGTGCTGGTCGCGGCGTTCGCCAACTCTCCGCTGCTGGACGGCCGCCGCACCGGCTACCGGTCCGCGCGACAGGCGGTCTGGGCCCGGATGGACCCCAGCCGCACCCTGGCACCGCGCGGCGGCGACCCGCGCGAGGCGTGGGCGCGGTACGTGCTGGACGCGCAGTTGCTCTGCGTGCGCCGGCCACACGGGCTGCCGTGGAACGCACCGGTCGGGCAGACCTTCCGGGACTGGCTGCGCGGGCCGGAGGCGGACCGGCCCTCCCTGTCCGACCTGGAGTACCACGTCGGCACCCTGTTCCCGCCGGTGCGACCGCGCGGCTACCTGGAGTTGCGCATGATCGACGCCCAGCCCGGTGACGGCTGGATCGTCCCGGTCGCGCTGGCCGCCGCGCTCTTCTCCGACCAGCGGGCCGCGGATGCCGCACTGGCCGCGCTGGAGCCGCTCAGCGCCGCATCGGCAGAGCCCGGGCCGCGCGGGGCCGCCTGGACCAGGGCCGCCGCCCGGGGCATGGACGACCCGGTGCTGCGGCGGGCCGCACTCGACTGCTTCGCCGCCGCCGACGCGGCGCTCTCGCGGGCCGGGGTCGACGGGCGGATCCGGGACACCCTGGCCGAGTTCCGGGACCGCTACCCCGCAAGGGGCCGATGTCCCGCCGATGACCTGCTGGACGACGCACCCGGCTCCGAGCGCCACCGGCTGCTCGCCGGCGCACCCGGCCCCGAAGCGAGCGGCCTGCTCGACAACGCACCCGGGCCTGAGGACGACCGGCTGCTCGCCGGCGCACCCGACCTCGGGAAGCACGACCCGATCGACCATGCACCCGACTGGCCGGAAGACCCGGAAGATCGGCGGGACTCCGGAGAGGACGACGCATCATGCTGAACACCGACGCCGGCGAGGAGCGGCTTCGCGAGACCATCGCCGATGAGCTGCTGGCCGCCCGCACCCGCACCGGCCTGCTGACCGACAGCGTGGGCGACGCCGAACTGACCGCCCAGCACTCCCGGTTGATGTCACCGCTGGTCTGGGACCTGGCGCACATCGGCAACCAGGAGGAGCTCTGGCTGCTGCGCAACGTCGGCGGCCGGGAGCCGATGCGCCCGGAGATCGACCCGCTCTACGACGCCTTCCGGCATCCGCGCGCCGAGCGCCCCGCCCTGCCGCTGCTGCCGCCCGCCGAGGCCCGCCGCTACGCCGCCGAGGTGCGCGGCCGGGTGCTCGACCTGCTCGACGGGGTCGCGCTCGCCGGACCGCCGCTGCTGCAGGCGGGATTCGCGTTCGGTCTGATCGCCCAGCATGAGCAGCAGCATGACGAGACGATGTTGATCACACACCAACTTCGCACTGGTGACGCCGTGTTGACCGCACCGGCGCCCGACCCGGCCCCCGCTGAGCGGTTGCCCGCCGAAGTCCTGGTGCCGGCCGGTCCGTTCACCATGGGCACCGACACCGAGCCATGGGCGCTGGACAACGAGCGCCCGGCCCACCAGGTCGACCTGCCCGGTTTCGCGATCGACACCACGCCGGTGAGCAACGCCGCCTACCAGCGGTTCATCGAGGACGGCGGCTACCGGGAACCGCGCTGGTGGAGCGAATCCGGCTGGCAGCACTGCCGGCAGGCCGAGTTGGCCGCCCCGCTGTTCTGGACCAGGCAGGACGGCGTCTGGCTGCGCCGCCGGTTCGGGCGGGTCGAGCCGGTGCCGCCGGACGAGCCGGTGCTGCACGTCACCTGGTACGAGGCCGAGGCCTACGCCCGATGGGCGGGCCGGCGGCTGCCGACCGAGGCAGAGTGGGAGAAGGCGGCCCGCCACGACCCGGCCACCGGGCGCTCGCGGCGCTTCCCGTGGGGCGATGGACCGCCCGGCCCGGAGCACGCCAACCTGGGCCAGCGGCATCTGCAGCCCGCTCCGGCTGGCAGTTACCCGAAAGGCGAATCCGCCTACGGAGTACGGCAGTTGATCGGTGATGTCTGGGAGTGGACGGCCAGCGACTTCGCGCCCTATCCGGGGTTCCGGGCCTGGCCGTACCGGGAGTACTCGGAGGTGTTCTTCGCGAAGCCCGGGCAGCCGGCCGAGTACAAGGTGCTGCGCGGCGGCAGCTTCGCGGTGGCACCGGTCGCCTGCCGAGGGACCTTCCGCAACTGGGACTACCCGGTGCGGCGGCAGATCTTCGCCGGTTTCCGAACCGCCCGCGACCTGGTGGACGGACGCTGATGTGCCGTCACCTCGCTTACCTGGGAGTGCCGGTGAGCTTGGCCGAAGTCCTGGTGGAGCCGCCCTACGGGCTGCACCGGCAGTCCTGGTCGCCCCGGTTGCAGCGGTACGGCACGGTCAACGCGGACGGCTTCGGCGTGGGTTGGTACGCCGAGGGCGACCCGTTGCCCGCCCGCTACCGACGCGCGGGACCGATCTGGATGGACGAGAACTTCACCGACCTGGCCCGGGTGATCCGCACCCGGGCGCTGCTGGCCGCCGTCCGCTCCGCCACCGTGGGCACCTCGGCGGAGCAGAGCGCCGCCGCCCCCTACAAGGGCGACGGCTGGCTGTTCAGTCACAACGGCCTGCTGGCCGGCTGGCCGCACGCGCTCGACGAATTGGCCGCGCTGCTCGGTCCGGCCGACTTGCTCACCCTGGAGGCGCGTTGCGACTCCGCGCTGATCTGGGCGCTGCTGCGGCGCCGGCTGCGCACCGGCCTGGCGGTCGGCCAGGCGCTTGCCGCCACCGTGGCCGAGGTGGTCCGGCACACCGAGGGTCGGCTCAACCTGCTGGTCACCGACGGCCAGGTGATCGCCGCAACTGCCTGGGGGGACACCCTGTTCCACCGCTCGGAGCCCGGACGCTCGGTGGTGGTCGCCTCCGAGCCCGGCGATGACGGCCCCGGATGGATCCCGGTGCCCGACCGGTCCGTCCTGGTGGCCACCCCCGAAGCCGTGGCCGTCCATCCGCTCGACGCCGCTGTCGAAGCTCTGAGAGACCCCTCTGCGTCCGGATTGGGAAGGGACCCGCGATGACCGCCTTCGAGCTCACCCGACTGCTCCCCACCGACCACTTCGCCCGGGCGCTGCGCGCCGACGTGGTCCGCGGCCTGACCGCGCCCGCCAAGTGGCTGCCGCCCAAGTGGTTCTACGACAAGCGGGGCAGCGAGCTGTTCGAGGACATCACCCGGCTGCCGGAGTACTACCCGACCCGGGCCGAGCGGGCCATCCTGACCGCCCGCGCCGGGGAGATCGCCGCCGCCTCCCGGGCCCGCACCCTGGTCGAGTTGGGCTCGGGATCCTCGGAGAAGACCCGGCTGCTGCTCGACGCGCTGCGCCGACTGGGCACCCTGGAGGCCTACGTGCCGGTCGACGTCAGCGAGAGCGCGCTGCGCGAGGCCGGGCGGCGGCTGGCCCAGGACTACCCGGGGCTGACGGTGCACGGCGTGGTGAACGACTTCACCGCCAGTCTCGGGCTGCCGCACGAGGTGCACCCGCCGCGGCTGGTCGCCTTCCTGGGTGGCACCCTGGGCAATTTCGCACCGGACGAACGTGCCGCCTTCCTGGCGGCACTGCGGGCCGAACTCGCCCCGGGCGACGCGCTGCTGCTCGGCACCGACCTGGTCAAGGACCCGGAGGTACTGGTCGCCGCCTACGACGACGCGGCCGGTGTCACCGCCGAGTTCGACAAGAACGTGCTCAATGTGCTCAACCGGGAGCTGGAGGCGGACTTCGATCCGACCGGATTCCAGCACCGGGCGTACTGGGACGCCGAGCACGAGTGGATCGAGATGCGGCTGCGGTCCGTCAGAGCGCAGCAGGTCACGATCCCCGGCGTGTCACTGACCGTGGAGTTCGCGGCGGGCGAGGAGTTGCGCACCGAGATCTCGGCCAAGTTCCGGCAGGCCGGGGTGGCGGCCGAGTTGGCGGCGGCCGGGTTCCAGCTGCGGCACTGGTGGACCGATCCCGAGGCCCGGTTCGGGCTCTCACTGGCCGAGCCACTGGGCTGACCCGCTGGGGCGAGGCCACGGTGCGGCCGGCACGGGTGGCGGCCCGGCGAACCCTGACGGCACCGACCGAGCACCGCAGCACGTCCTGATCCGTTCTCACCGGACCGGGGTCACGGCCCCCACCGCGGCCCCGGTTCCGTTGCGCGCCAGGGGCGTTGCCGGAGCGAGGGGTATTGCTGAAGCCGTGAATCACTGCTTCACTCCTTGCCGTGGCCTACCGGAAGACGCCTGCCGTCCAAGCCCGGCTCGACGCGCAACGCGACGCCGTGCTCGTCGCCGCCACCGAGCTGCTCGCCGAACGCGGTTATGCGGCCTGCTCGGTGGCGGCCGTCGCGGAGCGCGCCGGCATCGCGACCGGTAGCGTCTACCGCTCCTTTCCCAACAAGGCCGAGCTGGTCGCCGAGCTGTTCCGCACTGTGGTCGGCCGGGAGGTGGAGGCCGTGCGGACCGCTGCCGCCCGCGACTACGGCGGCGACGAGCACGCCCAAGTCGCCTCGGTGATCGGGGTGTTCGCGGGCCGGGCGCTCGGCGCACCGCGGTTGGCCTACGCCCTGCTCGCCGAGCCGGTCGATCCGGAGGTGGAGGCGGAGCGCCTGGTGTTCCGGCGCGCCTTCCGCGATGTGATCGCCGCGGCGATCACGGAGGGCGTCAACGTCGGCCGACTGCCCGCTCAGGACCCGGCGTTGACAGCCGCGCTACTGGTCGGCGGGATCGGTGAGGCGCTGGTCGGCCCGCTCGCCGACGGCCGTGCCCCCGACGACCTGATCCCCGCCCTGATCACCTTCTCGCTGCGCGCCCTCGGCTTCGCGACCTCCGACGGCGCACCCCCACCCACCCCGCACCGACCGGAGCAGCACCGTGACCACGGACTCCGCGCCGACCGCGGCGGCGCGGTGACCACGGACTCCCCCACCCACCCCGCACCGACCGGAGCAGCACCGTGACCACGGACTCCCCCATCCGCCCGGGCAAGGAACCCATCGACCGCGAGCGCAACGCCGAGCGCCTGCTGCGCACTTCGGCCAAGCACTCCTACGACCCGATGACCGAGATCGACTGGGCGGCGCCCATCGATCCGGACCAGTTCGCCCTGCCGCCGCACCGGGTCACCCTCTACGGCACGGAGCTGTGGGAGCAGTTGTCCCCACGCCGGCGGGCCGAGCTGAGCACCCGGCAGCTGGCCAGCACCATGACGGCCGGGATCTGGTTCGAGATCCTGCTGATGAACGGCCTGATCCGGCACGTCTACGGCCAGGACCTCACCACCCGGCACGCGCAGTACGCGCTCACCGAGGTGGCCGACGAGTGCCGGCACTCCACCATGTTCGCCGAGTACGTCAGGAAGACCGGCTACCCCACCGCCCGGCCGTCCCGCCGGGCCGACCTGCGCGGCCGGTTCTACCTGCAGCTCAACGACATCACGCTGACCCTGGCCGGTGCGATCTTCGTCGAGGAGTTCACCGACGCCATGCAGCGGGAGATGCTGCGGGACGAGACCCTGCAGCCGCTGGCCCGCGCGACGGCCCGGATCCACGTGGTCGAGGAGGCCCGGCACATCGGCTTCGCCAAGCCCGAACTGGCCCGCCGCTGGGGCCGGATGACCCCGGCCCGGCGTGCGCTGTTCCGCCGGGTGCTGGCCTTCCTGGCGAACGAGGCGGTGCGTGAGTGCGTGCATCCCCGGGTGTACGCGCTGACCGGCCTGGACCCGGAGGCCGCCAAGCGGGCCGCCCGCGCCAATCCGCACTGGCAGCAGGCCCAGGTGGAGTGGGCACGCAAGGCGGTCGACTACTTCACCGAGTTGGGCATCATCGACGCCGGCACCGCCCCCGCCTGGCGGCGCGCGCACCTGATGCGCTGACTGCCCGACAGGACGGTGAGCCCACTGGCCGTCAGACTTCCGGAGACCCGGTTCCGCGGCGGCCTGGTAACACCCGGCTCAGGCCGCGGCCGACCGATCGGATCCCGCCATTGGCCGGATCCACCCCTTGGCTGTCCCGACCAATGGCGGACCCAACCAAACGGGTGTCAACAAATGGATCGTCAGGTGACAATCTGACACGTACTTCTGACATTCAGACGTCAATATGGTTGGATGATCAGAACTTCAAGCTCGCCAGCCAGTGCCCGTCGCTCCGGTTTTACATCGGTGGGGCAGTGAACCGTTCGCCCGTGCAAGGAACTTGATGTCGCAGATACCGCAGGCGGTGCCCTGGTGCCTGGGAGCCGGGTTGCTGCCGGCCCTACTGGGGCTCGTTCGACAGTGGCGCCTGGCCCGCGACCGGGCCACCGCGCTGGCCTGGCTGGAGGCCGCGGTGCGGGCCCGGGACGAGGAGGCGCACCGGCTGGCCACTGTCCGACTGCCGGCCTTGATGCACTCCGCAGTCGCCCATCCGGCCCCCATCGACCCGCTGCTGGCCGGCACGGGCTTCGAGCAGAGCCTACGACAGGTGGCCGACCAGTTCGGCAGTGCCGTGGAGCGGGCCGAGCTGCGCGCCGACCAGAACGCCAAGGCAGCGCTGAAGGGTGCGATGCGGGCCCTGCAGGGGCTGGCCAACGAGCAGCAGGTGGCGATCTCCGAGATGCAGGAGCGCCATGACCACCCCGCGGTGCTGCGCGACCTGCTGGAGATCGACCACACCAACTCCCAGTTCGGCCGCCGCGCCCAGGCCATCGCAGTGCTCTGCGGCTCCTGGCCCGGTCGGCAGCGCTCCGCGTCGTCGTTGAGCGACGTGGTGCGCGGCGCCAAGTCCCGGGTCCGCGACTACAAGCGGATCGAGATCCGCACCCAGGTCGAACTGGCGGTCACCAGCCGGGCGGTGGAGCCGGTGGTGCTGGCGGTGGCCGAACTGCTGGACAACGCGGCCCGACACTCCCAGCCCAACACCCTGGTCGAGGTCAATCTGCAGCCGGCCCACCACGGCGCCTGCATCGTGATCGACGACGCGGGTGTCGGCATGGATCCGCGCGAGGTCGAGCTGGCCGGTCAACTGCTCGGCGGGCAGCGCTCGGTGGACGTCACCCGACTCGGCGACCCGCCGCAGTTCGGCTTCGCGGTGATCGGCGTGCTGGCGGCGCGGTACGGCTTCAGCGTCTCGGTGGACACCCGCTCGCCCTACGGCGGGGTCCGCGCGGTGCTCTTCCTGCCGACCGAACTGCTCACCCAGATCACTCCCGAGCCGGAGCCGGAGGCGCGGATCACCACCGACGGCACGCTGGACCCGGCGCCGTTGCCCGAGCCGTCACCCGAGCAGGCACGGGCTCCCCGCCACCGAGCGACACCTCACCACCACTCGGACCCCCACCAGCCGGACGGGCCCCACCGGGCGGACGTCCACCAGCAGGCGGGAGTCCAGGGGCAGGCGGGAGTCCAGGAGCCGGCCGCCCGGACGGTCGGCCCGCGCACCGCCGGCGGCCTGCCCAAGCGCCGCCGCCGCGAGCCGCTCCCGGAGTCCGCCCTCGGCCAGGAAACCGCCGCCGACCCGGCGGGCCGGTCCCCCGGCGACCTGGTCAGGGACGCCGAGGCCACCGCCCAGCGGCTCGGCGCCTTCGCGCGCGGCACCCGGGCCGGCCGCGCGCCCGAACCCGATACTCACAGCTGATCCCCGCGGCTGCCCCCGAACGCCCAGCCGCTGCCCGTACCGCCGCTAGGAGAGCTCGATGAACAGCCACCCCGCCAACGACCTGGGCTGGATGCTCGATGACGTGCTGATGGTCCCGCACGCCCGGCACGCCATCCTGCTCTCGGCCGACGGCCTGCTGCGCGCCCACTCCGCCGGGATCACCCGCGACGAGGCGGACCGGCAGGCCGCCGCGCTCGCCGGTGTGCAGTCGATCAGCCGCAGCACCGCCGGGTTCCTCGGCGGCGACTCCGGACCGTGGCGGCAGAGCCTGATCGAGTTCGCCGGCGGCTACGTCTTCCTGGTGGCGGCCGGCCCCGGGGCCTATCTCGCCGTGTCCGCCGGGGAGTCGGTGGACATGGAGGCGGTGAGCTACCGGATGCAGAAGCTGGTCGACCGGCTCGGCAAGGAACTCGGCACGCCGCCGCGGCAGGACGCGGGGGCCGTGCGGTGAGCCCGCGCCGGGAGCAGGGTCTGGTCCGGCCGTACGTGGTCACCAACGGCCGCTCGGAGCCGTCCCGCAACACCTTCGACCTGGTCACGCTGGTCAGCGGGGTGCCCGACCGGCCGTTGCAGGGGCTGACTCCCGAACAGCGCCGACTGGTGGCCCTGGTGAGCCGCGGCTCGCTGTCGCTGGCCGAGGTTGCCGCGCACCTGCGGCTGCCGGTCAGCGTCACCAAGGTGCTGCTCGGCGACCTGGTCGACAGCGGCCACGTCCTCACCCGGGCCGCCATTCCGCGGGCGCAACTCCCCGCTTCCCAGCTGCTGCAGGAGGTTCTGGATGGGCTCCGTGCCCGGCTCTGAGATCGGCGGCCTCGAAACGGCAGGGGTCAGCTACCTCGGCGACGGGGTGCGGACCGCCGTCAAGCTGCTGGTCACCGGCCACTTCGCGGTCGGCAAGACCACCTTCGTCGGCACCCTGTCGGAGATCGAGCCGCTGCGCACCGAGGAGCCGATGACCGAGGCGAGCGTGCTGGTGGACGACCTGACCGGGGTGCCCGGCAAGCAGACCACCACCGTCGCCATGGACTTCGGCCGCCTGACGCTCAGTCGATCCCTCGTGCTCTACCTGTTCGGAGCGCCCGGGCAGCAGCGGTTCACCCCGCTCTGGCGGGACATGGCCCTGGGGGCGCTGGGCGCCCTGGTGCTGGCCGACACCCGGCGGCTGGAGCACTCGTTCCCGGTGATGGACCTGCTGGAGGAGCACGGGCTGCCGTACGCGGTGGCGGTCAACCGGTTCGACGGCGCACCCGAGTTCGCCGAGGAGGAGCTGCGCGAGGCCCTCGACCTGCTGCCCAGCACGCCGCTGGTCAGCTGCGACGCCCGCGACCCGGCCTCGGCGACCCGGGCGCTGATCTCGCTCGTGGAATACCTGATCGGCACCGAAGCCCGCCTGGAGCATGTGTGAAAGACCTCTCCCCTCCCCCCGGCTGCCCCGCGCATGGCGGCGCATTCCCGCTGTACGGACCGGAGTTCACCGAGAACCCGGCCGCGGTCTATGCCCGGCTGCGGGCCGCCGAGGGCCCCCTCGCCCCCGTCGAGCTCTTCCCGGGCGTGACCGCGACCCTGGCGCTGGGCTACCAGGCGGCGCTGGACGTGCTGCGCACCACCGAGACCTTCACCAAGGACGCGCGCCGCTGGAAGGGCCTGGCCGACGGCCGCGTGCCACCGGACAGCCCGGCCGTGCCGATGATGGCGTTCCGGCCCAACTGCTTCTTCGCGGACGGCGAGCGGCACGAGCGGCTGCGCGGCGCGGTGACCGACTCGCTGGACCGGATCGACCCCAACGCACTGCGCGGCCAGGTCGAACGCGTTGCCGACCGGCTGATCGACACCTTCGCCGGGCACGGCGAGGCCGACCTGGTGGCCGCCTACGCCCGCCCGCTGCCGCTCCTGATCTTCAACGAACTCTTCGGCTGCCCCTCGCACTTGGGTGACCGGCTGGTGGTCGGCATGGCCGCCATGTTCGACGGCACCGACCCCGAGTGGGCCAACCAGGAGGTCGCCGACGTCCTGCTGCAGCTGGTGGCGCTCAAGCGCGCCGACCCGGGCAGCGACGTCACCAGCTGGCTGATGGCCCATCAGGCGGCGCTGGACGACGAGGAGATGCTGCACCAGCTGGTGGTGCTGATGGGCGCCGGCACCGAGCCGGAACTCAACCTGATCTGCAACTCGCTGCGACTGCTGCTCACCGACGACCGGTTCGCCGGCGACTTGGCGGGCGGCAGCCTGCCGGTCGAGGACGCCCTCGACGAGGTGCTGTGGACCGATCCGCCGGTGGCCAACTTCGCAGTGCACTTCCCGGTGCGCGACGTCGAACTGGCCGGCCGCCGGCTGCCGGAGGGCGAGCCGGTGGTGATCAGCTTCGCGGCCGCCAACAACGACCCGTCGCTGGCGGGCGGTTCGCGCACCGGCAACCGGGCCCACCTGGCCTGGAGCGCCGGGCCGCACGCCTGTCCGGCGCAGGGCCACGCCCGGCTGATCGCCACGGTCGCCGTGGAGCGGCTGCTGGACCGCCTGCCGGACCTCGAACTCGACGTCAAGCCGGAGGAACTGGTCTGGCGCCCCGGTCCGTTCCACCGGGCGCTGACCGCGCTGCCGGTGCGGTTCCCGCCGACCACCATGACCACCCCGCACCTCGCGTCCCGCGCCCCCACCCCCGTTGTCCCCGTTCCCGCTGCCCCTGTTCCCGCCGTCCCCGTTCCCGCTGTCCCCGGGTCCGTTCTCCCCGGATCCGCCGATGCTCCTGGAGGCCTTACATGGAACCCGACCGCTGCCCCTACCGACTCGACACCAGCGGTACCGACATCCACGGCGAGGCCCGCCGGATCCACCAGGACGGACCGGTGGCCCAGGTGGAGCTCCCTGGTGGCGTGGTGGCGTGGTCGGTAGGCAGCCTGCAGCTGGTCAAGCAGCTGCTCGCCGACCCCAATGTGTCCAAGAGCGCCCGGCTGCACTGGACGGCCTTCCGCGACGGTGACATCCCCGAGGACTGGCCGCTGCGCATCTGGGTCGACACGGACAACATGTTCACCGCCTACGGCAAGGACCACCGCCGGCTGCGCCGCCTGGTGGCGGGCGCGTTCACCGCGCGCCGCACCGAGGCGATGCGCCCGCGGATCGAGGCGATGGTCGCCGAGCTGCTGGACGGCCTGGCCAAGGCCGCCCCGGGCGAGGCGGTCGACCTGCGCGAGGGCTACGCCTATCCGGTGCCGATCCAGGTGATCTGCGAGCTGTTCGGCGTGCCGGCCCACCTGCACCCGGGCCTGCGCGAGTGCGTGGACAACTTCTTCGACACCACCATCACGCCCGAGGCCGCACTGGCCAACAACACCCGCGTCTTCGAGCTGCTGGCCGAGCTGGTCGCGATCAAGCGCGAGGCTCCGGGTGACGACCTGACCAGCGTGCTGATCGCGGCCCGGGACGACGAGGAGGGCGGCGACGGCAGCGCGCTCACCGAGCAGGAGCTGCTGTTCACCCTGCTGCTGGTGCTCGGCGCCGGGCACGAGACCACCGTCAACCTGCTGGACAACGCGATCCACCTGCTGCTCACCCACCCCGACCAGCTGGAGCTGGTGCGCACCGGGCAGGCGGGCTGGAACGACGTGATCGAGGAGACCCTGCGGGTGCGCGGGCCGGTCGCCAACCTGCCGCTGCGCTACGCGGTGCAGGACATCCAGGCGGGCGACGTGCTGATCCGCCAGGGCGAGCCGATCCTCGCCGCCTACGCCGCCGCCGGCCGGGACGAGTCGGTGCACGCCGACCCGGACGTCTTCGACCTGCGCCGCGCCGACAAGGACCACGTGGCCTTCGGCCATGGCGCGCACTTCTGCCTGGGCGCGCCGCTGGCCCGGCTGGAGGCGCAGGTGGCGCTGCCCGCGCTGTTCGAGCGGTTCCCCGACCTGGCGCTCGCCCCTGACGCGGACCTGACGCCGGTGGAGTCGTTCATCTCCAACGGGCACCGGCACCTGTCGGTGGTGCTGACCCCGGCGAACTGACGCCACAGCTGCGCCGAGGGCGCCTGACGTCGCGTCAGGCGCCCTCGGCCTTGTCGCGGTCGCCGCGATCACCACGACCGCCGCGGCCGCCACGGTCGCTGCGGCCCGCCGCGGTCGCCGCGGTTCAGCCCAGCCCGTGGTCCCGCAGCGGCCCCACGGTCAACCCCTGCTCCGCGCACCGCTCCAGCAGCCGGGGCAGCGCGCCCAGGGTGGAACGCCACGCCTGCGGCGCCGAGGTGCAGTCGGAGTCGTGCAGCAGCAGCGTCGCCCCGGCGAGCGAGCCCCGGGTGATGGTGCGCAGCACCGAGTCGGGGGTGGCCTTGGCGGTCCAGTCCTGGCCCCAGTGGGTCCACAGCACCGGGCGCAGGTCGTTGCGCCGCGCCGCGTACAGCGCCGAGGCGTTGAGCACGCCGTAGGGCGGGCGGTACCAGCGCGGCTGCCGGCCGGTGACCGCGCCGATCAGCTCCTTGGCGCGGGTGACGTCGTTCAGGGTGGCGCGCGGTCCGCGGATCAGCAGCGGGCGGTGCGCCCAGCCGTGCACCGCGACCTCGTGCCCGGCGTCGACCAGTTCGCGGCCCAGCCCGGGGTCCTTGCTGAGCATCTGCCCGAGCAGGAAGAAGGTGGCCTTGGTGCCGGTCTTCTCCAACTCCTTGAGGAAGAGCGGCGTGGAGGCGCGGTCCGGGCCGTCGTCGAAGGTGAGCGCCACGTGGCGCGGGTTGCCGGGGCCGCTCAACTTGGGTGCCAGCAGCGGCCTCAGCGGGCCGAGCGAGGTGAGTGCGGGCAGGCTGTGGCCGACCGCCAGGGCGCCGGCGGTCAGGGCCAGGGTACGGGTCGTGGTCGTCACGAGGCCACCTTCAGGATCGGTGCGGACACGTCGCCGGCCATCGCGGCGACCACCCGCTCGGCGCTGGGCGCGGTCCGCTGACGCGGGATCGCGGGCCGGGCCAGCGCCTCGGTCAGGGCGGCGGCGAGCTGCGTCTCGTCGCGTATCCAGACCGCGAGCCCGGCCTCGTCCAGCGCGGCCGCGTTGGTCACCCCGTGGCCCGGCAGGCAACGGTAGCTGACCACCGGCACGCCGCTGGCCATCGCCTCGAGCGAAGTGAGCCCGCCGGCGTTCTGCACCACCACGTCGCTGGCCCGCAGCAGGGCCGGCATGTCGTCCACCCAGCCGAGCGCGACGCCGGTGCCGGCGGCGGCGAGCTTGTCCCGCAGCGCCGTGTTGTGCCCGCAGACGGTGACCGGCACGGCCACCCCGGCGGCGGCTATCTCCTTGGCGGTCTGCTCGACTTCGCCGACGCCCCAGGAGCCGGCGGTGATCAGTGCGATCGGCTGGTCGGTGGGCAGGCCGAACCGGGCGCGCTCGCGGGCCCGTTCGGCGGCCGAACGGGCCGGACGGAAGGCCGGGCCGACCAGCGGCTGGCAGATCTCGATGTCCTTGGCGCCGTGCCGGGCGGCCTGGGCCGCGGCCACCGGGTCCAGCGCCAGGTGCAGGTCGACGCCGTCCGCCACCCAGAGCGGGTGCACCGACATGTCGGTGAGGAAGGTGGTCACCGGCACGTCCAACTCGCCGCGGCGGCGCAGCCGGCCGAGTGCCTGGCTGGCCAGCGGGTAGGTGGAGACCACCGCGGCGACGTCGTCGCCGATCAGCTGCCTGGTCCTGCGGGCGGCGGCCTTCGCGAACAGCGAGCCGACCATGCCCGACGAGGACTGATTCTTCTCCAGGCCGCTGAGCAGCCAACCCCAGGCCCACGGGGCGACCTTCAGCTCCAGCGCGTAGCTGGCGCGCAGCAGCCGACCGCAGCCCGGCGGCAGCAGGTCGAGGAAGTCGTGGCACTGGGCGTCGAAGCCGGCCGCGTCGAGGCGGCGCACCAGCTCCCGGGCGGCGCCGTCGTGCCCCGCCCCCACGCTCGCGGACACGACGGTGATCCGGCGCGGCTGACTCGACCGCATCAGGCTCCTTCCCAGGGCGGGCCCGGCCACCCGCCCACAGCGGAGCCGCACCCGCGACTCGCTGCGTCATACGGATGTACTGGGACCCCCTGGCATGGACTTCCCGGCCGGACCACGGGCCGGACGAACCGGCCCCGAGATCCCTTTCGGAGCCGGCCCGAGTCGGTCGGGCCGATCAGGCCGTGACGGTAGGCCGCCCAGCGGGAGTCCGGGTGGATGGCAGCCGGACACCAGGTGTCCGCCCTCCGACAGGACGGCCAATCAACGGGAGAATTGCCCGTTTTGCCCCACCCTGTCGGCGTCGGTCGAGTCCTCCGCCGGCGCTCGAACCAACCCATCCCATCGAACTGCTGCGCCACAGCATGCGACTGCCTACCTGAAGCCAGCCTGAAGCTAGCTGAAGGGGTCTTCAGCAAATCATCAAGTCGGCCTGGGATCCTGGTGGGCATGCGGGTACTGGTGGTGGAGGACGAGCGGCGGCTGGCCGCGGCGCTGCAGCGCGGGCTGCAGGCCGAGGGGATGACGGTCGACGTGGCGCACGACGGCCCCCAGGGCCTGTGGCTGGCGGGCGAGCACGACTACGACGTGATCGTGCTGGACATCATGCTGCCGGGCGTGAACGGCTACCGGGTCTGCGCCCGCCTCCGGGCCGCCGGCAACGAGGCCGGGATCCTGATGCTCACCGCCAAGGACGGCGAGTACGACGAGGCCGAGGCGCTGGACACCGGCGCCGACGACTTCCTCTCCAAGCCGTTCTCCTTCGTGGTGCTGGTGGCCCGGCTGCGCGCCCTGGCCCGGCGCACCGGCCGGCGGCGCCCGCAGACCCTGCAGTTCGGCGACCTGCTGCTCGACCCGGCCCGGCACACCTGCACCCGGGGCGGCACCCCGATCCGGCTGACCGCCCGTGAGTTCGCGGTGCTGGAGTACCTGGCTCGGCGGGCCGGCGAGGTGGTGCCCAAGCGGGAGATCCTGGAGCAGGTCTGGGACAGCGCCTTCGAGGGCGACCCCAATGTGGTGGAGGTGCACATCAGCGCGGTCCGCCGCAAGATCGACGCGCCGTTCGGCCGCAGCGCGCTGGAGACCGTGCGGGGCGCCGGCTACCGGCTGGCGGCCGACGGTGGCTGACCGCCCGGTGCGGCGGCTCGGCCTCCCCACTCGCCCGACCACACGCTCCGGCAGCCGTCCGGAACCCGGCCTGCCGCCGCGCCGCCGCGGACTGGCCAGGCTGCGACCGCTGACCGTGCGGGCCCGGGCCACCCTGGGGGCCTGCGCGGTGGTGGCGATCGCGCTGGCCGTCGCCTCGATGTCACTGGTGGGCCTGCTCGACGCCAACCTGCTGCACAACGCCGAGGCCGACGCCGACGCGCAGGCCGCCGCCGTCGCGCAGGCGGCCGTGGCCGGCAAGCTGGACCCGCTGCTGCCGCCCACCCACGGCGCCGACTTCATCCAGGTGGTCGCCGAGAACGGCCGGGTGCTGACCTCCAGCCAGAACCTGGCGGGCCGTGCCCCGATCTCGCCGCACCAGCCGACCGGCCCGGGCACCGTCCGCAGCACCTGGGACGTCGGCCTGCTCGGCGACGAGCACCGCCAGCGGGTGGTGCAGGTCACCACCGAGACCGGCAGCGGTCTGATCACCGTCTACGCCGGCACCTCGCTGCGGGACGCGGACGCGGCGGACGACACCACCTCGGCCGCGCTGCTGGTCGGGGTGCCGCTGCTGCTGGTCACCGTGGCCCTGGTCACCTGGTGGGTGACCGGCCGGGCACTGCGCCCGGTGGAGGCGATCCGGGCCGAGGTCGCCGAGATCAGCGACCGCGACCTGCACCGCCGGGTGCCGGTGCCGCAGACCCATGACGAGATCGCCAGACTGGCCGCCACCATGAACGCCACCCTGGACCGGCTGGAGTCCTCGGTCCTGCGCCAGCGCCAGTTCATCGCGGACGCCTCGCACGAGCTGCGCAGCCCGATCACCGTGCTGCGCACGCAGCTGGAGGTGGCACTCGCGGTCCGCGACCCGGCCGCCTGGCCGGAGCTGATCAGCGGCGCGCTGGAGGACACCGACCGGCTCCAGCGGCTCGCCGTCGACCTGCTGCTGCTGGCCCGGATCGACGCCGCCGAGCCGGTGCCCGACCAGCCGCTCAACCTCACCGAACTGGTCCGCGAGGCCGTCGGCAAGCGGCACGGCGACCGGGTGCCGGTCAGCGCCGAGCTGGCGCCGGACGTGCGGGTCACCGGCAGCGGGCTGTGGCTCACCCGGGTGGTGACCAACCTGCTGGACAACGCCCAGCGGTTCGCCGAGCGCTCGATCGCGGTCCGGCTGACCGTCCCGGTGGACACGGGCGGGGACGCGGGCGCCGAGCTGGCGGTGCTGGAGGTGACCGACGACGGCCCCGGCATCCCGCCGGCCGACCGGGAGCGGATCTTCGAGCGCTTCACCCGGCTCGACGACGCCCGCAGCCGGGACCACGGCGGCGCCGGCCTCGGCCTGGCGATAGCCCGCGACCTGGCCGCCCATCACCGCGGCACGCTCACCGCCGAGCACGCGGCCCGCGGCGCCCGGCTGGTGCTGCGGCTGCCACTGGCACCGGCCGGCTGAGCCGGGCCGCCGCGCAACCCGGCTTGCGCCAACCGGCGGACCGGCATTCGGCTGGTGCTGCCCCCACCCCGGGCCCCGCTGCCCGGGCCCCGTGCACCGTTCGATTAAGGTCGGGCGCGGTTTTCCGTTATCCGGCACCACGGCGTGGATCTCCTGCTGTGGACAGGTCGGTTGGCTGGAGAAGGTGGGCACGGGTGGAGACGGACAGGTACCGCGAGTTGGCGGAACGGGCGCGCACCGGTGACGCGACGGCTCGTCAGGAGTTGCTCGGCGATCACCTGCCGCTGGTCTACAACGTCGTCGGCCGGGCCCTGAACGGGCATCCGGACACCGACGACGTGGTGCAGGAGACGATGCTGCGCGCGGTGGACGGACTGCCCGCGCTGCGCGACCCGGCCGCCTTCCGCAGCTGGCTGGTGGCGATCGCGATGAACCAGGTGCGCCAGCGGCACCGCGCCCAGCAGGCTCGGCAAACCGACGGGTTGGACGAGGTGCGCGAACTGCCCGATCCAGCCGGTGACTTCGCCGAGCTGACCATCGTGCGCCTCGGCCTGTCCGGGCAGCGCCGGGAGGTGGCCGAGGCGACCCGCTGGCTGGACGCGGCCGATCGGGAGGTGCTGGCGCTCTGGTGGCAGGAGGCGGCCGGCGAGCTGACCCGGGCCGAGCTGGCGGCGGCGCTGGAGCTGAGCCCGCAGCACACCGCGGTCCGGGTGCAGCGGGTCAAGGAACGCCTCGACGGCGCCCGCACGGTGGTGCGGGCGCTGGCCGCCCGGCCGGTCTGCCCGGCACTGGCCGAGCTGACGGCGACTTGGAACGGGAACCCGGCGCCACTGTGGCGCAAGCGGATCACCCGTCACGTCCGCGACTGCGCCGACTGCCAGGAGCCGGGCCGCGACCTGGTGCCCGCCGAGGGGCTGCTGGCGGGGCTGGCGCTGCTGCCGCTGCCGCGCCGGATCCAAGCCGTGCCGACGGCCGCCGAAGCGCCGACCACCCCGGTGCGTCCGGCGCGGCGCCGGGCGGGCGGCCGCGGTCCCGGGCGGGCGGTCGCCGTCGCCGCAGGCCACTCCCGGGTGCGGGCCCGGGCGCTGGTCCGCAGTCGGCGACGGCGCCAGGCCGCAACCGTGGTCGGCGCGCTACTGGTACTGGTCGCGGCCGGCGTGGTCTGGGACGGTGTCGGTGGCCCGAACGGCACCGGCGCCTCGCACGGCGGCACCCCGGCCGACGCGCAGGCCGCCGGGCTCTCGGCGACCATTCCCAGGACCGCCGGGCTCCTGCTCGACGCACTGGCCGGTGCTCGGCCGACGGCCTCGCCGAGCACCACGGCACCCAGCCCCTCGCCGTCCGCGTCCGCCTCGCCCACCCCGTCCGCCGCACCACCCTCCTCACACTCGGCCGCACCCGCACCCACGCCGTCGCGGACCAGCGCCGCGCCCCAGCCGAGCAGCGCCGCGCCCGACCGGTCGCTGCCCGACCTGGGCGGCGGCGGGGCCCCGGCGCCCGGCCAGGCGGCCTTCATCACACAGGTGATCAAGCTTGTGAACGTGCAGCGGGCACAGAACGGCTGCGGCCCGGTCACCGCCAACAGCCTGTTGCAGGAGGCCGCCCAGCGGCAGTCGGACGACATGGCGGCCCGGCATTTCTTCGACCACACCAACCCGGACGGTGCCGGCCCGCAGGAGCGGATCGACGCGACCGGCTACCAGTGGAGCACCTGGGGCGAGAACATCGCCCGCGGGCAGAGGGATCCGGCGTCCGTGATGACCAGCTGGATGAACAGCCCCGGGCACCGCGCGAACATACTGAACTGCGCGTTCAAGGAACTGGGTGTGGGGGTGCACATCGGCTCGGGCGGCCCTTGGTGGACGCAGGACTTCGGCACCCCGGCGTAACGGT
>NZ_JAJJPA010000078.1 GCF_020907985.1 Kitasatospora humi | reverse complement strand
CCAAACGGCCTCGGTGGGGGCTTCTTCGCGTTCACTCGCACGGCCGGGTAAAGTCGGCCCGGAAAGTCGCCGTACGGACAGAGGAGGCCCCCGGGTGGAGGTCCAGGAGAGGCGCGTCCAGACGGATCGCGTCCTCACCATCCCGAACATGCTGAGCATGGCCCGACTGGTCGGGGTGCCGGTCTTCCTGTGGCTCATCCTCTGGCCGGAGTTCGGCGGCCCCAAGAACGACGGTTGGGCGCTGCTGATCCTGGCGTTCAGCGGAGTGAGCGACTATCTGGACGGCAAGCTCGCCCGGCGGTGGGGGCAGATCAGCCGGCTCGGGCAGCTGCTGGATCCGCTGGCCGACCGTCTCTACATCTTCTCGACCCTGCTCGGCCTCACCTGGCGCGGCATCCTGCCGTGGTGGTTGACCGCGGTCCTGGTCGCCCGTGACGTGTTCATCAGCGGCCTGCTGCCGATTCTCAATCGGCACGGATACGGTCCGCTGCAGGTGAGTTTCCTCGGCAAGGCGGCGACCTTCAATCTGATGTACGCGTTTCCGCTTCTGCTGCTCGGCCAGGGGCACGGGTGGATCCACAGCACGGCTGCGGTGGTCAGCTGGGCTTTCATCGGCTGGGGCACCGTGCTCTACTGGTGGGCGGCGATCCTCTATGCGATGCAGACGCGGCAGATCGTCAAGGGAACGGTCACCAGCGGCTAGCCGAGAGGCTAATCGGGCCGACTTTTCGCGCTGATCCGCGAGTCGGATGATTTCAGCCGGGTAGAGGTGTCCTGGAACGGTTTGATGGATGAGCAGTCCATTGCCGCGAAGGAGGACGCACCCGCAATGAAAGCCGTTGTGATGGCAGGAGGCGAGGGGACCCGTCTCCGCCCGATGACTTCGAGCATGCCGAAGCCGCTGCTACCGGTCGCCAACCGCCCGATCATGGAGCACGTGCTTCGGTTGCTCAAGCGGCACGGCCTCACCGACACCGTCGTCACCGTCCAGTTCCTCGCCTCCCTGGTGAAGAACTACTTCGGTGATGGCGAGGAGCTCGGCATGAACCTCAGCTATGCGAACGAGGAGGTTCCGCTCGGTACCGCCGGCAGTGTCAAGAACGCCGAGGACGCACTCCGTGACGACTCCTTTCTGGTGATCTCCGGAGACGCCCTGACGGATTTCGATCTCACTGAGCTGATCGCCTTTCACCGGAGCAAGGGCGCCCTGGTGACGGTCTGTCTGACCCGCGTTCCCAATCCACTGGAATTCGGAATCACCATCGTCGACGACGAGGGGCGGGTGGAGCGCTTCCTGGAGAAGCCGACGTGGGGTCAGGTCTTCTCCGACACCGTGAACACCGGCATCTACGTGATGGAGCCGGAGGTCTTCGACTACGTCGCGGCCGGCACCCCGGTGGACTGGTCGAGCGACGTCTTCCCGCAACTGCTCAAGGAGGGCAAGCCGGTCTACGGCTACGTCGCCGAGGGCTACTGGGAGGACGTGGGCACCCACGAGAGCTACGGCAAGGCCCAGGCCGACGTGCTGGAGGGCAAGGTCGACGTCGAGCTGGACGGCTTCGAGATCTCCCCGGGCGTCTGGATGGCCGAGGGCGCCGAGGTGGATGCGGAGGCGATCCTGCGCGGCCCGCTCTACATCGGCGACTACGCCAAGGTCGAGGCCGGCGTGGAGCTACGCGAGCACACCGTGCTGGGCAGCAACGTGGTCGTCAAGCGCGGTGCCTTCCTGCACAAGGCGGTGATCCACGACAACGTCTACGTCGGGCCGCAGACCAACCTGCGCGGCTGCGTGGTCGGCAAGAACACCGATGTGATGCGCGCGGCCCGGATCGAAGAGGGCGCGGTGATCGGCGACGAGTGCCTGATCGGCGAGGAGTCGATCATCTCCGGCGCCGTCCGGGTCTACCCGTTCAAGACCGTCGAGGCCGGCGCCTTCGTCAACACCTCGGTGATCTGGGAGTCGCGCGGGCAGGAGCACCTGTTCGGCGCCCGGGGGGTCTCCGGCATCCTCAATGTGGAGATCACCCCGGAGCTGGCGGTCCGGCTGGCCGGCGCCTATGCGACCACGTTGAAGAAGGGCGCCACCGTCACCATCGCGCGTGACCACTCGCGCGGTGCCCGTGCGCTCAAACGGGCGATGATCTCGGCGCTGCAGACCAGCGCGATCGACGTCCGGGACCTGGAGAACGTGCCGCTGCCGGTGGCCCGGGTGCACACGGCCCGGGGCAGCGCGGGCGGGATCTTCCTGCGGACCACGCCGGGCGTGCCGGACTCGCTGGACATCCTCTTCTTCGACGAGCGCGGCGCCGACCTCTCCCAGGCCGGGCAGCGCAAGCTCGACCGGGTCTACGCCCGCCAGGAGTTCCGCCGGGCGTTCCCGGGTGAGATCGGTGACCTCACCTTCCCGTCCAGCATCTTCGACTCCTATGCGGGCAGCCTGCTGCGGGCCATCGACACCCGCGGGGTGCAGGAGGCCGGCCTCAAGGTCGTGGTCGACACCGCGCACGGCAGCGCCGGTCTGGTGCTGCCGAGCATCCTCGGCCGGCTGGGGGTGGAGGCGCTGAGCGTCAACAGCGGCCTGGACGAAGCCCGGCCGACCGAGGACGCCGAGGAACGCCGTGCGGGGCTGGCCCGGCTGGGCGCACTGGTCTCCTCGTCACGGGCGGCCTTCGGGGTGCGGTTCGACACCGTGGGCGAGCGGGTGTCGTTCGTCGACGAGTTGGGCCGGGTCATCGAGGACGACCGGGCGCTGCTGGTGCTGCTCGACCTGGTCGCCGCGGAGCGGCGCACCGGGCAGGTCGCGCTGCCGGTGACCACCACCCGGATCGCCGAGCAGGTCGCGGCCTACCACGGCACCCAGGTGCGCTGGACCAGTACCTCGCCGGACGACCTGGCCAAGGCGGCGGCCGCCGATGGCACCGTCTTCGGCGGCGACGGGCGCGGCGGCTACGTGGTGCCGGAGTTCAGCGGCGTACTGGACGGCGCGGCGGCGTTCGTCCGGCTGGTCGGCCTGGTGGCCCGCACCCAGCTGACGCTCAGCCAGATCGATGCCCGGATCCCGCAGGCCCACATGCAGCGGCGGGACATCGCGACCCCGTGGGCGGCCAAGGGCCAGGTGATGCGCGCGGTGGTCGAGGCGGCTGACAACCGCACCCTGGACACCACGGACGGCGTGCGGGTCGTCGAGCCCGACGGCCGGTGGACCCTGGTGCTGCCCGACCCGGCGGAGGCGGTCACCCACCTCTGGGCCGAGGGGCCGGACGACGAGGCCACCCACGCACTCCTCGACGAGTGGGCGGCGGTGGTCGACGGCGCCGGGCGCTGACGGCGCGGACACCGCGCGACGGGCGCGCCGCCGGGTGCACGGACCCCTGCCACGGGGGCTGTTCGCCCGGCGGCGCGCTGCCGTGCGACGATGTCCCGCATGCCAGCGACGCGATCACCGAAGGGGCGGAACGGCCGTTACGCCCGTCCCGATGCTTCGATGACGCTGCTGACCACGGTGATGGACCAGAGCCTCGACGAGGGCTACGCCGCGGCGGCCCGGGCGCGGGGCGAGGAGGGCCGGCGACGACTGCCCACCACCACCCGCGGCAAACTGGTGCTGGCGCTCGGACTGGCGCTGGCCGCCGTGGTGGTGACGGTCAGTGGGGTGAACGCCCACGAGTCCGAGCCGGCGCTGGCGAAGGAGAAGGACGCACTGGTCAAGCGGGTCACGGATGCCACCGCCGCGGCGGACAGGCTTCAGCGCGACGTCGAGGCGGCCCGCACCCAGGTCGAGCAGCAGCAGCGGCGGGCGCTGAGCGAGAGCGGCGGGGCCACCGGACTGGACACCCTCAACGGCACCGTGGGGACCGGGGCGGTGACCGGTCCCGGGGTGAAGCTGGTGATATCCGACGCGTCCGACAGCGCCTCCGGCGGTGGCACGGACCCGCGCACCTCGGGCGGTTTCGGCGGTGGGCGGCTGCGCGACCGGGACCTGCAACTGATCGTCAACGGGCTCTGGGAAGCGGGGGCGGAGGCGATCGCGATCAACGGGCAGCGGCTGACCGCGCTGTCGCCGATCCGTGCCGCCGGTGATGCGATCCTGGTCGACAACCGGCCGCTGGTGCCGCCGTACACGCTGCTCGCCGTCGGGGACGAGAAGCGGCTGCCGGGTGCCTTCCAGGACAGCATGGGCGGCCACTACCTGAGGCTCCTGCAGGACAACGTCGGCATCAAGGCGACCGTCAGCGGCCAGCACGCGTTGGACCTGCCCGCCGCGGTGGGCTTCACGTTGCGGCTGGCGGTGCCCGAGCCGCCGAGCCCCAGCCCGTCGGGCGCGCCCGGCCCGGGCCCCGGTGCAGCCGGCTCCGGCGCGACCGGTCCCGGTTCCGGCAGCCCCGCCACGCCGTCCACGCCTTCCACGTCCTCTACGACAGGAGTTCCCAAGCCGTGATCGCCGTACTGGGCCTGGTGGCCGGCGTCGTCATCGGGCTCTTCGTGCAGCCGTCGGTGCCGGCGGCCGTCGTGCCGTACCTGCCGATCGCCGTGGTGGCCGCGTTGGACGCGGTCTTCGGCGGAGTCAGGGCGATGCTCGACGGGATCTTCGACGACAAGGTCTTCGTGGTCTCCTTCCTGTCCAACGTGGTGGTGGCGGCGCTGATCGTGTTCCTCGGTGACCAGCTGGGCGTCGGCTCGCAGCTGTCCACCGGCGTGGTCGTGGTGCTCGGCATCCGGATCTTCTCGAACGCGGCGGCCATCCGGCGCCACGTGTTCCGGGCGTAGGGCGGGCGCGAAGTGAGCAACCAGGACGTCGCGGACCCGCACGGCCGGCAGCCCCAGGAGCAGCCCGCGCCGGAGCAGACGGCCGAGCCGGCTCCGGAGCCCGCCCCCGCTCCTGTCCCCGCACCTGCCTCCGAGCCCGACCCGGCCCGTGCTGCCGGGCCCGAGCCCGACACCGTTCCCATCCCCGCCCCTGCCCCAGAGCCCGCCCCCGTTCCTGCTGCCGCCCCCGGGCCCACCGAATCGGACGCCGCCCCGGAGTCCACTCCCGACCCCCAGCCGTCCGCGGAGCACTCCCAGGCCCCGGCAGCAGCCCCTGACGCCCCCTCTGACGGCCGCAAGCGCCTGCGCAACGCTCTCTGGCCGCCCCGCGTCTCCCGGGGCCAGCTGGTGGTCGCCCTGCTGCTCTTCGCGCTCGGTCTGGGCCTGGCGATCCAGGTCCGCTCGACCAACGACCACAGCGCCCTGCGCGGTGCCCGCCAGGAGGACCTGGTCCGCATCCTCGACGAACTGGACAGCCGCCAGCAGCGTCTCCAACAGGAGAAGTCGCAGCTGGACCAGTCCCTGACCCAGCTGCAGACCAGTTCCAACCAGGCCAAGGAGGCCCAGGAGCAGACCCGGCAGAAGGCGTTGGAGCTCGGCGTGCTGGCCGGTACGGTCAAGGCGACCGGTCCGGGGATCGTACTGACGGTCGATGACCCCCAGGGGCAGGTCAAGGCGGATATGCTGCTGGACACCCTGCAGGAACTCCGAGCGGCGGGGGCGGAGGCGATTCAGATCAACGATGTCCGCGTGGTGGCCCACACCTACTTCACCGACGCGCCGTCCGGCGGCGTGCAGATCGACGGCAAGGCCGTGCCACAGCCCTACCGGTTCACGGTGATCGGCAACCCGCAGGATCTGACGCCTGCCCTGAACATTCCGGGCGGCATCGTCCGTACGTTGGAGAAGGAGCAGGTGGCCACGAACATCTCGGAGCAGCAGAAAGTGACGGTGGACGCGATCGTGGTGCCGACTCCGCAGCAGTTCGCCAAGCCGGCGGCGAAGTGACGGGCCGCCCGCGCTCCTCGCAAAGACCTGCGCTGACGGTCCGTCGGCTGCACCACCCCTCACCTGCGTGGTTGAGTGGGCCCCGGTGCACCGGCCGCGAACGCCGTCGGCCACACTGTGCAGTACCACTGTTGTCGTTGCACCGGCCGGCGGCCGGATCGGCGGCTAGTCCGAGCTTCTCACCCTGCCCCGCGGGCGGGTCTGTTTCACGCAAGGGGATTCGCCCGTGAGTTTCTTCTCGAAGCTGTTCGGCCGCAACAACCGCCGCGCTGCCGCGGCGGAGGCGCCTACCGCGCGTCACCGCCGGGAGGACGAGAGCGGCCAGCTGCCCGGCATGCGCCCGGCGCCGCAGGACGGCTACCAGCCGGTCGGTGACCGGCCGCTTTTCCGTGACGGCGGCTACGGCGCGTCGGTTGACCCCTCGGGTTCGCCGCGCATAGGTTTCCCGGCAGGACCCTCAACCTCCGGTGGAGGGTTTGGCTCGGATTCCTACGCCGGGCACGTCCCCGGGGGAGTGCCGCGCCAGGAGGCTGCGAACATGACCGGCCAGATCGTCTGCCAGCGCTGCGGCAACCACAACCCGGGTTCCGCGCGGTTCTGCAACAACTGCGGGACTCCGCTGCGGGCCGCCGGACCGGAGAGCTCGGTCGAGACCACCTCGACCATCTCGATCTCCGGCCTGGAGTCCTACGACCCGAACGCCACCAGCACCGGCGCCACCCCCGCGCTGTCACCCGAGATGCTGGCCGCGATCGACGCACTGCCCCCGGGCTCGGCGCTGCTCATCGTGCTTCGCGGGCCCAACTCCGGTAGCCGGTTCCTGCTGGACGCCGATGTCACCACGGCCGGGCGCCACCCGCAGGGCGACATCTTCCTGGACGACGTCACGGTGTCGCGCCGGCACGTCGAGTTCCGCCGGCAGCCCGGCGGCGGCTTCTCGGTCGCCGACGTGGGCAGCCTGAACGGGACGTACGTCAACCGGGAGGCGATCGACGAGGTCGCGCTGAACAACGGCGACGAGGTGCAGATCGGCAAGTACCGGCTGGTGTTCTTCGCCGGACCGCAGCACTACTGAGCCGGCACCACCGGGTCGGCCGCACGGCCGGCCCGGGGTCTTCGGCGGGGCGTCCTTTTCGGGCACGGACGGGCAGGGACGGGCACGGGCAGGCGGGGGTCGCACACGACGTCGGCAGGAGAGCGCGAATGACCTCGAACCAGACCGTGACATCCCCGCGCCGTCCCGGGGCCGTGCAACCGCGTGGCGGCGAGCGTCGCGGCACGGAGCTGCTCAGCATCGGCGCCGTGCTCGCCTTCCTGCGCGAGGACTTCCCCGAGGTCACCATCTCCAAGATCCGTTTCCTGGAGGCGGAGGGGCTGGTCGAGCCGCAGCGCACCCCCTCCGGCTACCGCAAGTTCGGTCCGACCGACGTGGAGCGGCTGGCCTACGTGCTGCGGATGCAGCGCGACCACTACCTGCCGCTGCGGGTGATCCGGGACCACCTGGACGCCATCGAACGCGGCGAGACCCCGCCTGCGCTACCCGGCACCGACGCCCGGCCCGGCCCCCGCGAGGAGGCCGCCCGGGAGCTGGAGGCACCCGTCGGCGGCGTCCGGCTCGGCCGCGCCGAGCTGCTGGCCGCGGCCGGGGCCGAGGAGGGCGAGCTCGCCGAGTGGGAGTCCTACGGCCTGGTGGGGCCCGGTCCGGACGGCGGCTACGACGCGGACACCCTGCAGATCGCCCGGCTGGTCGCCGAGCTCGGCCGGTTCGGCCTGGAACCGCGCCACCTGCGCCAGGTGAAGGCCGCGGCCGAGCGGGAGATCGCTCTGGTGGACCAGGTGGTCGCCCCGCTGCGCCGGCACCGCAACCCGCAGACCCGGGCGCACGCCGAGGCCACCGCCCGCGAACTGGCCACCCTGGCGGTGCGGCTGCACGCCACGATGGTGCAGGCCGGGCTCCGCGGCCGGGGCCGGTAGTGGCCCGGTCGGGCCCGGCCGCGCTTTCCTATCTCGCCCCAGGGTCATAGGGTTGCCTTGTGAATGAGCTCGACGTCGTGGGTGTCCGGGTGGAGATGCCCTCCAACCAGCCGATCGTCCTGCTGCGCGAAGTGGGGGGCGACCGGTACCTGCCGATCTGGATCGGCCCTGGCGAGGCGACCGCGATCGCCTTCGCCCAGCAGGGCATGACTCCGGTGCGCCCGCTGACGCACGACCTCTTCAAGGACGTGCTGGACGCGCTCGGCCAGCAGCTCACCCAGGTGCGGATCACCGACCTGCGCGAGGGCGTCTTCTACGCGGAGCTGGTCTTCACCGGCGGGGTCGAGGTGAGCGCCCGTCCGTCGGACGCCATAGCCCTGGCACTGCGCACCGGCACGCCGATCTTCGGCGCCGAGGAGGTGCTCGCTGAGGCGGGGATCGCGATTCCGGACGAGCAGGAGGACGAGGTCGAGAAGTTCCGCGAGTTCCTCGACCAGGTCTCGCCGGAGGACTTCGGCGGCAACGCCCAGTAGCCCTTCCCGCGGTGGCAGCAGCTCTCCCCCGGTGGCTCAGGAGCCCGTGGCTGAGCGACGGGACCGCCGGTAGCCCGGTCCCAGACGTCGGATCGGCCGTTCCGCCCGCACTCCGGTCGTGTTCGATCCGCAGTCGATCAGCTGTTTTGCCAAAGCGTTCGGTCCTACCCAAACTAGGGGCACGCGAAACCACTCGTGTGAGTGATGTCGCTTCGCCGGTTCGGCGTGGCGATCGTTGACGCGTCTCGGGCCACTGCCTACCGTCATGGATGGCAGCCGGGGCGTGCCCCGATCCCGACGCCGGAGCACCGATGGACGGAGGTTGGCATGAGCAGCAGCGGCGATGAGGCGGCCGTGACGGGCCCGTGCGCCCTCCATCTGCCCCGTGAGCGCCGGGGGCTGGGCGGAAGGCCGTTCCCCACCCAGGCCGGCGAGACGCTGGCCGAGCTGCCCCGGGTCGGCCGCTTCCCGGCGGTCCAGGCCGGGCAGCCCGCGATCGAGCGGATCGGCCCCTCCTCCGACCTCCTCGGCTACCGCGGTCCGACCGCCTGCGCCGCGGCCGGCATCACCTACCGCCAGCTGGACTACTGGGCGCGCACCGGCCTGCTGGAACCGAGCGTCCGCACCGCCTACCCGGCTGGCGCGCAGCGGCTCTACAGCTTCCGCGACGTCCTGGTGCTGAAGATCGTCAAGCGGCTGCTGGACGCCGGCGTCTCGTTGCAGAACATCCGGGTCGCCATCAGCCACCTGCAGTCCACCGGACTCGGCGAGCTGGCGGGGCTGACCCTGATGTGCGACGGCGCCACGGTCTACGAGTGCACCTCGCCGCAGCAGGTGGTCGATCTGCTGAAGGGCGGCCAGGGCGTCTTCGGAATCGCCGTCGGCGCGGTCTGGCAGGAGCTGGAGGTGACCCTCGGGCGGCTGCACGCCGAGCGCACCGACACCGGGGAGACCCTGCTCGGGCAGGACCCGGGCGACGAACTGGCCCGCCGCCGCAACCGCGCGGTCTGACGGCCGGTCACACCCCGCGGCCGTCGGGCGGAACCGCGCGGGCGTCGGTGGTCGTCCGCTCCTGACGACGGATCACGGTGGTCCGGCCGAGGGGGGATCATGCGGGGTGCCACGTGGCTGCGCGGGCGGCGGCGGCAGCGGAGGCTGTTCCAGGCGCTGGTGGTCGCCTGCCTGCTGGCACTGGTGCCCAGCGGCTGGGAGTTCCTCACCCAGAGCTCGCGGATCCGCACCGTCGCCGACGTGCCGGCCGAGCCGGTGGCCGTGGTCTTCGGCGCCCAGGTGGTCGGCGACGAGCCCTCGGCCTACCTCGCGCACCGGCTGGACGCCGCACTGGAGCTGTACCGGACGCACAAGGTGCAGGCGATCCTGGTGACCGGCGACAACGGCCGTTCCGACTACAACGAGCCGGGCGCCATGTACCACTACCTGGTGGACCACGGGGTGCCGGCGGTCCGGGTGGTGCGCGACTACGCCGGCTTCAACACCTGGGACTCCTGCGCCCGGGCCAAGCGGATCTTCGGCGTGGACCACGCGGTGCTGGTCAGCACCGACTACCACATGCGCCGGGCGCTGGCGCTCTGCCAGGCGGCCGGGATGGACGCCTACGCGGTCGGGGCGCCGGAGCCGCACGACCTGACCTGGTACTCCGGATCGGTGCGGGAACTGCCGGGCGCCGTGAAGGCGCTGTTCAACGCGGCCTTCACGCCCGACCCGGCGCTGCTCGGGCCGACCGACCCGGGCGTGGCCCGGGCCCTCGCGGACGCCTCCGCCCGGCGCTGACCCCGGTTGTCGTACCCGTGCGCGATCATCGATGGTGTGCGCACCCTGCCGAGCATCCTGCACCTCGACATGGACGCCTTCTTCGCGTCGGTGGAGCAGGTGGCCAAGCCGAGCCTGCGCGGCAAGCCGGTGATCGTCGGCGGGCTCGGCCAGCGCGGTGTGGTCTCCACCTGCTCCTACGAGGCCAGGGTCTTCGGGGTGCGGTCGGCGATGGCCACGGCGGTGGCCCGTCGGCTCTGCCCCAACGGCGCCTACCTCTGGCCCCGGTTCGTCGCCTACCGGGACATCAGCGAGCAGGTGATGGCGATGGTGCGCGAGCTGTCCCCGCTGGTCGAGCAGTTGAGCGTGGACGAGGCCTATGTCGACCTGGCGGCCGGGCCGTACGGTCCGGCGCTGGCCGAGGCGACCCTGGACGGGGGCGCCGAGCTGATCCGGGCGATCGCCGAGGACCTGCGCGCCGACATCGAGCGAGCCACCGGACTGACGGCCTCGGTCGGCGCGGCTTCCTCCAAGCTGATGGCGAAGATCGGCTCGGAGCAGGCCAAACCCAACGGCCTGGTGCTGGTGACGCCGGGGCAGGAGCGGGCGGTGCTCGGCCCGCTGCCGGTGCGGGCGCTGCCGGGGGTGGGCCCGGCGACCGAACAGGCGCTGCGCCGGGCCGGGCTGCTGACGGTCGCCGAGGTGGCCGAGCAGTCGGAGGAGGAGATGGTCCGGCTGCTCGGGCGCGCGCACGGCAGCGGGGTCTCGCTGATGGCCAAGGGGCTGGACGGTCGCGCGGTGGTGCCGGACCGGGACGCCAAGTCGGTCTCGGTGGAGGACACCTACGAGGTCGACCTGATGGAGCGCGATCAGGTGCTCTTCGAGCTGGACCGGCTGGCCGCCCGCTGCGTGCGCCGGCTGAAGGCGGCCGGGCGGTCCGGGCGCACCGTGGTGATCAAGGTGCGCCGGTTCGACTTCTCCACCCTGACCCGTTCCGAGACGCTGCCCGGGCCGACCGACGACGCCCGGGTGATCGCGACCACCGCCCGCCGGCTGGCCGAGCAGGTGAGCCTGTCCGGTGGCATCCGGTTGCTGGGGGTGGGCGTCTCCCAGCTCGCCGAGTACACCCAGGAGGACCTCTTCGCCCAGGCCGCCGCCGAGCTCGCCGAGCAGGAGGGAGAGGGGGAGGGCGGCGACGGGCCGGACGAGCCGGTCGCCCAGGCGCCGCCGACCGCCGCGGCCGGGCAGCCGTTCCGGGAGCAGGTCTGGCTGCCCGGGCAGGACGTGGTGCACGCGGAGCACGGGCGCGGCTGGGTGCAGGGCAGCGGGGTCGGCCGGGTGACGGTGCGCTTCGAGACCCCGGACTCACCGCCCGGCCGGGTGCGCACCTTCCGGATCGACGACGCGGCGCTGACACCCGCCGAGCCGCTGCCGCTGCGCCCGCGCGGAGCGCTGGAACAGCCGTGAGCCCCCGTCCGGGATGGATCCGGACGGGGGCTCGGCGGGTGCCGGGGCGGCCGATCCCTGGGCGGCCCCGGCTACGGCGACCTCGTCAGGCGCCGGTCTTGGTGGGCTGCTCGGCCACTGCGGTCCGGGAGTCGGCCACCGGCCGGCTCGGCCGGACGGTGCGGATCGCGAACGGCACCACGGCGGCGACCAGGCAGAGCACGCCGGCGACCCAGAAGGCGTGCTTGTAGGCGTCCAGGGTCGGGATCTGCATCGGGATCAGCTTGGCGATCTGCGGCGGGAACTTGATGCTGTCCCCGGTCAGGATGGCGCCCATCACTGCAGTGCCGACGGCGCCACCGACGGTGCGCAGCACCGCGTTCATGCCGTTGGCGATGCCGCTCTGCTCGGCCGGCACGGCGCCGTTGATGTAGGCGGGCATCGCCGCGTACGCCATGCCGACGCCGAGACCGAAGAGGCCGGAGGCGAAGTAGATGTCACCCTCGGCGCTGTGGCGCAGCGCCAGGTAGCCCATCGAGACGGCACCGAAGAGGCCGCCGAGGACCAGCGGCAGGCGCGGGCCGCTGCGGGCGATCAGCATGGCACCCAGCGGAGCGGCCACCATCGAGCCGAGCGCGGAGGGCAGCAGCAGCACGCCCGCGTGCAGCACGGTGGCGGTGAAGCCGTAGTGCGCCAGCTTGGCCGGGGTCTGGGTGAAGTTGCTGATCACCAGGAACGAGCCGTACATCCCGAAGCCGATCAGCAGGCCGGCCACGTTGGTGAAGGCGACGGCCGGGCGGGCCATCATCTTCATGTCCACCAGCGGGTGCGCGACCTTGACCTCGATGACGCCCCAGACCAGGGCGACGACGGCGGCGACGGCGAACAGGCCCAGGGTCTTGGTGGAGGTCCAGCCCCACTCGTTGCCGCGGCTGACGGCGATCAGCAGCGCGGAGAGCCAGCCGGCCAGGGCGAGCGCGCCCAGCGGGTCGGCGCCGCCGGCGCGGTCCACCACCGGGTCCTTGGGCACCTGCAGCATCACCAGCAGCACGGCGACCAGGCCGGCGATCAGGCCCATCCAGAAGATGGACTTGTAATCCCAGTGCTCCAGCAGCAGACCGGTGGCGACCAGGCCGAGACCGGAGCCGACCCCCATCGAGGCGCTGATCGCGGCGACGCCACCGGTGACCTTCTCGCGCGGCAGTTCGTCGCGGACGATGCTGATCGCCAGCGGCAGCACGCCACCGCCGGCGCCCTGCAGCACGCGGGCCACCACCAGGAGCGAGAACGAGTGGGTGGCCACCGCCAGGCCGGAGCCGAGCACCAGGCCGGCCAGCGAGATCAGCAACATCGGCTTGCGGCCGCGCAGGTCGCCGAAGCGGCCGAGCAGCGGGGTGAGCACGGCGGCGGAGAGCAGGTTGGCGGTCATCAGCCAGGTGATGTCGGAGCCGGAAACGTTCAGCTCCTTGGCCAGCGACGGCAGGATCGGCACCACCGCTGTCTGGATCACGCTGTACGCCAGCATTGCCAGCACCAGCGCGGGCAGCACCCGGGCACTGCTCGGTTTCACGGCCGTGGCGGCGGGCTGGGCGGCCTCACTCACGGAAGGGCTCCTTCAGACGGGTGCCCTGGCAGCCCGGAGGACTGCTTCAGACACGCGACAGTTAATCGACTGAAGTAACCATCCGAGAAGTGCTTCAGTTTGTCAAATATCTAGTGCTGAAGCTTCGTGATACTGGCATCTCGGGGTCCTGAAACGGCCTGAAACGGCCGGAAACGGTCTGAACCGTCCTGAAGGGGACCGAAGAGGGCCGAGCCGCCCGGACTCGAACGGGCCCGCCCGCCCGCCCGAGCCGCGCCCGGTCCGGACCGGGCGCGGCTCGGGCCGTGGTGGCCGACCCGGCTCAGCGGCGACTGTCGACCGGCGCTGCCGAGGTGCTGCTGTCGTGGATCTCCACGCGCTCCCGGCGCAACTCGTCCTTGATCACCTGCTCCTCGGTGAAGCGCTCCACCACCAGGCGCACCCGCTCCAGCGATGCCACGTACTTGCGCAGCACGGGTCGCTCCGCGCGCAGCGTCACCTCCTCGACGGCCTCGGCGATGTCCTGCGCCGACAGCTCCGCCCGCTCCTCGTCCGTCACCGGCACCCGCTCCACCCGGACCCGCTCCCTGGTCACCTGCACCCGGCGCTCCACCGGCTCGGTCACCACGTACTTGCGCATCCGGGCGGTGCCGAGCACGTGCCACTCGTTGGTGATCTCCAGGCGCTCCTCGCGCAGGGTCAGCTCGATCGGACCGGCCGGCCGGGGGGCGCCCTGGCTCGGCGCGGTGGTCTGCGGCCGGCCCGGAGCGGGCTCGGTCGGGACGGGGGCCGGCTCAACCGGCTTGTCCAGGCCGATCGTCGGCTCGGCCGACCGCTGCCGGCCGGTGGTGGGCGCGGTGGTCATCGGATGGCCGGTGGCGGGCGCCGCGGGTGCGCTCACTCCGAAGTCCAGGTCGCCCGCCCGACCGCCGGCGGTGCCCTGGCCCGGGCGAGCGGGGGCGGCGGTCCGGTCCCCGGTGGGGGCGTCCAGCCCGTAGTAGCGGTAGAGCTGCAGCTCCTGGGCCGGGGAGAGGTGCTGCCCGACCCCGAAGTCCGGCGACTCCTTGATCAGTGACCGGTCGTACGGCACCCGCAGTTCCTCTCCCGAGAACTCGCTGGTGGTCAGCGGCACGAAGGCGTCCCGGCCAAAGATCCCGGTACGCACGGCCGCCCATTCCGGCTCGCCGGTCGCGTCGTCGAGGTAGACCTCGTCCACCGTGCCGATCTTGTCGCCATTGCGGTCCACGGCCTTGTGGCCGATCAGGTCTCGTGGATCGATATCGGTCTGCACGCTGTTCCTCTCTTGGTGGTACCGCTGTCGATTCACACCAAAAGCCACAAAGCGAGCGGCGGCCAGCCGAGTGCGGCCGTCCGAGCCGGCGATCGCCCAGGTGGGGGAGTGCGATCGATCACCTGGCCGGTGTTGGCGAAGACCGCCGCTGGTACCCTGAACGCGACCGCCGAACCCGCACGGGAGAGTCTCCGGCCTTCGATTCCCAGCGATTTCGAACAGTCCGGAGCGCCGAAGGAGCAAACCCTCCCCGGAATCTCTCAGGCATCCGTACCGTGTGGAATAGGTCACTCTGGAAAGCAGGGCAGGGCCGCCGGTGAGGGAACCGGGGGTGGCCACCCTCACCGACGGTGCAAGCCGGCGGGGCCCCGGCCCCGCGCGGGCGAAGCTCTCAGGTCCCGATGACAGAGGGGGAGGCCTGTCGGGCTCGTCCGCCACGGCCGCACCGTTCCCCAGGCGGCGAGGGTCGTGGCTGCGTGCCCCCGCCGGTCCGTGACCAGGAGGCCTCGACCACCATGACTGACCAGCCGACCGCCGGTCGCACCCCCCACGCGACGCTCGCCGACCTCGAGGCGGCCAGCCCGTTCCAGTCGCGCCACATCGGCCCTGACGCCGCCGCCCAGGAGAAGATGCTCGCCCAGGTGGGCTTCGGCTCGCTGGCCGAACTCTCCACCGCGGCCGTCCCCGAGGCGATCCGCAGCATCACCGCGCTCGACCTGCCGGCCGGCCGCACCGAGGCCCAGGTGCTGGCCGAGCTGCGCGAGCTGGCCGGGCGCAACCAGGTGCTCACCTCGATGATCGGGCTCGGGTACTACGGCACGTTCACCCCGCCGGTGATCCTGCGCAACGTCATGGAGAACCCGGCCTGGTACACCGCCTACACGCCGTACCAGCCCGAGATCTCGCAGGGCCGCCTGGAGGCCCTGCTCAACTTCCAGACCCTGGTCTCCGACCTGACCGGCCTGCCCACCTCGGGCTCGTCGCTGCTGGACGAGGGCACCGCGGCGGCCGAGGCGATGGCGCTGGCCCGCCGGGTCACCAAGGTCAAGGGCGGCGTCTTCCTGGTCGACGCGGACACCCTGCCGCAGACCCTCGCCGTGATCCGGACCCGCGCGGTGCCGACCGGCGTCGAGGTGGTCGTCGCCGACCTGTCCGCCGGCATCCCGGCCGAGATCGCCGAGCGCGGCGTCTTCGGCGTGCTGCTCCAGTACCCGGGCGCCTCCGGCGCGGTGCGCGACCTCGCCCCGGTGATCGAGCAGGCACACGGCCTGGGCGCGATCGTCGCGGTCGCCGCCGACCTGCTGGCGCTGACCCTGCTCAAGTCGCCGGGCGAGCTGGGCGCCGACATCGCCTGCGGCACCTCGCAGCGCTTCGGCGTGCCGATGGGCTTCGGCGGCCCGCACGCCGGCTACCTCTCGGTCCGCGCCGAGTACGCCCGCTCGCTGCCCGGCCGCCTGGTTGGCGTCTCGGTGGACGCCGACGGCCACCGCGCCTACCGGCTGGCGCTGCAGACCCGCGAGCAGCACATCCGCCGCGAGAAGGCCACCAGCAACATCTGCACCGCCCAGGTGCTGCTCGCCGTGATGGCGTCGATGTACGCCGTCTACCACGGTCCGGACGGCCTGGCCGACATCGCCCGCCGCACCCACCGCTACGCCGCCGCGCTGGCCGAGGGCCTGCGGGCGGGCGGGGTCGAGCTCGCGCACGGCGCGTTCTTCGACACCGTCACCGCCAAGGTGCCGGGCCGGGCCGCCGAGGTGGTCGCCGCCGCCCGTGCCCAGGGCGTCAACCTCTACCAGGCCGACGCGGACACCGTCTCGACCTCCTGCGACGAGACCACCACCCGCGAGCACCTGCAGACCGTCTGGACCGCCTTCGGGGTGGTCGGCGCCGAGGTGGCCGAGGCCGCCGACACGCTGCCGGCCGCGCTGCTGCGCACCGACGAGTACCTCACCCACCCGGTCTTCCACAGCCACCGCTCGGAGACCGCGATGCTGCGCTACCTGCGCCGCCTCTCGCACCGGGACTACGCACTGGACCGCGGCATGATCCCGCTGGGCTCGTGCACCATGAAGCTCAACGCCACCACCGAGATGGAGGCGGTCACCTGGCCGGAGTTCGGTCAGCTGCACCCGTTCGCGCCGATCGAGCAGGCCGAGGGCTACCTGACCCTGATCCGCCAGCTGGAGCAGCAGCTGGTCGAGGTCACCGGCTACGACGCCGTGTCGATCCAGCCGAACGCCGGCTCGCAGGGCGAGTTCGCCGGCCTCCTCGCGGTGCGCGCCTACCACCTGGCCAACGGCGACGCCCAGCGCGACGTCTGCCTGATCCCGTCGTCGGCGCACGGCACCAACGCCGCCTCCGCGGTGATGGCCGGCATGCGCGTCGTCGTGGTGAAGACCATGGCCGACGGTGACGTGGACGTGGAGGACCTCAAGGCCAAGATCGCCCAGCACCGCGACCAGCTCGCCGTGCTGATGGTCACCTACCCGTCCACCCACGGCGTCTACGAGACCCAGATCACCGAGATCTGCGGTCTGGTGCACGAGGCCGGCGGCCAGGTCTACGTCGACGGCGCCAACCTCAACGCGCTGGTCGGCCTCGCCAAGCCCGGCAAGTTCGGTGCCGACGTGTCGCACCTCAACCTGCACAAGACCTTCTGCATCCCGCACGGCGGTGGCGGCCCGGGCGTCGGCCCGGTTGCGGTGCGCGCCCACCTGGCGCCGTACCTGCCCAACCACCCGCTGCAGAGCGAGGCCGGCCCGGCCACCGGTGTCGGCCCGATCTCGGCCGCGCCGTGGGGTTCGGCCGCGATCCTGCCGATCTCCTGGGCGTACGTCCGGCTGATGGGCGGCGAGGGCCTCAAGCGCGCCACCCAGGTGGCCGTGCTCAACGCCAACTACATCGCCAAGCGGCTGGCCCCGCACTTCCCGGTGCTCTACACCGGCCCGGGCGGCCTGGTGGCGCACGAGTGCATCATCGACCTGCGCCCGCTCACCAAGGAGACGGGGGTGACCGTGGACGACATCGCCAAGCGCCTGATCGACTACGGCTTCCACGCCCCGACCATGTCCTTCCCGGTGGCCGGCACGCTGATGATCGAGCCCACCGAGTCGGAGGACCTGCACGAGATCGACCGCTTCTGCGAGGCGATGATCGAGATCCGTGCGGAGATCGACAAGGTTGGTTCCGGCGAGTGGGCCGCGGACGACAACCCGCTGCGCAACGCCCCGCACACCGCCGCCAACCTGGCGGGCGACTGGAAGCACGGCTACTCCCGCCAGGAGGCCGTCTTCCCGGCGGGCGTCAACCCGGCGGACAAGTACTGGCCGCCGGTGAGCCGGATCGACGGCGCCTACGGCGACCGCAACCTGGTCTGCTCCTGCCCGCCGCTCGACGAGTACGGCGTCTGAGTGACCCGCACCGGGCCTGACGCCCGGTGACGAAGTGCCCTGCGGCAGCCGCCGCAGGGCACTTCGCCGTTCCGGTGGCGCTGCGTCGGGATCAGGCGGCGACCAGCAGCGCGCGGCGCGGCGCGATCACCCGGCCGTCCGGCAGCAGCTCGCCGGTGTCCTCGAAGAGGAGCACTCCGTTGCAGAGCAGGCTCCAGCCCTGCTCGGGGTGGCGGGCGACGGGAACCGCCGCCTCACGGTCAGGGGAATCGGCCGACGGGCACTCGGGTCGGTGCTGGCACATCGTGGTACCTCGTTTCACTACTCACGCTTCACGCCCCCCGCAGCGGAACGCAGGTGTGAACCAGCGCTTCTGTGGGTAGGACAGGTGGTCCTGCCACGCTGCCTCCAGTGTCCGCGCACAAGCCCCGTCGCGCAGCCCTTTCGGTGACTCGCGCCACAACTACAGTCCAGAGATCACCCGTTCAGATGGGTCCGATCGTGGTACGCGCGCACCTGGGCCACCCGACCATGACTCGGTCGGGTGGCCCGTCGATGGTCCGTCAGGAGGGTTCAGGCCACCGCGGTGACGCGCGGTGCGGAGCGGTCGAGCAGTGCGAGCAGCTCGCCGGCCGGATAGGCCCGGTGCGCGGTGACGCCGAGCGGCGCGGGGGCCAGCGGCAGCAGCAGGTCGCCCGCCGGGTCGGCGTCCACCGCGTGCAGCCACAGGGCGGTCGCGTAGTGGTCGGGCATCGAGAGCAACCGGGGCTGGTAGACGGTGCGCTGCTGCTGGACCAGCTGCCAGGCCTCGGCCAGGGCCCGAACCGTGGAGTCGGGGTAGGGGCCGGCCGCGAAGTGCGCGAAGGTGTGCCCCTCCGCCGACCTCACCACCTCGGCCGCCGCCACCACCGCCGTGCCGTGCTTGACCAGGAACCGCCAGCCGGTCCGCGGCGCGGCGGCCAGCGCGCGCGCCGTCGTGGTGCCGGGCGGCAGCTGATGGACCGCCAGCGGATGGGCCGGCTGCAGGGGCGCCACGGTATTTCGCGGGGCGGCCGGGCCGGGCTGCCGCAGGTCGGTCGGCGAGCTCAGGGCGGCCAGCACGGCGCGCAGGGCGCTGGGCGGTGGCTGGGGTGTCTGCAAGGTCATGGCGGGTCGCCTCTCCATGCGAGATCGGCGTGCGAAGGCGGCATACCGGCGTAGCGCGACAGGGCAGGGTCCGGTTGGGCGTGATCGCGTGGCTGAGCGCGCGGGCTCCGGGCAGCGGCGCACCGCACCGGCGCTGGGACCGGTGCGGTGGGGGCGGACCGGAGCCCGCTCGAACAGGTGCACAGGGTGATCTGTTTATCACCTTCTGTCGTTCCGGGCAAGTCGGGCACGAGCTGAGGAAGCGTCAGTTCCGGTGTGGCGCAGGGCATTCGAAGCGTTCGGGTATCGATCTTCCGGATGGGCATGATGCAGGGCACGGTAAACCGGGCGAAGGGGGCATCCATGGGGGAGAAGGTCATCGCAACCCGGGCCGACCTGTCGGACCGGCAGCACTACCGTCGCAAGCTGCAGTCCTGCCAGGAGGCCCTGGAGCGGATGCTGCACGACCGGCTCTTCGACCGGCCCCGAGCGATGATGGGCCTGGAGATCGAGCTCAACCTGGCGGACGAGCAGGGCCTGCCCCTGATGCGCAACGAGAAGGTGCTCGCGGCGATCGGCTCCCCCGACTTCCAGACCGAGCTGGGCCAGTTCAACATCGAGGTCAACGTCGCCCCGCACCAGCTCAGCGGCCACGTCTTCGAGGAGCTGCGGGAGGAGCTGGACACCGGTCTGCGGTACGCGGACCGGCGCGCGGCCGAAGCGGGTGCCCGGATCATCATGGTGGGCGTGCTGCCGACCCTGGAGACCGTGCACACCGGGCGGGACGCGATGAGCCACAACAACCGCTACAGCCTGCTCACCGACCAGATCATGGCGGCCCGCGGCGAGGACATCGCGCTGGACATCGAGGGCGTCGAGCACCTGCGGCTGGAGTCGGTCAGCATGGTCGCCGAGGCCGCCGCCACCTCGCTGCAGCTGCACCTCCAGGTGACGCCGGACCGGTTCGCGCCGGTCTGGAACGCCGCCCAGGCGATCGCCGCCGTGCAGGTGGCGCTCGGCGCCAACGCGCCGTTCCTGTTCGGCCGGGAGCTGTGGCGGGAGACCCGTCCGGTGCTCTTCCAGCAGGCCTGCGACACCCGTTCGGCCGAGCTGAAGGCCCAGGGGGTGCGCCCGATCACCTGGTTCGGGGAGCGCTGGGTGGACTCGGCGCAGGATCTGTTCGCCGAGAACCTGCGGTACTTCCCGCCGCTGCTGCCGATCTGCGACGACGAGGACCCGGCCAAGGTGCTGACCTCGGGCGGGGTGCCCCGGCTGGGCGAGATGCGGCTGCACAACGGGACCATCTACCGCTGGAACCGCCCGGTGTACGACGTGGCCGACGGCGTGCCGCACCTGCGGGTGGAGAACCGCTGCCTGCCGGCCGGGCCGACGGTGGCCGACATCCTGGCCAACGCCGCGTTCTACTACGGGCTGGTCCGCGCGCTGGCCGAGCAGCCCCGGCCGATCTGGAGCAGGCTGCCGTTCGCCCACGCCGACCGGAACTTCCACACCGCGGCTCGCTACGGCATCGACGCGGTGGTGCAGTGGCCCCGCCCGGGCCGCGGCACCCGGGGCGCGCCCGCGGCGGTGCCGGTGGTCGACCTGGTGCTCGGCGAGCTGCTGCCGCTGGCCTACCAGGGCCTGGACGAGTGGGGTGTGCAGCCGGCCGACCGGGACCGCTACCTGGGGATCATCGAGCAGCGCTGCCTGCGCCGCACCAACGGCGCGGCCTGGCAGGCGGCCACCGTGCACCAGCTCTGCGAGCGGCACGGCATGGACCGGGCTACCGCGCTGGCCACCATGACGCAGCGTTACATGGAGCTGATGCGGGCGGGAGAGCCGGTGCACAACTGGCCGATCGGGTGACGGTTCGCCGCCGGGGCCGCCTCACCTCGGTGTGACAAGATGATCCGCCATGACGATCGCACCGCCCGCGCAACCCGCGGACACCCTGCCGCCCGGTGACCGGGGGCGCCGACTGCTGGGGATCGAGCTGCTGATCGTCCTCGGGCTGTCGCTCGGCGCGAGCGGGGTCAGCGCGCTGATCAGCTTCGTCGACTCGGCCACCCGCAATGTGGCGCTGGCCCACCAGACCGCCGCGCTGAACAGCTCGGCGGCTCCCGGCCGGCCCTGGATCGACCTGGCCTACCAGCTCTACTACGTCGCCCGCGGGCTGATGCCGGTGGTGCTGGTCGGCTACCTGCTGGTGCGCGAGGGCACCTCGCTGCGGGTGCTCGGCTTCGACCTGCGCCGCAAGACGACCGACCTGGGCCGCGGCGCCGCCGTGGCCGCCGTGATCGGCGGCACCGGGTTGGCGCTGTACTTCGGCTCCCGGGCGGCCGGCTTCAACCTCACCGTCGTGCCGTCCGGGCTGCCCGACGTCTGGTGGCGGATCCCGGTACTGGTCCTCTCCGCCTGCCAGAACGCCGTGCTGGAGGAGGTGGTGGTGCTCGGCTACCTGGTCCGCCGGCTCGACCAGCGCGGCTGGACGCCCGCCGCCGTGCTGCTGACCAGCGCCGCGGTGCGCGGCTCCTACCACCTCTACCAGGGGATCGGCGGGTTGGTCGGCAACATGGCGATGGGCGCCGTCTTCGTGCTGCTCTACCGGCGCTGGGGCCGGGTGATGCCGATGGTGGCCGCCCACGCGCTGATCGACACCACCGCCTTCGTGGGCTACGCCCTGCTGGCCGGGCACGTCTCCTGGCTGCCCACGGGGTGACCGGGCGCCGGCCCACCGCCCCCGCTCACCAGGGACGGGGGCCACGTCCCGCTCACCAGGGACGGGGGCCGCGTCCCGCTCACCAGGGGCGGGCGCGCAGCGTCCCCTCGACCACCGTCACCGCGTGCCCGGCCAGCCGGACCCGGTCGCCCAGCAGCCGGCAGTCCAGCAGCCCGCCGCGCACCGAGGCCTGGTACCCGGTCAGCTCGGTGCGGCCGAGCCGCTCGGCCCAGAACGGGACGAGCGCGGTGTGCGCGCTGCCGGTCACCGGGTCCTCGGCCACCCCGGCGGCCGGCGCGAAGTAGCGCGAGACGAAGTCGTAGCCGTCCTCCGGATCCTCCGCCCGCGCGGTGACCGCGACACCGCGGGCCGGCTGCCGGGTGATCGCGGCGAGGTCCGGCGCGAGCCCGCGGACGGCGTGCTCGCTGCCCAACTCGGCCACCAGGATGCCCAGTCCGCCGGTGTCGCGGCAGCTCAGCACCGGGGAGCCGAGCGCCTCGACCAGGCCGTCCGGGATCGCCGTCCCGGTCAGCGCGGCCGTCGGGAGGTCCAGGCCGATCCGGCCGTCGGGGCGGGGAGTGGCGGTCAGCACGCCGCTGAGCGTGTGGAACCGCACCGGCTCCGCGGCGACCAGCTCCTTGGTGCGCAGCGCGTGGGTGGCGGCCAGGGTGCCGTGGCCGCAGAGCGGGACCTCCGTCATCGGGGTGAACCAGCGCAGCGCCCAGTCGCCGTCCGGGAGCCGCCGGACGAACGCGGTCTCGGAGAGGTTCATCTCGCGGGCGACCTGGCGCAGCCACTGCTCCGCCGGCCAGTCGCCGTCCGGCAGCAGGCAGACGGCGGCGGGGTTGCCCGCGAACGGGCGGTCGGTGAACGCGTCGATGATCGAGATCTGCATGTCCCGAGCTTACGGCTGGTCAGCGGGTGGGCACAGGGCCAATCATGGTCGGGTGGACCACGACCGGCGCGGGGTTCGACATCGACCTCGCGACCGCGATCGCG
>NZ_JAJJPA010000077.1 GCF_020907985.1 Kitasatospora humi | reverse complement strand
GCACCGGCCGCCGACCCGACGGCGGCACGAACGAGGGCGCCCCCGCCGCGATCGCGGTGGGGGCGCCCTCGGAGGTGTCGAACCGGCTCAGTTGTCGCCGTCCTCGTCGATGAGGAAGCCGCGCATCGGGGCCGGGGCCTGCTGCATGGGCTGCATCGGCTGGGGCGGCTGCGGGCGGACCGCGGCCATCGGCTGGGTCATCCCGGCCGGGGCCATCTGCGGGGCGCCGCTGCCCGTGGGCTGACCGCCGCCGAACGACGGCTGGCCGCCGCCGAACGACGGGGAGCTGCCCCCGAACGACGGGCTGGAGCCGCCGAAGGAGGACTGGCCGCCGAACGACGGGGCACCGGTGGAGGCCATCGAGGAGGCCGCCGGCGGCAGCGAGGCGGTGGCCGGGATCCGCGGCGGCGCCAGCGAGTCGTCCGCCTGCGACTCCAGCTGGCGCAGCTGGGTCTCCAGGTAGGACTTCAGGCGGGTGCGGTACTCGCGCTCGAAGGCGCGCAGGTCCTCGACCTTGCGCTCCAGGGTGGCGCGGGCGGACTCCAGGGAGCCCATCGCGACCCGGTGCTTCTCCTGGGCGTCCCGCTCCAGCGCGTCAGCCTTGGCACGGGCGTCCCGCTCCAGGCCCTCGGCACGGCTGCGGGCCTCACCGACGATCTTGTTGGCCTCGGACCGCGCCTCGGAGATGGCCTGGTCGGCGGTCTGCTGGGCGAGCGCCAGCACCCGGGCGGCGCTGTCGCCACCGGGACCCTGCTGCTGCATCGGGCCGCCGAGCGGACCGCCACCGAGCGGACCGCCCATCGGCGCCAGCTGCTGCTGGCCGCCCATGGTCTGGCCCATCTGCTGCGGCAGCTGGCCACCCATCGGGCCGCCCTGCTGCATCGGCGATGGCATCGGCTGCAGCATCTGACCGCCCATCGGCTGCACCAGCTGCTGCTGGCCGCCCATGGTGCCCATGCCCTGCTGCTGCGGCGGCATGCCCTGCTGCTGCTGCATCGGCTGCATGCCCTGCTGCTGCATCGGACCGCCCTGGCCCGGCATCTGGCCCTGCTGCGGCGGCATGCCCTGACCGGCCGGCAGCTGCGGAGCGCCGGACGGCAGACCCAGCGGCTGACCGCCCATCTGCTGCTGAGGCTGGGGCTGCTGCTGACCGGGACCCTGCTGGCCAGGGACCGGCGGGCCGGATATGGCGGCGGGCACCGGAGCGCCGGGCCGCTGCGCGTCCTGCGGCGGCTCCTTGCGCATGTTCGCCTGGTTCTGCGCGGCGGCCCGGGTCGCGGCGGCGAGCTTGGCCCGCAGGTCCTCGTTCTCGCGCAGCAGGCGGGTCAGCTCGGCTTCGACCTCGTCGAGGAAGGCATCGACCTCGTCCTCGTCATAGCCTTCGCGCAAGCGGACGGTCGTGAACTGCTTGTTCCGAACGTCCTCGGGGGTCAACGGCATCTCTTCACCTCAACGTGATCGTCGGCACAGATGGCATCCTGCCGCATCGCTCACCACGGCAGACGCTGCACGAGCGAGATCAGGGCATACACAATGATCATCAGTACGAAGAAGGACAGGTCGAGCGCCACGCCCCCGAGACGCAACGGCGGGATGAACCGCCGGAGAAGCTTGAGTGGCGGATCCGTGACAGTGTACGTGGCCTCCAGGAGCACCACCATGGCCTTGCCCGGCCGCCAGGAGCGGGCGAACTGGAAGACCCAGTCCATGACCAGGCGGAACAGCAGAATCACCAGGAAGACGGTCAGTGCGTAGTAGAGCACTGCCCCCACGATCCCCATCGGGTATCCCTCTCCCGGTTTCTTCCGCTACCGCTTGGTCACTCACTGTCCATCGAGTCCACACATGACGTCGTGGCCGGGTCAGCTCTGGTTGAAGAACCCACCCTCGGCGATCCGAGCCTTGTCCTCCGCCGTGACATCGACGTTAGCAGGAGACAGCAGGAACACCTTCTGAGTCACGCGCTCAATGCTGCCGTGCAGACCGAAGACGAGTCCAGCCGCGAAGTCTACGAGCCGCTTCGCGTCGGTGTCGTCCATCTCGGTCAGATTCATGATCACCGGGGTGCCGCCGCGGAACTGTTCCCCGATGGTACGGGCCTCGTTGTAGGTCCTCGGGTGCAGCGTGGTGATGCGGTACGACTCCCGCTCGTTGACGACCTTGGGCATGATCACCGGGGCACTCTTCTCCAGGTTCTGACGGCGTTCGGGTGTGATGGACGACACGGGGGCCATCCGGGGCTGCTCCTGCCGGATCGGCACGGCGGCCGCCACCGGCTGGGGTTGGGGCGCGATCGAGGCGACCTGCGCCGTGGGGGCGGCGGCGGGCGCCGCCGGTCGCGGGATGTCCTCGGTCCGTCCGGTCCGGATCGGCTCGGGGTCCGTGTCGTAGTCGTCGTCCGGGTCGTAACCCTGGCCGTCGTACGTCTCGTCCTCCACGAGGCCGAGGTAGACCGCCATCTTGCGCATTGCGCCGGCCATGCTCCTGTCCTCCGCTCTGTGGTGGATCGGCTCGGTCACCGGCCTGGCCCGCGAAACCCGGCTCCTTCGAGTACGGTGACCCAAGGAGCCGGGTGTCCAGGACCGCGGTCCGCCCACTCCCCGTCAGGTCCCGACTACGGTGAGCCGACGACCCGTCAGTCCGTGTGCGTGGCCGCGGCCTTACGATCCACGATGTGCTGTCGGTTCAGCAGGACCAATCCGTGATTTGTCCTGATTTGTCCTGCAGTCTGATCTACTACCCGGTGACGTTACCCGAGGGGTGACCTCGCACCGAGCACCGCCGTACCGACGCGTACATGTGTCGCTCCGGCGGCGATCGCCTGCTCGAGGTCGCCGCTCATCCCTGCGGACACCATCGTGGCAGCCGGATGGCCCTCGCGTACGGCGGTTGAGATTTCCGCCAGACGCGTAAAGGCGGCGGACGGGTCGTCAGCGAACGGACCGGTCAGCGGAGCGACCGTCATCACGCCGTCCAGCCGCAGCCCGGGCGCGTCGGCGATCAGATCGGCCAATTCCCGCACCTGCTCCGGGGGCACCCCGGCCCGGCCCTGCGCCGTGCCGCCGTCGAAGGCGACCTGCACCAGGCAGCCCAGCTCCGGACGCTCGGCCTTCAGCACCGCCTCGGAGAGGGCGCTGACCAGGCGGGACCGGTCGACCGAGTGAACATGGTGCGCGTAGCGCACCACCGAGCGCACCTTGTTGGTCTGCAACTGCCCGACGAAGTGCCAGGTCAGCGGGAGGTCGGCACAGTCGGCCGCCTTGGGCGCGGCGTCCTGGTCGCGGTTCTCGGCAACGTGCCGCACCCCGAGCGAGGCGAGCAGCCGGGTGTCCGAGGCGGGGTAGGTCTTGGTGACCACGACCAGGGTCACCTCGGAGCGGGGCCGACCGGCCGCCGCGCAGGCCGCGTCGATCCGCCGTTCGACCGCGGCGAGGCCGGCGCGGAGCTGCTCCAGGCGCCCGGCCGGGAACCCGGCCGACTGTCCGTTCGTCATGTCCCCTGTCCCTCCTCTGCTCTTGGTGCCGCTCACACGACGATGCCCACCCCGGCCGGTGGCGGGATGGGCATCGAACCCTGCAAAAGATCTTACAAATCCTTCGCGCCGTGCCTTGCTGCAGACCGCGCTCTACTTCAGGAAATCCGGCACGTCCAGCTCCTCGGCCGGGCTCTCCACGTAGGGCAGCCGGGTCGGCTGCACCTGCGGCGGCACCGGCGGAACCACCGGGGCCTCCGGCCTGGCCGGGGCCGACGCGGTCGCCGGGGTGCTCTCCTCGGTCGAACGACCCGTCACCGCGCCGACGCCACCGTAGGGTCGGGCGGCCGGACGCTCGGCGGGCGGGGCCGGGGTGCTCTTCACCACCGGCTCGCGCACGATGGCCGGCGGCTGGCCGCCGTCGAAGCCGGCCGCGATCACGGTGACCCGGACTTCGTCGCCCAGCGCGTCGTCGATCACCGCACCGAAGATGATGTTCGCCTCGGGGTGCGCCGCCTCGCTGACCAGCTGCGCCGACTCGTTGATCTCGAACAGGCCGAGGTCGGAGCCGCCGGAGATGGAGAGCAGCACACCGCGGGCGCCGTCGATCGAGGCCTCCAGCAGCGGCGAGGAGATCGCCATCACGGCGGCCGCCTTGGCGCGGTCCTCACCGCGCGCCGAGCCGATTCCCATCAGCGCCGAGCCGGCGTCCGACATGACCGACTTGACGTCGGCGAAGTCCAGGTTGATCAGACCCGGGGTGGTGATCAGGTCGGTGATGCCCTGGACACCGGAGAGCAGCACCTGGTCGGCGGAGCGGAACGCGTCCAGCACGCTGACCTGGCGGTCGGAGATGGAGAGCAGCCGGTCGTTCGGGATGACGATCAGGGTGTCCACCTCCTCGCGCAGCGAGGCGATGCCGTCCTCGGCCTGGTTGGCCCGGCGGCGGCCCTCGAAGGTGAACGGGCGGGTGACCACGCCGATGGTCAGCGCGCCGAGCGAGCGGGCGATGTTGGCCACCACCGGCGCGCCGCCGGTGCCGGTGCCGCCGCCCTCACCGGCCGTGACGAAGACCATGTCGGCCCCCTTGAGGACCTCCTCGATCTCCTCGCGGTGGTCCTCGGCGGCCTTGCGGCCGACCTCCGGGTTGGCGCCGGCGCCGAGGCCGCGGGTGAGCTCCCGGCCGACGTCGAGCTTGACGTCGGCGTCGCTCATCAGCAGGGCCTGCGCGTCGGTGTTGATCGCGATGAACTCGACGCCCTTCAGACCGACCTCGATCATCCGGTTGATGGCGTTGACACCGCCGCCGCCGATACCGACGACCTTGATGACTGCGAGGTAGTTCTGCGGTGCTGCCACGTCGAAGGCCTCTCGCCTCGGATGTCCGGGTCGGCTTCCTGGGTCTGGGAGAGCCGACGGATGTCGATGGGTGGGGAGCCCGGTTCCTGACTGATTGTCCGAAATGGAGACCGCCGACCCGAACCCTGAACTTGACGTTTAGAGTTCACGCCGCGCCTGCGTCAACGAGCCGCGAGGCACAGCCTGGTGACACAGGACACTAAGTGCCGGGCGGGTCCGTGTTCAACGAACACGCCGAGCTTCCCTTTTTTCTTTTGAGCCTATGTGATCATCGCCCAGTGACAAGCACCAGGCTCATCCCTGGAGCCGTTGGAGGTTTGATCACCCAGGGTCGGGGACGCACCGACGGATCGTCAATGACCCCCGACCATCAGAACCTACCGGATTTCGGTCAACTCGAGATCGCCGGGGCGTCAGGAGCGGTCACGTCGTAGACCTTGGCGGACTGCTTCATCAGCGCCTGCAGCACGACCGCCTTGCGGTCGGTCTGGTCCGGGCTCCCCCAACGGATCGTCACCCCGTTCGACAGTCCGATCTCGATGTCGTCATACGAACGGACCAGCAATGACGGGCCCTGCTTGGCGACCTCGGCCGGCAGGCCGGCCGCCACCCGCACCGCGCCCCGCACCAGCTCGGCCTCCGGCAGCACCGCGGCGGCGTCCTGGGCGGCCCTGCTGAGCTGCAGCTGCACCACCGGAACCCCCGCCGGTGGTGTGTCCGCGGTGGCGAAACTCACCCCAGATGAATCCATTTGAGTGAACTTTCCGTCAGGACCCTTGACAGCTGCCACAGGCTGACGCTCGATCACCTTGATGCGCAGGGTGTGCGGCCAGCCGCGCCAGGCCTCGACCCGGGCCACCCGGGGGATCGCCTGGACGCGGTGCTCCACCGCGTCCAGGTCGACCCGGGCGAGCGGACCGTGCTGCAGCGGCCCGACCGCCTGGCGCACCTCATCCACCGTCAGCTGGTCGTTCTGCAGGCCCTGGACGGCGACCACGCGCACGTCCAGCACCGAGGAGAAGAAGATCACCCAGCCGATCACGGCCAGCAGCAGGGCGCCCAGCGAGCCGAGCACCACGATGCCGCGCCGGGAGAGCCGCAGCGGGACCCGGACCGGCTCGTCCGGGTCCTCCTCCGGCTCCGCGGCGCGGGGCCGCCGTTCACCGACCGACCGGTCAGCCACGTCGCCGGCCGCCGCGCGCCGCGTCGATCGCCTCGTAGACCATGCCGACCAGCAGCTCGTCGGCGTCCCGGCGGCCGAACTCGGCGGCCGCCCGGCTCATGTCCCACAGCCGCTGCGGGTCGGTGAGCACCGGGAGGACGTTGGCCATCACCCAGTCCGGGGTCAGCTCGGCGTCGTCCACCAGCAGACCGCCGCCGGCCTTCACCATCGGCTGGGCGTTCAGCCGCTGCTCGCCGTTGCCGATCGGCAGCGGCACGAAGGCGGCCGGCAGGCCGACCGCGGCCAGCTCGGCCACCGTCATCGCGCCGGCCCGGCAGAGCATCAGGTCGGCGGCGGCATAGGCCAGGTCCATCCGGTCGACGTAGGGCAGCGCCCGGTACGGCGGCATGCCGGGGATGTCGTCGACCTGCGGCAGCTCGTTCTTCGGGCCGACCGCGTGCAGGATCTGCACGCCGTACTGCTGCAGCCGCGGCGCGATCGCCTGGACGGTCTCGTTGAGCCGCCGGGCGCCCTGCGAGCCACCGGAGACCAGCAGGGTGGGCAGCCGCTGGTCCAGGCCGAAGTAGGCCCGGGCCTCGGGGCGCACCGCGTTGCGGTCCAGGGTGGCGATGGTCCGGCGCAGCGGGATGCCGATGTAGCGCGAGTCGCGCAGCTTGCTGTCCGGGGTGGAGACCGCCACGAAGTCGCTGTAGCGGGCGCCGATCTTGTTGGCCAGACCCGGGCGGGCGTTGGCCTCGTGCACCACGATCGGCACCCCGGCCCGCTTGGCCGCCAGGTAGGCCGGCATCGCCACGTAGCCGCCGAAGCCCACCACCACGTCGGCCTTGACCCGCTCGATGATGTCCTGCGCGGCCCGGACGGTGCCGCGCAGCCGGCCCGGAACGGTGATCAGCTCGGGGGTGGGCTTGCGGGGCAGCGGAACGGCCGGAATCAGCTCCAGCTGGTAGCCGCGTTCGGGCACCAGCCGGGTCTCCAGGCCGCGCTCGGTGCCGAGCGCGGTGATGCCGATGCTGGGGTCGTGCCTGCGCAGCGCGTCCGCGAGCGCCATGGCCGGCTCGATGTGGCCGGCGGTGCCTCCGCCGGCGAGTACGACATGCACCGAAATTCACCGCTCCCTGCGCGGCGGCCGGGGAGCCGGCCGCGCTGTGGTTCGTCGTCGTGGCAGCACCCGGCGCAGACCTGTCCTGAACCGGGACTTCGAGCTCCTGGCGGCGAGCGCCGCCTTGGCTCCGGGAATGCTGCGTGCGAAGCAGAGCAGCATTCCGATTGCCGTCATGGCCGACAGCATCGCGGATCCCCCGTAGGAGAACAGCGGGAGGGGCACGCCCGCGATGGGCAGCAGTCCCAGCGCCGACCCCAGGTTGATCACGGCCTGGGCCATGATCCACGTAGTGGCGGCTCCCGCGGCATACCTGACGAAGGAATCCTTCGTGCCGATGGCCACTCGGATACCCGCATACCCTAGTGCCGCGAAGAGACCGATGACCGACAGCGTCCCCACCAGACCCAGTTCCTCACCGGTCGCGGCGAAGATGAAGTCGGTGTGCGCCTCGGGCAGCTGGCCCCACTTCTCGTAGCCGGCGCCCAGGCCGGTGCCGAAGGTGCCGCCCAGCCCGAAGGCGTAGAGGCCGTGCAATGCCTGGAAGCAGTCGTGGCCCGGGACCGGCTTGGTGATGCCGATGCAGGACAGCCGGTCCAGCCGGTGCGGCACCGTGATGATCAGCGCGGTGCAGGCCACCACCGCGATGCCCAGGGTGGCGACGAACAGCCGCAGCGGCGCGCCGACCATCCACAGCAGCGCGAAGACCATGGCCACCAGGATCATCGAGGTGCCCATGTCGCCGCCGAGCATGATCAGCATCAGCAGCACCAGGGCGCCCGGCACGAGCGGCACCAGCAGGTGCTTCCACTGGGTCAGGGTGCCGGCCTTCTGCTTGCGGGCCAGCAGGTCGGCCGCCCAGAGCAGCAGCGCCAGCTTGGCGAACTCCGAGGGCTGCACCTGGAAGAAGCCGAAGTTCAGCCAGTTCCGGTTGCCGTTGACCTTCATCCCGATGCCGGGGATGGCCACCAGCACCATCGCGCCGATCGAACCCAGCAGCACCGGATAGGCGAGCACCCGGTGCACCGCGACCGGCACCCGGGCGGCGGCCACCAGCAGCACACCGCCCAGCAGCACCGCGACCAGCTGCTTGCGGAAGAAGAACTGGCCGGGCAGGCCGTCCTGGATCGCGGTGATGTTGGACGACGAGAAGACCATCACCAGGCCCAGCACCAGCAGCAGCGAGGCCGAGCCGAGCAGCAGGTAGTAGGGCGTCAGTGGGCGGCTCAGGGTGTAGCGCAGCCGCTCCCGCAGGGCCCGCAGCCGACCCGCCGGCCCCTGGGCCTTGAAGACCGTGCTGGTGGCGGAGAACAGCGCCGAGCCCTCGGAGGACGGCGGGGTCGTCTCCGCCTTGCTCTGACCCGCCACCGCGCCGTCCCTCTGTGTTGGTCGCCCCTCGCCGCCGGGCCCTGTGACCCGGTGCCGACACCCTTCGCTGCCCCGCTCCCTCCCCCTCCTCGCCCGCGATCGGGCAGGAGGGGCCCGGCTCGGTCGCGCAGTCGCTCGTCCCCGCCGCGGAGCGGCTGGTCGAGCACGTCCGCCACCGGCGGGCCCTCCGGCTCGGGCGGAGCCCCGAACCCGCTAGTCCGCCAGTCCCCGCACCGCCTCGGCGAAGAGGTCACCCCGCTCGCCGTAGTTGGTGAACATGTCCATCGAGGCGCAGGCGGGGGCGAGCAGCACGGTGTCCCCCGGCCGGGCGAGCTCGGCGGCCGCCCGGACCACCGCGGTCATCGCCACCGCGCCAGTCTGGCCTTCGGCCGCTTCGATCACCGGTACATCCGGGGCGTGTCGCGCCAGCGCCTCGCGGATCAGCCCGCGGTCGGCGCCGATCAGCACGGCGGCCCGCAGCCGGCCGCCCGCCTCCCTGGCCAGGTCGTCGAACTCGGCGCCCTTGGCCAGTCCGCCCGCGATCCAGACGATCGGGTCGTAGGCGCGCAGCGAGGCGGCGGCCGCGTGGGTGTTGGTGGCCTTGGAGTCGTCCACGTACGTGACGCCACCGACCTCGGCGACCTTGGCGATCCGGTGCGCGTCCGGGCGGAAGGCCCGCAGGCCGTCCCGGACCGCCTTGGCGTCCACGCCGTAGGCGCGGGCCAGCGCGGCGGCGGCCAGCGCGTTGGCGATGTTGTGCGGGGCCGGCGGGTCCACGTCGGCGACCGAACCGATCTCGGCCGCGTTCTTGGCCCGGTCCGGCACGAAGGCGCGGTCCACCAGCAGCTCGTCGACCACGCCGAACTGGGAGAGCCCCGGGGTGCCCAGGCCGAAGCCGATGGCCCGGCAGCCCTCCTCGACGTCGGCCTCCCGGACCAGCTCCTCGGTCGCCGGGTCGGCCAGGTTGTAGACGCAGGCCACCTGGTTGCCCTGGTAGATCCGGCCCTTGTCGGCCGCGTAGGCCTCCATCGAGCCGTGCCAGTCCAGGTGGTCGGGGGCCAGGTTGAGCACGGCCGCCGAGTGCACCCGCAGGGACGGCGCCCAGTGCAGCTGGTAGCTGGAGAGCTCGACGGCGAGCACGTCGTACGGCTCCTCGGCGAGCACCGCGTCCAGCACCGAGACGCCCACGTTGCCGACGGCGGCGGTGCGCTTGCCCGCGGCGGTGAGGATCGAGGCGAGCATCTGGACCGTGGTGGTCTTGCCGTTGGTGCCGGTGACGGCCAGCCAGGGGGCCGGCTCACCGGTGTCCGGCAGCGGCTCGCGCAGCCGCCAGGCCAGCTCGACGTCGCCCCAGACCGGCACTCCGGCCCGGTCGGCGGCGGCGAACAGCGGGCTGCTCGGCGGCCAGCCGGGCGAGGTGACGACCAGTCGGGTGCCCTCGGACAGCGTGTCCGCGTCACCGAGGCGCACCTCGATGCCGGTGAGCTCGGCGGCCCGGTCCCGCAGCACCGGGCTGTCGCCGCCGTCCACCACGGTGACCCGGGCGCCCAGGTCGCGCAGCACCCGGGCCGCGCTGACCCCGGAGACGCCCAGGCCCGCCACGGTGACCGGAAGGTCCTGCCAGTCCATCAGTTCGTCATCCAACCCGCGTAGAAGAGTCCGAGGCCGACGGCGACGCAGAGCCCCTGGATGATCCAGAACCGGACCACGATCAGGACTTCGCTCCAACCCTTCAGTTCGAAGTGGTGCTGGAGTGGTGCCATCTTGAAGACGCGCTTGCCGGTCAGCCGGAAGGAGCCGACCTGGATGATCACCGACAGAGTGATGATCACGAAGAGACCGCCGAGCAGCGCCAGCAGCAGTTCGGTGCGCGAGCAGATCGCCAGACCGGCGAGCGCGCCACCGAGGGCCAGCGAGCCGGTGTCACCCATGAAGATCTTGGCCGGCGAGGTGTTCCACCACAGGAAACCGAAGCAGGAGCCCATCAGGCCGGCGGCCACCACCGCGAGGTCCAGCGGATCGCGCACCTCGTAGCACTTGGCGGTGGCGGTGATCACGTTGGCGCAGCTCTGGTTGTACTCCCAGACGCAGATGAAGGTGTACGCGCCGAAGACCAGCACCGAGGCGCCGGTGGCCAAGCCGTCCAGACCGTCCGTCAGGTTCACGCCGTTCGACATCGCCGCGATCATGAAGTACGCGAAGATGACGAACAGCACCGGACCGATCGACCAGCCGAAGTCCTGGGTGAACGACAGGTGCATGGAGGCCGGGGTGATCCCGCGGCTGTCCTTGAACTCCAGTGCCAGGATCGCGAAGCCGAGGCCCACGATCGACTGGCCGGCCAGCTTCGCCTTGGCCCGCAGGCCCAGCGAGCGGCGCTTGACCACCTTGATGTAGTCGTCCAGGAAGCCGACCAGTCCCAGACCCGCCATCAGGAAGAGCACCAGCAGGCCGGAGACCCGCGGCGCCGCCCCGACGATCGCCTTGGTCGCGAAGTACGCGATCAGGGTCGCCAGGATGAAGGCGATGCCGCCCATGGTGGGCGTGCCCTTCTTGCTGTGATGGGCCTTGGGCCCGTCGTCCCGGATGTACTGGCCGTAGCCGTGCCGCGCCAGCAGCTTGATCAGGGCCGGCGTGCCGAGCAGCGACAGCACCAGACCGATCATGCCGGAGAACAGGATCTGCTTCACTGGGCGGCACCATCCGCGAGGAGGGCCTCGGCCACCCTCTCCAGTCCCACCGAACGGCTGGCCTTCACCAGCACCACGTCCCCTGGCCGCAGCTGATCGCGCAGCAGCTCGACCGCCGCGTCCGCGTCGGACACCAGCACCGACTCCTCACCCCACGAACCTTCGTTCCTCGCGCCCAGTTCCATGCGGGCCGCCTCCCGTCCGCCCACCGCCACCAGCTTGGTGACGTCGAGTCGGACCGCGAGCCGGCCGATGGCGTCGTGCTCGTCGAGGCTCTCCTCGCCGAGCTCCCGCATCTCGCCGAGCACCGCCCAGGTGCGGCGGCGCTCCGGACCGCGGCCGCCCATCGTGGCGAGCGCGCGCAGCGCGGCCCGCATCGACTCCGGGTTCGCGTTGTACGCGTCGTTCACGACGGTCACGCCGTCGGCCCGGTCGACGACTTCCATGCGCCAGCGGGACAGCGCACCGGCCTCGCCCAGGGCGATGGCGGTGTCGTCGACGGACAGCCCGAGCTCCATCGCCACCGCGGCGGCGGCGAGGGCGTTCGAGACGTGGTGCTCACCGTACAGGCGCAGTCGTACCGGAGCGGAACCGGCTGGGGTGGTCAGCGTGAACGATGGACGGCCGGTGGAGTCCAGGCGAACGTCCTGTGCCCGAACGTCGGCCATCGGGCTCTCGCCGAACAGCACCACCCTCGCCCTGGTACGGTCGGCCATCGCACGCACCAGCGGGTCGTCGGCGTTGAGCAGCGCGGTGCCGTCCGCCGGCAGCGACTCGACCAACTCGCCCTTGGCCTGCGCGATGCCCTCCTTGGAGCCGAACTCGCCCAGGTGGGCCGAGCCGACGTTCAGCACCAGGCCGATCGACGGGCGGGCCAGCTCGCACAGGTAGGCGATGTCGCCCTTGTGCCGGGCGCCCATCTCCAGGACCAGGTGCCGGGTGTCCTCCTCGACCCGGGCGGCCGTCAGCGGGAAGCCCAACTCGTTGTTGAGCGAGCCCTCGGTGGCCACCGTGGGGCCGAGCTTGGAGAGCAGCTGGGCGATCAGGTCCTTGGTGCTGGTCTTGCCGGCCGAGCCGGTCAGCGCCACCAGCCGGGCGTCCTTGGCCCGCTCCACCACGGCGCGGCCGATCAGGCCGAGCGCCCGCTGCGCGTCGGGCACCACCACGGCGGGCACCCCGACCGGGCGCTCCGCCAGCACCGCCACCGCACCGGCGGCCACCGCGCGCTCGGCGTAGTCATGGCCGTCCACCTGCTCCCCGCGGAAGGCGGCGAACAGGCTGCCCGCCTCGACCTTCCGGGAGTCGATCACCACCGGGCCGGTGACCCGCGCCTGCGGGTCCGCCACCTCGGACAGCTCACCGCCCGTCACGGCGGCCAGCTCCGCCAGGGTCAGTGCGATCACGACTGCTCCACTCCTCGCTGCTCGGGCTCGGTGTGCCGGGCCACCGCCGCGCGCAGCACCTCCCGGTCATCGAACGGGCGTACCTCGCCCTTGACGTACTGGCCCAGCTCGTGGCCCTTGCCGGCCACCAGCACGGTGTCCCCCGGGTGCGCCCGGCCCACCGCTTCGGCGATCGCCTCGGCCCGGTCCGGTACCACCAGCACCTCGCCGCGCTCCTGCTCGGGCACCTCGGCGGCGCCGGCCAGCATGCTGGCCAGGATCGTCAGCGGGTCCTCGGAACGCGGGTTGTCGCTGGTCAGCACCGCGGTGTCGGCGAGCCGGGCGGCGATGGCGCCCATCGGGCCGCGCTTGAACGGGTCGCGGTCGCCACCGCAGCCGATCACCACGTGCAGCCGGCCCTTGGTCACCTCGCGCAGCGAGCCGAGCACCGCCCGCAGCGCGTCCGGCTTGTGCGCGTAGTCCACCACCGCGACGTAGTCCTGCCCGGCGTCCACCCGCTCCAGCCGGCCCGGCACGCCCGGGGACGCGGCCAGTCCGGCGACCGCGGCGGCCAGCGGCAGCCCGGCGGTGACCAGGGCGGTGATCGCGGCCAGCGCGTTGGAGACGTTGAACGGGCCGGGCAGCGGCACCTCGGCCCGCGCCGACTCTCCGCCGGGTCCGCTCACCGTGAAGGTGGAGCTCGCCGGGCCCAGCTGCACGTCCACCGCGCGCCAGTCGGCCTCCGGGTCGCCGGTCGCCGAGAAGGTGGTGACCGGCAGCACGGTCTCGCCGGCCAGCCGGCGGCCGTACTCCTCGTCCAGGTTGATCACCGCGGCGGCCGCCAGGTCGGGCTCGAACAACCGGGCCTTGGCCCGGTAGTAGTCCTCCATGTCCGGGTGGAAGTCGAGGTGCTCGGGCGTCAGGTTGTTGAAAACCGCCACGTCGTAGCGGACCCCGTCGACCCGGCCGAAGACCAGCGCGTGGCTGGAGACCTCCATCACCACCGAGTCGGCGCCGCGCTCGCGCATCACCGCGAGGATCGCGTGCAGGTCGGTCGCCTCCGGGGTGGTGCGCTCGCTCTTGATCCGCTCGTCGCCGACCCGCATCTCCACGGTGCCGATCACGCCGGGCATCCGCCGCGCACCCTTGAGGCCGGCCTCGACCAGGTACGAGGTGGTGGTCTTGCCGTTGGTCCCGGTGATCCCGATGGTCAGCAGGGCACGGGACGGCTCGCCGTAGATCCGGGCGGCCAGCCGGCCCATCCAGGCCCGCGGCTGCTCGACCACCAGCACCGGCACGGCCAGCGGCCCGGCCTGCTCGGCACCGGCCCGGTCGGTCAGCACCGCGACGGCGCCGTCGGCAACCGCGGCGGCGGCGAAGGCCGCACCGTGGTGGTTGGCGCCACCGAAGGCCACGTACAGGTCACCCGGGCGCACCGCGCGCGAGTCGTGCGTGATGCCGGTCGCCGGCGCGCCCTCGACCGGGGCGAGGCCCAGCAGATCGGCCAGCTCGGCGAGCGGAGTGGGCACCGTCCCGGTCGGTCGGGGCGGGCTCACACTGGTTTGGTCTGATTTCGGCACGGCGGGCAGGTTATCGGGCGCGGGGCGCTGGAAGCCAAGCGAGTCGCCCGGCGTCCCTTGGGGCGCCGGGGGGTCGACGGGCAGGGGTGTGACAGGGTTCACAGGTTCAGGGCTTCCACTCGACGGGCAGGTTCGGAGGTTCACTGCCGCTCGGCGGCACCTGCAGGGTCTTCAGGGCGAACTCCATCACCTGCTTGAACACCGGACCGCACAGCTGGCCGCCGAAGTGGCCGTTCTGCGGGTTCTGGATGACGCAGGAGACGGTCACCCGGGGCGCGTCGGCCGGGGCGAAGCCGATGAACGAGGCGGTGTAACCGTTGTACTTCCCGGTTTGCGGGTCGACCCGGTTGGCGGTTCCGGTCTTGCCGGCGACCCGGTAGCCGGGGATCTGGGCGGTGTTGCCGGTGCCCTGCTCGTCGCTGACGACGGACTCCAGCATCTCCTCCAGGGTCTTGGCGGTCTCCGGCTTCACCACCCGGCTCTGCGCGCCGGGGGCGGCCGGGGTGTAGTGGCCGTCCGGGCCGGTGATGCCGGCCACCACGCTGGGCGTCACCCGCACCCCGCCGTTGGCGATGGTGGAGTAGACCGAGGTGGCCTGCAGCGCGTTGACCGACAGGCCCTGGCCGAACGGGATGGTGAACTGCTGGGAGCCCTGCCAGCTCTTCGGGTCGGCCAGCAGGCCCCGGGTCTCGCCGGGGAAGTCGAGCCCGGTGGGCTGGCCGATGCCGAACTTCTGCAGGTAGCCGCCGAGCACCTGGTTCGCCTGCTGCTGGGTCGGCCCGAGGCGCCCGGCCGCCTCGATGGTGCCGATGTTGGACGACTTGGCGAGCACCCCGGCCAGCGTCAGGTACCAGGTGCCGTGGTCGACGTCGTCGTGGAAGACGTGGTCGCCGCGCTGCAGCGTGCCCGGCACCGTGACGTGCGCGTCCCAGTTGGCGGTGCCGGTGTCCAGCACCGCCGCCATGGTCATCAGCTTGGCGGTGGAGCCGGGTTCGAAGGCGTCCTGCACGGCGGTGTTGCCGAGGTCCTCGGGCCGGGCGCTGGACAGGTCGTTGGGGTTGAAGGTGGGCGAGGTGGCCATCGCCAGGATCTGGCCGGTCTTCACGTCCTGGACGATCACGTAGCCCTTGTCCGCGCCCGCCGCGGCCACCTGGTCGGTGATGGCCCGCTGGGCGGCCCACTGGATGTCCCGGTTGATGGTCAGCCGGACGTCGCTGCCGGGCACGGGATCCTGCTGGGAGCCGCCGCTGGTGGGGATCGGCTGGGTGCCGCTGACCGCGCCGGTGCGGCGGCCGTCCTTGCCGGCCAGCTGCTGCTGGTACTGCAGCTCCAGGCCGCCGGCGCCGGCGCCCTCCCCGTTGACGAAGCCGACCAGGTTGGCCGCCAGCCCGTCGCTCGGGTAGACCCGGGCGGTGGTCTCGGTGAAGAAGATCCCCTCCAGCGGGTCCACGCAGGCGGAGTCGATGGTGCTGTGGCCGCCCTGGGCGACGATCTTGGCGGCCTTGGCCTTCTGTGCGCGGCAGACGGCGGTGTCGGTCTTCTTGATCAGCGCGTTGCGCAGGTCGGTGATCCGGGTGCGGGCCCGCGGGGTCTGCCTGGGCGCCACGGTGACGCCCCTGCCCTTCGCCCGCAGCTTGGCCACCACCTTGTCCCGCGGCATGTTCAGGATCGGGGCCAGCAGATCGGCGGCCTGCTCGGGACCGTCCGGCACGTAGAGCGCGTCCTGGGAGAACATCGTCGGGTCGGCGGTGACGTCGTAGGCGTCCACGGTGGTGGCCAGCGCCACCCCGTCCGCCGTCGTTATCGAGCCGCGGTCGGCGGGCAGCGGGACGTCCACGTAGCGGTAGGTGCCGGCGTCGGCGGCCAGGCCGGCGGAGTCCACCAGCTGGATCTGCACCAGGCGGGCCGCGAACAGCGAGAAGACGGTGGCGAGCGCCACCGTGACCACCCGCAGCCGGCGCTTGGGGTCGGCCAGCTTGAGCCGCTTGGGCTGCGGGCGGGCCGGCGGTCGCTTGGCGGCGGGCCGGGTGCCCGGGCGGGCCTGGGCGGCGGACCCGGGCGCCTTGGCCGACCCGGGCGCCTTGGCCGAGCCGGGCGCCTTGGCCGGCCCCACCCGGCCGGCCGCCTCGGGTCGGCGGGACGCGGCCGGGCGCGGGCGGGCGGCGCCGTCGGCCCGGTCGCCGGTGCGGCGCTGCTGCGGGGTGGCCGGGCGGTCGCGGCGCGGCGGCTCGCCGGGGGTGCGGGGACGGCGGGGCGTGGTCATCGGCTGCTTCCGCTCGGGCTGGTCGACGGGCTCACGGGGTCGACCCGCAGGGTGCCCTCGCCGGTGGCCGCCGGGTCGGGGGCGGCGGGCGGGCCGGCCGGCGCGGGCGACGGCGCCGGGGCGACCGGCTGGTCCGACTGGTCGGACGGGGGCTGGCCGGTGCCCGGCCACAGGCCGTCGTCGGAGCGCTTGACCGGCGGGCTGTCCTTGGCCGGCCCCGGGGAACCGATCACCTTGCCGCTGTCCAGGAGGAAGGCCGGATCGCCGCCGGGCACCATGCCGAGCCGACGGGCCGCGCTCTCCAGTGCGTCCGGGGCCGCCCGGCGGTCGATCTCCTGCTGCAGCGCCTGCTGCTGGTCGGTCAGCGTGCTGGTCTGCTTCTGCAGCTTGGCCAGCTCGAAGGAGTTCTCGTTCAGCGTGGTGTTGAGCATCAGCAGCCCCAGCAGGCCGAGCGCCAGCAGCACCACCACCAGTACCACGAACGGCGTCCGCCCCTGGACGCTGCCGCGCGGCGACCGGCCGGGGCGCACGGTGATCCGTGCCCGCCCCAACTGCCCCGGCAGCAGCCGGCCCTGCTGGATGCCCTCGCCGGCCCGCACCGTCTTCTCCCTCACTGTCGCCCCGCCGTCGCCCCCCGGAGGGTGCCTAGTGCTTCCGGTCCCTGATCCTCTCCGCCACCCGCAGCCGGACGGGCGCGGCGCGCCGGTTCTCCTCGATCTCCGCCTCCGTGGCCAGTTCGGCACCACGGGTGATCAGCTTCAGCCAGGGCTGGTGCTCTTCGGGGACGAACGGCAGTCCGGGCGGCGCGGTGCTGGTCGCGCCGGCCGCGAAGTACTGCTTGACCAGGCGGTCCTCCAGCGACTGGTAGGACATCACGGCGATCCGGCCGCCGACCGCCAGCACGTCCAGCGCGCCCGGGATCGCCCGGTCCAGCACCTCCAGCTCGCCGTTGACCTCGATCCGCAGCGCCTGGAAGGTCCGCTTGGCCGGGTTGCCGCCGGTGCGCCGGGTGGCCGCCGGAATGGCGGCCCGCACCAACTCCACCAGACGCGCGCTGGTGGTGAACGGTTCCTTCTCCCGCTCCCGCACGATCACCGAGGCGATCTTGCCGGCGAACCGCTCCTCGCCGTAGACCTTGAGGATCCGGGCCAGCTCGCCGTGGCTGTAGGTGTTGAGCACCTCGGCCGCGCTGATCCCGCGGCTCTGGTCCATCCGCATGTCCAGCGGCGCGTCCTGGGCGTAGGCGAAGCCGCGCTCCGCCTCGTCCAGCTGCATCGAGGAGACGCCGAGGTCGAAGAGCAGCCCCTGCACCCGCTCGATGCCCAGCTCGTGGAGCACCTCGGGGATCTCGTCGTAGACCGCGTGCACCAGGGTGGCCCGGTCACCGAACGGCGCCAGCCGCTCACCGGCCAGCCGCAGCGCCGCCGGGTCGCGGTCCACGGCGACCAGCCGGACCTCGGGGAACTGGGTGAGCAGCGCCTCGCTGTGGCCGCCGAGACCCAGGGTGGCGTCCACCACCACGGCGCCGGGCTCGGAGATCGCCGGGGCCAGCGCGTCCATGCAGCGCTGCAGCATGACCGGGACGTGCTTGGGGTCCGGAGTGCCAGTGGGCATGCGCGTCGGGCGCCTTTCGTCGGTACGGAGCCGCTGGTCAGGCCTTGCCCGAGGGGTGGCCGGCCGCGGTGGATCGGACCATTCTCGCCCACCGCGCCGCAGGGATCCGACGCCGCCCGTGGTCCCCGCCCGCTCAGAAGGGGAAGGCGGTACCGCCAGGCGCCGGGGAAGGTGCGTCGGGTGGCACGGAGCGGGAGGAGGCCGCAGGCTGCGTACGGTCCGTCAGACTACCGTCCGCGTCCGCGCGACCCGAAGGCGCCACGCGAGCCATATGCGCTCCGTCACAACCGGGTGGTAAGCCCGGCTGCGCACTCCCCGTGGCCAGCGCTTTCCTACTACGGTCGTACCCATGCCTGACTCTTCGGTTCCCACCCCGGCCCAGGCCCCGGCCGGCACCAAGACCATCACCGACCGCCTCGTCGAGGCCAACCGTGAGTACGCGGTCACCTTCAGGGACGGCGGCATGGACGCCCGCCCGGTGCAGCGGGTCGCCGTGGTCGCCTGCATGGACGCCCGCCTCGACCTGTTCGCCGCCCTCGGCCTGGAGCTCGGTGACTCCCACATCATCCGCAACGCGGGCGGCGTGGTCACCGACGACACCATCCGCTCCCTGACCATCAGCCAGCGCGCCCTGGGTACCCGCTCGGTCGTCCTGATCCACCACACCGGCTGCGGTCTGCTCGGGCTCACCGAGGACTTCCGCCACGAGCTGGAGCTGGAGGTCGGCCAGCGCCCGCAGTGGGCCGTGGAGGCCTTCGTCGACCTGGACGGCGACGTCCGCCAGTCCATGCAGCGGGTCCGCACCTCCCCGTTCCTGCCCCACACGGACGACGTGCGCGGTTTTGTCTTCGACGTGCACACCGGTCTGCTCCGCGAGATCCACTGACCGTCGCCGCGGGCCCGGCCAACGGTGTCCGGGCCACGCGTCGCTCCATCGGGTGACTTTCGGCCACCGCTCAGGGAAGAATGCGCCTACGGTCGGTACCCGGACAGGCGGGGCCGGCGCGAGGAGGGGCGAGGAGCACTCAGGGTGACGACCTACAACGAGCGGACCGGTACGACCGGTCTGCCCGAGCTGAACGCGATCGTCGAGCGGGTCCGCGCTTCAGTGGAGAGCGTGATCGAGGGCAAGCCGGAGGCCGTCCGGATCGCGCTCACCGTGATGCTGGCCGAGGGCCACCTGCTCCTGGAGGACGTTCCCGGCGTCGGCAAGACCATGCTCGCCAAGGCCCTGGCCAAGTCGGTCGACTGCTCGGTCCGCCGGATCCAGTTCACCCCCGACCTGCTGCCCTCCGACGTCACCGGCACCAACGTGTTCGACCAGCAGCAGCTGGACTTCGAGTTCCGGCCCGGCGCGATCTTCGCGCAGATCGTGGTCGGCGACGAGATCAACCGGGCCTCCCCCAAGACCCAGTCGGCACTGCTGGAGTCGATGGCCGAGCGCCAGGTCACCATCGACGGCACCACCTACGAGCTGCCCTCCCCGTTCATGGTCATCGCCACCCAGAACCCGGTGGAGATGGAGGGCACCTACCCGCTCCCGGAGGCGCAGCGGGACCGCTTCATGGCCCGGATCTCCATCGGCTACCCCAGCCCCGAGGCCGAGTTGGCGATGCTCGACGTGCACGGTGGCGCCTCGCCGCTGGACGACCTGCAGCCGGTCGCGCAGGCCGCCGACATCCTCAAGCTGATCGAGTTGGTGCGCACCGTGCACGTGGCCGACAGCGTCCGCCGGTACGCGGTCGACCTGGTGACCGCCACCCGCACCTCCCCCGAACTGCGGCTCGGCGCCTCGCCCCGGGCCACCCTGCACCTGATCCGCGCCGCCCGGGCCGCCGCCGCGCTGGCCGGCCGCGACTACGTGGTGCCCGACGACATCCAGGCGCTCGCCGTGCCGATCCTGGCGCACCGCCTGCTGCCCACCGCCGAAGCCCAGTTGAGCCGGCGAAGCGCCGAGCAGATCGTGCTGGAGATGGTCCGCCGAGTGCCCGTTCCGCAGGGCCGCTGAGGTGGCCACCGACGGCGCCCCGACCGGATTCCGGACGGGGCTGCGCGGCCTGACCACCCGGGGCCGCTCCTTCCTCGCGGCCGGCGTCACCGCGGTGCTCTGCTCCTACCTGCTGGGGCAGAGCGCCCTGCTGCAGGCCGGGGTGCTGCTGGCCGCGCTGCCGCTGCTGGCCGCCGCGCTGGTGCTGCGCACCCGCTACCGGGTGGCCGGCGGTCGGCGGCTCGCCCCGCACCGGGTGCCGGCCGGCCAGGAGGCCCGGGTGCACCTGCGGGTGGACAACATCTCCCGGGTGCCGACCGGGCTGCTGATGCTGGAGGACAAGGTCCCGTACGTGCTGGGGCCGCGGCCTCGGTTCGTGCTGGACCGGGTCGAGCCGCACGGCTACCGCGAGGTGTCCTACCGGGTCCGTTCCGATCTGCGCGGGCGCTACCCGCTCGGCCCGCTGCAGCTGCGGCTGACCGACCCGTTCGGCATGTGCGAGCTGACCCGCTCGTTCAGCGCCGCCGACACCCTGACCGTGGTGCCGCTGGTGCAGCCGCTGCCGCCGGTCAAGCTGGCCGGCGGGTGGGCCGGCTACGGCGACAGCCACTCCCGCGCGGTCGCCCTGGCCGGCGACGACGACGCCGTGCCGCGCGAGTACCGGCACGGCGACGACCTGCGCCGGGTGCACTGGAAGTCCACCGCCAAGTACGGCGAACTGATGGTCCGCCGCGAGGAGCAGCCGCTCAAGGCGCGGGCCACCGTGCTGCTGGACACCCGGGAGATCGGGCACCGCGGCGCCGGACCGGCCTCCTCCTTCGAATGGGCGGTGAACTGCGCCGCCTCGGTCGGGCACCACCTGCTGGAGCGCGGCTACCAGACCCGGCTGCTCACCGACAACGGCACCCAGGTGCCGCCGGCGCTGACCGGCGGCCACCACAGCTCGGTCAGCGAGTCGATCGGCCTGCTGCTCGACGAGCTGGCGGTCGTCCAGCACTCCAGCGGCGGCGGGCTGGCCCGCGCCGAGGAGGTGCTGCGCCACGGCGGCGAGGGCCTGCTGGTGGCGATCGTCGGCGCGCTGGACGACGAGCAGGTGGCGGGGCTGGGCCGGCTGCGGCGCAGCGCGGGCGCGGCGGTCGCGTTCGTGCTGGACACCGCCAGCTGGAGCAGCCTGCGCCAGTCGGCGCCGGCCGGGCCGGACGAAGGCTCCCAGCGCCGGCTGCGGCTGCTCCGCGAGGCCGGCTGGACGGTGCTGGCGGCCCGGGCCGGCGACTCCGTGCCCGATCTGTGGCGGATGGCGGATGTGAACGCCCAGGCGGCCGCGGCCGCGCCGGGCCGGAAGGGAACGGTCAGCCGATGACCACGCAGACCCGACTGACGGTCTACGCGGCGCTCGCCACCCTGCTGGCGATGGCCACCCTGACCCCGCTGCTGGAGCCCAACAACTGGGTGCTGCCCGCGACCCTGCAGATCGTGGTGGTGGCGGGAGCGGGCGCCGGACTGCGCCGCCTCCCGGTGCCCCGGGTGCTGGTGCCGCTCATCCAGCTGCTGCTGGTGTTCTACCTGCTGATGTTCGGCGCGGTGCGGTCGGCGCTGACCCTCGGGGTGCTGCCCGGGGCGCACGCCGTCCAGGCCCTCTCCGACCTGCTCGACAGCGCCGGCAGCGACATCGGCACGTACACCATCCCGGCCCCGGCCACCCCCGGCCTGCGGTTCCTGCTGGTCGCCTCGACCGCGGTGATCGCGGTGCTGGTCGACGCCCTGGCCGTGACCTTCCGCAGGGCGGCGGCGGCCGGGCTGCCGCTGCTGGCGCTGTACTGCGTGGGCAGCGGGCTGAACCCCACCGGCCAGGGCGGCGTGCCGTGGTTCTGGTTCCTGCTGGCCGGCGGCGGCTACCTGGCGCTGCTGTACGCCGAGGGCGGCGACCGGCTGTCCCGCTGGGGCCGGGTCTTCCGCGGTTCCGCCGCCTCCGACGGCCGCGGCGGGCTGCCCACCGGCGGTCGCCGGATCGGCGTGCTGGCGCTGGCCTGCGCCACCGTGCTGGGCGCGGCGCTGCCCGCCAGTGACGGGTTCAACCTGCTGAAGGGCGGCTCGGGCGGCGACGGCACCGGCTCCGGCGGCCACAGCATCAACGCGCTCAGCCCCATGGTCTCGCTCGCCGACGGGCTGCGCCGGCAGGACGACGAGCCGCTGGTCCACTACCACGGCACCGACCCGGCACTGCGCGACGCCTACCTGCGCATCACCGCGCTGGACGACTTCGACGGCGTCGAGTGGAAGCCCGGCAGCGAGGATCTCAAGCCGGTGCCGACGTCCGCCTTCCCGGCGCCGGACGGGCTGGACCCGTCGGTCAGCGCGCCGGAGATGACCACCGACGTCAGCCTCGGATCCGACCTCAGCACCCAGTGGCTGCCCGCGCCGTACCCGATCAGCCGGATCAAGCTGAAGGACGGCGGCTGGCGCTACGAGCCGGACACCCGCTCGGTGATCGCCGGCAACGGCCAGCAGGCCGGCGGGCTGACCTACACGGTGACCTCGTACAACGTCACTCCCACCGCGGACCAGCTGCGGCAGGCCGGGGCCCCGCCCAGCGCGATCACCGACCGCTACACCAAGGTGCCCGACGACCTGCCGTCCATGGTGCGCGACCTCGCCCACCAGGTGACGGCCGGCCGGGGGACCGCCTACGACCAGGCGGTGGCCCTGCAGAACTGGTTCACCGTCACCGGCGGCTTCCGCTACAACACCGACGTGGACGCGGGAACCGGGCCGCAGGCGATCGCCAAGTTCCTGGAGGACAAGCAGGGCTTCTGCGTGCACTTCGCGGCCACCATGGCGGCGATGGCCCGCACCCTGGGCATTCCGGCCCGGGTGGCGGTCGGGTTCGCCCCCGGCGAGGACCTGGGCGACGGCAACTTCCAGGTCGGCACCAAGAACTACCACGCCTGGCCGGAGCTGTACTTCGCCGGCGTCGGCTGGCTGCGGTTCGAGCCGACGCCGAGCATCGGCGTGGCCCCGGCCTACAGCACCGAGCAGGCGGCCCCGCAGCCGACCAGCTCCGCCACCGAGGCGAGCGCCCAGCCCACCGCCCAGGGCGGCGCGTCCAGCTCGGCCGCGGCCGATTGCCCGGCGGCGCTGCGCAGGCAGGGCGGCTGCCCGGCCCAGCAGTCGGCGGCGCCGGTGGCGGCGGCGCCGACCGCGAGCGGGACGCCCTGGCAGCTGCCGGCGCTGCTGGCGGCGATCGCGGTGGTGGTGCTGCTGCTGTTGAGCCCGATGCTGTGGCGCGACCGGGTGCGGCGGCGCCGGCTCGGCGACGGGCGGCGGCGGCCCGGCGGTCCGGGCGGCGGCGAGCTGACCGGGGATCAGGTGCTGGCCGCCTGGCAGGAGCTGATCGACAGTGCCTGGGACCTGGGCATCCCGCCGGACGAGGCGCTCAGCCCACGGCACACGGTGCGCCGGATCAGCGAGGCCGGCGGGCTGGACGAGCAGAGCTCGGTGGCGGCCGGGCGGGTGGCGCTGGCCACCGAGCGGGTGCTCTACGCCCGCGAGCCGGGGCTGTCAGCGCCGCTGGCCGGCGATGTGCGCACCGCGCGGAACGGCCTGCGGGCCACCGCGGGCCGTCGGCGGCGGCTGCGCGCGGTGCTGCTGCCGGCGTCGGCCGCCCGGGTGCTGTGGCGGGCCGGGGACCGGTCGCGGGCGGTGCGGGAGGGGCTGCGCGCCCGGCTGGGCCGGCTCGGTGAGCGGACCGCGGGCCGGCTGCGGCGCCGCAAATCGCGGCGGTAGCGGGGCACAA
>NZ_JAJJPA010000076.1 GCF_020907985.1 Kitasatospora humi | reverse complement strand
GGCGGTTGAGTGGAGTTCGGTGCTGCCGACCGGCACACCGGTCGAACTGCCCACCTACGCCTTCCGCCACGAGCTGTACTGGCCCAAGGGCGTGCAGACACCGCCGAACGCCGCACGGGACGGCATGAGCACGGCCGCCGAGGCCCGGTTCTGGGAAGCCGTCGACAGCGGAGACCTGGCCGGGCTCGGCGACACCCTGGCGCTGGAGGACCAGCGGCACCTCGGCGAGGTGCTGCCGGCCCTGGCGGCCTGGCGGCGCCGCGAGCAGGACCGTTCGGCGACCGCGAACTGGCGCTACCAGGTGGGCTGGGCGCCGGTGGCCGACCCCGCCCCGGCGGTGCTGGCCGGGCACTGGCTGCTGGTGGGCACGCCCGAGCAGGCCGAGGACGACCTGTGGAAGGCCTGCGTGCGGGCGCTGACCGGGCGCGGCGCCGACGTCGTGACGCTGGCGACCACCGAGACCGCCGACCAGCGGCGGATGGCCGCGCAGATCGCCGCGACGCTTCCCGAGGACGGCGTCACCGGCGTCGTGTCGCTGCTGGCCCTGGACGAGACGCCACTGCCGGAGCACCCGGTGCTGGCGAACGGCCTCGCCGGGACCCAGACGCTGATCCAGGCCCTGATCGCCGAAGGGGTCCACGCACCGATGTGGGCGCTGACCCGCGGTGCGGTGGCCACCACGGCGGACGAGGCACTCACCAGCCCGGTGCAGGCGCAGACCTGGGGTCTGGGCCGGGTCGCCACCCTGGAGCACCCGGACCACGGCGGCGGTCTGATCGACCTGCCCGTCGACTTCGACGAGCAGGCCGCGGAGCGGCTCTGCGCGGTGCTGGCCGAGTGCGGCGAGGACCAGGTCGCGATCCGTCCGGCCGGGATCTTCGGCCGCCGGCTCACCAGGGCCGGGCAACCCCGCGACCACGCCGGGCAGTTCGTGCCGCGCGGCAGCGTCCTGATCACCGGTGGAACCGGTGCGATCGGCGGCCACGTCGCACGCTGGCTGGCCGGCCGCGGCACCAAGCGGCTCGTGCTGACGAGCCGGTCCGGGGCGGGCGCGGCAGGGGCCGCCGCCCTGGCGGCCGAGCTGGCGACGGCCGGGGCCCAGGTGGAGGTGTTCGCCTGCGACGCCGCCGAGGACGCCGCGCTGGCGGGAGTCATCGCCAGGATCGCCGCGGGCGGGCCGCCGCTCACCGCGGTCATGCACGCCGCCGGTCTCGCACAGGCCACCGCACTGGACGACGTCTCGGTGGCGGAGACGGCTGCCGTGCTGGCCGCCAAGGCCGCGGGCGCCGCCAGTCTCGACCGGCTGACCGCCGACCTGGACCTGGACGCGTTCGTCCTGTTCTCCTCCATCGCGGCGACCTGGGGCAGCGGCCTCCAGGCCGGCTACGCGGCGGCGAACTCCTACCTGGACGCCCTGGCGGAGAACCGCCTCGCCCGCGGCCTGGCCGCCACCTCGGTGGCGTGGGGCCCGTGGGCCGGCGGCGGGATGACCGACGCGGAGGGCGCGGCCGCCATGACCCGCCGCGGTCTGCGCCTGATCGACCCGGACCAGGCGATCCAGGCCCTGGCCCAAGCGCTCGACGGCCGGGACCGGCTGCTCACGGTGGTGGACGTGGACTGGGCGCGGTTCGCCCCGCCGTTCACCCTGCGTCGGCCCAGCCCGCTGATCGAGAGCCTGCCCGAGGTCATCGAGGCCCTGACCGCGAAGGGCGACGACACCGGCTCGGTCGACTCGTCGGCCGGGAGCGCGCTGGCGCGGCAACTGGCGGGCCTGTCCCGGGTGGAGCAGGACCGGTTGCTGACCGACCTGGTCCGGACCGAGGCCGCCGCCGTCCTGGGGCACGCGAGCGTCGAGTCCGTCGAGGCCGACCGGGCCTTCAACGACCTCGGAGCCGACTCGCTGACCGCCGTCGAACTGCGGGACCGGCTGGGCGCGGCCACCGGACTGCGCCTGCCCAGCACGCTCCTGTTCGACTACCCCACCTCGGCCGCGCTCGCCGACCACCTGCGGGCCAGCCTGACCGAGGAGACCAGTCCGGCCCAGCCCGTGCTGGCCGAACTGGACAAGCTGGAGGGCATGCTCGCCGCGATCGCCGGCGACGACGAATCCGCCCTGATCACCAACCGCCTCGAAGTCGTCCTTTCCAAGTGGAAGGAGGCTCGGGCACAGAACGCCGAGACCGGAGTTGCGGAGAAGCTCGAATCGTCAACCGACGACGAAGTCTTCGATTTCATCGGCAAGGAACTCGGAATCCACTGACACGGCCAACGCCGCGACTTCTTCGACGAGGTGACGCAAGTGAGCGAAGAGAAGCTCCGCTACTTCCTCAAGCGGGTGACCGCTAATCTGCACGAGACCCGGCAGCGTCTGCAGGAACTGGAGACGGCCAGCGGTGAGCCCATTGCCATCGTCGGCATGAGCTGCCGGTTCCCCGGGGGCGTGCGCAGCCCCGAGGCCCTGTGGGAACTGCTGGACGCCCGGCGGGAATCGGTGGCCGGGCTGCCGCAGGACCGCGGGTGGGCCTTCGGTGACGCCGACGACCCCGGTGCCGCGGAGGTGCAGGCGGGCAATTTCATCTACGACGCCACCCAGTTCGACGCCGGCTTCTTCGGGATCAGCCCGCGCGAGGCCCTGTCGATGGACCCGCAGCAGCGGCTGCTGCTGGAGGTGGCCTGGGAGGCCCTGGAGCGGGCCGGGATCGACCCGGTGTCGCTGCGGGGTTCCGCGACCGGCGTGTTCGCGGGCGCGTCCGCGTCCGGGTACGGCTGGATCACCGGCAAGCAGGGCGAGCTCGACGGTCATGTGATGACCGGCAACGCCACGAGCATCCTGTCCGGCCGGGTGTCCTACACGCTGGGCCTGGAGGGCCCGGCCGTCACCATCGACACGGCCTGCTCGTCGTCGCTGGTCTCGCTGCACCTGGCCGCCCAGGCGCTGCGCTCCGGCGAGTGCTCGATGGCGCTGGTCGGTGGAGCGTTCGTGGCGGCCACCCCGGTGCTGTTCACCGACTTCAGCAAGTCGCTCGGGCTGTCGCCCGACGGGCGGTGCAAGACATTCGGGGCCGGCGCGGACGGCATGGGCGTCGCCGAGGGCGCCGGCGTCGTGGTGGTGGAGCGCCTGTCGGACGCGCGGCGCAACGGCCACCCGGTGCTGGCGGTCGTGCGCGGCTCGGCGATCAACCAGGACGGTGCGTCCAACGGTCTGACCGCCCCGAACGGCCCGTCGCAGCAGCGGGTGATCCGCGCGGCACTGGCCAGCGCGAAGCTGTCGACGGCCGATGTGGACGTGGTGGAGGCGCACGGGACGGGAACCCCGCTCGGGGACCCGATCGAGGCGCAGGCGCTGCTCGCCACCTACGGCCAGAACCGCCCGGAGGACCGGCCGCTGTGGCTGGGCTCGGTGAAGTCGAACATCGGCCACACCCAGCAGGCCGCGGGCATGGCCGGGATCATCAAGATGGTGCTGGCGCTGCAGCACGAGCAGCTGCCCGCCACGCTCCACGTCGAGGAGCCGACGCCGGAGGTGGACTGGTCGGCGGGCGAGGTGCGGCTGCTGGCCGAGCCGGTCGCGTGGCCCAGCGGCGAGCACGTGCGCCGGGCAGGCGTCTCCGGGTTCGGGATGAGCGGCACCAACGTCCACATCATTCTGGAGGAGGCTCCGAGCGGGGACGGCGAGGCCGCGGGGGTGGACGGGCCTGCCGGTGAGGGTGCGGACGGGGAAGCGGGCGAGGCCGTGGCCGCCGCTGAGGTCGGGGCGGCTGCCGTTGCTCCCGTGGTGGTGGAGGGGGCGCCGGCGGCGTGGTTGGTGTCGGCGCGTTCGGCTGAGGGGTTGGTGGCGCAGGCGGGCCGGTTGCGGGAGTGGGTGGTGGCGCGGCCGGAGTTGGCGTCGGGGGATGTGGCGTGGTCGTTGGCGGCGACGCGGTCGGTGTTCGAGCACCGGGCCGTGGTGGTCGGTGGTGACCGTGAGGCGCTGCTGTCGGGGTTGGGTGGTGTGGTTGACGGGTCGGGTTCGGGTGCGGTGGTGTCGGGGGTTGCGCGTTCTGGTGGGCGGACGGCGTTCGTGTTCGCGGGTCAGGGTGCGCAGTGGGTCGGTATGGGCCGGGAGTTGGTGCGGTCGAGTCCGGTGTTCGCGGCGCGGTTGGCGGAGTGTGAGCGGGCGTTGGCGCCGCATGTGCCGTGGTCGCTGGGGGAGGTGATCGCCGGTGTGGCGGGGGCTCCTGGGCTGGATTCGGCGGATGTGGTGCAGCCGGTGCTGTGGGCGCTGATGGTGTCTTTGGCGGCGGTGTGGGAGGCCGCGGGTGTGGTGCCGGATGCGGTCGTCGGTCATTCGCAGGGGGAGATCGCGGCGGCCACGGTGGCGGGGATGCTGTCCCTGGAGGATGCCGCCCGGGTGGTGGCGGTTCGGGCTCGGGCGCTGTCGGGCCTGTCCATCCAGGGTTCGATGGTGTCGGTGGTGATGCCGTCGCCGGCGGTGCGGGAGATCGTCGAGGGTTGGGGTGATCGGCTGTCGGTGGCGGCGGTGAACGGGCCTGCGGCGGTGGTGGTTTCGGGTGAGCCGGAGGCGTTGTCGGAGTTCGAGCGGGAGTTGGCGGCGCGCAAGGTGTTGCGGTGGCGGATTCCGGCGACGGATTTCGTGGCGCACTCGGCGGCGGTGGAGCCGTTGGAGGCGGTGCTGGTTGAGGAGTTGGCCGGGATCGCGCCGCGGGTGGGCCGGGTGCCGATGATTTCCACGGTGACGGGTGAGTGGTTGTCCGGTGGTGAGGTGGATGCCGGTTACTGGTATGCGAACTTGCGGCGGATGGTTCGTTTCGAGGAGGCCGTGCGCACGCTTCTGGGTGCCGGTTATGGCGCGTTCGTGGAGGTGTCGACGCATCCGGTGCTGACCGCCGCTGTCGCGGAGACGGCTGAGGATGCGGGTGTCGCCGATGTGTTGAGCGTGGGCACGGTGGAGCGTGACAACGCGGGTGCCGCGCGTCTGGTGACGGCGTTCGCGCAGGCTCATGTCGGTGGTCTGCCGGTGGACTGGAAGGCCGTGCTGCCCGCCGCCGACCAGGTGGAACTGCCGACGTATGCGTTCCAGCGTCAGCGGTTCTGGTTGGAGCCCTCGGCCGCGGCGGCGTCCCCGGTGGGTGGTGACGGTGCGAGTACCGAGGCGGAGGCCCGGTTCTGGGCTGCCGTCGAGGGCGGCGACCTGGCCCACATCGCCGAGGTCCTGGAGCTCGACGACCAGCGTTCGCTGGGTGAGGTGCTGCCCGCGCTGGCGGGCTGGCGTCACCGTGAGCGGGACCGCTCGGTGACGGAGGGCTGGCGCTACCGCGTGACCTGGACCCCGGTCGCGGACCCGGACTCCGCCGCGCTCAGCGGCCACTGGCTGGTGCTCGCCGACCAGGCCGACGCCGAGCTGACGCACTCCTGCGTCCGGGCAATGGCCGCCCGTGGCGCGGTCGTCACGGTCGCCGAGCTGCCCGCCGGTGTCGTGGACCGGAGCGACGCGGCTGCCGTCATCGGCAAGGCCCTGCAGGACGGCGAGGCGCCGGCCGGCATCGTGTCGCTGCTCGCCCTGGACGAGACGCCGGTGCCGGAACACCCGGCGGTGCCCCGGGGTTTCGCCACCACACTCGCCGTGGTGCAGGCCCTCGGCGACTCGGACATCGCCGCGCCGCTGTGGGTGCTCACCCGCGGCGCCGTCGCGGCAACGCCGGGCGAGGCGCCGACCAGCCCGCTGCAGACCCACAGTTGGGGCTTCGGCCGGGTCGTCGGCCTCGAACACCCGGACCGCTGGGGCGGGTTGATCGACCTGCCGGCCGAGTTCGACGAGCTGACCGCGGCCCGGCTGTGCGCGGTGCTGGCCGGCTGCGGTGAGGACCAGGTCGCGATCCGTCCGGCCGCGGTCTTCGGCCGCCGGCTCACCAGGGCCGGGCAACCCCGCGACCACGCCGGGCAGTTCGTGCCGCGCGGCAGCGTCCTGATCACCGGTGGGACCGGTGCGATCGGCGGGCACGTGGCCGGCTGGCTGGCCGGCCGTGGCGCTCAGCGGCTCGTGCTGACCAGCCGGTCCGGCGCGGCCGCCGCCGGTCTCGCCGCGAAGGTCGCCGAACTGGCGGCCCGGGGCAGCCGGGTGGACGTCGTCGCGTGCGACGCGGCCGACCGGTCCGACCTGGCCGGAGTGCTCGACTGGATGGCGCAGGACGGCCCCGCACTGTCCGCGGTGTTCCACACCGCCGGTGTCGTCCAGCACACCACCGTGCGCGAGACCGACCTGGCCGAGACGGCCGCGGTGCTGGCCGCCAAGGCCGCCGGCGCCGTGCACCTGGACGAGTTGACCGCCGACCTGGACCTGGACGCGTTCGTCCTCTTCTCGTCGATCGCGGCGACCTGGGGCAGCGGTCTCCAGCCCGCCTACGCCGCGGCCAACACCTTCCTGGACGGCCTGGCCGAGTACCGCCGCGCCCAGGGCCGGACCGCGACCTCCGTGGCCTGGGGCTCGTGGGGCGGCGGCGGCATGACCGACGAGGCGGGCGCCGCTCAGGGCACCCGCCGCGGGCTGATCGTCATGGACAAGGACCAGGCCATCCAGGCGCTGGCCCAGATCCTGGACGGCGGCGAGGAGCAGCTGACGGTCGCCGACATCGACTGGGCGCGGTTCGCCCAGCCGTTCACGCTGCGCCGGCCCAGCCCGCTGATCGAGAGCCTGCCCGAGGTCCGGCAGGCCCTGGCCGGCGACCTGCCTGCCGCGGCCGGGGGCGACCCGGCCGGCGGCTCGGACGCGAGCGCGTCCTGGAAGCAGCGCCTGGCGGGCCTGTCGCGCATCGAGCAGAACCGCATGCTGGTCAACCTGGTCCAGACCCAGGCGGCCGCGGTGCTGGACTACGCGTCGCCCGAGGCCGTCGAGGCCACCCGGGCCTTCAGCGACCTGGGCTTCGACTCGCTGACCTCGGTCGAGCTGCGCAACCGGCTCAGTGCCGCCACCGGCCTGCAGCTGCCCGCGACCCTGATGTTCGACGCTCCCACGCCCACCGCCGCCGCCGAGTTCCTGCTGGCGCAGTTGGCGGGCCTGCCCGACGGCGCGCAGACCGCCCCGGTCGTGGCGGCGGCGAGTGACGAGCCGCTGGCGATCGTCGGCATGGCGTGCCGCTACCCGGGCGGTGTGACCGGCCCCGAGGCGCTGTGGGACTTGGTGACCGCCGGCACCGACGCCATCTCCGTGCTGCCGGAGGACCGCGGCTGGGTCATCGAGGGCCACGGCGACGCCGCCGAGGGCGGCCCCGTCCGGGCGGGCGGCTTCGTCTACGACGCGACCGGCTTCGACGCGGGGTTCTTCGGGATCAGCCCGCGCGAGGCGGTCGCCATGGACCCGCAGCAGCGGCTGCTGCTCGAAGTGGCCTGGGAGGCGCTGGAGCGGGCCGGTCTCGACCCCGCCGAGCTGCGCGGTTCGGCGACCGGCGTGTTCGCGGGCGCTTCCGCCTCGGGCTACGGCTGGAGCTCCGGCCTGCAGGGCGAGTTGGACGGGCACCTCGTCACCGGGATCTCGACCAGCGTGGTGTCCGGCCGGGTGTCGTACGTGCTGGGCCTGGAGGGCCCGGCCGTGACGGTCGACACGGCCTGCTCCTCGTCGCTGGTGGCGCTGCACCTGGCCTGCCAAGCGGTGCGCTCCGGCGAGTGCACGCTGGCCCTGGCGGGCGGCGTCATGGTGGCGGCCAACCCGCTGCTGTTCGACCAGTTCAGCCGGCAGATGGGGCTGGCGCCGGACGGACGCTGCAAGCCGTTCTCGGCGGCGGCCGACGGCATGGGCCTGGGCGAGGGCGCGGGCATGCTCGTCGTCGAGCGCCTCTCGGACGCCCGGCGCAACGGGCACCGGGTGCTCGCGGTGATCCGTGGCAGCGCGACCAACCAGGACGGTGCGTCCAACGGTCTGACCGCGCCGAACGGTCCGTCGCAGCAGCGGGTGATCCGGGCGGCCCTGGCCAACGCCGGGGTCCGTGCCGACGAGGTCGACGTCGTGGAGGCGCACGGGACGGGCACCCCGCTCGGTGACCCGATCGAGGCGCAGGCGCTGCTGGCCACCTACGGCCAGGAGCGCGGCGGCAACGGGCCGTTGTGGCTGGGCTCGGTGAAGTCGAATATCGGGCACACCCAGGCGGCCGCCGGTGTGGCCGGCGTGATCAAGATGGTGATGGCGCTGCAGCACCGGGAGCTGCCGGCGACGCTGCACGCCGCCGAACGCTCGCCGCACATCGACTGGTCGGCCGGCGAGGTGGAGCTGCTGACCGAGGCGGTGCCGTGGTCGGCCGAGAACCGGGTGCGGCGGGCCGGCATCTCGTCGTTCGGGATGAGCGGCACCAATGCGCACCTCATCCTGGAGGAGGCCCCGGCCGAGGACCCCGCAGCGGCGGAGGGCCTGGACGAGCCGGTCGACGAGGCCCAGGTGAAGTCGGCCGCGGTGGTCGAGGGCGCGCCGGCCGCGTGGCTGGTGTCGGGTCGGTCGGCTCAGGGACTGGCGGCGCAGGCGGGCCGGTTGCGGGACTGGGTCGTGGCGCGGCCGGAGTTGGCGCCGGGGGATGTGGCGTGGTCGTTGGCCGCGACGCGGTCGGTGTTCGAGCACCGGGCCGTGGTGGTCGGTGGCGAGCGCGAGCAGCTGGTGTCCGGGCTGGAGGGCCTGGCGGCCGGCGCTTCGGCCGGTTCCGTGGTGTCGGGCATGGCCCGTACCGGGAGCCGGACGGCGTTCGTGTTCGCGGGTCAGGGTGCGCAGTGGGTCGGTATGGGCCGGGAGTTGGTGCGGTCGAGTCCGGTGTTCGCGGCGCGGCTGGCGGAGTGTGAGCGGGCGTTGGCGCCGCATGTGCCGTGGTCGCTGGGGGAGGTGATCGCCGGTGTGCCGGGGGCTCCTGGGCTGGATTCGGCGGATGTGGTGCAGCCGGTGCTGTGGGCGCTGATGGTGTCCTTGGCGGCGGTGTGGGAGGCCGCGGGTGTGGTGCCGGATGCGGTCGTCGGTCACTCGCAGGGTGAGATCGCGGCGGCCACGGTGGCGGGGATGCTCTCCCTGGAGGACGCCGCCCGGGTGGTGGCGGTCCGGGCCAGGGCGCTGTCGGGCTTGTCCATCCAGGGTTCGATGGTGTCGGTGGTGATGCCGTCGCCGGCCGTGCGGGAGATCGTCGAGGGTTGGGGTGAGCGGCTGTCGGTGGCCGCGGTCAACGGGCCTGCGGCGGTGGTGGTTTCGGGGGAGCCGGAGGCGTTGTCGGAGTTCGAGCGGGAGTTGGCGGCGCGCAAGGTGCTGCGCTGGCGGATTCCGGCGACGGACTTCGTGGCGCACTCGCCGGCGGTGGAGCCGTTGGAGGCGCTGCTGGCCGAGGAGTTGGCCGGGATCGCGCCGCGGGCGGGCCGGGTGCCGATGATCTCCACGGTGACCGGTGAGTGGTTGTCCGGCGGTGAGGTGGATGCCGGTTACTGGTATGCGAACTTGCGGCGGATGGTTCGTTTCGAGGAGGCCGTGCGCACGCTCCTGGGTGCCGGCTACGGCGCGTTCGTCGAGGTGTCCACGCATCCGGTGCTGACCGCCGCCGTCACCGAGACCGCCGAGGACGCCGGCACCGACGTGCTGAGCGTGGGCACGCTGGAGCGCGACAACGCGGGTGCCACGCGCCTGGTGACCGCTCTGGCACAGGCCTACGTCGGTGGTCTGCCGGTGGACTGGAAGACCGTGCTGCCCGCCGCCGACCAGGTGGAGCTGCCGACCTACGCCTTCCAGCACCAGCACTACTGGCTGCAGGCCGCCGCGACGGCGTCCCCGGTGGGCGGCGACGGTGCGAGCACGGCCGCCGAGGCCCGGTTCTGGGCCGCCGTCGAGGGCGGCGACCTGGCCCGGCTCGCGGACACGCTCGCGATCGAGGACCAGAAGCAACTCAGTGCCGTGCTGCCCGCGTTGGCGTCCTGGCGGCGCCGGGAGCAGGACCGCTCGGTAACGGAGAACTGGCGCTACCGGATCACCTGGGCGCCCGTCGCGGACCCGGCCCCCGGCCGGCTGTCCGGGCAGTGGCTGGTCGTGCTCCCCGCCGCCGGGGCCGACGCCGACCTCGTTCGGCAGTGCGCGGCGGCGCTGACCGCCCGCGGTGCCGAGCTCGTCGTCCTGGAGACCGCGGCCGCGGGCGACCGGGAACGGACGGCGGAGCGGATCCGTGCGGTGCTGCCGGAATCCGGGTTCGCCGGCGTGGTGTCCCTGCTGGCCCTGGACGGGGCCTCCGAGCCCGAGCACCCGGTGGTTCCCCGCGGCCTCGCCGCGACGCTGACCCTGGTGCAGGCACTGGGCGCCGCAGAGGTGGCGGCGCCGCTGTGGGTGGTCACCTCCGGCGCGGTGGCCGGCGGGCCGGGCGAGGGGCCGGCCAGCCCGGCGCAGACCCAGGTGTGGGGTCTGGGCCGCGTGGTGGCGCTTGAACACCCGGACCGCTGGGGCGGGTTGATCGACCTGCCCGGGACGGTCGACGAGCAGAGTGCCGGCCGGCTGGCCGCGGTGCTGGCCGGCTGCGGCGAGGACCAGGTGGCGGTCCGTCCGGCCGGGATCCTGGCCCGGCGGCTGGTCCGGGCTCCGCACTCCCGCCCGGCGGAGCAGCAGTGGACGCCCGGTGGCACCGTCCTGGTCACCGGTGGGACCGGTGCGATCGGCGGGCACGTGGCCGGCTGGCTGGCCGGTCGCGGTGCCCGGCGCCTGGTGCTGACCAGCCGGTCCGGCGCGGCCGCCGCCGGTCTCGCCGCGAGGGTCGCCGACCTGGCGGCCCGGGGCAGCCGGGTGGACGTCGTCGCGTGCGACGCCGCCGACCGGGAGGCGCTGGCCGGCCTGCTGCAGCGGATCGCCACCACCGGCCCGGCGCTGTCGACGGTGATGCACACCGCCGGCATCGGGCAGGCCACCGCGGTGCAGGACACCGACCTGGCCGAGACGGCCGCGGTGCTGGCCGCCAAGGCCGCCGGCGCCGCGCACCTGGACGAGCTGACCAGGGGCCTGGACCTGGACGCGTTCGTGCTCTTCTCGTCGATCTCGGCGACCTGGGGCAGCAGCGTCCAGCCCGCCTACGCCGCGGCGAACACCTTCCTGGACGGCCTGGCCGAGCAGCGCCGGGCGCAGGGCCTGCCCGCCACCTCGGTGGCCTGGGGGCCGTGGGGCGGCGGCGGCATGACCGACGCCGACACCGGCGCCCGGATGGCGCGGGGCGGCCTGATGGTCATGGACGAGGACCACGCCGTCCAGGCGCTGGCCCAGATCCTGGACGGGCGCGAGGGATCGGTCACGATCGCGGACGTCGACTGGGCGCGGTTCGCCCCGCCGTTCACGCTGCGCCGGCCCAGCCCGCTGCTCGAAGGCCTCCCCGAGGTCGTCGCGGCGCTGGCCGCCGAGGGGTCCGACGCGCCGGTCGACGGGGACGCGGGCGCGTCCCTGAAGCAGCAACTGGCGGGCCTGTCACGGGCCGAGCAGGTGCGGACGCTGGTCAAGCTGGTCCAGGCGCAGGCCGCCGCCGTGCTCGACTACGCGTCGGCCGGGGCCGTCGAGGCCACCCGCGCCTTCAGTGACCTGGGCTTCGACTCGCTGACCTCGGTCGAACTGCGCAACCGGCTAGGCAACGCCACCGGCCTGCAACTGCCGGCCACGCTGCTGTTCGACTGCCCCACGCCGCTGGTGCTGGCCGAGTACCTCTGGGACGAGGTGTTCCAGGACGGCTCCGGCCCGGTGTCCCTGGTGGAGGAGGTCGACCGGCTCGGATCGCTGCTGACCGAGGCGGCGCCGGACGAGAAGACGCATCAAATGATCACCGATCGCCTGCAGGGGCTCCTTTCCCAGTGGCTGGAGGCCGGCGCCCCGACGGGAACCCAGGCGGTCGCGGAGAAGATCGGGTCCGCTACGGACGACGAGATATTCGAGTTCATCCACAAGGAACTCGGCAGGTAAGTGGTTGTCCGTGCTTGCGGATAGCAGGCTTGCGTTTCAAGAACTGGAATGGTGAGATCCGATGGCGAACGAAGAGACTCTCCGCGACTACCTCAAATGGGTGACCACCGACCTCTACAACACGCGTCAGCGCCTGCGTGAGGTGGAGGAGCGCAGCCACGAGCCGATTGCGATCGTCGGCATCGGCTGCCGCTACCCCGGCGGCATCCAGGCTCCGGAGGATTTCTGGAACCTGCTGGCCAATGGGCGCGACGGCGTCGCGGGAATTCCGACCGACCGCGGCTGGGACCTCGAGGAACTCTACGCGGAGGACCCGGACGGCATTTCGCAGGTGCGCGAGGCCGGATTCATCGCGGACGCCAGCGGATTCGACGCGGGATTCTTCGGCGTCAGCCCGCGCGAAGCGGTGGCGATGGACCCGCAGCAGCGCGTGCTGCTGGAGGTGTGCTGGGAGGCGCTGGAGCGCGCGGGCATCGACCCGACCTCGCTGCGCGGCTCACTGACCGGCGTGTTCGCCGGTGCCGCGCTGTCCGGTTACGGCTTCGGCACGGACGAGGACCTCGACGTCCACCTGATGACCGGGACCTCGACCAGCGTCATCTCCGGCCGGGTGTCGTACTCGCTGGGTCTGGAGGGCCCCGCGGTGACCGTGGACACCGCGTGCTCCTCCTCCCTGGTGGCGCTGCACCTGGCGGCCCAGGCGGTGCGTTCGGGGGAGTGCTCGCTGGCGCTGGCCGGCGGTGTCACGGTGACCGCCATTCCGATCATGTTCACCCAGTTCTCCAAGCAGCTCGGCCTGGCCCACGACGGGCGCTGCAAGGCCTTCTCGGAGCAGGCCGACGGCATGGGCATCGCCGAGGGCGCCGGCATGGTCGTCCTGGAGCGGCTGTCCGACGCGCGCCGCAACGGGCACCCGGTGCTCGCGGTGCTCCGCGGCTCCGCGATCAACCAGGACGGTGCGTCCAACGGCCTGGCCGCGCCGAACGGCCCCTCGCAGCAGCGGGTGATCCGGGCGGCGCTGGCCAGCGCCCGGCTGTCGACCGCCGACGTGGACATCGTGGAGGCGCACGGCACCGGCACCACGCTGGGCGACCCGATCGAGGCCCAGGCGGTGATCGCCACCTACGGCCAGGGCCGCCCCGAGGACCGTCCGGTGTACCTCGGGTCGGTGAAGTCCAACATCGGCCACACCCAGGCCGCGGCCGGTGTCGCCGGTGTCATCAAGATGGTGCTGGCGCTGCAGAACCAGCGGATGCCGCAGACCCTGCACGCGCAGCAGCCGTCGTCGCACATCGACTGGTCGGCCGGGGACGTCCGGCTGCTGAACGAGGCCAAGCCCTGGCCGGTCGGCGAGCGGGTGCGCCGCGGCGGCGTGTCCTCGTTCGGCGTCAGCGGAACCAACGCGCACGTCATCATCGAGGAGGCCCCGGCCGAGGACGTCGAGCCCGCGGCGGCCGCCGACTCCGACGCCCCGGCCGAGCAGAGCGCCCCGCAGGTCGCGCCCCCGGTCGTGTCGGGCGCCGCGGCGTGGCTGGTCTCGGGACGCTCGGCGGACGGTCTGGCCGCCCAGGCGGACCGCCTGCGCGACTGGCTCTCCGCACGACCGGCGCTGCAGCCGGCCGAGGTGGCGTGGTCGCTGGCGACCACCCGCGCGGCCTTCGAGCACCGGGCCGTGGTACTGGGCGCGGACCGCGCCGAACTCATGGGCGGTCTGGGCCAGTTGGCCGGCGGCCTGCGGAACGCCTCGGTCGTCTCCGGGGTGGCGCACTCGAGCGCGCGGTCGGTCTTCGTCTTCCCGGGCCAGGGCTCGCAGTGGCTCGGCATGGCCCAGGAACTCGCCTCCTGCAGCGCGGTGTTCGCGGCTCGGCTGGCGCAGTGCGAGGCGGCGCTGGCACCGTACGTGGACTGGTCGCTCGCCGAGGTGCTGGCCGGCGCCGAGGGCGCACCCGCGCTGGAGGCGGCCGATGTGGTGCAGCCGGTGCTGTGGGCGGTGATGGTGTCGCTGGCGGCGGTGTGGGAGGCCGCCGGGGTGACGCCCGACGCGGTCGTGGGCCACTCGCAGGGCGAGATCGCCGCGGCCACCGTCGCGGGCATGCTGAGCCTGGAGGACGGCGCCAAGGTCGTCGCGCTGCGCTCCCGCGCGCTGCGGGCGATCACCGGCATCGGCGGGATGCTGTCGGTGACCGAACCGGCCGCCCGCGTGGCGCAGCGGCTGGCCCGCTGGGACGGCCGGCTCTCCCTGGCCTGCGTCAACGGCCCCTCCGTGGTCGTGGTCTCCGGCGAACCGGCCGCCCTGCGGGAGCTGCAGGACGAGCTGGAGGCCGACGGTGTGCGCCGGCGGATGGTCGCGGTCGACTACGCCTCGCACTGCGCGCAGGTGGAGCGGCTGGAGGAGGAGATCACCTCCCTGCTGGCCGACGTGACGCCCCGTGCGGGACGGATACCGATGGTCTCCGCGGTCTCCGGCGAGGTGCTGAGCGGCGAGGAGCTGGACGCCGGGTACTGGTACGCCAGCCTGCGGGCCACCGTCCAGTTCGAGCGGGCGGTGCGGACCCTGGCCGGCCTGGACCACCAGGTGTTCATCGAGGTCTCCCCGCACCCGGTGCTGATCGGGCCGATGACCGACACCCTGGAGGCGGCCGCCGCCGACGCCGGCCCGGCCGCCCGGCCCGGGGCGGTCTGCGGCACCCTGCGCCGCGACGACGGCGGGGCGCCGCGCCTGCTCACCTCGCTGGCCGAGGCCTTCGTGGCCGGCGTGGCCGTCGACTGGGCCAAGGTCCTGCCCGCCGCGGAGCGGGTGGAGCTGCCCACCTACGCCTTCCAGCACGAGCGGTACTGGCCGAAGGGCATGCTGGCGCTGCCCAGCGCGGCCAAGGCCGGCGACGGGGACCCGGCCTCGCTGGGCCTGGGCGCCGTGAGTCACCCGCTGCTGCGCGCGGTGGTCGAACTGGCCGGCGAGGCCGAGCTGGTGTGCACCGGACGACTGTCGCTGCGCACCCACCCCTGGCTGGCCGACCACGCGGTCGGCGGCGTGGTCCTGCTGCCGGGCACCGGCTTCGTCGAGATGGTGATGAGCGCCGGCCACCAGGTGGGCTGCTCGCTGATGGAGGAGCTGACGCTGCAGGCGCCGCTCGTCCTGCCCGCGGACGGCGCCGGCGTCCAGGTCCAGGTGGTCGTGGCCCCGGCCGACGACGAGGGCCGGCGCCAGGTGGACGTGTTCTCCCGCCCCGACCGCCCCGAGGAGGAGCCGCTCTGGGTCAAGCACGCCGGCGCGGTGATCGCCCCCGCCCAGGCGGCCGCCCAGGCCGAGGAGGACCTCACCGTCTGGCCCCCGCGCGGGGCCGAGGCGCTCGACATCACCGACCTGTACACCGTGCACCTGGCCGACATCTACGGTCCGGCGTTCCAGGGCCTGCGGGCCGTCTGGCGCCGCGGCGAGGACGTCTTCGCCGAGGTGGCCCTGCCCGAGGAGGCCGGGGACGCCGGGGCGTACGGGCTGCACCCGGTGCTGCTGGACGCGGCGCTGCTCGCCGGCGTCGTGGCCGAGGCGGCCGACGCGCAGGAGTCCGGGGAGAGCGAGCAGGGCCAGATCCGGATGCCGTTCGCCTGGACGGGCGTGGAGCTGCACGCCGCCGGGGCACCGGTCCTGCGGGCCCGGCTGCGCCGCGACGCCCAGGGCAGCCTGACGCTGACGGCGGCGGACGCCACGGGCCGGCCCGTGGTGTCGGTGGCCTCGCTGATCACCCGTCCGGTCTCGCCGGACCAGCTGCGGGCAGCCGGTGACGAGTGGATCCGCGACGCGTTCTTCACCGTGGAATGGGCCCAGCTGGCCCAGGGCGCGGTGCTCGACGGGCCGTGGGCGCTGGTCGGCGCCGACCGCTTCGCCCTGGCCGAGCAGCTGGCCGCCGCCGGGGTGCCGGTGCACACCTACCCCGGCATCGCCGAGCTGGCCGCCGCCACCGGCGAGGGGGAGACCGCCCCGCGCCTGGTGCTCGCGTGCCTGAGCGGCGAAGGCCCCGACGGCGTGCCCGTGGCCGCCCGGCAGGTCGCCGGCGAGGCGCTGGAGCTCGCACAGGAGTGGCTGGGCGCCCAGGAGTTGGAGCCCGCACAGCTGGTGGTCGTCACCCGTGGCGGCATGGCCGTGCTGGCCGACGACCGGGTGGCGGACCCGGCGGCCGGTGCTGTCTGGGGCCTGCTGCGCTCGGCGCAGCTGGAGAACCCCGGCCGGTTCGTCCTGGCCGACCTCCCGGCAGCCGGGGGCGAAGGCGAGGTGGCGGCGCTGCCGACCGTGCTGGGCAGCGGCGAGCCGGAGGTGGCCGTCCGCGAGCGGAAGGGCTACGGCCGGCGGCTGACCCGTCCGTCGGGCGACCTGGTGGTCCCCGACTGGACCGGGGGCGACGTCGAGCGGCAGCCGGGCGAGGGCCTGCGGTCGGTGCTCGTGACCGGTGGTACCGGAACGCTCGGTGGCGTGGTCGCCAAACACATGGTGGCCACCGGACGGGCCGGCGGGGCCGTGCTGCTCAGCCGCTCGGGTCCGGCCGCGGCCGGCGTCGCCGCGCTGGCCGCCGAGGTGGCCGCCCAGGGTGGCTGGGTCCGGGTGCTCGCGTGCGACGTGGCCGACCGGGACGCGCTGGCCGGGGTGCTGGACGCCCTCCCGGCCGACTGCCCGCTGGGATCCGTCTTCCACGCCGCGGGCGTCATCGACGACGGCCTGGTCGACTCGCTGAGTGCGGAGCGGGTGGCGGAGGTCATGCGTCCGAAGGTCGACGCGGCCTGGCACCTGCACGAACTCACGCAGCACCTGGACCTCGACCACTTCGTGCTGTTCTCCTCGGTGGCGGCGGCGTTCGGTGGCGCGGGCCAGGCCAACTACGCGGCGGCGAACGCCTTCCTCGACGCGCTGGCCGGCCACCGGCGGGCCGCCGGACTGGCCGGCACCGCGCTGGCCTGGGGTCCGTGGATGCCCGAGGCCGGCATCGGCCGTGACCTCGACGAGGTGATGCTCCGACGGATGACCGGCTCGGGCCTCGCCGCACTCGACGAGCACGAGGGCCTGGTCCTGCTGGACTTGGCGCTGGAGCGGGCCGAGGCCATCCTGGTGCCGGCCCGGCTGGACAAGGCCGCCCTGCGGGCGCAGGCGGCCGCCACCGGCGTGCCGGCGCTCTGGCAGGTGCTGGCCGACGAGATCATGCCCCGGCGGGCGGCCGTCACCTCCGCCGCCGGCGCGACCGGCACCGGCGCCGCGGAGGTGCTGCGGCAGCAGCTGGCCGGGCTGCCGGGCGCGGAGCGCGACCGGGTGCTGCTGGACCTGGTCCGCACCCACGCGGCCGCGGTGCTCGGACACGCCTCGGGCGACGCGATCGAGGCGACCCGTCCGTTCACCGACCTGGGCTTCGACTCGCTGATCGCGGTCGAGTTCCGCAACCGGATGAACCCCGCGACCGGCCTGCGGCTGCCGGCCACCCTGGTGTTCGACTACCCCAACCCGGTCGCCCTCGCCGCACTGCTGCGCGAGCAGCTCGGCGACCTGTCCGACGTCGCGCAGCCCGCCGGCCCGGCGCCGACGGCGGCCCCGGCCATGGACGAGCCGATCGCGATCGTCGGCATGGCGTGCCGCTTCCCGGGCGGCGTGACCGGCCCCGAGGAGCTGTGGCAGATGCTGGCCACCGGCACGGACGGGCTGTCGACCTTCCCGACCGACCGCGGCTGGGACCTCGACGCGCTGTACAACCCGGACGTGGACAACATCGGCACCTCCTACACGCAGGTGGGCGGGTTCGTCCAGGACGCCAGCGGCTTCGACGCCGGCTTCTTCGGGATCAGCCCGCGCGAGGCACTGGCCATGGACCCGCAGCAGCGGCTGCTGCTGGAGACCTCCTGGGAGGCGCTGGAGCGGGCCGGGATCGACCCGGCGAGCCTGCGGGGCAGCCAGACCGGCGCCTTCGTGGGCGGCTACGGCTCCTCGTACCTGGCCGTCACCATGGCGGACGAGGAAGAGGTGGAGAGCCTCGGGGCGCACCTGATGACCGGCAACGCGGCCAGCGTGCTGTCGGGCCGGGTGTCCTACACGCTGGGCCTGGAGGGCCCGGCGGTGACGGTCGACACGGCCTGCTCCTCGTCCCTGGTGGCGCTGCACCTGGCCGCCCAGGCCCTGCGCGCCGGTGAGTGCTCGCTGGCCCTGGCCGGCGGCGCCACCATCATGGCGAGCCCGGACGGGTTCCTGGCGTTCTCCCACGCCCGCGGCCTGGCGGCGGACGGGCGCTCCAAGGCCTTCTCCGACGACGCCGACGGCATGGGCATGGCCGAGGGCGCGGGCATGCTCGTGGTCGAGCGGCTCGCCGACGCCCGGCGCAACGGCCACCCGGTGCTCGCGGTGATCCGCGGCTCCGCGGTCAACCAGGACGGTGCGTCCAACGGGCTGACGGCGCCCAACGGTCCGTCGCAGCAGCGGGTCATCCGCGCCGCGCTGGCCAACTCCCGGCTGTCGACCGCCGATGTGGACGTGGTCGAGGCGCACGGCACGGGCACCACGCTGGGCGACCCGATCGAGGCGCAGGCGCTGCTGGCGACGTACGGTCAGGACCGCGGCGAGCGCGGCTCGCTGTGGCTGGGGTCGGTGAAGTCCAACCTCGGGCACACGCAGGCGGCCGCCGGTGTGGCCGGCGTGATGAAGATGGTGCTGGCGCTGCAGCACGAGCAGCTGCCGCCGACGCTGTACGCCGCCGTGCCGTCCACGCACGTGGACTGGGAGGCCGGCGACATCAAGCTGGTGAACGAGCTGGTGCAGTGGCCGGCCGGGGAGCGGGTGCGCCGGGCCGGTGTGTCGGCGTTCGGCATCAGCGGCACCAATGTGCACGTCATCATCGAGGAGGCCCCGGCCGAGGAGGTCGAGGCCGCGGACGCCGCGGGCCTGGACGACGCGGAGGGCGGTGCCCCCGAGGCCGCCGAGGCCGCCGGGACCGCCGGGACCGCCGAGGAACAGAGCGCGGCGCGGGTGGTGTCGGGTGCCGGTGCGTGGTTGGTGTCGGGTCGGTCGGCCGAAGGGCTGACCGCGCAGGCGGGTCGGCTGTACGACTGGGTGTCGGCGCGGCCGGAGTTGGCGCCGGTGGATGTGGCGTGGTCGTTGGCGTCGACGCGGTCGGTGTTCGAGCACCGGGCGGTGGTGGTCGGCGGTGAGCGTGGGGAGTTGGTGTCCGGGCTGCAGTGTTTGGCGGCTGGGGTGCCGTCGGGTTCGGTGGTGTCGGGGGTGGCGCGGCCGGGTGCGCGGGTGGTGTTCGCGTTCGCGGGCCAGGGGTCGCAGTGGCTGGGCATGGGCCGGGAGTTGGCTGCGGTGAGCCCGGTGTTCGCGGCGCGGCTGGCGGAGTGCGAGGCGGCGCTGGCGCCGTATGTGGACTGGTCGTTGGGTGATGTGCTGGCGGGGGCGGAGGGTGCGCCCGCGCTGGAGGCGGCGGATGTGGTGCAGCCGGCGCTGTGGGCGGTGATGGTGTCTTTGGCGGCGGTGTGGGAGGCCGCCGGTGTGGTGCCGGATGCGGTCGTCGGCCACTCGCAGGGGGAGATCGCGGCGGCGACGGTGGCCGGGATGCTCAGCGTCGAGGACGGCGCGCGGGTGGTGGCGCTGCGCTCGAAGTCGCTGAAGGTCCTTGCGGGGCTGGGCGGCATGCTGTCGGTGAGCCGGTCGGCTGCCGTGGTGGAGGAGCGGATCGCCCGGTTCGGCGAGCGGCTCGCCTTGGCGGCGGTCAACGGGCCGGCGGCGGTGGTGGTTTCGGGTGAGCCGGACGCGCTGGAGGAGCTGAAGGCCGAGTTCGAGGCCGAGGGCGTGCGCGCCCGGATGGTCGCGGTGGACTACGCCTCGCACTCCGCCCAGGTCGAGCGCCTGGAGCAGGAGATCACCTCCGTACTGGCGGATGTGACGCCGCGTCAGGGACGGGTGCCGATGGTGTCCGCGATGACCGGCGAGACGCTGACCGGTGAGGAGTTGGACGCCGCGTACTGGTACGCCAGCCTGCGGGCCACCGTCCACTTCGACCGCGCGGTCCGCACCTTGGCGAGCCAGAACTACCAGCTCTTCGTGGAGGTCACCCCGCACCCGGTGCTGCTGGGCGCGATGAACGACACCGTCGAGGAGGTCGCCCAGGCGGCCGGCCCGGGCGCGCTCGCGGCCGCCGTCTGCGGCACGCTACGCCGTGACGAGGGCGGTACGGACCGGCTGGTCACCTCGCTGGCCGAGGCCTTCGTGCAGGGCGCCACCGTGGACTGGCACGCGGTGCTGCCCGCCGGCGAGCGGGTCGAGTTGCCGACCTATGCCTTCCGGCACCAGCGGTACTGGCCGCAGGGCGTGCTGGCGCTGCCGACGTCGGCGGGATCGGCCGTCGGCGGGGACGGTGCGAGCACCGAGGCGGAGGCCCGGTTCTGGGCGGCCGTCGAGGGCGGTGACCTGACGCAACTCGCCGACACGCTGGCCGTGGACGGGGGGCGTCCGTTCAACGAGGTGCTGCCCGCGCTGGCGTCCTGGCGGCGCCGGGAGCTGGACCGGTCGGTGACGGCGGGCTGGCGGTACCGGGTGCAGTGGGCGGCCATCGCCGAGCCCGACTCCCGGGTGCTGTCCGGCACTTGGCTGGTCGCGGTCGCGGCCGGGTCGGCCGAGGGCGAGACGGCGCAGCAGTGCGTGGCCGCGTTGGCCGCGCGGGGGGCCGAGGTCGTCGTGGTCGAGGTTCCGGCCGGGGCCGTGGACCGGGCCGAGGTGGCGGCGCTGCTGGGCGCGGCGGTGGAGCCCGCCGGCGTGTCGGGGGTGCTGTCGCTGCTGGCGCTCGATGAGGCGCCCGTCGCGGAGTTCCCGGTGGTGGCGCAGGGCCTGGCGTCGACCCTGGGCCTGGTGCAGGCACTGGGTGATGCCGGGATCGGTGCGCCGCTGTGGCTGGCGACGCGCGGCGCGGTGGCGGCCGGTCCGGGTGAGGCGCTGGCCCACCCGGTGCAGGCGCAGGTGTGGGGTCTGGGCCGGGTCGTCGGCTTGGAGCACCCGGAGCGCTGGGGCGGTCTGCTCGACCTGCCCGAAACGGTCGACGAGCGCGCCGGTGCGCGGTTGGTGGCGGTGCTGGCCGGTTGCGGTGAGCACGAGGTCGCGATCCGGTCGGCCGGGATCCTCGGACGGCGGCTCTCGCGGGTGCCGCAGCGCGGCTCCGAGGAGAGCTGGGCGCCGCGCGGGTCCGTGCTGATCACCGGTGGCACGGGTGCGATCGCCGGGCACGTGTCGCGGTGGCTGGCCGGTCGTGGTGCGGAGCGGCTGGTGCTGACCGGCCGGTCCGGTCCGGCGGCTGCCGGCATTGCCGCGACGGCCGCAGAGTTGGCCGCGCAGGGCACGCGGGTGGACGTTGTGTCGTGTGATGTGACGGACCGGTCGGCGCTGGCCGGGCTGGTGGGCTGGATCGGCGAGTCCGGTCCGGCGCTGTCCTCGGTGATGCACACGGCCGCCGTCCTGGACGACGGCGTGGTGGACCGGCTGTCGGTGGCCCGTCTGGAGACGGTGCTGGCCGCCAAGGCGGCGAGCGCGGTGCACCTGGACGAGCTGACCGCCGAGCTGGACTTGGACGCGTTCGTGCTGTTCTCCTCGGCCGCGTCCACGCTCGGCGGCCCCGGTCAGGGCAACTACGCGGCGGCCAACGCCTTCCTCGACGCCCTCGCCGAGAACCGCCGCAGCCGCGGCCTGGCCGGCCTCGCGGTGGCCTGGGGGCTGTGGGGCGGTGGCGGCCTGGCGGAGTCCAACGAGGCGATCCGGTCGCGCATGCGCCGGATCCCCATGCCGGCGATGGACCCGCAGCTCGCCGTGCGCGCGCTGGCCGAGTCGCTGGAGGGCCCGGAGCCGGTCGTCACGGTGATGGACGTCGACTGGCGGCAGCTGGGCTCGGCGCCGGGCACGGCGGACGTCCTGGACATGCCGCTGGTGCGCGACATGCCCGAGATCCGCCGGCTGGCCGCCGAACGGGCGAGCGCCGGTGACCCGATGCGCAGTGACGGCGAACTGGCGCGCCGCCTGGCCGGGTTGGGCCGGGCCGAGCAGGACCGGGTGCTCACCGACCTGGTGCGGGCCGAGGCCGCGGCCGTCCTCGGCCACCCTTCGGCGGACATGGTGCAGGCGCGGCAGGCCTTCAAGGACCTGGGCTTCGACTCGCTGACCGCCGTCGAACTGCGCAACCAGCTGAACGCGGCGACCAGGCTGCGGCTGCCCGCCACGCTGGTGTTCGACTACCCCACCCCGGTGGCCCTCGCCGAGTTCCTGCGCGGCGAGCTGGTCGGGGAGCAGCCGTCCGACGCCGCGGCTCCGGTGGCCGCGGTCGCGGTCGCGGCTCCGGCCGTGGACGAGCCGCTGGCGATCGTCGGCATGGCCTGCCGGTTCCCGGGCGGTGCGGGCACTCCGGAAGAGTTCTGGGAGCTGCTGGCCTCGGGCGGTGACGCGGTGGGCGGGTTCCCGACCGACCGCGGTTGGGACCTGGACGGGTTCTTCGACCCGGACGGGGAGAGCTCGGGCACCTCGTCCACCCAGTCGGGCGCGTTCCTGCGCGGCGCGGCGGAGTTCGACGCCGGGTTCTTCGGGATCAGCCCGCGTGAGGCGCTGGCGATGGACCCGCAGCAGCGGCTGATGCTGGAGACCTCGTGGGAGGCGCTGGAGCGGGCCGGGATCGACCCGGCCTCCCTGCGCGGCAGCGCGACCGGTGTGTTCGCGGGCGGCTTCGGGTCCGGCTACGCCATCGGCATGGCGCTGGCGGGCCAGGACGGCTCGGGCGTCGAGGGCCACCTGATGACCGGTAACTCGACGAGCGTGCTGTCCGGCCGGGTGTCCTACGTGCTGGGACTGGAGGGCCCGGCCGTGACGGTCGACACGGCCTGCTCCTCGTCGCTGGTCGCGCTGCACCTGGCCGCCCAGGCCGTGCGTTCGGGCGAGTGCTCGCTGGCGCTGGCCGGTGGCGTCACCGTGATGGCGACGCCGTTCTCCTTCGTCGAGTTCTCGCGGCAGCAGGGCCTGGCGGCGGACGGCCGGTGCCGGGCGTTCTCCGAGGACGCGAACGGGACCGGTTGGGCCGAGGGCGCGGGCGTGCTCGTGGTCGAGCGCCTGTCGGACGCTCAGCGGAACGGGCACAAGGTGCTTGCCCTGATCCGCGGTTCGGCGATCAACCAGGACGGTGCGTCCAACGGCCTGTCGGCGCCCAACGGTCCGTCGCAGCAGCGGGTGATCCGGGCGGCGCTGGCCAGCGGTCGGCTGACCGCCGCCGATGTGGACGTGGTCGAGGCGCACGGGACGGGCACGACGCTGGGCGACCCGATCGAGGCGCAGGCGCTGCTCGCCACCTACGGCCAGGAGCGCCGCGGGCACGGGCCGTTGTGGCTGGGGTCGGTGAAGTCCAACATCGGGCACACCCAGGCGGCGGCCGGTGTGGCCGGTGTGATCAAGATGGTGCTGGCGCTGCAGCACGAGCAGTTGCCGCGCACCCTGCATGCCGAGGTGCCGTCCTCGCACGTCGACTGGACGGCCGGTGACGTCAAGTTGCTGGCGGAGTCGGTGCCGTGGCCGGCGGGTGAGCGTCCGCGTCGGGCGGGTGTGTCGGCGTTCGGGATCAGCGGCACCAATGCGCACGTCATCGTGGAGGAGGCGCCGGCGGTCGAGGATGTCGAGGCTGTGCAGGCTCCGGCCGTGGCGCCGGTGGTGTCGGGTGCGGGTGCGTGGGTGGTGTCGGGGCGGTCGGCCGAGGGGCTGGTTGCTCAGGCGGGCCGGTTGCGCGAGTGGGTGGTGGCGCGGCCGGAGTTGGAGCCGGTGGATGTGGCGTGGTCGCTGGCGACGACGCGGTCGGCGTTCGAGCACCGGGCGGTCGTGCTCGGTGCGGAGCGTGGGGAGTTGATGGCGGGCCTGCAGAGTCTGGCTGCTGGGGTCTCCTCGGGTCCGGTGGTGTCGGGGGTGGCGCGGCCGGGTGCGCGGGTGGGT
>NZ_JAJJPA010000075.1 GCF_020907985.1 Kitasatospora humi | reverse complement strand
GCGGGCCTGCGGGGAGCACGTCCCGCTGGTTGTGGAGGTCCACCGCGCTGAGAACGACGCGGTCGTCACCGTCCACGACCCGCTCTTCGGCGCCGGCCCCCGCCGCACCGACACCGCCCCCGACAGCGACGAGGCCGAGTCCGGCCGCGGCCTGGTCCTCCTCGACATCCTCGCCCCCGGCTGGACCGTCAAGCCCTCGCCGATCGGCAAGCGCATCCGCTGCCGCATCCCCGCGGCCAGCTGACCGACCGACCCCTCCCCTCGCGCCCGCTGCGCCCCGGACCTCGGCCCGGGGCGCAGCGGGTGCGCCCGTGAACTTCCCGGCCGGAGGCCGTCATGAAGCAGAACACCAGCACCACCGGATCGACCGTCAAGGCCCGGCGCGAGCAGGCCGCCTACCGCCGCTACGTCGCCCGCCAGCTCGGCCCGCAGCAGGTCGGCGGCATCTACCGCTGCGGCTACTGGAACGACGTGTACGAGGTCCTCGCCATCCGGACCGAGTCGCCCTGGCACATCCAGGTCCGCACGCTCGGCGAGACCCGGATCCGCACCCACTGCACCGCCTGGGACTACCAGCAGGACCAGGTCGTCGCCGAGCCGGGCGAGGCCGCCACCACCGCCTGGGCCGCCCACGCCCACACCCACCCCGCCACCAGCGGCGCGCTCGCTGAGCAGCGCCACCTGCTGGACGAGATCGCCCACCCGGTGAGCACCGCTGCGTTCCAGCAACTCGCCCACACCGCCCAGATCGGAGCCTGAGCCATGACGATCCTGCTGAACACCGCTCCGGAGACGGACTGGCGCCACCGGGCCGGCTGCCGCAGCGTGCCGGACCCAGAGCTGTTCTTCCCGATCGGGAACACCGGCCCGGCGCTGCTGCAGATCGAGCAGGCCAAGGCTGTCTGCCGCCGGGCCTGCCCGGTCATGGAGGAGTGCCTGACTTGGGCCCTGACGACCAACCAGGAGCACGGCATCTGGGGCGGGATGAGCGAGGACGAGCGGCGGGCGTTGAAGCGCCGCGCCGCCCGCAACCGGGCCCGCACGACCTGATCGCCCGCAGCGGTTGCTGTCGTTCGCCCCCGCCCCCGGACCGCCGGCTGGGGGGCGTTCGACGGTGCCCGACGCACCGCCCGTCCGCCCGATTCTCCGAGGAGCCCTCGATGACCCAGACCACCACCACCGCCACCCAGTCCAGCAACCCCGCCGCCGAGCAGGGCACGCACTTCTACGTCTTGACCCTGCAGAAGCCCGCCGGCCACGGCATGGCCATCGCCACCACCTCCGGCACCCACACCCCGCCCGCCGGGTGGACCACCCACGACTTCTACCTCGCCGCCCGCGACGACCTGGAGCGCAGCCAGCCTGAGCTTCGCGGCGGCGTCGTCGTCTTCTTCGATGTCCGCCCCAACCAGCTCTGATCCCCCGTCGGTTGTTGTCGTTCGTGGCCGCCCTGTGCCCAGCACAAAACGGGTGCGGGGCGGCGGTGTTCGACGGTGCCCGACGCACCGCCCCGACTACGAGGAGGACTTCCGTGTTCCGCCTGATCCGCACCAGCACCTGGACGAAGACCCAGCGCCGTCTGCTCGACACCGAGTGCGAGCTGAAGGAGGCCGTCGCCATCCTCGCCGCCCAGGCCGTCGACTGGGAGCCGCCGCAGCCGCCGGTCGAGGGCGACCTGGCCGCGGTCCTGCGGTACGTCGACGCCGGTGTGCGCGAGGAGGCCGAGATGCGCGCGGCCGACTACGCCGAGCAGCACCTCGACCGGGAGAACGTGCTGGGCCTGGCGCTGGCCGAGCGCTGGACCGGTCACCCGGACGGCACCGCCGTCCACTACCTCGGCGACGGCCGGTGGCTGCACTACCACCCCGGTCGCACCAAGCTCAACACCAGCCGGTCCCAGTTCTTCGCCGGGTCGGAGCAGATCTGCCTGCTCGACAGCCACCGCAGCACCCGGGACCTGGAGCCGGTGGCCAGCCTGGCCGTCCTGCTGGAGCTACTCGGTGGCGGCTACATCAACTACCGCGCCCCACGCGTCGGCCAGCCGACCTGACCAGCGAACACCGCGCGCACCTATATAGAAGAGGAGCCCTCGTGGCGACCCGCCGCACCTCGACCCGCCGCCCGGCGGGGACGAAGACCACCACCACGACGAAGACCACCGCCACGCCGGACACCGTGCCGGCCCCCCGCGAGCCCGAGCTCGACCAGGCCGCTGCTTCCACGATCGTGGAAGCAGCCCAGGCGGAGGCCGAGCAGTTGCGCGCCGCCGCGCAGGCCGAGGCCGAGCGGCTGCTCGAGGCGGCCTGCCAGCAGATGGCCGACGCGCAGCAGCACGCCGAGCAGACCCAGGCGCAGGCCGACGCTGTCCTGGCCGCCGCCGAGCAGCAGGCCGCGGAGCGCGCCGCCGAGCTGGAGGAGCAGCTGCAGGCGGCGCGCGACGAGCTCGCCGACGCGGTCAAGCAGCGCACCGCCACCGAGCAGTCGGTCGCCCGGCTGCAGCGGCTGACGGAGCAGCAGCTCCAGGGCGCCGAGCAGACGGTGGCCCGGGCCCGGACGATCGCCGAGGCCGACCTGGCCGCCGCCGAGCAGACAGTGGCCCAGCGGCGCGAGGTCGCCGCCAAGCTCCACAGCGAAGCGGAGGCCGAGGCCGACCGGATCGTGGCGGCCGGCCGCGAGCGGGCCCAGCAGCTCATGGCCGAGGCCGAGCTGGCCAAGAAGCAGGCCGACAGCGAGGCCATGGCGACCACCGCGCACGCCGAGCAGCTGGTCGCCGACGCCAAGCGGCGTGCTGAGGAACTGGTGGCTGCGGCTGAGGAGGACGTCCAGGCCCGGCGCGCGTCGGCGGCCCGGGCCCGCGAGGAGGGCCAGGCCGACGCCGCGGTGCTGCGTGAGCAGGCCCGCGCGCAGGTCGAGGCCGCCGGCGAGGAGGCGGCGCAGCTGCTGGACGACGCGCGGGAGCGGGCCGACGGCATCACAGCGCTGGCCGAGGCGGAGGCCGAGCAGCGTCGCCGGGAGGCGGCCGAGCTGCTGGCCGGGGCCGATGCGCAGGCCACCGAGGCGGTCGCTGAGGTGCGGGCGATGGCGGAGGCGAAGGCATCCGGAGAGATCGCCAAGGCGGAGGCCGAGGCTGCCCAGCTCCTGGTTGCCGCCGAGGACAAGGCCTTCCAGCTGGTGGCCGCTGCCGAGGCCCGCGCCCGCAGTCTCGACATCGCCAGCGTCCGGCAGCAGACGGAGGCCGAGCAGCGGCTGGCGGCCATCCGTCAGGAGGCCGAGCAGGCCGAGGCCCTGGTCGCCAAGACCCGGGTCCGGCAGAAGTTCGTCGACCTGTGGGGCCCGAGGGTCGCGCTCGGCGCGACGATCGTGCTGACCGCCTCCGGCGAGTTCGCTCTGGCCCGCATGTCCGGCTGGCCCTGGCAGATCGCCTGGGCGCTGCCCCTGTCGATCGACGTCTACGTCGTCCAGTCCTTCCGCCGGCACCGGGACGTGGTCGGGGCGATCGTGCTGATGGTCGCCGCCAACGCCACCTACCACCTGGCCAACGCCAAGCTGCTCGGCGTCGATAAGAACGGGCACCCGCTGTGGTGGCTCATTGTGACGGTTGCCGCGATCGCGCCGTGGGTGATGTGGCGCCTGCACCACATCACCCAGGAGGACGAGGGCGGCCCCATCGAGGCCGAGCCGGTTGCCGGCGAGAGTGAGACCGGCACGGACGAGGATGAGATCGACGGGCCGCTGTACGTCGGTCTCACCGACGACCACGCCGCCCTCCCGGCCGGTCTCACGCCCGACGGCACCGGGCCGCGAGACCGGGTTGAGAGCTGGCCCGGCCTCCGTGAGACCGCCGAAGGTGAGACCGGGCCAGTGATGAGACTGGTTGAGACCGGCAACGGCGAGCGTGAGACCACCAGGTCAGAGCGTGAGACCGACAGTGAGACCGGGCCGGGCGCCGCACTGGTGAGGCGCACCAGTGAGACCGGTCGTCGCTCTCCCGCCCGGGACGCGGAGATCGAAGGCGAGGTCACCCAGCTGCTTAGTCTCATGCACCGCCGGGGCGGCAAGGACGCGGTCTCACTGGACGACGCGATGACGGTCATCGGCAAGTCGAGGGCAACGGCGGCCCGCCGTCTTGAGACCGCCCGGGGCCGCTTCAAGCAGACCGGCTGAGACCGGCCCGGCTCCCGCCAAACGACAGCCATCCCGGCCAGCTCGGTCCGACCGGACGCCAGTAACAGAGAGTGGCCACCAGGGCGAAGGAAGCGCCCTGGTGGCCGGGGCGCCAAGGCGCCGGCACCACCGTACCGCCCGTCTACGGCCGGTCAGGCAGCACCGCCTGACCGGCCGTCACCATCCCCGCGCCGTCGAATCGATCGAGGAGAAACCCATGGCCTCCTTCACCGCCCCGACCGCTGTTGCCGCCGTGAAGCTGCTGCTGGGCCGGGCCGCTGCGGTCGTGCTGCTGGCTGCGGTCCTGGCCGTCCGGCCGCTGCCAGCCTTGGCCCGTTACCGCGCCTGACCGTCCGTCCGCGCAGGCCAGCGTGCCGCGCGGCGCCGGATCCCGGCTTCTCCGCACGGTCACCAGCCCGCCCCTGCGGGCGGTCTGGTGGCCGACGAAGGCGCCCGGCGCCGAGCACCATCCACCCCCCGTTGACCCTGTTCGCGGCCCGGCTCGGCCGGGCATCGCACGAAGGAGATCCGCACCATGCCGACCGACCGCGACTCGGTCTACAACGACCCCAACCAGATCTTCGACATCAGCTCGGTGCCGTCGTGGAAGACACCGCCCCTGCACGGTGCCCACGCCCCCGGCTTCAAGCTGTCGTCCCGCGCGAAGGCCGGTATCGCCGCAGGTGGGGTGGTCCTGGCCGCCACCGGGATGATCGCTTGGTCGAACTACTCCGCCGCCCAGGCCAACGCGGACGTCCGCAAGGCCCAGATCGCCCTGGACGCCCAGCGCCTCGACCTGCAGCGCCAGCAGCAGGCCGCCGAAGCAGCCAAGACCCAGGCGCAGGAGACCGACGCGCAAAAGGCCCGCCGCGAGGCGGTCCAGGCCTGCGTGGCCAAGGCCGGCAACACCTACAACGCGATCTCGGACTGTGGCAAGGCGTTCCCGGTCGTCGACGCGCCGGGCATGACCAACACCTCGCAGACCGTCTCCGCTGGCAAGAACGACAGCGGCTCCTCTGAGGTCGGCCTGATCGTCCTGGGCGCCCTCGGCGCCGCCTGCACCGTCGGTTGGGCGAAGAAGAAGTTCGGCCGCCACTTGCCCAACATGTGACATTCCGTCACCTCCCCCCACCCACCCCCCACCCAGGGAAACAGCCCCCACAGGCTCCCCCGGCCGGTAGAAGGCCCGAAACGGCCTTTCCTCGGCCGGGTGGGGGGTGGGTGGGAGAACACCGAGAGTGAGGAAAACCTTCGATGGCAACGCCCACCGCCCCGACCGCCCCGACCGGCGCCGACCCTGCCGCCGACCCGGATCCGGCCCCGCAGCAGGCCGCGCACACGGCGCCGCAGGCGGCGGGCAGCGCCGGCCACAGCACCCTGGCGCAGATCCTCTCCCCCGTGCAGCCCGCCCGCCCCACCGTCCCGCTCGGCACCACCGCCGCCTTGGCCGAGGAAGCCGCCGACAGCGGCACCGCCGGCACCGCCAAGCCCGCGAAGGACCCAGCCGGCGAGGTTGGGGGCGAGGGGGCGCTGTCGGCGCTGGTGCGGGCCCTGGCCACCCGGCTGGCCCGCACCGGCACCGCGACCACCATCCGCCGCAACCACCAGATCACCGAGAACCGGGTCTCCGGCAACTCGACCAACACCACCAACAAGGCGGACCGGGTCGGACGCACCGACCACTCCAGCAAGAACCACCGCGACCACAAGCTGGCCGACCTCAACAACAAGCAGCACCAGGGCAGGACCAACCAGGACACCAAGCGGGGCGACACCCGCGACACCAAGGCCTCTGACACCCGCGCCGGCCGCAACGACAACTCGACCAAGCACCACCGCGACCAGCGCGACACCCGCGACGACAAGGGCGGCAGCACCAAGACCAGCAAGGACGACCGGACCACCCGCGACACCCGGGACAACAAGGGCGGGACCACCAAGACCAGCAAGGACGACCGGACCACCCGCGACACCCGGGACAACAAGGGCGGGACTACCAAGACCAGCAAGGACGACCGGACCACCCGCGACACCCGCGACAACAAGGGCGGGACCACCAAGACCAGCAACAGCGGTGGCAGTACCGGGGCCGGCACGAAGTCCGGCAAGAACGACACGGTGGTCACCACCTCCCGGCCCGACGGCCTGGAGAAGCGCAACGACAAGACCCGCGGCCCCAAGCTCACGAAGGGCAGCGGCGGTCCCGACGGTGCTGGCGCGAAAACCGGCACCGGCCGCACCCCGAAGCCGGGCAGCGGCGGGACGAGCACCACCGGCGGACCGAAGCCAGACCCGAAGGGCCTCACCACCAAGACAGCCCCGGCCAAGGGGCCCGGGAAGCACATCGAACCCGACTCGCCCGCCGATCCGGCCAAGACCGGCCCCGGCACGCCCCGAATGCCCGGCACCGGCGCCACAACCAAGAAGGCCGCCGACTCGAAAGGCCTAACCGCCAAGACCAACCAGGGGCAGGCCAAGCAGCCCAGGCCGAAGACCCAGACCGCCCGCGAGGCCGGATACCGCGACGGCACGCGGGCCGCGGGCGTGGTCGGCCAGGTCAAGGCGTACCGCGACGGCGCCCGCGACGGCTGGGACGAGCGCACCGCCGCCGACCAGGCCGACAAGCGCCGGATGGACGCCAACCGGGACAGCAACGCCCTGCACCCCAAGAAGCCGGCCAAGCCGCCGCTGGCCCCGGCCACCGGCTCGACCGCCGACCTGGCCAAGACGGCGGCCACCCCAGCCGACCAGCCGCCCGACCCGAACAAGACCAAAGTGCCGCCCACGATCCCGCCCAAGCCCAGCACCCCACCGACCGTGTCGATGAAGAAGGCCACCAGCGAGCAGGCCACGCCACCCGCCGACATGAAGAAGCCCACCACCGCACCGACCGATCAGCGGCCCCCAGCCCCCTCGCCGACCGCGCGGGCAACCACCACAACCCTGTCGACCAGCCAGCCCGAGGAGAACGCCACGTCCAGGACCACCGCGCCGACGCCCAGCAAGGCCCCGCTGTCGCCGCCGCGCCCCGCCGGCCCGCCCAAGCCCGTCGCCGCCCCGGTGCAAAACGTCGCCGTCGGCGAGCAGGCCGTGGCCTTCACCTCCGGCGGCACCCGGCACCACCTCAGCCGCGGCGAGGTGCGTACCCTGCGCCAGTTCGAGCGGCGCCTGGCCGAGAAGAAGGAGCAGCTGGCCAGCTTCACCGATGACAACAAGGTGGCCCGCGAGCGAGCCGCCGAGCACGCGATCCGCGCTCAGCAGCTTGCCGAGGACGCCAAGGCCGTCAAGGGCGGCATGACCCTGGTCATGATCCTGAATCAGCTCGCCGAGCGGGTAGCCGCGCTGCGCTCGCGTACCGAGGAGATCGAGCAGCGGACCACCCGGGGCATCGAGGCGCTCGGCGTGCTGGACGCCAATGCGAAGACCAGGCACGGCGTCATCTACAAGGCCGTGGTCGACAGCCCGCTCACCGCGCCCGCCGAGCGCACCTTCTACCGCGACACCCAGGGAGGCTGACATGGCCGCAGGACTGACCTACCGCCAGCTGCTGCGCGAGGTGCGCAGCCTGGCCCGCGAGATCGGCCGCGACACCGACGGCCACCGCCAGCTGGCCAAGGCCCTTGAAGACGAGGCCCGCGACACCGGCCGGATCGCCGAGCAGATCTCCGCCCTCAAGGTCGACAGCGCAACGGTCGCTGAGACCCGCGAGGTCGGCCGGATCATGCAGGGCATCTCCACCGCCGCTATCGCCTACGCCGCTGCCGCCACCGAGGCCGGCCAGCACGCCAGGACCGCCGACCAGCAGGCGGTCACCGACCACGACGGCATCCAGCAGGCCGTCGACTCCTCCCCCGTCGAGATGGCCGACCGCGGCTGGTACACCCAGGAGTAGAACGTGACCACCGATCAGACCCAGCCCACCGCCCAGGCGCTGCCCAACCCGCGCACCGAGAAGCGCTTCGCGGTCGCCGAGATCGCCGCCCCGGCGGCGTGCGCGGCGATCATGCCGCTGCTCGACCCGCAGGCCGCCGGCACCATGGCGACCTTCCTCGCCGCCCCCGCCCTCGTTGCCGGTCTCACCTTCACTGGTGTGCTGTCCGACCAGCTGCTCGACAGCGTCCCCGGCGGTGACCTGCTGCGCGCACACCGCCGCCCGTTCTTCGTCTCCGCGGTCGCCACCGCCACCGCGGCGGCGACGGCCACCGTGCACGGCCTGGCCGGCATCGACGGTTTGGCGTTCGGCTTCCTGAGCATGCCCTCGGTCGCGGGCCTGGTTTCCTGCGCCTGGTGGAGTGCCAGCGGCTTCGTCGCGTATTCCCTGCGCAAGGTCCTCGGGGTGGGCCGCCACCGCCCCCGGCCGACCGTTCCCGTCGCAGCGGCCCCTGGGCAGGGCAGTGGCCCGATGGACCCGCAGGTGCTGGAGGTACTGCGGCTTTGGCACGACCACGTCTCCGGCGACGGCGGCACTCACCCGGGCCAGCACCTCACCCTGACCGCCCACGGCTCCTCCGCGTGGGAGGGCATCGTCGAGGCTGCCCCCGGTCGGCCGGTCACCGTCACGGCCGAGACCGTCTCCGGCGTCTACCGCCTCCCAGTCGACTGGGTCCACTTCACCGACGGTCCGCACACCAGCTCCCGCCACATCCGCGTCGACCTGGTCGCCCCGACCGCCGAACAGCCGCAGTACAGCGCCCTGGAGGCGCGTTGGCTGCGCAAGGTCGCGCACAAGTCCGGCTGCATGCCCGGCACCCACCTCGAAGGCGCCGTCGAGGACCCGGCCACCGGCGGCGTCGCCGCGTGGATCGTCGCCGACGACGACACCGACGCCATCACCGTGCCCGACCAGTACCGCATCGCCGGCGCCCTGCACACCACCACCCTGCTGGTCTCCGTCACCCCGACCACCAACCCGCGCAAGGCGATCCTGCGGCTCATGGAGCACTCCCCACTAGAGGACGGCAAGCCCCTGCCTGGCCCCGAGGTGCTGCTCGCGAACAAAAACGGGTTCGTGCAGCTGGGCACCGGCATCTCCGGCCGACCCTCGCGCCTGCAGCTGTTCGACCCCAAAATCGGCGCCCAGCACGTCCTGGTCGCCGGCGTCACCGGATCCGGCAAGGGCGGCGTCCTGCAGCTGATCTGCCTGGCCTACCACGTCAACTCGGTGGCGATCATCTACGCCGACCCGAAGGGATCCTCCAACCCGGACGCCGCGAAGATGGCCGCCTACGCGGGATGCGGCAAGGAACAGGCCATGGGCTCGCTGCGCGTGGCCTACGCGATCCTGCTGCACCGCATCGCCGAGTCCGCCGCCGCCGACGCCAAGAACTTCACCGCCAGCGCGGAGCGGCCGTTCGTCGCGCTGGTGCTGGACGAGTTCGCCCAGCTACTCGGCGAGAAGTCCCCTTTCATGAAGGAGGCCGCGTTCATCGTCGCGGCCATCGCCGAGCAGGGCCGCTCCCTGGGCATGGCTGTGGTCTTGTGCGGCCAGATCCTCAACCTGGAAAAGATGGGCTCGGACACCTCGATCCGCGACAACGTCTTCTACGGCGGCGCCCTGGTGCTGCTGCGCAGCGACGGTGCCCAGAAGCACCGCGTCGACCTGCCCGACGCGTTCGCCGGCGCCGACCCGTCCCGGATCCCCGCGTTCTGGAAGGGCGACGACGACACCCTCATCTACGACCCGACCGTCCCCGAGGACGACCCAAGCCGGACTTTCGGCGTCGGCTACGTCGTCGGCCCCGATGAGCGGGCCGAGATGATGCGCGCCTGGATCCTGGAGTCCGCGGCCGGCCTGTACGACCCCGAGCGCATCGTCATCCCCGCCGATTTCCCCGACTGGGACAACCGCGAAGACATCGCGGCCACCCCGGTCGGCCCGGCCGCCACCACCACCACCAGCGGCGGCGATGGTGACGACTGGGACGGTGGCAGCGGCGGCTGGACACCGCGCGCCGCCACCGCCCAGCCCCAGCGTGAGCTGACCGCCGAAGAGAAGATCGTGCGAGTCCTCGACGAGCGGCGCGACCCGATCGGCGAAGAGGTCGGCTACCTCCACCTCGACCAGATCGAGGAGATCTCCGGCGTGAACCGCAAGACGCTCGAGAACACGTGCTCCCGGCTCGCCAAGGGCGGCACCCTCGTCCGCAACCCCGACAGGGCCGGCGAATACGGCCTGCCCCTGCCCAAGCAGGACCGCTCCTCCGTCCCCGCCTGACACACCGACAGCTCCTACACCGGCCCCGGCCCCGCCCGCACCACGGCGGCACCGGGGCCGACCCTTTCCACCCACCACTTCGTGAATGGACCACCGATGACCTGGGTCATATCCCGCGACCAGAAGCTCGCCAACGCCCGCGAACTGCTCCACACCCGCTCCGCCACCCTCGCCAACCTCCACCCCGGCACCGCGGCGCACGACGGCCTGGTCAAGGAATGCGACGCCATCTACGCCCTGATCACCGAGTTGGAGAACGCCACCGAGATCTCGCCGGGCGCCATCCTCATCGCACTTGCCGCCCTGGTCGTACTCATCCTGACGCTCCTTCACTCCTGACCCAACACCGACACCGACCGGCTGTGCCCGCCACCCCACCCGGGGCCGACCGGCACAGCCCCCTCCCCCTGAGAGGACGCTCCGTCATGACCATCCACACACGCCTGATCGTCGGCACCACCGGCTCCGGCAAGACCTACCGCCTCCGGCAGCTGGCCGCCCAGCACGCCGCTGATCCGACCGTCACCGTGTGGGCCATCAGCCCCTACAACGAGCTGACCGACACCGACCACCACACCAGCCCCGACGGCGCCGAGCGGATGCTCGCCGCCGCCCTCGCTCTGGTCGAGCAGCGCCGCACCCACGGCCCCGAGCACCAACCCACCCCGCACGAGCCGCACCTGCGGATCCTCGTCGACGAGGTCGAGCAGGTGCTACGCCAGCCGGAGGCCGGCCGCATGCTCCTCCAACTCGCCCTCACCGGCCGCCCCGCCGCCGTAGACACCGTCCTGACCGCATCCACCCACCGCCTGGACCTCTGGCCGCTGGCCTTACGCGACCTGCTCGCCGATGACACCGAGCACCTGCCGCGCCCTCATCCCTACACCGAGGACTGACCGGTCCGGTGCATCCGCCCCGGTGTCCGCGCCACCACCCCGAGAACAGGACCACGCCATGAACCAGCCCAGCCGACCCAACCCGTTCGCCCCCTTCGGCCTGGAGCAGCTCGACCCGAAGGCCAGCGCCGCCCCTGGCACGCTGCGTGCCGCCGCCCAGCGCGCCCGCAAGCTCACCGCCCCCGGCAGCGTCATGGACCGGCGCCGCCGTGAAGTCCTCGCCGCCCTGAACGGCGACTGGAACGACGCCGAGCCCTGGATCAAGGCCATCGCCTACCTGCTCGCCCTCACCGCCGCCGTCCTGCTGCTCGCCGCCGCCGCCGGCATCCTCCTGACCGCCTTCACCGACCTGGTGAACGCGGTCCACCTGCCCACCACCCTGCCCGCCCACAGCACCGGCCTCGTGCGAACCCTCACCGACCCCGTCCACCGCTACCTGGCTTCCCACACGGCCGGCACCCTGCCCGTCACCGCCACCGCGGCCTACACCCTTTGGAAGGCCACCGGCCTGGCCACGGCCCTGATCGCCTTCGTCATCAAGAAGGCCACTGCGCGCCTGACCTGGACCGCCTGGGCGGCCGCCACCCTCGCCATGGTCTGGACCGGCACCGACCCCGCCGGGCGCCCCGTCGCCACCGGTATCACCGCCGCCGCCATCGCCTTCGTCTCCCTGTTCGCCCTGCGCGGCCTGTCCTTCTCGCTGCGCCCGGTCATCTACAACATGCCGCGCAACGAGGTCGCCGCCCCGACCATCCACGTCACCATCCCCGCCCAGCCCGGCCCCGCCCAGGACACCGAGCCGACCCGGGAGCAGTGACACCGGCGCCACCACAGACCCGGCCGGCCCGGCGAACCCCGACAGCGCGCCGGGCCGCCCGCCACCGCACCCATCACCCGCCAATCCGAGAGAGGGGCACCCGCCCGATGGCTTGGTCCATATCCCGCGACGCACGACTCGCCGAACTGCGCCAGCTCCTGCACAGCCCGCTCCGCGACCCTGTCCAACCTCGTGCCGGGCACCGCCGCGCATGACGGCCTGACCAAGGAGTGCGACGCGATCTACGCCGAGATCCGGCGCCTGGAGGCCTCCACCGGCATCTCACCGAAGGCCGTCCTTCTCGCCCTCGCGGTGCTCGCCCTGATCGTCTACGGCCTCTCGCACTGATCCCGTCCGGGTCATCACGCTGACCACCGGCCCCGCCCCGCCGCCCGGCACCCAATCTTCGAGACCATCCGCCTCACCACCGACGTCGTCGCCACCACGCCGGCCGGCCGCGTCCTGCTGATCGAGCGGGGCTGGCCGCCCTTCGAGGGCGCCTGGGCCTTAACCGGCGGCAAGGCCGAGCCCGGCGAAGCCCTCGACGAGGCCGCGGCCCGCGAGCTCGCCGAGGAAACCGGCGTCCGGATCGACCCCGCGGATCTGCTCCAGCTCGGCACCTGGGACATCCCCGGCCGCGACCCCCGCGGCCGGTACGTCACCGTCGCCTACCTCGCCGTCGTCCCGGACGACACCGCGATCGCCGCCGGGGACGACGCCCGCACCGCCCGCTGGTGGCGGCTCGACGGCCTCCCGGAGCAGCTGGCGTTCGACCACGCCGCGATCCTCGCCGCGGCCTTTCGCGCGCAGGCGGCCGACGTCGGGACCGCGACCTGACCGAGCGCTGCCCTCGCGTCACCCCCATCGCTGACACCTACCGGAGGCACCGTTGCCCACCACCCGCACCACCACCGTCGAGGCGCTGGCCCTGTTCGCCACCCTCCTGGCCACGTTCGACGCGCTCCACCCCGCCTGCGACCACTGGGTGCAGGACAGCCGGTCCGCTCGCTGCAAGCGCTTGTACGGCGACCACCTCGTCTACCCCGACGGCACCCCGGTGGAGGGCGAGCACCGCACTGGTGAGCCTGTGCTGACGGCCAGCCAGCTCGGCCGCCGCGCCGCCTGGAAGCACGTCGGCTCGTACTCGGCCGTCCAGCTCGGCGCATCCCTGGCGATCGGCCGAGCCCTCGGCTACCGGATCCCTCTGCCGGCTCTGCTCGCCGGCACTGCCATCAACGGCCTCACCCACGCCGCCCTGGACCGAGGCGCCTTCCTCCAGTGGCTGGCCGACAAGACCGGCAAGACCGGTTACCTCCAGCACTGCACGGCCGCCCGCGTCGGCGAGGACGGCACCGTCACCGCTGAGCTCACTGGACCCGGATCGGCCTGGCTGGAGCTGGACTCGGCCGCGCACAAGGCCATCGGCGTCGCCGCGGCCGCCCTGACCACCTGGCTCGCCACCCGCCGCCTGGCCGGTGGTGCCGCATGATCGAGCAGACCATCGCCCAACTCCGGGCCGGCGGCCGAACTGCAGGGGAAGCCCGCATCGGCGGCACGGTTACCGCCATCGACCGGCGCACCAACCGGGCCCGCAACGAGTGGGCCGCCGTCACGCTCACCGATTCCACCGGCGTCATCGACGCGATGGTCTTCCCCCGCACCTGGAGCCAGGTCCACGAGCGCCTGGTCGTCGGCGTACGCGTGAGCGTGACCGGCCGCCTCAACGTCGCCACCGGCCTCGCGATCACCTGCTGGGTCCTGCTCAGCACGATCGCCCTCCACGGCCTGCGGCTGCGCCCCTCGCTGGTCATCCCGATCCGCGTCCGCGTGAAGCCGAAGATCACCGTCAAGACCGGCGCCGACCAGCCGAAGCCGTCGAACGGCGACACCGTCGACCGCGACGGCGACGTCTGGTAGCCGCCCCACTCCGGCCGGGACCGCCCACGCGGTCCCGGCCGCTCCCCTGTCCCCGACCAGCCCACCGAGAGGAAACCGTGCCCGCCTTCGACGTCAAGGTGATCAACACCGACGACTACCCGCTGATCATCACCGTCGACAAGAACAACCTCGCCAACGTCCACGGCAGGATCCCGGCCGCCACCGGGGCCGGCATCCTGCGCCCCCTCGCCGACCACTTCGAGCAGCACACCGACTGACCCGGGAGACCAGCAGTGCGCGCGATCGACCTCGACCCGACCGGCGAGCACCACGGCGGCACCCCGACCTTCCCCTGGAAGTTTGGGCCCAAGAAGGAGCGGCTGGCCACCCGGCGCCAGCTACGCGAGATGGGCCTACGCCCCGGAGGCCAGGCCGTCGCCGCCCAGGTCGTGTGCCGGGGCGGCAAGCGCGTCGGCCACCTCTTCCCGGTCGCCGGCGCCAAGCCGGTGCGGCCGACGACCCCCGCCCGCGCCCGCGCCCTCGCCGCCGCGATGAAGGCCCGGATGACATGCCCGGTCTGCCGCGTCACCTACGACTTCTGCCTGCCGCTGCGCTCGCTCGGCTCCTGCCTGCCGTGCAGCGAGCTGTCCGACGAAGAGCGCGAGCAACTCGCCACACTCGCCACCGCCTGACGATCCCCCGGTCCCACCGGGCCGTGACGCTGCCCACCACCGCACCCCGCCCACCGGTCAGCCAGGCCCGGAAGCGGGGCGCCGTGGTGCGCGGCGCGGCCGCCCGGCCGACACCTCCAGCAACGGACGGAGAACCACCGTGACCACCACCGACCGCGCCGCCCGCTTCACCACCGGCTACGCCCTCCTGCGCGCCGCGGGAGCGATCGGCGACATGTGGGTCCAGACCGGCACCTGCGCCCGGATCAAGGGCGCCACCGACACCAACCCCGTCGTCGACCGCGACGAGGAGACCGGCGCCGAAATCGCAGTGCACGGCACCCGCGAGGGCCAGCTCGCCTGCCTCCACCACTGCCTGACCTATACCGCCACCCAGGCCGGCGCCCTGCTGATCGGCTCGCGGTTGCTGGGCCTGCGTCTCAACCCGGGTCGCGTCGCCGCCGCCCTGGCGGTCTCTTTCGCCACCCACTACGTCGCGGACAGGCGACTCCCTTTGGCCCGCTTGGCCAAGGCCACCGGCAAGGGCGCCTTCTACGAGCGTCTGTCCCCGATTTGTGGGTCCTTTGAGCTCGATCTTCTCTGCACCAACGGCAGGGCTGCTCTCACGCTTCGATGCGAAGCCACGTGTCGCCAGCGCGAAGCCACAGGAGACCGTCACGACCCTGACCGCAGCGCATGACCACCCGTCCCGGCACTCGAATCTTGCGCCGCTCGGTCACGCTCCAGGTATCACCATCCAGCTCAGCTCGCACCACTTCGGTTGACCGCTGGTTGTGAACGCGCTTGGTCAGGACTGCTCGACGGCCGCGCACGGCGAACCCGTCCGGGTCACGTACGGGGCTGGGCCAACTGGTCACCTCACCGGTCGACGGGGTGATCCGCGTCAAGAACGTGCCTCCCCGCCGACTGCCGGAATACCAGATCAGCCAGACCCGGTCCCCCTCGGTGGCAGCGGTGCATCCCTCCAAAGGCACGTCAGGAAGGCGACCTCCCGGGGCCCAGGTTGCCTGACCTTCGGCACTCCAACCGGCAAGACCGGCTGCAGACTCCGGATGCCCTCCGTAGATGCCTTCGTCTCCGTAGGTCGTCCAGATCGATCCCCCGCGATCGGTCACCAGAGCAGGGATGTCGTCGCCGATGCAGAAGGTGGTCTCTTGGTCACCACTTTCCAGAGAAAACACCACGGCGTTCGGGCTCCACGCTCCCGACTCCTCCTTGCCCGCTCGACCGCTTGCTATGAGGAGTCGGGACTTAGGGAGAAGAGCGATGTGGCTCGGCCTGACCGGCACGTCCTTGATCGGTCGACGTTGAAGTGACCCATCAGCCTGGCGAATCACGAGCACCCCATCGAATGGGACCTGCGGGCCCCATCCCACCCAACCCTTTACGTAGCGGCTTCGGCGTAGGTACTGCCGACGGACGAGCAGAACAGCCAGCTCCCCCGTCGGGCCAACCGTCCACCACAGAGGGCGTCGTCCCGCCCAGAGTTCCGTGACAGACGGCTTCCAGACCCTCTGCACGTCGACCGTCGACACCACGTCCCCCTGCTCTCGGCCGCAGCACCCGAACGTAAGCGCTGATGAGAGGAGTCTATTGATGCCAGAACAAGACACCGCCCCAGCGGCGCCCGGCTGCCCCGCGGTGAGTTCACGGACGCTATTCCGCACAGTCGAATATCCGAACCTGCCGATACTGCTGCAGCGCACCGGCTCGCCGGACTTCGCCGAGCTGCGGACGGCCGGGCTCAACGGCATGTACTTGGCCGATCAGGCCTTGCACTCCGGGGCCCTGCTCGTCTCCGCGCTCCTGATCACCCGCCTGTGACCTGGGGTTTCTGATGCGGAATCACGGGAAGTCCCAGCGGGACCGGGCCGGTTCGCTGGAACCGCTGGGCCTGCTCGCGCTTGCTCCGCAGGAAGGTGAGGGTGAGGTCGAGTCCATCGATCTCACCCCGCCGGCCCTCGCCGACGGCCCGCTCGCGGCGGGCGAGGAGGTCCTCCTCCAGCTCATCGAGCCGAGGCAGCATCTTCGGGTTGATGCTCAGCATCGGGCAGCGGATGCAAGCGTGTTCGTGCGTGCAGGGGGCGCCGTAGGGCCGGCCGCAGGAGCCGAGCTCGACCCGGCGCTTGTCGAAGTGCTCGTTGAACTCGCTCCACTCGGTCTCGGTCGGCTTGCGGTACTCGCTCTCGGGCCGTTGGGCCCGGCGGCGGGCGAGGAACTCCTGGTAGTGCCGGACCACGTCGTCGTCGAAGACCGCGACGTAGCCACGCGTGGTTTGGATATTCAGGTGGCCCAACAAGGCCGCGCCGATGTGGATCGGCAGCCCGTTGTTGACCAGCTCGGTCGCGAAGAGCCTGCGGAAGTCGTGCGAGGCGAACTTCACCTCCGCGAACCGCGGATCGGTGGAGACCAGCCCGTCGGCGGCGCGGTGGATCATGCGCCACATCGTCGTGTTGGACATCGCCTTGACCGCCCCGGAGTGAACGGTCTGGAACAGGTAGGGCAGCGGGTCGCTCCAGACCTTCTCGTGCAGGTCGTAGCGGGTGCAGACCGGCAGGGTGCCGTGCGCGCGGATGTGGCGGCGGATTACCTGGGCGATGACGTGGAACAGCTCGGCGGACATCGGGATCACCCGCTCCCGGTCACTCTTGGAAGGCGTGATGACCAGCAGCGCGACGACTTCGCCGTTGGGCCGCTGGTAGTTGCGCACGCTCAGGTGGGTCAGCTCCGTGAGCTCCTCGGCGCGCAGGCCGGCCAACCGCAGCGTCTCCACGATCGCCCACTGCCAGAACGCCTGGTTCTCGGTGTGGGTGAGCTGCACCAGTTCGCCGGTGCTCCGGTTGACCGCGCGGATGGCCGCGGTCGACGGGTCGGGCCTCTTCACGTCCGATTTCGCCGAGACGCGCTGCCACTCGACGCCATCGACGGTGAATCGTTCGCCCAGGTCGACGGCGCGGGCCGCCTCCAGCAGGGTGCGCCAGCGGTGCCACTGATCGGTGACGTGCTGGGACAGGATCGGCACCAGTGGCTGACGCTCGCGGGTGCGATTGGCCATCCGCTCCTGCAAGCGTCGGCGGCGGACGTGGAACCACCGCAGGTCCTCGTCCCGGATCGGGCAGGGCGCGACCCATTGCGCCCAGCGTTCCGGTTCGGCGACCGCCCAGGTGTGCAGGTCCAGATAGAAGGCACGGACCACCATGAACGGCGCGTCCAGGTGCAGCCGGGGCGTACCGTCCCGGTTCACCAGCAGCTTCTCCTTCCAGTGCGCGACCGCCTCGGCGGTCAGCCGCAGGTCGGCCTGGTCGGGGTTGAACTCCTCGATCACCTTCCAGAAGAGCCGGACCAAATTGTTGACCAGGCCCGTAAGGCTGGAATAGTCGAGTTCGACGGAGCGGCGGCCGATGTAGTCCACCAGCAGGTCCCGCACCCCCTGGTTGCGGAGCTGGTGCTTGTCGACCAGCTCGGCCACGGTGCGCTGGCCCCTGGTCACCGCACCCCGCAGGGTGCGCGGGGTCGAGGCCGGGAAGTGCCCCATCTCGGACAGCACCACCCATGCCTGGGTGGCGGCGAAGCAGCCGTCGGCGGCCACCTCACCGGGCGTGACGCCGTACTTTCTGGACTCCATCGCGTAGTGCAGCAGCGCTTCGGGGGTCAGGTCGGCGATGTCGATGCCGAACACGGTCAGCGCGATGCACATGTCGAACTGGGCCCGCCGGATGGAGGCGCCGCTCATCGGCAGCTTCAGGGTCCGCTCGAAGAACTCCTCCAGTACCGGGTCCTGGGCGAGCTGGCGGAACCAGCCGACGTAGTCGGAGAACCGGTAGGAGCGGAAGGCCAGCAGCGACGGCTGGATCACGCGCATCGCGAAGGCGTGGCCGGCGGCGGTGTTGACCGCGCTCATGATCGCCTTGGAAGTGCCCGGGTAGAGGTCCTTGGCCAGGCGGCCCCGCTCGTTGAGCCCGGACGCCTCCCAGCGGTCCTGCCAGGTCGAACCGGGGAACTGCTCCAGGATCTCCAGCAGCTTCCGCATTCCCTCGACCGGTCGGGAGCTGCTGCGGGTCAGCGAGCCGAAGGCCGTGCCGGTGAGCTCGGCGATCTCCTGGGTCGGGGCGGTCGACAGCTCGCCCAGCGGCCGGGGCGGATGGGCCGGTGGCGGTGGCGGCGCCGGCTGAACCGCCGTCGGAGTGAAGGCGAAGTCCCGTTCGTAGACCTCGACCGAGTGGCGGCGGACCCGGCCGGTGGTGGGCCCCTTGACCCGGGCGCTGGTCCCGACCTTGCTACCGGGCACCGAACACCACCGCCACGTCCTCGGGGTCGTACTGCTGCGACCAGGCGGCCGGCTGCTGAGGTCGGCTGTAGTGCTGGGCGAGCTTGTCGACCAGGTCCTCCAGCCCGACCACGGTGTAGAGGGCGGTGGTGGTGATATGCGCGTGCCGCAGGATCGTCTGCACCTCCGCCAGCGTCATCGCCGGATCTCGGGCCAGCCGAGTCGCCGCCGTGTGCCGGGCGTCGTGCAGCGTCCAGTTCATGCCCAGCTGCTCGGTCGCCCGCTGGAGGATGCGCCGGGCCGCCCAGTAGGTCAGCGGCTTCACCTCGCCGCGGCGGGTTCGCCAGACCGGCTCACCGGGGCCGGGTAGGCCGGTCTCCTCCAGGTAGGCCGCGAGGTAGGCCAGGGCCTCCGGGGAGACCGGGACGGGCTGACGCTCCCGGGTGCCCTTGGAGATCACCCACCACTGGCCCTTGTGCCAGTCGATATCGCTCAGCTGGACACCCAGCAGTTCGCTGGCCCGAGCACCGGAGGAGACGTAGCAGGCCAGCAGGGCGCGATCCCGGGTGCAGCGCATCTGCCCGAACAGCTCATCCCATTGCGCGTCGGGGATCGCCCGGGGCTGGCGCACCGGCACCTTCGGCCGCAGCCGGCCCCGCCGGTGCCGGGCCTGGGCGTCGATCGGGGACCGGTGGGCGAGCGCCGAGCGGCGGGCCCGGTTCTCCGGCACCGGGTTGAGCAGCGGCCCGCGTCCGAAGTGCAGGTGGAAGGCGTAGAACCCGTGCACCACCGAGAGGCTGTGCGCGATGGTCGCCGGCGCGTACCCGGTCGGCAGAACCCGCTTACCGGTCTTCGGATTCACCGACCCCGGCGGGTGACCGCCCTCGCGGCGGCGCTGCCGCTGCTGGTTCCGGGCCGACCGCAACCAGCCAACCATCGCCGCGGCCTCGGCCTCGGTGGCCTGTTCCCACCCGACATCCACCGTCCACAACACCCCGAACCAACGCAGCAGATCGAAGGCGTAGCTCCGGCACGTCAGCGGGCTCACGTCCCCCAGCAGCCGATCCCGCAGATACGCGCTGACCGGCTCGACCTCCCGGCCCGCCGCGTCCACCACCAACCACGGCAACGACGCCGACGAACCGGCCACCACTGCCCCGACACCCGTCAGCCGTACCCGACCATCCATCAGATCCTGATGAACACGGGAGACCTCATGCGACAACGACATGCCCAGATGCTCCAGAAGCGCCGCCTCCGAGTCGAGCTGATCACCGAGTTGGTGCAGTCAACTGACCAGGCGTTCCACCACGGCTGTGAAACGGCCGCTGCTTTCCTCCTGGCCCGCTGATCCCGTCCAGGGCGCTCACGCTGCCCACCGGACCCCGCACCGCCGCCCGGCCGCCAGCCGGGTGCCGGGGCGGGGCCCGGTGAGTGGCGCGGCCGTCCGGCCGAGACCACCAGCGTGGAAGGAACCGCAGCGATGCAGTCCTGGAACACCCCCGACCACCACATCAAGAACACCGAGCACGGCGTGCTGCACTTCGCCAACAACGTCCAAGTGGTGATCGCCGACTGGGAGATCACCGAGGACGCCCCCGACGCCGACGGCCGCGTCTACGCCTCGGTGCGCGGCTGGCTGGCCAACGGCGGCGGCAGCGGCCGCCACGGCGGCCCGTACACCAGGCAGATCCAGGCGGGCCGCGCCCGTCTCGTCACCACCGAGCTGCGCGGCCGCCAGCCCATCGCCGACCGCGACGTCCACATCAGCTTCCACAGCCCCGGCCGGCCCCACCCGAACACGTGGGACCACCAGGGGCCTGCTGGTCACCGTCGAGTGGATGGACCGGCGCCTCGACAGCGAGGGCCGGCCGGTCCCCGAGACCGAGATCGGCCTGACCTCCTGGACTCACCCCACGACCGGCCGGGTCTTCGACCTGACCGTCGCCTACCTGCCCGGGGGCGAGTACTACCACCCGCTGGGCTTCACCTGGCGGCACTACGACCACTGGCACGCCAGCGCCCCGCTGCTGGAGGCGTTCTACGGCGACCACGCCGCCCCGAGCGGCGCCGGCGTCCGTTCCCTCGCCGACGGCGATTGGGTGCCGGTCAGCCAGGCCCCCGCCCGCCCCGTGCTCAACCCCACCCTCGAGGACGCGGTGGCCTCCGCCCGTTCCTGACCGTCCACTCCCGCCCGGGTACTGACGCTGCCCACCAGTTCGCGCCCCGCCGCTCGGCCAACCCGGCCGGGCAGGCGGGGCGCCCTGGTGCGCGGCGCGGCCGCCCGGCCGGACCCCACCTCTTGTGATCGGAGAACCGTGGCACCCGAACCCAGCGCCACCACACCCGAGTCCTGCGACCGCCGGCTGCTGCGGCTGGAGCGGATCGAGTCCCCGCTGATCGCCCAGCTCGCCGTCGCGATCGGTCACCTGCGCACCGCCGGCGAGCACGCCGACCCGGCTGCCAACCTCGCGTGCTACCCCGGCCGCACCGTCCGGGACCTGAGGGGCTGGGTCGGCGGCAACGTCCAGATGATCGCCGAGCTCCTCGTGCCGCTGATCGCCCCGCACACCCGGGTGGAGATCACCAGCTACGGCGTCCTGCACCAGGACCCGCCGCCTGGTAACGCCCTGACGCTCGACCTGACCACCGCGCTGCGTAACCCGCCGGAGGACCTGGCGGTGCGCGAGGTGATGATCGCCTCCACCGGGCTGGACCAGGTCGTCTACGACTACGTGATGGCCACCCCCGGCGCCGTCGAGATCGCCGAGCGCACCGTGCTGCGCGTCCTGGCTCAGGCCGCCGCCCTGCCCGGCCAGCCGGTGGCCCTGCACGTCTACTGCCGGGGCGGTCGGCACCGCAGTGTCACCCTGGCCCGCAGGGTCGGTGAACTCTGCGGGGCGCTCGGAGCCGCCGTGAGCGTGACGCACCCACGTCCGCCTGCCCGTCGTGGAGAGCGCCCGGTGACCGCCCCCACCGCCGGTCCGGTCGGTGGCGGGTGCGTGTTCTGCGCGGTCAGCGCGGGCCTGGCTCCCGCCCAGGTCGTGCGCCGCTGGCCGGAGACGCTCGCCATTGTCCCGCTGAGCCCGGTCACCGCCGGGCACGTCATCGTCCTGCCGACCCGCCACGTACCCGACGCGGCCTTCGACCCGGTGGTCACCGGTCTGACGATGCGCCGGGCCGTCGAACTCGCGCAGAGCGCCGGAGCGGCGAACTTCATCACGAGCATCGGCACCGAGGCCACGCAGACCGTCCGTCACCTGCACATCCACCTCGTCCCCCGCCGCGCACACGATGGCCTCGCCCTGCCCTGGACGGCGGCCGCGCCCGCTGCGGCCGGGACGCAGACGTTCAGCGACGACCCCACCGGCGTCTGGATCGGAGAAGCATGAAGCGCACCACCCTCCTGACCGCTGCGGCCGGCACCGCGCTGGCCGCAGCGGGGATCACGCTGCACCTTCGGCGCCAGGCCAGCACCGGCCCGGTCCCGGACGAGACCGCGGACCGGTGGGGCGAGCTGCCCTGCCCGCCGCTGCGCGAGGGCGTCGGGCACCTGCACGACTGGCTCGCCTTCGGTGACTGGACGGACCCCGCCGACGTCCTCCAAGCCCTCCAGGAGCAGGCCCCGGCCCACCTGCTCGGCGACCTGGTCCGCGATCTGGCCGCCGACCTGCGCGCCGCCGACCGCCCCGGTCTCGCCCTCCAGATGGACGAGGCCGAGCAGCTGCTGCGCCGGGCCGCCGACGTCCTCGGCGAGGTCGACTACGCCGACGACGGCTCTCCGTGCCCGGATGAGCCGCACGACGCGAACTGCGTCGGCGGGTGCGGTGGAACCGGGATGGTGCTGGAGACCATGACCTGGGACGACCAGGGCGACGGGATCTTCGTGCCGGTCCACCAGGAGCCCGTCGACTGCCCCAGCGGCCGGCACTACTACGTCCACGGCGAGACCTGTGAGTGCGGCGGCAGTGGCTACACCTTCGAGGGCGGCTACCGGCACCGCTGCCTCGCCAGCCTGCCGCCGGTGCCCCGCCCGCTGCCGGACGACGACCCGTGGGCCAGCGCCGCGCCGTACGTCGGCGCGGACGACTACCCGGGCTGACACCTGCCCCTACCCACAGCACCGCGGCCCGCCTGACGGATCAGGCGGGCCGCGGGCTTCCCCGGGTCCGGCCACCCCTGCCTCTCACAGCCGACCGGCCGAACCCAGGTCACCCCTCCGACACGAGATCAGAAGGACACCCCAGTATGGCGACCGCCGTCCTCACCCACGCCCTCCCCTCCTCCGCCCTCAGCCCCGGCCAGCGCCGCCAGGCCGCCGCCGCGATCCGCACCATCGGCCGCCTCGCCCCTCGCCCGCACCGCTCCCGCTACGCCTGCGACACCTGCTCGGTGGCCTGGTCCGGGCCCGAGGCCGACTGCTGGTCCTGCGGCCGGCCCGCCAGCCACGCCCGCGACGACTCCTCCCTTCTCCACCGGCTGCTGCTCGCCCCCGTCACCCCCAGGAAGGCGGGACCGCGGTGAGCACCCACCTGCCCGAGGACGTCGACCGGCGCCTGGCCGCCGAACTCGTCCCCCAGTGCCCCGCCCCGCCGACCCGCCGCCGCACCCGCACCGCCCAAGCCGGCCCGGTCCCCGCCGACCCGCTCGCCGCCGAACACCGCGCCCAGCTCCTGGCCGCCCTGCGCACCACCGCCCCGAGGAGGACCGCAGCATGAGCACCGATCACCCCAACCAGGCCGTGCCGCTGGACCTGATCCTCGGCCCGCACCTGGCCGTTCAGGTCATCCGCCGCGCCGCCACCGCCCTCCAGCGCGACGACCTGCTGCCCGAACCCGTCGCGCTGCGGCTGGCGTGCGAGCGGGCCACCGACGGCGACCCGCTCATCCTGGCCGCGCCCGGCCAGATCTGGGAGCTGCGCGACGACGTCGACCCCGACGACGCCCCCGCCCACCGCCTGGCCATCCACCTGCGCCTGACCAGCCCGCCGACCCTCTACGTGTCCGACCCGGACGACCCGACGGGCGACGGCGAGATCGACGAGCTGCTCCTGGAGGTCCTGCACCTCTACACCCTGGCGTCCTGGGACACGCGGTTCCTCACCGCGCCGACCGCGATCGGCTGACCGATGCCCAGCGACACCGCCATCCCGGCCACCGTCATGATCGCCGCCGAAAGCATCGACCTGTCCCCCACCGAGCCGCAGCAGGACGCCGACGCCGCGGTGCGCACCGCCCGCAGCGCCCGCGACGAGGAGGACCTGGTCCTGCTCCTGACCGCGCTCGGCCTGCCCTGCGGCGAGGACGACCTCGCAGCGCTGCGCTCGCACCTCGCCACCCAGGCCGGCACCGCCGACCGTCCCGACCAGACCATGGAGGCACCCCCGTGTCCGACACCCTCACCACCACCGACGAGTTCGACGTCCTGGCGGCCGTGGACCCGGTGACCCGCGAGGTCGCCCTGGCCATGCGCGCCAAGGGCGACAGCCCGCTCAAGATCCTCGCCGCCACCGGCCTGACCGAGGACGAGCTGCAGGCCCTCGCCGCCCAGCACCCGGCCCCCGAGACCGGATCGGGGTTCGGCACCGCCGTGGACGAGCTCCTCGCCTGGGCCGCCCAGCACTCGCAGGCCAAGGTCCAGCGCCTGGCCGAGCAGGCCCGCCAGGCGCTGGGGAAGCTCGCCGCGCAGCGCACCGCCGACCAGGCCGTCGCCGCCTACGAGGCCAAGGTCGCCACCCTCAAGGCGCAGCTGGCCCGCGCCGAGCAGGCCCTGCGCGACGCCAAGGC
>NZ_JAJJPA010000074.1 GCF_020907985.1 Kitasatospora humi | reverse complement strand
GGTCGCCCAGGCGGCCGGCCCGGGCGCGCTCGGGGCCGCCGTCTGCGGCACGCTACGCCGTGATGAGGGCGGTACGGACCGGCTGGTCACCTCGCTGGCCGAGGCCTTCGTCGCCGGTGCTGCCGTCGACTGGACGGCCGTGCTGCCCGCAGGCGAGCGGGTCGAGCTGCCGACCTACGCCTTCCAGCACGAGCGCTACTGGCCGCAGGGAATGCTGCCGCTGACGCTGGCGGGCGCCGGTCAGGACGCGGCCTCGCTGGGTCTGGGTGCGGTGGGTCATCCGCTGCTGGGGGCGGCGGTTGAACTGGCCGGTGGCACCGGGCTGGTGTGCACGGGTCGGTTGTCGCTGCGGACGCATCCCTGGTTGGCCGATCACGCGGTGGGTGGTGTGGTGCTGCTGCCGGGCACCGGGTTCGTCGAGATGGCGGTGCGTGCGGGTGACCAGGTGGGCTGCGGCCTGCTGGAGGAGCTGACGCTCCAGGCGCCGCTGGTGCTGCCCGCCGACGGCTCCGGGGTTCAGGTGCAGGTCGTCGTCGCGGATGCCGATGCGGACGGGCGCCGGACGGTCGAGGTGTTCTCCCGCCCCGATGCGTCCGACCTGCGCCAGGCGTGGGTGCAGCACGCGAGCGGGGTGGTCGCCCCGACCCCGCTGGACGGGCGGGCACCGGAGGAACTGGCGGTCTGGCCGCCGGAGGGCGCGACCGCGCTCGATGTCGACGAGGTGTACGCCGTCCGGCTCGCCGACGTGTACGGTCCGGCGTTCCACGGCCTGCGCGCCGCCTGGCGCCGCGGTGACGACGTGTTCGCCGAGGTGGCCCTCCCGGAGTCGGTGGCACGGGACGCGGGTGCGTTCGGTCTGCACCCGGCACTGCTCGACGCGGCTCTGCACGCCGCACTGCTGGAGGGCACGCCGCTGGCCGACGCGGACGGCGAGCCGGACGAGGTCCGGATGCCGTTCGCGTGGACCGGTGTTGAACTGCACGCCGGCGGCGCGTCCGTGCTGCGCGCCCGGCTGCGGCGGGATGCCCGGGGTGGGCTGGCACTGACGGCCGTCGATCCGGCCGGTGCGCTGGTGGTGTCGGTGGAGTCGCTGGTCAGCCGTCCGGTGTCGGTCGCTCAACTGCGGGCCGCCGAAAGCACGGTGCCTGATGCGCTGTTCGTCGAGGAGTGGGCCCCGGTGGCCGAGGCCGCCGGCACGGCCGGTGACTGGGCGCTGATCGGCGCCGACCGGTTCGGCGTGGCCGAGGGGCTGGCGGCCGCCGGAGTGCCGGTCCGCTCGTTCGCCGACCTGGCCGAGGCTGCCGCGGCCGCGGAAGCGGGCGAGGCCCCGCTTGACGTGGTGTTGGTCTGCGTCGGTACGGCCCCTGCGCCGTCCGGGACGCCGGCGGTGGCCGAGGCGGTCCCGGAGACCGCCCGCCGGCTCGCCGCCGACGCGCTGGCCCTGGCCCAGCAGTGGCTGGACGAACAGCGCCTGGAGGCCGCCCGGTTGGTGGTCGTGACCCAGGGCGCCGTGGCCGCCGCCGAAGGCGAGGCCGTGGTCGATCTGGCGGCTGCCGCGGCCCGGGGCCTGCTGCGCTCGGCGCAGTCGGAGAACCCCGGCCGGCTGGTCCTCGTCGACCTGCCCGCCACCGGCACGGGCGGGCAGATCGCCGTTCTCCCGGCGGTTCTCGCCGCCGGTGAGCCCGAGCTGGCCCTGCGCGGCGAGGCCGCGTTCGGACGGCGGCTCAACCGTCCGTCCGGTGCTGGAACAGCGGTTGAACGGCCTGCGGGCCCGCTCGCCGACGGTCGGCGGACGCTCCTGGTGACCGGTGGCACGGGCACCCTGGGCGGCCTGGTGGCCCGACACCTGGTGGTGACCGGACGGGCCCACGGCGTGGTGCTGACCAGCCGTTCCGGCCCGGCCGCCGCCGAGGTGGCGGGGCTGGCCGCCGAGCTGGCACAACTGGGCGCCTGGGTCAGGACCGTGGCGTGCGACGCGGCCGACCGGGACGCGCTGGCCGCGCTCCTGGCGACGATCCCGGGCGACTGCCCGCTCGGCTCCGTCTTCCATGCCGCCGGGATCATCGACGACGGCGTGATCGGCACCATGACCGCCGACCGGCTGGCGGCGGTCATGCGGCCGAAGGTCGACGCCGCGTGGCACCTGCACGAACTCACCCGGGACCTCGACCTGGAGCACTTCGTCCTGTTCTCCTCGGCGGCCGCGATCTTCGGCGCGCCGGGCCAGGGCAACTACGTCGCCGCCAACTCCTTCCTCGACGCGCTCGCCGGCCACCGGCGGGCCGCCGGTCTGGCAGGCCTGTCGCTGGCCTGGGGCCCGTGGGTGCACGAGGCGGGCATCGGCCGGGATCTGGGCGAGCGCCTGCTGACCCGGATCAGCCGGTCCGGGGTCGCGGCCCTGGGCGCGGACGAGGGCCTGGCCGTGATGGACGAGGCGATGGCCCGTGGCGAGGCCGTCCTGGTGCCCGCCCGGCTGGACCTGGCGGACCTGCGGGCGCGGGCCGCCCGCAGCGGTGACGTCCCGCCGCTGTGGCGGACGCTGGCCGGCGGCCGGGTCCGGCGGGTGGCCGCAGCCCAGGCCGCCACCGGCGCCGACGCCGCGGAGGCGCTGCGCCGCCGGCTGGCCGGACTGGCCGGCCAGGAGCGCGACCGGGTGCTGCTGGACCTGGTGCGGGCGCACGTGGCGGCGGTGCTCGGACACGCCTCCGCCGAGGCGGTCGAACCCACCCGGGCCTTCACCGACCTGGGCTTCGACTCGCTCACCGCGGTGGAGTTGCGCAACCGGCTGCGGACCGAGACGGGGCTGCGGCTGCCGGCCACGCTGGTCTTCGACTACCCCACCCCCGTGGCCCTGGCCGTGCTGCTGCGGGGCGAGTTGGCGGGCGACCTGCCCGCCGCGGCCGGCCCGGTCCGGCCGTCCGCCGGGCCGGCGGACGAGCCGGTCGCGATCGTCGGCATGGCCTGCCGGTTCCCGGGCGGCGTGACCGGCCCGGAGGAGCTGTGGGACCTGCTGGCCGCCGGACGGGACGCGATCGGCCCGTTCCCGCAGGACCGCGGCTGGGACCTCGACGCGCTGTACGACCCGGACACCGAGCACGCGGGCACCTCCTACACCCGGGAGGGCGGTTTCCTGCGGGACGTCAGCGGATTCGACCCGGCGTTCTTCGGGATCAGCCCGCGCGAGGCACTGGCGATGGACCCGCAGCAGCGGCTGCTGCTGGAGACCTCCTGGGAGGCGTTCGAGCGGGCCGGCATCGACCCGGCCTCCCTGCGCGGCAGCCAGACCGGCGCCTTCGTCGGCGGCTACAGCTCGGGGTACGCCGCGATGAGCCTCGACGGCGACTCGGAGTTCGAGGGCATCGACAGCCATGTGATGACCGGGAACGCGACCAGCGTGCTGTCGGGCCGACTGTCGTACACCCTCGGCCTGGAGGGACCCGCCGTGACGATGGACACGGCGTGCTCCTCGTCGCTGGTGGCGCTGCACATGGCCTGCCAGTCGGTGAGGGCGGGGGAGTGCTCGCTCGCGCTCGCCGGCGGCATCACCATCACGGCGGCCCCGGACGGGTTCATCGCCTTCTCGCAGGCACGCGGTCTGGCGGTGGACGGGCGCTCCAAGGCGTTCGCCGCGTCCGCCGACGGCATGGGCATGGCCGAGGGCGTCGGCATGCTGGTGCTGGAGCGCCTGTCGGACGCCCGCCGCAACGGGCACCCGGTGCTCGCGGTGGTGCGCGGCTCCGCCGTCAACCAGGACGGCGCGTCCAACGGCCTGACGGCACCCAACGGCCCGTCCCAGCAGCGGGTGATCCGGGCCGCGCTGGCCGGGGCCGGACTGTCGGCCGCCGACGTCGACGCGGTGGAGGCGCACGGCACGGGCACCAAGCTGGGCGACCCGATCGAGGCGCAGGCGCTGCTCGCCACCTACGGCCAGGACCGGCCCGCGGACCGGCCGATCCTGCTCGGCTCGGTGAAGTCCAACATCGGGCACACCCAGGCGGCCGCCGGTGTGGCCGGCGTGATGAAGATGGTGCTGGCGCTGCAGCACGAGGAACTGCCGCCGACGCTGCACGTCGACGAGCCGTCGCCGCACATCGACTGGTCGGCCGGGCACTCGCGGCTGCTCACCGAGGCGGTGCCGTGGCCGGCGAACGGGCGCCCGCGCCGGGCGGGCGTGTCCTCGTTCGGGATGAGCGGCACCAACGCGCACGTCATCCTGGAGGAGGCCCCGGCCGAGGAGCCCGCCGAGCCTGGGGCCACGGCCACCGAGCCGGTGCTGTCGGGTGCCGGCGCGTGGGTGCTGTCGGGGCGGTCCGCCACGGCGCTGTCGGGCCAGGCGGGCCGGCTGCGCGAGTGGGTGGCCGCCCGGCCGGAGGCCGAACCGGCCGACCTGGCCTGGTCCCTGGTGGCGACCCGGTCCCTGTTCGAGCACCGGGCCGTCGTCGTGGGCGGTGACCGCGCCGAGCTGCTGGCCGGTCTGGAGAGCCTGGCCGCAGGCGCACCCAGCGGCGCCATCGTCTCCGGCGTGGCCCGGACCGATGCGCGCCCGGTGTTCGTCTTCCCGGGCCAGGGTTCGCAATGGCTGGGCATGGGCCGGGAGTTGGCTGCGGTGAGCCCGGTGTTCGCGGCCCGGCTGGCCGAGTGTGCGCAGGCCCTGGAGCCGTACCTGGACTGGTCGTTGGACGATGTGCTGGCGGGGGCGGAGGGTGCGCCCGCGCTGGAGGCGGCGGATGTGGTGCAGCCGGCGCTGTGGGCGGTGATGGTGTCTTTGGCGGCGGTGTGGGAGGCCGCCGGTGTGGCCCCCGAGGCGGCGATCGGTCACTCGCAGGGTGAGATCGCGGCGGCGACGGTGGCCGGGATGCTCAGCGTCGAGGACGGCGCCCGGGTGGTGGCGCTGCGCTCGAAGTCGCTGAAGGTCCTTGCGGGGCTGGGCGGCATGCTGTCGGTGAGCCGGTCGGCCGCCGTGGTGGAGGAGCGGATCGCCCGGTTCGGCGAGCGGCTCGCCTTGGCGGCGGTCAACGGCCCGGCCGCGGTGGTGGTTTCGGGCGAGCCGGACGCGCTGGAGGAGTTGAAGGCCGAGTTCGAGGCCGAGGGCGTGCGCGCCCGGATGGTCGCGGTGGACTACGCCTCGCACTCCGCCCAGGTCGAGCGCCTGGAGCAGGAGATCACCTCCGTACTCGCGAATGTGACGCCGCGCCAGGGACGGGTGCCGATGGTGTCGGCGATGACCGGCCAGACGCTGACCGGTGAGGAGTTGGACGCCGCGTACTGGTACGCCAGTCTGCGGGCCACCGTCCACTTCGACCGCGCGGTGCGCACCTTGGCCGGTCAGGGCCACCGGGTGTTCGTCGAGGTCTCCCCGCACCCGGTGCTGCTGGGTGCGATGACCGAGTCGCTGGAGGAGGCCACCCAGGCGGCCGGCCCCGGCGCCGTGCCCGCCGCCGTCTGCGGCACGCTGCGCCGCGACGACGGCGGCGCGATCCGGCTGACCACCTCGCTGGCCGAGGCGTTCGTCGCCGGTGCCGCCGTCGACTGGACGGCCGTACTCCCGGCCGGCGAGCGGGTCGACCTGCCGACCTACGCCTTCCGACACGACCGCTTCTGGCCGAAGGTCCCGTCGGCGACGGCGGCCGGCTCCACGGCCGGCGGCCGGGACGGCTCCGGCACGGCGGCCGAGGCGGCGTTCTGGGCCGCCGTCGAAGGCGGCGACCTGGAGGAGCTGGCGGACACGCTGGCGGTGGAGGGCGACCAGCAGCGCCAACTCGGCGAGCTGCTGCCCGCGCTGACCACCTGGCGGCGCCGTGACCTGGAGCGGTCGACGACCGCGAGCTGGCGGTACCGGATGGGCTGGGCACCGGTGGCCGACCCCGACCCCCGCGCGCTGTCCGGCACGTGGCTCGTCGCGGTCCCCGCCGAGTCGGCCGGAGGCGATCTCGCGCAGGGCTGCGCGGTCGCGCTGGGCATCCGCGGTGCCGACGTCGCGGTGGTGGAGGTGCCGGCCGGGACGACCGACCGCGACGCGCTGGCCGCCCTGCTCACGCGGGCGCTCCGGGACGCGGGCGCGGAGCCGGCCGGCGTGTCCGGTGTGCTGTCGCTGCTGTCACTGGACGAGACGCCGCTGCCGGACCACCCGGTGGTGGCCGGCGGGTTGGCCGCCACCCTGGCCCTGATCCAGGCGCTCGGCGACGCCGGGATCGAGGCGCCGCTGTGGCCGGCCACCCGCGGCGCGGTCTCGGTCGCGCCCGGTGAGGTGCCGACCAGCCCGGTGCAGGCGCAGGTGTGGGGTCTGGGCCGGGTCGTCGGCCTGGAACACCCGGACCGCTGGGGCGGGTTGATCGACCTGCCCGAGGTGCTGGACGACCGGGCCGGCGCTCGGCTGGTCGCGGTGCTGGCCGGCTGCGGCGAGGACCAGGTCGCCATCCGGCCGGCCGGGATGCTGGGCCGCCGGATGAGCCGGGCCGCCGAGGCACGGGGCGGCGAGGGCCGCTGGACGCCGCGCGGCACCGTGCTGATCACCGGCGGCACCGGCGCGATCGCCGGGCACGTGGCCCGCTGGCTGGCCGACGGCGACGCCCAACGCGTGGTGCTGACGGGCCGTTCCGGTCCGGCGGCCGCCGGGATCGCCGCGACGGCCGCCGACCTGGCCGCCCGGGGCACCCGGGTGGACGTCGTCTCCTGCGACGTGAGCGACCGCCCGGCCGTGGCCGGGCTGGTGGCCTGGATCGGTGACAGCGGCCCCGCGCTGTCCTCGGTGATGCACACCGCCGCCGTCCTGGACGACGGTGTCGTCGACCGCCTCACCCCGGCGCGGCTGGAGACGGTGCTGGCGGCCAAGGCGGCGAGCGCCGGCTACCTCGACGAGCTGACGGCCGATCTGGACCTGGACGCGTTCGTGCTGTTCTCCTCCGCGGCGTCGACCCTCGGCTCCGCCGGGCAGGGCAACTACGCGGCGGCGAACTCCTACCTCGACGCCCTGGCCGAGCAGCGGCGGGCCCGCGGGCTGGCCGGTCTGTCCGTGGCCTGGGGCCAGTGGGGCGGTGGCGGCCTGGCGGAGTCCAAGGACGCGATCCGGGAGCGGATGAAGAAGCTCCCGATGTCGGCGATGGACCCGCAGTTGGCGGTCCGGGCACTGGGCGAGTCGCTGCGGGGCCCCGACGCCGTGGTGACGGTGATGGACGTCGACTGGGCCGTACTGGCGCAGACCGCGGTGGACCTGCCGAAGGCGCCGCTGGTCCGTGACCTGCCGGAGGTCCGCCGGCTCGCCACCGCGGGCGCCGCGTCCGCCGAGTCGGCCGCCCCCGCTGAGGGGGAGCTGAGCCGCCGGCTGGCGGGCATGGACCGCGCCGAGCAGGAGCGGGTGCTGACGGACCTGGTGCGGGCCGAGGCGGCCGTCGTCCTGGGCCACGCGTCGGCGGACGGCGTGCAGGCCCAGCAGGCCTTCAAGGAGCTCGGGTTCGACTCCCTGACGGCGGTGGAGATCCGCAACCGGTTGAACACTGCGACCGGACTGCGGGTGCCCGCTACGTTGATTTTCGACTACCCCACCCCGGTGGCGGTGGCCGCCTGGCTGCGCACCGAACTCGCCCCGGACGAGACGGCTTCGGTGCCGGTGCTCGACGACCTCGACCGGCTCGAATCCAGCCTGTCGGGTTCGGCACCCGACCAGGAAACGAGCGAGCGGATCACGAGGCGGCTGCAGAGCATTCTGTCGAAGTGGATCGAAAAGCAGGGCGAAGCGGAGTCCGGCAGTGACGGGGTCGAACTCGAGTCGGCGACACCCGACCAGGTGTTTGAGTTTCTCGACAAGGAACTTGGTCTGTCCAACTAGTTACTTCGCGCTAATTGACGGCATTTTGGTAAGGGGTCACTGTGGATAACCAAGAGAAACTCTTCGACTACCTCAAGAAGACTGCGGCCGAGCTCCAGGAGACGCGCAAGCGCCTGCACAAGCTCGAGGCCGGCGAGTACGAGCCACTGGCGATCGTCGGCATGGCGTGCCGCTACCCGGGCAACGTGGAGACCCCGGAGGACCTCTGGGAGTTGCTGGCGGCCGGGTGCGACGCGGTCGGCGACTTCCCCACCGACCGCGGCTGGGACTTGGAGAGCATCTACGACCCGGACCCGGAGAAGTCCGGCCGCTCGTACACCCAGTCCGGGGCCTTCGTGAAGGACGCGAGCGGATTCGACGCCGCGTTCTTCGGCATCAGCCCGCGCGAGGCGGTCGCCATGGACCCGCAGCAGCGGCTGCTCCTCGAGGTCGCCTGGGAGGCCCTGGAACGGGCGGGAATCGACGCCGGAACGCTGAAGGGCAGCAAGACCGGTGTTTTCGTCGGCGGTTTCACCTCGAACTACCTGGTGAACCTGGAGCTGGCGGAGGGGGGCACGGCCGGGCTGGAAGGTCACATGATGACCGGCAACCTGACGGCCGTGCTCTCGGGCCGCATCTCCTACGTGATGGGCCTGGAGGGCCCCGCCGTCACGGTCGACACCGCCTGCTCGTCCTCGTTGGTGGCCCTGCACCTCGCCTGCCAGGCGATCCGCGCCGGGGAGTGCTCGATGGCGCTCGCCGGCGGTGTGACCGTCCTGGCGCAGCCGGGCATGTTCGTCGAGTTCTCCCGGCAGCAGGGGCTGTCGGTGGACGGCCGCTGCCGCGCGTTCTCGGAGGACGCCAACGGCACGGGCTGGGCCGAGGGCACCGGCATGCTCGTCGTGGAGAAGCTGTCCGACGCGCGCCGCAACGGGCACCAGGTGCTCGCGGTGATCCGCGGCTCCGCGATCAACCAGGACGGCGCGTCCAATGGCCTGACCGCGCCCAACGGCCCGTCCCAGCAGCGGGTGATCCGCGCCGCGCTGGAGAACTCCCGGCTGTCCGCCGCCGACATCGACGCCGTGGAGGCACACGGCACCGGCACCAAGCTGGGCGACCCGATCGAGGCGCAGGCGCTGCTCGCCACCTACGGTCAGGAGCGCGGCGGCGACCAGCCGCTGTGGCTGGGCTCGGTGAAGTCCAACCTCGGACACACCCAGGCGGCCTCCGGCGTGGCCGGTGTGATCAAGATGGTGATGGCGCTGCGGAACGAGCAGCTGCCGAAGACCCTGCACGTCAAGCAGCCCACGCCGCACGTCGACTGGTCCGCCGGCGAGGTGGAGCTGCTGACCGAGCCCGTCCCGTGGCCGGCCGGTGAGCGGGTGCGCCGCGCGGGTGTGTCGTCGTTCGGCGGCAGCGGCACCAACGCCCACCTCATCCTGGAGGAGGCGCCCGCCGAGGACGGCGCGCCCGAGACGACGGAGGAGAGCGCCCCTCCGGTCGTGTCGGGCGCCGGCGCGTGGCTGGTGTCGGGGCGTTCGGCGGAGGGACTGTCGGCGCAGGCCGGCCGGCTGCGCGACTGGGCGGCTGGGCGACCGGAGGTGCGGCCGCAGGACGTGGCGTGGTCGCTGGCGACCACCCGCGCGAGCTTCGAGCACCGGGCCGTCGTCGTGGGCGGTGACCGCGCCGAGCTGCTGGCCGGTCTGGAGAGCCTGGCCGCAGGCGCACCCAGCGGCGCCATCGTCTCCGGCGTGGCCCGGACCGATGCGCGCCCGGTGTTCGTCTTCCCGGGCCAGGGTTCGCAGTGGCTGGGCATGGGCCAAGAGTTGGCGCAGCTCAGCCCGGTGTTCGCGGCCCGGCTGGCCGAGTGTGCGCAGGCCCTGGAGCCGTACCTGGACTGGTCGTTGGACGATGTGCTGGCGGGGGTGGCGGGTGCGCCCGCGCTGGAGGCGGCGGATGTGGTGCAGCCGGCGCTGTGGGCGGTGATGGTGTCTTTGGCGGCGGTATGGGAGGCCGCCGGTGTGGCCCCCGAGGCGGTGGTCGGTCACTCGCAGGGAGAGATCGCGGCGGCGACGGTGGCCGGGATGCTGTCCCTGGAGGACGGCGCGCGGGTGGTGGCGCTGCGCTCGCAGTCGCTGAAGGTCCTTGCGGGGCTGGGCGGGATGCTGTCGGTGAGCCGGTCGGCTGCCGTGGTGGAGGAGCGGATCGCCCGGTTCGGTGAGCGGCTCGCTTTGGCGGCGGTCAACGGGCCGGCGGCGGTGGTGGTTTCGGGTGAGCCGGACGCGTTGGAGGAGTTGAAGGCCGAGTTCGAGGCCGAGGGTGTGCGCGCCCGGATGGTCGCGGTGGACTACGCCTCGCACTCCGCCCAGGTCGAGCGCCTGGAGCAGGAGATCACCTCCGTACTGGCGGATGTGACGCCGCGCCAGGGACGGGTGCCGATGGTGTCGGCGATGACCGGCCAGACGCTGACCGGTGAGGAGTTGGACGCCGCCTACTGGTACGCCAGTCTGCGGGCCACCGTCCACTTCGACCGCGCGGTGCGCACCTTGGCCGGTCAGGGCCACCGGGTGTTCGTCGAGGTCTCCCCGCACCCGGTGTTGCTGGGTGCGATGACCGAGTCGCTGGAGGAGGCCACCCAGGCGGCCGGCCCCGGCGCCGTACCCGCCGCCGTCTGCGGCACGCTGCGCCGCGACGACGGCGGCGCGATCCGGCTGACCACCTCGCTGGCCGAGGCGTTCGTCGCCGGTGCCGCCGTCGACTGGACGGCCGTGCTCCCGGCCGGCGAGCGCGTGGACCTGCCGACCTACGCCTTCCAGCACCAGCGGTTCTGGCCCAAGGGGACGCTGGGCGAACTGCGTTCGTCCCGGTCCGGCAGCGGCGACCCGATGTCGCTGGGCCTGGGCGCCGTCGGCCACCCGCTGCTGGGTGCGGCGGTCGAACTGGCCGGCGGGGCCGGCCTGGTGTGCATGGGCCGGCTGTCGCTGCGCACGCACGCATGGCTGGCCGACCACGCGGTCGGCGGAGTCGTGCTGCTGCCCGGCACCGGCTTCGTGGAGCTGGCGGTGCGCGCCGGCGACCAGGTGGGCTGCGGCCTCCTGGAGGAGCTGACGCTGCACGCGCCGCTGGTGCTGCCCGCCGACGGCAGCGGCGTCCAGCTCCAGGTGGTCGTGGCCGCCCCCGACGCGGAGGGCCGCCGCCGGGTCGAGGTGTTCTCCCGCCCCGAGGACCCGGCCGCGCCGCAGGCGTGGGTCCTGCACGCCGGGGGCGTGGTCGCCCCCGCCCTGACGGCCGGGAAGGCCGACGAGGACTTCGCGGTGTGGCCGCCGCAGGGCGCCGCGCCGGTGGACGTCACGGACCTGTACCCGGTGCACCTCGCGGAGGTGTACGGCCCCGCCTTCCACGGCCTGCGGGCCGCCTGGCTGCGCGGTGAGGACGTCTTCGCCGAGGTGGCGCTGCCGGAGGAGGTGGCGCAGGAGGCGGGCGCGTTCGGTCTGCACCCGGCGCTGCTCGATGCGGCGCTGCACGCCTCGGTGCTGGCGGAGCCGGTCGTCCGAGCCGAGCCGGGCCAGGTGCCGATGCCGTTCGCCTGGACCGGCGTCGAACTGCACGCCGGTGGCGCCTCGGTGCTGCGCGTGCGGCTGCGCCAGGACGCGCAGGGCGGTCTGTCGCTGACCGCTGCGGACGCCACCGGCGCTCCGGTGGTGACGGTGGGCTCGCTGGTGAAGCGACTGGTATCGATGGACCAACTCCGGTCCAGCCACAATGAGTTGACTGATTCGCTGTTCGTCCAGGACTGGACCCCGGTGGCCCCGGTTGACGTTCCGGCCGGGGAGTGGGCGCTGCTCGGCGCCGACCGCTTCGGCCTGGTCGACGGGCTGGGCGCCGCGGGCGTGCAGGTGCGCGCCTTCGCCGACATCGCCGAGCTGGCCGCTGCCGTCGCCGAGGCGGGCGACGGCGGCCCGGGCACGGTGCTGCTGTGCGCCGACGCCCTGCTCGGCGGGGACGAGGACGCGGGCACCGACGTGCCGGGCGCGGTCCGGCGGGCCGGCTCCGCGGCGCTGCGACTGGTGCAGGAGTGGCTGGCGCAGCCGCGCCTGGACACCGTGCGGCTGGTGGTCGTCACCCGTGGTGCGGTCGACGCGGTCGCCGGCGAGGCGGTGACGGACCTGGCGGGAGCCGGTGTCCGGGGCCTGCTGCGGTCGGCGCAGGCGGAGAACCCGAACCGGCTGGTGCTGGTGGACCTGTCCGCCGCCGACGCCGACGCCGACGGCGGGCTCGCCCTGCTGCCCGCGGTGATCGGCGCGGACGAGCCCGAACTGGCGCTCCGCGGACCGGTCGCGTACGGGCGACGGCTGATCCGCCCCGCCGGCGAACTGGTGCCGGTCGTCTGGCCGGCCGAGACCAAGGCCGATCCGGCGGCCCGTACGCTGCTGGTGACGGGCGGCACGGGAACGCTGGGCGCGCTGGTGGCCGGGCACCTGGCGGCGACCGGACGGGCCGGCGGCGTGGTGCTGACCAGCCGTTCGGGCCCGGGGGCCGCCGGGGCGGCCGCGATCGCGGCCGAGCTGGCGGAGCTGGGCGTCTGGGTCCGGGTCGTCGCGTGCGACGCGGCCGACCGGGACGCGCTGGCCGCGGTGCTGGACCGGATTCCGGCCGACTGCCCGCTGGGTTCCGTCATCCACTCCGCGGGCGTCGTCGACGACGGCGTGATCGCGTCGCTGACGCCGGAACGGCTGGCGGCGGTCATGCGGCCGAAGGTCGACGCGGCCTGGCACCTGCACGAACTCACCCAGGGCCTGGACCTGGAGCACTTCGTGCTGTTCTCGTCCGCGGCGTCGACCTTCGGCGCCGCCGGCCAGGGCAGCTACGTCGCCGCCAACTCCTTCCTGGACGCCCTGGCGGGCTACCGCCGGGCCGCGGGCCTCGCCGGCATGTCACTGCAGCTCGGTCCCTGGATGCACGAATCCGGCATCGGCCGGAACCTGAACCAGACCTCGCTGTCGCGCATCGACCGGGGCTTCGTGCCGCTCGGCGCCGAGGACGGCCTGGTCGTCCTGGACGTGGCGCTGGGCCGGGACGAGGCGGTGCTGATGCCCGCCCGCCTCGACGTGGCGTCGCTGCGCGCGCAGGCCTCGGGCAGCACGGACGTGCCGCCGCTGTGGCGCACGCTGGCCGGCGTGTCCGTCCGCCGCACGGCCGTCTCGGCCGCCACCGACACGGACGCCGACGCGCTGCGGCGGCGGCTCGCGGCCGTCCCCGGTGCCGAGCGCGACCGGGTGCTGCTGGACCTCGTCCTCGCCCACGTCGCCGCCACCCTGGGGCACGCCTCGGCGGACGCGATCGACGCGGGCCGGCCGTTCACGGACGTCGGCTTCGACTCGCTGACCGCCGTCGAGCTGCGCAACCGCCTGAACGCGGAGACCGGCCTGCGGCTGCCCGCGACGCTGGTATTCGACTACCCCACCCCGACCGCGCTCGCCGCGCTGCTGCGCGCCGAGCTGGCCGGCGACCTGCCCGCCGTCGCGGCACCCGCCGCACCCGTGGCCACGGGCGCGGCGGACGAGCCGATCGCGATCGTCGGCATGGCCTGCCGGTTCCCGGGCGGCGCGGCCAGCCCGGAGGAGCTGTGGCAACTGCTGGCCTCGGGGGCGGACGCGATCGGCCCGTTCCCCCGGGACCGCGGCTGGGACCTGGAGAGCCTCTACCCGGACTCCGACCCGGAGGGCTCGGCGTACACGCAGGCAGGTGGCTTCGTCGCGGACGCCAGCGCCTTCGACGCCGGCTTCTTCGGGATCAGCCCGCGCGAGGCGCTGGCGATGGACCCGCAGCAGCGGCTGCTGCTGGAGACCTCCTGGGAGGCGTTCGAGCGGGCCGGCATCGACCCGGCCTCCCTGCGCGGCAGCCAGACCGGCGCCTTCGTCGGCGGCTACAGCTCCCGGTACGCGACCGAGGTGCCGCTGGACGGCACGGAGGTCGTCGAGGCACACCTGGTGACCGGGAACGCGACCAGCGTGCTCTCCGGCCGGCTGTCCTACACCTTCGGCCTGGAAGGGCCGGCGGTGACGGTGGACACGGCGTGCTCGTCGTCCCTGGTGGCCCTGCACATGGCCTGCCAGGCGCTCCGGCTGGGGGAGTGCTCGCTCGCCCTCGCCGGCGGCGCCACGGTCACCGCCACCCCCGGCGTCTTCGTGGCCTTCGCCAAGGCGGGCGGCATCTCACTGGACGGGCACTGCAAGTCCTTCGCCGCGGCGGCGGACGGCTCCGGCTTCGCCGAGGGCGCGGGCATGCTCGTGCTGGAGCGGCTCTCGGACGCCCGGCGCAACGGGCACAAGGTGCTCGCGGTGATCCGGGGTTCGGCCGTCAACCAGGACGGTGCGTCCAACGGCCTGACCGCCCCCAACGGCCCGTCGCAGCAGCGGGTGATTCGCGCGGCGCTGGCCAGCGCCCAGGTGTCGCCCGCCGACGTGGACGTGGTGGAGGCGCACGGTTCGGCGACCACGCTGGGCGACCCGATCGAGGCCCAGGCGCTGATCGCGACCTACGGTCAGGAGCGGCCGGAGGGCCGGCCGCTGTGGCTGGGCTCGGTGAAGTCCAACATCGGCCACACCCAGGCGGCCGCCGGTGTGGCCGGTGTGATGAAGATGGTGCTGGCGCTGCAGCACGAGCAGCTGCCGCAGACCCTGCACGTCGACGAGCCGACCCCGCACGTGGACTGGTCGGCGGGCGAGGTGCGGCTGCTGACCGAGCCGGTGGCCTGGCCCAGCGGCGAGCACGTGCGCCGGGCCGGGGTGTCCGGGTTCGGCATGAGCGGCACCAATGTGCACGTCATCCTGGAGGAGGCCCCGACCGGGGACCCCGCAGCGGCGGAGGGCGTGGACGAGCCGGTCGATGCGGCTGCTGTTGCTCCCGTGGTGGTGGAGGGGGCGCCGGCGGCGTGGTTGGTGTCGGCGCGTTCGGCTGAGGGGTTGGTGGCGCAGGCGGGCCGGTTGCGGGAGTGGGTGGTGGCGCGGCCGGAGTTGGCGTCGGGGGATGTGGCGTGGTCGTTGGCGGCGACGCGGTCGGTGTTCGAGCACCGGGCCGTGGTGGTCGGTGGTGACCGTGAGGCGCTGCTGTCGGGGCTGGGTGGTGTGGTTGACGGGTCGCGTTCGGGTTCGGTGGTGTCGGGGGTCGCGCGTTCCGGTGGGCGGACGGCGTTCGTGTTCGCGGGTCAGGGTGCGCAGTGGGTCGGTATGGGCCGGGAGTTGGTGCGGTCGAGTCCGGTGTTCGCGGCGCGGCTGGCGGAGTGTGAGCGGGCGTTGGCGCCGCATGTGCCGTGGTCGCTGGGTGACGTCATCGCCGGTGTGCCGGGGGCTCCTGGGCTGGATTCGGCGGATGTGGTGCAGCCGGTGCTGTGGGCGCTGATGGTGTCGCTGGCGGCGGTGTGGGAGGCCGCGGGTGTGGTGCCGGATGCGGTCGTCGGTCACTCGCAGGGTGAGATCGCGGCGGCCACGGTGGCGGGGATGCTCTCCCTGGAGGACGCCGCCCGGGTGGTGGCGGTCCGGGCCAGGGCGCTGTCGAGCCTGTCCATCCAGGGCTCGATGGTTTCCGTGGTGATGCCGTCCCCCGCCGTGCGGGAGATCGTCGAGGGTTGGGGCGAGCGGCTGTCGGTGGCCGCGGTCAACGGCCCTGCGGCGGTGGTGGTTTCGGGTGAGCCGGAGGCGTTGTCGGAGTTCGAGCGGGAGTTGGCGGCGCGCAAGGTGCTGCGCTGGCGGATCCCGGCGACCGACTTCGTGGCGCACTCGCCGGCGGTGGAGCCGTTGGAGGCGGTGCTGGCCGAGGAGTTGGCCGGGATCGCGCCGCGGGCGGGCCGGGTACCGATGATCTCCACGGTGACGGGTGAGTGGTTGTCCGGTGGTGAGGTGGATGCCGGTTACTGGTATGCGAACTTGCGGCGGATGGTTCGTTTCGAGGAGGCCGTGCGCACGCTCCTGGGTGCCGGCTATGGCGCGTTCGTGGAGGTGTCCACGCATCCGGTGCTGACCGCCGCCGTCACCGAGACCGCCGAGGACGCCGGTGCCGACGTGTTGAGCGTGGGCACGGTGGAGCGTGACAACGCGGGTGCCGCGCGTCTGGTGACGGCGTTCGCGCAGGCTCATGTCGGTGGTCTGCCGGTGGACTGGAAGGCCGTGCTGCCCGCCGCCGACCAGGTGGAACTGCCGACCTACGCCTTCGAACACCAGCGGTACTGGCTGCAGGCCGCCGACGTTCCCGCGCCCCTGCCGGGCGGCGACGGTGCGAGTACCGAGGCGGAGGCCCGGTTCTGGGCCGCCGTCGAGGGCGGCGACCTGTCCCGGATCGCGGACACGCTCTCGATCGAGGACCAGGAACAACTCAGCGCCGTGCTGCCCGCGTTGGCGTCCTGGCGGCGCCGTGAGCGGGACCGCTCGGTGACCGACGGCTGGCGCTACCGCGTGACCTGGTCACCGGCGACCGAGCCCGCCGGCTTCGCCCGCCTGTCCGGCCGGTGGCTGGTGGTGCTTCCCGCCGGCGAGATCGACGGAGAGGCGGCGCAGGGCTGCGTGGCGGCGCTGTCCTCCCGCGGGGCCGAGGTCGTGTTCGTCGAGATCCCGGCCGCGACCGTCGACCGCACCGAGATCGCCGCACTGATCGGCGAGGCGCAGCAGGGCGCCACCGAGGTGTCCGGCGTGCTCTCCCTGCTCGCGACCGACGAGTCGCGCCTGGCCGCCCACCCGGTGGTGACCGTGGGCCTGGCCGCCACCCTCGGCCTGGTGCAGGCCCTCGGTGACGCCGAGGTCGTCGCACCGCTGTGGATCCTCACCCGTGGCGCCGTCGCCACCGCCCCGAGCGAGGTGCTGACCAGCCCGCTGCAGTCGCAGATCTGGGGCTTCGGCCGCGTCGTCGGCCTCGAATACCCCGACCGCTGGGGCGGGTTGATCGACCTGCCGCCCGTCCTGGACGAGCGGACCGGCTCGCAGCTGGTCACCGTGCTGGCCGGCTGCGACGAGAACCAGGCCGCGCTCCGGCCGGCCGGGATCGTGGGCCGCAGGCTGACCCACGCCCCCCAGCCGTCGGCGACCGAGGCCTGGCGGCCGACGAACGGAACCGCACTGATCACCGGTGGCACCGGTGCGCTCGGCGGGTACGTGGCGCGCTGGCTCGCCGGACGCGGCGTGGAGCGCCTGGTGCTGACCAGCCGGTCCGGCGCCGGCACCGCCGGTGTCGCCGCGCAGGCGGCCGAACTGGCCGCCCGGGGCACCGGCGTGGACGTGATGGCCTGCGACGCGGCCGACCGCTCGCAGCTGGCCGGCCTGCTGGACCGGATCGCCACGAGCGGCCCCGCACTGGGCACGGTGGTGCACACCGCGGCAGTGCTGGACGACGGTGTGATCGACGGCCTCTCGGCAGCCCGGCTGGAGTCGGTGCTCGCGGCCAAGGCCGCAGGCGCGGCCCACCTGGACGAACTGACCGCCGACCTGGACCTGGACGCCTTCGTCCTGTTCTCCTCCGTGGTCGCCACCACGGGCGGCCCGGGCCAGGCCAACTACGGTGCCGCGAACGCCTACCTGGACGCCGTAGCCGAGCACCGGCGCAGCCGCGGCCTGGCCGCGCTCGCCGTGGCCTGGGGCCCGTGGGCGGCCGGTGTCGCGCAGGGCTCCGAGGCGGCCCGGCAGCGGCTCGCCCGCAACCAGTGGGAAGGCGTGATGGACCCGGAGCTGGCGGTCCGGGCCCTGGGCGAGGCACTGGACAGCCGCGACACCGTGCTGACGGTGACGAACATCGACTGGTCCGTCATCCTCGCGGCGCCGCAGTCGGCGGTGAGCCTGCTGCAGGTCCCCCTGATGCGCGACCTGCCGGAGATCCACCGGCTGGCCGCGATGGTGGCCGAGGTCCCGGCCGCCCCCGTCGAGCAGGACCTGGTGCGCCGGCTGACCGGCATGAGCCGGGCCGAGCAGCGCCGGGCGCTGGTCGAACTCGTCCAGGCCAAGGCCGCGCACGTGCTCGGCTACCCGTCGTCCGACACGGTCGAGATCAACCGGGCCTTCAGCGAACTCGGCTTCGACTCCCTGACCGCGGTGGAACTGCGCAACGACCTCGGCTCCGCCACGGACCTGCGGCTGCCCGCGACCCTGCTGTTCGACTACCCCACCACGGCCGCACTGGCCGACTACCTGGAGGCGGAACTGCTGGGGGCCGTGCCGGACAGCGCCGACGCGCCGACGGCCGTGCCCGCCACCATCGCCGCCGACGAGCCGATCGCCATCGTCGGCATGGCCTGCCGCTACCCCGGTGGCGTGGTCGACCCCGACGGACTGTGGGCGCTGCTGGCCTCCGGCGGCGACGGGATCTCCGGCTTCCCGGACGACCGCGGCTGGGACCTGGAGGCCCTCGGCAGCTCCTCGTACGTCACATCGGGCGGCTTCGTCCAGGACATCAGCGGGTTCGACGCCGGCTTCTTCGGGATCAGCCCGCGCGAGGCACTGGCCATGGACCCGCAGCAGCGGCTGCTGCTGGAGCTGTCCTGGGAGGCGGTGGAGCGGGTCGGCATCGACCCCGAGTCGCTGCGCGGCAGCGCGACCGGCGTCTTCATCGGCGGCTACACCTCCGGCTACGGCTACGGCGCGGACATCGAAGGCATGGCCCACCTCATCACCGGCAACGCGACGAGCGTGCTGTCCGGCCGGGTGTCCTATGCGATGGGCCTGGAAGGGCCCGCGGTGACGGTGGACACGGCGTGCTCGTCGTCCCTGGTGGCGATGCACATGGCCGCGCAGGCGCTGCGCTCGGGCGAGTGCTCGATGGCCCTGGCCGGTGGTGTCACCATCCTGGTGAGCCCCGAGGGTTTCGTCGGCTTCAGCGAGCAGAGCGGACTGGCGGCGGACGGCCGCTGCAAGGCCTTCTCGGCCGAGGCGGACGGGATGGGCTTCGCCGAGGGTGCGGGCGTGCTCGTGGTGGAGCGCCTGTCGGACGCGCAGCGCAACGGACACAAGGTGCTCGCGGTACTGCGTGGCAGTGCGACCAACCAGGACGGCGCGTCCAACGGTCTGACCGCCCCGAACGGCCCCTCGCAGCAGCGGGTGATCCGGGCGGCGCTGGCGAACGCCGGACTGACGGCCGCCGACGTGGACGTGGTCGAGGCACACGGCACGGGCACCAAGTTGGGCGACCCGATCGAGGCGCAGGCGCTGCTGGCGACGTACGGTCAGGAGCGCAGCGACAACGGGCCGTTGCGGCTGGGGTCGGTGAAGTCCAACATCGGGCACACCCAGGCGGCCGCCGGTGTGGCCGGTGTGATCAAGATGGTGTTGGCGCTGCAGCACGAGCAGTTGCCGAGGACGCTGCACGCCGAGGTGCCGTCGCCGCACGTCGACTGGTCCGCCGGTGAGGTGGAGCTGCTGACGGAGGCGGTGCCGTGGCCGGCCAACGGCCGGGTGCGCCGGGCGGGTGTGTCCTCGTTCGGCCTGAGCGGCACCAACGCGCACGTCATCCTGGAGGAAGCCCCCGCGACCGCCGAATCCGGCGAGCCCGGCGAGCCCTGCGTGTCCGGCGTGTCCGGCGTGTCCGGCGAGTCCGGGGACGACGGGCGGGACGATGTCACCAAGGTGGTCGAAACCGGTGCGGTCGGGGCCTGGTTGGTGTCGGGTCGGTCGGCTGAGGGGCTGACCGCGCAGGCGGGTCGGCTGTACGACTGGGTGTCGGCGCGGCCGGAGTTGGCGCCGGTGGATGTGGGGTGGTCGTTGGCGTCGACGCGGTCGGTGTTCGAGCACCGGGCGGTGGTGGTCGGCGGTGAGCGTGGGGAGTTGGTGTCCGGGCTGCAGTGTTTGGCGGCTGGGGTGCCGTCGGGTTCGGTGGTGTCGGGGGTGGCGCGGCCGGGTGCGCGGGTGGTGTTCGCGTTCGCGGGCCAGGGGTCGCAGTGGCTGGGTATGGGCCGGGAGTTGGCTGGGGTGAGCCCGGTGTTCGCGGCCCGGCTGGCGGAGTGCGAGGCGGCGCTGGCGCCGTATGTGGACTGGTCGTTGGGTGATGTGCTGGCGGGGGCGGAGGGTGCGCCCGCGCTGGAGGCGGCGGATGTGGTGCAGCCGGCGTTGTGGGCGGTGATGGTGTCTTTGGCGGCGGTGTGGGAGGCCGCCGGTGTGGTGCCGGATGCGGTGGTGGGTCATTCGCAGGGGGAGATCGCGGCGGCGACGGTGGCCGGGATGCTGTCCCTGGATGACGGCGCGCGGGTGGTGGCGCTGCGCTCGCAGTCGTTGAAGGTCCTTGCGGGGCTGGGCGGGATGCTGTCGGTGAGCCGGTCGGCCGCTGTGGTGGAGGAGCGGATCGCCCGGTTCGGCGAGCGGCTCGCCTTGGCGGCGGTCAACGGGCCGGCGGCGGTGGTGGTTTCGGGTGAGCCGGACGCGTTGGAGGAGCTGAAGGCCGAGTTCGAGGCGGAGGGTGTGCGCGCCCGGATGGTCGCGGTGGACTACGCCTCGCACTCCGCCCAGGTGGACCGGTTGGAGGAGGAGATCGCCTCGGTCCTGTCGGGGATCGTTCCGCGTCGTGGTCGGGTGCCGATGGTGTCCGCGATGACCGGCCAGACGCTGACTGGTGAGGAGTTGGACGCCGCGTACTGGTACGCCAGTCTGCGGGCCACCGTCCACTTCGACCGCGCGGTCCGCACGCTTGCCGGTCAGGGTCACCAGCTCTTCGTGGAGGTCACCCCGCACCCGGTGCTGATGGGCGCGATGAACGACACCCTTGAGGACACCGCGCTGGACTCCGCATCGCTGCCGGCCGCTGTCTGCGGCACGCTGCGCCGAGACGACGGAGGTGCCCAGCGCCTGCTCATGTCGCTGGCCGAGGCCTTCGTCAGTGGCGCGTCGGTGGATTGGGAGGCCGTGCTGCCCGTCGGCGAGCGGGTCGAGTTGCCGACCTATGCCTTCCAGCATGAGCGGTTCTGGCCGCGTGCGGCTGCGCCGGCTCTTGGTGGGGATGCGGTGTCGCTGGGTCTGGGTGCGGTGGGTCATCCGCTGCTGGGTGCGGCGGTTGAACTGGCCGGTGGTACGGGGCTGGTGTGCACGGGTCGGTTGTCGCTGCGGACGCATCCCTGGTTGGCCGATCACGCGGTGGGTGGTGTGGTGCTGCTGCCGGGCACCGGGTTCGTCGAGATGGCGGTGCGTGCTGGTGACCAGGTGGGCTGCGGCCTGCTGGAGGAGCTGACGCTCCAGGCGCCGCTGGTGCTGCCCGCCGACGGCTCCGGGGTTCAGGTGCAGGTGGTTGTCGCGGATGCCGATGCGGACGGGCGCCGGACGGTCGAGGTGTTCTCCCGCGTTGATGCGCAGCAGGCGTGGGTGCAGCATGCGAGTGGTTTCGTGGCTCCCGCCGGTGAGGTGGCGGTGGCGGAGGACGACTTCGCGGTGTGGCCTCCGCAGGGTGCCGTGGCGGTGGACGTCGCCGGGATGTACGAGGCCGGTGCGGGTGCGGCGTACGGGTACGGTCCGGCGTTCCAGGGGTTGCGGGCGGTGTGGCGCCGTGGTGGTGAGGTGTTCGCCGAGGTGGTGCTGCCGGAGTCGGTGGCGCAGGAGGCGGGGGCGTTCGGTCTGCATCCGGCGTTGCTGGACGGGGTGTTGCACGCCAGTGCCCTGGTCGGTGGGGGTGAGGAGGGCGAGCCGGGTCAGGTGCGGTTGCCGTTCGCCTGGACGGGTGTGGAGCTGCATGCGGCGGGTGCTTCTGTTCTGCGGGCGCGGTTGCGTCGTGATGCGCAGGGCGCTCTGGCGTTGACGGCGGCGGATGCGGCGGGTCAGCCGGTGGTGTCGGTGGCCTCGCTGATCACCCGGGCGGTGGCGGCCGACCAACTCGGGGCGCAGGGTGCCGGTTTGGCGGATGCGCTGTTCACCGTGGAGTGGGCTCCGATCGCCGGGGGCGAGGCCCCGGTCGGTGAGTGGGCGTTGGTGGGTGGTGACCGGTTCGGGCTGGTGGATGCGTTGGGCGCGGCTGGTGTGTCGGTGCGTTCCTTCGCCGGTCTGGGTGAGGTTGCGGCCGCGGTCGGGGCGGGGGAGTTGGAGCCTGCCCTGGTGTTGGTCTGTGCCGGCGGCCCGGAGGGTGCTGATCCGGCCGAGGGTGCTCGCCGGGCGACCGGTGAGGCTCTGGTCCTGGTGCAGGACTGGTTGGCCGAAGAGCGCCTGGAGGCGGCCCGGTTGGTGGTCGTCACTCGTGGCGGTGTGGCGGCTTCGGCTGGTGAGCGTGTGGCCGATCTGCCGGCTGCCGCGGTGTGGGGGTTGCTGCGTTCGGCGCAGTCGGAGAACCCCGGCCGGTTGGTCCTCGTCGACCTGCCCGCCACCGGTGACCAGGCCACGGCCGTGCTGCCGACGGCGCTGGCCGCCGGCGAGCCGGAGGTAGCCATCCGCGGCAACGCGGCCCACGCACGCCGACTGACGCGGCCGGCAGGCGAGTTGGCGGTGCCGGACGGCCCGTGGCGGCTGGAACCGGACGCCGGTGGCTCGCTGGACGGCCTTGTCCTCGCGGCGGCGCCGCAAGCCGGTGACCAGCTGGAGGCCGGGCAGGTCCGGGTGGCGGTTCGCGTCGCCGGGCTGAACTTCCGGGACGTGCTGATCGGCCTGGGGATGTACCCGGGTGGCGGCGTGATGGGCAGTGAGGTCGCCGGCACGGTGCTGGAACTGGGCCCGGAGGTGACCGGACTGGCGGTCGGCGACCGCGTGATGGGCGTCACCGCCGGCGGGTTCGGCCCGGTCGCCGTCACCGATGCGCGGCAGCTGGTCCGGATCCCGGCCGGCTGGTCCTACGCCGAGGCGGCATCCGTCCCGAGCGCATTCATGACGGCCTGGTACGCACTGGTCGAGCTGGCCGGGGCGAAGGCCGGACAGCGGGTGCTGGTGCACGCCGGCGCGGGTGGTGTCGGTATGGCGGCGGTGCAGATCGCCCGGCACCTGGGTCTGGAGGTCTTCGCGACGGCGAGTCCGGCGAAGTGGCCGGTGCTGGCCGCAATGGGCCTGGACGAGGCGCACATCTCCTCGTCCCGCAGTGCCGGTTTCGAGGCTGATTTCCTCGCCGCCACCGGCGGGGCGGGTGTCGACATCGTGGTCAACTCGCTGGCGGGTGAGCTGATCGACGCGTCCTTGCGGCTGCTGCCGCGTGGTGGGGCGTTCGTCGAGATGGGCCGCACCGATCTGCGGGACGCCGATGCGCTGGCGGTCGAGCATCCGGGGGTGGTGTACCGGCCCTTCAATCTGGGTGAGGCCGGCCCTGAGCGGCTGGGCGCGATGCTCGGCCGGATCGTGGAGCTGATGGCCGCCGGGGAGTTGGCCAAGCTTCCGGTGCGGGCCTGGGACGTGCGGCGGGCGCGGGAGGCGTTCCGGTTCATGCAGCAGGCCCGCCACACCGGCAAGCTGGTGCTGACGATTCCCGCCGGTCCGCACGCATCGCGCCAGGGCGGTAGCTCGGCGCTGGTGACGGGTGGTACGGGCACGCTGGGTGGTCTGGTGGCCAGGCATCTGGTGGCCACCGGGCGGGCCGAGGGGCTGGTGCTGACCAGCCGTTCGGGTCCGGCCGCCGCCGAAGTCGCGGTGCTGGCCGCAGAGTTGGCGCAGTCGGGTGCGTCGGTCGATGTCGTCGCCTGTGACACGGCGGAACGCGAGGCGCTGGCCGCGCTGCTCGCGGGCATCCCGGCCGAGTGTCCGCTGCAGACCGTGGTGCACACCGCCGGTGTCCTGGACGACGCGACGATCGCATCGTTGAACCCGGAGCGGGTGGCGACCGTGATGCGGCCCAAGGCCGACGGCGCCTGGCACCTGCACGAGCTCACCCAGGACCTCGACCTGGAGCACTTCGTCCTGTTCTCCTCGGCTGCCGCGACCTTCTCCAGCCCGGGCCAGGGCAACTACGTCGCGGCCAACGCGTTCCTGGACGCACTGGCGGCCGACCGCCGGGCGGCCGGACTGGCCGGCACCTCGCTGGCCTGGGGCATGTGGGCCGAGGCCAGTGCGCTGACCGGGCGGCTGAGCGACTCCGAGCGGGCCCGCATCAACCGCGGCGGTGTCGCGGCACTGAGCGCGGACGAGGGCCTGGCGCTGCTCGACCTGGCGCTGGCCAGGGACGAGGCGGTGCTGGTGCCGGCCAAGCTGGACCTGGCCGGGCTGCGATCGCAAGCCACCCGCAGCGCCGAGGTACCGCCGCTGTGGCGGGCCCTGGTCGGCGGCGGGGCGGGACGGCGCAACGCCGCCTCGGGCACCGCCGGCGCCGACTCGCTGCACCGGCAGCTGGCCGGGCAGTCGGAGCCGGAGCGGATGCGACTGCTCACCGACCTGGTCCGGTCCCACGTGGCCGCCGTGCTGGGGCACTCCTCCGCCGAGGTGATCGAGTCCACCCGGGCCTTCACCGACCTGGGCTTCGACTCCCTCACCGCGGTGGAACTGCGCAACCGCCTCAGCACCGCGACCGGACTGCGACTGCCGGCCACGCTGGTGTTCGACTACCCCAACCCCACCGAACTGGCCGCGTTCCTGCAGGAGAAGCTGCTGCCGGAGCTGGTTGAACATGGCGAGACGGACGCCGCCGAGGAGAAACTCCGGAAGGCGCTCGCAACCGTGCCGCTGTCCAGGTTCCGCGACGCCGGGCTCATGGAGGCGCTGATGCGGCTCGCCGATGTCCGTGACGACGCCCTGATGGGCGACCAGGGCGAAGACGTCGAGGACATCGACGCGTTGGACGCCGACAGCCTGATCCGTCTGGCCCTGGACGGCGAGGCGGAGTGATGTTGATGATGCTCGATGCGTGGAGGCAGCGATGACCGGACAGGCCGACAAGCTCCTTGAAGCGCTGCGTGCCTCCGTGAAGGAGACCGAGCGGCTACGACAGCGGAACCGCCAGCTCGTCGCGGCAGCCTCGGAGCCACTGGCGATCGTGGGCATGAGCTGCCGGTACCCCGGTGGCGTGACGACTCCCGAGGAACTGTGGGAGTTGCTCGCCGCCGGCGGGGACGCGATCTCCGGCTTCCCGACGGACCGGGGCTGGGACACCGAGGGTGTCTACGACCCCGACCCGGACCACCAGGGCACCTCCTACGTGGTCGAGGGCGGATTCCTGCGGGACGCGGCCAGCTTCGACGCGGGGTTCTTCGGGATCAGCCCACGTGAGGCGCTGGCGATGGACCCGCAGCAGCGGCTGCTGCTGGAGACGTCCTGGGAGGCGCTGGAGCGGGCCGGGGTCGACCCGGCCTCCCTCCGGGGCTCGCAGACCGGCGTGTTCGTCGGTGTCGCCCCCTCCGACTACGTCGCGCACCAGACCCTGCAGAACATGGAGGGGCTCGACTGGCACCTCATGACCGGCGGTGCGGCCAGTGTGATGTCCGGTCGGATCTCCTACCTGCTCGGACTGCAGGGCCCGGCGGTGTCCGTCGACACGGCGTGCTCGTCGTCCCTGGTGGCGCTGCACCTGGCCTGCCAGGCGGTGCGCGCCGGGGAGTGCTCGCTGGCGCTGGCCGGCGGCGTCACGGTCATGGCCACCACCATGGGCTTCGTCGGCTTCTCCCGGCAGCGCGGTCTGGCCGAGGACGGGCGCTGCAAGGCGTTCTCGGCCGCGGCGGACGGCATGGGCATGGGCGAGGGCGCCGGCATGGTCGTCGTCGAGCGGCTGTCGGACGCCCGGCGCAACGGGCACAAGGTGCTCGCGGTGGTGCGCGGCTCGGCGGTGAACCAGGACGGTGCGTCCAACGGTCTGACCGCCCCGAACGGTCCGTCGCAGCAGCGGGTGATCCGGGCGGCGCTGGCCAGCGCCAAGCTGTCGGCGGCGGACGTGGACGCGGTCGAGGCGCACGGCACGGGCACGACGCTGGGTGACCCGATCGAGGCGCAGGCACTGCTGACGACGTACGGCCAGGACCGGCCGGAGGGCCGGCCGCTGCTGCTCGGCTCGGTGAAGTCCAACATCGGCCACGCCCAGCAGGCGGCCGGTGTCGCCGGTGTGATCAAGATGGTGCTGGCGCTGCAGCACGAGCAGCTGCCGAAGACCCTGCACGTGGACGAGCCCTCGCCGCACGTGGACTGGACGGCCGGCGACGTGCAGTTGCTGACCGAGGCCGTGCCGTGGCCGGCCGGGGAGCGTCCGCGCCGGGCGGGCGTGTCCTCGTTCGGCCTGAGCGGCACCAACGCGCACGTCATCGTGGAGGAGGCGCCCGCCGACGAGGATGGCGAGGCCGTTCAGGTCCCTCAGGCGGCGCCGGTGGTGTCGGGCGCGGGTGCGTGGCTGGTGTCGGGCCGCACGGCTGAGGGGCTGGCG
>NZ_JAJJPA010000073.1 GCF_020907985.1 Kitasatospora humi | reverse complement strand
GCGGCGGGGCCGCACCCCCTGTGGGAGGGTGCGGCCCCGCTTCGGCTGTCGCGCGATCAGGCCATCGAGCCGGTCCGCAGCAGGGTGCGGATCACCCGCATGGCGACCGAGAGGCTGGACAGCTCGTAGGTGTCCGAACCCCTTATGTCGTCGAGCGTGGTCTTGGCCCGGGCCAGCAGGGTGCCGTTGAGCTCGGTCCAGGCCTCGTAGCGCTCGGACGGCGTGGCTCCCGGCGTCCCGCAGGCCAGCACGTCGGCGGTGAGCTGGGCGTGCGCCGCGAACAGGTCCTCACGGATCGAGGCGCGGGCCATCGAGGACCACCGGTCGGTGCGCGGCAGCTCGATGATCCGGTCCAGCAGGTGGGCGATGCCCAGGCGGTCGGCCAGGTCGTAGTAGAGCTCCGCGACCTCGGTGACGTCCTTGCCGGCGCGGTCCGCGACGACCGTGACGTCCAGCGTCGGGAAGGCCGAGGAGAGCCCGGCCACCCGGGTGGCCAGGGCCTCCGGGACACCGGCCTCGGTGAGCTCGCCGTAGATCTTCTGGAACCAGGCCTGGTCCTCGCCGCGCAGCGGCTTGGGCAGGCTGCTCCACACCTGGTCCACCCGCTCCTGGAAGAACGCGATGGTCCCGGCGATGTCCAGCGGCTGGCGGCGGTTGTTGAGCATCCAGCGGGTGGCCCGCTCGACCAGGCGGCGCGAGTGCAGCCGCATCCGGGTCTGCACCTCGGACGGCACCTGGTTGTCCAGGGCCTCCACCGCGTCCCAGATCTGTTCCAGGCCGAACACCGCGCGGGCCGCGGTGTGGGTGCGGGCGATCTCCTCGTAGGTCGCACCGGTCTCCTCGCGGAGCCGGAAGGCGAAGGTGCAGCCACCGCGGTTGATCGTGTCGTTGACGATCAGCGTGGTGATGATCTCCCGGCGCAGCGCGTGGTTGTCGACCGCCTCGGCGAACTTCTCGCGCAGCTTGGTCGGGAAGTACAGGTGCAGGGTGTCGCGGAAGTACGGGTCGTCGGGCAGCCCGGTGGCGAGCAGCTCGTCGGCCATCGTGATCTTGGTGTAGGCGAGCAGCACCGCGAGCTCGGGCTGGGTGAGGCCGTAGCCGGCCGCCTGGCGGTCCTTCAGCTGCTTCTCGCTGGGCAGGAACTCCAGCGCCCGGTCGAGCTGCCCGTCGGCCTCCAGCTTGTTGATCATGCGCGAGTGCACATTGACCATGCTGTGCGCCTGAGCCACCGCGTTGGCCAGCACCACGTTCTGCGCGTAGTTGTTGCGCAGCACCAGCTCGCCGACCTCGTCGGTCATCTCGGCCAGCAGCTGGTTGCGCTGCTTCACGGTCATGTCGCCGTTGGCGACCACCTGGTTGAGCAGGATCTTGATGTTCACCTCGTGGTCCGAGGTGTCCACACCGGCCGAGTTGTCGATGGCGTCGGTGTTGATCCAGCCGCCGGTGCCGGCCGGGCCGCCGGTCTGGGCGTACTCGATGCGGCCCAGCTGGGTGCAGCCGAGGTTGCCGCCCTCGCCGATCACCCGGGCGCGGACCTGGCTGCCGTTGACCCGGATCGCGTCGTTGGCCTTGTCGCCGACGTCGGCGTTGGTCTCCCGCTCGGCCTTGACGTAGGTGCCGATGCCGCCGTTCCAGAACAGGTCGACCGGGGCCTGCAGGATCGCCTTCATCAGCTCGGCCGGGGTCAGCTTGGCGGCCTCGATGCCGAGCGCCGCCCGGACCTGCGGGGTCAGCTGGATCGCCTTCGCCGATCGGGGGTGCACCCCGCCGCCGGCCGAGATCAGCGACTTGTCGTAGTCGTCCCAGGAGCTGCGCGGCAGGTCGAAGAGGCGGCGGCGCTCGGCGTAGCCGGTCGCGGCGTCCGGGTTCGGGTCCAGGAAGATGTGCCGGTGGTCGAAGGCGGCCACCAGCCGGATGTGCTCGCTGAGCAGCATGCCGTTGCCGAACACGTCACCCGACATGTCGCCGATGCCGACCACGGTGAAGTCCTCGGTCTGGGTGTCCACGCCCAGTTCGCGGAAGTTGCGCTTGACCGACTCCCAGGCGCCGCGGGCGGTGATGCCCATGCCCTTGTGGTCGTAGCCGGCCGAGCCGCCGGAGGCGAAGGCGTCGCCCAGCCAGAAGCCGTACTCCTCGGCCACGCCGTTGGCGATGTCGGAGAAGGTGGCGGTGCCCTTGTCGGCGGCGACCACCAGGTAGGTGTCGTCCTCGTCGTGGCGGACCACGTCGGCCGGGTGGACGACCTGGCCGCCCTTCAGGTTGTCGGTGATGTCCAGCAGCGCCGAGATGAAGGTCTTGTACGCCGAGATGCCCTCGGCCAGCCAGGCGTCGCGGTCCACCGACGGGTCCGGCAGCTGCTTGGCGACGAAGCCGCCCTTGGCGCCGACCGGCACGATCACGGTGTTCTTCACCATCTGGGCCTTGACCAGGCCCAGGATCTCGGTGCGGAAGTCCTCGCGCCGGTCGGACCAGCGCAGACCGCCGCGCGCGACCTTGCCGAAGCGCAGGTGCACGCCCTCGACCTGAGGCGAGTAGACCCAGATCTCGAAGGCCGGGCGGGGCGCCGGCAGGTCCGGGATGGCGTGCGGGTCGAACTTCATCGACACGTAGGGGTGCCACTCGCCGGTGGCGGTGCGCTGGAAGAAGTTGGTCCGCAGGGTGGCCCTGATCAGGTTCAGGAAGGACCGCAGGATCCGGTCCTCGTCCAGCGAGACGACCTCGTCCAGGGCACCCGCCAGCTCCTCCAGGATGGCCTCGCCCAGCTCGGCCGCGCCGTGCTGGTGGCTCGGGCTGAGCCGGGCCTCGAAGAGGTTGACCAGCAGCCGGGTGGTGTGGGCGTTGTTGCGGAGGGCGTCCTCCATGTAGTCCTGCGAGAAGGTGCTGCCGGCCTGGCGCAGGTACTTGGCGTAGGCGCGCAGCACCACGGCCTGGCGCCAGGTCAGCCCGGCGGTCAGGATCAGTCCGTTGAAGCCGTCGTTCTCGGCGTGGCCCATCCAGGTGGCGGAGAAGGCCTCCTGGAACCGCTCGCGGGCCTCGTCGGTGAGCTCGGACGCGTCGCGCAGCTTCAGGCCGAAGTCGACGACCCAGGCGGTGGTGGCGTCCGAGCGGCGCAGCGCGTACGGGTGCTCGTCCAGCACCTCCACGCCCAGCTGCTGGAGCACCGGCAGCACCTCGGTCAGCGAGATCGGGCCGCCGACCCGGTAGATCTTGAAGCGGCGCTCGTCGTCACCGGCGCCGACCGGCTGGTAGAGGTTGAGCCGGAAGTCGCCCTCGCCCTGCAGCGACTCGATCTGCTTGAGGTCGGCCACCGCGGTGCGGGCGGTGAAGTCGGCCCGGTAGCCGTCGGGGAAGGCGTTGGCGTACTTGGGGGCCAGCTCGGCGGCGCGCTCCTCGCCCAGCTCGGCGTGGAGCTGGTCGTTGAAGTCGTCCATCCAGAAGCGGGCGGCCTCGGCCAGCTTGGCCTCGATCCGCTCGATCTCGGACTCGGTCAGCTCGCTGAGCTCGCTGCCCGGGGCCACCCGGACCACGAAGTGCAGGCGGGTCAGCACCGACTCGGTGGCGTAGACCGTGTAGTCGATGGTGGCGCCGTTGAGCTCCTGCATCAGGATGTCCATCAGGCGCAGCCGGATGCGGGTGGTGTAGCGGTCGCGCGGCAGGTAGACCAGCGCGGAGAAGTAGCGCCCGTACTCGTCCTGGCGCAGGAACAGCCGCAGCTTGCGGCGCTCCTGCAGGTAGAGCACGCTGCTGGCGATCTGCAGCAGCTCGTCGGCCGGGGTCTGGAAGATCTCGTCGCGCGGGAAGGTCTCCAGGATCTGGAGCAGGTCGCGGCCGTCGTGGCTCTCGGCGGAGAAGCCGGAGTCGGCGACGACCTCCTGGACCTTGCGGCGGACCACCGGGATCCGGGTGACCGACTCGGTGTAGGCGGCCGAGGAGAACAGGCCGAGGAAGCGGCGCTCGCCGGTCACGTTGCCCTGGGCGTCGAACTTCTTGACGCCCACGTAGTCGAGGTAGGCCGGGCGGTGCACGGTGGCCCGCGAGTTGGCCTTGGTCAGCACCAGCAGCTTCTTCTCGTGCGCCTTGGCGCGGACCGGCGCGGAGAGCCGGCCGAAGGACTCGCTGACCGGGTGGTGGTCGGTGTCGTGGCTGACCGGGTCGGAGCGCAGGATGCCCAGGCCGGTGCCGGCCAGTGCCCGCAGCACCTCCTCGCCCTCGTGCTCGACCAGGTCGTACTCGCGGTAGCCGAGGAAGGTGAAGTGGTCGTCGGCCAGCCAGCGCATCAGCTCCCAGGCCTCGCCGACCTCCTGCTCGGGCAGGTGGGCCGGGGGCTGCTCGGCGAGCTCGTCGGCCAGGCGCAGCGCGGCGGTGCGCATCTTGGCCCAGTCCTCCACCACCTCGCGGACGTCGCCCAGCACCCGGCGCAGGTCGGCCTCGATGGCGCGCAGGTCGGTGCGGTCGCTCTCGCGGTCGATCTCGATGTGCATCCAGGACTCGACCGTGGCGTCGGCCGGCCACTCGGCGCCGCCGGCCTGGCTGCGCGCGCAGGCGTCGACGTCGAGGATCTCCAGCAGCTTGCCGGTGATGTCGCGGCGGACCACCAGCTGGGGGTGGATCACCAGGTGGATGGCGCGGTTCTGGCGGGAGAGCTCATTGGTCACCGAGTCGACCAGGAACGGCATGTCGTCGGTGATCACCTCGACCACGGTGTGGCCGCTGGACCAGCCGTTCTCGTCCACGGTCGGGGTGGAGACCCGGACCTCCGCGGTGCCCTGCGGGCGCTTCAGGCCCAGGCGGTAGTGGGAGGCCGCCGCGCCGTACACGTCGACCGGGTCGCGGTCGACGAGGTCATCGGGGGCGGTGTGGAGGTAGTAGTGGTGCAGGTACGTGGTCAGAGCGCCGTTGCTCAGACCCTCACCGGGCGCCGCTCCCCCCACCTGGCTGTGCTCGGCGGCCTCCGCCGCCTTGACGAGCAGTTCGGCCTTCGCCGCGTCCAGCTTGGTCTGCATGGCTGTTTGGCTCCTGTCGCGCGCCGTTGCGTGACTCGGTGGTGTCGGGTGTACACCGCCGGGCCCGGCCCAATCCTCCCGCACCGATAGCGGAGAGGTACTCAAGGCGCGCTTAAAGAACACCTCGCCCGGGTATTAGAAGCCTTTTCGGCCCCTGGGATCGGTCCCGACGACGCAAGCCAGCCTAACCGTAGGAAACCAAGGTGTCAGGGGACAGGGAGGCGCAATCCCGTAGGGAGAGTGGCCGTACCTGGACACATTGGCCACATTGGTCCCGCAGGCCCCGCCGCACCGCCGGGCTGACCAGTGGCGATGCGGCGGCGACGGGGTCGGATGGTCGGTTCATCCGCCCGGTGCCGACGGGCTCACTGGCCCAGCGCGCGCGCCAGCTCCACGGCCTCCGCCAAGGTGTCCACCACCGGTACGCCGACCGGCTCCAGGTTGGCGCGGACGTGCGAGCCACCGGTGTAGAGCACCGCGTGCACGCCGGCCTCCCGGGCCGCCAGCGCGTCGTCGGCGGCGTCCCCGATCACCACCGTGCGGGCGGGGTCGACGGCCTCGCCCAGCGCCCGCAGGTGGCGGACCAGGGAGGCTGCCTTCTGCCCGTGCGAGGGGCCGGTGCGGCCGTCCACCCGCAGGAAGTGGCTCCGGATGCCGTACCGCTCGACGACCGGGAGCAGTCGCTCGTGCTGGTGCATCGACAGCAGCGACTGGGTGTGGCCGTCGGCCGCCCAACCGGCCAGCAGTGCGGGCACGCCGTCGGTCAGCCCGCAGGCCGCGCTCAGCTCGGCGTAGTTGCGCTGGAAGGTCGCGTCCAGCTCCTCCCACTGGGCGCCGCTCGGTTGGAAGCCCAGCACCCGCTGGTAGAAGCGCGGGATGGGGATCTCGTACTTCTCCCGGTACTCACTGATGCTCAGCGGCCCGCCGCCGACCGTGGCGAAGGCCGCGTTGCTCGCGGCCACCACGGCCACCATGTCGTTCAGCAGGGTGCCGTTCCAGTCCCAGACGATGTGATTTCGCACCCGGGCACGGTAGCGGGCGGCACCGACATCCGGCAGGCCCGGGGGAGGAGTCAGGCCAACAGGGCGGGGATCTCCTGGGTGGCGAACCAGAGCAGCTCGTGGTCCTCGGCGCCGTCCACGGTGAACTGGGCGTCCGCGTCTCCCGCGTCCGCGGCGGTGATCGCCCCGGCGGCGGTGGCAACGTCGGCGGTCACCTCGGCCTCGTCGGCGTCCGCGTGCACCGAGGCGGCCTTGGCGAGGCGGACCGGGGCGGCCAGCTCCACCCGGCCGAGCGAGGCCTGGTCCTGGTACTCGTCGCCGGGGAACGGCCGCACCGCACCGTCCGGCACGTCCAGCGCGACCACCACCCGGCGGCGCGGCGCCCCGGGGTCAGCGGCCAGCAGGCGCAGCGAGGACTGGGCGGCCCGCACCAGGGCGGCGTACTCCAGCTCCTCCAGGTCGTCGCTGACGTACCACTCGCGCAGCGCCGGGGTGACCGCGTAGGCCGCGGACTGGTCCAGCTCGCCACCGCTGTGCGCCTGCGCCAGTGCGGCCAGGGTGGTGGGCACGTAGACACGCATCGGGGGCACGCTCGCTTCCTGGTGGCTCCTCGGGACACCCACAGAATACGGCCCGGACGATCACCCGTGAGCGTTCCAGGGTGTCCCCCTTCGAGCGCATCACCAGTGGTCGCCGGTTCGGGCGGGTTCCGTCCCGGAGACCCCCGCCGCCCAGTACCGGTCCGCCGTCAAGCCGCCGTCCGGGCGACCCGCCAGGGCGGTCCCAGCCGCCCTCCGGCCCGGCCGCGCCCCCGCCGATAGCACCGGTGACCGACCCGCACGACGAGCCCGGGGGTACCGACCATGACCGAGACTGCCACCGCCGCCGCGATGGTGACGATCAATCCGCTGAGCCGCCGTCACCCCGCCCGGGCCGCGGCCGGCCCGGCCCGGCACCGCCCGGGCACACGGCCCCGGCCGTGCGGGTCCCCCCGGCCGGAGACCGGGGCAGGCCGGCCGGTGCCCGCAGCCGGCCGGGCGCTGGGCGAATCCCGCGCACCCCGCCACCCGCTGGCCGACTGCGCCCGCCCGGTGGCCGGCCAGCGGGAGCTGGCCCGACGGTTCGCGCTGCGGCTGGTCGAGGTGCTCACCGGGGTCCGCCCGGTCGGTCAGCTGCTCCGCCACACCACCCATGACGGCTACCGCCAGCTCACCGCCCTGGTGCGCCGCGGACCGCTGCGCACACCCGCCGGCGCCTCCCGGCTGGGCCTGGGCCCGGTGCACGAGTTCGCCCCGGCGCCGGACGCCCTGGAGGTCTGCGTGCGGGTGGCGGCCGGCCGCCGGCACCACGTGGTGGCCTTCCGGCTGGAGCGGCACCGGCGCACCGAGCACTGGCAGTGCGCCGCCGTGGAGACCCGCTGAGCCGCCGGCGGGTGGGGGCCGGCTGGAACGCCGGCAGGCGCAGGCCCGCTGAGCCGCCGGCGGGTGGAGGCCGGCTGAAACGCCGGCGGCGCCGGCCGGGAGAACCCCGGGCGGCGCCGCCGACGGATGCCGCGACTCACTTGCGGCGGCGGCCCTTGGCGGCCTTGCGGCGCTCGGCGCGGGTCATCCCGTCGCCCTCGCTGACCGGGGCGGCCTCCTCGAAGTCGCCCTCCACCACGGTGTCCTCGCCGTCCACCGACGGGGCGGTGTAGTGCAGCCGCTGGCGGACCGGCGCCTCCAGGCCCTTGGCCTTGATCTCGGGGCGGGCCTCCTCGACCGCGGCGGCCTCCTCGGCGTCCGCGCCGACCGGCAGCGGCACCTCCTCGACCTGCTGCTCCACCTGGACCTCCAGGTTGAACAGGTAGCCGACGGACTCCTCCTTGATGCCCTCCATCATGGCGCCGAACATGTCGAAGCCCTCGCGCTGGTACTCGACCAGCGGGTCGCGCTGGGCCATCGCCCGCAGGCCGATGCCCTCCTGCAGGTAGTCCATCTCGTAGAGGTGCTCGCGCCAGCGGCGGTCCAGCACCGAGAGCACCACGCGGCGCTCCAGCTCGCGCATGACCTGCTCGCCGAGCTGGTCCTCGCGGGCGCCGTACTGCGCCTGGATGTCCTCCTGGATCACCTTGGTGAGGAACTCCGGGGTGAGCCCGGACGGGCCGCCGGCCTCCTCCTCAAGCTCCGCGAGGTCCAGGGTGATCGGGTAGAGCTGCTTGAGCGCGGTCCACAGCTTGTCGAGGTCCCAGTCGTCCTCGAAGCCCTCGCCGGTGGCGGCCTGGACGTACGCCTCCACGGTGTCGTCCATGAAGTGGCCGACCTGCTCCTGCAGGTCCTCGCCCTCCAGCACCCGGCGCCGCTCGCCGTAGATGACCTCGCGCTGGCGGTTCAGCACCTCGTCGTACTTGAGGACGTTCTTGCGGATCTCGAAGTTCTGCTGCTCGACCTGGGTCTGGGCCGAGGCGATCGCCCGGGTGACCATCTTGGACTCGATCGGCACGTCCTCCGGCACGTTGGCCATCGACAGCACGCGCTCGACCATGCCGGCCTTGAACAGCCGCATCAGGTCGTCGCCGAGCGACAGGTAGAAGCGGGACTCGCCCGGGTCGCCCTGGCGGCCGGAGCGGCCGCGCAGCTGGTTGTCGATCCGGCGGGACTCGTGCCGCTCGGTGCCCAGCACGTAGAGGCCGCCCAGCTCCTGGACCTCCTCCTGCTCCGACTTGACCGAGGCCTTGGCCTTCTCCAGCGCGGTCGGGAAGGCCGCCTGGTACTCCTCCGGGGTGTCCACCGGGTTCAGCCCGCGCTGGGCCAGCTCGGCGGTGGCCAGGTGCTCGGGGTTGCCGCCGAGCATGATGTCGGTGCCGCGGCCCGCCATGTTGGTGGCGACGGTGACGGCGCCCTTGCGGCCGGCCTGGGCGACCACCTGGGCCTCGCGCTCGTGGTGCTTGGCGTTGAGCACCTCGTGCGGGATGCCGCGCTTGCGCAGCTCCTGGGAGAGGTACTCGGACTTCTCCACCGAGACGGTGCCGACCAGGACCGGCTGGCCCTTCTCGTGCCGCTCGGCGATGTCCTCGACCACGGCGGCGAACTTGGCCGGCTCCGACTTGTAGATCAGGTCGGGCTGGTCGATCCGCTTCGGGGTCTTGTTGGTCGGGATCGGCACCACGCCGAGCTTGTAGATCTGGTGGAACTCGGCGGCCTCGGTGGTGGCCGTACCGGTCATGCCGGACAGCTTGTCGTAGAGGCGGAAGAAGTTCTGCAGGGTGATGGTGGCCAGCGTCTGGTTCTCGTTCTGGACCTCCACCCCCTCCTTGGCCTCGATGGCCTGGTGCATGCCCTCGTTGTAGCGGCGGCCGGCCAGGATGCGGCCGGTGTGCTCGTCGACGATCATGACCTCGCCGTTCATCACGACGTAGTCCTTGTCCCGCTTGTAGAGCTCCTTCGCCTTGATGGCGTTGTTCAGGAACCCGACCAGCGGGGTGTTGACCGACTCGTAGAGGTTGTCGATGCCCAGGTAGTCCTCGACCCGGGTGACGCCCTCCTCCAGCACGCCGACGGTGCGCTTCTTCTCGTCCACCTCGTAGTCGCGGTCGCGCTTGAGGCGGATCACCAGCTTGGCGAAGTCGGTGTACCACTTGGTGGCCTGGTCCGCCGGGCCGGAGATGATCAGCGGGGTACGGGCCTCGTCGATCAGGATCGAGTCGACCTCGTCGACGATGGCGAAGTTGTGGCCGCGCTGGACGAGTTCGTCCTGCGACCAGGCCATGTTGTCGCGCAGGTAGTCGAAGCCGAACTCGTTGTTGGTGCCGTACGTGATGTCCATCGCGTACTGGCGCTTGCGCTCGGCGGGCGGCATGTTGGCCAGGATCACGCCGACCTCCAGGCCCAGGAAGCGGTGCACCCGGCCCATCCACTCCGAGTCGCGCTCGGCGAGGTAGTCGTTGGTGGTGATCAGGTGCACGCCCTTGCCGGTGAGCGCGTTGAGGTAGGCGGGCAGCGTGCCGACCAGGGTCTTGCCCTCACCGGTGCGCATCTCGGCGACGTGGCCGAGGTGCAGCGCGGCGCCGCCCATGATCTGCACGTCGTAGTGGCGCTGGCCCAGCACGCGCTTGGCGGCCTCGCGGACCGTGGCGAACGCCTCGGGAAGGATGTCGTCCAGGGACTCACCGTCAGCCAGGCGCTGCTTGTACTCGGCGGTCAGTGCGCGCAGCTCGTCGTCGGTGAGGTTGACGAAGTCCTCTTCGATGGAGTTGACCTGGGCAGCAATCCGCTGCAGCTTGCGAAGGGTCTTCCCTTCGCCGGCGCGCAGGATCTTGTCGAAGACGGACACGTGAGCGGGCTCCTTGCCTGGATCGGCTCTGGCGACTGCACCGGCGGGTTCACCCCGCCGCACGGGCCATCGTATGCGAGGAGGCCAATACCCCGGGAGGTCCGTCAGCACGGCATTCCCGTGTCACCCGTGGGGGCGGATCGCGCGATAACCACCAGAAAGGTTGCAAAACGGGCAGGAAAAGCACTGTTCTCCGCCGCGCGTCGCCCGGGATACTCCCGCCATGAACGACATGAACGGCACCACGCCGACCCCGGGCACCCTGGTGACCGAGCGGCTGCTGCTGCGCCCGCCCCGCCCCGAGGACGTGTCGGCGCTCTTCGAGGCCTGCCAGGACCCGGAGATCCAGCGCTGGACCGTGGTCCCCTCCCCCTACCGCCGCGAGGACGCGCAGTTCTACGTCGACAAGCTCGCCGTCGACGGCTGGGCCGACGGGCGGAGCCCGGTGTGGTGCGTGTTCGAGAAGGCCACCGGCACCCTGGTCGGCACCCAGGGCCTGTCGCACCGCGGCCCGGGCCGCGCCGAGATCGGCTACTGGGCCACCGCCGCGTCGCGCGGCCGCGGCTTCACCCTGGAGGCGACCCGCGCGGTCTGCCGCTGGGGCTTCGCCGAGCGCGGCCTGCGCCGGATCGAGTGGACCGCCTACGTCGGCAACGAGCCGTCCCGGGCGCTCGCCCTGAAGGCCGGCTTCACCATGGAGGGCGTCCTGCGCTCCTACGGCGAGCAGCGCGGCCGGTTCCACGACGTGTGGATGGCCTCGCTGCTGGCCGGCGAGCAGGACGGGGCATGACCGCGAACCGGCTGCCGCCGCCCGTCGAACTGCACGCCCCCGGGCTGCTGCTGAGCCCCTGGCCCCCAGCCCGGGTCGACGAGCGGGACCTGGCCGACCTGCGGATCGGCCTGACCGACCCGGAGCAGGCCCGCTGGAACCCCCGGGCGCTGCCGGCCGACCAGGGCGACCGGCCGGTCCTGGACCGGGTGGCCGGGCAGCGGGCCCAGGTCGCGGACGGCACCCTGGTCTGCTGGGCGCTGCGCGACCCGGCGGACGGACGGCTGCTCGGCAACCTGGGGATCCGGGAGATCGACCTGGTGGTGACGGGCGGCGGCCGGGTGGGCTACTGGACCATGCCGGCGGCCCGCGGGCGGGGCGTCGCCACCGCCGCGCTGCGGCTGGCCTCCACCTGGGCGTTCGGTGAACTCGGACTGCACCGGATCGAGCTGGCCCACGCGCTGGGCAACGAGGCGTCCTGTGCGGTGGCCCGCAAGGCCGGCTACCCGCTGGAGGGCGTGCTGCGCCAGGCGCTGCCGGACAGCCACGGCAACCGGCACGACCTGCACCTGCACGCCCGGCTGGCGGGCGACCCCGAACCCGCGTGACCCGGTGCGGGTGTCCGCGCTGTCGGTGCCGGCCCCTACCCTGGCCGGCATGACCGCCGTCGCACCGCCGCCGACCGTGACCCTCAGCGCCGACCAGGCCCGCCGGATCGCCCTGCGGGCCCAGGGCCTGCTCGGCGCCCCGGACCGGCGGGCCGGAGTCCGCGGGGTGCTGCGCCACCTCGGCGCCGTGCAGTTGGACACCATCTCGGTGCTGGCCCGCTCGCACGAGCTGGTGCCGTACGCCCGGCTCGGCGCGGTCGGGCGCCCGGCCGTCGAGCACGCCTACTGGGGATCCGGCGCCTCCTTCGAGTACTGGTCGCACGCGGCCTGCGTGCTGCCGATCGAGGAGTGGCCGCTGTTCGCGTTCCGGCGCCGCGCCTACCGCGACCGCGGCCGGCTCTGGAACCACCAGGTCGATCCGCGGGCCTACCGCGCCGTGCTGGACCGGCTGCGCGCCGAGGGCCCGCTGACCAGCACCGAACTCGGCGGCGCCAAGCGGACCGCCGAGTGGTGGGACTGGTCGGAGGGCAAGGTCGCGGTGGAGCGGGCGCTGGCCTTCGGCGATGTGGTGTGCACCGAGCGGCGCGGCTGGAAGCGGGTCTACGCCCTGGCCGAGCAGGCCGTCCCCGCCGAGCTGTTCGAGCGGGACCCGAGCGACCGGGAGTGCCTGGTCCGACTGGTCGGGCAGGCCGGCCAGGCGCTCGGCGTCGCCACCCGCGCCGACCTGGCCGACTACCACCGGCTCAAGCCCGCCCAACTGGACGCGGTGCTGGCCGAGTCCGGGCTGGTACCGGTGGCGGTGGCCGGCTGGGGGCCGGACGGCGCCGAGGGCCCGGCCTGGGCCGATCCGGCGGCGCTGGACCGGGCCGAGGCGGGCGGCCGCCACCGCACCACGCTGCTCTCCCCGTTCGACTCGCTGATCTGGGACCGGGCCCGCACCGAACGGATCTTCAAGATGGCCCACCGCCTGGAGGCCTACACCCCCAAGTCCCGGCGGATACACGGCTACTTCGCGATGCCACTGCTCACCGGCGGCCGGCTGGTCGGCCGGGTGGATCCGGCCCGCGAGGGGCGCACCCTGGTGGCCCGCCGGATCTCGCTGGACTCGGCGCGCCATCTCCCGGCGCTGGCAGAGGCGTTGCGCGAGGCCGCCGAGTGGGTGGGCTGCTCGGCGGTGCGGGTCGAGGAGCTGCACGACGAGGCCGCGCGGCCGGTGTTGGCGAAGCTGCTGGACTGAGCACCCGGACGCGCCGCCGGAGCAAGCCGCCGGACAAGCCGCGCCGCCGGGGCAAGCCGCCCGGCCGGCCGAGGCGCCGGGGCAACTGACGGGCTGGTCAGCCTATTTCGAGGATCTTCTCGCGCATCGCGTAGACCACGGCCTCCATCCGGGAGTGCAGCTGCAGCTTCTCCAGGATGTTGCGCACGTGGTTCTTCACGGTGTTCTCGCTGATGAACAGCTCCTTGGCGATCTCCCGGTTGTTCATGCCGGTGGCGACCAGCTTGAGGACTTCGAGCTCCCGGTCGGTCAGCCGCGGTGCGGGCACCAACTCCCGGTCGTCGGAGCGCCGTTGGATCATCGACTTGAACTCGGTGAGCAGCTTGGCCGCCATCGAGGGGCTGATCTGGGACTGGCCGTCGGCCACCGCGCGGATCGCGGTGGCCACCTCGTCGGTGGAGATCTCCTTGAGCAGGTAGCCGGTGGCGCCGGCCTTGATCGCCTCGTAGAGGTCGGCCTCCTCGTCGCTTATCGTCAGCATGATGATCTTGGTGCTGGGAGCCACCTCCTTGATGGAGGTGCAGGCCTCGATCCCGCTGCGCCGCGGCATCCGGACGTCCATCAGGATGATGTCGGGCAGCAGGTCTGCGGCCTTCAGCACGGCCTCCGCGCCGTCCGCGGCCTCGCCGACCACCCGGATGTCCGGCTCCTCGGCGAGCACGATCTCCAGCCCGCGACGGAACAGCGCGTGGTCGTCCACCACCAGGACGCGAATGGGCTCGCCGCCGCGTGGCGCGAACTCCGGCTCCGGGCACCCGCCGCCGCTGCCGTCGAACCGCTCCGCCATCCGCCCTCCCCGTCGCCGAACGCTCAGGGGCTCATCATTCCACGGCCGCCGAGGGCGACGTCACCGCTCGTGGTGCGCGTCCCCCACATGGGCGCCTGCGACACCGCACCCGGTGGCCGACCTGCCGTCGACCACCGGGTGCCCGTCCGTCTCGTTCCGTCAACCGCGCTCAGTGCTCGGCACTGTTGATCGCGCCACCGGCACCGGCGGCCTCGTCGTCCGGCTCCAGACCGTTCGTCTCCAGGTGGATGACGCCGTAGTCGTAGCCACGGCGGCGGTAGACCACGCTGGGCAGGCCGCTGTCCTTCTCCACGAAGAGGTAGAAGTCGTGGCCGACCAGCTCCATCTCGTGCAGCGCCTGGGCCAGCGCCATCGGGTGCGCGACGTGCGTCTTCTCGCGCACCACCAGCGGGCCCTCGCCCTGGACCTCCAGCGAGCCCATCTTCGTCCTGGGCACCGCCTGCTCGCTCAGCTCCTCCATGCTCGCCGTACCCGGCTGCGCCGCGATCCGCGCCGTCGCCTGGGCGACGCTCAGCGGCGTGGTGCGGGCCCCGTGGTGCACCCGGCGCCGGTCGGCCGACTTGCGCAGCTGGGCGTCGAGCTTCGCCGTGGCCAGATCCAGCGCCGCGTAGGGATCGCCGGCGGCGGCCTCGGCCCGGATCACCGGACCACGGGTACGGACAGTGATCTCCACCCGGTCGGACCGCTCGGCCTGACGCGGGTTGTGTTCCTTGGACACCTCGACGTCGAGGCTGATCACCTTGCCGTCGAACTTCTGGACCTTCTCCAGCTTCTCGGCCACGTGCTCGCGGAACCTCTGGGGCACCTCGGTCTTGCGGCCCTTGACGACGATGTCCACGCAGAACTCCGATCCCTCGTACTGGCGCCGACCCGGACTACCGGGCCGGACATGAGACCCAGCCTGACCAGCCGCACTTCCGCCGGCCCCGCCGACCGATCGAGGATCGGGCGGGCTGGGCCTTCATCCACTTCCTCCCCACCAGGGGCGCTTGAAACCCCTGGGAGCCTCATCTCACACCCAGTGTGGGCTTTTCGCCTCCCCAGCGGGACCTTAGGCGTCAGTGGATCCGGCCGGACGGCTGTTCACCCCTGTCTACCCTCCAACGAGTGAAGTGAGGGTAAATATCTGGACAACTCCGCCCGGACGGCCCACCCTGGCCCCATCACCGAGGGTCACCGACCGGGGAGGCTCCGTTGCTGACCGCCGCCTTGGACGTCCTGCTGCCCACCCCGTGCACCGGCTGCGGCGGGGCGGCCGGTCCGCTCTGCCCCGACTGTCGGGCGCTGCTCGCCGGGCTGCCGGCCCGCCCGGCCGGCCCGTCCCCCGCGCCGCCGGGCCTGCCCCCGCTGCACGCCTGCGCCGCCTACCGCGACCAGGTGCGCCGGATGCTGCTCGCCCACAAGGAGCGCGGGGCGCTCAGCCTGGCCGCCCCCCTGGGCGCGGCCCTGGCGCGCGCCGTGCGGGCCGCGCTCGCCACCGCCCCGCCGTCCACCGGGCCGGTGCTGCTGATCCCGATGCCCTCGGCCCGGCGGGCGGTACGGGCCCGCGGCCAGGACGCCACCCGCCGGCTGGCCCGCGCCGCCGCCCGCGCCCTGCGCCGCGCCGGCGTGCCCTGCCGGGTCGCCCCGGTGCTCCGCCAGACCCGCCGGGTGGCCGACCAGAGCGGCCTGGGCGCCACCGCCCGACTGGCCAACGTCGACCACGCGCTGACGGTCAGCCGACCGATGGCCGGTCAGCTGACGGGGTACCGCCTGGTGCTGGTGGACGACCTGGTGACCACTGGTGCCAGCCTCGCCGAGGCCGCCCGGGCGCTGCGGGCGGCCGGGCTGGAGCCGGTCGCCGCGGCGACCGTGGCCGCCACCGTCACCGGCGGCGGGCGGGACCGGCACCCGCCGCTGCCCGGGCTGCCCGCGCTGCACCGGCTGCCCCGGGCGGTGCACCGGCGCGGACCGGGCAGCCGGCCTCAGTCCGGGTAGGAGGGCAGCGCCCAGTCCTTGCCGACGGTCCGCCACTGGGGCTGCGCGGGGCCGAAGAGCCCGTACACCGTGTGGTCCTGGTCCTTGGCGTCGCCCAGCACGGTGTCGGTGCGGGCCTCCGAGGCCGCGACCACGGTCATGTTGTCCGCCGGCAGCGCGTTGTCGAGGGTGCTGGAGCCGTCGGTGGACAGGTAGTGCAGCTGCATCAGGCCGTCCGCCTCCTTGCCGAGCACCAGCAGGGTGTCCGGGTCGGCCCAGGAGACCGAGGCGACGTCGGACAGCTGCGCGGGCACCACCGAACGCAGTTCGCTGATCGCCACGCTCGGCGTCTGGGCCGTGCCGCCGCGGTCGATCCGGCCGATCTCCACCGTGCTGGTGCTGCCGCTGCGCACCAGCAGGGCCGCCCGGGTGCCGTCGGAGGAGACCCGCAGGCCGTCCACCGTCTGCCCGTCCGCCAGGTCCACCGAGACCGTGGCGGTGCTCTGGCCGCGGTTCATCAGCACCCGGGGGGCCACCGGGTCGCGGTCGACCACGAAGAGGTCGCCGTAGCCGTCCCAGCTGGGCGAGGCCAGGCCCTCGTCGGAGCGCGGTGCCCGGCTGGTGATCACGGCGGCGCCGAGCTTGCCGCTGCCGTCGTCCAGCCCGGACACGTAGAGGTCTTTGCCGTCCCCGCTGACCACGGCGGCGGCGCCGCCGTCCCGGCGCACCGCGTACGGTCCGACGGTGCCGCCGGTCGGCTGCAGCGCGGCCGGCTGGCGCGGCTGGCCGAGCACGCCGGGAACCGGCGTCAGGGTGCCGCCGATCGGCTGCAGCCGGTCCAGCTGGCCGGTCTCGGCGTTGCGCACGTAGGCCCGGCCGCTGCCGGCCAGCCCGCCGGGGGCGTACGGCGAGTTCTTGGCCGCCGCGGTGGTGAGGTCGGCCGAGCCGTGCTTGGACACCACGGTGACCCGGTCCAGCGAGCCGGGGCCGGTCAGGCTGGCCAGCGTGAAGTAGAGCTGGGCGGCCATCTGGTGGCACTGCAGCTGGCTGACCTGGCAGTCAACCCCGTCCACCTGGAGCTTGGGGTTGCGCGGGTCGTCGGTGTTGACGGTGCCGGCGGGTTGGGCGCCGTCGAAGGCGGTCCGCACCGCCGGGGCCAGCCAGTCGGAGGCGCCCTGGCCCAGCGCCCGGGCAGCGGCCGAGGCCGGATCGATCCGGCGCCGCAGATAGACCGGGTCGGGCACCAGCACCGGCTGGTCGGCGCCCGCGGCCTGCGGATCGGCCTTGGTGAAGAAGTAGCGGTCGACCTGCTCGTAGGCGTTGCGGAAGCTGGTCGCGTCCAGCACCAGGCCGGTGGGCAGGCTCGCGATCCGCCACTGGGCGTGCGCCGCGGCCTCCTTCGAACCGTCCTTGGCGTCCTTGGCCGCGTTGACCAGCGTGAAGTTGCCGGTGAAGGTGTCGTCGGTGCCGTGGTAGGTGTGCTTGGTGTCCAGGGTGCCGATCTCGTGCGACGAGATCGTCAGCACGACCTGGCCGGTCACCGTGTCACTCGGCGGCTTCGGCACGGTGGTGCTGCTGACCACCACCGCCCCGCTGTCCGGCTGCCAGGTGGTCAGGGCGTCACCGGTCAGGTACTCCTTGGCCGTCTTGTAGTCCGCCTCGTCGGCGCTCGATGCGTCCAGGAAGTTCTGCAGGACCTCGGCGGGCGTCAGCCCGTCCCGCGGCGGCATCGGCAGCACCCGCACCTGGACGCCCTGGTCGGCGCCGGCGCCCTGCGGCGGGGCCACCGCCTCGGGGCTGCCGCTGTCCGGCATGGTGGCGCAGCCCGCCGCCAGCAGCACGGTCAGCGCCGACCCGAGCGCCCCCGCCCACCGCCGACCGGGAACGCCGCTAGCGCTCGCCACTCCTCGTCCCCTCCCGGTCGGTTCCATCGGCGCCCCGCTCGGCGCCGTCATCCTCCAGCTGCGGCTCGGACTGGGTCCGGCCGCAGTCCACCACCACCTGTGCCCCGGTGGCGCCGTATCCGGCACCCGCCGCGCGGACGTCGGACGGGTTGGCCACCGGTGGCGCCTTCGGCAGCCGCTGCTGCGCGAGGCCCCCGCTGATCGCCAGCACCCCGCCCAGCCCGGGGCCGAGCCCGCCGCCGGCGCCTCCCGGGGTCTCCGGGATCACCGACATCTGACCGCTGGCGGTCAGCGCGGTGGCGCCGGACGGCAGCGCCCGCCGGTACGGGGTGCCCTGGGCCCGCAGGCCGCGGTTGTGCCGGGAGTCCTCCGGCTCCAGCCGGAACGGCGCCCGGCCGATCTCGCCGCCGCGGGTGCGCGGCAGGGTGAGCCGGAAGTGCGAGCCGCCACCGGGCTCGCCCCAGGCCTGCAGCCAGCCGCCGTGCAGATGGGCGTCCTCGACGGCGATGGACAGGCCCAGGCCGGTGCCGCCGGTGGTCCGCACCCGGGACGGGTCGGCGCGCCAGAACCGGTGGAACACCCGGGAGGCCTCGCCCGGCTTGAGGCCGATGCCGTAGTCGCGCACGCCGACCGCGACCGCGCCCTCGGCGGAGCCGAGCCGGATCACCACGTCGCGGCCCTCGCCGTGCTCCAGGGCATTGACCACCAGGTTGCGCAGGATCCGCTCGATCCGGCGCTGGTCCACCTCGGCGACCACCGGGTCGTCGGCGTCGCGAAGCACCACGGCGCTGCCCTTCATCCGGGCCAGCGGGTCGGCCGCCTCGACCACCCGGTGCACGATGTCGCGCAGGTCCACCGGCTCGGCGTCCAGGATCGCGGCGCCGGCGTCGAACCGGCTGATCTCCAGCAGGTCGGCCAGCAGCGACTCGAAGCGGTCCAGCTGGCCCTGCAGCAGCTCGGCCGAGCGGGCCGCCATCGGGTCCAGGTCCTCGCGGGAGTCGTAGATCAGGTCGGCGGCCATCCGGACCGTGGTCAGCGGGGTGCGCAGCTCGTGCGAGACGTCCGAGACGAACCGGCGCTGCACCCGGGAGAGCTCCTCCAGCTGGTGGATCTGCGCCTGCAGCGCGCCGGCCATCCGGTTGAAGGACTCGCCGAGCCGGGCGATGTCGTCCGTCCCGGTGACCTTCATCCGCTCTTCCAGGTGCCCGTCGGCCAGCCGCTCGGCGATGCCGGCCGCCATCCGCACCGGGGTGACCACCTGGCGGACCACCAGCCAGGCGATGCAGCCCATCAGCATCACGATGAACAGGCCGGCGGTGGCCACCGTGCCGGTGACCAGGGCCAGGGTCTGGTCCTCCTGGGCGAAGGAGAACGCGAAGTAGAGCTGGTACGACTGGTGGGACACCGGGCCGTTCAGCTGCTTGCCGATCACCAGGCCCGACTCGGAGACGGTCTGGCCGTTCGCGGTCACCCGGTGGATCGTGGTGGCCTGCTCGTGCGGCACGTTCGGGTTCTTGGCCACGTCGGCGGCCAGCTGCGGAGAGATGCTGGTCAGCGAGATGTTCTCGGAGGCGCGGGCGCTCTCCGGCGGCCGGGGATTGCTGTCCACCTGGCTCTGGTCGGTGGACGGCACGAGGCCGATCACCACGTAGTTGCCCTGACCACCGCTGGCCAGGTTGGCCACCTGGTTGGTCAGCCAGTTGCTGGGCTCGCCCAGGCTGGGGTCGGTGCCGGCGTTCCTGGCGAGCTCGTCGCGGAGCAGGTCGCTCTGGTTCTGGGCGGTGGTGAAGCCGCCGTTGGCCTGGCTCAGTGCCGCGTGCTTCTTGCTGTCCAGCAGGCCCTGGCGGACCTGCGCCATCACCACCACGCCGAGCACCACGACCAGCGCCACCGAGAGCGCCAGGGTCGCCGCGACCACCCGCAGCTGGATCGACCGGCGGTAGAGCGCGGTCAGCCGGTGGAACGGGCTGCGCAGTCGGCGCAGCAGCAGCCCGAAGGGGGACCCGGTCGACGCCCGGTCCGAGCCCCCTGCGTACTCCTCCCCGGCCGGAACCCCGGCCGGGGAGGGCTGAACCTCGTCCGTCACGTCAGCTGGGCCCGGCCTTGTATCCGACACCGCGGACGGTGACCACGATCTCCGGGCGCTCCGGATCCTTCTCGATCTTCGAGCGGAGCCGCTGCACGTGCACGTTCACCAGACGGGTGTCGGCGGCGTGGCGGTAGCCCCAGACCTGCTCCAGCAGCACCTCGCGGGTGAACACCTGCCAGGGCTTGCGGGCCAGCGCGACCAGCAGGTCGAACTCCAGCGGGGTCAGCGGGATGCCCCGGCCGTCGCGCTTCACCGAGTGGCCGGCCACGTCGATCACCAGATCGCCGATGGTCAGCTGCTCGGGGGTGGGCTCCTCGGCCCGCCGCAGCCGGGCCCGGACCCGGGCCACCAGCTCCTTGGGCTTGAACGGCTTGGTCACGTAGTCGTCGGCGCCGGACTCCAGGCCCACCACGATGTCCACCGTGTCGGTCTTCGCCGTGAGCATCACGATCGGGACGCCGGACTCCGACCTGATCTGCCGGCAGACGTCGATCCCGTCCCGGCCGGGCAGCATCAGATCGAGCAGCACCAAGTCCGGCTTGACCTCGCGGAACGCGGCCAGTGCGCGGTCCCCGTCCGCCACGAAGCTCGGCTCGAAACCCTCACCACGCAGCACGATGCCGAGCATTTCGGCCAGTGCGGTGTCGTCATCGACGACCAGGACGCGACCTTTCATGCGCCCATCCTCTCATTACGGGACTGTGACCTGCCGCACACCCGTGCCAATTCGTCCACCGACCTCCCGGCGAGACCGCCCATATCCACCCAAACTCCAAACTTCGCAGGCTCCGTCGGCTCCGTTGTCGATCAGCAACCCGGCACCCCTGGGGCGCTCGCCCACACCATGGCACGATGGGCGCACAAATGCGCCACCCCACACACATGCTGGGGCACCCGCCCCGCACCGAGGAGCAGTGATGACCGACACTCCGGGCTGGGTCTCGCCCGGCTCGTCCGAGGCCGACCCTGCCGACGGGCGGTCGGCGGGCGGCGCAGCGGCCGAACCGGACCCGGCGTCACCTCCCGGCCCGGCCGCCGCTGCCGGCTCGACCGAAGCTGTGCCGGTGGACGGGCCGGCGCCCGCTCCTGCGGCACCCTCGGCACCGTCCGCTCCCGCGGCTCCCTCCGGTCCCGCCGCCGGGCCGTACTCCGGCGCCTACGGTGACCCGGGAGCCCGGCTCCCGCACCAGCAGCCCGCCCCGGGCTGGGGGCAGCCTGGCTGGGGACAGCCGGGCTGGCAGCCGCAGTGGAACGTCCAGCCGCCGAGCCCCAAGCCCGGCGTGATCCCGCTGCGCCCGCTGGGCATCGGCGAGATCCTGGACGGCTCGATCTCCACCGGCCGCAAGCACTGGCGCACCGTGCTGCCACTCTCGCTGGTGGTCGCCGTGCTCAGCGAGGGCACGGTCACCGCGTTCAACTGGTTCGGCCGGAACGACTCGCACTCCACCCTCGCCCTGGTGCTGCTGGGCGTCGGCGCACTGGTCACCGCGCTGTGCGGCCTGGTGCTGACCGCGCTGCTCACCGTGGTGGTCAGCAAGGCGATCCTCGGTGAGCCGGTCACCGCCGGCTCGGCCTGGCGCGCCGCCCGTCCGCAGATGTGGCGGCTGCTCGGCCTGACCCTGCTGATCGGCCTGATCTGCGTCGGCATCGCGCTGCTCGGCCTGGTGCCGACGATCATCGCGGCCCTGTCCGGCGCGGAGAACCAGGGTCTCGACGTCCTGGCCGTCCTCGGCGCGCTGGGCGGCCTGGCGACCGTGCTGTGGATGTACATCAAGCTCAGCCTGGCCGCCCCCGCGCTGATGCTGGAGAAGCAGGGCATCAAGGCCGCCATGGCCCGCTCCCGCAAGCTCACCCGGGGCAGCTGGTGGCGGATCTTCGGCATCACCCTGCTCGGCCTGCTGCTCACCACGATCCTCTCCGGCATGATCTCGCTGCCGTTCACCGCGCTCGCCGGAAGCACCGGCGACAACGTGCTCAGCTCGCTGGGCGGCGACCCGAACCACCCGCAGCCGTTCGCCGCCCTGCTGCTGATCGCGATCGGCGGGGTGCTGAGCTCCACCCTGACCGCGCCGATCCAGGCCGGCATCAACGTGCTGCTCTACGTCGACCAGCGGATCCGCCGCGAGGCCCTCGACCTGGAGCTGGCCCGCGCCGCGGGGCTGCCCGAGTACGGCGGCACCGGCTGGGCCACCCGGTCCGACCAGCCGCCGACCGGAGCGGCCTGACCCGATGAGCGAGTGGTGGGGGCACCGGCCGGAGGCCGGGGGAGAGCGAGTCATCGAAAGGTGCGCGCGGGCGAAGGCCCCCGCCGGGCTCTGCGGGGTGGGGCGCATGAGCGAGCGCAGCGAGCTCATCATCGGGGTGGGCGCATGAGTGCCTGGGGCGACTGGGCGCGGGGCGCCGCCGACAGCGGCGTGCCCGTGACCGTGGCCCGCGATCCGGCCCGCGAGGCCGCCCGCGAGGAGCTGCTGCGGCCCGAGTACCACCGGCACGACCCCAGCCTGCTGCAGCGGGCCGTCAACTGGATCAGCGGCCAACTCGGCCACCTGCTCGACAGGCTGGGCGGCCCGGCCGGCGACGGCTGGACCGGCCTGGTCGTCTTCCTGGTGCTGTTCGCCCTCCTGGGCGCCGCCCTCTGGTGGCGGCTCGGCCGCCCCGGCCGGACCGCCACCACCGGGGACGCCCTGTTCGCCGCCGACGGACCGCGCAGCGCCGCCGAGCACCGCGCCGCCGCCGAACGGCACGCCGCCGCCGCCGAATGGTCGGCCGCCGTCCGCGAGCAGATGCGCGCCCTGATCCGCTCACTCGAGGAGCGCACCCTGTTGAACCCGCGCCCCGGCCGCACCGCCGACGAGGCCGCCCGCGAGGCCGGCCACCAACTCCCCGAGCACGCCGCCGCACTCGCCGACGCCGCCCGCCTCTTCGACGACATCGCCTTCGGTGACCGCACCGCCGACCCGACGGCCTATCAGCGCCTGGTCGCACTCGACGAACGGCTGCGCCGCACCCGCCCGCTCCTCCAGGTCGGGGCCGCGTGACCACCAACACCCCGCTCTCCCCGACCGCGCGTCAACTCTGGCTGCGCACCCGGTGGTTCCTCGCCGGCGGCGCCGTGCTGCTACTGGCCGGCCTGCTGCTGGCCGGGCTCGGCGACAACACCTCCTACCCCTCGCTGGACCCGCGCTCCCCGGACGCCGACGGCACCCGGGCCGCCGTCCAGCTGCTGCGCCAACGCGGCGTCACGGTGACGACCACCACCGACCCGGCCGAGCTGGCCGACGCCCCGTCAGGCGGTGACACGGTGGTGGTCCCGCTGCCCGACCTGCTGACCGCCGACCAGCTCGACGCGCTCGACCGGGCCGGACACCGCCGACTGGTCCTGGTCTCCCCCGGCCCCGTCGCCCTCGACCACCTCGCCCCCGACGTCCAAGCCGTCGGCACCGCCACCGACCCGGTGGCGATCACCTCGGCCGGCACCGACGCGGACTGCACCCTGGCCGAGGCCGAGCGGGCCGGCCACGCCGAGGGCGGCGGGCGGCTCTACCAGGCCGGCCCCGGCACCACCGCCTGCTACCCGCGGTCCGGCCACCCCACCCTGGTGCGCACCGCCGGCAGCACCGGCGGCGAGGTGATCGTGATCGGTTCCGGCCGGTTCCTCACCAACCAGCGCCTGGCCCAGGACGGCAACGCCGCACTGGCGCTCGGGCTGCTCGGCTCCCAGCCGCGGCTGACCTGGTACTTGCCGGACTACTCGGCCGCCGCGGCCACCGCACCGCAGGGGCAGGAGAGCTTCACCCAGCTGATCCCGGCGGGCTGGCACTGGGCCTTCCTGCAACTCGCCGTCGCCGCCGGGCTCGCCGCCCTGTGGCGCGGCCGCCGGCTCGGCCCGGTGGTCGGTGAGAACCTGCCGGTGGTCGTCCGGGCCTCCGAGACCACCGAGGGCCGGGCCCGGCTCTACCAGCTGGCCAAGGCCCGCGGTCGTGCCGCCGACGCCCTGCGCCGGGCCGCCCGCCGCCGATTGGCACCGGTGCTCGCCGTGCCCGTGGTGCACGGCGAACCGAGCGGCGACGCCCTGCTCGCGGCCCTGACCGCCCGCCTCGGCGCGGGCCGGACTCCGGGTGAGCTCACCGCGCTGCTCTACGGCCCGCCGCCCACCGACGACGATGCCCTGCTGCGGCTCGCCGATGACCTCGATGCCCTGGAAAGGCAGGTACGACAGCCGTGACGGCCGACTCGGTACAGACGGACACCATCGACACCCGGCAGGCGCTCGGCGCGCTGCGCGCCGAGATCGGCAAGGCCGTGGTCGGCCAGGACCCCGCGGTCACCGGCCTGGTGGTCGCACTGCTCTGCGGCGGCCACGTGCTGCTCGAAGGCGCTCCCGGCGTCGCCAAGACCCTGCTGGTCCGCGCCCTGTCGACCGCCCTCGACCTGGAGACCAAGCGGATCCAGTTCACCCCCGACCTGATGCCCGGCGACGTCACCGGCTCGCTGGTCTACGACGCCCGCACCGCCGAGTTCTCCTTCCAGCCCGGACCGGTCTTCACCAACCTGCTGCTCGCCGACGAGATCAACCGCACCCCGCCCAAGACCCAGGCGTCACTGCTGGAGGCCATGGAGGAGCGGCAGGTCACGGTGGACGGCGAGCCGCGCCCGCTGCCCGAGCCGTTCCTGGTCGCGGCGACGCAGAACCCGTTGGAGTACGAAGGCACCTACCCGCTGCCCGAGGCACAGCTCGACCGGTTCCTGCTCAAGCTGGTCCTGCCGCTGCCCGACCGCGACCAGGAGTTCCAGGTGCTCAGCCGGCACGCCGCCGGGTTCGACCCGCGCGACCTGGCCGCCGCCGGTCTGCGCCCGGTCGCCGGTCCGGCCGACCTGGCCGCCGCCCGGGCCGCGATAGCCGAGCTGACCGTCTCCCCCGAGGTCCTCGCCTACATCGTGGACCTCTGCCGGGCCACCCGGCAGTCGCCCTCGCTGTCGATGGGTGTCTCGCCGCGTGGCGCCACCGCGCTGCTCAACACCTCCCGGGCCTGGGCCTGGCTGTCCGGCCGTGACTACGTCAGCCCGGACGACGTCAAGGCGCTGGCGCTGCCCACGCTGCGCCACCGGGTGCGGCTGCGCGCCGAGGCCGAGATGGAGGGCGTCACCGCCGACTCGGTGATCCAGGCCGTGCTCGCCCAGACCCCCGCACCCCGCTGACCTCGCCGTCCACCTAGGAGCTCCGCCGTGGCCCTGACCGGCCGAACCGCCCTGCTGGCAGCCCTGGGCAGCCTGATCGTGGGATTGCTGCTGCCCTCCTGGGCCGGCATCGGCGCGGTCAGCGGCACCCTGCTGCTCGCCGTGCTGCTCGACCTGCTGCTGGCGGCGCCGGTTCGTTCGCTGCGCCTGGCCCGCGGCGGCGACGGCACGGTCCGGCTCGGCGAGCCGGCCACCGTCGAACTGATCGTCGGCAACCCGGCCGGGCGTCGGCTCCGTGCCCAGCTGCGGGACGCCTGGGCGCCCTCCGCGTTCGCCCCGGGCACCGAACTGACGGCCGGTCGGCACCGGATCGACGTGCCGTCAGGCGAGCGGCGACGCGTCACCACCGCACTTCGACCGACCCGCCGCGGCGACCACCAGTCCCACCGGGTGACGGTCCGTTCGCTGGGCCCGCTCGGCCTGGCGGCACGTCAGGGCTCGCACCGGGTGCCGTGGACGGTACGGGCCCTGCCGCCGTTCACCAGCCGCAAGCACCTGCCCTCCCGGCTGGCCCGGCTGCGCGAACTGGACGGTCGGACCTCACTGTTGACCCGCGGCCAGGGCACCGAGTTCGACAGCCTGCGCGAGTACCTGCCGGGGGATGACGTCCGCTCGATCGACTGGCGGGCCAGCGCCCGCCGCAACACCGTCGCGGTCCGCACCTGGCGGCCCGAACGGGACCGGCACATCCTGATCGTGCTGGACACCGGCCGCACCTCGGCCGGGCGGGTCGGCGACGTTCCCCGGCTGGACGCCGCACTGGACGCGGCCCTGCTGCTCACGGCCCTCGCCGCCCGGGCCGGCGACCGGGTCGACCTGCTGGCGCACGACCTGCGCCAGCGCACCGCCGTGCTCGGCCGGACCGCCACCGACGTGCTGCCCGCCTTCACCAACACGATGGCCCTGCTGGAGCCGGAGCTGGTGGAGACCGACCTGCGCGCGCTGACGGCGACCGCCCTGCGGCTGGCCCCGCGGCGCTCACTGATCGTGCTGCTGACCGGCCTCGACACCGGTCCGGCCGAGGACGGCCTGCTGCCGGTGCTGCCCCGGCTCACCCAACGCCACGAGGTGCTGGTCGCCGCCGTGGCGGACCCGCGGCTCGACGAACTCGCCGCCGGCCGCGGCACCGTTCAGGCGGTCTACGGTGCGGCCGCCGCCGCGCAGACCCAGGCCGACCGCCGCGCTGTCGCCGACCGCCTCACCCGTCTCGGGGCCACCGTGCTCGACGCCCCGCCCAGCGTCCTCCCGCCGGCCCTGGCCGACACCTACCTGGCGCTGAAGGCGGCGGGCCGGCTCTGAGCGCCCGGCGGGGCTCCGCTGCTCCGGGCCCCGGCCTGGCCTGGCTGCGGGACCGGTCGCTCCTGACCCTGGCCTGGCCTGGCCTGCTCTGACCCAGTCGTCAGTGGTAGCAGGCAGCGCTGCAAGCTGCCCGGTTGCGCGGCCACGTCCACCACGCCCAGGTCCCGGCGATCCGCCCGTCAGCGACCGCACGATGAAGATCTCGTTGTAGCTGATCGGTCCCACCGGCCGGCGCGATTCCCAGGTGCTCGCCGCGATGCGTACCGTCCAGCAGCAGCGCCCGGGGCGTAGGGAGGCGACGGAAGCACGGAACGCATCATGCACCCCGAACGCATGCACCCCG
>NZ_JAJJPA010000072.1 GCF_020907985.1 Kitasatospora humi | reverse complement strand
GTTTGTTCGTACTCCGCCCGGTCGCACAACCGGCTGAGCACCACGGAGGTCGTGGTCCGGCGGCGCTGCCGGGCGGAGGGCCTCCGACTCATACCCCGGACCTGCCGCCCGGGATCAGTCGCTGCTGATCACTTCCCGGCGAGCGCCTTGTCCGACTCGGCAGGCACCGCGGCCGGCTTCGGGGCCGGACCGGCGGCCTCCTGGAAGGCGTCGAACGGCTTCTCCATCTGGGCGAGGCCGACCGTCTCCCGCTTGAGGAACATCGCCAGCGTCCAGTCGGTGAAGACCCGGATCTTCCGGTTCACGGTCGGCACCATCGCGCCGTGGTACAGGCGGTGGAACCACCAGGCCGGACGGCCCTTCAGCTTGACCTTGCCGAAGAGGATCGCGACACCCTTGTGCAGGCCCAGGCCGGCGACCGCACCGAGGTTCTTGTGGCGGTACTCCTTCTGCGGGAAGCCCCGCATGCCGGAAACCACGTTGTCGCCGAGCACGGCCGCCTGGCGCACCGCGTGCTGCGCGTTCGGCGGGCACCAGGCGCCCTCGCCGGAGGCGAGGTCCGGCACCTGGGCGTTGTCACCGGCCGCCCAGACGTAGTCGAAGCCCTGCACCTGGAGGGTCGGGGCGGTGTCGACGTGACCGCGCGGGCCCAGCGGCAGGCCGAAGTTGGCGACCACCGGGTTGGGCTTGACGCCCGCGGTCCACACGATGGTGGCCGCGTCCATCTCCTCGCCGTTCTTCAGCACCACGTGCTGGTCGACGCAGGAGTCCATCGAGGTCTCGATGAAGACCTCGATGTTGCGCTCCTCGAGCTTGCCCTTGGTCCACAGACCCAGGTCCGGGCCCACCTCGGGGAGGATGCGGTTGGCGGCCTCGACCATGACGAAGCGCATGTCGTCACGGCTGACCGTCTTGTAGAGCTTGGCCGCGTCGCGGGCCATGTCCTCGATCTCCGCGATCGTCTCGACGCCGGCGAAGCCGCCGCCGATGACCACGAAGGTGAGGGCCTTGCGGCGGATCGCCTCGTCCGTGGTGGACTCGGCCTTGTCCAGCTGGGCCAGGACGTGGTTGCGGAGGCTGATCGCCTCCTCGACCGTCTTCATGCCGATGCCGTGCTCCGCGAGGCCCGGGATCGGGAAGGTGCGGGAGACCGAGCCGGTGGCCACGACCAGGTAGTCGAAGGGCAGCTCGTAGCTGTCACCGGCGAGCGGCGCGATGGTGGCGACCTTGCGGGCGTGGTCCACCTCGGTCACGTGACCGGTGAGGACCTCCGCGTTCTTGAGGGCGCTGCGCAGCGGCGCGACGAGGTTGCGAGGCGCGACGTTGCCGCCGGCCGCCTCGGGAAGGAAGGGCAGGTACGTCATGTACGACCGCGGGTCGACGACCGTGACGGTCGCCTCCCCGAAGCGCATCTTCTTGAGGATGCGCATCGCGGCATACAGGCCGACGTAACCACCGCCGACAATGAGGATGCGAGGACGCTCCGTGGTGCTCATATCGGAAAGTATCCAGCACCGCTCGGAGCACCCTTCGTGAGGCCCGTCACAAGCCGGTGGACCGGGCCTGCTACACTGCCCGCCCACACCTCGGGCCCCACTCCCCCGCACGGCCGCCAAATGCCGCCTCGTGCGGACGTTTGAGTTCCGCTCACGCGGTTGAGCAGCAACGATCCGCCGGCACTGGCACCTCGTCTGACACCTGTTTGGATTCCACCGGCCAAACCTGAGCCCCGCCTGGGATCCATCGGCCGCAGTGACTGCGGAGCCTTCAGTCCCGCATACCGGACGAACCGGTCGTCCGACTGCCCAGAACAGGGGGAACTCCATGTGAAGAAATTCACGAAGCTTCTCGCCGGACCCGGCCCGCCACCCCGGTCCGAAGGCGCCGGGCGGGGTGGCGGGCCGTCAGAAGCGGGTCAGGAGACCAGGCTCCAGGCGATGCCGTCCAGGATGTCGTGCTCGCTCACCACCAGCTCGGCGGCGCCCACGCGCTCCATGATCGAACGCAGTACCAGCGCACCGGCCGCAATCACGTCCACCCGCCCGGGGTGCAGCGACGGAATCGCCGCCCGCTCGGCGTGGGTGGCACCGAGCAGCCGCTCGGTCACCTCGCGGACCCGGGTCAGCGAGAGCTTGGAGTGGTGGATCCGGGCCGACTGGTACTCGGGCAGGTCGAGCGCGATCGCAGCCACCGAGGTGACCGTGCCGGCCAGGCCGACCAGGGTGGCCGCCTCGGTCAGCGGCACCGTCTCGGCGGCGAGGTTCAGGCCCTGGGCGATGTCCGCCTCGGCCGCCGCGCGCTGAACCGGGGTCGGCACCTCGGAGCCGGCGAAGTGGCGCTCCGTCAGCCGCACCGAGCCGATGTCCACCGAGCGCGCGGCCCGCACGGTCTCGCCGCCCAGCACGAACTCGGTGGAGCCGCCGCCCAGGTCGAAGACCAGGTACGGCGCCGCGACCGCGGTGCCGGCCAGGCCCTTGGTGGCGCCGGCGAAGGAGAGCTGCGCCTCCTCGTCACCCGAGACCACCTCCGGATCGACTCCGAGGATCTGCCGCACGCCCTTGGCGAACTCCGCGCTGTTCTCGGCGTCCCGGGAGGCACTGGTGGCCACGAACCGGGTCCGCTCCGGGGCCACGCCGTACTCGGCGATCACCGCGGCGTACTCGCGGCAGGCCGCGAAGGTGCGCTCCAGCGCCTCGGGCGCCAACCGCCCGGTGCGGTCCACGTCCTGGCCGAGCCGCACGATCAGCATCCGGCGGTCCAGGTCGACGGCCTGCCCGCGCTGCGGATCGATGTCGGTGATCAGCAGGCGGATCGAGTTGGTGCCGCAGTCCACCGCGGCCACCCGGATGCTGCTCACCGGTCCCCCTCGGGCCGCTCCGAGCCGTCCTGCGCCGACCCGTCCTGCGCCGAGCCGTCCTGCGCCGACCCGTCCTGCTCCGCCTCGGCGGCGGCCCGCTTGGCGGCCCGCTCGGCCGTCTTGCGCTCCTTGGCGGCGATCACCGCGGCGTGGTCCTCGTCCTCCGCGCGCCGGCGCCGCAGCGCCTCGATGCCGGACTGGATCTGCTCCTCGGTGACGCAGGAGCCCTTGCGCCACCACTCCGGCAGCATCGCCAGCGCCTCGTCGCCCAGCGGGTTGACGCCCTCGCCGGCCGCCAGCGAGTGGCCGACCAGCACGTGCAGGCACTTCACCCGGTCCGGCATGCCGCCGGCCGACGGGAAGCCCTCCAACACCTCGATGGCGTCCCGGCGGGCGATGTAGTCCTCGTGCGCCCTCTGGTAGGCGGCCGCCAGCTCGGGGTCCTCGGCCAGCCGGGCGGTCTGCTCCTTCATCACGCCGTCCGCCTCCAGGGTGCCGATCAGCGAGGCGGCCTTGGGGCAGGTCACGTAGTAGAGGGTGGGGAACGGCGTGCCGTCCGGCAGCCGGGGCGCGGTCTCCACCACATCGGGGTTGCCGCACGGGCAGCGGTGGGCGACGGCGCGGGTACCGCGCGGCACCCGGCCGAGCTGGGCCGCCACGGCGGCGAGGTCGCGGTCCGCGACGGGCTGGTTCTCAGTACTCATGGCTCATCAGGTCTTCACGGAGCGGGGGCGGGGGAGGGTGAGGCGGCGGCGTCCACCGAGTTCCAGACGGTGGTGTACCAGGGGAGTGCCTTGGCGGCCGGCCCGGAGCCGGTGCCGGACGGCTCGGTGGTGCCGGGCCGCGGGGTGGGGTCGACGGCGGTGAACGGGATCTCGCCGGGCATCGCGTAGTGCAGCCGCTGCCGGGCCTGGGCCTTGACGTACTCCGGGTCCTGCCAGCGGGCCTTCTCGGCGGTCAACTGCTCCACCGCGTGCTTGGCCTGCTCGGCCTTGACCCGCTGGGCGGCGATCTCGTCCCGCTGGTTGATGAACTGACGTGCCGGATAGGCCAGGATCGCCACCAGCGAGCAGAGCACCAGCACCAGCACGGTGGCCCGGCTGGTGAACCGGGGCCGCCCCGGGAACTTCCACGCTGCCATGACTCCTCGCCCCTCCGTCGCGCCGGTGCGGGCGCACCTGCTCGTTGTCGGCCTCGCACGATCGCCACCTCGACCGCGCTCCTACCGGAATCCTCGCCAGTGGCTGCGCACCCGCACCCGCGCGGCATGCGCGCGGGTGCGGGTGCGGGTGCGAACGCGGGGCGGTCGAGCTCAGCCCTCGAAGCGAGCGACTGCGCTCACTGGCCCGCGGAGCGACTCTGCTTACTGGTCCGCAGAGCGACTGTGCCTACTGGTCCGCAGAGCGGAACCGCGGGAAGGCGGCGCGGCCCGCGTACTCGGCGGCGTCGTCGAGGATCTCCTCGATGCGCAGCAGCTGGTTGTACTTGGCGGTGCGGTCGGTCCGGGCCGGCGCACCGGCCTTGATCTGGCCGCAGTTGGTGGCGACGGCCAGGTCGGCGATGGTGACGTCCTCGGTCTCGCCCGAGCGGTGCGACATCATGCAGCGGAAGCCGTTGCGCTGGGCCAGCTCGACGGCGTCCAGGGTCTCGGTCAGCGAACCGATCTGGTTCACCTTCACCAGCAGCGCGTTGGCGGTGCCGGTCTCGATGCCCTTGGCCAGGCGCTCCGGGTTGGTCACGAACAGGTCGTCACCGACCAGCTGGACCTTGTCGCCGAGCTTGTCGGTGATGGCCTTCCAGCCGTCCCAGTCCGACTCGTCCAGCGGGTCCTCGATGGAGACCAGCGGGTAGGCGGCGACCAGGTCGGCGTAGTAGTCGATCAGCTCGCCGGCCGAGAGCGACTTGCCCTCGAACTGGTAGGCGCCGTCCTTGTAGAACTCGGAGGCGGCGACGTCCAGGGCCAGCGCGACGTCCTTGCCCGGCACGTAGCCGGCCTTCTGGATGGCCTCGGTGATCAGGTCCAGGGCCTCCCGGTTGGAGTCGAGGTTCGGCGCGAAGCCGCCCTCGTCGCCCAGGCCGGTGGACAGGCCGCGCTCCTTCAGCACCGCCTTGAGGGTGTGGTAGACCTCGGCGCCCCAGCGCACGGCCTCCGAGAAGGACTCGGCACCGATCGGGGCGATCATGAACTCCTGGATGTCCACGTTGGAGTCCGCGTGCGAACCGCCGTTGAGGATGTTCATCATCGGGACCGGCAGGACGTGCGCGTTCGGGCCGCCCAGGTAGCGGAAGAGCGGCAGGTCGGAGGCCTCGGAGGCGGCGTGCGCCACGGCCAGCGAGACACCGAGGATGGCGTTGGCGCCGAGCGAGGACTTGTCCGGGGTGGCGTCCAGGTCGAGCATCGCCTGGTCGATCAGCCGCTGCTCGGTGGCGTCGTAGCCGACCAGCTCCGGGCCGATCTGCTCGATGACGGCGAGGACGGCCTTCTCCACGCCCTTGCCGCCGTAGCGGTTCTTGTCACCGTCACGCAGCTCCAGCGCCTCGAAGGCTCCGGTGGAGGCGCCGGACGGGACGGCGGCACGGCCGGTGCTGCCGTCGTCGAGGCCGACCTCGACCTCGACCGTGGGGTTGCCGCGCGAGTCGAGGATCTCGCGTGCGACGACGACATCGATGGACGGCACTATGCATCTCCTTGCGGAAGCGGTCCTGGGGACAGCGGGAGGACGGGGGCCTTACGACCAGAGCCTAACCGCACCCGCCCGACCGGAGACCGGGACCTGGCTCCCGTCTCACGGTGTGGTTCTGCTACCTGTCAGTACTTCACCTGAATGCACGTCCGCCCCGGCCCCGGGCCGCCGACCTGTGGGACGGCCCCGGGCGCGGTGCGACGGCCCGGGTGCCGGGGGCGCGCCGGCGGGTCAGCCGAGGTGCAGCGTCTGGCCGGGGAAGATCAGGTTCGCGTCCTGACCGACCGTCGAGTGGTTGGCCTGGTAGAGCGCCTGCCAACCGCCGGCCACGTGCTGGGCCTGGGCGATCGTGGAGAGCGTGTCGCCGGACCGGACGGTGTAGTCGTGGGCACCGGACGCGGTCGGCGCGGCGGGCTGCGGGGCCGGCTCCGACCGGGTCGGCTGGGCCGACTGGGCCGGGGCCGACCGGTGCTGCGGGGCGGCCGACCCGGGCCGGGCGTGCTTGGGCTGGGCCTGCCGGGGCTGGGCCTGCTCGGGCTGCGCCGGCCGGTCGGCGGACCGGGAGGCGGTCGCGCCGCCACCGGGGTGCACGGAGGCCGGGGAGCCGCCCTGGGTGAGCCCGGCCTTGACCGAGCAGACCGGCCAGGCACCCGGCCCCTGCGAGGCCAGCACCCGCTCGGCGACCGCGATCTGCTGGTCCTTGGTGGCCAGGTCGGCCCGCGGGGCGTACTGGGTACCGCCGTACGCGGCCCAGGTCGAGTTGGTGAACTGCAGCCCGCCGTAGAAGCCGTTGCCGGTGTTGATCGACCAGTTGCCGGTGCTCTCGCAGTTCGCCACGCCGTCCCACGCGGAGACCGGGGCGGCGTGCGCGCCGGTCGCGGTGAGCAGTGGGATCGCGACTCCCGCGCCGGCCACGCCGGCCACGGCGATGGCCTTCTCGGCAGCGGTACGGCGACGGTGGCGGCCAGTGCCAAACAGCATTGAGACGTCCCTCTCCGCACGCCTGCGAGGTGAGCTGTCGGGTTCGGACCGGTGAGGTTGGCCCGGCCGCCCGCCCGGATCGCTCCGGCGGTCGGCTTCACCCCTAGCCGTGGGAACGGCAGAAAAACCTGGGTCCCCCGCCCCTGCCCCTGGTGGTCAGGTGTCCCGCGACGCGATGGGCAGGATTCGGCGTACTCGCGTGCGGGGGTTCGCCTGCGCGAACTCCTGGGAGGGTAAGCAGATCTACCGACCAATCACAAGCTCATATCGTCCACATCACGCTGGAATCACGGTGCGTCATGCATCGCCTACCAACGGGTCGGGTTTGACTGATTGATCCGCTTTCAGGCGGCAGCCGTCCGAGGCCCCAACGACTCGTCAGCGCTGCTGGAGTCGCGTCCGATCAGCTCTCGATCACATTCGCGGGCTCTTCGGGCGTGAACGAAACCGGCAGTTCGCGCAGTCCGCGCATGATCAGACCGCCGCGCCAGCGCAACTCCCCCGGCTCGGCGGCGAGTCGCAGGTCCGGCAGCCGGGTCAGCAGCGTGGCCAGCGCCCGCTGGCCCTCCAGCCGGGCCAGCGGCGCACCGATGCAGTAGTGGATCCCGTGTCCGAAGCCCAGGTGCGGATTGTCCCGACGGGCCAGGTCCAGGGTGCCCGGTCGGTCGAACCTGGCCGGATCCCGATCGGCCGCGGCCAGCACCACCAGCACCGGATCGCCGACCGGGATCTCCACCCCGCCGATGCTCAGCGGCGAGGTGGCGAACCGCCAGGTGGCCAGCTCCACCGGGCCGTCGTAGCGCAGCAGCTCCTCGACCGCGGTGGCCAGCAGCCCGCTTTCGCCGCGCTGGACGGACTCCTGGAGGAGCGCCCGCTGCCCGGGATCGCACAACAGGGCGAGCAGTCCGTTCCCGACCAGGTTGATGGTGGTTTCGAAGCCGGCGAAGAGCAGGATGAACGCCATCGCGGCGGCCTCGTTCTCGGTGAGGTGCTCCCCGTGGTCACTGGCCCGGATCAGACCGGAGATCAGGTCGTCGCCGAGGTCCGCCCGCTTGCGGTGGATCAGCTCCGCCAGGTACTTCCGGATCTGCTTCACGGCTCGGCCGACGCCGCCGCGCCGGCCGCCGTGGTGGCGGATCATCATCCCGGCCCAGTCCCGCAGGTCGTCCTGGTCCTCGGCCGGCACCCCCAGCAGGTCGCAGATCGCGTAGATCGGCAGCGGGAAGGCGAACTCGTGGATCAGGTCGGCCGAACCGCGCGCCGCGAAGGAGTCGATCAACCGGTCGGTCAGCCGCTGCACCCGGGGCTCGAACTCGGCCACCCGGCGCGGGGTGAACGCCTTGGAGACCAGCCGCCGCAGCCTGGTGTGGTCCGGCGGGTCGATGTTCAGCAGATGGGTCATCAGATCGGCCTGCCGCTCCCCCGGGATGCCGACCCGGCCGGTGCGGTGCGCCTGCTCGCTGTGGTGCGCCGGGTTCTTGGAGAGCCGGCTGTCGGCCAGCGCCTGCCGGGCGTCCGCGTACCGCGTCACCAGCCAGGCGTCCACCCCGCTGGGCAGCGTGGTGCGGTGCACCGGGGCGTGCTCCCGCAGCCAGGCGTACGCCGGGTAGGGATCGGCGGCGAACTCCCAGGTGAACAGGGGCGGCATCGGGGCGGTCGGCTGGTTGGGCATGTCTTGACCGTATCCGTTCCCAACTGGGAGTGAGTCTGGTCACCTGCCGGGTAATCCCTGTTGCGGAGGGTCAGGCGAAGCCTACGATCCCCGATACACAGGTGGGCCACAGTGCGGTCGCCCACGGGAAGGAGCACACCATGCGAGTAGCCGGGCAAGTGGTGGTCATCGCGGTACTCGACGGCGGTGACGGTGAACTGCCGGCCCGCCGCTTCGCCGCCGCGGGAGCCACCGGTCTGCTGCTGGCGGACCCCCGGGTCGGCATCGCCGAGGACCTGGCCGCCGCCCTGGACCGCACCGGCTGCCCGGTGGTCGGCGTCTCCTCGGACATCCACCAGCCCAGCGACATCGCCGCGCTGGTCGACACCTGCGAGAAGCACCTGGGCCGGATCGACCTGTTCTGCGTGGCCGGACCGGACGGCGAACGGGTCGTCAGCCTGGCCGAACTTCCCGGCGACCTGGACCGGCTGGCCGAGTTGCTCCACCCGCTGAGCGAGGCGATCGGCGAGCTGCTGCCGCCGCAGCGCCGGGCCCGGGAGGCGCAGCGGCGCACGGCGGCGGCCTGATCCCTCAGCCGGCCAGTCCCTCCGCGGCCCGCACGGCCGTCCGGTAGCCGCGCGCGGCGCGCCGCAGTGCCGCGTCCGGGTCCACCTTGGCGTCGTGCGCCCGCTGCACCACGGCCAGCAGCAGGGCGCCCACGCTCTCCTCGGTCAGCTCGGCCGGCAGCCGGTAGGGCGCGTCCGGCACCGCGGTGAAGTCGGCGCGCCGCACCCGGGAGACCAGCTTGGCCGCGTACGCCAGGGCCGGCAGCCCGCTCGGCACGCCGTCCAGCACCGATTCGCGGTCCTGCTTCTCGGCGGCCTTGAGCGCCTCCCAGTTGGCCTCCACCTGGTCGGTGGTGTCGGCGTCCGAGTCGGCGAAGACGTGCGGGTGCCGGTAGACCAACTTGTCCACGATGTCCCCGGCCACGTCGTCGACGGAGAACGGGTCCTCGGCGTGCTCCTCGGCGATCCGGGAGTGGAAGAAGACCTGCAGCAGCACGTCGCCGAGCTCCTCGCGCAGCGTCGCCCGATCGCCCTCCTCGATCGCCTCGACCAGCTCGTAGGCCTCCTCGACCAGGTACTTCACCAGCGATTCATGGGTCTGCTCGGCGTCCCACGGGCAGCCGCCGGGCGACCGCAGCCGGTCCATCACCGCGACCAGGTCGAGCAGCCGGGCACCGGGCAGGTCGTAGGAGCCGGGCAGCAGCTCGATCTCGGGCGCCTCGCCGGCCTGCTCCACCGCGATCCTGGCCAGCGCGTCGGTCAGCCCCGGGTCGCCGTCCTGGCTGCCCAGGAAGACCAGCGGGGCCCGTTCGGCCAGCTCCCGGGCCAGCGCGGGCGCGGTGGTCCGCTCGGTCCGCTCGACCTTGACGCCGGCCTGCGCCAGCGCGGGCAGCTGGGGGTGCTCCGGGTCGGCGGTCAGCACCAGCGGCGCGCCGTGCAGCGCCTGCCACGCGGGCCAACTGAGCAGACCGGGGGCGATCCGGTGGGTGGTGGTGAGCAGGGTCAGCTTCGAGGTCTCCACACCTCGAACCTACCGCCCCGCTGTGAACTCAGGCAGCGGCGCCGGACTGCGGCAGCCACGGCTCGCTCGGGTTGTCCAGCACCGCCTGCGCCGGGTCCCAGGTGCCGTAGCGCGGGTTGACCGTCACCCGCAGCTCCTCGGAGGCGGTGGTCAGCAGCTGATGCACCGCCTGGTTGCCGTCGGTCGTGCCCAGCTGCTGCCCGCTCACCTTGGCCAGCTTCTGCAGGCCGAGCTGCTCGCGCAGGTAGCCGTCGATCTCCTGGGTCGGCACGCCGTTGCGGAGCAGCAGGTTCTGCTCCAGGGCCGCCTCCCCGCCCAGCGCCGCGACCTCCTGCTCGCGCAGCTGGGCCACCTCGGTGTCGGTGACCGACAGCTGGTGGTCGGCCAGCGCGCGGGCCACCACCTGGTCGAAGACCATCCCGTAGACGGTCGCCCCGACCAGGCCCGCCTGCTCCTGGTACTGCCCGCTGGGCAGCTGGGCCGCCTGGGCCCGGAACTCCGCCACCCGGGCCTCCACCTGCGCCACCGTGATCCGGTCCGACCCGACCAGGGCGGCGGCCCCGGGGCGGGGCGGCTGGCTGCCGCAGGCGCTCAGCGCCAGCGTGCCCAGCAGGACGCCGAGCGCGGGCAGGGTGCGGCGGACGGAGCTGCTGCGGATCACGCGGGGCCTCCCGGGCAGGCTGCGGTGGCGAAGGGGCCGAGACGTACTCCTGACGCTTCCTGAGGATAGGGAGCGGGCCCGCCGTTGCCCAGACGTTGAACCGAACAGGTCACCGGGACGGGTCATTTGGCGGCTCGTCAGCTGATCGGACACAACCGGCCGGGACGTCCGGCTGGTCGGGGCTCAGCCACCGGGCCGCCACCAGCTGCCGGTGCGCGGATCGAGCGGCGGCAGCCGACCGGTGCGGTGCTGCTGCAGCTGGTCCAGGTGGCGGCGCAACCGCACCACGTCGGGGTGGTGCGGGCCGAGCCGCGGCTCGCGGTCGAAGAGCAGTGCCAGCAGCCACTCCCAGGCGCCGTCCGGGTCGCCGGAGCCGGCCAGCAGCAGGCCGATCCGCTCGCGCAGCTCGAAGCAGCGGGACGGGTCGGTGTCCAGCCCCTCGGCCAGCCGGGCCGTGCAGTCGGCCAGCAGCGCCCGGTACTCGGCCAGCGCCTCGGGCACCCGGCCGAGCTGCTCCAGGCAGGCGGCCGTCCTGCGCCGGTGCTCCAGCGCCGGCAGGGCGCGCGGCCCCTGCTCGGCCACCGCGGCGACCGCCAGCAGCTGGTACTCCGGCAGCGCGGCCCGGTACTGGCCCTCCTGCAGCAGGGTGCGGGCGTAGATGGTGCGCAGCGTGGTGACCAGCGGGGCGTGCTCGCCGTGCTCGGCCCGGGCCTGCGGCAGCAGCCGGGCGGCCAGGTCGATCACCTCCGCGTAGCGCTGGGCGGCCAGCAGGTCGGAGACCTGTCCGCAGGCGGCGGCCAGGTCGGTGACGGGCGCGGTGGTGGATGACCGGGGTGCGGCGGGCGGAGGCGGCGCCTCCCGGTCCAGGGCCGCGAGAGCGGCGGGTCGGCTCCTGGCCGGCTCGGGCACCGGGTGGTGCGGATGGCGGAACGGCCCGGTCGGGTCCGGCACCGGGCCGTGGGACGGCGGCGGCGCCGCTCCGGTCGCGGGCAGCAGCGGCCGCAGCCGCCCGAACACCCGCTGCGCGTCCGCGGGCCGGTCCGCCGGCGCCTTGGCCAGCAGGTCGAGCACCAGTGCCTCCAGCTCGGCCGGCACCTCGGCGCGCAACCGCCGCAGCGGCACCGGCGGATCGTCAACCTGGCGGCGCAGCACGCCGAGCGCGGTGGGGGCCCGGAACGGCGCCTCGCCGGTGAGCATCTCGTGCAGCAGGCAGCCGAGCGCGTAGAGGTCGCTGCGGGCGTCCACGGTGCCGGAGAGCGCCTGCTCGGGCGCCATGTAGGAGGGGCTGCCGATCGGCACGCCGGTGAGGGTGAGCCGGGTGTGGTCGCCGTCCAGCGCGGTGGCGATGCCGAGGTCGAGCAGCACCACCCGGCCGTCCGGGCGGACCATCACGTTGCTGGGTTTCAGGTCCCGGTGGACCACTGGCACGGCGTGCACCACCGAGAGCGCCGCGCAGATCTGGGCGGCCACCGCGACCGCCCAGGACACCGGCAGCGGGCCCTCCTCGGCGATCAGGTCGCCCAGGCCGATGCCGGGCAGGCGCTGCATCACCAGGAAGAGGTCGCCCGCGTCCTCACCGGCGTCGAAGACGGTGACCAGGCCGGGGTGGTCGAGGCCGGCGGTGATCCGGCACTCGCGCAGGAAGCGCTTGCGCAGGTCGTCGCCGAACTCCGCGGTGCCGGTGGAGCCGGGCGGCTGGGAGCCCCGGCCGGCCGCCAGGCCCGGGGCGTCGGCGCGGAGCAGCTTGACCGCCACCCGGCGGTCCAGGCGCTCGTCGTAGCCGGCCCAGACCTGGCCCATGCCGCCGTGCCCGATCTTCTCGGCGAGCCGGTAGCGCCCGCCGATCAGCCGTTCCCTGGTCACTGCCGGTCGCCCCCGGCCTGACGGCGCAGCAGCTCGCCGAGTTCCCGGAGGTCGTCGGTGGGGCCCGATCGCGCCTGGGCGGGGGGCTGGTCCCGGACAGGACGCGGTGTCCGCGTCGGAGGCTGCGGGTCGACGGGAGCCGGTGCCTGCGGCGGGTACGGCTGCGGGTACGCCCCGTACGGCTGCGGATAGGGGTACGCCGGCACCGGCTGCGGGGAGGGGTACGCCGGCACGGGCCGCGGTCGCAGGCGCGCCCAGGCCGCCCGGCCGTCCATCACCAGGAAGTGGACCGGCGCGCCGAAGACCAGCAGCGCCACCAGGCTCGCGCCGATCGTGTTGGCGGGCTCCCGGTCCGCCTTGCCGGCCAGTGCGGCGCAGATGAGCATGCCCATCTCGGTCAGGCCGACCACCACCGCGCCGACCACGTCCGCCCGGTCCTTGCGCCGGGTGGCCAGCAGCAGGGCGGGCACGAAGGCGAGCAGGCTCGCCGTCGCCAGCGGGATCAGGCAGATCGCCGCCTTCGCCCACCCCCTGAACGGCCCCTTCGCCTCGGGTGGCGGCGGTGATGGGTACGACATCGGCGAACTCCCCCGGGTGGCACGGCCGTCAGTGAGGGAAACGGTACCGCCAGGCGGGCCGGGTGGTCAGGGGCGCCTGCCCAGGTGCACCACGTCCGGCACACCGCGGCGCACCGGGATCTCCACGGTGTGCACGTCCGTGAAGCCCGCCGCGCGCAGGGCCTCCTCGAAGGCGGTGGAGGGGCGGGCGCTCCACACCGCCAGGATGCCGCCCGGGTGCAGCCGGGCCCGGGCGGCGGCCAGGCCGGCCGGGCCGTAGAGGCCGTCGTTGGAGTCGGTGACCGTCCAGTCCGGGCCGTTGTCGATGTCCAGGCAGAGCGCGTCGTAGCGGTCCTCGGTGGCGGCCAGGTGGTCGAGCAGGTCGACCTGACGGATCACCACCCGGGGATCGGCCAGCGCCGCGGCGGAGATCTCGCCGAGCGGGCCGGTGCGGTGCCAGTCGATGATCGCCGGCTCCCGCTCGACGACCGTGATGGCGCCCCAGCGCGGCTCGGCGGCGGCGTGGGCCAGCGAGAACCCGACCCCCAGGCCGCCGATCAGCACCGAGGGCCGCGCGGCGGTGAGCCGCTCCAGTGCGGCGTCGACCAGCAGCCGTTCCGATCGGCCGTCGGCGGTGTCCATCAGGAAGCAGCCGTTGGCGATGATCTCGTGGTCCGCACCCCGCCGCCGCAGGACGACCTCGCCGTACGGACCGTCCCGCCGGTCGAGCACGGTGGCGGCGCCGGTGTGGTCCCGGGTGGGCAACTCGGAGCTCATGGCGTTCACCGTACCGTCAACTCCCCTTCCGCCAGGCCGTCGGTGAGCCCCTGGGCCAGCAGGCGGCCGAGGCGGGCGGCCCGGCGCAGCCGGGTCTCGAAGGCCGCCGCCTGGCGGAACGCCTCGCCGAGTTCGCGCTGGCGCTCGATCGGCAGCCGGGGCAGCTGGACCCGGCGGACGTCGAGCCGGGTGGTGGTGGAGGCGTGGCTGCTGGCCCAGCGGCTGCCGGCGGTGGAGCGCAGCCGGCCGGCCAGGTACTCGGGGTCGAGCAGCTCGGGGTCGGGGCGGAGCAGGTGGAGCCGGGCGCCGAGCACCGCGCCGTCGGCCGGCTCGCCGGGTCGGACCACCAGGGCGGTGCCGCCGCCGAGCACCGGCACCAGGACGTCGCCGGGCCGGGCCCGCAGCACCGTGTCGCCGCCGTCGTCGAGCACCGCGCTGGGGGGCTGGTCGTCGGCCAGGTCCTGGTCGGTCAGCACCGGGGTGCCGGCGGCGCCGTCGACCGCCGCCCGGGTGGCCGGGCCCTGCCCCGAGGAGTACACGTCCAGCACGCCGGTCCTGGCGAGTTCGCCCAGCGTGGTGAGCGGGGTGCCGGCCGGCTCGGCGGGTTCGGTGACGGCGGGCAGCTGCCGGTCCAGGGCGGCCAGGGCGGTCAGTTCCTCGGTGAGCCGGTCGCGCAGCCGGTCGAGCTCCCGGGCACCGCCGGGCGCGGTGGGTGGCGGCAGGTGGCGGGCCGGGGCCAGGTCGGTCTCGTCGTCGAGCAGGTCGATGGCATCCAACACCCGGTGCACGCCGGGTCGTTCGGCGGGCAGCGGCGTGCCCTCGCGCACCGCCCGGTCGAAGCCGGTCCAGGTGTCCAGCACGGTGCGGTGCAGTTCGGGCCAGTCGATCCGGTCGCGGCCGCCGGCGGCGCCGGCCCTGGGGGTCCCGCCGGCCGGGGGGCCCGCCACGGGGAGGGTGGCGGCCGCGTCGAGCAGCAGCAGGCGGCGGGCGGTGGCAGGTTCCTGCGGATCGGGACGGCGCAGCAGCCACAGGTGCAGCGGCACGCCGAACGGCGGGGCGGCGCCAGCCGGCAGCGCGACCACCGCGCGCAGCGCGCCGCCGCGCAGCAGTTCGGCCCGCAGCCGGCGGCCGGAGCGGCGGGAGGCGACGGTGGGCGGCAGCAGCACGGCGGTCAGGCCGCCGGGGCGGGTGTGGGCCAGGCAGTGCAGCAGCCAGGCGAGTTCGGGCTCGGTGCGGGGCGGGGCCTGGTCGAACAGCCAGCGCGGGTCGTACCGCAACTCGTCGTGGCCCCAGTCGCGTTCGTTGTAGGGCGGACGGCAGAGCACCGCGTCGGCGAGCAGGCCCGGTTGGGCGTCGGCGCGCAGTGCGTCGCCGGCGCCGAGGTACAGGGGCAGCGGTCCGGGGGCGGACGGCGGAGCGTGCAGGGCCAGCCGCAGCAGGGCGGCGCCGGCGGTGGCGCGGTCGCGCTCCTGGCCGTACCGGACGGCCTCCGGGCCGACGGCGAGCAGGGTGGCGCCGAGGCCGCAGGCCGGATCGAACACGGCGGTGGGCCGGTCGGCGGCGGCCAGTGCGGCGAGCAGCGCGGCCGGCTGCGGCGGCAGCAGCGGCTGGCGGGCGCCGCCTTCGGTGGCGCGGGTCAGCAGCTGCTCGTAGCCGGCGGCCGGGCCGCCGTCCCGGGCGAGCGCCACCAGCAGGCGGACCAGGCCGAGTTGGGTGCTGCCGAGCAGCCGGGGCAGGTCGAGCAGGGTGTTGCCGTGCGGGCCGAACAGCTCGCCGGTCAGTTCGGCCAGCTCGCGCGGCAGGGCCAGGGCCAGGGCAGTGTCGGGCTGGTCGGCCAGGGCGGCCCAGCGGTCCGGGCGGCGGTGCAGCAGGAGCAGCACGGCGCCGGCCAGCACCAGCGGACCTCCCCCGGCCTCCGATCGGGAGGCGCCCCCGGGCCCGGCCGCGGGCTGGGCGCCGGCCGGCTCGCGCAGTGCCTCCAGCTGCTGGTGGCAGCGCTCCAGCAGCGGCAGTTCGGCGATCTTGCCCTGGCGGCGCAGCCACTCCTCGACCTGGTCGAGCGCGAAGGTGGGGCTGGTGTCGGTGCCGCCGACGGGCTGCGGGAAGTCGGGGTGTCGGCGTCGCCAGTTGCTGACGGCGGCCCGGCCGACCCCGGCCAGCCGGGCGATCTCGACGGGGGTCACCTCGGGGCGCTCCGGCACGACGCGGCTCCTCTGGGCAGGGGGTTGTGAGCGCCCAGCATAGCCAGCCTTCGGCGAACCTCTTCGTTCACATGTGAACGTAGAGGTTTTGGTTTTTGCTGTTGACCTCGTACACAGCATCTGATGTAGTGATGACGACGCAGCGGACGGCGCACCCGCCGGCCGCCGCAGCCGTCAACTCATCCACACCCTGTGAACAGAGGAACCGCCATGCGCCGCACCGCTGCACTGCTGACCGGCACCGCCCTGCTCGCCCTGGCCGTCACCGCCTGCGGGCCGACCGGCGGCAACACGGTCTCCACCCAGCCCAAGCAGACCGCCGCCGCGTCCGCCGGCGGCAGCCCGAGCAGCAAGGCCCCGAGCAGCAAGGCCCCGTCGGTGGCCAAGGTCGGCGACACCATCGGCCTGAAGGGCATGAACCAGGGCGCGTCCGCCGACATCACCGTGGTCAAGGTGGTCGACAACGCGCAGAGCGCCACGGACGGCATCAACCCGGCCGACGGCAAGCGCTGGGTCGCCGTCCAGTTCCGGATCAAGAACACCGGCACGGCCGCCTACAGCGACGCGCCGTCCAACGGCGCCACCGTGCTGGACGACCAGGGCCAGTCCTACAACTCGGTGGTCGCCGACACCACCGCCGGGCAGAGCTTCCCGACGCCGCTCAACATCGCCGCCGGGGACAGTGCGCTCGGCTTCATCACCTTCGAGGTGCCCACCGGCACCAAGCTGTCCAAGGCGCAGTTCACCCTGGACAGCGGCTTCGCCGACCAGACCGGCCAGTGGCAGCTGGGCTGAGCGGCCGACGCCCGGACCACGGGCCCCGACCGCTCACCCGGGCCTACTTGGCGCCCGCCAGCTCCTCGAACATGGTGGTCAGGAAGGTGCCGCACCAGGCGAGCAACTCCCGCCCCACCACCGGCTTGCCACCGATCCGCGCGGTGGCCGGCCGCGGCACCAGCAACTGCGAGGTGGCCGCCTTCACCTGGCTGCGCGGGTAGATCCGGTTCAGCCGCAGGGTCTGCGACTCGCGCAGCTCGACCGGCCCGAACCGGACGAAGTTGCCCTGCAGCGTGATGTCCGCGACCCCGCAGCGCCGCGCGTGCAGCCGCAGGCCGGCCACCATCAGCAGGTTCTCCACCGGGTCCGGCAACTTGCCGTAGCGGTCCGTCAGTTCGGCCCGGACCTGCTCGATGTCCGCCTCCGAGTTGACCGCCGCGATCGAGCGGTAGGCCTGCAACCGCAGCCGCTCGCCCGGTGCGTAGTCGTGCGGCACGTGGGCGTCCACCGGCAGCTCGATCTTCACCTCCAGCGGCTCCTCCTCCGGCTCGCCACCCGCCTCCAGCGACTCCCGGAACTCCGCCACCGCCTCGCCGACCATCCGCATGTAGAGGTCGAAGCCGACACCCGCGATGTGCCCGGACTGCTCGCCGCCGAGCAGGTTGCCGGCGCCGCGGATCTCCAGGTCCTTCATCGCCACGTACATGCCCGCACCCATCTCGGTGTGCTGGGCGATGGTGGCGAGGCGCTCGTGGGCGGTCTCGGTGAGCGGCTTCTCCGGCGGGTAGAGCATGTAGGCGTAGCCGCGCTCGCGACCGCGGCCGACCCGGCCGCGCAGCTGGTGCAGCTGGGAGAGGCCGAAGGTGTCGCCGCGCTCCACGATCAGGGTGTTGGCGTTGGAGATGTCGATGCCCGACTCCACGATGGTGGTGGAGACCAGCACGTCGAACTCCTTCTCCCAGAAGTCGACCACCACCTTCTCCAGTTGGGTCTCGCCCATCTGACCGTGCGCGGTCGCGATCCGGGCCTCCGGCACCAGGTCCTTCAGCCGGGCGGCCGCCTTGTCGATCGACTCCACCCGGTTGTGGATGTAGAAGACCTGGCCCTCGCGCAGCAGTTCGCGCCGGATCGCCGCCGAGATCTGCTTCTCGTCGTACGGGCCCACGAAGGTCAGCACCGGGTGCCGCTCCTCCGGCGGGGTGGTGATGGTGGACATCTCGCGGATCCCGGTGACCGCCATCTCCAGGGTGCGCGGGATCGGGGTGGCGGACATGGTCAGCACGTCGACGTTGGCCCGCAGCTTCTTCAGCTGCTCCTTGTGCTCGACGCCGAACCGCTGCTCCTCGTCGACGATCACCAGGCCGAGGTCCTTGAACCTCGTCTCCGAGGAGAACAGCCGGTGGGTGCCGATCACCACGTCCACCGAGCCGTCGCGCAGGCCCTCCAGCACCGCCTTGGCCTCGGTGTCCGTCTGGAACCGGGAGAGCGCCTTCACCGTGACCGGGAAGTTGGCGTACCGCTCGGCGAAGGTGGAGAAGTGCTGCTGCACCAGCAGCGTGGTGGGCACCAGCACCGCCACCTGCTTGCCGTCCTGCACCGCCTTGAAGGCGGCGCGCACCGCGATCTCGGTCTTGCCGTAGCCCACGTCACCGCAGATCAGCCGGTCCATCGGGACCGACTTCTCCATGTCCGACTTCACCTCGGCGATGGTGGTCAGCTGGTCGGGCGTCTCCGCGTACGGGAAGGCGTCCTCCAGCTCGCGCTGCCAGGGGGTGTCCGAGCCGAAGGCGTGGCCGGGCGCGGCCATCCGGGCGCTGTACAGCTTGATCAGGTCGGCGGCGATCTCCTTGACCGCCTTCTTGGCCCGCTGCTTGGTCTTCGCCCAGTCCGCGCCGCCGAGCCGGTGCAGCGTCGGGGCCTCGCCACCGACGTACTTGGTCACCTGGTCCAGCTGGTCGGTCGGCACGAAGAGCCGGTCACCGGGGTGCCCCCGCTTGGCCGGCGCGTACTCCAGCACCAGGTACTCGCGGGTCGCGCCCTGCACGGTGCGCTGCACCATCTCGACGTAGCGGCCGACCCCGTGCGCCTCGTGCACCACGTAGTCGCCGGCCGCCAGGGCCAGCGGGTCGATCGCGTTGCGCCGCCTGGACGGCATCCTGCGCATGTCCTTGGTGGAGGAGCGCTGGCCCGACAGGTCGGTCTCGGTCACCACGGTCAGCTTGAGCGACTCGTCCACGAAGCCGTACTCGATCGAGCCGCAGCAGACGTGGACCACGTCCCGGGTGGGCGCCTCGCCCAGGTCCGGCACCAGTCGGGCCGCGATGCCCTCGTTGCCCAGCACCTCGGCCAGCCGGGAGGCCGGCCCCTGGCCCTCGGTCACCATGACGACCCGCCAGTCGGCGGCCAGCCGCTCCTTGGCGTCCGCGATCGCCCGGGCGGTGTCGCCGCGGTAGGCCTCCACGGCGTGCATGCCGAGCGTCAGGGTGTTGGTGTCGCCGTACTCACCGGCGGCTCCGCTGCGGGCCAGGACCGCCGAGACCTCGGAGTCGCTGGTGGCGAACGGGCTCACCGACCACCAGGGCAGCCCGATCTCCTGGGCGTGCTCGCGCACCTCGGCCAGCGAGCGCAGCGAGGCCGCAGAGACGTCGATCTGCTCCACGTCGATCGGCCGGTCGCCGCCGGCCGCGGCCGCCACCCAGGAGGCGTGCAGGAACTCCTGGCTGGTCGCCACCAGGTCGGCGGCCCGGGTCCGCACCCGCTCCGGATCGCAGACCACCGCCACCGAGCCGTCCGGCAGCACGTCGAGCAGCAGCTCCATGTCGTCCACCAGCACCGGGGCCAGCGACTCCATGCCCTCGACCGCGATCCCCTCGGCGATCTTGTCCAGGATCTCGGCCAGCTCCGGGTGCTGCCGGGCCAGCTCGGCGGCCCGGGCCCGCACCTCGTCGGTCAGCAGCAGCTCCCGGCACGGCGGCGCCCACAGGCCGTGCTGGGCGATCTCCAGGGAGCGCTGGTCGGCGACCTTGAAGTAGCGGATCTCCTCGACGTCGTCGCCCCAGAACTCCACCCGCAGCGGGTGCTCCTCGGTCGGCGGGAAGACGTCCAGGATGCCGCCGCGGACCGCGAACTCACCGCGCTTCTCGACCAGTTCGACCCGGGCGTAGGCGGCCGCCGCGAGTCGGCGGGCGACCTCCTGCAGATCGTGCGTCTCGCCGCGCTGCAGCGCCACCGGCTCCAGCTCGGCCAGCCCCTTGACCTGCGGCTGCAGCACCGAACGGACCGGGGCCACGATCACCTGCACCGGCCCGGTGGACGGGTCTCCCCCAGGCCCCTCGGAGGTGCCCCCGACCGCCGGGTGAACGATCCGCCGCAGCACCGCGAGCCGGCGGCCCACCGTGTCCGAGCGGGGCGACAGCCGCTCGTGCGGCAGCGTCTCCCAGGCGGGGAACTCGGCCACCGCGTCCGGCGGCAGCAGCGAGCGCAGGCTGGCGGCCAAGTCCTCGGCCTCCCGGCCGGTGGCGGTCACCGCCAGCACCGGGCGGCCGCGCTCCCCGGCGCCGGCCGCCAGCGAGCGGGCCAGCGCGGCGACCACGAACGGCCGGGCGGCGGGCGGTCCCACCAGGTCCAGGTGCGGCCGGTGGCCGGTGGCCGCCGCCTCGAGCGCCTCGGCGAGGGCGGGGTCGCGGACCACGACATCGAGCAAACCGGTCAGGCTCATGCGTTCTTTCGTCCCGTGGGGTCGCGGCGGAACGCCCGGCGGCTGGGCAGCTGCAGCCGGGCAGCTTGAGGCGCCCGGCACGCGGAGTTCAGGGGCCGGGTCGCGCATCCAGGGTACGCCGCACGGACCACCCTGACGCGGCCAGCACGGCCCGCCCCGGGGCCGGGCCGCGGGTCGCCACCCGGCCCGGAGACCGGGCGCGGCGGCCGATCGTCAGGAAAACGACACACTCCGGTCACTGTGCGTCCATGGACGTCGCGCAGTATGGGGCGCGTGCTCGCCGCTCCAACCGTGGGGGATGGCGCCGTGAGCGCGACGCGCTCCGATGGGGGTCGGGGTGCGAGGCCGGGCGACCCTGGGTGGGGGCGCCCGCCCGACCGTCGGGAGTCGGGGCGCCCCGTCCTGGAGGGCGCCCCGAGTCCTGGACGTACGTGCTGCCGTGCCCCTCGTTCCAGTGATATTCGCGCTCGGGGCCGCCCATTCCCGGTTCGCCGCCGAACGCGCTCCCTAGGCTGACCGTCATGCGTGTGGTCATCGCCGGCCAGGGCTACGTCGGGCTCCCGCTCGCGGTCCGCGCGGCAGAAGTCGGTCATCAGGTCATCGGGTACGAGATCGACCAGCTCCGGGTCGACCGGCTGGCCCGCGGTGACTCCTACGTGGAGGACATCCCGGCCGACCGGCTGCGCCCGCTGCTCGCGGCCGGCCGCTACCGCCCCACCGCCGACCCCGCCGAGCTGGCCGGCTTCGACCTCGCCGTGATCACCGTGCCCACCCCGCTGCGCGACGGCGTCCCCGACCTGTCCTACATCGAGGCGGCCGGCGAGGTGCTGGCGGCCCGGCTGTCCCCGGGCGCCACCGTGGTGCTGGAGTCCACCACCTACCCGGGCACCACCGAGGAGCTGCTGGCACCGCTGCTGGAGAAGGGCTCGGGCCTGGCGGCCGGCCTCGACTTCCACCTCGGCTACAGCCCCGAGCGGATCGACCCGGGCAACCCGCGCTGGCGCCTGGAGAACACCCCCAAGGTGGTCTCCGGGATCACCGCGGAGTCGCTGCGCGCCGTCGACGACTTCTACGGCCGGCTGGTCGAGCGCACCGTGCCGGTCCCCTCCTGCAAGGAGGCCGAACTCGCCAAGCTGCTGGAGAACACCTTCCGCCACGTCAACATCGCACTGGTCAACGAACTGGCGATGTTCGCCCACGACTTGGGCATCGACATCTGGGAGGCGATCGACGCGGCGGCCACCAAGCCGTTCGGCTTCCTGCGGTTCGACCCCGGGCCCGGGGTGGGCGGGCACTGCCTGCCGATCGACCCCTCGTTCCTCTCCTGGCGGGTCGAGCGGGCCCTGGGGCACTCCTTCCGGTTCGTCGAACTCGCCAACGACGTCAACAGCCACATGCCGGACTACGTGGTGCGGCGCCTGACCGAGGGCCTCAACCAGCGCCGCCGACCGGTCAACGGCTCCCGGATCCTGCTGCTCGGCCTCGCCTACAAGAAGAACACCGGCGACGCCCGGGAGACCCCCGCCGCCCGGATCGCCGAACTGCTGACCAGGATGGGCGCCGAGGTGCGGGCCGCCGACCCGCACGTGCTCTCCGGCATCCACCTCCCGGGCCGGCGCGGCCCGTTCACCGGCGTACAGCGCGTCGCCCCGACCCCCGAGGAACTGGCCGCCGCCGACGCCGTGGTGCTGCTCGCGGACCACGACGACTTCGACTACCCGCAGATCGCCGGGCACGCCCGCTATCTGCTGGACTGCCGCCGCCGGCTCACCGGGCCCGCGGTGGAGGTGCTCTGAGGAAGCATCGGCTGTCGGGGGTCTCCCCCCGGGCGGCAGTCAGGCGCAGCATGAACGGGGCCTGGATGCCGACTCGTTGGAGGAGTAGCGATGAGTGCCACGATCACCGGGGCCCGGGAGGCCGAGCCCGGTTCGAGATGGCTGCGGGCCGTGTTCCGCGGCCTGGCGGCGATCGAGCGGGCGGGCAACCGGCTGCCCGACCCGTTCTGGCTGTTCTGGATCCTGGCGGGGATCGTCGCCGTGCTCAGCGCCGTGCTGGCCGGGCTGCACGTCGGCGCCGTGCTGCCCGGGACGCACAAGAGCGTCAAGGTGCAGAGCCTGCTCAGCAGGGACGGGCTGGTGCTCGCCGTCCAGCACGCCGTCGACAACTTCGCGCAGTTCCCGCCGCTGGCGACGGTCCTGGTGGTGATGTTCGGCATCGCCGTCGCCGAGAAGAGCGGACTGTTCGAAACCCTGCTGCAGCGCCTGGTCGCGCGGGTGCCGGGGCGGCACCTGACGTTCGCGCTGGCCCTGACGGCGATGGTCAGCCATGTCGCCGGGGACGCCGCGTACGTGACGCTGATCCCGCTCGGGGCGGCGCTCTACCGGGCCGCCGGCCGCAGCCCCGTGCTCGGCTGCGTGGTCGCCTTCGTCTCGGTCTCCGCCGGCTTCAACGCCTCCCCGTCCCTCACCACGACCGACGTGCTGCTGTCGTCGATCTCCACCGCCGCGGCCCGGGTCATCGACCCGCACGCCATCGTGACGCCGGTGCAGAACTACTACTTCGGGCTGGCGTCGTCCCTCCTGATGGCGCTCGTGATCACGGTGGTGGTCGAGAAGGTCCTGGCCCGGCGCTCGGACCTGGAGCCCGACGAGCCGCGAGCCGCGGCGGCCGGCGGCGAGCCGCGCGCGATCGAGCCGACCGCGGGGCAGCGCCGCGCGCTGCGCCGCACCGGGCTGGTCGCGCTGGGCTTCGCCGTGCTCCTGGTCGCGGCGATGGTCCCGGCGTCCTCACCGCTGCGCGGAGCCCACGGCGGGATCGTGGACTCGCCGCTGTTCAGCGGCATGGCGATGGTGCTCGGCGTGTTCTTCACCCTGGTCGGCTGGGTCCACGGCCGGCTGGCCGGGACGTTCCGCGGCGCGCCGGACGTGGTCAGGGCGATGGCCGACGGCACCAGGGCGATGGCCCCGACGCTGGTCCTGTTCTTCGCCATCTCCCAGTTCCTCGCCTACTTCAGCTGGACCAACCTCGGCAACGTGCTGGCCGTGAAGGGCGCGGAGGCGCTGCGCGACCTGCACCTCAGCGGCTGGCTGGTGCTGCTCGGCATCGCCGTGCTGGTCGCGGTGATGAACCTCCTGGTCACCAGCGGCTCCGCGCTGTGGGCGCTGGTCGCCCCGGTCCTGGTGCCGATGCTGATGCTCGTCGGGGTCCATCCGGAGGCGACGCAGGCGATGTACCGGGTGGCCGACTCGGTCACCAAGTGCGTGACCCCGATGAGCCCGTTCTTCATGATGGCCGTCGGCTTCCTCAGGCAGTACCGCAGGAGCGCCGGCATCGGCACCCTCGCCTCCTTCACCCTCCCGGTCGCCGCCGTGGCCTGGGTGGTCTGGGTCGCCTTCTTCATCGCCTGGTACCTGCTCGGCATCCCGCTCGGCGTCGGCTGACCGGCCCTCGGCGCCGGCCGGCCCGAGCCGCCGCCAAGCGGCCGTAGCGGTCCGCCCGTTCAGAGCCGGCGGCGGCCGACCGTACCCGGCAGGGTGTCCAGGGTGACGCCGTCGTCGATGATGACGATCTTCGGGATGATCGCCGTCTGGTCCTCCGCGGCGGTGGACGCCGGCGGGACGGCGGGCGGTGCGGTCGGCGCCGGCGGCGGGGTCACCGGGCGCGGGGGCACCTGCATCGCGGGGGCCGGGTCCGGGGCGGTGGCGGGGGCCGGCGGGGCGTCCTGCGGGACGGCGGCGCGCGGGTCGGCGGCGCGCGGGTCGGCGGCGCGCGGGTCGGCGGCGGCCTTGCGCAGCTCGGTGGGGAGGCGCAGCACGGTGGTCGGGGCGTCGGCCGTGGCACCGGGCTGCGGCACCTCGCTGGTGTCCGCCTCGGAGGCGGGCACGGCGTCGGCCGGCGCGGGGGTGGTCGGCGCGGGCAGAGTCGGCGCGGGGGCTGTCGGCGCGGGCAGGGTCGGCGCGGGGGCTGTCGGCGCGGGCAGCGCCGGCGCGGGGGCGGACTGCTCGGCCGACTCGATCATGCCGACCGCACGGCCGGTGAGCGAGGCCAGGGTGCCCTTGATGGTGTCCAGGTGGGCCTGCACGGTGGCCAGCCGCTCCTCGAAGGCGGCCTGCTCCTCTGCCGAGGCCGAGTTGATCCGCTCGGCCTCCCGGCGGGCCCGTTCGATCAGCTGGTCGGCACGGGCCTGGGCCTCGGTGTCGATCTGCTTGACGATGCCGATGGTGGCCTCCCGGTGCTGCTCGGCCTCCTTCAGCCGCTGCTCGGCGAGCGCCGAGCCCTTGGCGTCCGCGGCCTGCGCGGCGAGCTCCTCGGCGGCGAACCGCTCGTCGGCCTCGCGGCGCAGCTCGGCCAGCTTGGCCTCGGCCCGCTCGCCGGCCTCGGCGGCGGCGACCCGCAGCTTGGCGGCCTCGGCGGTGGCGGTGTCGCGGATGGTGCGGGCGTCCCGGTCGGCCTCGGCGCGCAGCCGCTCGGCCTCGGCGCGGCTGCGCTCGTCGGTCCGGCGGGCGTACTGGTCGGCCTCGGCGCGCAGGGCGGCGGCGTACTCGTCGGCGGCCCGCTGGGCCGCCTGGCCGGCCTGGTAGGCGCCGTCGCGGGCGTCCTCGGCGAACCGCTCGGCCTTGTCCCGGATGTTGCGGGTCTCGTTCTCGGCGATCGCCATCAGGTCGGCGGCCTGTTCACTGAGCGTGGCGTAGTCCGGCTCGGGGGCCTCGGCGGCCGCCTGCCGTACGGCCTCCAGCGCCGTCTCCAGGTCGCGGATCTCGGACCCGAGTTGGCTGAGCCGCTGCCACGCCGTGTCCCGCTGGCCGGTCAGCGCGGCCAGCGCGCGATCGACCTGCTCGGGCGCGTAGCCGCGCCGGGCCGCGGTGAAGCCGTACGACGGGATGGCGTCGCTCATGTCCTGGTCCCCTCAGTGGCGGGCTGGTCGGGCTGGTCTCGATGCCTGTCCTCTTGACCTATTTTGCGCAGATCATCAGGAAAGCCCAAGGAAGCGGCACCGCCGGCCGGAGCGCACCCGCGGTGACGCTCCGGCCCGCCGCCACGGGGGCGGCTACAGCAGACCGTCCCAGAACTGCTCCAGGAGGACCGCCCACCAGGTGTCCGGCGCCTGGAGGGCCGCCGGGTCGACCGCGGCCAGCTCCGCCTGGAAATCGGTGGTCCAGCGCCCGGCCTGATCCGGGGTCAGGCCGTAGCGCAGCGGCCACATCCGACCGAGCACGGCGAGCGACCGGACGAACTCCGGCACACCGGTGTTGACGAAGCGCGGCGGCTCGTTGGTTCCCTCCAGGTCCACCGCGACCACGGCGGCTGTGCCGTACTGCACACAGATCTGGCGGCCGTAGTCGTTGCCGAGCACCAGGTAGCCGGCGGCGTCCTGGGCCGCCGGGCGGCCGCGCTCGGCCGCCAGCTCCGCCAGCGTCGGGATCGGCCGGTTCTCCGGGGCGTGCGCCCAGAAGAAGGGGCCGAAGTTGGTCGGCAAGCCACCCCAGACCAGGGTCTGCGCCACCGCCTCGGGCACCCCGGCGCGGGACACCGCGCGCTGCTCGTAGCGGAACACCGCCGGGCCGAAGTACTGCGCCAGATCGGCCGCCAGCTGCTGCGGCGGCACCGGCGGCAGCTGCCGCACGCTGCCCGGCGCGGGCAGCGGCGCCCGGACCGGGCGCGGGCGCTGCGGGCCGCCGGCTAGCTGGTGCAGCTCGTCCAGGTGGTTGAGCAGGTGCGCCATGCCGGCCTGCCGGGAGGGCAGGTCGCGGCCGTAGGCGGCGGTGTGGCTGATCCGCACGTTCGGCCAGGAGGCCGCGATCAGCCGGCGGCAGTAGCCACCGGGCAGGTCGCACGACTCCAGCTCGGTGTGCAGCTCCAGCACCTGCTCGGCGGGCACGCCCAGCCGCCGCACCTCCTGCAGCAGCCGCCACTCCGGGTGCGGGGTGCCGGGCTCGCTGCGGAACATCACCTTCTGCTCGGAGCCGTCGGGCGCCCGGTAGCTGAGCACCGCGAGGTAGCCGGGGCCGACCGTGGGGACGCCCGGCGGGACCGGTGCGCCCTGCGGCGGCAGGCCGGGCACCGGCGCGGCGGCGCCGGGGACACCGGCCCGGGGCGGCATCGCGGCCTTGCTGGTCGAGGCGTCGGCCAGGTCGGCGGCACCGGCAGCCGCCGCGGCGGCGGGCGCGGCCGGCTTGCCGCCGTCGGCGCGCAGGCCGGACGGCGGGGGCGGCGGCGGGGCGCTGCCGTCACCGCGGCCACGGCCACCGGAGGAGGACGGACCGCTGCCCGCGCCACCGCGCAGGGCGGCCGGCGGCGGGGGCGGCGGGGCGCTGCCGTCACCGCGGCCACGACCGGCGGCCGGGGCGGCGGGGCCGGGGGCACCGGGCAGG
>NZ_JAJJPA010000071.1 GCF_020907985.1 Kitasatospora humi | reverse complement strand
CGGCGCCCGCCGCGAGCTTGAGCAGCACCCTGGACGCGGCGTAGCGGTGCCGCACCTCGGGGTGGGCGAGGTCCAGGTAGCGCGACCAGTCCCGGCCCAGCACCGCGCGCAGCTCGTCGCCGCTCGGCAGGTCCGGCTTCAGGTCGGCGAGGTCGGCGTGGACCACGGCGGTGCCGTACTCGGCCAGGTCGGCGCGGACCGCGTCCCGGACATCGCCGCGCGCGGCCACCTGCACGGGTCGGCCCACCGGCGGGCCGAGCGTGGGGTTTCGGGGATGGGTCATGCCTGTCGCTCCAGAACTGAGTGGATCTCCGCGAGGCTGCGCGCCCCCAGGACTGCGTGGGCGGGAATCCGGCCGGTCTGCGCCTGCGGCGGGCTGACCGGTCGCAGCGGGTTCCCCGGGCCCCGGCCGGGCAGGCCGGCGAAGTCGCCCTCGGCGTCGCCGCCACCGCCCGCCGGGTGCGGCTCCCCGCCGATCGGATGCAGGAACGCCTTCAGACTAGTGAGTTCACGCACGGCCCGCCCGCTCTTCGCGCAGATCGAGGCGGATCGGGCCGGTATTCCCCGGACACTCCGTCAGGTCGCGACCGTCGCGCACCCGGCTCTCCTCGCGGGCGGTCGCGGTGGGGCCGGCCGGCTGCCGGGCACCAGCGGGCCGCGCCATCACGGCCGGCCGCGCAGCGCGTCCGGCAGCTCGACCAGACGGGCGGTGAGCCGCTCCAGGGTCGGATGGTCCCAGAGCAGGGTCGGCTCGACCGCCAGGCCGAACTCTTCCTCCAGGTCGCCGCAGAGGCCGAGCGCGCAGACCGAATCCAGGCCGTACTCGGCGAGCGGGACACCGGGGTCGATGCTCTCGGCCGGCCGCTTGACGTAGAGGGAGATCCGGTCGAGCAGCCAGCCGTGCGGGACCAGGCCCGGCCGCGCGGCGTCCCGGCTGGTGGGAGCGGTCATCGCTGAACTCCTCGCATCGTGGGGGCCCTTGGCGGGTCGTCGCGGCCTCGGATCAGGACGCTCCCGACCGGATCGAGCACCTCGTGGTCGCCGCGCGGCCCGCCGTCCGGCAGGAGCCCTCGCATCCGGACGTGCCGCACCGCGGCGCTGGTGGTGCGGCGGACGGTGCCCGGCGGCTCCCGCAGCACGGAGCGCGCCCGGTGAGGGTGACGAAGCGTGGCAAAGCCGCCCCCTCGGATAGTCCCCGGCGCTGCGGACCCCGCACCCTGGGCCCCTGGTCCGTCCGATGGTCCCGCGGGGCCCTTAAGCCCCGCTTAGGGCCGGCGCCTCGGGGGTGAGCCGGGCCGCCCGCGACGGCGGTGACCGCAGCCGCGGGCGGTCAGCAGCAGGAGCAGCCGGTCCCGCAGGCGGTGGCGGCCGTCGGCGCGGACAGCGCGCACGGCAGCTCCATGGTCAGCCGGGTCGGGCCCCCGGGTGGACTGCTCAGGCTGAGCGTGCCGTCGAACGCCGCGAGGCGGCCCTGGATGCCCCGCAGCCCGCTGCCGAGCAGGGGGTCGGCGCCGCCGTGCCCGTCGTCGGCCACCTCGGCGCGCAGCAGCCCGGCGGTGTGGGAGAACCGGACGGTCGCGTGCCGGGCGCCGCTGTGCTTGGCGGCGTTGGCGAGTGCCTCGCTGACGGCGAAGTAGACGGCCGACTCGACCGGGCCCGCGACCCGGCCGGGCACCTCGGCCCGCACCTCGACCTTCAGGGGGACGTCCAGGACGAGGGCGCGCACCGCGTCGACCAGTCCGCGCTCGGCGAGGACCGGGGGGTGGATGCCGCGGACCAGGTCGCGCAGCTCCTGGAGGGCTCGGCCGACGTTCTCCTGAGCCTCCGTCACCAGCTTCTTCGCGGCCTGCGGGTCCCGGTCGATGAGCGCCCCGGCCGCACCGAGGCGCAGGCCCACGGCGACCAGCCTGGCCTGGGCGCCGTCGTGCAGGTCGCGTTCGATCCGGCGCAGTTCGGTGGTCCGGGGCTCGACGGCGTCCGGCCCGGTCCCGGTCACCTGCTCGACCCGGCGGGTGGGCCCGGCCGTTCGGCGGGCGCGAGCGGGGCCCGCATCCAGCGGCCGTGCGGGCGCCGCACCAGGAGCACCCATGACTGCATGCTGCTCACGGCGCCTCCAGCGGTAGGTCCGGTAGTGTCGGCTCGACACCAGCGGTCACGATCCGAACCTTCGTCATCCGACAGTAGGGTGCGCCGGCCCGGGGCGTGGTCCACTTGCGGATCCCTTAGGGGTCCGACCGGATCCGACCGCGGTGCGCGCGGATCTGATTGAGGGGTACCGGCCGGCTCGTCAGGGGTGCTCCAGCACACGACCGGCACACCGCGTTCGATCGCGCGCTTCCGGAGCCCCGACGGCGACTTCCCGCGCTTTCTCCGTCCGTACCCGACCTGCCGACTTGTGCGAGGAATCGATCCGGTGCGATTTTCATTCGACATCTGAAATCGAACGCGCGCCCAGGAATGCGGTGGGGATAGCCCCACCGCGCCCGGGGCGTAACGGGGTGGCAGGGCGCGGCGGGCGGAACGTAGGTTTTCCAAGTCCCGGCCGGAACCGGCCCAGGCCGGACAGGCATTCGAGAGGACGGCACATGTCCGTGGTGATTGACGTGCGCAACCTGCGCAAAGCATACGGTGACCTGGTGGCGGTCGACGACGTGTCCTTCGCCGTCGAGGAGGGCGAGATCTTCGGGATCCTCGGGCCCCGCGGCGCGGGCAAGAGCACCGTGGTGGAATGCGTCGAGGGGCTGCGGGACCGCGACGGCGGCCGGATCGACGTGCTCGGTCGCGATCCCTGGCGGGTCCGGTCCGGGATCACCCGGCAGCTCGACGCCCGGCTGCAGGACGGCCGGACACCCGACCGCGCGCGGGTCGCGGAGGCACTGTCGCTGTACAGCTCGTTCTACCGCGACCCCGCCGCCTGGCAGCGGCTCATCGACTCGCTCGGGCTCGCCACCGGGCCCGCGGACGGCCGGGCGGCGGGCCGCCCGGACGAGCAACTCGCAGCCGTGCTGGGGCAGGTGGGCAACCCGCAGGTGGCGGTGTTCGACGAGCTGACCACCGGGCTGGACGCGCGGTCCCGGGAGGACACCTGGGAACTGATCGAGGCCGTCCGGGCCAGTGGCGTCACCATCCTGCTGGTCACCGAGTTCTGGGAGGAGGCCGAGCGGCTGTGCGACCGGGTCGCACTGATGGACAAGGGCCGTCTCGCCCTCACCGACAGGCCGGCCAGGCTGCTCGAACGCGTGCGGAGCGGGCAGCGGATCCAGTTCCGCCCCTCCGTCCCGTTCGACCACGATCTGCTGGAGCGGTTGCCCGACGTCAGTGGCGTCAACCGTCAGGGCGACCACGTCGTGGTGACCGGCAACGACGACGCGCTGGGCGAGGTCACCTCGCTGCTGGCGCGGCACCGGGTGCTGGCCGGGAACCTGCGCGTCGACCAGGCCGCGCTGGACGCGTTCCTCGCCCTGATCAGCAAGCGCTCCGCCTCCTGAGTCCGGCCCTATTCGGGGCTCACGATCCGGGCCCGCCGGTTCAGTTCCTGGGCGAACTCCTCCCAGAACTGCGAGTTCTGACGGGACAGCTGAATGATCAACTCGATGCAGTGCGAAGGCACGGACGCACAGATGTCCGTCATCTCCATGGCACCCAGCACGTTCTCCTTGAACATCCGCAGCAGCCGTCGGCCCAACTCGCTCTGGCGCAACGACGGATCACGCATGAGCTTTTCGAGAGTGCCGGTCGACGGCGGCCCCACCACGGCCGGACCCGGCGCCGGAAGGGTATCCGTCCGGGACTCCGCCACGGAATCCGCGGTGTTCCGCGGACAGGGGACGGGCCCCTCGCCGCGCTCCAGCCGCCGGCGCACGTCGAGCGCCGTCGCCGGCGAGACGCCGGCCGACCTGGCCACCTGGCGCAGCGAGGCCTCGGGGTTCTCCCTGATCAGCTCCGCCGCCCGCAACCGCCCCGAGGCCCCGTTCAGCGGACGGACCTTGCCGTCCCGCCCGACCCGGAAGTTCGACGGCGGCACCGCGTCGGACGAACGGCGCAGCGCCGCGACGGCCCTGGCACCCAGCCCGGTCGACTTGGCGACGGCGCGGTCCGACATGGCGGGGTGCGACTTGAGGATCCGCAGCGCCGCCGCGGTGCGATCGGCGTGCGACAGCGGCAGGCCGTGCTCGACGTTCGCCTCGACCGCCTTGAGGAACACCTCCTCGCGGCTGCCTTCGAAGAACCTGACGTCGATCGCCTTCCGCCCCTTGAGGGAGGCCGCCATCAGACGGTGGATCCCGTCGATCACCCGCATCGTCCGCCGGTCGACCAGAATCGGCGGCAGCGGACCCTCGACCGCCGCCAGCCGCAGGACGTGACCCTTGTCCTCACCTTCCAGTCGCGGCGAATCCCCGGGCAGAATATCCATGATCGGAACCGAGACGACCTCCGGCTCGTCGTCCCAGCGATCGTCGATTCTGAGCGGTATCACACTGTGGGCTAGCAGGCCCATACTGCACCCCCATACAACTCCGGCGAGTCATTTGCAGCAGTGGAGCAGAAAGCTGTCAATAGCTGTTCGGGTTTTTTTCCGAATTGACTTGGATCACACGCTAGCAGCCCCTTCTGCGCCCTGGAACCCGCCGTCCCGGGACTTAGGGGTCCCCTCATCCGGGTTAAGGGACCCCTGTCCGGGGGTCGCTCAACCGGCCCCGCCGCACCGGTTGAACGACGGGAACGCGGCGGAGCCCCGACCGGGGGACTCGAGAGTCCACCCGGGCCGGGGCTCCACCGCGTTCGCACCCTCCGCCGCCTCGGCGGCCGTCCTGCCGCGCCGATCGGCTACGCCTCCTCGGCGGCCGGCTCCTCGGCCGGCGCCTGCGGCACGGCCGGGACGCTCAGGCCGGGAACGGTGAGGTCCGGGACGGTCTTCACCGCCGCGAGGGCCGACTCGATCGCCTCGGCCAGCGAGGGCGCGACCTCGTCGTCGAAGTCGACCCTCGTGACCTTGACCTCCGCGTTGGTCGGAAGCGCATCGGTCGAGAACACCGCGCCGGTGAAGCCCTCCCGCAGGACCGCCGACTCGTCGTCGGTGATCTCCCGACTGAGGACCAGGGAGAACTTGTGCCCCATGTACGTCACCTCTCAATGTCGCCGCGTATGTCGCCGCGTATTTCGGAAAACAACCGGGATCATCGGGACAACGCAACAGGCAGCCACGTTCCCTCGGCCACATTGATACCAGTCGGGCCACCGCCCGGTCACCGTTCAACCGCCCCGTTCCTCACAGTTGAGCGGACAGCCGCGGGCGACGGCATTCGCTATGTTTGGATTTCGATTCCGATCCGGTGTGACTACCTTCTGGAGTGGCATGTCTCGGCCTTCGCCCGGAGATGAACTGTGGTGCCGACGTTTTCACCCTGCCGAAAAGCCGGCCGCCCGACTGGTGTGCCTCCCGCACGCGGGCGGTTCGGCGTCCTTCTACCTTCCGGTCTCGGCGGCGCTGAGCCCCGAGGTCGACGTCCTCGCCATCCAGTACCCCGGCCGGCAGGACCGTCGGATGGAGCAAGCCATCGACGACCTGGCGGTCCTCGTCGACCGCATCCATGACGTGCTCCGGCGCCAGCCGGAACTCCCGCTCACCTTCCTCGGCCACAGCATGGGGGCCGTCATCGGCTTCGAGCTGACCCGCCGCCTGGAGGCCGAGGGGCACGGCCCGGTGCGGCTGTTCGCCTCCGGGCGCCGCGCGCCCTCGACGTTCCGGCAGGAGGACACCTGCCGCAGTGACGACGCGATCCTGGCCGAGGTGCGCCGGCTGAGCGGCACCTCGGCGGCCCTGCTCGGGGACGACGAGATGATGCGCGCCGCACTGCCCGCGCTCCGGGCCGACTACACGGCGATCGAGGCGTACCGCTGTGCGCCCGGGGCCACCGTGAACTGCCCGATCACCGTGCTGACCGGCGACAGCGACCCCAAGACGACCCTCGACGAGGCGAAGGCCTGGGGCGACCACACGACGGAGCCGCTCGACCTGCGCGTCTTCCCCGGCGGGCACTTCTTCATCAGCGAGCGGAGCAAGGACGTCATGAAGGTCCTCGTCGAGCACTTCCAGCAGGAGCGCGCCCGGACCGCCGGCTGACGGCCCACCACCCGGCCCGGGCGGCGCGGCGCTGCCTCCCGCCCCTGACGGCCCCGCAACCGCCCAGCCTTTCTGGGGGGTTGCGGGGCCGTCGCCGTCCGCGCACCGACGCGGAAAAGGGGACGTGCGGAGCAGGCCGCGCGGAACGGGCCCGCGCGGGGCAGGGAGGTGCCCCGCCACCCGGCGCTCCGGCCGCCGTGCGGGCGGACGCCGGCGGTGGCACGCCGAAGCCGTGCACCGCCCCGGGGGTCCGGACGGTGCACGGCTTCGGCGTGCGGGTCGCTCAGCGCCTTCGACGCGTCACTCGGCCACGTAGGTGCTGTGGGTCCACACGAAGACCCGCAGCTCACGGTCGTCGACGACGGTGGTCCTGGCGCTGGCCTCGAAGTGCTCGTAGCGGTTGCCGAGCGGGACCTTGACCTTGGCCGCATCGACGTCCGCCACGTGACGCAGCCGCTCAGCACCGGTGAGCGCCGGGGCGCCGGTGAGGAACACGTTGGGCGCACGGTTGTCGTTCATGATCACCCTCACTTCTCTGGAAGTCGCCGGCCGAAAGAGGGGGCCGGGGCCGGGTGCTACGGGGGAGAGCGCCCGGCCCTGAGCCTTCACAGCAGCGTAACAACACCAACTCCCTTGTGCAGTGCGGCAGTTGAACACTCCGAAGGCCGGGCTCGGGCGGCCGGCCCGAGAGTGGGTCCAGCCCCACCCGGCCGTACGGACAGACCCATGTCGGGCCGGCCCGGCGATCCGTACTGTCGAAGGCACAACGACACGAAGGAGCAAGGACCATGGCGAAGACCACCGACATCACCGCCGCCACGGCGCAGCTGAGCGACTCCCGCACCCAGGAGGCGCTCGAGACGGTGAAGAAGTGCATCACGCTCTTCGGTGCCGTCGGCGCCATCGTCCTCGGCACGGTCGCCGTGATGGCGTTCACCGGCCACCAGGCGACCTCGTTCATGTGGATCCGGGGGGCGATCCTGTTCCTGGCCACCTTCCTGCTCCACCGGTACCACTCCCGCGCCTCCCAGGGTTCCTACAAGGACTTCGACCGGCTGCGCACCCTCTCCGCCATCGTGCCGATCGCGATCATCGGCGTGGACCTGATCCCCGGTCTCTGCCCCATGTGGTACGCGGTGATCCAGGGCCTGTCCGCCCTCGCCCTGATCGGCGTCGCCGTCGTCACCCGCGGCTCCGCGCTGAGCGCCGCGTTCCCCTCCCCCGGCAAGAAGTGACGTGCTGAGGACCTGCTCCGCCCTTCAGATGGCCGGACCGCCAGCGGCATCCGGCCATCCGGCGTTCCGGGCCGCTCCCGTACCGGGGCCCGGCTGACACAATGACCACCGCTGCGAAAGGAACTGGCCGATGAGGAGAGCTTCGGGGGGCAATCCCCTGCGGTGGGGCGCCGAGATCGGGGTCGGGCTGTACCGGTCCGTCGTGCTGACCGGGCTCACCTGCGTGATGGCCCTGGTCGCCGTGCCCGTCGGGGTGGGCGGCTCCGCGCTGGCCTACTCCTGGTCCGACGGGCTGTCCGCCCCGCTGGCCGTCCGTGCGCTGGCGACCCTCGGCGAGACCCTGGTGGTGATCCTCTGGGTCGCCGTGTCCCTGTGGGTCGTCCACCCGCTGACCAGCCGGGCCCTCGCCAAGGCCGCGCGCCGGTGCGCGGCGAACTGGCTCGACCTGGACATCCAGGTGACCTACCGTCCGGTCCCGCCGGTCACCAGGATGGCCACCGGCTTCTGGTGGGACGGCCACGAGTACCACAAGTCCGAGCGGGAGGCCCGCCGCCGCGCCAAGGTGCACGCCCGGTTCCACGACCCCCAGCTGCACTGGGACGGCATCTGGGCCCTGGTCGCCTCGGTCACCGTGCTGCCGGTCGCGGCCCTGCCGCTGCTCGCGCTCGGCTACGGCGGCTACATGGCGCTGACGCCCGGTCTGACCGGTTACGGCATCGGCGTGATCGTGGCCGGCCTGGCCTGCGCCCCCTTCGCCTGGCGGATACTCCGCCCCCTCGGACGCCGGTTCCTCGGGCCGGTCCCGAGCACCCGGCTCGGTCGGCGGGTGGAGGAACTGGAGGCCATCCGCGCCGACCTGACCCAGACCCAGGCCGCCGAGCTGGAGCGCATCGAGCGGGGCCTGCACGACGGCGCCCAAGCCCGACTGGTGGCCATGGGAATGTCGATGGGCGCCGCCGAGCAGCTCGTCGACACCAACCCCGAGGCCGCGAAGGCGATCCTCGCCGAGGCCCGCGCCACCTCGGCCACCGCGCTCGCCGAACTGCGCTCGCTCGTCCGCGGCATCAACCCGCCCGTCCTCGCCGAGCGCGGTCTGGTCGACGCCCTCCGGGCGCTCGCCCTCGACTCCTCCGTGGAGGTCGACGTCTTCAGCCAGGTGCCCTCGCGGCCGGAACGCCCCGTCGAATCGGCCGTCTACTTCTCCGTCGCCGAACTGCTGGCGAACGTGGCCAAGCACTCCCGCGCCGAACGGGTCAAGGTCGAACTCAGCTACGCCGCGAGGATGCTCACTGCTACGGTGAGCGACGACGGAATCGGCGGGGCCGCCGCGTCCACAGGGTCCGGGCTGAGTGGCATCGAGCGCCGCATGGCGGCCTTCGGCGGACGCCTGGAGATCGACAGCCCGGCCGGAGGACCTACTCGTATCACCGTGGCGGTGCCGTGCGAATTGTCGTAGCCGAAGACCTCTTCCTGCTCCGCGACGGGCTGGTGCGCCTCGTCGAGGCGTACGGCCACACCGTCGTCGCGGCCGTCGACTCGGGGCCGGCCACGCTCGACGCCCTGGTCAACCACCGGCCGGACGCGGCGATCGTGGACGTGCGGCTGCCGCCGACGTTCTCCGACGAAGGACTCCAGGCCGCGCTCTCCGCGCGCCGGGCCATCCCCGGGCTTCCGGTGCTGATCCTCTCCCAGCACGTGGAGCAGCTGTACGCGCGCGAGCTCCTCGCGGACGGGCACGGCGGCATCGGGTACCAGCTCAAGGACCGGGTGCTGGACGCCGGCCAGTTCATGGACGCCGTCCACCGCGTCGCCGACGGCGGCACCGCGCTCGACCCCACCGTCGTCGCCAAGCTGCTGGGCCGGCCCAAGCGGGCCGACCCCCTCGCCACCCTCACCGAACGGGAGCGCTCCATCCTCGCGCTGATGGCCGAGGGGCTCTCCAACACGGCGATCGCGAACCAGCTCTTCCTCAGCGAAGGCTCCATCAGCAAGTACACGACCACGATCTTCGCCAAGCTGGGGCTCGCCAACGACGACGACACCAACCGCAGGGTCCGGGCCGTCCTGACCTACCTCGGTGCCGACGGGCAGGGCGAGTAGGGGCGCCGGCCCGGTGCCGGCGGGCGCTGTGCCAGCAGGCCCGGTGGCGGCGGGGTCGGTGCCGGCGGGGTCGGTGGCGGCAGGCCCGGTGCCGGCGGGGTCGGTGGCGGCGGGGTCGGTGGCGGCAGGCCCGGTGCCGGCGGGCCCAGGCCCTGCGGGACACCCCCCGCAGGGCCGCCGAACGCGCCCGGCACCCGTCAACCGGCTGCTGCCGCCGCCTCGTTCCGGCACGCCGCGTCCCGGACGGCGGCGGCCAGTTCCCGCGGAGTGCGACGCTCGAACACCTCGGCGAGGCTGATCGACACGCCGCTGATGTTCTGGAACTCCTGCATCGCCAGGGCGGCCAGCATGGAGTTCCCGCCGGACGCGAAGAAGTCCGTGTCGGCGTCGAGGCCCTCGTCCTGAAGGATGCTCCGCCACAGCCCGGTCAGCTCGGCCGTCAGGTCGTCGACGTCCGGGCGGCCCTGGGAGACCGGGCCCGGCTGGTCCGGTGCGGACCGGGCCGCAGCCGTCCGCCGGGCCTCGACCATCCGCTGCAGCGCGGGGTAGTCGACCTTCCCGCTGCCGTTGACCGGCATCGAGTCGACCGTCACCAGCTCCCCCGGCAGCATCGACCGGGACAGCCGGGCACGGGCGTGCGCCCACACCCCCGCGACGTCGATCGGGCCGGCCGCCGGCTCCAGACAGCCGATGAGCACGGCGTCCGCGCTGGGATCGCCGACCATGATCACCGCGGCGCCGCCGACCTCGGGGTGGGCCAGCAGGGTCGCCTCGATCTCGCCGAGCTCGATCCGGTTGCCACGGAGCTTGACCTGACGATCACTCCGCCCGAACAGGTCGATCAGGCCGTCCGCACGCCAGCGGGCCACATCTCCCGTCCGGTAGAACCGGCCGTGCTCGGGGTGCTCGCCGAAGCGCTCCGCGTCGAGGTCAGGCCGGCCGTGGTAGCCGATCGCCACGCCGGCGCCCGAGATGCAGAGCTCCCCGCGGACACCGACCGGCAGTTCGCGACCGTGTCCGTCGACCACGTGCACCTTGGTGTTGCGGATGGGCCTGCCGACGTCCAGGCGGCCCTCCGGCCCGTCCAGCAGGACGCGTGACGTCGACCAGATGGTCGTCTCGGTGGGTCCGTACGCGTGGTGCAGCACACAGCCCGCCGCGATCAGCCGCTGGGCCAGGGGCAACGGCACGGGCTCACCGCCCACGATGACGCTGCGGCCGCGCAGCCGGTCCGCCACCCGGTCGATGACGAGCCGCCAGGTGGTCGGCGTCGCCTGGACGAACCGCGCCCCGTACCGCTCGATCAGCTCCCCCAGCACCCGGCCGTCGCTCCTGGCCCGGTCGGGGGCGGCCACCAGACGGCCACCGGAGACCAGTGGCACGAACAGTTCGAGGCCGGAGATATCGAACGCGAACGTCGTCGTCCACAGCGTCGTGTCACCGGCCGACGCACCGAACTGCTCGGCGAAGTGCGCGACCACGTTGGCCAGGGCCGCGTGGTCGATCAAGGTCCCCTTGGGCCGGCCGGTCGAGCCCGAGGTGTACATCAGGTAGGCACAGGCCTTCGGCTCCACGGCCACCGGCCCGACGTCGGCCGTACCCGCTTCCGGTGCGGCCTCGACGGGCGGCACGGCCTCGACAAGCGACGCGCCCTCGACGGACGGCACGGCCTCGACGGGCGGCACCGTCAGCACGGCCAGACCGTCCCCGGCGGCGTGCGCCAGGTCGCCGGCCTCGTCCGCGGTCGCGACCAGCACCCGCGCGGCCGAGTCGGAGAGCTGGTAGCGGATCCGCTCCTCGGGGTGGGCGGTGTCGACGGGCAGGTAGGCCGCGCCCGCCAGCCACGTCCCGAGGACCGCCGCGACCAGCTCGGGCCCGCGCGGGAGGGCCACCGCCACCACGTCCCCGGTGCGGACGCCGGCATCCCGCAGGAGGGCGCTCGTGGCACGGGCCGCGCACCAGAGCCGCCGGTACCCGATCGAACGGTCGCCCTCGACGACGGCCACGGCGTCGGGCGTACGCAGGACCTGCGCCCGGACGGCTTCGAGTACGGAGGCCGGCTCGACCGGCCGGGTGGTGTCGTTCGCCGCCCCGACGATCGCGCGGTCCCGCTCGCTCCACCACTCGACCTCGGCGACCGCGCGGTCCGGGGCGTCCGTGAACGAGCCCAGCACCGCCTCGAAGCGCGCCAACAGCAGCTCGGCCTGGGCCCGTTCGAACAGTTCGGTCCGGTAGACGGCCCGTAGTGCGATCGCGTCGTCCGTCGAGGTGACGCAGAGCTGGAGGTCGAACTTGCTGAAGCCGCTCACGACGGGGAGCGGCCTGGCCGCCAGGCCGCTGAGGGTGAACGCGGCTGGGCCGGTCCCCGCCCGGTGGTCGAACACGTGCCGGAACGGCAGGGACCGGCGGCCGGACCGCGCCGCGGGCATCAGGTCCCCCTGCGCGTCCACGGCCACGTCGGCGTGCGCCACTCCCGCGCGCAGCCGCTCGCTGCTGCGGAGCACCAAGCCGCGGACGCTCTCCTGCCGGTCCACCCGCAGCCGCAGCGGCACATGGGTGACGTGGTAGCCGATCGTGCGGGCGGCGTGCTCCGGCCGGACGTCGACCGGGAAGCCCACCAGCAGGTCGGGGCCGGCGCCGCAGGCCTCCAGCAGCACGTAGTAGGCGGCCAGCAGGACCGCCGGCTCGGGGACGCCGAGGTCGTCGGCGAGGCGGCGGACCCCGGCCACCGTGTGGGGCGACAGGGTGCGGTCGAGGTGCGCCGCCGCGAGCGTCGGCCGGTCCGGTTCGGGCTCGGTGCAGGACAGCTCCATGGTGTCGGTGGTCGCGCCGGCCAGCTCCTCGCGCCAGAAGGCGAGGCTCTCCGGGCTCGGGGCGGGCCCCGACCAGCCGGGCAGGGGCGCCTCCCGGTGCCCGCCGTCGGGGGCGTCCCCGTGCCGGGCGTCGGGGGCGTCCCCGTGCCGGGCGTCCCCGTCGGCGTTCTCGTCGGCGTCCCCGTCGGCGTTCTCGTAGGCGTTCTCGTAGGCGTCCGCCAGGTCCGCCAGGAGGAGCGGAACGGACGCCTCGTCGAAGACCAGTTGGTGGGCCGTCACGCAGACGACGTCCGTGTCCGGGGAGCGGAAGAGCACCGCGCGCAGCATCGGCCCGCCGTCCAGGGCGAACGGCGCGGCGGACACCGATGCGAGATCCGCCTCGGTGGGTTCGCCCGCCAGCTCGACCTGCGCCAGGTCCAGCCGGAACTCGTCCGGGCCGACCACGCGCTTGGCCGGCCGGGGGCCGTCGCCGCGGTAGACGGTGCGCAACGCCTCGTGGCGCCGCAGCACTGCGGCCAGCGCCGCGGCGAGCCGCGGCGGGTGCACCCGGCCCGCGACGGTGAACGCCGCGGACAGGTTGTTCACGGGAGTGCCCGGCACCAGCGACTCGAACAGCCACAGCGCTTCTTCCCTGGGGGAGACTCCCGCGTCGTCGCCCGGCTCCGCAGGCTTTCGCCCTTCCGCGGAAATCATCACGTCACTCCTCTACCAGTTGCCAGTCCGTTTGGTCCGCCGGCATTCCCGTCGCTGCTGCCGGAGCGCTGCTGCCGGATCGGTGCTGCCCGACTGCTCAGATCCCCAGCTCCTTGTCGATCAGGTCGAAGATCTCGTCGTCCGTCGCCCCGATGATGTCCTCGTCCGAGGGGGCAACCTCAGCAGCGGATCCGCCGTCCGCGTCCGTGCTGCGGAACTCCTCCAGGAGGTGTTCGAGACGACCCGTGATCTTCGCCTTCTGACCGCCCCGCCGGGCGATCGCGGTCAGCATGGACCTGAGCCGGTCGAGTTCGTCCAGCACCGGCTCGTAGTCGATCTCCTGCTCGGCGATCCGGTCCCGGAGGTACCGGGCGAGCTCGGCCGGCGTGGGGTAGTCGAAGACCACCGCGGCGGGCAGCCGCAACCCGAGGGCGCCGGTGATCCGGTTGCGGAACTCCAGGGCGGTCAGCGAGTCGAAGCCGAGCTGGCGGAAGTACCGGGTGGCCTCGATGGATTCGGCACCGGGCCGGTTGAGCACCAGGGCCGCCTGGCTCAGCACCAGGTTCAGGACCCTGTCCTCCAGCTGCTCGGGCGGGAGCGCGGCCAGCTGGTTCAGGAGGTTCTTCCCGGCTTCCGCGCCGAACCGTCCCACTGTGCGCCGCCCGGGGCGGACGAGCCCGGTCAGCAGGGCGGGGACGACGCTCCCCGGGCGGCGCAGCGCGGCCAGGTCCAGGCGCGCCGTCACCAGCAGGGGGTCGGCGGCGCGCACGGCCGCGTCCAGCAGGGCGAGCCCCTCGGACGCGGGCAGCGGCTTCAGGCCCTGGCGGGCCATCCGCTGACGGTCGGCCTCGGCGATGTCGCCGGCCATGCCCTGCTCCCACGGGCCCCACGCCAGCGACACACCGGGCAGGCCCAGCCGGCGCCGATGGGCAGCCAGGGCGTCCAGGAACGTGTTGCCCGCCGCGTAGTTGCCCTGCCCCGGAGTACCCCAGACGCCGGCCACCGACGAGAACAGGACGAAGGTGTCCACATCGAGGTCGCGGGTCAGCTCGTGCAGGTGCCAGGCGGCGTCGGCCTTCGGTCGCACCACCTGCTCGACCCGGTCGGGGGTGAGCGAGCCGATGACACCGTCGTCCAGCACGCCCGCCGTGTGCACGACCCCGGTGAGCGGCACGCCGTCCAGAACGCCCGCCAGCTGCCCGCGGTCGGCGGCGTCACACGCCACCACCCGCACGCTCGTCCCGGTGCCCGCCAACTCGGCGGCCAGAGCGGGCATTCCGGCGGCCGCCACGCCACGGCGGGAGGCCAGCAGGAGCCGTTCGGCCTGCCCGGTCACCGCAAGGTGCCGGGCGACCAGGCCGCCCAGCGCACCGGAGGCGCCGGTCACCAGCACCGTGGCCGGGCGGGTGGCGGCGGGCCGGGCGGGGGCGTCCACGCCGACCGCACGCGCCAGCCGCGGCACCCGCACCTCCCCGCCGCGCACCGCGAACTCGCGCTCCCCCAGCGCCGTTCCGGCCACCACCAGAGACCCGGAGTCCGCGAGCACCTCCACGTCGGCCAGTACGAGCCGTTCCGGATGCTCACCGGCTGCGGCACGCACCAGCCCGACGACGCCCGCGCTCTCCAACCGCACGCCCGCGCCGTGGCCCGGGTCCGCGTCGGAATCCGCGTCCACGCCGGGATCCGCGTCCACGCCGCGCTCGGTCACCACGACCAGCCGCGATCCGTCGAGCGCACCGACGGACAGGCAGTCCTGGAGCGCACCCAGCACGCGCAGCACGGCGGCCCGGGCCGCTGCCGGGACGTCTTCGGAGTCTTCGCCGGCGGAGGCGGAAGCGGCGGAGCTGGAAGCGGCGGAGCTGGCAGCGGCGAAGCCGGAAGCGGCGCTGCCGGGGGCAGCGGCTCCGGCAGCAGCGGTCCCCGGGGTGCCGGCGGGGACGCAGCAGACGACCACGACCTCGGGCACAGCTGCCCCCGCCTCCACCGCCGCGACCAGGTCCGGCACGTCCGCGTACGCCACGGCACCAGGCACGGCCAGGCCACCGTCGTCGCCGAGCACGGCCCACGGACGGCTCGGTTCACCGACCGCCCGGTTTCCGGCGACCGGCACCCAGTCCAGCCGGAAGAGCCCGTCGCGGGCGACCCCCGCGGCCTGCTCCAAGGCGCCGGGGGGCAGCGCTCCGAGCACCACCGATCCGGCCGAGGCGACCGGCTGTCCGGCCTGGTCCGCCAGGGCCACCGCCACGCCCTCGCCCGAGGCCGAGGGCGCCACCCGGATCCGCACCGCCATCGCGCCCGACGCCTGAACGTTCACGTCACTCCACGCGACGGGCAAGAAGACACCTTCCCCGGCCGCCCGTTCCAGGTGTTCCAGGGCGACGGGTTGCAACGCCGCGTCCAGCAGGACGGGGTGCACCCCGAACCCGGACACCTCGGTCCCCTCGGCCAGGGCCACCTCCGCGAACACCTCGTCGCCGCGCCGCCACGCCGTCCGCACCGCCCGGAACGTCGGCCCGTACTCATGGCCGGCGGCTGCCAGCCGCTCGTACAACGCGTCCACGTCGACCGGCTCGGCGCCCGTCGGCGGCCACTGCACGGCCCATGCCGGCGTGTCCGCGACGGCGTCGCCGTCCGCGTCGTCCGGGGCCAGGGTGCCGGACGCGTGCCGAACCCACTCCCCCTCGGCCGCCCGAGCGAACAGCGCGACCTCCCGCAGTCCGGCGGAATCGGGCTCCCCGACGGTCACCTGGATGCGCACGGCGCCGCGCTCGGGCAGCACCAACGGCACCTCGACGGTCAGTTCCTCGACCCGGCCGCAGCCGGCCTCGTCACCGGCCCGCACGGCGATGTCGACCAGCGCGCCCACGGGTACCACCACACGGCCGGTCAGGAGCGACTGGGCCAGCCAAGGCTGGGCGGACAGGGCCAGTTGCCCGGTCAGCACCACACCGCCGGTCGCCGGCAGTTCGACGGCCGCCCCCAGGAGCGGGTGGGCGGGCGTGCCGAGGCCGAGATCTTCGGCGCGGCTGGCGGCGGTGACGTTCAGCCAGTAGCGCTGCCGTTGGAAGGCGTAGGTGGGCAGGTCGACGCGCTGGGCGCCGGTGCCTGCGAAGACCTTCTCCCACTCGACCGCAAGACCGCGTACGAACACCTTGGCGAGCGCGGTGAGCAGCGCGCGGGGTTCGTCCCGGCCCCGGCGCAGCAGGGGGAGCCAGAGTTCGTCGGCCGTTTCGGCGTCGGTGTCGGGGCGGGTTTGGGGGCCCATGCCGGACAGGACGCCGTCGGGGCCGATCTCGATGAATGTGCGAACACCGCTGGTGCGTAGAGCGTTCGCGGCGTCGCTGAAGCGGACGGCCTCGCGGACGTGCTTCACCCAGTACGCCGGGTCCGTGACCTCGTCCGTCACCGGCTCACCGGTCAACGCGGACACGACAGTGAGCTTGGGTGTCCGGTAGGCGACCGAGGCCACGACCCGCGCGAACTCCTCCAACATCGGTTCCATCAACGGCGAATGGAACGCGTGCGAAACCTGCAACCGCTTGGTCCGCGCCCCACCCGCAGCCAACTCGGCAACAGCGGCGAGGACTTCCTCCTCGACACCGGAAACCACCACAGCCCTCGGGCCGTTCACCGCCGCGACACCCACACCCGGACGGCCCGCGATCGCCGCAACAACCTCCGCCTCCGTCGCCTCCACCGCCACCATCGCCCCACCAGGCGGCAGTTGCTGCATCAACCGACCCCGCGCGGCAACCACCGCACACGCGTCCTCCAACGACCACACCCCAGCCACATGCGCAGCCGCCAACTCACCGATCGAATGCCCCGCCACCACCTGCGGCGACACACCCCACGACTCCAACAACCGGAACAACGCCACCTCAACCGCGAACAGAGCCGGCTGCGCCCACCCCGTGTCATCAATCCGACCCCCACCCTCAACCTCACCGCGCACCACCGCCGCCAGCGAACCATCCAGATGCTCGGCCAGCCCCGCACACACCGCATCGAAAGCCTGCGCGAACACCGGGAACGCCGCGTACAAGCCCTGGCCCATCCCCACCCGCTGGGCACCCTGCCCGGTGAACACGAACCCGACCTTCCCCACGCCCCCCACAACGCCGGACACCACACCCGGCACCTCACGCCCCTCGGCCAACGCCCCCAACCCGGCCGCCAGTTCGTCGCGATCCGCCCCCAGCACCACCGCCCGGTGCTCCAACGCCGCACGCGACGTCGCCAACGACCAACCCACACCGGCGGCGTCCACATCCCGGCCCTGCACGAAGCCCGCCAGCCGCTCCGCCTGCCCCGCAAGACCCGCCGCCGAACGCCCCGACACCACCCACGGCACCACCGGCAGCACCACACCGCCACCACCGGAGACCGGAGCCTCCTGCTCGGGCGCCTGCTCGATGATCACGTGCGCATTGGTCCCGGAGAACCCGAACGACGACACACCCGCACGCCGCGGACGCTCACCCGTCTCCGGCCAAACCGTCTCCTCCGTCACCAGCCGGACCGCACCCGACTCCCAATCCACATGCGAGGACGGCTCATCCACATGCAGCGTCGCCGGCACCACACCGTTCCGCATCGCGGAGACCATCTTGATGACACCCGCGACACCGGCAGCCGCCTGCGCGTGGCCGATGTTGGACTTCACCGAACCGAGCAGCAACGGCCGGTCCACCGGCCGCCCCTGGCCGTAGGTCGCCAGCAGCGCCTGCGCCTCGATCGGATCACCCAGCCGGGTGCCCGTCCCGTGGCCCTCGACCACATCCACATCACTCGCCGACAGGCCCGCACTGGCCAGAGCCGCCCGGATCACCCGCTGCTGCGACGGCCCGTTCGGCGCCGTCAAACCATTCGACGCACCATCCTGGTTCACCGCCGTCCCCGCCACCACCGCAAGCACCTTGTGCCCATTTCGGCGTGCGTCCGACAGCCGCTCCAACACCAGCACGCCGACGCCCTCACCCCACCCGGTGCCGTCCGCCGACTCCGCATAAGCCTTGCAACGCCCGTCAGCGGCAAGGCCGCCCTGCTTGGTGAAGTCGATGAAGGTGCCCGGCGTCGACATCACGTTCACGCCACCGGCCAGTGCCAGCGAACTCTCACCCGAACGCAGCGACTGGCACGCCAGGTGCAACGCCACCAGCGACGACGAGCAGGCCGTGTCCACCGTCACCGCCGGACCCTCCAGACCCAGCGCATACGCCACCCGACCCGAAGCAACCGAGCCCGTGCCACCCGTGCCGAGATACCCCTCGATCTCCTCCGGCACGAAGTGCGAAGGCAGGTAGTCGTGGTAGAAGAGGCCCGCGAACACACCCGTCGCACTGCCCCGCAACGCCGTCGGATCGATCCCCGCGTCCTCCAACGCCTCCCACGACGTCTCCAACAGCAACCGCTGCTGCGGATCCATCGCCACCGCCTCACGCGGACTGATCCCGAAGAACTCCGCATCGAAGTCGGCAGCGTCGTAAAGGAATCCGCCCTCCCGGGAGACGCTCTTGCCCGCCGCCTCCGGATCCGGGTCGTAGACGTCCGTCGCCCAGCCCCGGTCGGCGGGGAACTCGCCGATGGCGTCCGATCCCGACTCGAGCAGCTTCCAGAAGTCGGCGGGGGACGACACACCGCCCGGGAACCGGCACGCCATTCCGACGATCACCAGGCGGTCCTCATCGACCGGAACAGCCCGGGCCACCGGCCGTGCCGGGTCCGCCGACGCGGAACCGTGGTCGCCGAACAGCTCGCCCAGCACGAACCCGGCCAGTGCCGCCGGGGTCGGGTAGTCGAAGACCGCGGTGGCCGGCAGGCGCAGGCCCGTGGCGTTGCTGAGCCGGTTGCGCAGCTCGACGGCGGTGAGCGAGTCGAACCCGACGTCGCGGAAGGACCGTTCCGCATCCAGGCTGCCCGGGCCGGCCATGCCCAGCACCAGAGCTGCCTGCGACAGGACGCGCTCCCGCACGGCCTCGCGCCGTTCTTCCGGGCCCAACGCGGCCAGTCGGGCGGCCAGCACGTTCTGGTCACCGGCGGCGGGCTGACCGACCGTCCGGCGGGTGTGCGAGCCCACTCGCGTCGCACGGACCAGGCCGGACAGGAGTGGCGGGACGTCGCCGGAGCGCCGGACCGCGGTCAGGTCCAACTCGGCTGCCACCAGCAGTGCTTCGGACCGGTTGAGGCCCGCGTCCAGGACGGCGAGCCCCCGTGCGTCGGACAACGCACGCATGCCCTGGCGAGCCATCCGCCGGCGGTCCGCATCAGAGAGTTCACCCGCCATGCCGTGCTCCCACGGCCCCCAGGCCAAGGACATCGCCGGCAGGCCGAGGTGACGCCGATGAGCGGCCAGCGCGTCCAGGAAGGTGTTACCGGCCGCGTAGTTGGCCTGTCCCGCGTTGCCGACCACACCGGCGATGGACGAGAACAGGACGAAGGTGTCCAGGTCGAGGTCGCGGGTCAACTCGTGCAGGTGCCACGCCGCGTCGACCTTCGGCCGCATCACCGCCGCCACCCGCTCCGGAGTCAGCGAGGCAAGAAGAGCGTCATCAAGGACGCCCGCCACATGGACCACGCCCGTCAGCGGCACACCCTTCAGCACATCCGCGAGTTCCTCGGGATCGGCGACATCACAGGCCGCAACGCTGACCTCGACACCCAACTCCTTCAGCTCACCCACCAGTTCCGGCATCCCGGAGACATCGATGCCCCGACGCGAGACCAGCAGCAGCCGCTCCGCCCGCCCGGTCGCCGCGAGATGCCGGGCCACCAGGCCGCCCAGCGCCCCGGAAGCACCCGTCACCAGCACCGTGCCCGCACGCCTCTCGGTTGCAGCCGGAGCAGCCACCGACGACACCCGCACAAGCCTCGGCACCCGCACCTGACCCGCCCGCACCGCGAACTGCCACTCACCGGACGCCACACCCGCCCGCAAGCCCGCCACCGCCTCATCGGACAACTCGTCCACGTCCACCAGCACCAGCCGGCCCGGATGCTCCGACTGCGCCACCCGCACGAGCCCCCAAACCGGCGCCGCCGTGACCTCGATCGGCGCCTCCGGGCCGGCATCCACAGCGCGCTCGGTCACCACCACCAGCCGAGAACCGGACAGCACGTCCGCAGCCAGCCACTCCTGCACCAGCCCCAGCGCGCCGACCGCAACACCGCGCGCCGCAGCCGCGACACCCTCAACCCCCGACTCGGGCGCGACCCGCACCACCACAACCTCGGGCACGGACTCACCCGCACCAACAGCAGCCCGCAGCGCCGCCAGATCGGCGTACGAAACGGCGCCCGCCAGTTCGCCGCCCCCGAGCACAGCCCAACGGCCACTCTCACCACCGGAGTCCACTGCCAGATCCGGGACCCACTCCACCCCGAACATCGACTCACCCGCAGGGCCCGCACCACCCGCCAGGTCCTCGGCCGAGGCAGCCCTCAGCACCAACGACCCCACGGACGCCACCAGCTCGCCCGCAGCGTCGGCCAGGGTCACCGAGACGCCGTCGCCCGAAGCCACCGGCGCCACGCGCACCCGTGCCGCCACTGCGCCCGAAGCGTGCAGCGCCACGTCGTTCCACGCGAAGGGCAGTGTCAGACCTTCGCCATCGGTCCTCAGAGCCGCCACATGCAGCGCGCTGTCCAGCAGGGCGGGGTGCAGACCGAAGCCGGCGGCGCCCGCGCCGTCCGGCAGCGCCACCTCGGCGAACAGCTCCTCGCCGCGCCGCCAGGCCGCCCGCAGGCCCTGGAAGACCGGCCCGTAGGAGAGGCCACGGCCGGCCAGCGCCGGGTAGAAGCCGTCCAGGTCCACGGCTTCCGCACCAGTCGGGGGCCACTCGGTCAGCGCAGTGTCGACAAGCGAAGCAGCCGAGGCGGCCAGCGAACCAGTCGCATGACGGATCCACTGCTCCTCGAACGTCGCCTCCTCGACCTGGGCGTAGACGGCTACCGCGCGGCGACCGGACTCGTCCGCCTCGTCCACCGTGACCTGCACCCGGACGCCGCCCTGGGACGGGAGCACCAGCGGCGCCTCGATGACCAGTTCCTCGACCCGGCCGCAGCCGGCCTCGTCACCGGCCCGCACCGCCATCTCGACCAACGCGGCCCCGGGAACGATCACCTGGCCGGCGACCACGTGATCGGCCAGCCACGGCTGCCCGGCGAGAGACAACCGCCCGGTCAGCACCAGACCACCACTGGCCGGCAACGTCACCGCCGCCCCCAACAAGGGGTGGCGCGCCGGGGACTGGCCCAACCCGGCCGCGTCCACCACGGCGGTACCGATCGGCAGCCAGTAGTGCTGCCGCTGGAAGGCGTAGGTGGGCAGGTCGACGCGCTGGGCGCCGGTGCCTGCGAATACCTTCTCCCACTCGACGGCCAGACCCCGTACGAACGCCTTCGCGAGCGCGGTGAGCAGAGCCCGGGGTTCGTCCCGGCCCCGGCGCAGCAGGGGGAGCCAGAGTTCGTCGGCCGTTTCGGCGTCGGTGTCGGTGCGGGTTTGGGGGCCCATGCCGGACAGGACGCCGTCGGGGCCGATCTCGATGAACGTGCGAACACCGCTGGCACGCAAGGCGTTCGCGGCGTCGCTGAAGCGGACGGCCTCGCGGACGTGCTTCACCCAGTACGCCGGGTCCGTGACCTCGTCCGTCACCGGCTCACCGGTCAACGCGGACACGACAGTGAGCTTGGGCGTCCGGTAGGCGACCGAGGACACGACCCGCGTGAACTCCTCCAGCATCGGTTCCATCAACGGCGAATGGAACGCGTGCGAAACCTGCAACCGCTTGGTCCGCACCCCACCCGCAGCCAACTCCGCGACAGCCGCGAGGACTTCCTCCTCGACACCGGAAACCACCACAGCCCTCGGGCCGTTCACCGCCGCGACACCCACACCCGGGCGGCCCGCGATCGCCGCGACAACCTCCGCCTCCGTCGCCTCCACCGCCACCATCGCCCCACCAGGCGGCAACTGCTGCATCAACCGACCCCGCGCGGCAACCACCGCACACGCGTCCTCCAACGACCACACCCCAGCCACATGCGCAGCCGCCAACTCACCGATCGAATGCCCCGCCACCACCTGCGGCGACACACCCCACGACTCCAACAACCGGAACAACGCCACCTCGATGGCGAACAGGGCCGGCTGCGCCCACCCCGTGTCATCGATCCGACCCCCACCCCCACCCTCAACCTCACCGCGCACCACCGCCGCCAACGAACCATCCAGATGCTCGGCCAGCCCCGCACACACCGCATCGAAGGCCTGCGCGAACACCGGGAACGCGGCATACAAGCCCTGGCCCATCCCCACCCGCTGGGCACCCTGCCCGGTGAACACGAACCCGACCTTGCCCACGCCACCCACAACGCCGGACACCACACCCGGCACCTCACGCCCCTCGGCCAACGCCCCGAGCCCGGACGCCAGTTCGTCGCGATCCGCCCCCAGCACCACCGCCCGGTGCTCCAACGCCGCCCGCGACGTCGCCAACGACCAACCCACACCGGCAGCGTCCACATCCCGGCCCTGCACGAAACCCGCCAACCGCTCCGCCTGCCCCGCAAGACCCGCCGCCGAACGCCCCGACACCACCCACGGCACCACCGGCAGCGCCCGGCCATCCGGACCAGGCGCAGCAGCCTCCTCCGCAGGCGCCTGCTCGATGATCACGTGCGCGTTGGTCCCGGAGAACCCGAACGACGACACACCCGCACGCCGCGGACGCTCACCCGTCTCCGGCCACGGCACCGCCGAGGTCACCAGCTTGACCGCACCCGACTCCCAAGCGATGCGCGAGGATGGCGAATCCACGTGCAGCGTCGCCGGCACGATCCCGTGCTGCATCGCGGTGACCATCTTGATGACACCCGCGACACCGGCAGCCGCCTGCGCGTGGCCGATGTTGGACTTCACCGAACCGAGCAGCAACGGCCGTTCCGTCGGCCGTTCCTGGCCGTAGGTCGCCAGCAGCGCCTGCGCCTCGATCGGGTCACCCAGCCGGGTGCCCGTGCCATGCCCCTCGACCACGTCGACACCGTCTGCACCCACCCCGGCGCTCGCCAGCGCGGCACGGATCACCCGCTGTTGGGAGGGACCGTTGGGCGCGGTCAGGCCGTTGGAGGCGCCGTCCTGGTTGACCGCCGTACCGGTCACCACCGCAAGCACCTTGTGCCCGTTGCGGCGTGCGTCCGACAGCCGCTCCAGCACCAGCACGCCGACACCCTCACCCCACCCGGTGCCGTCCGCCGACTCCGCGTACGCCTTGCAACGCCCGTCGGCCGCAAGGCCGCGCTGGCGGGAGAAGTCAATGAATGTGCTGGGTGTCGACATCACGGTCACACCGCCGGCCAGTGCCAGCGAACTCTCACCCGAACGCAGCGACTGGCACGCCAGGTGCAACGCCACCAGCGACGACGAACAGGCCGTGTCCACCGTCACCGCCGGACCCTCCAGACCCAGCGCATACGCCACCCGACCGGAGACGACCGACCCCATGCCACCGGTGCCGAGGTACCCCTCGGCCTCCTCCGGCACCGGGTGGAACGACAGGTAGTCGTGGTAGAAGAGCCCCGCGAACACACCCGTCGCACTGCCCCGCAACCCCGTGGGATCGATCCCCGCGTCCTCCAACGCCTCCCACGACGTCTCCAGCAGCAACCGCTGCTGCGGATCCATGACGAGCGCCTCACGCGGACTGATCCCGAAGAACTCCGCGTCGAACTCCCCCGCGTCGTAGAGGAATCCGCCCTCACCCGACACGCTCTTGCCGACCGCCTCCGGATCCGGGTCGACCAGATCGCCGGGCCAGCCACGGTCCGTCGGGAAGTGACCGATCGCGTCCTTGCCCGACGCCACCAGCTCCCAGAGTTCCTCCGGCGACGACACACCACCCGGGAACCGGCACGCCATCCCGACGAGGGCCACGGGTTCCTGCTGTCGGCCCTCTACTTCACGCAGGCGCTCCCGGGTCTGGGCAAGGTCGGTGGTGACCCGCTTGAGGTAGTCACGGAGCTTCTCTTCGTTCGCCATCCGAATGGACGCCTTCCTCATTACGCACGGTGGTACGGCGACGTACTCAGAGCCCGAGCTGGTTGTCGATGAAGTCGAACATGTCGTCGTCACTGGCCGACTGGATCTTGTCGGCGACCGAGACACCGTCGTCGTCGCCCTCGCCGGATCCAGCGGTGTCGCTCAGCACGGAGAGGATGTCCTTGAGCCGCGCCGTCACCCGCGCCCGGGCGGTCTCGTCGCCCAGGAGTTCGGTGAGCGACGCTTCGAGCCTGTCGAGTCCCGAGTAGGCCGAGAGAGCGGCTGACTCCTCGGCGGCGGCCGACCCGAACATCTCCTCGGTCACGAAGTCGGCCAGTGCGGTCGGGCTCGGGTAGTCGAAGACCGCGGTGGCCGGCAGGCGCAGGCCCGTGGCACTGTTCAACCGGTTGCGCAGCTCGACGGCGGTAAGGGACTCGAACCCGACGTCGCGGAAGGACCGTTCCGCATCCAGGCTGCCCGGGCCGGCCATGCCCAGCACCAGGGCTGCCTGCGAAAGGACCAACTCCCGCACGGCCTCGCGTCGTTCGTCCGGGCCCAGCGCGGCCAGCCGGGCGGCCAGCCCGTTCTGGTCACCGGCGCCGGGCTCCGCGACCGATCGGCGGGCGGACCCGCCGGCACGCGATCCGCGCACCAGGCCGGACAGGAGTGGCGGGACGTCGCCGGAGCGTCGCACCGCGGGCAGGTCCATCTCGGCTGCCACCAGCAGTGCTTCGGACCGGTCGACGGCCGCGTCCAGGACGGCGAGCCCCCGTGCGTCGGACAACGCACGCATGCCCTGGCGAGCCATCCGCCGGCGGTCCGCATCGGAGAGTTCACCCGCCATGCCGTGCTCCCACGGCCCCCAGGCGAGGGACGTGGCGGGCAGGCCGAGGTGACGCCGATGAGCGGCCAGCGCGTCCAAGAAGGTGTTACCGGCCGCGTAGTTGGCCTGACCGGCGTTGCCGACCACACCGGCGATGGACGAGAACAGGACGAAGGTGTCCAGGTCGAGGTCGCGGGTCAACTCGTGCAGGTGCCACGCCGCGTCGACCTTCGGCCGCATCACCGCCGCCACCCGCTCCGGAGTCAGCGAGGCAAGAAGAGCGTCATCAAGGACGCCCGCCACATGGACCACGCCCGTCAGCGGCACACCCTTCAGCACATCCGCGAGTTCCTCGGGATCGGCGACATCACAGGCCGCAACGCTGACCTCGACACCCAACTCCTTCAGCTCACCCACGAGTTCCGGCATCCCGGAGACATCGATGCCCCGACGCGAGACCAGCAGCAGCCGCTCCGCCTGCCCGGTCGCCGCGAGATGCCGGGCCACCAGGCCGCCCAGCGCCCCGGAAGCACCCGTCACCAGCACCGTGCCCGCACGCCTCTCGGTTGCAGCCGGAGCAGCCACCGACGACACTCGCACAAGCCTCGGCACCCGCACCTGACCCGCCCGCACCGCGAACTGCCACTCGCCGGACGCCACACCCGCCCGCAAGCCCGCCACCGCCTCATCGGACAACTCGTCCACATCCACCAGCACCAGCCGGCCCGGATGCTCCGACTGCGCCACCCGCACGAGCCCCCAAACCGGCGCCGCCGTGACCTCCACCGGCGCCTCCGGACCCGCGTCCACAGCGCGCTCGGTCACCACCAGCAGCCGAGAACCGGACAGCACATCTGCAGCCAGCCACTCCTGCACCAACCCCAGCACACCGACCGTGACACCGCGCGCCGCAGCCGCGACACCCTCAACCCCCGACTCAGGCACGGCCCGCACCACCACAACCTCAGGCACGGACTCACCCGCACCAACAGCAGCCAGCAGCGCCGCCAGATCGGCGTACGAAACGGCGCCCGGCAACTCGCCCCCGAGCACAGCCCAACGGTCGCTCATGTCAGTGGGGTTCACGGCAAGGGTCGGGGCCCACTCCACCCCGAACAGGTCGTCGCGAACCGGCGCCGCAGCGGCGAACGGCCGCAGGACCACAGAGCCCACCGACGCGATCAGTCCGCCGGTGGTGTCGGCCAGCGTCACCGACACGCCCTCACCGGAGGCCGACGGCGCCACGCGCACCCGCGCCGCCACCGCATCCGCCGCGTGCACGACCACATCGCCCCAGGCGAACGGGACTTCAGCCCGGTCGTGTCGTTCTCCGACGCCCCCGATCACATGCAGGGAGGCGTCCAGCAGGGCAGGGTGCAGCCCGAAGCCGGCCGCACTCACGCCGTCCGGCAGCACGATCTCGGCGAACAGCTCGTCGCCACGCCGCCACACCGCCTGCGTGCCCCGGAACGCCGGGCCGTAGGCGAGGCCGCGGTCGGCCAGCCCAGGGTAGAACCCGCTCACGTCCACGGCTTCGGCGCCAGCCGGGGGCCACTGCGCCAGATCGGCGTCGCCGTCGGCGGAGCTGTGCACCGGGGCCAGGACACCGGCGGCGTGCCGGATCCACTCCTCCTCCGGCATCGCGTTCTCGACTTGGGCGTAGACGGCCACCGCGCGGCGACCGGACTCGTCCGCCTCGTCCACGGTGACCTGCACCCGGACGCCGCCCTGGGACGGGAGCACCAGGGGCGCCTCGATCAGCAGTTCCTCGACCCGGCCGCAGCCGGCCTCGTCACCGGCCCGTACCGCCATCTCGACCAACGCGGCGCCCGGTACAACGGGCTGCCCGTCCACCGCGTGATCGGCCAGCCACGGCTGTGCCGCGAGCGACAACCGCCCGGTCAGCGCCAGACCACCACTGGCGGGCAGCGTCACTGCCGCACCCAGCAACGGGTGGCCCGGGTTCTCCAGGCCGAGGTCCTCGGCGCGGCTGGCGGCGGTGACGTTCAGCCAGTAGCGCTGACGTTGGAAGGCGTAGGTGGGCAGGTCGACGCGCTGGGCGCCGGTGCCTGCGAAGACCTTCTCCCACTCGACCGCCAGACCCCGTACGAACACCTTGGCGAGCGCGGTGAGCAGAGCACGGGGCTCGTCCCGGCCCCGGCGCAGCAGGGGCAGCCAGAGTTCGTCGGCCGTTTCGGCGTCGGTGTCGGTGCGGGTTTGGGGGCCCATGCCGGACAGGACGCCGTCGGGGCCGATCTCGATGAACGTGCGAACACCGCTGGCACGCAGAGCGTTCGCGGCGTCGCTGAAGCGGACGGCCTCGCGGACGTGCTTCACCCAGTACCCCGGATCCGTGACCTCGTCCGTCACCGGCTCACCGGTCAACGCGGACACGACAGTGAGCTTGGGTGTCCGGTAGGCGACCGAGGCCACGACCCGCGCGAACTCCTCCAACATCGGTTCCATCAACGGCGAATGGAACGCGTGCGAAACCTGCAACCGCTTGGTCCGCGCCCCACCCGCAGCCAACTCGGCAACAGCGGCGAGGACTTCCTCCTCGACACCGGAAACCACCACAGCCCTCGGGCCGTTCACCGCCGCGACACCCACACCCGGACGGCCCGCGATCGCCGCAACAACCTCCGCCTCCGTCGCCTCCACCGCCACCATCGCCCCACCAGGCGGCAGT
>NZ_JAJJPA010000070.1 GCF_020907985.1 Kitasatospora humi | reverse complement strand
ATGAGTGCGTCGACTGCGGTGCCTGTGAGCCGGTCTGCCCGCAGGGGAGGCGCCCTCCGCCGTACCGAACCGTCAGCCGTACCGGCACGTCAGCCGCGGCGGAACGTCAGCCGCGGCGGTGCCGGCCGCCGCCGGACTGCACCGGCTCACCGCTGCGGCCCGCGCCGGTCACGGCCGCGCCGCCGGCCTTGCGCTTCTTCCGCTCCCGGACCACTTCGAGCAGGATCGGCGAGATCGACAGCAGGATGATCAGGGCCATCGCCGGGATCAGGTACTTGTCGATCACCGGGGCCATCGAGTCCCCGAAGAAGTAGCCGATGCAGAGCATCACCTCGGTCCAGATCACGCCGCCGAGAGCGTTCCAGACGAAGAACTTCCCGGCCGGCATCTCCAGCATGCCCGCCACCGGGTTGAGGAAGGTCCGCACGATCGGGATGAAGCGGGCCATCACCACGGCCTTCTCCGGGCCGAACTTGGCGAAGTACTCCTCGGCCTTCTCGACGTACTCGCGCTTGAAGATCCGCGACTCCGGCTTGTCGAAGAGCTTCGATCCGGCCTTGGCGCCGAGCAGGTGGCCGAGCTGGGCCCCGGCGATCGCGCAGATCGGCGCGCCGGCGAGCAGCACCCCGATCGGCATCTGCACACCCGGCCCGAAGGCCTTGGCCGCCGCCGAGGAGGCCGCGACACCAGCCAGGATCAGCAGTGAGTCGCCCGGCAGGAAGAAGCCGATCAGCAGGCCGGTCTCGGCGAAGATGATCGCCAGCAGGCCGAAGGTCCCGACCGAGCTGATCAACGACTTGGCATCCAGGAGATTGACCGCTAGGTCGGTAGTGGTAGTCACGGGCGCAGGATAGCGCGGCCGGATGGCGACGCCCGGCACGTCGGGCCCCGGCCGCATGCTGAACCCATAGGTGAACCGGAGGCACGAGTCTGGGAAGATGACAGCGGTGTCCGGCCTGCGGTCGAAGACCACCCTCAATGACTTCGTGCCGCGGCGACGCCGTGAACAAGAGGCGTATCGAGCATCGGACAGCGTCGTCCGATCGCCCCACACCGACAGGAGCGGATTCGCATGCCCATCGCAACTCCCGACGTCTACAACGAGATGCTCGACCGGGCCAAGGCCGGCAAGTTCGCCTACCCCGCCATCAACGTCACCTCGTCGCAGACCCTGCACGCGGCACTGCGCGGCTTCGCCGAGGCCGAGAGCGACGGCATCATCCAGATCTCCACCGGTGGCGCCGAGTTCCTGGGCGGCCAGCACAACAAGGACATGGTGACGGGCGCCGTCGCGCTCGCCGAGTTCGCCCACGTCGTCGCCGCCAAGTACGACATCACCGTCGCGCTGCACACCGACCACTGCCCCAAGGACAAGCTGGACGGCTACGTCCGCCCGCTGCTGGCGATCTCCGCCGAGCGCGTGGCCCGCGGCGAGAACCCGCTCTTCCAGTCGCACATGTGGGACGGCTCCGCCGAGACCCTGCACGACAACCTGGCGATCGGCCAGGAGCTGCTGGCCCAGGCGCACGCCGCCAAGATCATCCTTGAGGTCGAGATCACCCCGACCGGCGGCGAGGAGGACGGCGTCTCCCACGAGATCAACGACTCCCTCTACACCACGGTGAACGACGCCGTCCGCACCGCCGAGGCGCTCGGCCTGGGCGAGAAGGGCCGCTACCTGCTGGCCGCCTCGTTCGGCAACGTGCACGGCGTCTACAAGCCGGGCAACGTGGTGCTCCGCCCCGAGCTGCTGCGCGACCTGCAGGACGCGATCGGCGCCCAGTACGGCAAGAAGGACCCGTTCGACTTCGTCTTCCACGGCGGCTCCGGCTCGACCCAGCAGGAGATCGAGACCGCGCTGGAGAACGGTGTGGTCAAGATGAACCTGGACACCGACACCCAGTACGCCTTCACCCGTCCGGTCGCCGACCACATGTTCAAGAACTACGACGGCGTGCTGAAGGTCGACGGCGAGGTCGGCAAGAAGTCCACCTACGACCCGCGCACCTGGGGCAAGCTGGCCGAGGCGGGCATGGCCGCCCGCGTGGTCGAGGCCACCAAGATGCTGCGCTCCGCGGGCAACCGCCTGAAGTGACCTCGTGAGCCGGACCACGTGACAGACCACGTGAGCCGGACCGCGTGAGCTGAGCGCATGAACCGGGCTCCGGTCGGCACCCGCCGACCGGAGCCCGATCGTTTCCGACAGGTACCCGGACGTTTACGGCAAGCTCCTGAACGGCAAAAATTTCCCCCCGGATCGGTATCGTTTTCGCCGTATCGCCCGGACTGTCACGGTTTTCTCATGGACACGGCGAAGGCTGTCGCTCATGGCTACCACCGAGCTACCGATCGCTGCCGATCCGCCGTCCGTCAGCCGGCCCCGGCGTCGAGCCCCCTGGCGCTCGCCCGAGGACCAGCCCGGCTACGCCCGTCCCGCCCTGCTCGCCATCGCCGCACTGGCGGGCGTGCTGTTCTTCTGGGACATCAACCAGAGCACCTACCACTCCTTCTACGCCGATGCCGCGCGCAGCATGACGGAGAGCTGGAAGGCCTTCGTCTTCGGCTCCTACGACCCGGCCAACACCATCACCCTGGACAAGCTGCCCGGGTTCCTGTGGCCGCAGGCGCTGTCCGCCAGGATCTTCGGCTTCCACCCCTGGGCGCTCACGCTGCCGCAGGCGGTGGAGGGGATACTGGCCGTGCTGGTGCTGTTCCGCGCGGTCCGCCGCTGGGCCGGCGCCAATGCCGGGCTGCTCGCGGCCCTGACGTTCACCCTCACCCCGGTGGTGGCCGGGCTGTTCCGCACCGCGGTCGAGGACCCGCTCTTCACCCTGCTGCTGCTGCTCGCCGCCGACGCCGCGCAGCGGGCCGCCCAGAGCGGCAGGCTGCGGCCGCTGCTGCTGGCCGGTGTCTGGGTCGGAGCGGCGTTCCAGGCCAAGATGCTGGAGGCCTGGGCGGTGCTGCCGGCGCTCGCGGTCGTCTACCTGGTGTCCGCGCCGGTCCCGCTGCGCCGCCGGCTGGCCCGGTTGGGCCTGGCCGGGCTGGTCACCGTGGCGGTCTCGGCCTCCTGGGTGCTGCTGGCCACCGTGACACCGGCCAAGGACCGGCCGTACATCGACGGGACCACCGACAACTCGGCCTACAGCATGGTGGTCGGTTACAACTTCCTGAACCGCTTCACCCAGGTCGGGCTGAACGCGGACGAGACCGGCAGCGTCACCTCCGGCCAGGGCGGCATGTGGGGCGGCGGCCACGGCGGCGGCCAGGGCGGCGGCCAGGGCGGCGGCCAGGGCGGCGCGCCCGCCGGGCAGGGCACCGCTGGGGGCAACCAGGCCGACGGCCAGCAGCACCGCGGCGGCGCCGGCCGCGGCACCGGTGCGGGCCAGGGCACGGGCGCGGGCCAGGGCACGGGTGCGGGCTACGGCGCGGGTACGGCGGGCCAGGGCGGCGCGCCGGGCTTCGGCGGCGGCCAGGGCTTCGGCGGCGGCCAGGGCTTCGGCGGCGGCCAGGGCGGCGCTCACCAGCCGGGCGGCCACCAGGGCGGCCCGGGCGGCAGCGACGGCGGCTGGACCAAGATGTTCGGCTCCCAGTTCGCCCCGCAGACCGGCTGGCTCTACCCGCTGGCCGCCGTCGCCCTGCTCTGCGCGCTGGTCTGGCGGCGCAAGGAGCCGCGCACCGACCGGCTGCGGGCCGGCTACCTGCTCTGGGGCAGCTGGCTGGCGGTGTACTTCCTGACCTTCAGCGCCGGCAGCGTCGGCGGCCACACCTACTACATGGGCGTGATCGCCGCCCCGCTGGCCGCGCTCAGCGGTGCCGGTCTGGTGCTGCTCTGGCGGGCCCACCAGGGCGGTGGGCCGCGGGCCTGGGCGCTGCCGGTCGCGGTGGCCGGCAGCGCGGCCTGGGGCGCCTACCTGACCCACCTCTTCCCGACCTTCCTGCCCTGGCTGGCCCCGGTCACCCTGCTGCTCGGCGCCCTGGCGCTGGTGCTGCTCGGTGCCGGCCGCACCGCCCGGTTCGGCGCCCGCCGACTGGGCCGGCTGCGACTCGCCACGGCGGGGCTGGCAGCCGCACTGGCCGCGGTGCTGCTGGCGCCGGGCGCCTGGGCCGCGTCCGTGCTGGACAGCAAGTACAGCGGCAACGGCGGCATGGGCGCGGTCGGCCCGCAGGCGGCGCACGGCTTCGGCCGACCCGGCGGCGGCCAGGGCCGGACCCGCGGCGGCGCGGCGGACAACCCCGAGCTGGCGGCGCTCATGGCCCAGTTCGGCGGCTTCGGCCAGGACGCCAACGGCCTGAGCAAGTCCCAGCAGCAGATCCTCGCCTACACCGAGGCCCACGCCGACGGCGCCCGCTACCTCTTCGCCACCACCTCGTGGTCGGCCTCATCGCCCTACATCCTGGCCACCGGCAAGGAGGTGCTGCCGATGGGCGGTTTCACCGGCAAGGTGCCGTCGCCGACCCTGCCGCAGTTCCAGGCGCTGGTCCGCAGCGGGCAGTTGCACTACGTGCTGCTCGGCCCGGCCCAGGGCGGCGGTGGCGGCTTCGGCGGGCGGGGCGGCGGCTCCGGTCCGACCACGGCGGTCACCGACTGGGTCCGCAGCACCTGTGCCCCGGTGGCGCCCGGCGACTACGGGCAGTCGGTGGACAACCCGGGCGTCCAGCTGCTCTACCACTGCACCGCATGAGCACGGCAGCGCCGCCGGCTCGCCACCGCCCGGCTGGCAGACTGGGGAGCATGACAGAACGGAAGAACTTGCTCTCGGGCCCGGACCCGACGCTGCTGACCGAGGAGGCGGAGCCGTACCGCCGGCTCGCCGAGGAGTCCGCGTCGCCCACCCAGCTCGCGGCGGACTACCCGTGGTTCTCGCTCGCCTGGGCGATGCTGGCCGACGACGCCTTCGCCGAGGGCCGGGTGGTCGAGTCATACGCCTACGCCCGCACCGGCTACCACCGCGGCTTGGACGCGCTGCGCCGGGCCGGCTGGCGCGGTCACGGGCCGGTCCCGTGGGAGCACCGGGCCAACAGAGGCTTCCTGCGCTGCCTGGCCGCGCTGGCCCGGGCCGCCGAGTCGATCAAGGAATCGGACGAGGCGGAGCGCTGCTGGAAGTTCCTCAAGGACAGCAGCCCCGAGGCCTACGCCGAACTGAAGCAGTAGCCGCCCAACCCGACAGCCCCCTGGCGCCCACGCCGGGGGGCTGTCGTGCGCCTCGGTTCAGGACCTCGCCGGGGGGCTGTCGTGCTCCTCGGCTCTGGACCTCGCCGGGGGCTGTCGCGCGCCTCGGCTCAGGACCTCGCCGGGGGCTGCGCCTCGGCTCAGGACCTCGCCGGGGGGCTGTCGTGCGCCTCGGCTCAGTGCAGCACCGGCAGGAAGGCGCTCAGGTCGCTGCGCTCCCCGCTGGCCGCCACCTCGGCGCGGTCCACCGCCGTGGCCCAGTCCAGTCGACCGGTGGCCAGCCGGATCCAGCCGAGCGGAGCCGTCTCCACCACGTTGGGCGGGGTGCCCCGGGTGTGCTTGGGCCCGGGCACGGCCTGCACCACCGCGAACGGCGGCACCCGCAGCTCCACCGAGCCGCCCGGCACCTGCTCCGCGAAGGCGTCGGCGAGCAGGCGGCTGACCGAGGCCAGCGCGAACCGGTCGTGCGGGAAGTCGGCGAGCTCCAGCGCGTCGGCCAGGTCGTCGGCGTGCACCACGGCCTCCAGCAGCCGGGTGACCAGCAGGTCGGGGAGCGTCATCGAACCCAACCGGAGTTCGACGCGCCGCTCGGCATCCAGCGCCCCGGGCCCGGCGAGCAGCCCCAGCAGGGCGTTCGCCGCCCGGTCGAAGGCCGCCGCCACCTCGGCCGGCGGGCCGGCGAAGGCGCCGGCGGCACGCTCCCGGGTGCCGGCGTCCAGCCACTCGGCCAGCGAGCCGACCCCGCTGACCCAGGTGGTCGGCCCCAGCGCCGCCCGACCCTCCAGCGGCTGACCCAACCGTTCGGGCACCACGGCCAGTTGCCACGCCAGATGGGCCAGCAACTCGCGAACGCGCCAGCCGCCGAGCCGGGTCGGCCGGTCCAGCGACGCGGCGGCCGCAGGATCCGCGGCCAGCCGGTGCACGGCCGCCCGCACCGCCTCGGTCTCGGCGGCCAGCGCGGCCCGCACCTTCGCCGGGTCGTAACTGCGGGCCTTGCGCGTAACCGTCCTCGCCATGGCGGCCAACTTACAGGGGCCGCAGTCTGCCGTTCGAGGCCACCGGGCGGCAGGGGCATGTCCAGCAGGTCGCTCAGCCGCAGGGCCGGCACCTCGGCCCACGGTCCTGGGACCGCACCCGGCGGATCCGGCGCGACGCGTCGGCTCCCCCCGGCACTCGGGGAACGCAGACCGGCCCGCCCCCCTCTCCGGGGACGGGCCGGTGCGATGATCCGCCGGATCAGCCGAGCAGCGCCTCGATCACGCCGTTGTGCGCCTCGGACAGCTCGGTCAGCGTGACCGAGAACTGGCCCTGCACCTCCAGGGTGTCGCCGTCGACCACGCCGATCCGGGTGGCCGGCAGGCCGCGCGCGCCGCACATGTCGGTGAACCGCAGCTCCTCGCTGCGCGGCACCGCGACCACCGCGCGACCGGCCGACTCCGAGAAGAGGAAGACGAACGGGTCGAGCTCCGCCGGAACGATCAGCCGGGCGCCGCGGCCGCCGCGCAGGCAGCTCTCCACCAGCGCCTGGGCCAGACCGCCGTCCGACAGGTCGTGCGCCGCGTCGATCATGCCGTCGCGCGAGGCGGCGATCAGGATCTCGGCGAGCAGCTTCTCGCGCTCCAGGTCGACCTTGGGCGGCAGGCCGCCGAGGTGGTCGTGCACCACCTGCGACCAGGCGGAGCCGCCCAGCTCGTCGGCGGTGTCGCCGAGCAGGTAGAGGTGGTGGCCCTCGTCGGCGAAGCCGATCGGGGTCCGCCGGGTGACGTCGTCGATCACACCGAGCACCGCGACCACCGGGGTCGGGTGGATCGCCACGTCACCGGTCTGGTTGTAGAGCGAGACGTTGCCGCCGGTCACCGGGGTGCCCAGCGCCTGGCAGGCGTCGGCCAGACCGCGGGTGGCCTCGGCGAACTGCCACATCACGTCCGGGTCCTCGGGGGAGCCGAAGTTGAGGCAGTCGGAGACCGCGAGCGGCTTGGCGCCGCCGGCCGCGACATTGCGGTAGGCCTCGGCCAGCGCCAGCTGGGCACCGGTGTACGGGTCCAGCTTGGTGTAGCGGCCGTTGCCGTCGGTCGCCACCGAGACGCCGAGGTTGGTCTCCTCGTCGATCCGGATCATCCCGGAGTCCTCGGGGGTGGCCAGCACCGTGTTGCCGATCACGAACCGGTCGTACTGGTCGGTGATCCAGCGCTTGGAGGCCTGGTTGGGCGAGCCGGCGACCTTGAGCAGGGTCTGCTTCAGCTCCTCGCCGCTCGTCGGGCGGGCCAGCCGCTCGGCGGTCGGCGCGTCGGCCTGCAGCGCGTCCTGCCAGGACGGGCGGGCGTACGGACGCTGGTAGACCGGGCCGTCGTGGGCGACGGTGCGCGGCGGCACGTCGACGACCTGCTCGCCGTGCCAGAAGATCTCCAGCCGCTCGCCGTCGGTCACCTCACCGATGACGGTGGCGATGACGTCCCACTTCTCGCAGATCTCCAGGAAGCGGTCGACCTTGTCGGGCTCGACGATCGCGCACATCCGCTCCTGCGACTCGCTCATGAGGATCTCCTCCGGCGAGAGCGTGGCGTCGCGCAGCGGCACGGTGTCCAGGTCGATCCGCATGCCGCCGGAGCCGGCCGAGGCCAGCTCCGAGGTGGCGCAGGAGAGTCCGGCGCCGCCCAGGTCCTGGATGCCGAGCACCAGCTGCTCCCGGAAGACCTCCAGGGTGCACTCGATGAGCAGCTTCTCCTGGAACGGGTCGCCGACCTGGACGGCCGGGCGCTTGGTGGGCTTGGAGTCGTCGAAGGTCTCGGAGGCCAGCACCGAGACACCGCCGATGCCGTCGCCACCGGTCCGGGCGCCGTACAGGATGACCCTGTTGCCGGCGCCGCTGGCCTTGGCGAGGTGGATGTCCTCGTGCTTCATCACGCCCACGCAGAGCGCGTTGACCAGCGGGTTGCCCTGGTAGCAGGAGTCGAAGACGACCTCGCCGCCGATGTTCGGCAGGCCCAGGCAGTTGCCGTAGCCGCCGATGCCGGCCACGATCCCGGGCAGCACCCGGCGGGTGTCCGGGTGGTCCGCGGCGCCGAACCGCAGCGGGTCCATCACCGCGACCGGGCGGGCGCCCATCGCCAGGATGTCGCGCACGATGCCGCCGATGCCGGTGGCCGCGCCCTGGTAGGGCTCGATGTACGACGGGTGGTTGTGCGACTCGACCTTGAAGGTCACCGCGTAGCCCTGGCCGACGTCGACCACACCGGCGTTCTCGCCGATGCCGACCAGCATCGCGTCGGACTCCGGGGCCTTCTCGCCGAACTGCTTGAGGTGCACCTTGGAGCTCTTGTACGAGCAGTGCTCCGACCACATCACCGAGTACATCGCGAGCTCGGCGCCGGTGGGACGGCGGCCGAGGATGTCGCGGATCCGTGCGTACTCGTCCTCCTTGAGGCCGAGTTCGGCCCAGGGCTGGGCGGCGTCGGGCGTCTGCTCGGCGTGCTTGACGGTGTCGAGAGTCATCAGACGTTCACCAACTGCTTAAGGACGGACGTGAAGAACGGCAGACCGTCGGTCTTGCCGGTACCGACCAGTGGCTCGACCGCGTGCTCGGGGTGCGGCATCAGACCGACCACGTTGCCGGCCGCGTTGGTGATCCCGGCAATATCGTTGATCGACCCGTTGGGGTTGCGGAGCCCGTCCTCACCGGCCAGGTAACGGAAAACGACCCGTCCCTCGGACTCCAGCTCGTCGATCGTGCGCCGGTCCGCGGTGTAGCGGCCGTCCATGTTCTTCAGCGGGATCGAAATCTCCTGCCCCGCCTGGTAATCGGACGTCCAGGCGGTCGCGGCATTCTCGACCCGCAGCTTCTGGTCGCGGCAGATGAAGTGCAGGTGGTTGTTCCGCAGCATCGCGCCGGGCAGCAGGTGCGACTCGGTGAGCACCTGGAAGCCGTTGCAGATACCGAGGACCGGCATTCCCAGCTTCGCCTGCTCGATGAGCGTCTCCATCACCGGGGAGAAGCGCGAGATCGCGCCGGCACGCAGATAGTCGCCGTAGCTGAAACCGCCCGGCAGGACGACCGCGTCGACCTGGTGGAGATCCTTGTCACGGTGCCAGAGCGCCACCGGCTCGGCTCCGGCCAGGCGGATCGCGCGCTGGGCGTCGCGGTCGTCCAGCGAGCCGGGGAACGTGACGACACCGATCCGGGTGGTCACTGGCCGTCCTCCACCCGAACGGTGAAGTCCTCGATCACCGTGTTGGCGAGAAAGGTCTCGGCGGCTTCGCGGATCTTGTCGAGCGCGGCGTCGTCCACCGGGCCCTCCAGTTCCAGTTCGAAACGCTTGCCCTGGCGGACATCGGCGATCCCGGTGAATCCAAGACGGGGCAGTGCGCGCTGCACCGCCTGCCCCTGGGGGTCGAGGATCTCCGGCTTGAGCATGACGTCGACTACGACGCGTGCCACTGGCACTCCCAATGGTGTGGTGCGTGAAGGCGGGGGACCTTCAGAGTACCGGGGTTCGGGGGTCGTTCGACGGCCCGGGCATTGCGACGCGCGTAGACCCGCGCCCCTTACGCCGCAAGGGTTCCGGGCTCGCCGAGCGCCCGTTTCCTCCCCCTGTAAAGGAGTTCCCAGGAACACCGCGGCAGCGCTTCGGGACCGGCGAATACCGGCATGTGGGGACAGATCCACCCGTGATACCTGCCGCAATCCGAGCCGAAGTATCGGTACGAAGGCGAAGCGAGGTGAATTTCCGGAAAAAGAAAGGATCGACCGTCGATTTCCCAGCCCTTGGGGTGCAGAATAGGGCCACCGGCATCGCGGGGAGCCGTGTGACGGGTGGGCCCAGGCCCACCGGTATGCCCCCCGCGCGGCCGGCGCACAGGGCCGCCGCGGCACACGCGCCCGGGCGGCCGAATTGCCGAGAGGATTGACGCCCATGGCTCAGCGTGTAGTTGTCACGCTCTCCGACGACCTGGACGGCGGGGCCGCCGCCGAAACCGTCCACTTCGGTGTCGACGGGAAGTCGTACGAGATCGACCTGTCCGTGGACAACGCGGAAAAGCTGCGTGAGGCGCTCGCCCCGTTCGTCGCCGCCGGCCGCCGCCAGAGCCGCACCGGAAAGTCCTTCCGCCGCACCGCGCTCGCCCCGGACCCGGCCGCGGTGCGCGCCTGGGCGCAGTCGCGCGGCATGGAGCTGCCCGCCCGCGGCCGGATCCCCAAGCACGTCTACGAAGCCTTCTCGGAGGCCAACTGACCCAGCCGGGCACCCCTTCCGCTCGCCGGGCCGCGGGCCTGCGGCGGAAGGGGTGCACAACCACTCCCGACGATGGGGTAGAGTATTTCTCGTCGCCGCAACCGGGGCCGAAAGGAACCGGGAGCACGACATGCGGACGTGGCTCAGTTGGTAGAGCATCACCTTGCCAAGGTGAGGGTCGCGAGTTCGAATCTCGTCGTCCGCTCGCAGCACCACCTGCTAGGGTGGTGGGCACAACAAGTGAAGATCGTGCGGACGTGGCTCAGTTGGTAGAGCATCACCTTGCCAAGGTGAGGGTCGCGAGTTCGAATCTCGTCGTCCGCTCCACGAGAAGCGGTCTCCTCCGGGAGGCCGCTTTCGTTTTCCCGCACGGCCTCCTTCCCCGGGCGTCGTCGCCGCAGTGGCGCGGTCGATCCCGATGACATTTGTCACCGCCGACCCGTGGGAGTGCCCGGGCGATCGGTGAGGGCGCGCACTGCCGCCGGCCCGCGCCCGACGGAACGCTGGGACCATGACCAGCCCCCTCCACGCCGTCCGGGCCAGCGGCCTGCGCCGGCGCTACGGCAGCACCGCGGCCGACGGCTTCGAGGCCGTGCGCGGCCTCGACCTCAGTGTCCGGCACGGCGAGCTGTTCGCCCTGCTCGGCACCAACGGCGCCGGCAAGACCTCCACCATGGAACTGATCGAGGGCCTGGCCCGGCCGACCGGCGGCACCGTCACGGTGCTCGGGCACGACCCCCACCGGGAGCGCGCCGCCGTCCGCCCGCGGATCGGCATCATGCTCCAGGAAGGCGGCTTCCCCGGCGACCTGACGGTGGCCGAGACCCTGCGCGGCTGGGCCGGCGCCACCACCGCCCCGCGCCCGGTCGCCGAGGCGCTCGACCTCGTCGGCATGGCCGACCAGGCCGCCGTGCGGGTCAAGCAGCTCTCCGGCGGCGAGAAGCGCCGGCTGGACCTCGCGGTCGCGCTGATCGGCCGCCCCGAGGTGCTCTTCCTGGACGAGCCGACCACCGGCCTGGACCCGCAGGCCCGGGCCGCCGTCTGGCAGCTGGTCCGCGACCTGCGCGCCGACGGCACCACGGTGCTGCTCACCACCCACTACCTGGAGGAGGCCGAGGAGCTGGCCGACCGGCTGGCGATCATGCACCACGGCCTGGTGGTGGCCACCGGCACCGTCGCCGAGGTGCTCGCCGACCAGCCGGCCCGGATCGCCTTCGACCTGCCCGAACAGCCCGACTCGCCCACCCTGCCGCCGCTGCCGGACACCGAAGTCGGCTTCACCGGCCGCCGGGTCACCATCCGCACCCGCCGGCTCCAGCGCACCCTGACCGAGTTGCTGCGCTGGGCCGAGCAGCAGCAGGTCGAGCTGGCCGGCCTGGACGCCCGCAGCGCCTCGCTGGAGGAGGCCTTCCTGGCGATCGCCGCCGAGCCCGAGCACCCCGCCCCCGCCGAGTCCCCCGCCATGACCGGAGCCGTCCGATGAGCACCGCGACCCGCACCCCCGCGGTGGGCACCCCCACCGCCCCCAGCGCCGCCCGCCGCATGCTGGCGCTGGCCCGCACCGAGACGCTGCTGCTGCGCCGCAACCGGATCGCGGTCTACATGGCGGTGGCGATGCCGGTCTGCCTGATCGGCGGCCTGCACCAGATGCTCAAGGCCCAGCGCGACCGGCTGCCCGGCGGCGACCTGCACGCCGCCCTGGTGCTCGGCTTCTACCTGACCGTGCTGCTCTTCGTCGTCTACTACAACCTGACGGCGGCCTACGTCGCCCGGCGCAACGACCTGGTGCTCAAGCGGCTGCGCACCGGTGAGCTCACCGACCCGGAGATCCTCGGCGGCACCGCGCTGCCCGCGGTGCTGCTGGCGCTGCTGCAGATGGCCGCCATCACGGTCGCCGTCGCCGCCCTGTTCGGGCTGCCCGCCCCCCGCGACCCGGTGCTGGTGCTGCTCGGCCTGCTGCTCGCGCCGGCCGTGCTGGTGCCGCTGGCGGCGCTCTCCAGCGCCTTCACCAAGACCGTGGAGACCTCCGGGATCACCACCCTGCCGGTGACGATGCTGACCCTCTTCGGCTCCGGGCTGCTGGTCCCGTTCGCCGTGATGCCCGGCCCGATGGCGCTGGTCGCCCGGCTGCTGCCGGTCACCCCGGCGCTGGCGCTGCTGCGCACCGGTTGGCTGGGCGGCGACGGCGGGCACCATCCGGTCGGCTGGTGGCTCTACCTGGTCGGCGCGCTGGCCTGGGCCGCGCTGGCCGGCTGGGCGGCCCGGCGCTGGTTCCGCTGGGAACCGCGCCGCTGAGCTGGTCTGATAGGACGAACGGCAACGAGGGGGAGGGTGACGGCGTGCGGCTCATGGAGCGCTGGCGCAGCCAGTCGAAGGCGAAGCGGGTGGAGATCTACAACCGCTGGTCGATGTACAGCCTGACCGTCTTCGTGCCGGTCTCGATGCTCCTGATGGGCGTGCAGCAGCTGCACAAGGAATCCGCCCACATCGCCGTGGTGGCCCTGGTGACCACCGTGCTGCTGAACTCCGCGCTCTCGGTGCCGCTGGTCCGGGCCGCGCTGGCGGCGCACAGCGGGCGCGGACCCCGCCCCACCAAGCTGCTGTTCGTCCACGCGGCCGCCGCCCAGCTGGGCATCTGGCTGACGCTGCTGCTCGCGCCGCACCACGCGGGCAAGCCGCCGATCGGCACCACCACCATCGTCGTCTTCCAGCTGCTGGTCTGGGTGGTCGCCCCGACCATCGCGCTGCGCCCGCTGCTGATGGCGCTCTGGTCGGCCCCGATGCTGGTGCTGACGGTGCCGCCGCTGGCGATCGCCTGCGAGTCGGTCGCCATGGCCGTCGGCACGGTGGTCGGGTCGATGATCGGGCTGGTCTTCTGCGCCGCGAGCTGCCGCTGCTCCGCCTGGGTGGTCAAGGCGGCCTGGGAGCTGGACCGGGCCCAGGAGGACCGGGCCCGGCTGGCGGTGGCCGAGGAGCGGCTGCGGTTCTCCCGCGACCTGCACGACGTGCTGGGCCGCAACCTGACCACCATGGCGCTCAAGGCCGAGCTGGCCGTGCAGCTGGCCCGGCGCGGCCGCCCGGAGGCCGCCGACCAGATGGTGGAGGTGCAGCGGATCGCCCAGGAGTCGCACCGGGAGGTGCGCGAGGTGGTGCGCGGCTACCGCACCGCCGACCTGGCCGCCGAGGTGGCCGGCGCCCGCTCGGTGCTGCGGGCCGCCGGGATCGACTGCGCGGTCGACCTCGGCCCCGATCCGGCGGCGCTGCCGCCGCTGGTCCAGTCGGTGCTCGGCTGGGTGGTCCGCGAGGCGGCCACCAATGTGCTGCGGCACAGCGAGGCCACCCTCGTCTCGGTGCGGCTGAGCGGCGACGGCGAGCGGACCGTGCTGGAGCTGGTGAACGACGGGCTGCGCGCCGAGCCCGCCGACCACACCCCGGGCAGCGGCCTGGCCGGGCTGCGCGAGCGGCTGGCCGCGCACGGCGGCGAACTGAGCTGCGACCGGGGCGACCGCTTCACGTTGCGCGCTGCCCTGCCGCTGTCCCGCACGACCGCCCCCGCCCGCGTCGAGGAGTTGGTGTGACCACCGAACCGGTTCGACTGCTGCTGGCCGACGACGAGCACCTGATCCGCGGTGCCCTGGCCGCCCTGCTGGCGCTGGAGGACGACCTGACGGTGGTGGCCCAGGCGGCGTCCGGCCCGGAGGCGCTGGCCATGGCCCAGGCGCACCAGCCGGACGTCGCGGTGCTCGACCTGCAGATGCCCGGACTGGACGGCATCGAGGTGGCCGGCCGGCTGCGCCGGTTGGCGCCGGACTGCCGGACGATGATCGTCACCGGTCACGGCCGCCCCGGCTACCTCAAGCGGGCCCTGGAGGTCGGGGTGCGCGGGTTCCTGCCGAAGACCGTCTCGGCGGCCGACCTCGCGGGGATCATCCGCACCGTGCGGGGCGGCGGCCGCTACGTGGACCCGGAGCTGGCCGCCGAGGCGATCAGCGCGGGGGACAGCCCGCTCACCCCGCGCGAGACCGACGTGCTGGAGCTGGCGGCGGACGGCGCCTCGGTGGCCGAGATCGCAGCCCGGGCCGCCCTCTCCCCCGGCACGGTGCGCAACTACCTGTCCTCGGCAGCCGGCAAGCTGGGCGCCGAGAACCGCCATGCCGCGGTCCGGCTGGCCCGCGAGCACGGCTGGATCTGACCGCCGGTCAGACCCACTCCGTCCCGGTGAGCCGCTCGTACACCTCGACGTAGCGGGCCCGGGTGCGCTCGGCGATCTCGGCGGGCAGCACCGGCGGCGGCTGGTCGGCGTCGCGGTTCCAGCCGGACTCGGCGGAGGACAGCCAGTTCCGGATGATCTGCTTGTCGTAGGACGGCTGGGTCCGGCCCGGCTGCCACTCCTCGGCCGGCCAGAACCGCGAGGAGTCCGGCGTCAGCACCTCGTCGCCGATCACCAGCTCGCCACCGCCGAGGCCGAACTCGAACTTGGTGTCGGCCACGATGACGCCCTGCTCGCGGGCGATGTCGCGGGCCCGGGTGTAGACGGCCAGGGTGGTCTGCCGCAGCGCCGCCGCCCAGTCGGCGCCGATCCGGCGGGCGACCTCCTCGTAGGAGACGTTCTCGTCGTGCTCGCCGACCTCGGCCTTGGTGGCCGGGGTGAAGATCGGCGCGGGCAGCTCGGAGCCGTCCACCAGGCCCTCGGGCAGCGCGATGCCGCAGGCGGTCCGGGTGAGCTGGTACTCGGCCAGGCCGGAGCCGGTCAGGTAGCCGCGGGCCACGCACTCCACCGGGAACATGTCCAGCGGGTCGCAGACCATGGTGCGGCCCTCCCAGTCGGCGGGGGCGCCGGGCGGCAGCTCGGTGGAGATCACGTGGTTGGGCACCAGGTCGGCGATCCGCTCGAACCACCAGAGCGAGAGCTGGGTGAGGATCCGCCCCTTGTCCGGGATGTCGGTCGGCAGCACCCAGTCGAACGCCGAGGTGCGGTCGCTGGCCACCATGACCAGCCGACCCGCCTGGTCACGGTAGAGCTCGCGAACCTTCCCGGTGTGGAGGTGCTCCAGGCCGGGCACCTGCACCGGCTCGGGCTTGGTGACGAATCCGCTCACGGTGGTCTCAGTCCTCGGAAGATGGGGGTCACTGGACGCACTGATCCTTTCATGCGGGCGCTCAACCCTCCTTGCAGACCCGGTCCAGCAGATTGGCGGTGGCCCGCTGGATCCGCTCGTCGGTGTGCCCCGGGCGGTCCAGCGCGGGCGACCAGGCGAAGGTGCCGGAGGCGAAGACGTAGGCCCCGCTGGGCGCCCGGTAGAGCGAGGTCTCCTGGTGCCGGGGGCGGCCGTCCACGTCCTGGTAGGGCGAATGGGCGAGCAGGATCCGCTCGCTGTGCACGGGGAGCGGCACCTTGGGGTAGTAGCGGTCCGCCTCACCGGCCACCAGGCCCGGAACCTCGTCGCCGTCCCGCAGGCCGGTGCCGGCCCAGAGCCAGTGCCAGGTGTTGCCGGCCCGCAGCGGCACCGGCTGGGCCACCCGGCCCGCGTACTGCACGCCGATCAGCTGCTGCTCGGGCTCGCCCGCGTCCCGCCACAGCGCGCTGGCCGCACCGGGCCGGCCGGCCGCCGGCGAGCCCGGCTTGACCCGCTGCCGCTTGCGGCAGTTGAGCAGCCGGTTGGGTTCGCCGGCCGCGCTCGGAGTCAGGTCGACCCGCCAGTACATGGTGTTGGCGGAGAGGAAGACCAGCGAGGTGCCGCCGTCCCGGGCCCGCTCGGCGGCCCGGCGCATCGGCTCGGACCAGTACTCGTCGTGCCCGGGGAAGACCAGCGCCCGGTGCCGGGACGGCTCCACCAGGCCGGCGTGCAGGTCTGAGGCGGTGGCGTACGACAGGTCGTAGCCGTACCGCTCGGCCCAGCGGATGAAGTCGTAGGCGTGCCCGACGTGCAGCGGCAGCCCGGCCCCCGCGTGCGGGCGGTCGAAGGAGACCGTGACGGCGGCCTGGTGCTCGCCGACCAGCGCCCCGTGCTCGTCCCAGGCGTGGTAGAGGCTGGCGCCGGTGTGGCCGTCCTCGGGGAACAGGTTGTACGCCTGCCAGGTGACGTCCGGCAGCACCAGCAGCAGCTCGGCGGCCGGCCCGGAGGTCAGCGGGTCCCGCACGGTGAACGGGATGTGGCTGCGGTGGCGCTGGTCGGCGGTGGTGAGCACGGCGACGTAGGCGCCCGGCCGCCAGTGCGAGGGGATCTGCAGCCGCCAGGTGTGCCACCAGTGGTGGCAGCTGACCGTCCGTCCGACCACCAGCGGCGCCGGCTGCTGCAGACCGGGGATCAGCGGCGAGGCGGTCATGTGCTGGGCGCCGGCGCCCGCGTAGTGGCCGATCCGGTAGACGTCGACCAGGAAGTCGCGCGGCGGGTGCACGGTGACCCGCAGGTCGACCGCACCGCCCGGGTGCACCACTCCCGCCGCGGCGAAGCCCTTGATCTGCTGCACCACGTCGTCGGAGTTGCGCGGGGTGCCGACCAGCGGGGGCGGCGGGGCGGGCAGCGGGCGCTGGCCCGGGGCGTCGGTGCTGACGTACCAGGGGATGGCGTCCTCGGTGCCCTCGAAGTAGTGGTCGGGGCTGCGCAACCAGGGCAGCGGTCCCTGCCCGAACGGGTCCGAGACGCCGTGTGCGAGCGTGCCGGACTCCCATCTACGACCTGACGACTCCCGCTCCACGCCGTCCCTCCCGCGGTCCCACCCGTCCGCGGCATGTGCCACGGAAAAATGCGTGTGGTCCAGCAGACCACAGAGTGCCGACAGCACGTGACCCGAAGTGAGTACGGGTTGACGGTGCCGGACGTTGCGACGCGCTCGCCCGGCCGTCAGCCGAGCCGGACCGGCTTCTCCAGCCGGATCCCGGCCGCCTCCAGCCAGTTGCGCAGCCCGGCCACCGCGCCCAGCTCCACGGCCTCCACCACCGGATCGGCCAGGTCGCCCCGGCGCACCCCGCCGAGCAGCAGCACCGGGCCGTCCAGCCAGTCCAGCCCCGGCTTGCCGCCGGCGCCGTCCACCGCCGCGCAGCAGACCATCGCCGTCACGCAGTCCGCCAGCAGTTCGCGCCCCCCGCGCTCCTGGGCGCCGGGTACCGCGAGCGGCTCGCCGGCCGCCAGCACCCGGGCCAGCGAGGCCGCGCCGCCGTCCTCCAACCGGGCCAGCAGTCGGGCCAGGGTCGGCGCCGGACGGCCGACCGGCGCCGGGGCCACGGTGTCCAGCGCCTCCTGCAGCGCCATCGCCTGCAGCCGCCAGCCGCGGTCCACCACCTGCTCCGGGTAGTCGTCCCAGAGCAGCTCGGCGCGGCCGCCCGGGCCCTCCGGGCGGGCCGGGCCGTGGAACAGCTCGGCGGCCAGCCGGGAGACCGCCGCGTCCATGGCGCCCGGCTCCTCCAGCAGGTCGCAGGCCGGACGGTCGCCGAGCCGGCTCTCGTAGCCCTCGGCCAACCGGTCCCGGCGGGACAGCTCGGTGAGCGCGGCCGCCACGCCCGCGTTCAGCTGGGCCGGCCGGCGGCCCAGCCGCCAGGCGGGCAGCGCGACCCGGGTGAGCAGCCGGTCCCAGCCCGCGTAGGCCAGACCCACCTGACCCTGGGCGGCGATCCGCAGACCGTAGTCCACCGCCCGGGCCTGCTCGGCCGCGGCGGCGGCCGCCGCCCGCTCCAACTCGGCCGCGTGGCCCCGACAGGCCCGCAGCAGCGCCCGGGTGATCCGGTCCAGCAGCCGGGCCGACGGGGTGCGCCGGCCGCCGCCCAGGGCCGCGTCCAGCCCGCGGACGAACCGGCGGGCGGCCGCGATCTCCGGATCGGCCGCCGCCGCGGTGCCGGCCACCACCGGCGCCAGCAGCGCCCGCAGCTCGCCGGCCCGCATCCACCACAGGAAGGGCGAACCGAGCACCAGCAGCGGTGCCCGGCCGGGGCCGCCGGACGGCTCCTCCAGCCAGCTGTCGCAGTCCGGGGTGAGCGCGATGGCGCCGGGCGCGGGCACGCCGAGCCGGTGGGCCAGCTCCTCGATCATCCGGTGCAGCTCGGGGGCCTGCGCCGGCTCGACCGCTATCGCCGGAGTGCTGGGCGGCACCGCGCGGGCGTGCCGGCGGATCGCGGCCAGCGCGACCAGCCCCACCAGCACCGCGAAGGCGCCGACCACGCAGCGGACGACGTCCCAGCCGAACGCGTCGGGCGCGCCGGGCGCGCCGATCCGGCCGGTGAACCGCCCGGCCAGCAGCACCACCGCGACGGCGGCGGGCAGCACCGCGGCCGCCCGGGCCAGGGCGCGGATCCGCAGCAGCGCCCGGGCTTGGGCGCGGGCGGCGTCGAGAGCGGCCATCCGGTGCTGCACCCCCTTCGGAGTCGGACATGACCGTGCCGGACAGCGATCGTTGGCAACTCCATCCGATCGCGGACGCACTGCACAGGTGTGACGCACACGGACCGGCCGGTGTTCCGACCCGGCCGGGAATCCACCCGTCCTGGTGACACCGTCCGGCCCGCCCCTGAGAAGCTTCCCCCTCCGAGGGCGGACGCACCCGGCGGCGACCGCGACAACCACCCGAAGCGGCCCCGCGGTTCAGCGCACCCTACGGCCGCCCGGCCGGTCGCGTCAGCCGGTTGTTCCGGCATTCACTCGAAGGACTGGAATCGGCCGCCCGTTCGCAAGCGGACCTCCGGCCGCCCCGCGGGACGCGGAAATGCCGAGGGGCGCTGCGTCCATGGGAGTGTTCCCGGAACGCGGCGCCCCTCGTCGCGGCCGCTACCGGGCGGCGGCCTTCAGCGCGATGTCGGTGCGGTGCTGGGAGCCCGCCAGCCGGATCCCGGCGACGCCCTCGTAGGCCCGCTCCCGGGCCTGCGCCAGGTCCTTGCCGGTCGCGGTGACCGAGAGCACCCGGCCGCCGGCGCTGACCACCCGGCCCTGCTCGTCCGCCCTGGTGCCGGCGTGCAGCACCCAGGCGGTGCCGTCGGCCTCGGCCTCGGCCAGGCCCTCGATGACGTCACCGGTGCGGGGCGCGGCCGGGTAGCCCTCGGCGGCCACCACCACGGTGACCGCGGCCTCGTCGGACCAGCGCAGCGGCTCCAGGTCGGCCAGCGTGCCGTTGGCGGCGGCCAGCAGCACGCCCGCCAGCGGGGTGCGCAGCCGGGCCAGCACCACCTGGGTCTCCGGGTCGCCGAACCGGGCGTTGAACTCGATCACCCGGGTGCCGCGCGAGGTGAGCGCCAGGCCCGCGTAGAGCAGGCCGGAGAACGGGGTGCCGCGGCGGCGCAGCTCGTCCACGGTGGGCTGCAGGACGGTGTCCAGCACCTCCTGGACCAGGCCGGGCGGCGCCCAGGGCAGCGGCGAGTAGGCGCCCATGCCGCCGGTGTTCGGGCCGGCGTCGCCGTCCAGCGCCCGCTTGAAGTCCTGGGCCGGCTGGAGCGGGAGCACGGTGGTGCCGTCGGTGATGGCGAACAGCGAGACCTCGGGACCGTCCAGGTACTCCTCGATCACCACCCGGTCGCAGCCGGCGGCGTGGGCCAGCGCGGCGGTGCGGTCGGCGGTGACCACCACGCCCTTGCCGGCCGCCAGGCCGTCGTCCTTGACCACGTGGGGGGCGCCGAAGGCGTCCAGCGCCTCGGCGGCCTCCTCCGGGGTGGTGCAGACGTAGGAGCGGGCGGTGGGCACGCCGGCGGCGGCCATCACGTCCTTGGCGAAGGCCTTGGAGCCCTCGAGTCGGGCGGCCTCGGCGGACGGGCCGAATACCGGGATGCCGGCCGCCCGCAGCGGGTCGGCGACGCCGGCGACCAGCGGCGCCTCGGGACCGACCACCACCAGGTCGGCGGCCAGCTCGCGGGCCAGCCCGGTCACGGCGGTGCCGTCCAGCTGGTCGACCGGGTGGACCGCGGCCAGCTGCGCGATCCCGGCGTTGCCCGGGGCGCAGTGCAGCTCGCTGACGGCGGGATCTTGGGACAGGGAGCGGCACAGGGCGTGTTCGCGGGCGCCGCCGCCGATGACGAGGACCTTCACGCTTGGCAAGGGTAGCCGGTGGCCCGATCCCGCTGGTCGACCGGGCTGTGCGAAGCTCCAGCGATCATGGGTTCGGACCGGCGTGCGCTTGTCTGTTCGACCAGTCGGTACACCGGGTCAGGTCCGCGGCGGTTCGGGCCCTCGCTCGGATGAGTGAAACCGGCTCGTCTTCCGGAACCGGTCCGCCCCGGGTTCTGACGCCCTTTCGGGTAACGATCGGTCCGGAAGTCCGACGCGATCAGCCATTTGGCGGTAAGAAGTGCTGTTGGATACCCAGCAGAGCCCGACAACCAGGCCCGTCAAGGGAGCCCCACAGGTGAGCCAGCCCGAAATGCAGCCCGAGGAAAGTCCCTGGGGCAAGGAGATCGGCGAGGAGGACCAGCCCACCACGACCACCGGCAGCGGCCGGGACCGGGCGACCACCCGTCGTCGTGCGGACCTGAGCGCCCGCCAGTTCCCACTGGGCGACTGGGGGGAGCCCGCCGAGCGACTGGAGGAGCTCTACCGCTGGTCCGAGGAGCGGGCCGTCGAGGCGATCGAGTGGTACCGCCGCGACCGGACCTGGAAGCGCCACTGGGCACGGCTGCTGCGGTTCGGCGCGGCCGTCCTCGGGGTGGCCGGGGTGGCGCTGCCGCTGGTCCAGCTGACCGGGCGGTTCGAGCACGCGGCCGCCTGGGGCTACGTCGCGCTGGCGCTGGCGGCCGGCTGCCTGGGCGCCGACCGGGTGTTCGGGTGCAGCTCCGGCTGGATGCGGGACGTCAGCACCGCGCAGGCACTGCAACGGCGGCTGGAGGCCTTCCAGTTCGACTGGGCCTCGGAGTGCGTGCGGGAGGTGCTCGGGCCGACGGAGGGCACCGCGGGCGAGGCCGCCGAGCGCTGCCTCGGGGTGCTGAGGCGGTTCTGCGAGGACGTCTCGGAGCTGGTCCGCGCCGAGACCTCGGAGTGGATGCTGGAGTTCCGGGCCCGGATGACCCAGCTGCCCACCCAGGCGCCCGGCAGCTGGGGGAGCCGCCCGGAGGGCGGGGTGCCGGCCCAGGTGCGGGTGCTGCCGCCGCCCGGGACCAGGCCGACCATGCCGCGGCAGCGGCCGCCGGAGGGCGGGCTGCGCTGAGCGGGTGCCGGCCTGCCGCCCGGCACCCGCTCGGGCGAAGACCACCATCGCTCAGGCGAAGACCACCATCGAGCCCTGGGTCAGGCTGCGGGTCGCCGCCGCGTACAGCCCCGCCCAGGCGTGCCGCTCCCGCGCGTACGGGTGCACGTCGTCCAGCGGCGGGGCGAACGGCTGCTCCAGCCCGGTGGGGCCGAGCGGCCGGGTCGGCCGCGGCGGGTTCATCGGGTCGATGCCCAGCGCCGGGGCGATCGCCTGCAGCTCGCGCAGCAGCCCGTGGGAGGAGCCCAGCGGTCCGCCGGAGGCCAGCAGCGTCTGGTCCACCAGCGGGGCGGCGAAGTCGATCGGCACGTAGGCGCCGGCGTGGTCGAAGTGCCAGACCAGGTGCGACTGCTCGGCGCTGGACTCGAACATCTCCAGCAGCTGCTCGTAGTCGCCGCCCAGCGCGTCCACCGGGGTCAGCCGGAAGCCGGTCAGCTGGAGCAGGTAGGCCCGGCGCAGGAAGTGCAGCGAGTCGTAGTCGAAGGCGGCGATCGGCTCCACCTCGCCGGTGACCCCCGGCGCGAACTCGTACACCGGCACCGGCGGCAGGCCGCGCGCGGCGAGCGCCGCGTTGTAGACCGCCAGCTCCTCGCGGAACGGGTTCTCGGGGCTGTGGCTCAGTACGTCCACCAGCGGTACGAGCCAGAGGTCGCAGGCCACGGGCCGCTTCATCCTCTCCGGTCAACTAGCAGCGGGCGACGCCGGCCGGCTGCTCGACGCCCGGACCACCCTACCGGCCCAGCGTCGGATCCGGAGCGGGCGGCCGACCGGGCAGGACCCCGACCGGCTCGGCGGTGAGCAGCCGCAGCACGGCGACCGCGTCCAGCGACTCCCCGGCCAGGTCGGCCAGCAGCCGCACGGTGAACAGGTTGTAGTCGTTCGTCATCCGGTGCGCGCCGGCCAGGTCGTGCTCCGCGATCCGCTCGACCAGCTCGGTGTGCCGGGCCCAGCAGACCCCGGCCAGCTCGCCCTGGGCGCGCAGGTGCGGGGCGGCGAACATCCAGGCCTGCACCCGCAGCCAGTCCAGGTAGTCGGCGATCCGGCGGTTCTCCAGGAAGGCCGTCATCTCCTGCCAGAACCGGCGGTCGCAGCCGACCATCACGTCCAGCTGCCCGGCCCGGGCCGCCCGGGCGGCCGCCTCGGCCCGGCGGCGCAGCGAGCCGAGCCGGTTCCAGTCGTAGCCGGTGGGCCGCACCGCCAGCTGCCGGAAGGCGCTGTCGGTGAGCATCGCCCGGGCCTCGAAGATCTCCAGGAAGTCGGTCCAGCCGAGCTCCGGCACGGTGAAGCCGCGGTGGTGCTCGGCCTGCAGCAGGCCCTGGGCGGCCAGGTCGACCAGGGCCTCCCGGGCCGGGGTGGCGGAGACACCGTAGAGCTCGGCGATCTCCTTGACGGTGAAGTTGCTGCCCGCCGCCAACCGCCCGGCCATCAGCTCCTCGCGGAGCGCCCCGGCGATCTGCTCGCGCAGGCTGTTGCGCTGGATCGGCAGACGCCCCGCCCGGGTGACGGCCACAGCACTCCTCCTCCGACGCTCCAGGGCCAGGACCGAGGAGTCATCCTCTCAAACCCGACCGTCAGGAGGTCCGCTGCACCGGCGCGGGGATGCCGAGCAGCCGGTCGCGGTGGACCGGGAACTCCTGGCGCGTCTTGGCCACCTCGGCCGGGTCGAAGTCGACGGTCAGCACCTCCTCGTCGGGCCCCGCCTCGGCCAGCACCCGGCCCCACGGGTCCACCACCACGCTGTGGCCGGCCTGCTCGACGCCGGCGTGGGTGCCCGCGTTGTTGCAGGCCAGCACGTACGCCTGTTCCTCCACCGCGCGGGCCCGGGCCAGCAGGCTCCAGTGGTCGCGGCGCCGGGCCGGCCAGGCCGCGGGGACCACCAGCAGCTCCGCCCCCGCGTCCAGCAGCGCCCGGAACAGCTCGGGGAACCGCAGGTCGTAGCAGGTGGCCAGGCCGAGGGTGCCGAAGTCGGTGGCGGCGGTGACGATCTCCTGTCCGGCGCCCATCGCCACCGCCTCGCCGCTGTCGAAGCCGAAGCGGTGGATCTTGCGGTAGGTGTGCACCAGCTCGCCGCCGGGCGAGAAGACCAGGGAGGTGTTGTAGATGGGGCCGTCCGGATCGCGCTCCACGATCGAGCCGGCGTGCAGCCAGACGCCGGCCGCCGCGGCCGCCGCCGACATCGCGTCAGAGGTCGGCCCGTCGAGCGGCTCGGCGCCGGTTGACCAGGTGTCAGAGGCGAATCCGCCGAGCGGCCAGAGCTCGGGCAGCACCACCAGGTCGGCGCCCTGCTGGGCACGGACCAGGGAGGCCGCGCGGGCCCGCCGCTCGGCCGTCGGCTCGTCGTCGCCGACCGCGAGTTGGATCAAAGAGGCGCGCACACTACCACCGTCCACGTCAAGAGACCTACGATCGTCACCCGAAAGCGCTGCCCTGCTCTCTCAGGCAGCGTAACGTGCGGTGAGTGCGTGCGCCCGGAAGCTTCGAAACCCGTCCGGAGCGGGGGCCGGGGCCGGGGGGGCGGTGCAGTCGAGGGATGGCCGGAGCCGGAGAGACAAGGACACTGTGACCGACAATCAGGTCGTCCAGACCTACACGGATGCCTGGACGCACTCCATCGAATCCATATCGGACCTGCTGGCCCTGCTGCCCGAGGACTCCTGGAACCGGCCCACCGAGTGCCCGGGATGGTCGGTGCGCGACGTCGTCTCGCACGTGATCGCCGTCGAGTCCGAGCTGCTCGGCGACCCCCGCCCGATCCACTCCCTCCCCCGCGACCTGTTCCACGTCAAGACCGACCTGCAGCGCTACCTGGAGCTGCCGGTCGACAAGCGCCGCTGCCACACCGCGCCGGAGATGACGGCGGAGCTGGAGTACGTGATCATCCGCCGCTCCCGGGCGCTGCGCAACGCCACCACCGGACCGGATGACCTGGTCCCGATGCCGACCGGCCCGGCCAGCGTCCAGGTGCCCTACCACGAGCTGCTGCGCCGCCGGGTGCTGGACGTCTGGGTGCACGAGCAGGACCTGCGCCGGGCCCTGCGGCTGCCCGGCAACCTGGACTCCCCTGCCGCCCAGGTCACCCGGGACCTGCTGCTGCAGGGGCTGCCCAGGACGGTCGCCAAGGAGGCGGGCGCGCCGGCCGGCAGCACCGTGGTGGTCGACGTCACCGGCCCGCTGGAGTTCCTGCGCACCGTCCGGGTCGACCAGAACGGCCGCGGCACCATCGGTTCCCAGGTCAGCCTGGGCCCGGACGTGCAGTTCACGGTCGGCTGGGAGGACTACCTGCGGCTGGCCACCGGCCGGGTGCGGGCCGACGCCCTGCCGGCCGGCGCGCTCACCGTGGACGGCGACCGGGAGCTGGCCGACCGGATCCTGGCCAACTTCTCGCTGACCCCGTGACGGGTGCGCCGGGCGGTCAGCGGGCGACCGCCCGGCGCAGCCTGAGGATCATCACCGTGCCCAGCAGCAGCGGCGCGTAGAGCCAGCAGAAGGCCAGCCGGAACGCGCCCGCCGAGTAGGCCCCGCCGCCGTGGGAGACCGAGTCGAGCAGCACCCCGACCCCGAACAGGGTCACGATGGTCGCCAGGAACCCGCCCATGTTGGCGATCCCGGAGGCCGTGCCCAGCCGGTGCCCCGGGTTGTGCACCCGGGCGTACTCCAGGCCGACCAGCGAGGCCGGCCCGTTGCTGCCCATCACCAGGACGAGCAGCACGATCAGCCAGAGCGGCGGGTGCCCACCGGGCCAGCAGAGCGCCACCGCCCAGCAGAGCGCGGTCGCGCCGATCACGGTGAGGGTGATCGGCATCCGGGCCGCCGCCGTCCGGGAGAGGATCCGGCCGAAGAGCAACCCGAAGGCCATGGTGCTGACCACCAGCAGGGTGAGCAGCCCGGCCGCCCGGCCGCGGCTCATGCCCTGACCCTCCACCAGGTAGGGCAGGCCCCAGAGCAGCCCGAAGGTGTTGCCCGGGAACTGGGTGGTGAAGTGCACCCACAGGCCCAGTCTGGTGCCCGGCTCGCGCCAGCAGTGCCGCAGCTGGGCCGGCAGCGGCGGCCGGTCGACGGCCACCGCCCCGGCACCGGGCGCCACGACCGCCGTTCCCGCGGCCGCGGGCCGCGGGACGGCCGGCGCCTCCTTGAGCAGCAGTGCGACCAGGACGAACACCCCCGCGCCGAGCGCCGCGACGGCGCCGAAGGCGGCGGTCCAGCCCTCGCGGTGCAGGGCCTGTGCCAGCACCGCGGTGGAGACCAGGTTGCCGACCATCCCGGCCAGTCCGGTCAGCTGGGCGACCAGCGGGTTCTGCGCCGCCGGGAACCAGCGCGCGGCGACCCGCAGCACGCTGATGAAGGTCATCGCGTCGCCGCAGCCGAGCACCGCCCGGGAGGCCAGCGCGGGCCCGAACGAGCTGCTGAGGGCGAACGCCAGCTGTCCGGCGCTGAGCAGCAGCACCCCGGCCAGCAGCACCCGGCGCGGCCCGAACCGGTCGACCAGCAGCCCGACCGGTATCTGCATCGCCGCGTAGACCAGCACCTGGAGGATGGAGAAGGCGGAGAGCGCGGAGGCGCCGATGCCGAACCGGTGGGCCGCGTCCAGCCCGGCGACGCCCAGGCTGGTGCGGTGGATCACCGCCAGGACGTAGACGCTGACCGCGACGGACCAGGCCAGCCAGGCGGCCCGGCCTCCCGGTGGACCGTCGGGCGCGGGCAGTTCGCCGGGGGCGGTGACGGCGGTGGGTCGGGGAGGGCGGGCGACGGGGTCCACGGGCATAGTGCGCCCAGACTAGTCATCCCATCATTCGATGCCCGGGTCGGGTGCGCACCGCCCCACCGGCTCAGCCGGTCAGCACCCAGGTCACCGTGCGGGTCATCCGCCGGGCGCGGAACGCCTCGTCGCGCACCCAGTCGGTGGTGTCCCGGACGGTCGCCGTCACGGTGGCCCGCTGCCCGGGCTGCAGACCCAGCACGGAGGGCTCGAACCAGGTGTGGTCCGGCGCCGGGGAGGCCACCGTGCGCCCGTCCACCCGCCAGGCCACCTCCAGGTGGCGCCCACCGGTCAGTTCCACCGGATGGACCGTCAGCCGCGGGTGGCCGCTGAGCTGTCCGGGCGCCGGATCGGCGCCGTCCAGCGGGGAGACCCGGCGGTAGAGCTGCTCGATGATCGCCTCCCGGGAGGGCAGGTTGTAGCTGCCGCCCAGGGTGCGCATCACCGAGTCGGAGGTCGGCCGGTAGGTGCCGTTGGCGCTGCGGTAGGTGTCCACCACACCGCCGCCGTCCGGGGACTGGGCGCCCAGCCAGCGCCACCACTTGGTGTGGTCGTGGCGCATCGCGTCGGCGCCGCGGTCGGAGAGGTTGGGGTAGTCGGTGTCGCCCGGGGCGCTGTCGTACTCGTCGCCGAGCTCGCCGATGGTGTGGCCGATCTCGTGCTGGATGATCCGGCCCGCGTCGGGGCTGCCGCCGGCCAGCGTGGTCACGCCGGTGCCGCCGGCCCCGCCGTACTCGGTGGAGTTGGCCAGCGCGATCAGGTACTGCGGGCCGCTGCCGGACCCGGCGTAGCGGGCGGTGGCGGACTCGTCGGCGCACAGCAGCCGGGCGGTGCCGTCGCACCAGAAGTGCATCCCCAGCGGGGTGTTCGGCCGCTGCCCCCGGGTGTCCGCCTCGGCGATGCCGGAGGTGTCGGAGACCACGTCGACCCGCCGTATGTTGAAGAAGCCCTGGTAGCTGCGGAACGGCTCGATGTTCATCACGGCGTGCCAGGTCTGGTCCGCCTGCTGCTGGAAGAGCGGCTGCTGGGCCTTGGTGTAGCCGTCGCCGAGCAGCACCAGGGTGATCCGGTTGGCCGGGTCGCCGGTGCGCCGGAGGTCCACCGTCGGGGCCGCGCCCGGTCCGTGCAGCCGGGCGGGGTGCGCGCCGGGCGGCGGGACGGCGCGGCCGGGGAGCAGGCCGAGGGAGTCGAACGACGCCGGATCGACGAGCCCGGCCAGGGCGGGCGCCACGGCGGTGGCGAGCAGGACCAGCGCGGCCAGACTCCGGACGAGACGGCCAGGACTGCCAGGCGTCATCGGATCGGTCCTCGGGGCTCCGGTCACCCGGCGGGCGCTCGGGTGGGGGGTTGCTCAGAGGTACCCAGCCCGTGCCGATAATCCGATTTTTCGCCGCATATCTCACCCACTCGGCTCACGACCGAGGGCCTCCATGACGCCCAGGGCAGGTTCGACTTCCACGACGCCGATCCACCCCGGGCCGGCCTCCTCCCCCGGCAGCGAGGACAACTCGTGGACGCTGTTCGGTGCCGGCAGTGCGCCGCCGGCCTCGGGTGCCGCCGCGTTCGGCGTCGC
>NZ_JAJJPA010000007.1 GCF_020907985.1 Kitasatospora humi | reverse complement strand
CCCGGCCGCACCAGCCCGCTCTCATAGGCGAACACCGCCGCCTGCACCCGGTCCCGCAGGCCCAACTTGGTGAGCACGTGCCCGACATGGGTCTTCACCGTGGTCTCGGAGACGAACAGCTCGGCGGCGATCTCCGCGTTGGACAGCCCCTTGGCGACCAGCCGCAGCACCTCCATCTCCCGCTCGGTCAGCGCGCCCAGCGCGGGGGAGGGGGCCTCGTCCCCGGACGGCAGCCGGGTGGCGTACATGTCCAGCAGCCGGCGGGTGATCGACGGCGCCAGCATCGCCGCGCCGTCCGCGACCACCCGGATCGCCTGCACCAGCTCCTCGGCCGGCACGTCCTTCAGCAGGAAGCCGCTCGCCCCGGCCCGCAGCGCCTCCACCACGTACTCGTCCAGGTCGAAGGTGGTCAGCACCAGCACCTTCGCCGGACCGTCCCGCCCCGGGCCGGCGATCCGGCGGGTCGCCTCCACCCCGTCCATCCGCGGCATCCGGATGTCCATCAGCACCACGTCCGGTTGGAGCGCCCGCACCTGCTCCAGCGCCTGCTGGCCGTCACCGGCCTCGCCCACCACCACCAGGTCGCTCTCCGCCTCCAGGATCATCCGGAAACCGGTGCGGAGCAGCGGCTGGTCGTCGACCAGCAGCACTCGGATCGTCACCTATGACTCCTTGCTCGACATGCTCGTCACGGTCTTCTGCAGGGGGAGCGGGTACGGCGGCGGAGTCCCCCCGAACTCCGGGCAGCTGTTCTGATGGTCGCACCAGTCGCACAGCCGGTTGCGCGTGGCCGGGAACTCACCGGTGGCCACCGCCCGGCAGATCGCCTCCCACAGCGCCAGCAGCTTGCGCTCCACCGATCGCAGGTCCGCCTCGTCCGGGTCGTAGGTCACCACCTCCCCGGCACCGCCCAGGTAGACCAGCTGCAGCCGCTTGGGGATCACGCCCTTCCAGCGCCACACCACCAGGGCGTAGAACTTCATCTGGAACATCGCCTTGCCCTCGAAGTCCCGGGAGGGCGCGCGGCCGGTCTTGTAGTCCACCAGCCGCACCTCGCCGGTGGGCGCCACGTCCACCCGGTCGATGTAGCCGCGCAGCTTCAGGCCCGAGTCCAGGACCGTCTCCACGTAGAGCTCCCGCTCCACCGGCTCCAGCCGGGTCGGGTCCTCCAGCCGGAACCACTGGCCCAGCAGCTTCTCCGCGTCCGCCAGCCAGCGGGCCAGCGCCTCGCCGTCGAGGCCCTCGGCGTCCGCCGCGGCCGCCGGGAACAGCTCCGCCAGCTCCGGGCGTTCACCCAGCAGGCGTTCCCACTGCGGGCGCAGCAGCGACAGCGCCCGGTCCGGGGTGCGCTCCGCCGCCGGATGGTCGAAGAGCCGCTCCAGCACGGCGTGCACCAAGGTCCCGCGCGTCGCCGCCGCGCTCGGCGGCTCCGGCAGGCGGTCGATCACCCGCAGCCGGTAGAGCAGCGGGCAGGTCAGGAAGTCCCCGGCACGCGACGGGGAGAGCCCGCTCGGCGGAACGGCCGGGCGGGCGGTGTCGGTCTGCTGCATGCCCCCGACCCTATGGGGTCCGGCTGCCATACGGCTGACAGCCCGCTGACAGCGGGACCGGCGCCCGAACTGGGTAGGACTTCCCCAGGGGGCCTCCGACATCCCCCGCCGCGATCACGTAGCGTTCGAGTACGGCGCGCAGCGCCCGGGAGCAGAGTGGCCGACAAGACGGAACCCAGCGGGGACCACACGACCGGTGAAGGGGCCATGGTGAGCGACACCACGGGGCAGCAGACCTCCCAGGAGCCACCGCGGCAGCCCGGCGGCCCCGGACCCGGCCACCGACCGGCCGGCGGCATCCTGATGGGCCGGCCGTTCGGCGTGCCCGTCTACGTCGGCCCGTCCTGGTTCCTGATCGCCGCGCTGATCACCTGGCTGTTCGGCCGGCAGCTCGCCGACGTCCTCCCCGACCTCGGCTTCACCCGCTACCTGATCGCCTTCTGCTTCGCCGTCGCCTTCTACGGCTCCGTGCTGATCCACGAACTCGCCCACACCTTGGTCGCGCTGCGTTACCGGCTCGGCGTCCGGCGGATCCAACTGCAGTTCTTCGGCGGCGTCTCGGAGATCGAGAAGGAGGCCGAGACCCCCGGTCGGGAGTTCTGGCTCGCCTTCGTCGGCCCGCTGCTCTCGCTGGCCATCGGCGGCATCTGCTGGCTGCTCACCGACCTGGTCCGGTTCGACACCGTGCCGGGCGTGCTGCTCGCCGGCCTCACCGTGGCCAACCTGGTGGTGGCCGTCTTCAACCTGCTGCCCGGCCTGCCGCTGGACGGCGGCCGGATGCTGCGCGCCGTCGTCTGGGGCGTCACCGGACGGCCGATGACCGGCACCGTGGCCGCCGCCTGGAGCGGCCGGGTGCTCGCCCTGGTGGTGCTCTTCGGCCTGCCGCTCTACGGCGACGCCCAGCACGGCGGACGGCCCGGCACCGGCGAGTCGCTGCTGAACACCAGCCTGGCCGCGTTCCTCGCCGTGGTGATCTGGAGCGGCGCCGGCACCGCGGTCCGCAACGCCCGCCTCAAGGAGGCGCTGCCCCGGCTGGGCGTGCGCGACCTCAGCCGGCGCGCCGTCCAGGTCACCGCCGACACCCCGCTCGCCGAGGCGCTGCGCCGGGCCCGCGAGGCCCAGGCCGGCGCCGTGGTGATCAGCGACGGCCACGGCGACCCGATCGCCCTGGTCAAGGAGGCCGCCGTGCTCCAGGTGCCGGAACACCGCCGCCCCTGGGTGGCCGCCGGCTCCCTGGCCCGCACTCTGGAGCCCGGACTGCGGCTCGCCGTCGACCTGGACGGCGAACACCTGCTCGCCGCGCTGCGGGCCAACCCCGCCAGCGAGTACCTGGTGGTCAACCCGGACGGCGGCGTCTACGGGGTGCTGGCCGTCGCCGACGTGGAGCGCCGGCTCAGCGCGGTGCTCACCCGCCGCTAGGCCGCAGTGGGCCGGGAACGGCCGTGGTCCGGGGCCGCACCCGATTCGCTATAGGATTGTCCGCATGTCCGAACCGACCGGTGCCACCCGCAGGCGGGGGCCATTCAAGGTCGGGGACCAGGTTCAGCTGACCGACCCCAAGGGCCGTCACTACACGTTCACGCTCGAAGCCGGGAAGAACTACCACACCCACAAGGGTGCGTTCCCGCACGACGAACTGATCGGCGCCCCCGAGGGCACCGTGGTTCGCACCACGGGAAACGTGCCCTACCTCGCGCTGCGACCCCTGCTCCCCGACTACGTCCTGTCCATGCCGCGCGGTGCGGCCGTCATCTACCCCAAGGACGCGGGGCAGATCCTGGCCATGGCCGACATCTTCGCCGGCGCCCGGGTGGTCGAGGCCGGCGTCGGCTCCGGCGCGCTCTCGACCTACCTGCTGCGCGCCGTGGGTGACACCGGCCTGCTCGCCTCCTACGAGCGCCGCCAGGACTTCGCGGACATCGCCCGGGGCAACGTCGAGCGCTACTTCGGCGGCCCGCACCCGGCCTGGAAGCTCACCGTGGGTGACCTCCAGGACAACCTGGTCGAGACCGACGTCGACCGGGTCATCCTCGACATGCTGGCCCCCTGGGAGTGCCTGGACGTCGCCGCCAAGGCACTCGTCCCCGGTGGCCTCATCTGCTGCTACGTGGCCACCACCACGCAGCTGTCGCGCACCGTCGAGGCCCTGCGCGAGCACGGCGCCTTCAACGAGCCGCAGGCCTGGGAGACCATGGTCCGCACCTGGCACCTCGAAGGCCTCGCGGTCCGGCCCGACCACCGCATGATCGGCCACACCGGCTTCCTGCTCACCAGCCGCCGACTCGCCGACGGCGTCGAGCCGCCGATGCGCCAGCGCCGTCCGGCCAAGGGCGCCTACGGCGAGGACTTCGACAACGACAAGCCGAAGCCCAGCCTGGCCGAGCGCGCCGCCGCCCGGGCCGCCGCCAAGGCCGCCACCCCGGTCATCGACCAGGACTGAGACCGCCGCCGGTCCACCTGAAGGCCCATCGGGACCCGATGGGCCTTCAGTGCGTCAGGCCCCGCCCGGCCGGTCCGAGTCCCATTCGTACGCACTACCACTGATGTGCGACGATGCTCCCCACACACAGACACCCGGCCGGTGGAGGGGACCCCTTTTGCCCAGCGCAGCGGACGTCGCGGACCACACCTCCCGGCCCGGGCCGGCGGCCCGCTCCGGACCCTGGCGCTGGCTCGCGGTCGCGGCCGGCTGCGCCGCCCTGGTGACCGCCACCATGGCTGCCGCCCCCAGCGCCCACCTCAGCGCCGCGGACCCCGCCCCGGCGGCCGGCGGCGGCGCCCCCAAGGCCCTGCCCGCCGGTGCCGCGCCCGACGCCGCCAAGGCGGCCCTGCCGCTCGACTGCGGGCCACTGCCCGCCACCGTCACCCTCAGCTTCGCCGCCGACCTCGGCGACGGCACCCCCGCCACCGTCGCCGCCGCCCACTGCGCGGCCGGCGCCGGTGCGGCACCCGACGGCGTCTTCGTCATCACCGCCGGCCCCGGCGGCACCCCCCGGGTGCACGACGTCCTGGTCGACTGGCACCAGGACTACACCGTCACCGGGCTCGCCCTGCGCGCCGACGGCACCATCACCGCCCAGGCCCGGGGCTACTCCACCGCCGACGTACCGCGCTGCTGCCCGGACCTCACCGTGCAACTCGACTGGACCCGGCACGGGGACGCCTTCACCCGCACCGAGCACAGCGTCCCGTCCGCCACCACCTGACCCGACGCAGTACTGACGGGACGTCAGCAGTCGAACGGCCCCCGGGCGCTAGTCGGCGTCCGGGCCGTACACCTCCACCCGGTCCGAGACCCGGCGGACGTGGATGCAGTCGCCCGGGCACTCCCGCGCCGAGTCGACCACGTCCTGAAGCAGCGTCAGCGGAACCGGCGCCGTCTCGCCCGGCTGCTGGCGCAACTCGTCGTCCTCGCCCTTCACATAGGCCAGCCCGTCGATGTCCAGTTCGAAGACCTCGGGCGCGTACTGCACGCAGATCCCGTCGCCGGTGCACAGGTCCTGATCGATCCACACTTCGAGCGGCTCGGCGGCTTCCGCCCCACTGGTCACTGACATCGGTTCCTGCCTACACAACGGTCACGATCGGGTATTGACTCGCTCGACCCTACCTCCCGGCCGCTTTCCGGGCGTGTGCGGTGGGTATCCACCTGCCAGAGGGGAAGCACACTCGGGTGAAGATCGGACACACCCCTTCCGTCTTTCTTGATCTAGGGGTTTACACGACCCCTGGTACAGGTAGGGTCTGGAAGCATCCCGCTCCCCGGAGGAGGTGAGGACCGTGGCAGCCCACGATGACGACTACAACCGCAGTGCCGGAAAGCCCGCCCGTGGTTCCGACGAGGCCGCACAGGTCTCGTACCTGGAGCAGGAGATCGCCGTGCTGCGTCGCAAGCTGGCCGAAGCCCCGCGCTCTTCGAGGGTCCTCGAGGACCGCATCGTCGAGCTCCAGACCAACCTGGCCGGCGTGACCGCCCAGAACGAGCGACTCGCCGCCACCTTGCGCGAGGCCCGCGACCAGATCGTGGCCCTCAAGGAGGAAGTCGACCGGCTCGCCCAGCCCCCCGCCGGATTCGGCACCTTCCTCACCAAGAACGAGGACGGCACCGCCGACATCTTCACCGGAGGCCGCAAGCTCCGCGTCAACGTCAGCCCCGCCATCGACCTGGACGAGCTCCAGCGCGGCCAGGAAGTGCTGCTCAACGAGGCGCTGAACGTCGTCGACGCCTTCGACTTCGAATCCGTGGGCGAACTGGTCACCCTCAAGGAGGTGCTCGAGGACGGCGAACGCGCGCTGGTCCTCGGCCACACCGACGAGGAGCGCGTGGTGCGCCTCGCCGACTCGCTGCGCGGGGTCAACCTGCGCGCCGGCGACGCCCTGCTGATGGACCCCCGCTCCGGCCACGTCTACGAGGTCGTGCCCAAGGCCGAGGTCGAGGAGCTCGTCCTCGAAGAGGTCCCGGACATCGACTACCGGCAGATCGGCGGCCTCGGCGCCCAGATCGAGCAGATCCGCGACGCGGTCGAGCTGCCCTACCTGCACGCCGACCTCTTCAAGGAGTACGAGCTGCGCCCGCCGAAGGGCGTGCTGCTCTACGGCCCGCCCGGCTGCGGCAAGACGCTGATCGCCAAGGCGGTGGCCAACTCGCTCGCCAAGAAGGTCGCCGAGGTCACCGGGCAGCCGCAGGGCAAGAGCTACTTCCTCAATATCAAGGGCCCCGAGCTGCTCAACAAGTACGTCGGCGAGACCGAGCGGCAGATCCGCCTGGTCTTCCAGCGGGCCCGTGAGAAGGCCGGCGAGGGCACCCCGGTCATCGTCTTCTTCGACGAGATGGAGTCGCTCTTCCGCACCCGCGGCTCCGGCGTCAGCTCGGACGTGGAGAACACCATCGTCCCCCAGCTGCTCGCCGAGATCGACGGTGTCGAGGGCCTGGAGAACGTCATCGTGATCGGCGCCTCCAACCGCGAGGACATGATCGACCCGGCGATCCTGCGGCCCGGACGTCTCGACGTCAAGATCAAGATCGAGCGCCCGGACGCCGAGGCCGCCAAGGACATCTTCTCCAAGTACCTGAAGAGCTCGCTGCCGTTCCACCCCGACGACCTCAAGGAGCACGACGGCTCGCTGGACGCCACCGTCGCCGCCATGATCCAGTCGGTGGTCGAGCGGATGTACGGTGAGACCGAGGAGAACCGCTTCCTGGAGGTCACCTACGCCAACGGCGACAAGGAAGTCCTTTACTTCAAGGACTTCAACTCCGGCGCCATGATCCAGAACATCGTGGACCGGGCCAAGAAGATGGCGATCAAGGACTTCCTCGACCACGGGCAGCGCGGCCTGCGCGTCTCCCACCTGCTCGCCGCCTGCGTGGACGAGTTCAAGGAGAACGAGGACCTGCCCAACACCACCAACCCGGACGACTGGGCCCGGATCTCCGGCAAGAAGGGCGAGCGGATCGTCTTCATCCGCACCCTGGTCACCGGCAAGCAGGGCGCCGAGTCCGGCCGTTCCATCGACACCGTGGCGAACACCGGGCAGTACCTCTAACCCGCCGCCCGCACCAACCGCGGCTGACGGCCCCGACGCTCCGTCAGCCGCGGTGCCACCCCAGGGACGTCGGCGTCCCGCCACCCGGCGGGGCGACGGGCAGCACCGGGCAAGGAGGGCCGGATGACCGTAAGGCGCGTGATGGGCATCGAGACCGAGTACGGCATCTCCGTACCCGGCCACCCCAATGCCAACGCCATGCTCACCTCGTCCCAGATCGTCAACGCCTACGCGGCGGCGATGCACCGGGCGCGTCGCGCCCGCTGGGACTTCGAGGAGGAGAACCCGCTGCGCGACGCGCGCGGGTTCGACCTCGCCCGCGAAGTCGCGGACGCCAGCCAGCTCACCGACGAGGACATCGGCCTGGCCAACATCATCCTCACCAATGGCGCCCGCTTCTACGTCGACCACGCCCACCCCGAGTACAGCTCGCCCGAGGTCACCAACCCGCGCGACGCCGTGCTCTGGGACAAGGCCGGCGAGCGGATCATGGCCGAGGCGGCTGCCCGCGCCCTGGAACTGCCCAACGGGCAGAACATCCATCTCTACAAGAACAACACCGACAACAAGGGCGCCTCCTACGGCACCCACGAGAACTACCTGATGCAGCGGGCCACCCCGTTCGCCGACATCGTCCGCCACCTCACCCCGTTCTTCGTCTCCCGCCAGGTCGTCACCGGCTCCGGCCGGGTCGGCATCGGCCAGGACGGCGCCGCCCACGGCTTCCAGATCAGCCAGCGCGCCGACTACTTCGAGGTGGAGGTGGGCCTCGAAACCACGCTCAAGCGGCCCATCATCAACACCCGCGACGAACCGCACGCCGACGCCGAGAAGTACCGCCGGCTGCACGTCATCATCGGCGACGCCAACCTCTCGGAGATCTCCACCTACCTCAAGCTCGGCACCACCTCACTGGTACTCTCCATGATCGAGGCCGGATTCATCGCCGTCGACCTCGCCGTCGACCAACCGGTCCGCACCCTGCACCGGGTCTCCCACGACCCCTCGCTGCAGCACCTCGTCACGCTGCGCAACGGCCGCAAGCTCACCGCCGTCCAGCTCCAGATGGAGTACTACGAGCTGGCCCGCAAGTTCGTCGAGGACCGCTACGGCCACGACGCCGACGAGCAGACCAAGGACGTGCTGATCCGCTGGGAGGACGTGCTCTCCCGGCTGGAACGCGACCCGATGAGCCTGTCCCGGCAGCTCGACTGGATCGCCAAGCGGGAGCTGCTGGAGGGCTACCGGCAGCGTGACGGGCTCGACTGGGACAACCCCCGGCTGCACCTTGTCGACCTGCAGTACAGCGACGTGCGGCCCGAGAAGGGGCTCTACAACCGGCTCGTCGCCCGCGGGCGGTTCGAGCGCCTGGTGACCGAGGACGAGGTGCTGCGCGCCGTCCACGAGCCGCCGGACGACACCAGGGCCTACTTCCGCGGCCGCTGCCTGGAGCAGTACGCGGAGCACGTCGCCGCGGCCTCCTGGGACTCGGTGATCTTCGACCTGCCCGGCCGCGACTCGCTGCAGCGGGTGCCCACCCTGGAGCCACTGCGCGGCACCCGCAGCCACGTCAAGGACCTGCTGGACCGCTGCCGCACCGCCGAGGACCTGGTCCGGGTCCTCTCCGGTGGGTGAGTGATCCGCTACCTTGAGTGAAAGGTTGGCTGACGGGGAATCATCCTGGTGGGGCCCGGACGTTCCACCAGTACTACCGACCGACGATGCGAAGGGGTGAGGGGCATGGCGACCAAGGACACCGGCGGCGGTCAGCAGCGGGCCAACCGCGCCACCGAGGAGACCGAAGAGCAGGCCGCGGAGGCCCAGCAGTCCGACGAGCTCAAGGAGCGCCAGGACAAGCTGAACGACGACGTGGACGCGGTGCTGGACGAAATCGATGAAGTGCTCGAGTCCAATGCCGAGGATTTCGTGAGGGGCTTTGTTCAGAAAGGTGGGCAATAGTCCTGAATGTCCGATTTGGAAAGTCGAGCCTGGTGCAGCAAGTGCCAGCAATGGCTCGAGCGTGAGTCGTTCGCACGCAATAGGTCGATGAAGAGCGGTCTTCAGGCGTATTGCCGTGCGTGCTCGGCGCAGTACTACGACGCGCGGCAGCGGGCGAAGGGGAAAGTCCCGCGGCCGCGCGTCGAAGTGCCCGAAGGGCACAAGCGGTGTGCGAAGTGCGAGCAGATCAAGCCGCATGCCGAATGGGATCGGAACGCCAGTCAGGTCAGTGGCCTTGCGGCCTACTGCAAAACGTGTACGGCGGCACGGAACCGTGAAAGCTATTTTCGCCGAAAGTACGGCCTCTCCGAGGCAGACCTTCAGGCAATGCTCCGGGACCAGTGCCACCTCTGTCCGATCTGTCAGGACAGTCGGGCCGAGCATGTGGATCACGACCACGAAACGGGTAGGGTCCGTGGCATCCTCTGTTTCGCGTGCAACGCGGCGCTGGGGCAGATGAAGGATCGGCCCGACGCGCTCCGGCGGGCTGCCGACTACCTGGAAGGAATCGTGTGGAAGCCAACACTCGTGGCACCGGGCGTCTACCGGCTGCCTTCCTCACCCCCGGACATTCCTCCTTCATGGAGTTCCTGGCTGAGCACTCGCCTGAGCTCCTCCCCGGGCGCCGGGCGCTCCCGGCCGGTGTGACCGTGGAGGCGCCGCACGGCACCACCATCGTGGCCGCGGTCTTCGACGGCGGTGTGGTGATCGCGGGTGACCGCCGGGCCACCATGGGCAACGTGATCGCCCAGCGTGACATCGAGAAGGTCTTCCCGGCCGACGAGTACAGCGCGGTCGGCATCGCCGGCACCGCGGGCCTGGCGGTCGAGATGGTGCGCCTGTTCCAGCTGGAGCTGGAGCACTACGAGAAGATCGAGGGCACCGTGCTCTCCCTGGAGGGCAAGGCCAACCGGCTGACCACGATGATCCGGGGCAACCTGGGCATGGCGATGCAGGGCCTGGCCGTGGTGCCGATGTTCGCCGGCTACGACCTGGACCTCGGGCGCGGCCGGATCTTCACCTACGACGTCACCGGCGGCCGCTCCGAGGAGCGCAACTTCGCCGCCACCGGCTCCGGCTCGGTCTTCGCCCGGGGCTCGCTGAAGAAGCTCTACAGCCCGGACCTGACGGCCGACCAGGCCGCCGTCCTGGTGGTCCAGGCGCTCTACGACGCGGCCGACGACGACTCCGCCACCGGCGGCCCGGACCTGGCCCGCAAGATCTTCCCGATCGTCACCCTGATCACCGACGAGGGCATCCGCAGGCTCTCCGAGGAGGAGGTGTCGCGGATCGCGGTGTCGATCACCGATGACCGCCGCATCCGCCCCGACGGCCCGCAGGCCCCGCTCCAGTAGTCCGCCACCGCTCCCGGCACCCCGCAGCGGGGCCGCGGGAGCCCGAACCAGAAGGGACGACCGCCGGTGTCCACACCGTTCTACGTCTCGCCCCAGCAGGCCATGGCGGATCGCGCGGAGTACGCCCGCAAGGGCATCGCGCGCGGCCGCAGCGTGGTCGTGCTCACCTACGCCGACGGCATCGTCTTCGTGGCCGAGAACACCTCCCGGGCGCTGCACAAGGTGTCCGAGATCTACGACAAGATCGCGTTCGCGGCGGTCGGCCGCTACAACGAGTTCGAGAACCTGCGGATCGGTGGCGTGCGCTACGCCGACCTGCGTGGATACTCCTACGACCGGGCCGACGTGACGGCCCGTGGGCTGGCCAACGTCTACGCCCAGACGCTGGGCACCATCTTCTCCTCGGTCGGCGAGAAGCCGTACGAGGTGGAGCTGATCGTCGCCGAGGTCGGCCGGACCCCGGAGGACGACCAGATCTACCGGCTCACCCCGGACGGTTCGGTGGTGGACGAGAAGAACTCGGTGGTGGTCGGTGGCAACGCCGACCAGATCGGGAACTACCTGGGGCAGCGCCACCAGGTGGGCATGAGCCTGGCCGAGGCGCTGAAGCTGGCCGTGGACTCGCTGGCCCGCGACCCGAACGGCGGCACGCCCCGGGCGCTGACGCCGGAGCAGCTGGAGGTGGCCGTGCTGGACCGGGTGCGCCCGCAGCAGCGCAAGTTCAAGCGGATCCTGGGCCCGCAGCTGAGCCGGCTGCTGAGCCAGGAGTCGGCCGCGGCGGCGGATGCCGACCTGGCGGAGCCGGAGTCGACCGAGGACGAGTAGGCCCGGGCGGCGGTGGGGTGCGGTGCCGAGCGCGCCGCACCCCACCGCCGCGCCCGTTTGTCCGGGGGATTTCGGCATCCGTCGGATCGTGCTTCGATTGGCGTGGCGGAAACGGTTTCAGAGGGCCCCCGGAAGCGTAAAGTCCCTGCATGGACCGCCGAATTTTCGGGCTGGAGAACGAGTACGGCGTCACGTGTACGTTCCGGGGACAACGGCGTCTGTCTCCGGACGAGGTGGCCAGGTACCTCTTCCGCCGCGTAGTTTCCTGGGGCCGCAGCAGCAATGTGTTCCTGCGCAATGGCGCTCGCCTGTATCTGGACGTCGGTTCGCACCCCGAGTACGCCACCCCGGAGTGCGATGACGTCGTCGAGCTGGTGACGCACGACAAGGCCGGCGAGCGGATCCTGGAGGGTCTGCTGGTGGACGCCGAGCGGCGGCTGCACGAGGAGGGCATCGCCGGGGACGTCTACCTGTTCAAGAACAACACCGACTCGGCCGGCAACTCCTACGGCTGCCACGAGAACTACCTGGTGGCGCGGCACGGCGAGTTCTCCCGGTTGGCGGACGTGCTGATCCCGTTCCTGGTGACCCGTCAGCTGATCTGCGGCGCGGGCAAGGTGCTGCAGACCCCGCGCGGCGCGGTGTTCTGCGTGAGCCAGCGGGCGGAGCACATCTGGGAGGGCGTCAGCTCGGCGACCACCCGGTCCCGTCCGATCATCAACACCCGGGACGAGCCGCACGCGGACGCCGAGCGCTACCGCCGGCTGCACGTGATCGTCGGCGACTCCAACATGTCGGAGACCACCACGCTGCTGAAGGTGGGCGCGACGGACCTGGTGCTGCGGCTGATCGAGGCCGGGGTGGTGATGCGCGACCTGACGCTGGAGAACCCGATCCGGGCGATCCGCGAGGTCAGCCACGACCTGACGGGCCGCCACCAGGTGCGCCTGGCCAACGGCCGGGAGGCGAGCGCCCTGGAGATCCAGGAGGAGTACTACGCGAAGGCGGTGGAGTTCGCCGACCGCAAGGGGCTGAACGAGGGCACGGTGGGCCGGGTGCTGGAGCTGTGGGGCCGCACGTTGGAGGCGGTGCGCACCGAGGACCTGTCCCGGGCCGGGACCGAGATCGACTGGATCATGAAGTACCAGTTGATCGAGCGGTACCGGGAGAAGCACCAGATGAGCATGTCGAACCCGCGGATCGCGCAGATCGACCTGGCGTACCACGACATCCACCGCCGCCGCGGGCTCTTCTACCTGATGCAGGGCAAGGGGCAGGCCAAGCGGGTGACCACCGATCTGAAGGTCTTCGAGGCCAAGTCGGTGCCGCCGCAGACGACCCGGGCCCGGTTGCGCGGGGACTTCATCCGCCGGGCGCAGGAGCAGCGCCGTGACTTCACGGTGGACTGGGTGCACCTGAAGCTGAACGACCAGGCGCAGCGGACGGTGCTCTGCAAGGACCCGTTCCGCTCGGTGGACGAGCGGGTGGAGAAGCTGATCGCCGGAATGTGATCCCTTTCTCCGGCCGGCGTGCCCCGTCCTCCCCGAGGGCGGGGCACGCCGGCCCTAGTCTGGTCACGTTTACTGATCCGTAAATGTGACTGACAGTGAGGTCGCCGTGCGCCGCAGAGTCGGGTTGCTCGTTCTCCTGCCGATGGTGCTGCTGGCCGCGTGCAGCAGCAGTTCGCCCGTGAAGAGCGGGCCGTCGCCGGTGCCCACGTCGTCGGCGCCCTCGGTGCCGACTCCGGTGGGGTCGGCGTCCCCGATGCCGACCGTCAGCGGGCCGGTGGGCAGCAAGGCCGCCATCACCCTGCCGTCGGGGAAGCCGACCGGCCAGTTCGTGGTGACCACCGCGGTCGAGGGGGACGGGCCGACGGTGGGCCGGGGCGACTGGGTGACGGTCGGTTACACGGCGAAGGACTGGACGACGGGCAAGGACGTCGCGGGTTCCTATGACGCGGGTGCGAAGCCGCAGCTGTACCAGGCGGGGACCGGGCAGTTGGTGCCGGCGTTCGACGAGACCGTGGTGGGCAAGAAGGTGGGCACCCGGGTGCTGGTGGTGGCGCCGCCGTCGGCGGCGTTCGGCAGCAACACCAACCAGCAGCTGGGGGTGGGCAAGGACGACACCGTGGTGTTCGCGCTGGACATCGTGCAGACGGTGCCGCAGGACTCGGTGGTGACGGGGACGATGACCCAGCCGGCCGCGAACCAGCCGCAGGTGAAGGACAACGGCAAGGCCGCGCCGACGATCACGATCCCGCCGAACACGCCCGCGCCGTCGGACCTGCAGGTCAATGTGCTGATCAAGGGTGACGGCAAGCCGGTGCAGGCCGGTCAGTCGGTGGTGCTGCAGTACACCGGGGTGCTGTGGAGCAACGGCCAGCAGTTCGACTCGTCGTGGAGCCACGGCGGGGCGCAGGTGTTGCAGATCGGCACCGGCAGCGTGATCGCCGGGTGGGACAAGGGGCTGGTGGGTCAGCCGGTGGGCAGCCGGGTGGAGCTGGTGATCCCGCCGTCCCTGGGCTACGGCGGACAGGCACAGAACGGTATCCCTGCGAACTCGACCCTGGTCTTCGTGATCGACATCCTGGAAGCTGTGTAGCCGCGGACGTCCACCGTGGTGCGCGAGCTGTCACGCGGGCGGGTACTCCTGGTGTGTCATGAACACCTGATGAGTGCCCGCCCTCATGGCAAGCTGCCATACTGCTGGCGATTCGCACGGCGTTCAGTGATCCAAATGGCGAGGATGGGGAGAAATGGCTGAGAATCCGTCGGACCCGACCGAGGCCGACAGCCCGAGCGGGCCGCTCGCCGACCCGGTGGTCTCAGGGCCCGGGGCATCGATCGCGGGGCGCGAGTCGATCGTGGTTCCGCCGGCGATTCTCGCCCAACAGGCGGGCTGGTCGGAGCCGGGAACGGACGTGCCGGGCCCGGCCGCCCCGAAGTCGGACGAGCCGCAGGTCTTCGCGTCGACGGTGCGCAAGCAGCAGACGACCTCCGAGGCCGACTACGAGAACGTGGGCAGCGGCGGGAAGCTCGGTGTGGTGCTGGGCGTGGTGCTGGCGGTGCTGCTGGTCGGCAGCGGCATCGGTCTCTACGTGGTGAACAAGGGCAGTGACTCCAAGAGCACGGCCGCGGACTCCGCGACCAGCCAGCCGAGCCAGACCCCGACCAAGGACCCGGTGCCGCCGATCAAGACGGACGCCAAGGTGCTGCCGCAGGTCTCCGGTGACTTCGGCAAGAAGGCGGACATCACGCTGCCCTCGCAGAAGTCGGACGGCTCCTTCGTGGTGAAGCCGTTGAGCCAGGGCGACGGCGCCAAGGTCAACAAGGGCGACTGGATCTCGGCCACCTACACCGCCAAGGACTGGACGACCGGCAAGGACATCCCGGGCACCTACGACCAGGACCAGGGCAAGCCGCAGCTGTTCCAGGCGGGCCTGGGCAACCTGATCCCGGCCCTGGATTCCTCGGTGATGGGCCAGAAGGCGGGCACCAGGCTGCTGGTGGTGGCCCCGCCGGCGGCCGGCTTCGGCGACCAGGGCAACCCGAAGATGGGCCTGGGGCCGAAGGACGACATGGTGATCGTGATCGACATCCAGCGGGTGAACTCGCCGGGCGCCCGGGTGAGCGGCGACGTGACGCCGCCGCCGGCCGACTTCGCGGCGGTCAAGGTGAACGGCGACGGCAAGGCCGACACCATCACCCCGCCGGCGAACGCGGCCGATCCGAGCGACCTGAAGACCGCGGTGCTGATCCAGGGCAAGGGTCCCAAGGTCGAGAACGGCGAGCTGGTGATCGTGCAGTACACCGGCGTGACCCTGAAGGACGGCAAGGAGTTCGACTCCTCGCTGGACAAGAAGACCGCGTTCGGCTTCGTGGTCGGCGGCGGCAACGTGATCCAGGGCTGGGACAAGGGCGTGGCGGGCCAGAACGTCGGCAGCCGGATCGAGCTGGAGATCCCGGCGGCCCAGGCCTACGGCGCGAACCCGCCGCAGGGCAGCAACATTCCGGCCAACGCCTCGCTGACCTTCGTGGTGGACATCCTGGACGCCGGGATCGGCCAGCCGCCCCAGGGATGACAAGATAGGGGCCGACCGGCCGGGCGACCCGCCCCATCCTTCGGAAGGGGGTACCCCAGCCGGGTCTGATCAATGTGGGCGGCGGACGGCCGTACGGTGGTTCCCGAGGGAGCCTTACCGGCGGAGGTCCGCCGTCCTGTTGTTGTAGTGACGATGAGATGAGGCAGTTGTGAGCCAGAAGACCAAGCCGGAGATCGACTTCCCCGAGGGCCCGGCCCCGAAGGAGCTGGAGATCACCGACATCGAGGTCGGCACCGGCGCCGAGGCCAAGGCCGGCGACATGGTCGAGGTGCACTACGCGGGTGTCACCTTCGAGACCGGCGAGGAGTTCGACGCCTCCTGGAACCGCGGCCAGACCTTCAAGTTCCCGCTGGGCAAGGGCCGGGTCATCAAGGGCTGGGACGAGGGCGTCCAGGGCATGAAGGTCGGCGGCCGCCGCAAGCTGGTCATCCCCGCCCACAAGGCCTACGGCAACCAGTCGCCGAGCCCGCTGATCCCGGCGGGTTCGACCCTGATCTTCGTGGTCGACCTGATCAACGTCTGACCGTTCCGGTCTGACGGTCCGACCGGATCCCGACCGGTCGCGGGGCGGCGGTGGCGGGTGCGAGCCCGGTGCCGCCGCCTCGGCTTTCGCCGCGGGTCCCGCTACCGGTACGGTCGAGGCCGCCGGGGTCACCGGTACGGGTCGACTATGAAGGGTCAGCGATGGCGATCGCCAAGGCAGAGCGGCTGATGAATCTCGCCCTGTGCCTGATGAACACCAGACGACCGCTCTCCAAGCGGGAGCTGCGGGAGTCCATCGAGGCCTACCGGGAGGCCTGGGCGCAGGGCAGCGAGGACGCCTTCAACCGCATGTTCGAGCGGGACAAGGACGATCTGCGCGAGCTCGGGCTGGTGATCGACGTCGACGAGAACACCCTGGACGGCGAGGCCGGCTACCTCGCCCGCCCGGACCGCAACCGGCTGCCGGAGATCGCGCTGGACGCCGAGGAGGCGGCCGCGCTGAGCCTGGCTGCCAAGGTCTGGCAGCAGGCCCGGCTGTCCGGCGCGGCCAGTGGCGCGCTGCAGAAGCTGCGGGCCGCCGGGGTGCCCTACACCGAGGCACCGGCGGGCACCGCGCTGGAGCCCTACATCCCGGTGCGGGAGGCCGCGTTCGAGCCGCTGCTGCTGGCGGCGCGGGACCGGCGGCCGGTGAGCTTCGACTACCGCAAGGCGGGTGCCGCGGTGGTGGAGCCGCGGTCGGTGGAGCCCTGGGCGCTGGAGTGCTGGCGCGGCCACTGGTACCTGGCCGGCTGGGACCGGGACCGCGGCGCCTCCCGGGTGTTCCGGCTGAGCCGGATCGCGGGCAAGGTGCGGTCCCGGCAGGGCGCGTTCACCGCGCCGGTGCCCGAGCACGTGGACGTGCGCGCCACGGTGGCCCGGTTCGCCGGGGAGGGGGCGACCGCCACGGCCACCGTGAAGGTGCGCGGCGGTTCCGCCTACCCGTTGCGCGCCAAGGCGCTTGCCCAGCGTCAAGTCGACTGCGAATGGGACGAGTTGGAGATTCCGTACGGGCGCGGCCTGGCCGCGGACCTGTCCGAGTACGGTGCTGACGTGGTGGTGCTGGCGCCGCAGGAACTGCGTGCCGAGCTGATCGAGCGGCTGCGCGCGGTGGCCGGACCCGCCGTGCGGGCAGGCGTTGTCGAGGGGGAGCAGGCATGAGCGGGCGAAGCACGGCGGCGGCCCCGGCCGGAGGCTGGGGAAGGATCACGAGAAGGTGCGCATTGTGCGAAGCGCCTGACGAGCGAAGCGAGGCGGCCGCATGAGCAACGCGATCGACCAGACCCGGCGGATGCTCTCGCTGGTCACCTACCTGCGCGAGCGGCCCGGCGCCGAAGTCGCCGAGGTGGCCCGGGCCTTCGGGATCAGCGAGCGGGAGCTGATCGCCGACCTCAACGTGCTGCCGATGTGCGGCACCAGCTTCCGCGGCGGCGACCTGCTGGACATCGACACCGACGGCGAGCGGATCTGGTGGCACAACGTCGACGACGTGGCCCAGCCGCTGCGGCTGGCCGCCGACGAGGCCACCGCACTGCTGGTCGCCGCCCGCGCCGTGGCCTCGCTGCCCGGGTTGCGGGACCGCGACCGGCAGGCGCTCACCCGCGCGGTCGTCAAGATCGAGAACGCGGCGGGGGAGACCGCCGAGGGCAGTGCCCGGGTCGGGGTGACCTTCGAGGCCGAGGGCCAGGTCTTCGCCGACATCGACCGGGCGCTCAGCGAGGGCCGCCGCATCTGGCTGCGCTACTACTCGCACGGGCGCGGCGGCATGACCGAGCGCGAGGTGGACCCGATCCGGCTGCTCACCGAGGGCCACACCTACCTGGACGGCTGGTGCCGCACCTCGGAGGACCGCCGGCTCTTCCGGCTGGACCGGGTGGCCGAGATCAAGGTGCTGGACGAGCCCGCGGACCCGCCCCGGCTGGAGCCGCGGGACCTCTCCCAGGGGCTGGTGAACCCGGCGGCGGACGACCCCGAGGTGGTGGTGGAGGTCGGCCCCGGCGGGCGCTGGGTGGCCGAGTACTACACCCACGACACGGCGGAGGAACTGCCCGACGGCGGGCTGCGGATCACCCTGCGCAGCTCCGACCCGTCCGGACTGCGCACCCTGGCGCTGCGCCTCGGCGCCGACGGGCGGATCGTCCGGCCCGCGCCGCTGGCCGAGCAGGCGCGCGCGGCGGCCCGGGCGGCGCTGGCGGGCTACGAGGCCGCCGAGTGACCGAGGAGGACGCGGCGGGCGAAGCGGGGACCAGGTTCAAGGTCTACTGCTCGCAGTGCCGGGAGAAGGTGGAGCTGCCGGTGGGGGCGTTCCGGCTGGCGCTGGGCGCCACCAAGGAGCGCACCTTCTACGGCTTCACCTGTCCGGAGTGCGGCGCCGCGGTGCGCAAGCCGGCCGGAGAGAAGATCGTCGAGGCGCTGACCCGCGCCGGAGTGTCAACGATGCGGCTCGTGCCGATCGAGAGGTGACGGGACATGACCTGGGTTCTGCTGGCGGTGGTCGGCCTGGCCACCGTGGGCCTGCTGGTGCTGGGCGTGCTCGCGATGCGGGTGTGGGTGAACGTGCGGGGGCTGGCCCGGCAGGTCGACGCGGCCTCACGGGCGCTGGCGAGCGCGGCCGAGGAGCTCTCGGCGTCCGCCGCCGCCCGGTGAACGGCAGCCGTCGATCCCGCGACTTCACCTGCTGGTGACCACCGGGGGTCTCCTGCCGCCGAGGCGCGCGGGTTAGGCTCTGCTGTGGCCTCGGTGCAGCTCTCGTCCGGAAGTAGGTAGTCGCCCATGGGCAGAGTCCTGGCTTTCCTCATCATCATCGCGATGGCGGCGATCTTCTTCGGCGCCAAGCGGCTGCCCGACCTCGCCCGGTCCGCGGGGCGGTCGATGCGCATCCTCAAGGCCGAGACCGCCGCGCTGCGTGAGGAGTACAACCGGGAGGCCGCCCCCGCGGCGGACGCCGGACCGGCCCGGCTCATCAAGGCCGCGCCCGGTGACAGCACCACTGCCCGGCCGGTCGCCGAGCCATCCGCCGGCCGCGAGCGCTGACCGCGCTCGACCGGATGGTCCCGTGGCCGCCGCCCGGCGGGCCGCGTCGCAACGAGTTCTGAGGATCGGGGTTGAGCAAGTCTCCCAAGCCGCCGAAGACGCCCGACGGACGGATGTCCCTGGGCGATCATCTGCGCGAACTGCGGAACCGGCTGGTCAAGGCGGTGCTTGCGGTGGTGGTCTGCACCATCGTGGCGGCGTTCTTCAAGGACCAGCTGCTGCACTTCCTGATGAACCCGCTGCCCGCCTGCCTGCCGAACGGACAACCCAAGCCCGGGGTCAAGCACTGCGCGCAGATCGCGGTGATCGGTGTCACCCAGCCGTTCAACCTGACCCTGAAGGTCTGCCTGCTGGCGGGTCTGGTGGCGGCGGTGCCGATCTGGCTCTACCAGCTGTGGGCGTTCGTGGCACCGGGTCTGCACAGTCACGAGAAGCGCTACTCGCTGACCTTCCTGACGCTCGGCACGCCGCTCTTCCTCGGCGGCGTCACCTGCGCCTACCTGCTGATGCCGACCACCCTGGAAGTGCTCGGCTCGTTCACCCCGATCGGGGCGCAGCAGATCATGCCGGTGGAGAACTACCTCAACATCGCCACCCGGATGCTGCTGGTCTTCGGCCTGGCCTTCGAGTTCCCGCTGCTGCTGGTGATGCTCAACATGGCCGGGGTGCTCTCCGGCAAGCGGATGCTCGGCTGGTGGCGCGGCATGGTGATGGCCATCACGGTCTTCGCGGCCGTCGCCACGCCCAGCGCCGACCCGGTCAGCATGCTGGCCCTGGCCTCGCCGATCTGGGTGCTGTACTTCGTGGCGGTCGGCTTCTCGCTGCTCAACGACCGGCGCCGGCGCCGCAACAACCCGGATGCCGACCTGTCCGACGAGGAGGCCTCGCACCTGGACCTGTCGGTGGACGCGCTGGCGGGTGCCGAGGTGGTCGGCGCCTCCGCGCCCGAACCGGCCTCGTCGGCCCCGGTCGCCTCGGCGGCGCCCGCGCGTCCCGCGGACGGCTGGGGGCACGTGGACGACGACGTCACCTGACGTGCCCCGGTGCCCCCACGGTGCCCCGGTCGCTGCGGCGGCCGGGGCACCGACGTTTGCGCAGAGACGTTTGTGCGGAGACGTTTGTGCAGGGATGTCTGCGCATAGATGCTTGGGAAGGCCTGCCTGCGTGCAGAAGATTGCAGAAATGCGCTTCCGCAGGGATGTTGCACGGGTCTCTTGGCAGGTCGGTTCGCCATGTGACATATTACTGATGTGCCCACAAGACCAACCCACGACGTCGTGGTGATCGGTGCCGGCGTCGTCGGCGCCGCCTGCGCGTTCTATGCCGCCCGCGCCGGGCTCTCGGTCGCCGTCATCGACCGCGGCCCGGTGGCAGGGGGGACCACCGGTGCGGGAGAGGGCAACCTGCTGCTCTCCGACAAGCAGCCCGGCCCGGAGCTGGAACTCGCCAAGGTCTCCGCGCTGCTCTGGCAGGAGCTCGCCGACGAACTCGGCGCGGTGTTCGAGTACGAGCCCAAGGGCGGCCTGGTGGTGGCCGCCGACCCGGCCGGGCAGCTGGCCCTGGCCGCCTTCGCCGCCAAGCAGCGCGCCGCCGGAGTCACCGCCCACGAGGTCACCGCCGACCGCCTGGCCGAGTACGAGCCGCACCTGGCCCCCGGGCTGGCCGGCGGCTTCCACTACCCCGAGGACGCCCAGGTGCAGCCCGCCCTGGCCGCCGCCCACCTGCTGCGCGCCGCCGTCCGGGCGGGTGCCGCCCTGCACCTGGGCGAGCGGGTCACCGCACTGCTCACCGGGCCAGGTGGCGCGGTGCGCGGGGTGCGCACCGACCGCCGCGAGCTGGCCGCCGGCGCAGTGGTCAACGCGGCCGGCACCTGGGGCGGCCAGATCGCCCGGCTGGCCGGCGTCGAGCTGCCGGTGCTGCCCCGGCGCGGCTTCGTGCTGGTCACCGAGCCGCTGCCCCGGGTGGTGCGGCACAAGGTCTACGCCGCCGACTACGTGGCCGATGTGGCGAGCGGCTCGGCCGCGCTGCAGAGCTCCGGCGTGGTCGAGGGCACTCCGTCCGGCACCGTGCTGATCGGCGCGACCCGGGAGCGGGTCGGCTTCGACCGCACGGTCTCGGCGCCGGCGCTGGGCCGGCTGGCCCGGCAGGCGGCGGCCCTCTTCCCCTTCCTGGCCGACGTCCGGGTGCTGCGCGCCTACCGGGGCTTCCGCCCCTACCTGCCCGACCACCTGCCGGCGATCGGCGCCGACCCCCGGGCACCCGGGCTGCTGCACGCCTGCGGTCACGAGGGCGCCGGCATCGGCCTGGCCCCCGTCACCGGCTTGCTCATCGCCGAGCAGCTCACCGGGCGCCGACTGTCAACCGCCGACCCGGTGGACACCGCCCCCTTCCGTCCCGACCGCTTCGCCTGATCCCGAGGACGTCATGCGCCGAACCCCCGCCAGGCTGGCCGCCGCCGAGCCCGAGCCCGCCCACACCATCGAGTTCGACGGCCGCCCGATCCCCGCCCTGCCCGGGCAGACCATCGCCGCCGCACTCTGGGCCCAGGGCATCGTGGCCTGGCGCCGCACCCGGGGCGCCGGGCGGCCGCGCGGCGCGTTCTGCGGGATCGGCGCCTGCTTCGACTGCCTGGCCACCGTCAACGGCCGTCCCAACCAGCGCACGTGCCTGCTCCCGGCGGAGCCCGGCGACACCGTCACCACCCAGGAGGGCCACGGCCATGCCGACCTCGCCGTCTGACGCGGACCCCTGCGGCCCGTACGACCTGGCCGTGATCGGCGCAGGCCCGGCCGGCCTCGCCGGTGCGGTGGCCGCCGCCGACCAGGGCCTGCGCTGCGCGCTGATCGACGCCGGGGCCCGACCCGGCGGCCAGTACTACCGGCACCCGGCCCCCGGTCTGCGGGCCGCCCGGCCCGACCGGTTGCACCACCACTGGCCGGTCTTCGCCGAGCTCGCCGACCGGCTTGCCGCCCACCGCGCGGCCGGCCGGATCTCCTACCTGCCGCACCACCACGTCCACCTGCTGGAGCGGCGCGAGCCCTGGCGCCTGCACGCCGCCACCGGCGCCGACGGCAGCGGCCGGGCCACCCTGCGGGCCGCCGCCGTGCTGCTGGCCACCGGGGCCTACGAGCGCCAGCTGCCGTTCCCCGGCTGGACGCTGCCCGGCGTGGTCACCGCGGGCGGGGCGCAGGCGATGCTCAAGGCCGGCCTGGTGCTGCCCGGGCGGCGGATCGTGGTGGCGGGCAGCGGCCCGCTGCTGCTGGCCGCCGCCGCCTCGCTCACCGCCGCCGGGGCCGAGGTGCCGGCGATCGTCGAGGCCTCGACCTACCTGGGCTACGCCCGCCGCCCCGGCGTGCTGGCCGCCACGCCCGGCAAGCTGGCGGAAGGCGTGGCGCACGGCGCCGCGCTGGCCCGTCACCGGGTGCGGCTGCACCGGGCCAGTGCCGTCGTGGAGGCGCACGGCGGCAGGGGGGTTGCCCCGGCCGGAGGCTGGGAGAGGGTCGAGGCGGTCACGGTGGCCCGGCTGGACGCCGACTGGCGGCCGGTGCCCGGAACCGAGCGCAGGATCGAGTGCGACGCGCTGGCGATCGGCCACGGCCTGGTGCCGCAGCTGGAGCTCGCCACCGAGCTGGGCGCCGCCACCCGCGTGGTGCCGGACGGCACCGTGGCGCTGCGCGTCGACGCGCGCCAGCTGACCAGCGTGCCCGGGCTCTGGGCGGCCGGCGAGACCTGCGGCGTCGGTGGTGCTGAACTCGCACTGGCTGAAGGCGAGTTGGCTGCGCTCGCGATCGCCGGTCGGGCGCCGGTGGCCGGCCTGCTCTCGCGGCGGCGCCGCTTGCGCGCCTTTGCCGAGCTGATGGCCGCCGCCCACCGGCCGGGTGCCGGCTGGTCCGACTGGCTGCGTCCGGAGACCGAGGTCTGCCGCTGCGAGGAGGTGACCGCCGGGGCCATCGGCGAGGCGGTCGAGCGGCTCGGTGCCACCGACGCCCGGACGGTCAAGCTGCTCACCCGGGCCGGCATGGGCTGGTGCCAGGGGCGGATGTGCTCCTCGGCGGTGGCCTGCCTGGCCGGCATGGCCGAGCCGGTCGCCGACTCCCGTCCGCTCTCCGGCCCGGTCCGGCTCGGCGATCTCGCTGCGCTGCCGGAGGACTGACGGGCCCATCCGGACGCCCGGGAACGGCCTGGGCGTCCGGCTGGGCGTCCGGGGTCCATCCGCAGGTCCGGGCCACAGCTGGGCGTCCGGGCTTGGTCCGAATGTCCGTGCCATGTGTTCAAGTGCCCTCTTGTGCGCATTCCGGGCAGTCTGTAAAATGTCACACCTCATCAAGGAGATGCTCTCGTGACCAACCCCACCCACGACCGCACCCGCCCCTGGCGCGGCATCATGGTCGCCACCGCACTGCCGCTGCGCGAGGACCTGTCCGTCGACTACGACGCCTATGCCGAGCACGTCCGCTGGCTGATCGACAACGGCTGCGACGGCGTCGTCCCCAACGGCTCGCTCGGCGAGTACCAGACCCTCACCGCCGAGGAGCGCGCCCGCGTCGTCACCACCGCCGTCGAGGCCGCCGGTGACGGCGCCAGGGTGATGCCCGGCGTCGCCGCCTACGGCAGCGCCGAGTCCCGCCGCTGGGCCGATCAGGCCGCCGAGGCCGGTGCCGGCTCGGTGCTGCTGCTGCCGCCCAACGCCTACCGGGCCGACGCCGCCGCGGTGCGCGCCCACTACGCCGAAGTGGCCAAGGCCGGTCTGCCGGTGGTGGCCTACAACAACCCGATCGACACCAAGGTCGACCTGGTCCCCGCGCTGCTGGCCGAACTGCACGCGGCAGGCCACATCGTCGCGGTCAAGGAGTTCAGCGGCGACGTCCGCCGGGCGTACGAGATCGCCGAACTCGCCCCCAGCCTCGACCTGCTGATCGGCGCCGACGACGTGCTGCTGGAGCTCGCGGTGGCCGGCGCGGTCGGCTGGATCGCCGGCTACCCGAACGCACTGCCGCAGGCCACCGCCGCGCTCTACCGGGCCGCCGTCGCCAAGGACCTGGACACCGCGGTGCCGCTCTACAAGTCGCTGCACTCGCTGCTGCGCTGGGACTCCAAGACGGAGTTCGTCCAGGCGATCAAGCTCTCGATGGACATCGCCGGCCGCCCCGGCGGTCCGGTCCGGCCCCCGCGTGCGCCGCTGAGCGGTGACATCGAGACGGCCGTCCGCGCGGCCACCGAGAAGGCGCTGGCCGACGGCCTGCGCTGACCGCCTGAGCCATCCGCGTTATCCGACGAAAGGGTCAGCATTGCGTACTCGCCATGTCTTCCACGCCGTTGACTCGCACACCGAGGGCATGCCCACCCGGGTGATCACCGGCGGCTTCGGGGTGATCCCCGGAGCCACCATGGCCGAGCGGCGGATCCACTTCCAGCAGAACCTGGACCAGTTCCGCACCCTGCTGATGTACGAGCCGCGCGGCCACGCCTCGATGAGCGGAGCGATCCTGCAACCGCCGACCCGGCCCGACGCGGACTACGGAGTGCTCTTCATCGAGGTCTCCGGGCTGCTGCCGATGTGCGGCCACGGCACCATCGGGGTGGCCACCGTACTGGTGGAGACCGGCATGGTGCCGGTGGTCGAACCGGTCACCACCGTGCGCCTGGACACCCCCGCCGGGCTGGTCACCGCCGAGGTGCGGGTGGAGAACGGCGCCGCCACCGCGGTCACCATCCGCAACGTGGCCGCGTACTCGGTCGAGCTGGACCGCAAGATCGATGTTCCCGGCTGGGGGAGCGTCAGCTACGACCTGGCGTTCGGCGGCAACTTCTACGCGATCCTGCCGCTGGCCGAGTTCGGGCTGCCGTTCGAGCGGGCCCGCAAGCAGGAGATCCTCCAGGCCGGTCTTGCGCTGATGGACGCGATCAACGCCTCCGAGCAGCGCCCGGTGCACCCGTTGGAACCGTCCTTCCACAGCGTGCACCACGTCTACCTGGCCGCCCCGGGCTCGGACGCGGCGCACTCGCGGCACGCGATGGCCATCCACCCCGGCTGGTTCGACCGCTCGCCGTGCGGCACCGGCACCTCGGCCCGGATGGCCCAACTGCACGCGCGCGGCGAACTCCCGCTGGAGCAGGACTTCGTGAACGAGTCCTTCATCGGTACCCGGTTCATCGGCCGGCTGGTCGAGGAGACCGAGGTGGCCGGCCGGCCCGCAGTGACCCCCACCGTGACCGGGCGGGCCTGGGTCACCGGAACCGCGCAGTACTTCCTCGACCCGACCGACCCGTTCCCCGAAGGGTTCCTGCTGTGACCGCTGGTGCGAGTGTTCTGTCGTACAACCCCGCGGACCCGACCGACCTGGTGGTCGAGGTCCAGGCCGCCGGCGCCGACGGCGTCGCGGCCGCCGTCGAGCGCGCCCGCGCCGCGCAGCCGGGCTGGCTGGCCGCCGGCGCCGCGGCGCGCTCCGCCGCGCTCGACCGGGCCGCCGACGCGGTGGCCGGGCACGCCGGCGAACTGGCCGAGCTGGTGCTCCGCGAGGTCGGCAAGCCGCTCTCCGAGGCACGCGGCGAAGTGGCGAGGACGGTCTCCATCCTGCGCTACTACGCGCAGGCCCCCTACGCCGCCACCGGTGCGGTGCACGAGACGGCGGCCGGCGCCGGGCTGCTCTTCACCAGGCGCCGGCCGCACGGCGTGGCCGGCCTGGTCACGCCGTGGAACTTCCCGCTGGCGATCCCGGTCTGGAAGCTCGCCCCGGCGCTGGCCGTGGGCAACACCGTGGTGCTCAAGCCCGCCCCGGAGGCCACCGCCTGCGCGCTGCGACTGGCCGAACTGCTGGACCTGCCGGCGGACGTCCTCACCGTGGTGCCCGGTGCCGCGGTGGAAGGCGGCGCCCTGGTCGAGGCGGCCGACGTGGTGTCGTTCACCGGCTCCACGGCGGTCGGCGGCTCGGTGGTGCGGGTCAGCGCCGAGCGCGGCGTGCCGGTGCAGGCCGAGATGGGCGGGGTCAACGCGGCCATCGTGCTGCCCGGTGCCGACATCGAGCAGGCCGCCGCGCACCTGGCGTACGCCATCGCCGGTTACGCCGGTCAGAAGTGCACCGCCACCAGCCGGGTGATCGCGGTCGGCGACGCTTACCAGCCGCTGCGCGAGGCCATCGCGAAGGCACTGCCCGCGGTGGAGAAGGGGCCGGTGATCTCCGCCGCCGCGCGGGACCGGCTGGCCGGGGCGATCGGCTCGGCGGTCGCCGGCGGGGCGGCTGTCGTGACGGGCGGCCAGGCGGCGGACGGCGCAGGCTGGTTCATCGAGCCCACACTGCTGGAGGCGGTGCCGCAGGGGCATCCGCTGCTGGGTGAGGAGTTCTTCGGGCCGCTGGCCGTGCTGCTGCCCGCCGCCGACCTGGACGAGGCCGTCGCGCTGGCCAACAGCACCCGGCACAGCCTCTCCGCCTCCGTGCACACCGCCGACCTGGACGTGGCGCTGGCCGCCGCCGACCGGCTGGCGGCCGGCATGGTGCGGATCAACGCGCCGTCCAGCGGGGTCGACTTCCACCTGCCGTTCGGCGGCTCCGGGGCGGCCTCGTACGGGGCCAAGGAGCAGGGGCAGGCGGCGCTGGAGTTCTACACCGCCAGCCGCACCGTCTCGCTGCTGCCGGCGGGGACCGTCTGATGGGCGGTGGCGGCCGGCCGGCCGGTGGTGGGGCGGCTGATGGTGGGCTGGTCGGTGGTGGGGCGGCTGGTGGTGGGCTGGTCGGTGGTGGGGCGGCTGGTGGTGGGCTGGTCGGTGGTGGGGCGGCTGGTGGTGGGCTGGTCGGTGGTGGGCTGGTCGGTGGTGGGGCGGGCCGTGCCGGTGGGGTGGTCGGCGGTGGGTTGGTTGTCGAGACCGTCGACTACCACACCGCCGGGGAGCCCTTTCGGATCGTGCCGGCCGGGCTGCCGCCGATCGCCGGGGACACCGTGGCCGAGCGGCGGGCCATCGCGATCGGCGCCGGCGGGCGACCGACCGAACCGCGGCCCAGCGCGCTGGACACGGTGCGCCGGCTGCTCACCCGGGAACCGCGCGGACACGCCGGGATGTACGGCGGTTTCCTGGTGCCGCCGGACGACGACGAGGCCCACCTCGGGGTGCTCTTCTTCCACAAGGACGGCTACTCCACCGCATGTGGGCACGGCACCATCGCACTCGGTGCCTGGGCGGTGGACAGCGGGCTGGTGGCCGCGCCGGAGGACGGGCGGGCGCTGGTCCGGATCGACGTGCCGTCCGGCCGGGTCGCCGCCGTGGTGCACCGGACCGGCGGGCGGACCACGGCGGTGACCTTCCGCAACGTGCCCACCCGGGTGCTGGAGCGGGGGGTGCGGCTGAACGGTCCGCGGGCAGGGGCGCCCGGAGCGGGCGGGGTCGGGGACGGTCCGGTGACGGTCGACCTGGCCGACGCCGGTGCGGTGTACGCCTCGATGCGGGTGCCGGAGGTGTCGCTGAGGACCCTTCCGGAGCTGACCGCGCTCGGGCGTGAGCTCCGCCGCGAACTGCTCGACCGGTACGAGCTGTACGGGGTGATCTTCCACCAGGAGCTGGATGACGGTCCGGCAGGTCCGGTGCAGCGCAATGTCACCGTCTTCGCGGACGGGCAGATCGACCGCTCGCCCTGCGGTTCGGGCACCTCGGCCCGGCTGGCGCTGCTCGCGGACGAGGGCGCGCTGCGAACCGGGCAGGAGTTGCGGCACGAGTCGGTGATCGGCAGCGTGTTCACCGGGCGGGTGATCGGCGAGCGTGACGGGGCGTACCTGACGGAGGTGACCGGCCTCGCGCACCGCACCGGCGAACACCGGTTCGTGCTCCATGAGCAGGACGAGTTGGGAACGGGGTTCCTGTTGTGACACGGTCCGACCCTGCGGCCCCGGGCGCGGCTACCGGCGGGGGAGCCGCGCCCGGGGCCGCCCCCGGGGGTCAGGCCCCGGGGGCGCTGCCCATGGTGCCGGTGCGCCTGAGTCCGGCCGACGCCGTCGCGGCCCTCACCGAGGTGCTCCAGGGCGGCCTCGATCCGGAGTCCTGCCCGGCCCGTCTCGGAGTGCCGGTGCCGAGCGGGGAACTGCTGCTGATGCCGGCCGCGACCGCCGAGTACGCCGGAGTGAAGATCGCCGGCGTGGCGCCGCGGAACCCCGAGCGGGGCCTGCCCCGGATCACCGGCAGCTACCTCCTGCTGGACGGGGCGACCCTGCTGCCGCTGGCACTGCTGGATGGCGCCGCGCTCACCGCGCTGCGCACCCCGGCCGTGACCGCGCTCGCCCTGGACCGCCTTGCCGCACCGACCGCCAGCCATCTGGTGCTGTTCGGGACGGGCCCGCAGGCCTACGGGCACCTGGACGCGCTGCGCGGGGTGCGCCCGCTGGAGCGGGTCACCGTCGTCGGTCGGCGGTCCGGGCCGGTGGCCGAGCTGGTGGCCCACGCAGAGCGGCTCGGGCTGGCGGCGGCGAGCGGTACGCCGGACGCGGTCGCCGATGCGGACCTGGTGGTCTGCTGCACGACCGCCACCGAGCCGCTCTTCGACGGTGGCCGGGTCCCCGACCACGCTGCCGTGGCTGCCGTCGGCTCGCACTCGCCGACCGGGCGCGAGGTCGACAGTGCGCTGGTACGGCGGTCCGCCTGCTACGTGGAGGCGCGTGCGGTGGCGCTGCGCGAGGCCGGGGACCTCCTGCTGGCGCTGTCGCCCGAGGGCGCCGCCCCGCTGGCGGCGGGGGAGCAGCCCGCGCGGGGGCAGGCGGCGGGGGAACCGGCGGCGCGAGAGCAGGCCGCGTGGGAGCAGGCCGCGAGGGAGGAGGCCGCGTGGGGGGAGGCCGCGAGGGAGTGGACGAACCTCGCCGAGCTGGTCACGGGTGCGGGGGCCGGTGCTGTGGGGGCCGCTGGGGCAGGGGGTTCCGGCGTGGTGTCGGTGCCGCTGGACCGGCCGCGCTTCTTCAAGAGCGTGGGGATGGCCTGGCAGGATCTGGCCGTGGCAGTGGCCGCGTACCGTGCGTGGGGCGGACGGTGGCAGGCGGCCGGAGCCTGACCATGGTGCGGTGCTCGCCTCCGGCAGGGGTTGCTTGGTGCCAGGGCTGAGGGTGGACGGGCGTGTGGAACAGGCGTTCTGCAGCGCCAGGAGCGGCCCCGGCGTTCCCTGATGGCGCGTCAAGCGGCATGATGGATCGACCGAGAGCGCTAGAAGAAACGTGACATTGTACACTGGTGCTCCGCACCATCCGGAGGACCGCAGTGACCGAGTCGAAGCCCCGCCCCCTCATCTCCGTCCAGGAACGGCTGCGCGACCAGGTCGCGCACGCCCTGCGGGCTGCGCTCATTTCGGGCGAGCTGCGCCCCGGCGTGGTCTACTCGGCGCCAGCGCTGGCCGCCGACTTCGGGGTCTCGGCCACCCCTGTGCGTGAGGCGATGCTCGACCTGGCCCGCGAAGGCCTGGTCGAAGCGGTTCGCAACAAGGGTTTCCGGGTCACCGAGATGACCGAGCGCGACCTCGACGACTACACCGAGATCCGCGCGCTGATCGAGGTCCCGACCGTCGGCAGGGTCACAAGCACCGCCAGCAGCGAGCAACTGGAGGCACTGCGCCCGGTGGCTGAGGAGATCGTGGCCGCGGCGCGCAAGCACGATCTGATCGGCTACCTGGAGGCGGACCGCCAGTTCCACCTCACCCTGCTCGGCCTGGCCGGCAACGCCCACCTGGTCGAGGTCGTCGGCGACCTGCGCAAGCGCTCCCGCCTCTACGGCCTCACCCGCCTCGACCAGCGCGGCGACCTGGTCTCTTCCGCCGAGGAGCACCTGGAGCTGCTCGACCTGATGCTCTCCGGCGACGCGGCCGCCGCCGAGGACTGCATGTCCCGCCACCTCGGCCACGTCCGCTCCCTCTGGGCCGACCCGGTGGCCGACCCCGCCACCGGCCCGGAACCGGAGAAGCCGGCGCTGCGCCTCGGGGCGCGGTAGGCCCCGGCCCGGTCGGCCGGCCCGGGTTGTCGCCCCGGCCGGCCGCGGGTGCGGCCCGCGGGGTGCGGCGGTCCCGGGCGGGCGACGCCGGTCGGTCTTGGGGTGATGTCCTTGGGGCGCGTTGTTCCCGGGTGGGCAACGCGGGCTGAGCCTCGGGGGGCTTTCGGGGCGTGATAGCTCTGGCCGGGCGACGCCGGTCGGTCTTGTGGTGATGACCCCGGCGCGATGTTCCCGGGCGGGCAACGCGGGTTGAGTCTCCGGGGAGTGCCCTCGGGGCGCGGTAGCTCTGGCCGGGCGGCGCCGCGGTGACGGGCCTCCGCCGGCGACCGCCACGGTGCGCGGGAGTCGCGCGGAGCGAGCGAGGGGACGGGCGGCGGGCCCCCTGTGGCAGTCTTGCGTCACCCGCCCGTCGCGCCCGTGACCCGCACGGGTTCGCAGTCACGGTTTCGCAGCCGGGGGCGGCGAATTCGCTTACCGGCCATGGGCGGTTGGCTCGTGGCCGGATCCGGGGGGCTCGGTCGCGGCCTACGGCGAGCGCGACCGTTGTCTGAGCCGCTCGCCGTCGGAGCATGAGGAATCCGGGCTCGATCGCGGTGCGAGTCCTGGCGTGGTGCCTGCCGGGCCCCTCGCATCGTGCTGCCGCGACTGGATCGAGTCCGAGTTCGCCGCCCTGCGCGATTTCGCTCTCACCGATACCGACCACCGCAGCCACGGCGAGCAGAACGCCCGCGGCCGGCGGCGTGCAGGGCCAGCGCGGCGACTGCGAACGCTGGCGACAGCGAAGCCTGGTGCCTGGTGCCTGTTGCCCGTTGCCCGTTGCCCGGGCCGGTCGGTTGCCGGGGGCCGGTTGTGGTGGGGCCCGCCGCGACCGGGCCGCTCGGGGGCGTCGGCTGCTCATCGTGTCAGCTTCCCGTCGTGCATCTCCAGGACGCGATCGGTGCAGTCCAGGAGCGCGTGGTCGTGGGTGACCATGATGGTGGCGGTCCGGTGCTGTTCAGTGACGTCGGCCAGGAGCTCCACGATCTGGCGGCCGCGTTCGTGGTCGAGGGCGGAGGTCGGCTCGTCCACCAGGAGCACCGAGGGGCTGCCGAACAGTGCCCGGGCGATGTTCACGCGTTGGCGCTCGCCACCGGACAGCTGGTGAGGGCGGCGCTGCTGCTTCGGTCCGGTGAGACCGACGGAGGCGAGCAGCGATTCCGCGCGGATCCGTGCGGCGGACGGGCGTTCTCCTCGCAGGTGGGCGACGGCCAGCAGCTGTTCAACGGCGGTCAGCGAGGCCAGCAGGTTGGACTGCTGGAAGACGATCCCGAGCCGCTGCCGGCGCAGCGCGGTGCGGGCGGCGGGGCTGAGGGTGCCAGCATCCTGATCGTCGATCAGCACCTGGCCCCGGTCGGGAGTGAGGAGGGTGGCGGCCACCGCCAGCAGGCTGGACTTACCGGAGCCGGACGGGCCGACCACTGCGGCGAACTCACCAGGGGCGACCCGGAGTTCGACGTCGTCCAGCGCGGTCAGGCGCTGCTCGCCGTCGGGATAGGTGAGGGTGACACCGTGCATGGCCAGTCCGGTACGGGTGGCCGCGGCGGCCGGGGCGGTGAGGGAGGTCACGGCTGGACCCTTTCTGTGGCGGCCCCCACGGCGGGGGTGGCGAGGATGGAATTGCTGGGGGCGGGTATTGGAGAGGCGGAGCCGGCAAGGGCGGAGATCGAGAACGCGGGGCGGGCGCTCATCGGCCGGCACCGAGGGCGGTGAGCGGGTCGACAACGGTGATGCGGCGGACGGCCAGAGCGGCGCCGAGCAGGCCGAGCAGCACCATCACGGCCACTGGAACGGCCACGCCGGCCGCGCTCAGGTCGAATGGCACGGAGGCGGTCGCGACGGCCCCGCCGACCGCGCCGGCGGCACCGCCCAGCAGCGCCCCGCCCAACAGGACGGCGGCGGCCTGGGCCAATGCGTCCCGGACGAGGTAGCCGCTGCTGGCTCCGACCGCCTTGAGGATCGCGATGTCCGGTTTGCGCTGGACCGTCCAGACGGTGAAGAACGCCCCCACGACCAGCGCACTGACCGCGAACAGGAACCCCTGGATCAACTGCAGGCTGCCCTGCTCGGCCGAGTATCCGTCGATCCCGGTCACGGCATCGTCCAGCGCGACGGCCTTGGTGTTCTGGGCCCGGTCGACGGCGCCCGGGTCAGCCCCGGGCCCCAGCGAGACCGCCAGGGCGGTGGGCTGGTTCTGGCCGGTCACCGCTTGCCAGGTGGCCAGGGTGGTCCAGACGGTCGGGGCGTGGGCGTAGGAGCGGTCGGCCGTGATCGCGGCCACGGTCAAGCTGCGGGCACCCACCCGGATCTGCTGCCCCACCGTCAGATGGTTCGACGAGGCGGTGTCGGCGCCGACCGCGACCTGCCCGTCGGCGGGGGCGGTGCCCGAAGCGAGCGGGGGAAGCAGGGTCGAAGGTGCGCCGAGCACGCTCACCGAGGTGGCTGAGCCGGTACCGGTGAGGCGCGTCATCGCCAGGCCGATCCCGGCGGCCGAGCGCACTCCGGGGGCTGCTGCCCAGCCGGCCTGTTGGTCAGGGGTCACCGTGCTGGAGCTGAAAGAGACGGCGGGGGCGGCACCCGGAGGCGCGCCGAAGACGATCCGGTCGACCGGGAGCCTGGCGACGGTCGAGGAGGCGGCCGAGGCGAGGCCGCCGGTCAGGCCGTAGAGGAAGACCACCAGGGTGGTGATCATGGCCACCACCGTGCCCATCAGGGCGAACCGGCCCCTGGCGAATCGGATGTCACGCAGGGCGACGAACATGGGTGCTCTCCCCGAGGTCGAGGCGGTCGACTGGACTGCAATCCACTCTTCCGTTCGACCGGCCGGCTCGGTATCGATGAGAAGGTTTGTTCGGCGCCCCATCGTTCGATGGACCCTCGAATCCATCAAACGATTGATGCTGTGGCGGGTGGATCGTCGCTGGCCAGGCCGTACTCTCGGATCCGTGAACCGCTTCGACAGCTCCGCCCTCGCCGCCCCGGCGCCCACCGGGCACGCGGCGAGCACGCCCGCCCTGCGGATGATGAACCTGGCCCTGCACGGGCTGTTCTTCACCCTGCTGGCGGTGCTCGTGGTGCGCGGGCTGATCACCGGCGAGCTCGGGCAGACCAGCCTGCTGACCGCGATCACGCTCGGCTCGCTCTACGGCCTCGGCGGGGTCGGCCAGCGGATCCGTGCCGACCGCCGGTGGGCCGGCGCCTGGCTGGCCGGCGTGCTGGTGCTGTGGTCCGGGCTCACGGTGGTGCATCCGGAGTTCAGCTACCTCGCCTTTCCGCTCTACTTCCTGTTGCTGCACCTGCTGTCCGTGCTGCCGGCGATCCCGGCGGTGCTGGGGGTCACCGGGATAGTGGTGGCGGCCCAGGCGCAGACCGCCGGTGGGCTGACCACGGCCAAGGTGGTCGGCCCGCTGGCCGGGCTGGCGGTCGCGGTGCTCACCGCCGCCGGCTACGCCGCGCTCTACCGGGAGAGCCGTGCCCGGGCCCGCGCGGTCGACGTCGCGATGCGCATGGTTCACGAGCTGACCGAGGCTCGCAATGAGCTCGCCAGGAGCCAGCGTGCGGCCGGCCGCCTGGCCGAGCGCCAGCGCCTGGCGGCCGAGATCCACGACACGTTGGCCCAGGGGCTGTCCAGTATCGTGCTGCTGGCCCGCTCGGCTGAGTCGGCGCTCCCGTCGGATCCGTCCGCCGCCGCGGAGCGGATCGGTGAGCTGGGGCGTACGGCTGCGGAGAACCTCGCGGAGGCCCGCCGGTTCGTCCGGGAGCTCACTCCGCCGGCCTTGGAGGAGGCCAGCCTGAGTGAGGCGCTGCGGCGCTTGGCCGAACGTCGCGGCGCCGACTTCCACCTGGAGGGCGAGCCCTGTCCACTGCCGGTGGAGGGGGAGGTGGCGCTGTTGCGGCTGACTCAGCAAGCGCTGGCCAACGCGGTGCAACACGCCCAAGCCACTCGGATCGCGGTCACTCTGGGTTACTTGGACCACGAGGTCACGCTGGACGTGTTCGACGACGGCGTGGGCTTCGACCCACACACACACCGCTCCGGGGAGCAGAGCGGCTTTGGCCTGCACGGCATGCGTGAACGAATGGCGGCGCTCGGCGGCGTGCTGACCGTCGAGTCGGCCCCGGGGGAGGGCACGGCCGTGGCGGCCGCCATTCCGATCCCCGCAGTCGACGTGTCACCCGGCGAGCAGGGCGGCGATGATGGTGCGCTGGCGGCACGGCGCGGCGGCAGGGGCGGCGACAAGGAGTCGACGCTCCACGGAGAGCGGTCCGGCAAGCAGGAGCCGGCGGGCGGTCGGGCGCCGGCCTACGGGGAGGTGGCGGCCACCGGCGATGAGCCGCTGACCGCCGGTGTGCGGACTGGTGGCGATCCCGCCACCAGTCAGCCCAAGGCACTCGGCGGTGAGGAAGACCTGGATGATGCGGTCGAGGACCTGCGGACGTGGTCGCACGTCGGAGGGGAGCTCGCGGTCGGCGGCTTCGAAACGAGCGCACGACATCAGGGCGACGACCGCCACCACCGTGCCGCCGGGCGCCTCAAACCCACCCCGCCCATCGTCACCAGGCTCATGACTGGTCGCTTCGTCCCGCGCCGACGAGTTCGAGGTGCGCTGATCGGCGAGCGGAGTCACTCGTGATCCGTGTCCTACTGGTGGACGACCACCCGGTGGTCCGTCGAGGCTTGCGCGCGATGGTGGATGAGCTGCCCGAGCTGTCCGCCGTCGGTGAGGCGGCAGACGGTGCCGAGGCGTTGAGCCTGCTGGCGGAGCTGGCGGAGAGGGGCCAACCGCGGCCCGACGTGGTGCTGATGGACCTCCAGATGACGGGCGGCATGCACGGCGTCGAGGCCACCAGGCGGATCACCGCGCTGCCGGACCCACCGGCGGTGCTGATCCTGACGACCTACAGCACCGACGCCGACATCCTCACCGCGGTCGAGGCGGGTGCCACCGGCTACCTCCTGAAGGACACCCCGCCGGAGGAACTGGTGGCAGCCGTGGAGGCGGCGGCTCGAGGGGAGACCGTGCTGGCGCCACCGGTTGCGGCCCGCCTGCTCGGCCGGGTCCGCGACGGAAGGCCAACGCTGTCGCCACGGGAGGCGGAGATCCTGCAACTGGTCGCCGAGGGTCTGCCGAACCGGCAGATCTCCAAGCGGCTCTTCATCAGCGAGGCCACGGTGAAGACACACCTGGTGCACATATTCGAGAAGCTCGATGTGGACAGCCGCACGGCAGCCATCGCCGCAGGCTTGGCCGCAGGGTTGATCCGGCCGACCTGACCTGACCTGGCCTGACGCCAAGCGAGCCCGGCCGGACGCTGGCGGGCCCGACGGCTGGCGGGTGGTGCGCGGGTGCTTCCGGCGGGCTGCGGCGGCTGGGTGGCTGGCAGCCTTGGCAGGCTGCGGCGGACCCTCGCTGCACGGCCAGTGGGCAGCGGAACCGGCGCCGCGCGGGGGCAGCGGTCGGCAGTACCGGGAGGCGTGGGTGGCGCGGCCGAGGCGTGGCCGCTCGGTGCGTTTGGCCGAGGCTCGGTGCGCTCGGCGGTGGCTCACCCCGGCGGTCGCACGGTGGTGGCTCGGCGCGCTCGGCGATGGCAGGGTGCGCCTGGTGGTGGCATGGCGCGCTGCACGGGACCGGCGTTGTGCTGCCTGCAGTCAGTCGGCCGTGAGGGCTCGCCGGCGGTGCTCAGCGGTTCACGTTGCCCCGCTCGCCCGTGGCCGGGTCGCCGGCCACCGCCGGTTGCCAGTCGCAAGGTGCTTCTTCGCCAAACGCGGGCTGTGGTGCCCGTGTCACCGAGGCGCCATGGAGGGAGACTCAGGAGTTCGCTCGCCGGCGCTCGGTGCGAGGCCGGACGCAGCACGGCTTCGCTCGCGGCGTCAGCTGTGAGGCGTCTGCCTCACGCTGCGTCAGCCGCGAGCGAAGTGGTGTGCGGGTCATCGGGAGAGACCAGCGGTTGGTGGCCCCGAGGGGCCGTCGATCAGGCGTCAGCCCTTGGTCACGCAGCTGTTCGCCGAGTTGGACCACAGGCCCTGGAGGTCGAAGCTGCCGGTGGAGAGCTTGACGAAGGAGTCCATGTTCTCGCAGGCGTCGCCGATCTCACCGTTGCCGCCGTTCCAGCCGATGCTGGGCCAGAAGTCGGTGACCGTCTCCGCGTACTCGTGGGTCTCGGTGGATTCGATGCCAGAGAGAGCGCGGCCGTCGCTCAGCGTGGTGCAGCCGTCGATGCCGGTGTCGGGGACGTACGGCAGGTTGGTGTAGGCCAGCGTGCCGTAGGACGAGCTGGTCTTGTCGTGCCAGGCGCAGAAGCCGCTGTTCGGGAAGCCGTCGGGGTGGGTGCCGGTGGCGGAGAGCACCACGTACTGGGCGTTCAGGTTGGGAGCCTGGGTCGTGTTGCCGAAGTGCCCGGCGGCCTTGGCCGCCTCGGCCCCGATCTGCGACGCGGTGGCGCTGCTCGGTGCGGCGGCGGCGTTGTCGAACCAGACGCCGGCGAGCGGGGAGCTGGCGGGGTGCTGGACATGGGTGCCGCTGCTGCCGCAGGTCACGGTGCCCTTGGCGACGCCTTCGCAGTACTGGTCGAGGATGGTGCCCCAGGTGTCCTGGGAGCCGTAGAGGCCCTTGAAGAGGTTCTGCATGTCGGGGGCGACGCCGGCCGGGTCGTTCTTCCACTGGGAGCCCCAGAAGACCAGGTAGACCTTGGGGGTGGGAGACACCACGCCCTGGCTGGCGCTGGAGCCCACGCTCAGGGTGCTGCTGCTCGTCTTGGCAGCCGGCGCGGCGTGCGTGCCGCCGTGCAGTGGCTTGACCCCGAAGTGGGTCGGGCTTGCCGAAGCAGGGCTGCTGCCCGCGAAGCCGGCGACGGCGAGGGCGGCTGTGCCGAGGACGGCGAGCGCGCGGCTGGCGGAGGCAAGGGGGCGGATGGGCATGGGGGAGTCCTCCCGGAGTGAGGGCGCGGTGCAGGACACGCGAAGAGGTGGGGGTGCGTGTGGTGCAGCGGCTACCCAACCAGTTGGCCCCGGAAGGCGTCTATACCTAAGACATGACAACACGACAGATTTTACTGACACGACACAAGAGGGCGGAACTTTGTGCTGACAAAGCGGGCTTCATCAGCAGAATCTGATGAAGCCCGCCAGGTGGGGGAGTTGGGTGTGGTGGGAACCGGGTTCAGCAGACGGGGATCATCACCGTCAGCGTCAACCGGTGCGGCGCCGGGTTGGAAGTCGGGGTGCGCTCAGCCACTTGGAGCCGGCCGGCAGTGTTGCGGTCAGGCTCCCACGGCAGGGGTAGTCGGTGGACGGCAGGAGGTCGCGCTCCACGATCTCGAAGTCGGCGGGTCTGCCTGGCGCGGTCGGCAGGGGCGGCCGCCACAGTTCAACTGCTGCGTTGGTGGCGGGAGCTGAGGTGTTGAAGCGCCAAGACGCGGAGCTGTCGCCCGGGTTCTGCGTCGCGTCCCCGGTGACCACGGCGGTGCCGCCCGGGTAGCTGCGCGGGCCGGGCGTGGGGCTGATCGTCTTGGCGAAGATCTGCGAGGTCTCGCAGTTGCCGGGGGAGAGGTTCCTGGCGGCCGGGAAGCGGATCCAGTTCCAGCCGCCGTCCACCGGTCCGCCGTGGTCGGTGACCAGGGTAAGGCCTGGGTCGCCGGGGCGTCGGTCCAGCTCACCCCGTCGGGTCGGTGGGCCTGACCGCCGTCGGCCGCCGGACTGACTGGGTCGGTTCGACCGCCCTGAGCCGTTTGGTCGGACTGCCCCGCCTCATCTGGTTGGCCGGCGTCGTCGGCAGACTGCTCCGACTGCTCCGACTGCGTCGCCTGTTCAGAGTGGGTGGCCTGCCCCGATCGCGTGGCCGGCGTCGACTGGCTTCGTGCGGTAGGTGATGCGGCCGTCTGCGCGGCCGGGGCAAGCGGGAGCGGTAGCAGCACGACTGCCGCGAGCAGAGCCGGGATTCCGCATGAGGGTACTCCGAGGGGATGAACTCCGAGGCGATGTCGAAATGAACGTCGTCGTTGGCTGGCGAAACCACGCAGTGGCAGGGCGGCTCGCTCAGCGCGGTTACTCCGCCCGGTGGCCCTGAGCAGGTATGGGAGGATCGCGCAATGCCCTCACACGACCTCTCGCCCCCTGCCGTCGCCCGTGGCGGCCGAGCCCAGGTGCTCGCCGCGGCGGCCGAGTTGTTCACCCGAGACGGCTACGCCGCCACCACCACTCGGGCCATCGCCGAGCGGGCGGGCATCCGGCAGTCGACGCTCTACCACCACTTCGCCAACAAGGACGACATCCTGGCGACGCTGCTCGAAGGCACCGTCGCCCCCACCGCGTCGTATGCGGAACGGCTGCTGACAACCGCCGAACGGGTGCCCGGAGTGCGCCTGTGGGCGCTGGTCCGCTTCAACGCGGAGCTACTGCTCGGCGGCCTGTCCAATCTCGGGGCGCTGTACCAGCTGCCGGAGGTGCGCGGCGAACGGTTCACCGAGTTCCGCCAGACCCGCTGCCGCCTCGCCGCCTGCTACCGCGAGCTGATCCGCCCGCTTCAGCCGTTGCCCGAGGCGGAGCTGCGGCTGCGCGGCGAACTGGTGCTGGGCCTGGTCGAGGGGGCGGTCGCGGTGGCACGCGGGTGCAGCGACCAGGACGCCGCCCAGGTTGCCACCGCAGCGGCGGACGCCGCCGTGCGGCTCGCATCCGACCACGGCTGCCCGACCGAGCAGCTGGCCCTGCTGCGGGTGGCCGCGCTCTCCCTCTGATCGAAGCTCCTGTGCAAGCGAGCTTCCTGTGCAAGCGAGCCTCGTGAGCAACCCAGGTCCTGTGCAAGCGAGCTTCTGAGTGAGCGAGCCGCTGAGCAGGCGGGCGTCGGGCACGTCGTGCTGCTCACGCACCTTGAGAACGCTCCCTGCATTCCCGTGCGCGGCGGACCCACCCTGGGCACGCGCCCTGGGCGCGCACCTTGAGTACGAACCCCAGGCGGGCGAAGTCCGATTGCCCGGGCACGGCCGTTGACGGCCCGTAGAGTACGTACATGTTCACCCTTCAGGACGTTGCGCTCCCCATCCTCGCCGCGCCCATGGCAGGCGGCGCCTCGACCCCGGAGCTGGTCGCAGCCGTCACCGAGGCGGGCGGCTTCGGCAGTCTCGCCGCGGGCTACCGGACCGCGGCGGCGATGAGTGAACAGATCGCCGCAGTCCGCAAGCTGACCGCCCGCCCGTTCGGCGTCAACCTCTTCGTCCCGGCTCCCACGGACCCGGTCGCGCTGGCGGGACTGCCCGCCTACCGGGAGGAGCTGCGGTCGGACGCCGAACGGCTGGGCGCCCGGCTGCCCGAGGAGATCCCGGCCGACGACGAGGACTGGGCCGCCAAGATCGCCGCCCTGGTCGTCGACCCGGTGCCGGTGGTCTCGTACACATTCGGGCTGCCGACCCCCGCTGAGGCCGAGGCGCTGACCGCGGCCGGCACGGCCCAGGTCGCCACCGTCACCAGCGTGGCCGAGGCCAGGGCCGCGGCGGAGCTGGGCATGTCCGCGCTCGCCGTCCAGGGGCCGGAGGCCGGTGGCCACCGTGGCACCCACAGCGTGGCGGCCGAGCCCGGCAGGGAGCCGCTGCTCGCGCTGCTCGCCGGTGTGCGGTCCGCCGTCGGCCTGCCGATCGTCGCGGCCGGTGGGATCGGTGACGGGCCCGCGATCGCCGCCGCGCTGGCCGCCGGCGCCACGGCCGTCCAGCTCGGCACCGCCTACCTGCTCGCCGACGAGGCCGGCACCTCCGCCGGGCACCGAACGGCGCTGCGGTCACCGGAGTTCACGGAGACCGCCATCACCAGGGCGTTCACCGGACGGGCAGCGCGCGGGCTGCGGAACTCGTTCATCGACCGGCACGCCGACCGGGCGCCACGCGCCTACCCGGAGGTGCACCACCTCACCGCCCCGCTGCGCCAAGCCGCCGCCCGGGCCGGGGATCTGCAGTCCATGCACCTGTGGGCGGGTACGGCGTTCCGCAGTGCCCGTCCGGGGCCGGCCGGTGAGATCACGGCTGATCTGTGGCGCGCGGTCTGATCCTGCCCGGGCTCGACCGTGCGCGTCCGAGCGCAGGACGGTGGGGGAACGGGACTGGACGGGCCCAGGGTGAGCCGACTCTCCCGCACCAAGGATGGGGTCGACCACCGGTGAGCCCCGGTTCGACTTCGGCCGGCCAGGGCGCAGCTGGCTGCCGCCGGTTGCCGCCGCGGATCCGCGCGCAGCACGACCAAGGCCGCAGCGGCAGCGCAGCCCGACCAAGGCAGTACCGGCAGCGCAGCACCCCTTGCACGGCACCAGCAGCGCGGCACCCCATGCACGGCACCAGCAGCGCAGACTGCGTGACGCAGCACCAGCACCAGCAGCGCGGCACCCGTAGTGGGGGCCGGCCCGGCAGCTGAACCAGTTCTTAACCAGCGCTGAGGCACACTGCTGACGGCTCGGCAGCGCGCCGGCTCGCGGCGCGGTCGGCGAGGCGCGCCCGGAAATGTATGAGGACGGTTTGGTGACCCTCACGAGCGATGCTCCGCAGGTGGACGGCGTCGGCGCCGATGACGGGAGCGGTCCCGGGGGCAATGCCCGGCTGACCAGGGTCACGGGTGTGCTGCTGCTGCCGCTGCTCGCGGTCCAGGGCTGGACCATCCTGTCCATCAGCCGCCTGGTGACAGTCCACGTGTTCGTCGGACTGCTGCTGCTCGGCCCGGCCTGCCTGAAGATCGCGACCACCGGCTACCGGTTCGTCCGCTATTACACGGGCGCCCGGGCCTACCGCCGCCAGGGCCCGCCGCCACTCCTGCGGCGGCTGCTCGGCCCGCTGGTGGCGGCCAGCACGGTCGGCGTGTTCGCCACCGGGTTGACGCTGGCGCTGGTCGGGCACGACACCGGGCCCGTCCCGGTCCTGCTGCTGCACAAGCTCATGTTCCTCAGCTGGATCGGCGTCACCTCGCTGCATGTCCTGCTGCACCTGCCCCGGCTGTTCGCCGTCACCCGGAGGCGTCTCGCCGGCCAGGCGTTCCCGGTTCCGGGGGCCGCCGGCCGCTGGGCGGTGGTGGCGTTGGCCCTGGCCGTCGGCACGGCCCTCGCCTTCGCGGGTGTCCACCTCGCGAACGCCTGGCGGGTGGGTTGACCGGGTCGGGTTGTGCGGTCAGCTGGTCCAGCGTCAGGGCGGGCGGTGGAAGTGGCGGCCGGCCCGACGCTCAGCCCACGGGACCGGTCGAGGCTGGCGTCAGCTCCTGGCACCGGGTGACCGCTCAGACGCGGGGAGCCTCTCGGCGTCGTCCGGCCGGTGCGGGCCGCGGTGCCCGCCGTTCGCGGCGTGAGCCACGGGCGGCCGCCGGGCCGGCCGGCAGGTGGAGCCTGGCGGTGAGCCCGCCGCCCGGGGTGGGCTCCAGCGCGACCCGCCCCCCGTTGGCCGTGATCAGCCGGTGGACGATGGCCAGCCCCAGGCCGGTCCCGCTGGGGCGCCCGGTGTCGAAGCGGCGGAAGGCGCGCTCCCGGGCGGCCTCGTCCATCCCGGGACCGTTGTCCACGACGGACAGCAGCACCCCGCGGTGCTCCGGGTCCCCGTCGGTCTCGATGGTGACCAGTCCGCCGTCCGCCAGGGCTTCCAGTGCGTTGGCGAGCAGGTTGTCCAGCACCTGCTCCAGGTCCCCGGCCGCCAGCAGCGCCGTCAGCCCGGACGAACCGCGCGCCGCGAGCCGCACACCGCGCTCCTCGGCCACCGGTTGCCACGCGCCGAGGCGGTCGGCGACGACCTCCTCGACGGCGACCGGGCTCGGCCGCGGGACCGAGTTCTCCGCCCGGGCGACCGCGAGCAGGCCGTCCACCAGCCGGGACAGCCGGGCCACCTCGTGCTGGGCTCCGGCCAGTTCCTGGGCGGTGTCGCCCTCCGCGTCCGCCGACAGCAGGTCGAGGCGCAGCCGCAGCGCGGTCAGCGGTGTGCGCAACTGGTGCGAGACGTCGGCGATGACCGCGCGGTGGCCGTGCACCAGGTTCTCGGTGCGGGCGGCCATGGCGTTGAAGGTGGCCGCCAGGCGGCGCACTTCCGGCGGGCCCTGCGGCACCGTCGCGCGGGCTTCCAGATCGCCCTCGCCCAGTCGGCCGGCGGCCCCGTCCAGGTCGGCCAGTGGGCGCCCGACCCAGCGGGCCAGCCGGACGGCGACCAGCACCGACGCGCCGAGGGCTCCCGAACCGCACAGGCCCAGCCAGGCCCAGATCGTGATCAACCGCTCGTTCAGACCGTCGGTGGACCGGGAGAACGCCAGCGCACCGGAGGCCGGCAGGGTGTCCCCGACGGGCACGACGAGGGTCAGCCTGCCGGCCCGTTGCACGGACTGCTGCCGACCCGTGGCCAGTACCCGGATCAGCGCCCCCGGGGGTAGGACTGCTCGGCACGGAGTGGACAGCACTTCGGCACCATGCGCATCGAACACCTGGGCGCACTCGCCGCGAGCGGCAGCTGACGAGATCTGCTCGGCGGCGTCGGAGTCGGGGCGGTTGTCGGACAGGTGCTCCTCGGCCGCCGCGGCGATGGTGCGGGCCGTGGCCGCCGTCTGACCCCGGAACGAGTCGCTCTCCCGGTCGGTCATCGAGATGCCGAGCGGCACCACGGCCAACACCAGCAACGCGGTCACCAGGGCCAGCACGCTCAGCGCGATGCGCTTGGTCACCGCATGGACTCCGGCCCGGGCACGGTGCCCGGGCCGCCGGGCGCAGCGGTGTCGCCGGGCACAGCGGTGTCGCCGAGGGCAGCGGTGTCGCCGAGCCGGAATCCCCGGCCGTAGACCGTCTCGATCAGTCCGTCGACGGCCAGTTTGCGGCGCAGCGCCGCCATGTGGACGTCCAGCACCTTGGTCGGTCCGTACCAGTGCTCGTCCCAGGCCCGTTCCAGGATCTCCTGCCGGGTCACCACCCGGCCCGGATCGACCGCCAGGCAGTGCAGGATGTCGAACTCCTTCGGTGTCAGCGCGACCTCCTGGCCGTGCACGCCGACCCGGCGGCTACGCGGGTCCACGGTCAGCGGGCCGTGCACCAGCAGTTCGCTGCCGGTCGGGCGGGTCCGCCGCAGCACCGCGCGCAGCCGGGCCAGCAGCTCCGCCAGCCCGAACGGCTTGACCAGGTAGTCGTCCGCGCCCTGGTCCAGCGCCGCGACCCGGTCGGCCTCCTCCCCGCGGGCGGTCACCACGATGATCGCGGCATCCGACTCCTGGCGCAGGCGGCGGCAGACCTCCACCCCGTCCAGGTCGGGCAGCCCCAGGTCGAGCAGCACCACGTCGGGCACCGGCCGCGTCCGGAGCGCCTCCGTCCCCGTCGCGGCGTGCCGGACCGCGTACCCCTCCCGGCTGAGCCCACGCCCGAGCGAGGCGGCGATTCCCTGGTCGTCCTCGACGACGAGGACGGACAGCGGTGCGGGGTGTGCCGCGCCTTCGGTGACCTGTGCCATTGCCTCAGCCTAGAACGCCCCGGACTGGCGGGCGGCGTGCGGGGCGCGGGATGCGGGGAGCGGGGCGCGGGGCCGGGTCCTCGCCGGGTTTCCCGGCTCGCGGGCGGCCGGCGCCGTGACCGCAGCCACGCCGACCACCGGGGCGTCCCTACCTTCCCGCCCGTTGCCCGTTGCCCGTTGCCCGTTGCCCTGTTGGCCGGGGTTGGCCCGTTGGCCGCGGTGGGGCGGCGGTGCCCGCTCGAGCCGGGCAGGTGTCCGCTCGAGCCGGGCGGGCCGATCGGTGCAGCGTCAGCCGGCCCGCAGCGCCTGGATCAGCCAGGCCGCGGCCTCCGCCGTACCGGTTGGTGAAGCGTCAGCCGTCGGCCAGTCGTTGATGGTGCCGAGCAGCTGCCAGTAGCGCTCGTAGCGCGCGTCGGTGGACGCCTCCAAGCAGGTCAGGAGCCAGCGGCGGAACTCGGGTCCGTCGGTGCGGCCGATCAACTCGGCGTACGCCCCGACCAGCTCGTCCAGCACCGGGCGGGCGTCCGGCGAGCCGGGGGTGATGCCGGAGGCCACAGCGGCGGCGACCCGGTCGGTCAGCAGTGCCGCCACGGCCCGGGAGGCGTCGCCCGGCGGGGTGCCCACCTCCGCCGCCGAGCGCGCCTGGGCGGCGGCGGCCCGCCGGAGGCCGGCGCGGAAACCCTGGTCCTGTACCAGCTCGGCCAGCTCCACCCAGGCTTCGATCTGCTGCCGGCTCGGCTCGGCAGGCAGTTCGGGCATCGCGCCCCGCAGCATCGGCAGGAAGTCGGGGCCGGGGTCGAGACCGCGGAAGGTGTCGTCGATGAAGTCGTTGATCAGGGTGCGTCGTTCGGTGTCGGAGAGCCGGGCGAGCTTGTGCATGAGTTCGATCTCCTCGGGTGTGGTGGTGCCCCGCCTGGCCACCATCCGCAGCACGGCCCGGTGCGACTGCATCGCGCGGATCCGGGTGCCAAGGGCGGCCGCGTGCGCCTCGGCGACCTCGGCGAGGGTCAACTCGCTCGCCAGTACCCGGTGCACGGTCGCGAGGTCCACGTCGAGGTCGCGCAGCGTACGGACCAGGCCCAGGCGCAGCAGCGCGTCGGGACCGTAGAGCCGGTAGCCGGCGGGGGTTCGGTCAGCCGGCGGCACCAGCCCTTCGTCGGACCAGTACCGGATCGTCTTGACCGTCAGACCGGTCAGCCGGGCCAGTTCGCCGATGGTGAGGAGGGTGGTGTCGTCGGGCATGTCCGCCACTGTCCGGTCTCCTGCCGCTGGAGGGTCAAACCCGTTCACCCGTGGAGGGCGTGGCAGGTCAGTCCCGCCTGCGTCGCTGGAGGACGATGAACCAGACCAGCCCGAACAGCGCCAGGCCCGACGCCACGTAGAAGTTCAGCCGCAGACCGAGGAAGTACTGCGAGGGGTCGACGCGCAGCGACTCCTCGAAGATGCGGAACGCCGAGTAGCCCATCACGTAGAGGGCCATCAGGCTGCCCGGTTGGAGCCGCTTGCGGTTGCCGAGCCAGATCAGGACCGCGGCCAGCGCCAGGTCCCAGATGAGCTCGTAGAGGAAGGTGGGGTGGAAGGTCCGGTCCTGGAGGTAACCGGGCGGACGGTAGCCGGGGTCGATCTCCAGGCCCCAGGGGAGGTCGGTCGGTCCGCCGAAGAGTTCCTGGTTGAAGTAGTTGCCGATCCGGCCGATCGCCTGGGCGATCAGCAGGCACGGTGCCAGTGCGTCCATCATGCCGAGCACATCGGCTCCGGCCCGGCGCACCCGCCAGATGCCGACGGCGGTGGCCAGCGCGACGCCGCCCCAGATGCCGAGCCCGCCCTCCCAGACGGCGAACGGGCCCCACCAGTGCGGCGGGATGTACTTGGGCGTGGTCAGGTCGAAGTAGATCCGCCCGCCGATGATCCCGGCCGGCACGCACCACAGGGCGACGTCGTCCACCAGCACCGGGTCGCCGCCCGCCGCTCGCCAGCGGTGCCGGCCGAGCGCCACGGCGAGGCCGATGCCCACGATGTACGACAGCGCGTAGAAGTGGATGAAGAGCGGCCCGATGTGGAACCCGTTGGTGGGCGGGGACGGGATGGCGGCTAGCAGCATGGGGTTGAGGGTATCGGCGGCGCCCAAGTCGACCGGCCCACCCCGGAGGGTCCAGGGTGGGCCGGTCGATCAGCGGTCAGGCGGGGAGCTGCGCCTCGATGGCGGCGACGACGGCGGCGTCCTCGGGCTCGGTGCGGGGACGGAACCGGCCGACCACGGCGCCCTCGGCGGAGACCAGGAACTTCTCGAAGTTCCAGGTCACGTCACCGGCGTTGCCCTCGGCATCGGCGAACCCGGTGAGCTCCGCGTAGAGCGGGTGGCGCTGGTCGCCGTTGACGTCGACCTTCTCCAGCAGCGGGAAGGTGACGCCGTAGGTGGTGGAGCAGAAGGTCTGGATCTCCTCGGCGCTGCCCGGCTCCTGCCCGGCGAACTGGTTGCACGGCACGCCGAGCACCGTGAAGCCGCGGCTGCCGTACTGCTCCTGCAGCCGCTCCAGCCCGGCGTACTGCGGGGTGAGGCCGCACTTGGAGGCGACGTTGACGACGAGGACGGCCTTCCCCTTGTAGGCGGCCAGCGAGGTGGGCTCGCCGGACAGGGTGCGCAGGGGGATGTCGTACAGGCTCATTCGCAGGCCCTTTCGATATCGGGACGCCAGTTGGGCGGAACACGGCCAACGGTAGTCGTACGGCACGGCACGGCGTGGCGCGGATCGGCTCGGCTGAGGGCCTCTGGCGGAACGGGTGCTCTCGGGGTGACCGGGCGAGGTCCTGCCACCCTCACCGACCCTAGCCCGTGGTGGCGGCGACGATCACGAAGACGGCGATCACGATGACGACGCCCAGGATCAGCCCGACCACTCCAGGGCTCAGCCGGTCGCGGAGTTGCGCCGACGGCCGGGACCGTGTTGCCGGCTCCGTGCTGAGTTCCCACCAGGTGACGATCCGCTGGAAGTCCGCCGCGAAGCCGGGGTAGGGGCAGACGGTGTTGTGGGCGAGGCCGGGCAGGATGCGGCGGCGCCCGTCGTGGAGGAAGATCCGAGGGGCGAACGCCGTTCCGGCCTGGGTCCCGGTCTCGCGTACGTCGATCCAGCGGATCTCCTGCCAGGGGTGGGTCTTGGCCGGCCCGATGCCCCAGCAAATGGTTATGCCGGCGGCTCCGACCGTGGTCCAGCTCCGGGAGGAGACGTAGAAACCGGCAACGATGAGCGCGACCGTGACGCCGAGCACCCAGAAGAAGCCCGCCACGCCGAGCCGTGAAGCGACGAGGAGTTCTTGGACGCCGACCAGCCCGCCCCACAGGGCAAGGCGCGACCAGGAGGGGCGGAGACGGTCCCTGCCTCGAAAGCTCAGCTCGTTCACGGCCGAACACTACGTCATGTCGAGGCCGGGCAGGACGGCGCTGGATGGGGGCTGCTCACTCGGCGTCGAGCTGGTGGTCGGCCCAGACGTAGCTTTCGGGCAGCAGGTCGGCGATGGGGACGGTGCGGGGGCGGTCGGGTGCACCGACGATGACCTCGATGGTGGGGAAGTAGTCGAGTAGCACCTGGCGGCAGCGGCCGCACGGGGGGACGACCCCGCGCCCGCGGTCGCCCACGGCGACGATCGTGTCCAACTCGTAGGCGCCCTGGGTGGCCGCGGTGCCGATGAGGACCAGTTCCGCGCAGGGGCCTCCGGTGAAGTGGTAGGCGTTCACCGCCGTGATGATCCGGCCGTCCCGGGCGCGGGCCGCGGCCGCCACGGTGTGGTTGTCGCCCCGGCAGCGGGTGCGGGCGACGTGCGTTGCGGCCTCGATGAGTTCCTGGTCAAAGCGGTCGGTCATGGCCTTCTCCGAGTGTGGTCGGGCGGGAGTGGTGCTCAGGTGGGTAGCTTGCCACTGTGTTGTCAGGCAGGCGGCGTGGGACATCAGGCACCCGAACGTGACCAGCGGCAACACCATCGACGCCGACGACCCACCCGGCGCCTTTGCGCTCTTGCGTCGGGGGCAGCCGCCCGGGGATCAACCGACCGGGCTGCGGCCCATCAGGACGTCGTCGACGTACTGTCCGTCGAGCAGGAACTCCTCCGGCGGACTTCCTCGACGGTGAAGCCGCAGCGCTCGTACAGGCGGCGGGCCGGCAGGTCGCGGCCGAGCACGTGGAGCGTCATCCGGCGCGCGCCCTGGTCGCGGGCGGACTCACAGGCTGCTCCGACCAGGGCGCGTCCGATGCCGTGGGCGCGGGCCGCCGAGTTGACCGCGAGTCAGCCAGAGCCGACCTCGGCCATCCACTGCCGGCCACCGCCCGCCCTGCCGGCTACCGCCCGCCGCTGCCGCCGGCGGTGATCAGCTGATGGCGCCGGCCGTTGGACCAGTGGTCAACTGGGGGCTGATCAACCCTCAGCCTCACGGTAGGAGCAGCGACGTGCACCAGCTCGGCTATGGCGACATCAAGGCCGCCGGGGCCCGGATCACCGGACGCATCCGCCCCGTCAGCGTGGTCCAGGCGGACCTCGTCGGTGAGCCCCACGAGACGTGGCTGGCGCTGGAGTTCATGCAGTACACCGGCTCGTTCAAGGCGCGGGGAGCGCAGAACTTCATCCAGGCGCACCGCGAGGCGGGCACCCTCCCCGAGGTCGGGGTGACCATCGCCTCGGGCGGCAATGCCGGGCTGGCGTGTGCGTGGGCCGCGCGGCAGCAAGGCGTGCGGGCCACCGTCTTCGTGCCCGAGACCGCGCCGGTGGTGAAGGTGGCCCGGCTCCGCGGCTACGGCGCCGAAGTGCGGTCGGTCGGCGCGGAGTACGCCGAAGCCCTGGCCGCCTGCGAGGAGTTCGCCTCCGCCACCGGGGCGTTGGCCTCGCACGCCTACGATCACCCGCTGATCGCGGCCGGGGCCGGCACGCTGCTGGAGGAAATCCACCAGCGGATCCCGGGGCTGGACACCGTACTGGTCGCGACCGGCGGTGGCGGCCTGTTCGCCGGAGTGGCCACGGCCGCCCGGCAGCACGGCATCCGCACGGTTGCCGTCGAACCCGAGAACTGCCGTGCACTGAACGCCGCGATCGAGGCGGGTCGTCCGGTCGACGTCCCCGTGGACTCGGTCGCTGCGGACTCCCTCGGGGCCCGCCGGGTCTCTGCCATGGCTCTGCATGCCGCCCAGCAGCACGACGTGCGGTCGGTGCTGGTGACGGACGGCGAGATCGCCCGGGCCCGCCAAACGCTGTGGGAGGAGCGGCGGTTGGCGGTCGAGCACGCCGCCGCCACCGCCCTGGCGGCGCTGACCGGCCGGGCCGCCGCGCCGGACCTCGGCTACCGGCCGGGCGGGGGCGAGAAGGTCTGCGTGGTGCTGTGCGGAGCCAACACCGACGCGGGGAGCCTCGTGCGGCCCGAGGGCCGAGCCGCGGCGTGACGCCCGACCATCAATGACGGTGACACCGTCTGCAGTTCACCATGGACTCAGCGGAGCGGGTGCGCTGCAGGGCGACCGTGTAGCTGGTTGTCATATGCCAAGTGATCGTGCCGAAAGCCCGTGCGCTCCTTCGAACGGTAGTAACGTAGCGCCCCGACGCGGTCACTCGATGAAGCGGTGGCCATGGCATGTCGTGCTGTCCAGTGAAGGGATGAGCGGTGCCGGAGATCGACGGGATGCTGGTCGACGTCATGGCCATATCCGGCGCGCGCGGCGCCAGTCTGGTGGACTGGACGAGCGGGCTGGCCCTCGCCGTGGCGGGGGAGGGGCCCGGGGGTGACCACGCCCGCGGGGCCGCCGACGTCGCGGAGTTGGCGCGGGTGGTCATGCTGCAGCCCTCGTTCGCCGACCCCCTCGCCGACGACCCGGGCGCCGAGGACCTGATCCTCACCACGCCGGACCGGTACCACCTGATCCGGTTCCTGACGGCCGGGTTCGACGCACGGCTGCTGCTGCACCTCCAACTGGACCGCGATGCCGCCAATCTGGCTCTGGCGAGGCGCCAACTGGCGGCGGCGGCGACGGGATCGGCGGTCGATCGATGACCGCGGTGACGGCGATCGCCTCCGCGGCGCGGAGTTCGCCGGCCGGGCGACCGCTGCCCCGGCGGCGGTGGTCGCGCCACCGGTATCCGGTCAGCGCCTTCGAGGCTGCGCTGGCGGATCTCGGGGTGCGAGGTGCCACGGGGGCGCTGCAAGGGCCGACCGGGACCATCTGGCTCTCCCGCGGCACAGTGGTGGGAGCGCACAGCCCGCTGGTCTTGGAACTCCCGTGCCCCGCCCCGGGCGACCGTCGCCTTGCAAGCGAACTCGCTTGGCAGGAACGGTCATTGGATGCGGTGTATTTCGTACTCGGCCAAGCCGGCCGGGAGTTCGAGTTCCATGCCGGCCCGCCACCGGACGGCTCGGTGCGCAGCCTTCCCCTGGAGGCACTGCGCCAGGCGATCGGGCGCCGCCGGGCGCTGCTCGACCAGGTGATGCCCCGGCCCGAGCTGGACACCGCTGCCGTCACCGTGGCCGAGACCCGCCCGGGGGTGCCACCCGGTCGTCGGCTGCGCGCCGTACTGGCCGCCGCCGACGGGCAGTTGGCGCCGTCGCAGCTGGCGGCCCGACTCGGCCGCTCCGTTTTCGGACTGCTGCTGGACGTCCGGCTGCTCGCTGCGGCCGGTCATCTGGTCCTGCCGCACCGGCCGCTGTCCGAACCGCCTCCGGCGCCGTCCGAACCGCTCGGGCCAGTGTCCGACCCGCACCGGCCGCCGCCTGAACCGCACCGGGCGCCGTCCGAACCGCCCCCGCCCAGCGCGGCCGCTCCGTCCGATCGTTCACCCGCCGTCCCGTCAGATCCGGAGGTCACCATGCTGCTTCGGATTCGAGCCGCCCTGGAGGCTCGGCTGTGAGGCTCCCGCCCACCCCCGTCGACCGCCGAAGCCCGTCATGAAGCGCGCCCTTCGGCAGCTATCAGGAAGGAGGCAGGCCATGTCACCCGTCTTCGACCCGGCCGCCCTGCCGGACATCATCGGCGAGCTCAAGGAGGTGCGGGCCAGGATGCCGCAACTCACCGGCGTGCTGCTGGCGACCGTCGACGGCCTGGTCCTCGCGCATGACGCCGACGGTGTCGAGCCCGAAGGCGTCGCAGCGTTGACCGCAGCCGCGCTGGGAGTCGGCGCGCGAGTGGCCGAAGCCACCGGCCAGGGCTCGTTGCTGGAACTCCTCACCCGCGGCGAGCGCGGCTACACCGCCACCTACGCCGCCGGTGCCTTCCTCGTGCTCACCCTGTTCACCGGGCCCGACGTCAACGTCGGCCTACTGCACTTCGAAGCCCGCCGGGCCGGCGGCCGGATCGCCGCGCTCGCCGACGCCCAGCTGCGCCGGATGCCTGTCCCCGGCTCGCCGGTGGATGCCTGAGACATCCGCTGAAGCCACTGTCCGCACCACCTTGCCCACAACCCGAAGGAATCCCATGACCACCACAGACCTCGCCCTCAAGGACGCGATGAGCAGCATCGAGGGTGCGATCGGCGTCGCCCTCGTCGACTACAACAGCGGCATGGCCCTTGGCACCCTTGGCGGTGGCGAGCTCGACCTCACGGTGGCCGCCGCCGCCAACACCGATGTGGTCCGGGCGAAGGTGCGCGCGATAGAGATGCTGAACCTCAACTCCGCCATCGACGACATCCTGATCACGCTCACCGACCAGTACCACCTGATCCGCCCGCTCACCAGCCGCTCCGGCAAGGGACTCTTCCTCTACCTGGCGCTGGACCGCAACCGGTCCAACCTGGCGATGGCCCGCCACCAGCTGCGCCGGATCGAGGGCGATCTGGAGGTCTGAGCCCGCCCCGCTGCACCGGTCGCCGCCGCCGAGCCCGTCCGCTCGGCCGCGGCGACCCCGCGATCGCGCTGCTGCGGCGATCCCGTCGGGGCGCTGCTGCGGGATCGGGTCATGGCGCGGCAGCGCCCGCCGCCGGCCTGCGCGCGCGGACCAGTGCCGTCACCATGACCGTGCCCGCCGCCACCGCGGCGGCGTGCAACAGGGCCGCGACCGCCAGGTCCTCCGGCCACTGCGCACCGCTCGGGTGCGCCACCGCCAGGTACACCGTGATCGGCAGCTTCCAACCGCTCCACGCGAACAGCGAGCCCGTCCCCAACCAGCCGACCGTCAAGGGCACCCAACGGGCCGGCAGGGCCGGCCGCCCACGGCCGACCGCCCAGGTGGCAGCGGCGGCCGCGAGCGCCCAGAGCCCGCACACCCCGTTCAGCAGTCGCCAGTTGACGTCCCGGTCCGCCGGGTGCGCCAGGCCGGCCGGCCCACCGAGTGCCCAATACAGCCAGACCAGGCCGATCGCCGCGCTGACGCCCGCCGCGTACCACGCCCGGCTCGGGCCGCCCGCGCGGCCGTCGCCGATCCGACCCGCGAACGCCTCCGGCCAGCGCCGCCGGCAGTACGCGGGCAGCGCGATCACCAGCCCCAGCCCCATCCCCACGAAGCTGCTCTGGATCAGCACGGACTCCCAACCGGGCATCGACGGTCCGTGGCTGGCGGATGCCCGGCCTGTGCCCGCATCGCCCAGCAGCGAACCCAGGGCGACGTAGGGCAGCATGGCGACCAGGAACCCCGACCCGACCCAGGCGACGAAGGCCACCAGCGGCCCGCTGATCCGCATCCCCCAGGGACGTACGAGCGCGAGGGCCATGGTGATCCCCAGGGCCGCCATGCCGATCGTGGCGGTGTTGAGCACCACCCAGCCGGCCAGGTTGAAGCCCGCGCCGATCGGCAGCAGCCCGGCGAGCGAACCGACCACCCAGGAGACCTTGATCAGTGCATAGGGCGCCATCACCAGTGCGGCGCCGTACGCGGCCAGGCGACCTGCCCTGTCGAACCGATCCATCCGGGGTTCCCCTCTCTCGGCTGTGGGAACCCAGCTTCACCGCCCGCCGCACGCGACCGCGTCGTGCCGGGGTCGTACCTCCATCCCCCGCCAGGGTGAGCCGTGGCCCTCGGCCGTGCGGCCGTGCGGCGGCGAACCGAGCGAGCCGCCGGCCGGCGCCACGGCGACTCGCCCCGGCTCAGCGTCCGTTCCCGCTGAACCGAGCCAGTGCGTCCATCACGGTGTTCCGCATGGTGGGGCTGCCCGTGTGCCCCGCCTCGTCGATCACCTTCAACTCGGCGTCGGGCCAGACCTTGGCCAAGTCCCACGGGCCCTTGAGCGGGCAGCCCAGGTCGAGCCGGCCCTGCACGATCACGCCCGGGATGCCGGCCAGCCGATGGGCGTCGCGGATCAGTTGGCCGTCCTCCAGCCAGGCGTTGTTGGCGAAGTAGTGGGCGCAGATCCGCACGAAGGCCAGCAGCGCGTCGTCCGGCCGGTTGCTGTACGCGCCGGGGTGGCCGAGTGCCTCATGGGCGATCACCGCGTCCTCCCAGGCACACCAGTCGCGGGCCGCCTGCATGAGCACCGCAGGATCCGGATCCGGGTTGTTCAGCAGCCGGTTGTAGGCGGCCACGACGTCGCCGTCCCGCTCGGCGGCCGGCAGCGCGTCCCGGAACGCCTCCCAAGCGCCGGGGAGCAGCGGGCGCAGGCCGTTGTAGAGCCAGTCGATGTCCTCCTGCCGGCCCAGGAAGCTGCTGACGACGACGATTTCGGACACCCGCTCCGGATGGCGCTGGGCGTAGGCGAGGATCAGTGCCGAGCCCCAGGACCCGCCGAACAGCAACCAGCGCTCGACGCTGAGGTGTTCGCGCAGGCGCTCCATGTCGGCGATCAGGTGCGCGGTGGTGTTGTGTTCGAGGCTCACCGACGGATCGGAGGCGTGCGGCAGGCTGTCACCGCAGTTGCGCTGGTCGAACCGGATGATGCGGTAGGCCTCGGGATTCAGACCCGAGGTCCGGCTGCGCCGTCCGCCGCCGCCGGGGCCACCGTGGACGCACAGCACGGGTTTCCCTCCGGGGTTGCCGAGGACCTCCCAGTAGATCCGGTTGCCGTCGCCGACATCGAGCAGGCCGTGCTCGTGCGGTTCGGACAGCTCGTACAGCGGTCGGTCCATGGCAGTCTCCTCCAGAATCACGAATCCGAGGTCATGAAGGGCGAACTTGCCAGGCTAGCCGGTGATTTGGCCGGTGTCCCGGGGTTTTGGGCGTGGCCGCGCCAGGGCACGACGCGACGGTAGGCGGATCCCCACACGAACCGCCTACCGCCGCGGGTCTCGCTCAGCCCAGCAGTTCCCCCATCCACTGCTCGATCCCGGCCACCGTCCTGGGCAGCGCTCCGGACATCAGCCGGGCGCCGTCCTCGGTGATCACCAGGTCGTCCTCGATCCGCACCCCGATGCCGCGCAGCTCGGGCGGCAGCGTCTCGTCGTCCGGCTGCAGGTAGAGGCCGGGTTCGACGGTGAGCACCTGCCCGGCCGCCAAGACGCCGTCGAGGTAGGCCTCGCTGCGGGCCTTGGCGCAGTCGTGCAGGTCCAAGCCGAGCATGTGGCCGCTGCTGCAGAGGGTGTAGCGGCGGTAGAGGCCGCTGTCCTCGCGCAGCGCCTCCTCGGCCGAGATCTTCAACACGCCCCAGTCGTGCAGGCCTTCGGCGATCACCCGCATCGCGGCCCGGTGGAAGTCGCGGAACGCGGCACCCGGGCGCAGTGCGGCGATGCCGGCGTCCTGGGCGGCCAGGACCAGTTCGTAGACCTGGCGCTGCACGGGGGTGAAGGTGCCGCTGAGCGGCAGGGTGCGGGTGATGTCGGCGGTGTAGAGGGTGTCGGTCTCCACGCCGGCGTCGAGCAGCAGCAACTGCCGGCTGTCCAGGGGCCCGTCGTTGCGGATCCAGTGCAGCACGCCGGCGTGGGCTCCGGAGGCCACGATGGTCTCGTAGCCGGTGCCGTTGCCCTCGGCCCGGGCCCGCAGGTCGAAGACGCCCTCCAGCCAGCGCTCGCCGCGGTGGTGCCGCAGCGCGGTCGGCAGCGCCCGGACCACGTCCTCGAAGCCCAGAGTGGTGTGGTCGACGGCGAGTTGCAGTTGGTCGATCTCCCACGCGTCCTTGACCAGGCGCAATTCGGAGAGCACGGTGGCCAGTCCGTCGGTGAGCGCGAGCTGTGCGTCCACCACCGGGTCGACGCCGGCGAGCAGCCGCACCCCGCCGCTCGGCGCCGGCCCGGCGAGCAGCTTCTCCAACTCGTCGAGGTGCGCGGTGCGCAGGCCGGTGAGCTGGGCGGCCTCGCCCAGGTCGGGGCGGCGGCCGACCCAGAACTCACCGTAGCGGCGGTCGCGGTAGAACTCGTCGGAGGAGCCGTCGCGCGGCGAGCGGGGGCGCAGGTAGAGAACGGGCTCGTGGCCCTCGGGTCCGCTGGGCTCCAGCACCAGCACATGGCCGGCCTGGTCCTCGCCGGTGAGACCGGTGAGCCACGCGTAGCCGCTGTGCGGGCGGAACCGGTAGTCGCAGTCGTTGCTCCGCACCTTCAACTGCCCGGCCGGGACCACCAGTCGGGCGCCGGGGAAGCGGGCGGAGAGCTTGGCCCGGCGGGCCGGCAGCACATCGTGGCCGGGCACCCTGGCATCGGCGGACAGCGGGGTGGCGGCCCAGTTGCCCGCCATGAAGTCGGCGAGGGCCGGGGAAATGGGGAGGTCATGGCTGCCGACATTGGGCGGGGTGGGCTGCGATGTCACGGGGACGTCTCCTCCAGGTGCGGCTTTTGTCCGGGGTGGTGGCCCTGATCTGCTTCTTTCAATGTGCACAGCAAGGGAGTTGACGGGCCATCCGGATACAGCTGGATAACAGAACCGCCCACCTCTTGATAGTGCAATTTCACATTACTATGTTACTGGTCACACCTCGGCCGCGGCTACCCCATGGGGCGGACCGCCCGAGTTCGCGGCCGAACTCGGCCCCCCATCGCGGAGTTGCACATGACCAGGCGTACCCACGCCGCCCTCGCGGCGGCGATCGCGGCGACACTCACCCTCGGCCTCGGGGCGTGTTCCAAGAACAAGAACGACGACGGCAGCGACCAGGCCTCCAACGGCGCCGGGATCACCACCGGCGGCAACGGCATCATCGGTGGGACGCCGGTCAAGGGCGGCACTCTGCACATCCTGTCCAACCAGGACCTCTCCCAGCTCGACCCGGCCCGCAACTGGACCGAGCCCGAGATGGACTTCGGCATCCGGCTGCTCTACCGCACCCTGACCACGTTCAAGGCGGCGCCGGGCAAGGACGGCCTGCAGATCACCGGCGACCTGGCCACCGACACGGGTGAACCCAGCGACGGCGACAAGACCTGGACGTTCCACCTCAAGGACGGCGTCAAGTACGAGGACGGCACTCCGATCACCACCGCCGACATCAAGTACAACGTCGAGCGGTCCTTCGACCCGGACCTCTCCGGCGGACCGGACTACGCCAAGAAGTACCTGGTCGCCCCGGCCGACTACAAGGGTCCGCTGAAGGGCCAGGAGCTCGGCAACGACTCGATCGAGACGCCGGACGCGAAGACCATCGTCTTCCACCTCAAGCGCCCGGTCGCCGAGTTCGGCTACACCGCCACGCTGCCGACCTTCGCCCCGGTGCCCAAGGCGCACGAGGGCGGCACCACCTACGGCAACCACGTCTTCTCCTCCGGCCCGTACAAGGTGGAGAGCTACGACCGCGGCAAGCAGCTGACCCTGGTCCGCAACACCTACTGGGACCAGTCCACCGACTCGGTCCGCAAGGCCTACCCGGACAAGATCGTGATGGACCAGTCCGGCAGCCCCGAGGGGATCGCCGACCGGCTGATCGCCGACCAGGGCGATGACCAGAGCGCCATCATGTACGCCGACATGTCCGCGGCCAAGGTCGCCGACGTGCTCACCAACCCGGACGTCAAGGCCCGCCTGGTGAGCGAGAACGAGAACTGCACGGCGATGGTGACGATGGACACCGCCAAGGCGCCGTTCGACAACCAGAACGCCCGGCTGGCGGTCGAGTACGGGATCGACAAGGAGGCCTACCAGTCGGCCGTCGGCGGCCCGGCCCTGTCCGACATCGCCACCACCTACCTGCCGCCCTCGCTCACCGGCGGCACCGCGGTCGACCACTTCAAGATCCCGACCGGCGGCGACCCGGACAAGGCCAAGCAGTACCTCGCCCAGGCCGGCATGAGCGGCGGCTTCTCCACCGAGCTCACCGCCGACAACGCCCAGAAGCCCCAGGCCGAGGCCGTCCAGGCGGCACTGAAGAAGATCAACATCAATGTCACCCTCAACATCGTCGACGCCAGCGTGGCCAACTCGACCATCGGTGACAAGGACCGGCAGACCGGGCTGTCGCTCAACGGCTGGTGCCCGGACTACCCGTCCGGCGCCACCTTCCTGCCGATGATGTTCGACAGCCGGATCGTCTCGGACACCGGAAACCTCGGGAACACCAGCCGGTTCAAGGACCCGTCGGTGGACGCCGAGATCGACCGGATCCAGGGCCTGACCGACACCAACGCGGCCAACCAGGCCTGGAACGCGCTGGATGCCAAGATCATGGACGAGGCCCCCTCGGTCCCGGTCACCTGGCAGAAGAAACCGCTGCTGGTCGGCGGCAACATCGCCGGTGCCTTCGGCAGCCCGATCTGGTCGGCGGAGATCGACTACGCCACCATCGGCCTGAAGTCCGCCAAGTAGCACGAGGGACTGCGAAAAGGTGACCACCACCGTTCCTCCAGTGCAGGAGCCGACCGAGCGTCAGGACCAGGCCCCGGCCTCGCCCTGGCGCTCGGCCTGGCGCCGCCTGCGCCGCCGCCCGATCGCCATGACCGGCCTCGGCATCATCGTCTTCTTCGTGCTCGCCGCGCTGCTCGCCCCGGTGCTGACCGGGATCTCCGGGTGGGGGCCGACCGACATCGACAAGCACGCCGTCAACCCCTACCTGGCCGGCCTGCCGCGCGGCAGCTTCGGCGGGGTGGGCGTCAACGGCCACTGGCTGGGCGTGGAGCCCGGGCTCGGCCACGACATCTTCGCCCGGCTGCTCTACGGCGCCCAGGTCTCCCTGCTGGTGGCCTTCAGCGCGGCCCTGCTGATCACCCTGGTCGGGGTCACCCTGGGTGTGGTCGCCGGCTACTTCGGGGGCAAGACGGACATGGTGATCAGCCGGTTCATGGACATCATGATGTCCTTCCCGAGCCTGATCTTCATGATCGCGCTGCTCTCGGTGGCCAAGGACGTCAACCGGATCCTGCTGCTGATCATCGTGATGAGCCTCTTCACCTGGCCCTACATCGCCCGGGTGATCCGTGGCCAGACCATCTCGCTGAAGCACCGCGAGTACGTCGAGGCGGCCCGGGCCAGCGGCACCGGCAGCGCCCGGATCGTGCTGACCGAGATCCTGCCCAACCTCACCAGCACGATCATCGTCTACATCACCCTGGCGATCCCCACCCTGATCGGCTCCGAGGCGGGTCTGACCTACCTGGGCGTCGGTGTCCAGCCGCCGACCCCGTCCTGGGGCCAGATGATCGCCGACTCCGAGCTCTACTACAAGCTCGACCCGATGTTCTTCATCCTGCCCTGCGCCTGCCTCTTCCTGGTGGTGCTCGGCTTCACCCTGCTCGGCGACGCACTGCGCGACGTCCTCGACCCGAAGGGCGGTAACGGATGACCACCTTCCTGCTCCGCCGGCTCGCCGGAATCGCGCTCACCCTGCTGGTGATCTGCGCGGTCACCTTCACCATCTTCTACCTCCTGCCGAACGACCCGGCCCAGGCGTTCTGCGGCAAGGACTGCACCCCGGACCACGTGGCGCAGGTGCGTCAGCAGATGGGCCTCAACCGGCCGCTGATCGTGCAGTTCGGCAACTACGTCTGGGCGATCTTCGCCGGCCGCACCATGGGCTCCGGCAGCTTCGCCGTGCACTGCGGCTTCCCCTGCTTCGGCTACTCCTTCCAGACCGGCATGCCCGTCTGGAGCATGATCACGGACCGGCTCCCGATCAGCGTCTCGCTGGCCATCGGCTCCGCCGTGCTCTGGCTGGCCATGGGCCTGCTGGCCGGCGTGGTCTCCGCGCTGCGCAGGAACAGCTGGGTGGACCGCGTCCTGATGATCGGCACCATCGGTGCCGCCGCCATGCCGGTCTACTTCACCGCGATGCTGCTGCTCTACTTCTTCTGCTCGCAGCTCGGCCTGATCCCCTATCCGCGGTACGTCAACTTCACCGACGACCCGGTCGGTTGGGCGCAGAACATGCTGCTGCCCTGGATCACCCTGGCCCTGGCCACCGCGGCCATGTACGCCCGGATGACCCGCAGCTCGGTCCTCGAGACGCTGAGCGAGCCGTTCGTCCGCACCGCCCGGGCCAAGGGCCTGCGCGAGCGGCGGGTGGTCAACAAGCACGGGCTGCGCCCGGCGCTGACCCCGGTGGTCACCATGCTCGGCATGGACCTCGGCGGTCTGCTGGCCGGCGCGGTGATCACCGAGCAGCTGTACGGCCTGCCCGGAGTCGGCAAACTCTTCGCCGACGCCCTCCACAAGTCCGACCAGCCGGTGATCATGGGTGTCACGCTGGTGGCCTCGTTCTTCATCGTCACCTCCAACCTGGTCGTGGACGTCCTCTACGCCTGGATCGACCCGCGAGCGAGGCTGTCATGACGCTGCTCGAAGTCCGCGATCTCGCGGTCGAGTTCAACACCCCCGACGGCGTGGTCAAGGCCGTCAAGGGAGTCGACTTCTCGGTGGACCGGGGGCAGGTGCTCGGCCTGGTCGGCGAGTCGGGCTCCGGCAAGTCCGTCACCTCGCTGGCCGTCATGGGCCTGCACCGCGGTGCGAAGGTGACCGGCTCGGTCAAGTTCGACGGCACCGAGCTGATCGGTGCCGCCCCGGAGGCGGTGCGCAAGCTGCGCGGCCGCCGGATGGCGATGGTCTTCCAGGACGCGCTGACCTCGCTGCACCCCTACTTCACCGTCGGCGACCAGATCGCCGAGGCGCACCGCGAGCACTTCGGCTCCAGCCGCAAGACTGCCTGGGCCCGCGCGGTGGAGGTGCTCGGCGATGTCGGCATCCCCGAACCGGCCCGCCGTGCGGGGGAGTACCCGCACCAGTTCTCCGGTGGCATGCGCCAGCGCGCCATGATCGCACTGGCCCTGGCCTGCGAGCCCGACCTGGTGATCGCCGACGAGCCGACCACCGCGCTCGATGTCACCGTCCAGGCCCAAGTGCTCGACCTGCTGGTCAAATTGAAGGACGACCGCGGTCTCGGCATCATCATGATCACCCACGATCTCGGGGTGATCGCCCGGATCGCCGACGAGGTCCTGGTGATGTACGGCGGATCGGCCGTCGAACAGGCCGGTGCCGACACGCTGTTCACCGCCCCCCGGCACCCGTACACCCGCGGCCTGCTGGACTCGCTGCCCCGGCTGGACAGCGCGGGCGAGGAGCTCCACGCGATCCCCGGCAGCCCGCCCTCGCTGCTCGCCCCGCCGCCCGGCTGCGCGTTCCACCCGCGCTGCGCGGTCTACGCCACCACCCCCCACCAGGGCTGCACCGCGCAGCGCCCGCCGCTGGTCGCGGTGGCCACGGCCCACCGCAGCGCCTGCAGCCACCCCGAGGTGACCGGATGACAACCCCTCTGATGCAGGTCAGCGGCCTCGGCATGACCTACCCCGCGCGCCGCCGGGGCGCCGGGATCAAGGCGGTGGACGGACTGGACTTCGAGGTCCGGGCCGGCGAGACGCTCGGGCTGGTCGGCGAGTCCGGCTGCGGCAAGTCCACCACCGGGCGGATGCTGGTCCGGCTGCTCGACCCGACGGCGGGCCAGGTGCGGTTCCAGGGGCAGGACATCAGCACCCTGAGCCAGCGGGAGCTGCGCCCGCTGCGGGCCAAGCTGCAGATCATCTTCCAGGACCCGTTCGCCTCGCTGAACCCCCGGCAGACCGTGCAGCAGATCATCAGCGCCCCGCTGCGCGCCCAGGGCCTGCCGAAGGAGCAACAGGTCAAGGAGGTTCGGGAGTTGATCCAGCTGGTCGGGCTGGCGCCCGAGCACCTGGAGCGCTACCCGCACCAGTTCTCCGGCGGACAGGCCCAACGCATCGGCATCGCACGGGCGTTGGCCACCCGGCCGGCGCTGGTGGTGGCCGACGAGCCGGTCTCGGCGCTGGACGTCTCCATCCAGGCGCAGATCGTCGGCCTGCTGGAGCGGCTGCAGCGCGAGCTGGGGGTCGCCTACGTCTTCATCGCGCACGATCTGGCGGTGGTGAAACACATCAGCCACCGGGTCGCGGTGATGTACCTGGGCCGGATCGTCGAGATCGGCGACAAGGAGCAGGTGTACGCCAACCCGGCGCACCCCTACACCAAGGCCCTGCTCTCCGCCGTGCCGCTGCCGGATCCGGCGGCGGAGCGGCAGCGGGAGCGGATCGTGCTGCTCGGCGACCCGCCGAGCCCCGCGAACCCGCCGAGCGGCTGCACCTTCCATCCCAGGTGCCCCAAGGCGCGGGAGATCTGCCGCAGCGAGCCACCGCTGCTGCGGCTGGGCTCCGGCTCCGGGGAGCGGCAGGTCGCCTGCCACTTCCCGGAGGACTGAACCCGGTGCCCGGCCCGAGCCCCCCCGGGCCGGGCACCGCACCAGGCACCGTCCGGTGCCGGCAACCCATGAACTCCCGGTCGGGCGTGGCGGGGAACCCGATGAGGGCCGCGCCCGACCGGGTTCCACCGCCTCCACGGGCCTTCCAGCGACGTGGTGGGGTCCGGCCCGCACGGGCCGGACCCACCACGTCGTTCAGCTCAGACCCAACGAGGAGCACAGGAAGGCCAGTTCGGCGGCGACCATGCGCTCGTTGGCGCCCTCGGGGGTCAGGTGGCTGATCCCCGGCAGCGGCAGCACGCTGTGCGGGCGCCCGGCCCGGTGCAGCGCCGCCGACAGCCGCAGGGTGTGCGAGGGGTGCACGTTGTCGTCCGCCAGGCCGTGGATCAGCAGCAGTGGTCGAGTGAGTGACGGGGCGTCAGCGATGAGGCAATCGGCCGCGTAGCCCGCCTCGTTCTGCTCCGGGAGCCCCAAGTAGCGCTCGGTGTAGGCGGTGTCGTAGCAGCGGAAGTCGGTCGGACCGGCACCGGCGCTGGCCGCGTGGAAGACGTCCGGACGGCGCAGCACCGCCATCGCCGCCAAGTAGCCGCCGTAGGACCAGCCGCGCACGGCGACCCGGCTCAGGTCGAGGTCCGGCTCCAGCTCGGCCAGCGCCCGCAGCGCGGCCACCTGGTCGTCCAGGGTCACCTGGGAGAACCGGCGGAAGACCGCCTTGGTGAACGCCGGCGAGACGTACGGGGTGCCGCGGTTGTCGATGGTGACCACCGCGAAGCCCTGGTCGGCCCACCACTGGCGCAGCTGCCAGCGGCGGGGCTCGTTGACCACCGCCTGGAAGCCGGGGCCGCCGTAGACGTCCAGCAGCACCGGCAGCGGCTCGCCGGCGCGGTGGCCGCGCGGGTAGACCACCGCGGTGGGCAGGTCGAGTTCGGTGACCCGGGTGAGCTTCGGGGTCACCCGGTACGGCAACGGCTCGGACAGATCGGTCAGTTCGATCTCCCGGCCGGCCCGCACCACCCGGCGCCGGACGCCGTCGGGGCCGGCCGAGGAGAGCAGCAGGCTGTCGCCGGCGGCCTGCACCGAGTGCGACCCGGGCCCTTCGCTGAGCCGCTCCAGCGCGCCGTCGGCCGGGTCCAGGGCGTAGACGTGCTGGTCGGCGGGGTCGCCGTCGGTGACCTCCAGCAGCAGCCGGCCACCGAGCCGGCCGACCACCCGGCGCACCTGGAGGCGCTCGGGGGTCGCGATCCGGCCGTCCAGGGCCACCGCGCGGGCCCGGCCATCGGAGGTGTCGGCCGAGGTCAGCAGCGCGCCGCCGGGCAGCCTGGCCGGCGTGCCGGGCAGCTCGTCCACCCAGAACTCGTCCTCGGTGCGGGAGAGTTCGGTGGTGCGGCCGGTGGCCGGGTCGGCGGAGAGCAGCAGCACCCGCTGCTGCAGCCGGTCGGCCACGGTCAGCAGGATCTCGGTGTCGGACGCCCATTCGGCCGCGCAGACGTACGGGTGGCGCGCGGCGTCCCAGTCGAGCCGGACCCGGCCCCCGTCCAGGGCCAGCACCCAGAGCTGGACATCGGCGTTGGGTCCGCCGGCCTGCGGGTAGGCGAACGACTCGGCAGGGCGGTCCGGTTCGGCCGGATCGGCGAAGTACCGTCGGGGCAGCGCGGATTCGTCGACCCGGGCGGCCAGCACGGCACCACCGCCGGGGGCCCACCAGTGGCCGCGGTGCCGGCCGAGTTCCTCGGCGGCGGCGAACTCGGCGACACCCCAGCGGGCGCCGTCCGCCGGGCTGAGCGGCTCGCTGCGGTCGGTCAGGTGGAGCACGTCGTCGACGACATAGGCGATCCGGCTGCCGTCGGCGTTCGGCCGCGGGTCGAAGACCGGTCCGGCGGCCGGGAGCTGCGTCGCACCCTGGCGGTCCACCCGGATCAGCCGGCCGTCCAGCGCGAAGACCGCCACCGCCGCGTCCGGGGTGGCGGCGAAGGTGCCGATGCCGCGGGTGGCCAGCCGGGTCCGCTCGCGCAGTCGGCGTTCCAGGAGCGGCAGGTCGGCCGGATCGCCGGTGCGGCCGGGCAGCAGCGCCGCCGGGTCGGCCAGCAGCTCCTCCCGGGCCGTCGTCAGGTCGAGGCTCCAGAGCCGGTCATGGGGGTCGCGCGGGCCGGCCGAGCGCAGGAACAGCAGCCTGTTGCCGTCGTCGGAAAAGGTGAACGCGCGCGGTGCGCCGTAGCTGAAGCGGCCGGTGGCCGCACTCAGACCGAGAAAGTCATTGTCAGGTGTCACGGGCCGATGGTTGCCTCGGAGGAGGTTACTCGGCTAGAAATGTGAGGTGTGAAATTGCACACGCCAGCGCCTGCTCCCATCGAGGACGCCGCCGCACTCTTCGCCCTGGACCCGACCGTTGCCCACCTCAACCACGGGTCCTACGGCGCCGTGCCCATCGAGGTGAGCCGCGCGCAGGCCGCCTTCCGGGCCGAGCAGGAGGCCGACCCGGACGGCTTCTTCTGGGAGCTGCCCGGTCGGATCGCCGCCGCCCGCACCGCGCTCGCCCGGCTGCTCGACGCCGACCCGGCCGGCCTGGCGCTGCTCAGCAATGTCACCGAAGCGGTCGCGGTGGCACTCGACAGCATCCCGTTCGAGCCCGGTGACGAGATCCTGGTGACCGACCACGGCTACGGCGTGGTCAACCTGGCCGCCGAACGGCGCGCCGCCGAGTGCGGCGCGACCGTGCGCACCGTGCCGGTGCCGCTGGACGCCGCCGACCCGGCCGAGGTGGTGCTGGCCGCGCTCACCCCGCGCACCAGGGCGGCCATCCTCGACAAGATCACCTCACCCACCGCCCGTGAGTTCGTCACGCCGACGCTGCTGCGCGCCCTGGCCGACCGCGGCGTGGTCACCCTGGTGGACGCCGCCCACGCGCCCGGCATGCTCCCGGTGGCACCGGACGTCGAGCGGGCCGACTTCTGGTTCGGCAACCTGCACAAGTGGGCGTTCGCGCCGCGCCCGACCGCCGTCCTCGCCGTCGCCGCACCCTGGCGCTCCCAGGTGCGGCCGCTCACCTATTCCTGGGAGCACGCCAGCGGATTCCCCGGGAACGTCGAGTGGCGCGGTACGGCCGACTACACCGGCTGGCTGGCGGCGCCCACCGCGCTGGCGCTGCTGGAGCGGCTGGGGGTCGACCTGGTCCGCGAGCACAACGCGGGGCTGGCCGCCTACGGCCGGCGGCAGCTGGTGGAGCGGGCGGGCCTGGCCGAGTTGCCGCTCAGCCCCGGGGTGGCGATGGCCGCCGTGCGACTGCCCGCCGGGGTGGCCGAGGTCGAGGGCCAGGTGCGCCCGTTGATGGAGGCCGTGCGGGACCGGCTGGGCGCCCGGGTCGCCGTGCGCCCCTGGCCGGGCGGCGGAGTGCTGCGGGTAAGCGCCCAGGTCTACAACCGGCCCGAGGAGTACCGGCGGCTCGCCGACGGGCTGGCCGAACTGCTGAAGTGACCGGTCAGATCTCCAGGGCGGCCTCCAGCAGCCGCAGCTGGTGGCGGGCCATCGCCAGGTTGGAGCGGTTGCGGTCCAGCGCCAGGTAGAGGAACAGCCCGCGGCCGTTCTGCTTGGTCAGCGGCCGGATCAGGTGGTACTGCCTGGTCAGCGTGATCAGGATGTCCTCGATCTCGTTGTCGTGCAGGTTCAGCAGCTCCATGGTGCGCATCTTGGCCCGCACCACGTCGGTGTTCCCGGCGGCGGCGACGTCCAGGTTCAGCTCGCCGCCGTCCCCGAGGGTGCCCAGGGCCATTCCGCTGCTGTAATCGACCAGGGCGACGCCGATCGCGCCGTCGATGGTCATCGCTTCCTTGAGCGCGGTCTCCACATTCGCCATGGCCGGTCCCCTTTTCTCCCCATTTCCACTGATCGGTGCCCTCGACTGTAGGGAGCGTGGCAACGGTCCGTTGACCGTTGAATACAGCTGAGCGAATTCGATCAAACGCATATCAAAGGCGACCGTGGCTGGCAGGCAAAACGGTGTCATCGATGTCAGTCCAGGCGGGTAACCTCAAGCTCAGATGGACCAGCAGCACGACACCCGTGACCCCAGGAGCAGCGCCCTGTCCGCCGAACAGATGAGCCCCGCCGAGGCCTACTCGGCCGCCCGCCGCCGCGCACGGGAGCAGGCCACTGCGCTGTACGGCTTCCAGGAGCTCTACGACTTCCCGCTCGATCCCTTCCAGATAGAAGCCTGCGAGGCCCTGGAAGCGGGGTCGGGCGTGCTGGTCGCGGCCCCCACCGGGTCCGGCAAGACCATCGTCGGCGAGTTCGCCGTCCACCTGGCCCTGCAGGCCGGTCGCAAGTGCTTCTACACCACGCCGATCAAGGCGTTGTCCAACCAGAAGTACGCCGACCTGGTCAAGCGCTACGGCGCGGCCAAGGTCGGCCTGCTCACCGGTGACAACAGCGTCAACGGCGACGCGCCCGTGGTGGTGATGACCACCGAGGTGCTGCGCAACATGCTCTACGCCGGCTCGCAGGCCCTGGACGGCCTCGGCTACGTGGTGATGGACGAGGTCCACTACCTCGCCGACCGGTTCCGCGGTGCCGTCTGGGAGGAGGTGATCATCCACCTGCCCGAGTCCGTCACGCTGGTCTCGCTCTCCGCCACCGTCTCCAACGCCGAGGAGTTCGGCGACTGGCTGGACACCGTGCGCGGCGGCACCAAGGTGATCGTCTCCGAGCACCGCCCGGTGCCGCTCTGGCAGCACGTGATGGCCGGCAACCGGATGTACGACCTCTTCTCCAACCCGGACGCCGACGGCCGCCCCAAGGGCAACCAGAAGAACCCGGCCAAGGCCGTCAACCCCGAGCTGGTCCGGCTGGCCCGCTCCGAGGGCGACCGCAACCCCCGGTTCGCCGGGCGCGGCCGCGGCCGCTCGATGCCCAACGGGCGCCCCAACCGGATCTGGACCCCGAGCCGGGTGGACGTGATCGACCGGTTGGACGCCGAAGGCCTGCTGCCCGCCATCACCTTCATCTTCAGCCGGGCCGCCTGCGAGGCCGCCGTGCAGCAGGTGCTCGGCTCCGGCCTGCGGCTCAACAGCGAGCAGGAGCGGCGCCAGGTGCGCGCCATCGTCGAGGAGCGGACCGCCGCGATCCCCGACGAGGACCTGCACGTGCTCGGCTACTACGAGTGGCTGGACGCACTGGAGCGCGGCGTCGCCGCCCACCACGCCGGCATGCTGCCCAGGTTCAAGGAGGTCGTCGAGGAGCTCTTCCTCAAGGGCCTGGTCAAGGCGGTCTTCGCCACCGAGACGCTGGCGCTCGGCATCAACATGCCGGCCCGCTCGGTGGTGCTGGAGAAGCTGGTCAAGTGGAACGGCGAGAGCCACGCCGACATCACCCCCGGCGAGTACACCCAGCTCACCGGCCGGGCCGGGCGGCGCGGCATCGACGTCGAGGGCCACGCCGTGGTGCTCTGGCAGCGCGGCATCAATCCGGAGGCCCTGGCCGGACTGGCCGGCACCCGCACCTACCCGCTGCGCTCCTCCTTCAAGCCGTCCTACAACATGGCGGTCAACCTGGTCTCGCAGTTCGGCCGGCACCGCTCCCGGGAGCTGCTGGAGACTTCGTTCGCCCAGTTCCAGGCGGACCGTTCGGTGGTCGGCATCGCCCGCCAGGTGCAGCGCAACGAGGAGGGCCTGACCGGCTACCAGGAGGCGATGACCTGCCACCTGGGCGACTTCGACGAGTACATGAGGCTGCGCCGGCAGCTCAAGGACCGGGAGAACGAGCTGGCCCGCGAGGGCGCCGGCCAGCGCCGGGCCGCCGCCATCGAGTCGATCGAGGCGCTCAAGCCGGGCGACGTGATCCATGTGCCGACCGGCCGGTTCGCCGGCCTGGCGCTGGTCCTCGACCCGGGCCTGCCGCCGGTCGGCCGCACCCGCGGCGGCCTGCGCCACCCGGACTACCAGGACGGGCCGCGACCGGTGGTGCTCACGGCCGAGCGCCAGGTCAAGCGGCTTGCCATGATCGACTTCCCGCACCCGGTGGCACCCGTCGAGCGGCTGCGGATCCCCAAGTCCTTCAACCCGCGCAGCCCGCAGTCCCGTCGCGACCTGGCCTCCACCCTGCGCACCAAGGCCGGCCACCTGGAGCCCGAGCGGTTCCGCAAGGGCCGGGCCGCCGCCGCCGACGACCCCGAAATCTCCCGGCTGCGCGCCGAGTTGCGGGCCCACCCGTGCCACGGCTGCAACGAGCGCGAGGACCACGCCCGTTGGGCCGAGCGCTACCACCGGCTGCACCGCGACACCGAGGTGCTGGAGCGCAAGATGCGGTCCCGCACCCACACCATCGCGCGCACCTTCGACCGGGTCTGCGCGCTGCTCACCGACCTCGGCTACCTGTCCGGTGACACCGTCACCGCCGACGGCAAGCGCCTCGGCCGGCTCTACGGCGAGCTCGACCTGCTGGCCTCCGAGTGCATCCGCGAGGGTGTCTGGAAGGGTCTGGCCGCCGCCGAACTCGCCGCCTGCGCCTCGGCGTTGGTCTACGAGGCCCGGCAGGCCGACGACGCCGGCGCGCCCCGGGTGCCGGAGGGCAAGGCCAAGGAGGCGCTCGGCCGGATGGTCCGGATCTGGGGCCACCTGGACGCGTTGGAGGAGCAGCACCGGATCAACACCGCCGAGGGCGTCGGTCAGCGCGAGCCCGACCTGGGCTTCGCCTGGGCCGCCTACCGCTGGGCGCTCGGCCACAGCCTGGACCAGGTGCTGCGCGACGCCGAGATGCCGGCCGGCGACTTCGTGCGCTGGACCAAGCAGTTGATCGACGTGCTCGGCCAGATCCAGGACGCGGCCGGCGAGGACGCCGAGCTGCGCGGCACCGCCCGCAAGGCGGTCGACGGGCTGCGGCGCGGCATCATCGCCTACTCCTCGGTGGGGTGAACGAGTTGAGCGGGCGGCAGGTGTCCTGCCGCCCGCTCAACCTCTTTCCACCCCTCGCCCGAGAAGTCCTCAGCCGAGCTGGAAGGTCGCCTCGACCGGGTAGTGGTCACTGGGCGCATTGGTGTCCAACTGACCGGCGGTCCAGCCGGCCTGCGGGTCGAAGTCGGTCTTGACCTGCGGCAGCGCCACCGGGGTCGGACGACCTGCGGCGTTCAGGTAGCCGAGGTAGTCCAGGTCGTCCTGGTAGTCGGTCGGGAAGGTCTCGACGCCCGCCATGTACTGGCACCAGGCCGAGACGACGCAGTCCATGGTGGTCAGCTGGGCGTTCGGGTTGGTGGCGGGGGTGCCGAGCACGCCGCCCACCGCGTTCTGGGCGTTGGCGTAGTCACCGCGCGACTGGCCGTTGTAGTACTCCACGTTCAGGTCGCCGCCGAACAGCACCGGGGCGCTGCTGCCCGCGATCCCGTTCACCCAGGACCGGATCTCGCCCAGCTGGGCGAGCCGGGTGGCCTGGGTGGTGTCGGTGGACGTGTCCGACTCGTCGGCCTGCAGGTGGGTGCCGGCCACCCAGGTCTTCGCTCCGCCCTTGTCGATCTGGACCAGCGCGGCGCCCTTGTCGGCGTGGTAGTCCCAGGTGCCGTAGGTCGAGTTCGAGAAGACGTGCTGGTACTGGGCGGTGATCGGGTACTTCGAGAGGATCATCGTCCCGCCGTTGATCACGAACGGGGAGCTGGAGCAGTTGCCACTCGTCCCGTTCCAGCCACCGCCGGAGCAGGTGCCGCCGACCACCGGGGTCCGGTACGGGTAGAGGTCGGCCAGCTTGCTGTTGATGTCGCTGATCGAGGAGTTGTTGAACAGCTCGTCCAGGATCACCACGTCGGCACTGTGCTGACGGACGATCGACTCGATCACCGGGGTGCGGGCGGCGGCCTGCTCGTTCTGGCTCCAGTCGACCACGGAGGTGCCCAGGTCGACGTTCCAGGCGAAGACGGAGAGGGTGTTCGTCCCGGCCGTGGTCGCGGCGGAGGCGGACTGGGCCGTGCCACCGAGCAGGGCGGTCATGGCGGCGGTGGCGGCGAGCGCGGCGGCGGTGCGGCGCAGGGTCATGGGTTTCGGCTCCGTGGGGAAGGAGGGTGAGCGGTGCATGACGCCCGGAACCGTAGCTACTCACCGGTACATCGGGGCGAACGAGAATCGACGAGCTGCCGGCGTAGAGGTGTCCGTCCAACCCAGGTGTCTGTACAACGGTGGTTCACCGGGATGGCAGCTGTCTGGCCAACCTTGAGCGGCGCCCGGATGCGCTCCGGCCGACCGGGCGGCGGCTGTCAGCTGACGTCGACGCCGTGGGTGCGGGCGAGGCCCGCCAGTCCGTCGGACCAGCCCTGACCGACCGAGCGGATCTTCCACTGCTCCTGGGCGGTGCCGGCGTGCCGACGGTAGAACTCGATGACCACGACGGCGGAGAGCCCGGGGTCGGCGGGGAGGGAGAACGACCAGACCGAGCCGTCAGACGCGGTCACCGTCAGCGAACCGTCGCTCAACGCGGCGAGGGTCGCGGTGGAGTCGACGTCCATGGCGACGGCGACCGCGATGCACCGCACGTCCGCGGGGAGCTCCGACAGCAGCACGGTGGCGCTCTGTCGTATGCGGCCGCCGACCTGCTCCGTGGGGCCCAACACCACAGTGCCGTCCGGTGTGTTGGGCTGGTGGTAGAAGACGAAGTCCTGGTCGCCGCGGACCTTGCCGGCCGCGCCGAGGAGGAGCACGGACAGGTCGGCGGGCGCGGCGACCGAGTCGAACACCAGCCGGAGGGGGCCGCCGGGCAGCACGGCGTTCGCCCCCAGCGCCAGGGTGAGCGCAGCCGAGCGGGGCGACGGGCCGCCGCCCAGACGACCGCGCAAGCCGTGCTCCTTGAGCAACCCGAGCAGCATCGGACCGTCGATCAGCGTGAGCGGCTTGTCCTCGGCCCAGCGGTGCGAACCCGGGCCGAAGCCCGAAGTGGTCACCAGGATCCCGCGGTTGGCGCCGTTGCGGCGCATCGTCGCGTCCAAGTCCCGGACCGCCGCCGGCGGTACGGTGTGGCGGTAGCGCTTGACCTGGATGACGATCCGACCGCCGGTGACCGGGTCCGGATCCTCGGCCAGGACGTCAACGCCTTCATCGCCGCTGCGGGTCGTGGTCTGGGCCCGCAGTCCCCTGGCACGGAAGAGTTCCGCGATCAGGTGCTCGAACTCGATCGGATCCATCTCATGGAGGTCCGGGTCCTCGTCGCCGGCCCGGGCCGATCCGACCTCCTCGGCAGTGCGGAACGCGCGGACCGCCTCCCACTTGTCCGGCCGGCCGGCGAGTCGCCCGTCCAGTGCCTCCTTCAGGCAGCTGATCGCATCCACCCTGGCCAAGTCGACCTCCAGGAAGCGGCTGCGATCGGCCGTCACCGACACCATGGTGCGTCGCTCCCGCAGGCCGGTGGCGGGACTGAGGCTCTCCACGTACCCGTTGAAGACCACCGAGGCGACCGATTCCTGCCGGTCCGCCCGGAAGACCTCGGCGATCAGGCGCAACGCGCACTGGGCGAGCACCGATCGGTGGATGGAGCGGCGCTCGGTCGCGGTCCTCGCCACCTCGGTCTCGCGATCGCCGGCCTTCACGTAGCGCACCCGGGCGGCCGCCGGTACCACGTCGAAGCCGGGGAGCTGCCAGTCGATCACCAACTGCTGGGCGGCACCGTCCCAGGCAACCGTCCCGTCGTTGGGGAAGTCGTCCGGCCAGTCCGTCCGCCAGCGCAGTGCCGCCTCGAAGAACTCGGCCACCGCGCTGGGCGATCCGGCCTGCAAGCCGGCGGCCACCGCGGTTGCCCACTCGGCGCGCTGGGCGGCCTGGCGCTGCTCTTCAGCGGCCCAGGCATCGAACTCGGCACGGTAGCGGGCCAGTTGCCGCAGCCGCTGCTGCTCGGCCGCCTGCGCTGCCTGCCAGTCGTGCTGGTAGCGGGCGTTGGCGTCCGCGGCCTGGGCGTCATGGTGGCGCCGGGCGGTCGGGTTCAGGGCCTGCATGCCGACCAGCGGCGGCACCCGGTAACCGGCCGGGTCCGGCACGGGGATCGGGCGGGCGAGCTCACCCGGATCGAACGGAGGCAACTGGGCCGGCCGCCGCAGGGCGGCCAGCTGCAGCGGCCGGCCGGCCAGGCCGGTGCGCAACACGGCCTGCAGCTCCGCGACCCGCTGCTCCAGCCTGCCGGTCCGGGCGGCAGCGTCGGCCTCCCGTGCCTCCTGGTAGGCCCGCAGCGCCGCGCGGTCCTGCTGGGCGGCGGCGCGCTGTGCGGCCCGCTGGTCCCGCTCGTACTGGAGTTGAGCCGCCCGGGCGGCACGCTGCTGTGCCTCGTACTGCCGTTGCCGCTGTCGCTGCGCTTCAGCCAGCATCCCAACCAGCCCGGAGCTACGACGCCTTGCCACTCTCGGTCCTCTCCCACAACGACAGGTGGTCAGTCTGACACGGATGTGTCGTCCCGATGAATGGAAGAGGCCGCAGCGGCATGACGGTTGGCCGGCTGCCGGAGCGGGTGGCGCACAACTCCCCGGTCCTGCCCCTGCCGTCGCGCTCCCGCACCGCTCTCGAAGACGTCGCACAGCGGGACGGGCACGCCCGTCCGGGCCGTCAGGCCGTCGTCCCGGAGCCGCCGAACCGGCTGAGGGGCGGCCGCCATGGCGTCCGGCAGGCGGCTGAGCGAGGTGCCGGTGTCCCGGCGGACGGCCAACTCCCCCAGGGCCACCGGGTCCAGAGCGGGTGATGGTACCGGATCCGCCGAACCGGATGCCGTCAGCGTGGGCGGAGCATGGCGGTGAGCCTGGGCGAGTCCGGTGAGGGCTGCTGGCTGTTGACGGCCTGGTAGCCCCAGGACTCGTACAGGGCCCGGACCTTGCCGTCCCCAGCGAGCGGATTGACCATCAGGGTGACGCGACCTTCGGTGCGGTGGGCGAGCAGTTCGTCGTGGATGCGGCGGGCGGTACCAGTACCGCGCCAGGGGATGCGGACGCCGATCTCCTTGATGACCAGCACGGGGGTGTCGGTGAAGCCGTCGGGCAGCGGTTCGGCCATGCGCTTCCAGTAGCGGTCGTCGGCGTCGGCGGTGTTGCCGTAGGCGTAGCCGATCGGGACGTCGCCGTCGTAGCCGAGGACGAGTTCGAAGCCGGGCTCCTCGGAATGCCGGTCAAGGCGCTCGGCGAACGCCTCGACGCGGTAGTTGGCCAGGTGCAGCAGCGGCGCCCGAACGTCCGCGTAGACGTCCAGCAGTCCCTGGCGGGCGTCCGGGGTCAGCTCGGTGTGGTGGCGGAGTTCGATGGTCACGTGCTGATCCTCCAGGTCTCGTGTGAGTATTCGGCCCAGGTGCGGGCGGGGCCGCTTCCGGCAGCGCGGTCGGTGAGCTTGATACCGAACGCGGTCAGCATGCCGGTGACTCGGGGGTGTGTGGAGACCTCAGCGGGGACCGACATGGCCGTGGCGACCGCGGGCTCAAGGGCGCCTTGGCGGAGCTGGGCATGTGCGAGGCGGGCGGTGGTGATGGCGGAGGCGCGCTGCATGGCGCCCCGGCGAAGCGCCGTGCTGCGATGGGCGTGGGCTTCGGCTTCTTCCCAGCTGCCGGCAGACAGGTAGCCGGCCAGGGCCAGGGAGTCGAGTTCGGCCTGGTCGTAGAAGGCTGTTATCCACAGCGGACGGGAGGCGCTGGGGTCAGCTCGGTCGAGGGCCTCCTGCGCGTGCCCGAGGGAGCGTCGCACCGCATTGGTGTCTCCGGTCAGGCCGTGGATGGCCGCATGGCGGGCATGCCCCAGGGAGGCGAACAGCGGGTCGCGGCGGGCGATGGGCAGGTTGCGGGCCACGTCGTTGGCGGCGAGCGCGTCGCCGGGCCGACCGAGATGACGGTAAAGGCTGCCGGCGTGGGACCAGATCCGAAACTGGATGGAGGAGTCGCCAGACATCGCGGCCAGGGAGGCGGCCTTCTGGTGGTGTTGGAGAGCGGCCTCGAAGCGACGACCGTCGATGGCGGCCCACATCGCGCTCGACATGAAGGAGGCCGCGGTGGCGTACAGCTGGGCCCTGATCCGCTGGGTGGCGATGCCGCTCTCCTGGAGGGCGAGGGCTTCGTCGGCGAGCTGGCCGGCGCGGGATTCGATGCTGAGCCGGCCACCGTGGCGGTGGTCACTGGCGACGACCTCGGCGAAGCGGGTCTGCAACTGCCGGATATCGGTGATCCCGATCCGGCGCGGTCCGGCTGCCACGGTGCTGGTGAGCGCAGCCACCGCCGTACCTCCGGCAGCCGCTATGAAGTCGCGTCGCATCACGTCTTCCTCCGTTGTACTTCGGGTCCGCCTGGTAGGGACGAAGCCCAGTTCCTCGGGCGTGCAGTCGAATACTGCCGTGAGCGCGAGGCGACTCTTCGCTGGCGGCCAACGGGTCTGACCAGCAAGCCAGTTGTGCACCGTGCGCTCTGACACCGTGCCGAGCTTCCCCGTGAGGATCTTGACCTCGGCGTTCACTTCGCGAGCTAACTCTGCCTTCGTCATCCGACGTTCGGCCATCCGGAGGCGGAGAGCGACGTTGGCCACCATGCGATCAACGTAGCCGGGATGTGACGCGGCGTGCAGGGGATCGGGTAATGAGGCAGTCAAGTTTTCCGGTTGAGCGAGGACCAGAGCAGCTCCTACTTTGCCTCGCCGTCAGTTAGCTGACGGTCGTTCACTGGTTACGCGACGCCGTCCTCCTTCGGGAACGGCATCTGGCGCCAGGCCCATCCTGCGTTCCGGGCCTGGCGCCGACCAACCCTGAACCGCACTCCAACCAGGAGTTCCACCATGGCGTTCACTGCTGGCATTCCCTCGGGAGCCGTGACCGCGGCCACCAGCGGCACCGAGTCGGTCGGCCTGGACCTGCCTTACCGGGCCGAGTCCGTGTCGGCCGCCCGTCGACTCGTGCGCGTCCAGCTGGCCGCTTGGGGTCTGGATTACCTGGTCGAGGACGCCCAGGTAATCGTCTCGGAGCTGGCGACCAACGCGGCCAAGACCGGGTGCCGGATGCAGATGCGGGTCGAGATCGAGCGGCTCGCCGAGACGGCAGTCCAGATCCGTGTCACCGACGGCTGCCGCGTCCTGCCGGTCATGGTCAAGGCCGACGGGCAGGACGAGGGTGGCCGGGGCATCGCCCTGGTCCACCACCTCACCCATGGCCGTTGGGGCGCCGACCAGTTGCCGGACGGCAAGACCGTCCACGCTGAACTGGGAGCCGTAGCACGGATGCCCAGCACTGCGGCCCCGAACGTGACCTGTTCGGCGACGCCATGAAGGCCCTGGTGGTGTCCGTTGGTCTGCGCGGCTACCTGGTCAAGCACCAGCCACCCCAGTACCAGCCGCTCACCGCGGCCAGCGCGCCGGACACCAACCCGAGCACCGAATCCCTCTGACCGAGCGAGGAGCCAGCACGATGCAGACCCTGGCCCGCTACCGGCGCCGCATCGCCCGCCGCCCGAACACGGTGGTAGTGCAGCCCGACGGCTTCTGCAACCTCAAGTGCACCTACTGCTACCTGCCCGACCGCGGCCGGCGCACACAGATGCCGGTGACGGTCGCCGAGGCGGTGGCCCACTCGATCGCCGAGTTCGCCGACACCACGACCACCTCGCCCGTTGAGGTCCTGTGGCACGCGGGCGAGCCGCTGGCCGTCGGGCGACAGAAGCTGGCCGAGTTGCTGGCCCCCTTCGAGCCGCTGCGGCAGGCCGGCTTGGTCGAGCACTCGGTGCAGACCAACGCGGTACTGATCAACCCGGCCTGGTGCGACTTCCTGACCGAGTACGGGTTCCGGACCGGGGTGAGCATCGACGGCCCGGCCGCCCTCAACCGCCAGCGTGTCGACTGGGCCGGACGCCCTGCCTTCGACCGGATCATGAAGGGCATCGGCCAACTGCGAGAGCACGAGGTCCGGTTCTCCGCGATCGCGGTCGTCAACGTCGAGAGCATCAGCGACCCGGAGGGGCTGCTGGACTTCATGGCCGACCTGGGCTGCCACAGCGTCGGGCTGAACATGGAGGAGACCGAGGGCGTCAACACCGACCGGGCGGTCCCCAGCGTCGAACAAGCTCGCGAGTTCTGGCGCCGCACCCTCTCCTGGTCGAGGCGGCACCGCGAGCTGACCGTCCGTGAGGTCGATCGGCTCGGCGGCTACCTGCGAGCCGCCGGCACGACGGGCCTGGCCGTGTGGGACAACGCCCTGATCGACCCGATCCCCACCGTCTCCGCCACGGGGGACGTGGTCCTGCTCTCGCCCGAGCTCGCGGGCGTCAGCGACCCGGCATACAACGACTTCCGGGCCGGCAACGTCCTGGAGCTGACCATCGGCTCCATGCTGGACCGCGCGCACCACCTGCGGTACGTGCGCGAGTTCCTGAGCGGCCTGGACGAGTGCGAGGCCCGGTGCGAGTTCTTCGGCTTCTGCCGGGGAGCCCAGGCCGGCAATCGCTACTTCGAGAACGGGCGCCTGGACACCACCGAAACCAACTACTGCCGCGTGTCCAGGCAGGCCCTCGTCACCGCACTGTCCGATACCGTCCGAGAGGAGCAAGCAGCATGACCATCCTCGAACTGCTGGCCGCCACCGATTCCCCCGTGGTTGCCGACCTGACGTCCAGTCACCCGATCACGGTCGCCAAGTTCGACAACCGGCCGACCTGGGACAACGTCGGCTCGTCGTTCGACAACCGGCCGACCTGGGACAACAAGACCAGCAAGTAGCACCACCTGAGCACCCGGGCCCGCACCGCGCGGTGCGGGCCCGGCCCGACAGAGCGGAGCCCTACCCGTGGACAGCATCACCTTCGGCCGCGTCACCGTCATTCTGCCCACCCTGGACGAGCCCGGCCTCTACCTGTCCAACGTCACCTCGCTGGACTCCGCCCGGGGCATCGTCCAGGACTTCCAGTACGGCGACGCCGACCTGCGAGACCTGGATCTGGCCGACACCAGCCTCATCACCGGCCGCGTCAGCAGGCTGCGGGCCGACCGCGTCCAATTCGACAAGGTCCGCCTGGACTCCGTCGAGTTCGACACCTGCGACCTGGCCACCACCCGCATCGCCGACAGCAAGCTGTCCCGCGTCGTCTTCCGCAACTGCAAGATCATGGGTGCCAGCCTCACCGGCGTGGCCCTGGACAACGTGCTCTTCGAGAACTGCAAGCTCGACTACGCGAGCTTCGAGCAGGTCCGGGTCACCGGGCCGGTCGCCTTCTCCAAGTGCGTGCTCACCGAGGCGTCGTTCGCTGGCTGCGACCTGAGCGGGGTAGTCGTCGACGCGTGCACGCTGCGGCTGGCCGAGTTCAGTCGTGGCAAGTACCAGGGCTTGGACCTGCGTGGCAACGACCTGACCTCGCTACGGGGCGTCGCCCACCTCGCCAAGGTGGTCATCGACCGAGCCCAACAGTCCGAGCTCGCCGAAGCCATGATCGCCGAGCTGGACGTGACCTTCGGCGACACCCTGAACGAGCGCCGGTGACCCGAACCGGGAGGAGCCCGGATTGAACCTCGCCATTGCCCACACCGACCCAGCCGCCCTCATCGCCCAGTGCGAGACCACTGGGGTCCGCATCGCCGCCGGTGAGGCGGAGTACGAACCAGGGGCCGTCCTTCCGGCCGGCCCCTGGTGGCCACTGACCACCGACCTGGCCGCGCGGCTCAAGCCCACCGCTCAGACCACCGACGACACGCTAGTGGAGCTGGTCAAGCTCCCCGACGGCCCGGCGCCCGCGAGCCTGTCCGCCCTGGCCGATCCGCTCGGAGACCCGGACGCCGTCCACCTCGGCCAGGCCGCCAGCCCCGCCAAGGCCCTGACTACCACTCCCAACTACCAGGACGGTCGCCGCATCGGACTGCATGTCGACAACTGGGACCGCCTGGACTACGGGTCCAAGCACACCGGTCGACGGCGCCTGTGCTTCAACCTCGGCCCCGGCACCCGCTACCTCCTGCTCGCCGACCGCGACATCCGCACCATCTGCCGCGCCCTGTACCGCGACCCTGCCGGCCGCTACCCGCACACCGACGATCTGCGGGCCTACGTTGCCGGTCGGCAGCCGCTGCGGGTCTTCCGCATCCGGCTGGCCCCAGGTGAGGGCTACATCGCCCCTACTGAGCTGTTGCCCCACGATGGCTCGACCGAGGACCAACCCGAGCCGTCCACCGCAGTGTTCTGGCTCGGCCATTGGCCACGCGGCATCCTCCCCGCTGTGGTCTGATCTCCGGTGCATGGAGCCAGGTCGAAAGCGGGGGTCGTTGGCTCGTGGCTTTTTGGTGAGGCACCAAGCCAGCTGTGAGCGGACGTCACCCCGGTGACCAAGGACGGCGAGCCCACTTGGATGGGCTGCTGATGACCTTCTCAGCCTTGGGCCGCCAGGGCGTCCAGCAGGCGGGTGAGCGAGGTGCCCAGGCCCCAGCGGGTGGTCAGTTCCTCCAGGGCCATCGGGTCCAGCGGCTCGGTGGGGAGGGCGGGGTCGAAGGCGGGGAGCGGCACGTCCGTGGCGACCCGGACCACCTTCGGGGCGACGTCGAGGTAGGCGCCCGCTTCGATGAGGTTCTTGCGGCGGCCCGGCGTGAGCTTGGCCCGCGGGTCGGTGGCGGCGGCCCGGATGGCGGCCAAGTCGCCGAAGTCGGCGATGAGTTGGGCGGCCGTCTTCTCGCCGATGCCCTTCACGCCGGGCAGGCCGTCGCTCGGGTCGCCGCGCAGGGCGGCCAGGTCGGCGTACTGCGCACCGGTGACGCCGTACTTCTCGCGCAGCAGCTCATCGGTGGTGACCTGCGGGGAGCCGACGCCCTTGAGGGGGTAGAGCACCTGGACGCCACGGGCGTCGTCGACCAGCTGGAACAAGTCGCGGTCGCCGGTGACGATCTGGACCGGACCGGCGGCGCGGGTGGCCAGGGTGCCGATCACGTCGTCGGCCTCGTAACCGGGGACGCCGATGCGGGCGATGCCCAGGGCGTCCAGCACCTGCTCGATGACCGGCACCTGCGGGGCGAGGGTGTCCGGCACCTCCTCCTCACCCGGCTCGCCCTCGGGGGCCACCCGGTGGGTCTTGTAGCTGGGGATCAGGTCCACTCGCCACTGCGGGCGCCAGTCGGCGTCCATGCAGGCGACCAGCTGGTCGGGTCGGTGGTCATGGACCAGCCGGGCGATGAAGTCGAGCAGCCCCCGGACGGCGTTCACCGGGATGCCGTCCGGGGACTTCATGGACTCGGGCACACCGAAGTACGCCCGGAAGTAGAGGCTGGCGGAGTCGAGGAGCATCAGGCGCGGTGCGGTCACGCCCCGATTATCCCGCCCACCGCTGTCACTCGGGCAGCCGCACCGCCGCGCCGGTCACCCGCACCCGCGGGTCGCCGGAGCGCAGTTCGACCCGCAGCTCGCCGGGGCTGCCCATGTCCTCGCCCTGGTGGAGGGTGAGTTCGGCCTGCTCGGGCACCCGGCCCAGCTCCCGCAGGTAGGCACCGAAGGCGGCCGCTGCGGCGCCGGTGGCCGGGTCCTCGAAGACGCCGCCGACCGGGAACGGATTCCGCACGTGCCAGACGGTGGCCGAGGCGGACCAGACCAGCTGCAGGGTGATCAGCTGATGGGCCGTCATGAACGCGGTCAGCCGTTCGACGTCGTAGTCCAGCTCGGCCAGCCGCTCCCGGGTGGCGGCGGCGAGCACCAGGTGCCGGGCGCCGGCGTAAGCGATCCGGGGCGGCAGCGTGGCGTCCAGCTCGTCGGCCGACCACCGCAGGGCGGCCAGCGCCTCCGCCAGCTCGGCCGGGGCCAGCTCGGCGGTGTGCGGCTCGACGCTGGTCAGGGTGGCCCGCAGCACACCGTCCGGGCCCGCGGTGACCGTCACCGGCACGGTGCCCGCGTTGGTCTCGAAGACCAGCTCGCCCGGCCCGGACCGCTCGGCCACCGCGACCGCTGCGGCGATCGTCGCGTGCCCGCAGAACGGCACCTCCATGGCCGGGGCGAAGTACCGCACCCGGTAGCGCCGACTGCCCAGGTCGACCAGGAAGGCGGTCTCGGAGTAGCCGAGCTCGGCGGCGATCCCGAGCATCTGCTGATCCGTCAGCTCCTCGGCCTCGGGAACCACGCCGGCCTTGTTGCCGCCGGCCGGATCGGTGGTGAACGCGGCGTAGCGCAGGGTTTCGATCATGGTTGGTGAGCTTAGCCGCAGGGAGGACGGCCGCCCAGGGCTCCGTGCGGGGTGGGTGTTCGGCCGGTCGGTGGCCGGACGACCGGGGCGGCCGTCGGGCCTCAGTGGGGGTGGGGGCCGCTGCGGTGGACGGGGCCGTGGGAATCGGCGCAGTGGTCGGCGACGGCGCCGGAGGTCGCGCCGGCGTCGGTGATCTGGAGCAGTGCCTGGGCGTCGTCCTCGCCGATGTGGTCCACCTGGAGGGTGGCGTGGGTGATCGCGTACTCGTCGCGCAGGCGGCGCTGGAGGTCGCGGCGGACCGCGTGGCAGTCGCCGCCGGGGGCCACCAGGATGTGCGCCGACAGGGCGGGCTGGCCGGAGGTGATCTCCCAGACGTGCAGGTCGTGGATCTCCTCCACCTGCTCGTCCTCCACCAGCCGGTCGGCCAGCGCGTTCGGGTCCACCCCGGCGGGGGCGGCCTCCAGGAAGATCCGCGCGGAGTCCCGGACCAGCCCGATCCCGGCCCGCAGCATCAGCAGCACCACGATCAGCGAGGCGATCGCGTCGGCCCGGACGAAGGAGGTGGTCAGCACGATCAGACCGGCCACCGCGGTCGCGATGAACGCGTAGAGGTCGGTCAGCACGTGCTGGAACGCGCCCTCCACATTGAGCGAGCTGCGGTTGGCCTTGGACATGAACCAGGCGGCGAACAGGTTGACCACGATCCCGACCAGCGCCGTCCCCAGCACCAGCGCGCCGCGCACCGGCGGCGGGTTGACCAGCCGCTGGACGGACTCGAAGCCCAGCCAGAGCGAGAGCATCAGCAGGGCGACGCCGTTGGCCTGGGCGGAGAGGATCTCGGCGCGCTTGAGCCCGTAGGTGTAGCCGCCGCGGGCCGGCCGGGCGGCCAGCCGCATGGCGACCAGCGCCAGCACGATCGAGGCGGCGTCGGTGAGCATGTGCGCCGCGTCCGAGATCAGGGCCAGCGAGTGGGCGGCGAAGCCGATCAGCACCTCGGCGGCCATGAAGGCCACGATCAGGGCGAGCGCGCTGGTCAGCCAGCGGCGGTCGGCGTCGGCCGCGACGCCGTGCGAGTGCCCGTGGCCGCCGTGCCCGTGGCCGCCGTGTCCATGGCTGGGCCCGTGGTCGTCATGCCCATGGTCGTGCGCGGCATGGTCGTGGTCGAGGTGGCCGGCCATCGCGTCGTCTCCTGAAACGCCGGGGGTGGTCGAGGACGGGTGCCCTGCACGAAGTGAACCCCAGATCGGAGGGAGATCCAAAGGCTGCATTGGTGACCGTTGTCGTTCCGGGTTCGCCTGGGACGGACAGCGGCGCAGGGGGCGCCCGACAGGTGCTCTCACCGTAATCTCATACGAATCGAACGGATTGTGCCGCTCAGTTGATTTCGCGCTTATCCGTCGGCCCATACATTTTCTGGTGTGAGCGACGCGAAGATTCCTGCCGGGTGGTACCCGGACCCCAAGGACACCACCACCACACCCCGGCCCGAGCGCTGGTGGGACGGCACCGGCTGGACCACCACCACCCGCCCCGGCCCGGGCGCGCCCCACCCGGCCCAGGACCCGGACGGCGAGCCGACCACCGTGCTGGAGGGCACGGTGCCGGCGGACGACGGCACGGTGCGCTACCCCGAACCGCCGACCGGCTTCGCCGACGGCACGGACCACCCGGGCGCCGGCGCCGACCACCTGTCCGGCTACCCGGACGCCCCCAAGAAGCCCTCGCTGCTGAGCCGGATCGGCCGCAGGACACTGGTCGCGGCGGCCGTCGCCGGGGTGCTCGGACTGGCGATCGGCTCCGGGGCGACCTACCTCGCGGTGGGCCACCACAACCACGACCGCCGGCAGGCGGCCGCCCCCGCCCCGCAGAACACCTACCCGGGCCCGGGGCACCACCGCGGTCCGGGCAACGGCGGCGGAACCGGCGGTGGCCAGGGCAATGGCAACGGGAACGGCAACGGCAACGGCCAGGGCGGCGGTCGGGGGAACGGCAACGGCCCGGGCGGTGGCGGCATCCCCGGCCTCCCCGGCATTCCCGGCCTCGGCGGTGGCCTGCCCGGGCTGGGCGACGGCACCCAGGCGATCGACATGGCCGACGGCATCTCGCTGCCCATCCCCAGCGGCTGGCAGGGCGGCACCGCGAAGGACGGCACGGCCTCGCTGTACATCGGCCAGTACCAGTGCCCCGGCAGCAGCGCCAACAGCAGCACGTCCTGCACGCTCGGCGGGGTCAACACCGCCCAGGTCGACGGCACCGACCCCAAGGCCGCGGCGACGCAGGACATCCAGAAGGTCGCCGCGCAGTCCTACGGCCCGAACATCAAGGGCCACCAGGAGCTGAAGTCCGAGCCGGTCACCGTCGCCGGTCGCAGCGGCTACCTGATCCGCTGGCAGGTCGACGCCCAGCAGGGCAACAACGGCACCGTCCAGGACGTGGTCTTCCCGACCGCCGACGGCAAGCACCTGGTCGCCGTCCAGTTCGGCTTCGACATCGCCGACAAGGCCCCGGCGGTGTCGACCATGGACACCATCGTCAGCGGGATCAAGGACTTCAGCGGCTCCGGTGCCGGCTCCTTGGGCGGTGCCACCGGAGGCAGCAACACCTGATCGGCAGCGGCAGTCGACGCGCCATCAGGTGAACTGACGTCACGTCAACTGCAGCCATCGCCACCAGTGTTACAGGAAGGTCCGCCCCTCGCCCCGGTAGGTCGGCACCGTGGCCACCACCCGGTCGCCCTCCACCAGGTGCAGCTCGGCGAACCGCTCGCACAGCTCCCCGGCCTTCGCGTGCCGGAACCAGACCCGGTCGCCGATCAGCAGGTCGTCGGCGGCCGGGCCGAGCAGCGGCGTCTGCACCTCGCCGGCGCCTTCCTGGGGGTCGTAGCGCAGGCCGGCCGGCAGGTACGGCTCCGGCAGCCGGTCCCGGCCGGCCGCCCCCGAGGCCGGATAGCCGCCGCCCAGCACCGTGACCACCCCGACCCCCGGCCGGCGCACCACCGGCTGGGCGAACAGCGCGGCCGGCCGGCCCCGGAACGAGCGGTAGTTGTCGAACAGCCGCGGCACGTAGAGCCCGGAGCCCGCCGCGATCTCGGTGACCGCCGCCTCCGCCGCCGTCCGCTGCACGCTCCCGGTGCCACCGCCGTTGACGAACTCCAGCTCCGCCACCCGCCGCACCGCGCGCACCACCGCGGCCCGCCGGTCGGCCAGCTCGGCACCGGCCCTGGCCTGCATCAGCCGCACCAGCCGCGACCGCACCGGCCGGCCCGCGACCTGGTCGCCCACGCCCGCGATGTGGCCCTCGTAGGCCATCAGGCCCACCAGGGTGAAGCCCGGTCGGCGGTGCACCAGCTCGGCGAGCGCCGCGACCTGCTCGGGGGAGTGCAGCGGCGAGCGGCGGGCGCCCACCCGCAGCCGGCCGCCGAGCAGCCGCAGCGAGGTGTCCAGCTCCAGGCAGACCCGCACCCGCTCGCTGCCGGTCCGGGCCGCGTCGATCAGCTGCAGCTGCGCCGGGTCGTCCACCAACACGGTGATCCGGGCGGCCAGTTCGGGGTCACCGGTGAGCTCGGCGAAGCCGGCGCGGTCGGTGGAAGGGTAGGCCAGCAGCACATCGGTGACGCCGCCGCGGGCCAGCCAGATCGACTCCGGCAGCGTGAAGCTCATCACCCCGGCGAAGCCGTCCATCGCCAGCACCCGGTCCAGCAGCGCCCGGCAGCGCACCGACTTGCTGGCCACCCGGATCGGCTTGCCGCCGGCCCGGCGGACCAGGTCGGCGGCGTTGGCGTCGAAGGCGGCCAGGTCGACGATGGCCAGCGGCGCTTCCAGGTGCGCGGTGGCACGGTCGTAGCGCGCCCGGTCCGCCGCGGGCGAGGTCACCGGCGGAGCCGCCGGAGAAGTGGTCAACTGGGCCATGGGCGCAGGGTTTCACAGCCGGACGGCCGTGACCAGACCTCAGCCCACCACGGCCGCCCGGACGCACAGGACGTCGGGCAGGTGCGAGGCGAGCAGGTGCCAGCTGTCGCCCTCGTCGGCACTGGCGTACAACTCGCCGTTGCGGTTGCCGAAGTACACCCCGGCCGGGTCGGCGTCGTCGCAGCGCAGCGCGTCGCGCAGCACCACGCCGTAGTGGTCGTCGTCCGGCAGGCCCTGGGCGAGCGGGTGCCAGTCGCCCCCGCCGTCCTCGGTGCGGTAGATCCGGCAGCGCCTGCCCGGCGGCATCCGCATGAAGTCGGCCTCCAGTGGGGCCAGGTAGGCGGTGCCGGCCCGGCGCGGGTGGGCGGCGACGGCGAAGCCGAACACCGCCGGCAGACCGCTCTCCACGGGCCGCCAGGTGGCTCCCGCGTCGTCGCTGCGGAACACCCCGCCGTGGTTCTGCAGCAGCAGCTTGTCCGGGTCGGTCGGATCCGCGGCGATCTTGTGCACGCACTGCCCGAACTCCGGGTACTCCTCGGGCATGAAGCTCACCCTGATCCCGGTGTTGGACGGCGCCCAGCCGGCCCCGCCGTCGGTGGAGCGGTAGACGCCACCGGCGGAGACCGCCACGGTCAGCGCGTCCGGGTCCCGGGGGTCGGTCAGGATGGTGTGCAGGCCCTGCCCGCCGAAGCCGGCGCCCCACTGCTCGCGCTGCGGGTGCTGCCAGAGCGGCTCCACCAGGCTGAAGGTCTCGCCGTGGTCGGTGGAGCGGAACAGCGCGGCCGGCTCCGTCCCGGCGTAGACCACGCCCGGCGCCTCCGGGCCGGCCGGCTGCAGCTGCCAGAGCCGCACCAGCGAGGCGCCGGTGTGCTCGGGGAACTTCACCGCCGGCCGCTCCGGCTCGTTCCAGCTGGCGCCGAGGTCGTCGGAGCGCCACACCGACGGGCCCCAGTGGTTGCTGTCGGCGCCGACCAGCACCCTGGTCCGGCCGTCGCGCCGGTCGATGCCGATCGCGTAGATCGCGTTCATCGGGAAGTGCGGCCCGGTGAAGGCCCAGTCCCGGCGGCCGTAACTGCGGCCCAGGAAGAGGCCCTTCTGGGTGCCCACCGCGAGCAGTACCTCGGTCATGCCCACCACTGTGCTCCGACCGCCCGTGACCAGCGGCTAGGCTCGCCGGGTGGACAGTGGGAACGAGCTCAAGAACATCCCGGACCCGGGCTTCTCGGGGGACGCCGGCGGTGCCGACCCGGCGCTGGCCGCCGCCCTGGCCGCCTTCGCCGCCGACCCGGCCACCGAGCCGGCGCTGCTGGCCGTGCTGCGCGCGGCCCGGCTGATGGTGCCGATCGTGGCGCTGCTCGGCGAGGTCGAGGTGGACGAGCACGGGCACAAGCACGAGAAGACCAGCGACATGGCGGTGCCGGTGATCCAGGCGGCGGACGGCCGCCGGGCGCTGCCCGCCTTCACCTCGCTGGCCACCATGGCCGCCTGGCGCGCGGACGCCCGCCCGGCGCCGGTGGCGGCGCCGCAGGCCGCGCTGACCGCCTACTCGGAGCAGGCCGACACCCTGCTGATCGACCCGGCCGGCCCGGTGACCTACCTGCTCACCGGCGCCCGGCTGCGCGCCGTGGCCGAGAACCGCGACTGGTTGCCGCCGGTCGAGGACCCGGACGTGCGCACCGCGCTCACCGCGCTGCTGGCCGCCGAGCCGGACGTGCTGGGGGCCCAGCTGCGCCCGGGCAGCGAGACCGACGTGGTGCTGGCGCTGGCGCTGGCGGACGGGGCGCCGGTGGCGGAGGTGGCGCAGCGACTGGCCGGCGCGCTGGCGGCCGACCCGGTGCTGCGGGTCCGGCTGGCCCGCGGCCTCGACCTGGCGCTGCTCCCCCCGGCGGCCGCGGGGAGCGGGTTCTACCAGCGCGCCTGAACGAACCCCGGCGCGCCCGGTCCGGCCCCGGCGCCGCCGAGGTGCCCCGGACCCGCCAGGGCGGCCCCGGACCTCCAGGGCGCCCGTCAGGGCCTCAGGAGTAGACCGGCCCGGTGAACTTCTCGCCCGGCCCGGCGCCCGGGGCGTCCGGCACCAGCGAGGCCTCCCGGAACGCCAGCTGCAGCGAGCGCAGCCCGTCCCGCAGCGGTGCCGCGTGGAAGTTGCTGATCTCCGGCGCACCGGCGGTGACCAGCCCGGCCAGCGCGGTGATCAGCTTGCGGGCCTCGTCGAGGTCCTTGTCCTTGTCGCCGCCCTCGGCCAGCCCGCACTTCACGGCCGCCGCACTCATCAGGTGCACCGCGACGGTGGTGATCACCTCGACGGCCGGCACCTCCGCGATGTCGCGGGTCAGGTCGTCGAACTCGGGCTCGCTGCTCACACCAGGCTCATTCCATCAGGTTGTATCGGTACTCCTGGAGGGTACAAGGGCGCGCCGGCGACAATCCGCCCCGCCATCGTGTACAGTTCTTAGCGACCGGCCTGGCGCTTCACCGTGCCCGGCCAGCAAGTGGAGGCTCCACTCCGGCAGTCCGCGAGGGCAGCCCGACAGTCTCCCACCCGATCGACCTGGCGGTCGACGGGTCCGGTCCGCGACCGCGGCCAGTGATGGCCGAGTGTCGCCAGTGGTGTCCTGGTCGGATGCCCCGGTTGTGTGGAGCCCTGCTTGCTATCGAGCGGGGCTTTTTTCGTGCCGCGGTGCCACGCAGTACCGCAGCACGCATGAAGCTCCGCCCAGTGGTCGAAGTCCACTACGTGCGACCGCCCCTTGACGGCCGCATCGCAGAAGGTGCAACCGAGGAGGCCCCATCAGCACCGAGCCCCGCATCAACGACCGGATTCGCGTCCCCGAGGTGCGACTCGTCGGTCCCAGCGGCGAGCAGGTCGGCATCGTGCCGCTTGCCAAGGCGCTGGAGCTCGCGCAGGAGTACGACCTCGACCTGGTCGAGGTCGCGGCGACCGCCCGGCCGCCGGTGTGCAAGCTCATGGACTACGGCAAGTTCAAGTACGAGTCGGCCATGAAGGCCCGTGAGGCGCGCAAGAACCAGGCGCACACGGTCATCAAGGAGATGAAGCTCCGGCCGAAGATCGACCCGCACGACTATGACACCAAGAAGGGTCACGTCGTCCGGTTCCTCAAGCAGGGCGACAAGGTCAAGATCACGATCATGTTCCGCGGTCGTGAGCAGTCCCGCCCCGAGCTGGGCTTCCGACTGCTGCAGCGGCTCGCCAACGACGTCCAGGACCTGGGTTTCGTGGAGAGCTCGGCCAAGCAGGACGGCCGTAACATGATCATGGTTCTTGGCCCGCACAAGAAGAAGACCGAGGCGATGGCCGAGGCCCGTGCGGCGCAGGACGCCCGCAAGGCCGAGCGCCAGGGCCGCGCCAGCGGACCGGCCGCCACCTCCGAGGACGACGCCGCCGCTGCCGAGACCACCGAAGCGGACGCGACCCAGGACCAGGCGGAGGCCGGCGCTGACGCCGCCGCCGCCGAGCAGGCCGCCGAGGTCGCCCAGGACGCCTGAGCCCCCAGGGGCTCCGGCCGGTCTTGAGTGATCCGGCCACCGCGGTACCGGGGCTCCCGCCCCGGTGACCGGAGAACACCCAGCGCTTGGGCCCGTGTGCTTCGCCACACGGGCCCGGGCGGACCGACGAGGAGATACGGCGACATGCCGAAGCAGAAGACGCACAGTGGCGCGAGCAAGCGCTTCAAGATCACGGGCTCTGGCAAGGTGCTGCGCGAGCGCGCCGGCAAGCGCCACCTCCTGGAGCACAAGCCCTCCACGCTGACCCGCCGTCTGACCGGCACCGCCGAGATGGCTCCCGCGGACGCCAAGAAGATCAAGAAGCTTCTCGGCAAGTGATCGCCCGCCGCGGCCTGACGGCTGCGGAGTCCGGCAGATCCTTCCCGACCGACACGAAGACGGACCACGTGAAGTAGTCCGTGGTCCAACCCAAGGAGTAATGAAGTGGCACGCGTCAAGCGGGCAGTGAACGCCCACAAGAAGCGCCGGGTCATCCTGGAGCGCGCCAGCGGCTACCGTGGCCAGCGCTCGCGCCTGTACCGCAAGGCCAAGGAGCAGGTCACCCACTCGCTCGTTTACAACTACAACGACCGCAAGAAGCGCAAGGGCGACTTCCGTCAGCTCTGGATCCAGCGCATCAACGCGGCCGCTCGTGCCAACGGCATGACCTACAACCGCTTCGTGCAGGGCCTGAAGGCCGCCAGCATCGAGATCGACCGCAAGATGCTGGCCGAGCTGGCCGTCAACGACCCGAACGCGTTCGCCGCGCTCGTCGAGGCCGCCCAGAAGGCGCTGCCGACCGACGTGAACGCGCCGAAGGTCGCCGCCGACGCCGCCTGATCGTCGTCGTAGCTCAGCAGACCCGCAGGCTCCCCGGGAGCCTGCGGGTCTGCTCGTTGACGGGTCCGTCCCGTTCCGACCGGGTCCTGAAGAACCCGTTCCGACCGGGTCCTGAAGAAAGCGAACCATGGCCAGCACCGACACCCCCCTGCTCAGCTCGCTCCGCTCGCCCCGGGTGATCGCCGCCCGCAAGTTGGCCCGGCGGGCCGGCCGCGGCAAGGAGCGCCGCTTCCTCGCCGAGGGACCGCAGGCGGTGCGCGAGGCGGTGGCGTACGGAGCCGTCGTCGAGGTCTACGTCACCCTGGAGGCCGCCGAGCGGCACGCCGAGATCGTCGGGGCGGCCCGGGACGCCGGCCTGCCGGTGCTGACCGCCACCGACGAGGTGATCGCCGACATCTGCGACACGGTCACCCCGCAGGGCATGGTGGCGCTCTGCCGGTTCCTCGACACGCCGTTCGAGGAGGTGCTGCGCAGCCGGCCCAAGCTGGTCGCGGTGCTGGCCAACGTGCGCGACCCCGGCAACGCCGGCACCGTGCTGCGCACCGCCGACGCGGCCGGAGCCGACGCCGTGGTGCTCACCGACGCCTCAGTGGACCTCTACAACCCCAAGGCGGTGCGCGCCTCCGTCGGCAGCCTGTTCCACCTGCCGGTGGCCGTCGGGGTGCCGGTCGAGCAGGTGGTGGCCCGGTTGAAGGAGACCGGGGTGCGGGTGCTGGCCGCCGACGGCGCGGGGGAGCGCGACCTGGACCAGGAGCTGGACGAGGGCAGCCTGGGCGCCCCGACCGCCTGGATCTTCGGCAACGAGGCCTGGGGCCTGCCGGAGCAGACCCGCGCACTGGCCGACGAGGTGGTGCGCGTCCCCATCCACGGGCACGCCGAGAGCCTGAACCTCGCCACCGCCGCCGCCGTGTGCCTCTACGCCTCCGCTCGCGCACAGCGTTCGCCCGCAGGGTGTCGCGAGTCGGCCACCGAGCGCTAGGGTCGTGCCAGGCGGGGGCCCGGGCCCTCTCTGATGCATCAGGCCGCACGTCCGGCTCGATCCATGAGAGGGGGCCGCTATGTGCGCGAGTCGTGTGGGATCGGGAGGACGCCCATGAGCGGCGGCGAGGGTCGGCCCATGGCCGCCGGGGCAGCGGTGTCCGGCCCCGGACTCGAAGACCTGCGGCCGGACGACCTGCCGGACGGCCTGGTGATCGCCGACCGGGACGGCCGGGTGGTCTGCTTCAACGCCGCCGCGGCCCGCCTCACCGGCATCAGCCCGCGCGCCGCCCTCGGCCGCCCGCTGGAGGAGGCCCTGCCGCTGGAGGACCTGGACGGCCGCCGCTGGTGGCAACTGACCGATCCGTACGGCGGGTTGGCGATCCGCAGCCGGCAGCCGGAGCGCAACCTGCTGCTGCCCGGCTCCAACCGCGAGGTGCTGGTCTCGGCCCGGTACGTCCGCGACCACGCCCAGGGGCCGGTCCGCCGGCTGGTGGTCACGCTGCGCGGCACCGAGGCCCGGCAGCGCACCGAGCGGGCCCACGCCGAGTTGATCGCCACCGTGGCGCACGAGCTGCGCTCCCCGCTGACCAGCGTCAAGGGCTTCACGGCCACCCTGCTCAACAAGTGGGAGCGCTTCACCGACGGCCAGAAGCGGGTGATGCTGGAGACGGTGAACGCGGACGCCGACCGGGTCACCCGCCTGATCGCCGAGCTGCTGGACATCTCCCGGATCGACGCCGGGCGGCTGGAGGTCCGCAAGCAGGTGGTCGACCTGGCCGCGGCGGTGCGCCGGCAGGTGGCGGGCAAGGTGGCCGCCGGCTTCCCGGCCGAACGCTTCGACATCCGGCTCGGCGACGACCTGCCGCAGCAGTGGGCCGACCCGGACAAGGTCGACCAGGTGCTGGCCAACCTGCTGGAAAACGCGGTGCGGCACGGCGAGGGAACTGTCACCATCGAGGTGGCGCGGGCCAAGGAGATCGTGGAGCCGGCCAGTTGGGAGCACCCGGGCACGGCGCCGCGGGTCGTGGAGGGAACGGCGGTCACGGTGAGCGACGAGGGCGGTGGCATTCCGGAGGAGGCGATGCCGCGCGTCTTCACCCGCTTCTGGCGCGGTTCCAAGCGCGGCGGGACCGGCCTGGGGCTCTACATCGTCAAGGGCATCGTCGAGGCGCACGGCGGCACCATCCGGATCGACCGGGGGCCCGGCGGCGGTGCCCGGTTCCGATTCATCCTGCCCGCCGGGGTGCCCGAGTTCATGGTCTGACACCGACCGGTTCCGGGGCCCGGCGGGCCGTCCCAGCAAAGGGCAACCACCGGGCGCGACTACACTCGACCTGGTGTAACGCCACCAAGACGAGCAGGAGCACGGGAAAACATCGAGATGTCGGCACCCAACAAGTCCTACGACCCGGTGGAGGTCGAGGCATTGAAGCCCGAAGAGGTCGAGCGCGCCCGTGACGAGGCGATCGCCGCCTTCGCCGCCGCCGGCAGCCTGGAGGAGCTGAAGCAGGCCAAGGTCGCGCACACCGGCGACCGTTCCCCGCTCTCGCTCGCCAACCGCGAGATCGGCGCGCTGCCGCCGCACGCCAAGGCCGCCGCCGGCAAGCTGATCGGCCAGGCCCGCGGCGCGGTCAACAAGGCGCTGGCGCAGCGTCAGGCCGAGCTGGAGGCCGAGCGCGATGCCCGGGTGCTGGTCGAGGAGGCGGTGGACGTCACGCTGCCGTACGACCGGACGCCGCGCGGTGCCCGCCACCCGCTGACCACGCTGGCCGAGCGGATCGAGGACACCTTCGTCGCGATGGGCTACTCGATCGCCGAGGGCCCCGAGGTCGAGGCCGAGTGGCTCAACTTCGACGCGCTCAACCTCGGCCCGGACCACCCGGCCCGCTCCATGCAGGACACCTTCTTCGTGGCCGCCGCCGACGGCTCGGCCGACTCCGGCATGGTGCTGCGCACCCAGACCTCGCCGGTGCAGATCCGCACCATGCTGGCCAAGGAACCGCCGCTGTACGCGGTCTGCCCGGGCCGGGTCTACCGCACCGACGAGCTGGACGCCACCCACACCCCGGTGTTCCGCCAGGTCGAGGGCATCGCGGTGGACGAGGGCCTCACCTTCGCCGACCTCAAGGGCACCATCGAGCTGCTGGTCTCCAAGCTGATCGGCGACGAGCTGCCGCTGCGCTGGCGGCCCTCGTACTTCCCGTTCACCGAGCCGAGCGCCGAGGTCGACCTGCTCTGCTTCGTCTGCCGCGGCGCCAGCGTGGGCAACCCCGACCGTCCGTGCCGCACCTGCTCCTCCGAGGGCTGGATCGAGCTCGGCGGCTGCGGCGTGGTCAACCCGCGGGTGCTGGTGGCCTCCGGAGTCGACCCGGAGCGCTACAGCGGGTTCGCGTTCGGCCTGGGCCTGGAGCGGATCCTGATGAACCGTCACAACGTCGCCGACATGCGCGACATGGTCGAGGGTGACGTCCGTTTCACTCTCCCGTTCGGGGTGGAGATCTGATGCGCGTCCCGCTTTCCTGGCTGCGCGAGTACGTCGACCTGCCGGCGACGGTCACCGGTCGCGAGGTCGCGGAGAAGCTGATCCAGGCCGGCCTGGAGGTCGAGACCGTCGAGCAGCTCGGCGCCGACCTCAAGGGCCCGCTGGTGGTCGGCGAGGTGCTCTCGATCGAGGAGCTGACCGGCTTCAAGAAGCCGATCCGCTACTGCACGGTCAACGTCGGCGACGCCAACGGCACCGGCGCGCCGCAGGAGATCGTCTGCGGCGCGCGGAACTTCGCGGTCGGCGACAAGGTGGTCGTGGTGCTGCCCGGCGCCGTGCTGCCCGGCCCGTTCCCGATCTCGGCCCGGCAGACCTACGGCCGCACCTCGGCCGGCATGATCTGCTCGGCCCGCGAGCTCGGCATGGGCGACGACCACGACGGCATCATCGTGCTGCCGGCGCACTACGAGCCCGGCACCGACGCGATCGAGCTGCTGCAGCTGGTCGACGAGGTGCTGGACATCGCCGTCACCCCCGACCGCGGCTACTGCCTGTCGGTGCGCGGCGTGGCCCGCGAGACCGCCACCGCCTTCGGGCTGCCGCTGGCCGACCCGGCGCTGCTGGACACGCCGCCGGCCAACTCCTACGGCCACCTGGTCAAGGTCGCCGACCCGGCCGGCTGCGACCGCTTCGTGGCCCGCACCGTGACCGGCATCGACCCGGCCGCCCAGTCGCCGATCTGGCTGCAGCGCCGCCTGCAGAAGATGCACATCCGGCCGATCTCGCTGGCCGTCGACATCACCAACTACGTGATGCTGGAGATCGGTCAGCCGCTGCACGCCTACGACCGGGGCCGCGTCCAGGGCGCGATCACGGTCCGCCGCGCGGCCGCCGGCGAGACCCTGACCACGCTGGACGGGGTCAAGCGCGAGCTGTCCGAAGAGGACCTGCTGATCTGCGACGAGTCGGGGCCGATCGGCCTGGCCGGCGTGATGGGCGGGGCCTCGACCGAGATCCTCGACCCGGTGACCGACCCGGAGACCGGCCAGGTCACCGGCACCACCGAGGTGATCATCGAGGCGGCGCGCTTCGACCCGGTCGCCATCGCCCGCACCGCCAAGCGGCACAAGCTGCCCTCCGAGGCCTCCAAGCGCTTCGAGCGCGGGGTCGACCCGGAGGCGTCCCGGGCCGCCGCGCAGCGCGCCGTCGACCTGCTGGTGCTGATCGCCGGCGGCACCGCCGAGGCCGGGGTCACCGACATCGCCGCCCCGCACCCCGTGCGCACCATCACCATCGCGGCCGACCTGCCGGACCGGGTCGCCGGCACGGCGTACGGCCGGGAGACGGTCACCCGCCGGCTGCAGGAGGTCGGCTGCACGGTGATCGGGGCCGACCTGCTGGAGGTCACCCCGCCGACCTGGCGCCCCGACCTGACCGACCCCAACGACCTGGCCGAGGAGGTCATCCGGCTGGAGGGCTACGACAACGTGCCCGCCCGGATGCCCCAGGTGCCGCCGGGCCAGGGCCTGACGGCCGCCCAGCGGATGCACCGCCGGATCGGTGTGGCGCTGGCCGGGGCCGGCTACGTCGAGATCAACGCCTACCCGTTCATCGGCGACGCCGCCTTCGACGACCTGGGTCTGGCGGCCGACGACGTCCGCCGCCGCACCGTCAAGCTGGTCAACCCGCTCAACGACGAGGAGCCGGCGCTGCGCACCACGCTGCTGCCGGGCCTGCTCGGGGCGCTGCGCCGCAACATCGGCCGCGGCAACACCGATCTGGCGATCTTCGAGACCGGGCTGGTCTTCCTGCCCGACGCGGAGCCGAAGGTGGCGCCGCGCCCGGCCGTCGACCGGCGGCCGACCGACGCCGAGCTGGCCGCACTGGACGCCGCGCTCCCCGAGCAGCCGCGCCACGTCGCGGTGGCGCTGGCCGGGGAGCGGCTGCCCTCCGGCTGGTGGGGCAAGGGCAGCCAGGCCGGCTGGGCGGACGCCGTGGAGGCGGCCCGGGTGGTGGCGCGTGCGGCCGGCGTGGAGCTGGCGGTGCGGCAGGGCCAGAACGACCCCTGGCACCCCGGGCGCTGCGCGGAGCTGCTGGTGGCGGGCACCGACCGGGTCGTCGGGTACGCCGGCGAGCTGCACCCGCGGGTGGTCAAGGCGCTGCACCTGCCCGAGCGCACCTCGGTGATGGAGCTGAGCGTCGACCTGCTGACCGCCGACGGCGAGCAGCGGGTGGAGGGCCCGACGGTCTCCACCTTCCCGGTGGCCACCCAGGACGTCGCGCTGATCGTGGACAACAAGGTCCCCGCCGCCGAGGTGGAGGCCGCGCTGCGCGACGGTGCGGGCGAACTGCTGGAGGCGATCCGGCTGTTCGACGTCTTCACCGGCGAGCAGGTGGGCGAGGGCAAGAAGTCGCTGGCCTACGCGCTGCGGTTCCGGGCCACCGACCGCACGCTGACCGCCGACGAGGCCTCCGCCGCCCGCGAGGCCGCCGTCGCCACCGCCGCCGAGCGGACCGGCGCGGTGCTGCGCGGGGCGTAACCGCCGCGGACACCACTGGGCCCCGGCCGTTAGAACCCAAGCTTGGGTCGGCCGGGGCCCAGTGCGTTCCCATCCGGTCGGGAACGCGCTACGCGGTCAGGAACGCGATGGCCGCCGGGAGCAGGGCCGGCGACTGCAGCACGTCGTAGTGGGTGGTGCCCGGCAGCACGGCGAGCTGTCCGGCCGGGCGGTCCGCCGCGTCCCAGCCGGCGTCCCGCAGGCCGCCGCCGAGCAGCCGCCAGAACTCGACCATGTGCGCCGGACTGATGGAGTCGGCGTCGGCGAAGGCCAGCAGGGTGGGGGTGTCGAGGGCGGCCACCTCGGAGGACCAGTCGTACTCCTGCGTCAGCAGGTCGCCCATCTTGGTGTGCAGCAGCGGCCAGTCCTCCGGGCGGGGCGCGACGGCGGCGTAGGTCCGGTAGAGCGGGGAGGGCTTGGTGGCCTCGGCCGAGCCGGGGCCCATCTGCCCCATCGCGGCCAGGATCTCCGGGTACCAGCCGGATCGGGCGAACGGGATGGAGACCACCACCAGGCGCCGGACCATTTCCGGGTACTGGATCGCGGTGCGCAGCGCCGTGGAGCCGCCGAACGAGTAGCCCATCAGATCGGTCTGCCCCAGGCCGAGGTGCTTGATCAGGGCGGCGACGTCGTCGGCCAGCAGTTCGTAGCGGATCGGCCGGTCGACGTCCGCGGTGCGGCCGTGGCCCTGCAGGTCGACCGCGATCACCCGGCGGTGCTCGGCCAGCGCCGGGATCAGCGGCGCGACCATGTCGGTGGAGCCGAGGCCGCCGTGCAGCAGCACCAGCGGCTCGCCCGAGCCCTGCTCGGTGTAGTGGAGGTTGACTCCGTTGACCTCGGCGTAGCTCATGTGGGGGTCCTCTCCGGGCGTGTGATCAGCTCTTCCGGGAGAGTAGACGGACGGCGGCGACCGGACTCATCGGTCGCCGCCGTTCTTCTCAGAGGTTTTCCCTCTCAGAGGTTCTTCGAGTCAGTCCAGGACGGCCCGCTCGGCCGGCGTCGCCCGGCGCGGCCGCGCCGCCGGGGCGGGCGCGTGCCCGCCGCGGGCGACGGCCAGGAAGGTCAGCGCCGCGCAGACCGGGTAGCTCCAGGAGAGCGCCACCAGGTACCAGGGCGGCGCGGCGCCCGGGGCCAGGTGGGAGGCGGCCTTGCCGGCGGCCGGGACCACCCAGCTGCCGGCCGCCACCAGCCAGGCGGCGACTGCCAGTCGCCCGGCCCGGCCGCGCCGGAGCGGGCCGTGCGCCAGGCAGATCAGGGTGGGCAGGAACCAGACGTAGTGGTGGCTCCAGGAGATCGGGCCGAGCAGCAGCCCGAGCAACTGGACGGTGACCACCATGGCGAGGGTCTCGCCGCGCCGGCCGGCGGCCCGCAGCGCCAGCAGGCCACCGGCCAGCGCGCCGAGCGCCAGCACGCAGTAGAGCGCGGACAGCCCGCCGTCGTGGCCCAGGGTGCGGGCCACGGCACCGCGCAGCGACTGGTTCTCGAACGAGGCCACCTGGCCGACCCGGCTGGTGTCGTAGAGCTCGTGGAACCAGTAGCGGTGGGAGTCGCCGGGGTCGACCGCCCAGGCCAGGCCGACGGTGGCGAAGAAGACCAGCGCCGACCAGAGGGCGGCCCGCCACCTGCGGGCCGCCAGGAAGTACAGCCCGGTGACGGCCGGTACCAGCTTCAGCCCGGCGGCGACGCCGACGCCGGCACCGGCCGCGAGCGATGAGCGGCGGGTCAGTCCGAGCAGCACGATCGCCGCCAGGATCAGGTCGATCTGCCCCAGGCCCAGGCTGTGCCGCACCGGCTCCAGCCAGAGGGCCAGCGCCGTCCAGAGCATCGCGGGCCGGGCCGGGGCCGGATGGCCGAGCAGCCGGAACGAGCAGTGCACCACCAGCCACAGCGCGCCCAGCGACAGCAGGTGCCAGGCGCCCGCCGCGACCGGCCAGGGCAGCGCGGCCAGCGGCAGGAAGACCGCCGCCGCGAACGGCGGATAGGTGAACGGCAGCGGCTGGGCGTGCGGGTCCGAGCGGTGCAGCACGAAGTCGTACAGCGTGCCGTGCAGCACGCCGGGGGAGCCCTGGTAGTAGACCTTGAGGTCGAACATGTCGGTGGCCAGCACCGTGATCACCAGGTGCGCCGCCAGTGAGACGGCGAGCACCCAGCCCGCTCGGCGCGGCAGCGCCACCCGGAACGCCGAGAGCCGCCCTTGCGGCGTGGACATCAGCACACTCGGCCTTCCCCGATCTGTTCTGTTCGGGTACCACAGTACCGACCGGGTCGGGCCCGCCCGGCGGGCGAGCCCGGGAGGGGGCGGTCCGTCAGGCCGTGGCGGTGTAGTCGTAGAAGCCGCGACCGGACTTGCGGCCGAGCAGACCGGCGTCGACCATCCGGGAGAGCAGCGGGGGAGCGGCGTACAGCGGCTCCTTGTACTCCGCGTACATGCTGTCGGCGATCGACGCGATGGTGTCCAGGCCGATCAGGTCGCACAGCCGCAGCGGACCCATCGGGTGGGCGCAGCCCGCCTCCATGCCCTTGTCGATGTCGGCGGCGGTGGCCACACCCGACTCGAACATCCGGACGGCCGAGAGCAGGTACGGCACCAGCAGCGCGTTGACCACGAAGCCGGCCCGGTCGCGGGCCCGGATCGGCTCCTTGCCGAGCGCCTCGACGGCGAAGGTCTCGATCCGGGTGGTGGTCTCGGCGGAGGTGGTCAGGGTGGGGATCACCTCGACCAGGCGCTGCACCGGTGCCGGGTTGAAGAAGTGCAGACCGATCACCTGCTCGGGGCGGGTGGTGGCGGCGGCCAGCTTCACGATCGGGATCGAGGAGGTGTTGGAGGCCAGCACCGCGTCCCGGCGGGTGACCACCTGGTCCAGGGTCTGGAAGATCTTGACCTTGATCTCCTCGATCTCGGCGACCGCCTCGACCACCAGGTCGCGGTCGGCGAAGTCGGCCAGCTCGGTGGTGAAGGTGATCCGGCCCAGCGCCTCGTCCCGCTGCTCGGCGGTGAGCTTGCCGCGCTTGACGGCGGTCTCCAGCGAGTTGCTCACCCGGGCCCGGCCGAACTCCAGCGCCTCGGCGCCGGCCTCCGAGACCAGCACGTCCAGCCCGGAGCGGGCGAAGACCTCCGCGATGCCCGACCCCATCAGGCCGCAGCCGACCACCCCAACGCGCGCGATGTCGCTCACTCAACTTGCCTTTCCGGAATCCGGACGGGCGGGATCGCCGCCCGGCCGGCTCGACCGTTGTCGCTCGACCGTACTACCTGGCACGCCCCGGTGGGGCCGGTGCCCCGGGCAAATGGCCATTACGCCGTTCGAATGACGCCCATTCGAATGATCGAGGCTGCCCCGCCCGTGTGGTCCGGTACCGGGGTCCGGCCCGGCCCCGCATGCTGTCCGGGTGAACCGCGCCGAACGGTCGGCGACCGGCAGGGCGCGTGGAGGGAGCGGCGATGCGCAGCGGCACGTTGGAGGGCCAGGTGGCCCTCGTCACCGGCGCCGGGCGGGGCATCGGACGGGAGATCGCGCTCGGCCTGGCCGCCGAGGGCATGGCCGTGGGGCTGGTCGGCCGGACCCTGGAGACCCTCACCGGGACGCTCAGGGCCTGCGCCGGGGAGGGCGCCCGGGGGATCGCGGTGACCGCCGACGTGACCAGACTCGGGGCGGTGCGCGAGGCGGTGCGCAGCGTCGAGCGGGACCTCGGGCCGATCGACCTGCTGGTCAACAACGCCGGGCAGGTGGACAAGGCCGAGGTGCCGATCTGGGAGGTCGACGCGGCGCAGTGGTGGCAGGTGATCGAGGTCAACCTGCGCGGGCCGTTCAACCTGCTGCGCTGCGTGCTGCCCGGCATGGTGGCGCGCGGCCGCGGCAGGGTCCTCAACCTCAACTCCGGCTTCGCGGTGCGCCCCGACGGCCACTACACCGCCTACGCCACCTCCAAGGGCGCGCTGCTCCAGCTCTCCGACAACATCGCCGACTCGCTGGCCGCCCACCACGTGGTGGTGCTGGACGTCAGCCCGGGCGCGGTGGCCACCGACATGACGGCCGGCATGCCGATGTTCGCCGACCGGACGGAGTGGAACAGCATCCCCTACATGGTGGCGGTCGCCGTGGATGCCGCCCGCGGGCGCTTCGACGCGCTCCACGGGCGGTTCATCCACGCCGGCCGCGACGACCTGGAGCTGCTGGTGGAGCGGGCCGAGCGGATCCGCACCCTGGACGCCCGCACGCTGCGGCTGCGCCGGTACGGCGACGACGATCCGCTGGCCTGATCCGCCGGCTCGGCCGAGGCCGGCTCAGCCGGCGGCCGGCTCCGCGCCCAGGAAGACGAAGGCGGCCAGCGCGGGCTGGTCGCCGCGGTTGTGCCAGGCGTGCCGGGAGCCGCGCTGCACCGCGCAGCTGCCGGGCGTCAGCCTGGTCTCGGTGCCGTCCTCCAGTTCGAGCCAGAGCTCGCCCTGGAGCACCACCACCAGGTCGACGGTGTCGGTGGCGTGCCGGCCGGCCGCGTCGGGGGTGATCGCCGCCAGCATGCCGGGGAAGGTCTGCTCGACCTCGGCGAACAGCTCCGCCTGGTCGCCTTCCGGGGCCGCCGCGGCGCCGTCCGGCGGCCAGCTGACCACCACGAAGCGGAAGTCGCCCGGCTTGGCCGGGAAGTACGGCTCGAAGCTCGCCGCCTCGGAGCCGGTGCCGACCGTCGGCGTGCCGTCGGCGCCCCACACCCGGAAGAACTCGTAGCCGGGCATCGCCCGCAGGACCACCGGTTCGACCGGGCCCCGCGCGTCCACCACCGACGAGCCGTCGGCCCGGCGGCCGGCGACGAACCGCTGTATCTCCATGGGTCCTCCTCCTGAGGGTTCGGTCAGTCGGCCAAGTGGTGCAGCCGGGCCGGCAGCAGGGCCGCCACGGCGGCGACGGCCAGCAGCAGGGCGAGCGCGGAGACCAGCATGGACAGGTGCATGCCGGCGATGAAGCCCGAGCCGCCGGCGGCCAGGGCGCCGAACACCGCGACCCCGATCGCACCGCCGATCTGCCGGGCGGAGTTGAGGATGCCCGAGGCCAGGCCGGCCCGCTCGTGCTCCACCGACTCCAGCATCGCGGTGGTCAGCGGCGGCACCGCGAGCCCACCACCGATGCCCAGCGGCACCAGCAGCACCAGCACCAGCGCGATCGCGGTGTGCCGGCCGACCACCAGCAGCGCCAGCAGGCCGGCGGCCTGGATCAGCACGCCGATGATCAGCGGCAGCCGCGGCCCGAACCGGTTGGTCAGCCGCCCGGCCGTCACGTTGACCACCGTGGTGAAGGCGGTCATCGGCACGAACATCAGGCCGGCGCTCAACGGTGAGGCCCCGCGCAGCTGTTGGAAGTACAGCGTGAGCACGAAGACGAAGCCGTAGTAGCTGAAGTTCAGCGCGAAGCCGGTGCAGGTGCAGAGTGCCACCGCACGGTGGCGGAACAGGCTGAGCGGCACCGCCGGACGTTCCTGGCGGCTCTCGATCACCACGAACGCCACCGCGCAGACCGCGAAGACCAGCAGCGCGAGCAGCGTGCCGGGCGCGGTCCAGCCGTGCGCGCCACCGTTGATCACCGCGAAGACCAGCCCGGCCAGGCCGGCCACGGCGGTCGACTGGCCGCCGAGGTCCAGCGAGGCGGTGCCGGGCCGCGACCTGGGCGCCTTGACCAGGCCGGCCAGCGCCGCGATCCCGACCGGCAGGTTGATGAAGAAGATCCACCGCCAACCCAGCCCGTCGGTCAGCGCGCCGCCCACCACCGGCCCGGCGGCCACCGCGACACCGCCGCCGGCGGTCCACAGCGCGATGCCGCGGGCCCGGCCCGCCGGGTCGCCGTAGGCCTGCCGGACCAGCGAGAGCGAGGCCGGCAGCATCACGGCCGCCGCCGCGCCCTGCACCGCCCGGGCGGCGATCAGGACGCCCAGGTTCGGTGCGAAGCCGCAGACCGCGGACATGACGGTGAACATGGCCAGGCCCCAACCGAACGCCCGGGAGGCGCCGATCCGGTCGGCCACGGACCCGGCCGAGAGCAGGAGGGCTGCGAAGACCAGGGTGTACGCGTCCACCACCCACTGCAGTCCGGAGACCTGATTGCCCCACTGCCGGCCGATGGCCGGTAGCGCCACGTTGACCACCGTGGTGTCGAGCGTGGTGATGAAGAACCCCAGGCAGGCGACCGCGACCACCAGCGGGCCGGTGGCGCCGGCCTGGGTGGCGGCGGGGGACGCTCCCGCCCGGGTGTCCTGTCGGGTTCCTGGTTCTGTGGTCCGGTCCATGATGCCCCTTCAGCGGCCGGGGCCGCTGCTCGCGGTGGTTCGTCGGTGCTCCGCGCTAGCCCTGTGGCCGCGCGGCGGTCATGGGCGCGAAGGCCTCCAGGGCCTTCGTGACCCGGGTGCGGGCGGCCTCGGGCGTGACGTCCGGGCCGACGATCGCGGGATCGAAGTTGAAGTCGAGGAAGATCTCGGTGGCGCCCGCCTCCCAGCAGCGGTGCAGGTCCTCGGTCACCTGCTCGAACGAGCCCCGGAACAGCTCGCGTTCGCCGTCCGGGCGCAGCGCCTGCTGGTCGGTGTCGAGGAACGTGGTGGCGCGCACCACCACCCGGAAGGCCTGCGGATCGCGGCCGGCCTTCTCGGCGGCGGCCCGTACCCCGCGGGTGGCCGAGACGATGTCGCTCAGGGTCACGAAGCCCGGGCTGACCCAGCCCTGGGCCAGTCGCCCGGCCCGGGCGAAGGCCTCCGGGGTCGAGCCGCCGAGCAGCAGCGGGAAGGTCTGCTGGTCCGGCCGCGGTCGCACCAGGGTGCGCGGCAGCTCGGTGAACTCGCCCTTGAACTCGGCGATTTCGCCCTCCCACATGCGCCGCATGACCTCGGCGTACTCCAGCATGCGAGCCACCCGGCGGGCCATCGGCACCCCGGCGGCGGTGAACTCCTCCTGGGACCAGCCCTGGGCGAGACCGACGTCGAGCCGCCCGCCGGAGATCCGGTCCAGCTGGATCAGCTGCTTGGCCAGCATCGCGGGCGCGGTGAACGGCGCGTTGATCACCGAGAAGCCCAGCCGCACCCGGTCGGTCACGGCGGCGACCTGGGCCAGCGTGGTGACCGGCTCCGCCACGCCGTGGTTGAAGGCCGGCTCGAACTCGGAGGTCCACTCGGCGTCGTCGGTGGAGAGCGGGAAGAGCAGTCGGCTGAAGGTCCACAGTGAGTGGTAGCCGAGGCCCTCCGCCAGCTGGGCGATCCCCTTCTGGTTGCCGGGAGTCGCCCAGGCACCCGAGAGCGGCACGCCGACCCCGAGCAGAGCCGTCTGACCAGTCGTCATCGGGATTCCCCCTCGCCGCCCGCGAACCGCATTTCCGCCGGCACCTGCTCGGCGTAGGCATAGGTGTCGTAGAGCTCGCGAAGCACCGTGATCCTGCCGTCCACCACCTGGAACATGCCGTAGTAGTGGTTGGTGTAGTCGGCGCCGTTCGGCAGGATCATCTTGCTCAGGTACTCGACCAGCGCCCACTGCGGGTCGGCGAAGGCCTCGCTGCGGACGATCGGGAGGTCGATCGCCCGCATGGCGGCCGCGACCCCGGTGTAGAGGGCGCGGACCTGGTCGCCGACCAGCCGGGTCGGGGCGCCGGGCGGGGCGAGCGGCATGTCCATCACCACGTCGTCGGCCAGGCAGGCGAAGGCGGTTTCCAGGTCCCGGGCCGAGATCGCGTTCAGGAACCGGCGGGCCACCTGCTGGGCCTCGTCGCCGGGCCGGGCCGCCACCGCCGGGTCGCCGCTGCGCCAGACCACGGTGTCGGTGATGCCGGCGATCCGCCAGCCGGCGCCGGTGCGGCGCAGCTCGAAGCGGTAGTGCCCGGAGGTCTCCACCCGCGGATCCCGGTCGACGGCCGAACCGACCAGCTGGAGCCGGTACTTGGCGGTGCAGACGGCGGTCCCGTCGGCGCCGGGCACCACCAGGTGGTCGGTGATCTGGCGGTGGACCGACCGCGCCCGGGCGACCTGGGCGGACCAGCCGTCCACCAACTGCCGCCGCGGCACGGTGAACTGCTCGCCCGGCGATCCGGCGATCACCTCGTCGGCGAACAACTCGGTCAGCGCCGACCAATTCTGCTGGTCGAACAACCATCCGAAGCTCGTACACAACTCGATGATGTCGTTCCGGTCGAGTGAATGCTGTGAACTCTGTGCCACGTGCTGCTCCCTTCGGGAGTCCGCCGGTGGGGCGGGCGCCAGGTGCGGTTGGGCCAGGGCCGGTCGTGCAGCGGAGAACCGTGCGGGTCGAGGCAAACAGCCCGCGCCTGACACAGTCAAGTTCTTGGTCAAATCAGATCGGGAGAAATCTGGTTACCGGGTCCAACTATGCAAGATAACCCAATACTTGGTCACCTTGACGAGTTGTCAAAAATTTTGTCTATGCTTGGCTTGGACGAGCCGGCTGCGGTGCTTCCCCGGGCTGCCCGGCCGCCGATTCCGCACTCTCCGGAGGGAGACAAACGTGTCCAGCCTCGTCCGCCCTGAGAAGGTCACCTTCACCAGTGGTGGTACCAAGCTCGTGGGCAACCTCTACCGTCCGACCTCGGCCGCCGCCGGGCCCGCACCGGCCGTCGTCGTCACCGGCACCTGGACCTCGGTCAAGGAGCAGATGGCCGCCCGCTACGCCGCGGGGCTGGCTGCCGCCGGCTACACCGCACTGGCCTTCGACTTCTCCGGCTCCGGCGAGTCCGACGGCACGCCGCGCGACTGGGAGAACCCGGCCGGCAAGGTCGCGGAGATCGCCGTCGCCGCCGACCACCTGCGCTCGCTGCCCGGCGTGGACGCCGACCGGATCGGCGGGCTGGGCGTCTGCGCGGGCGCCGGCTACACCGCGGTGGCCGCCGCGCGCGGCGCCGGCTTCCGCTCGCTGGCCATGATCGCGCCCTGGCTGCACGACGCCGAGGTGCTGGCGGGCCTCTACGGCGGCTCGGACGTGGTCGACGGGCTGATCGCACGCGGCGAGGCGGCGGCCCGGAAGTACCGCGAGACCGGCGAGGTGGACTACGTGCCGACCGCCAGCACGGACGACGAGCGGTCGCCCATGTACGGCAGCTTCGACTACTACCTGGACAGCAGCCGGGGAGCCGTTCCGCAGTGGCCCAACCGGTTCGCCGTCATGGGCTGGGCGGACTGGCTGACCTTCGACCCGATCGCGGTGGCCCCCGAGGTGGCCGTCCCCACCGTGCTGGTGCACAGCCGCGAGGCCGCGATCCCGGAGGGCGTGGACCGCTTCCACGCCGCCCTGACCGCACCGAACGAGCTGCACTGGCTGACCGGTGGCCAGTTCGACTTCTACGACAACGAGCCGACCGTGACCGCCGCCCTCGACCTGGCGGCGGCGCACTTCGGCCGCACCCTCTGACAGCCGCTCCCCAGTCCGGCCGGCGGCCGGTCAGCTGCACAGCTGGCTGGCCGTCACCGCGCTCAGGCCGCGCTGGCGCAGTTCGTCCAGCACCGCGGGCAGCGCGTCCACCGTGCCCTTGTGCCCCATGTGCAGCGCCACCACCGAGCCCGGCTTGATCCCGTTCAGGATCCGCCGCTGCACCGCCTCCGCACCCGGGTCCGCGTAGTCCATCGGGTCCAGGTCGTAGGAGAGGCAGTGGTCGTAACCCGCCTTCTTGGCCTGCTTCTTGACCAGCGGGGTGGCGAACTGGGCGGCGGAGGGGCGGAACCAGCGGCCGATCGAGCCGGTGAGCGCCTTCAGCCGGTCCGCGCAGCCGCTGATCTCGGCGTACACCTGGTCCGGACCGAGGGTGGCCAGGTCCAGGTGGTTCTGGGTGTGGTTGCCCAGCTCATGGCCGCCGTCCAGGATGCGCCGGGCCAGCTGCGGCTGCGCGTCCAGCCAGCTGCCGACCACCAGCACGGTCAGCCGCGCGCCGCGCTGCTCGGCGGCCGACAGCAGTGCCGTGGCCAGCGCCGGGTCACCCTGGCCGTGGAAGGTGAGCGCCACCTGCTGGCGGTCGCGCGGCCCCGAGACCACCTCCTGCGGGGTGCCCGGGGAGAGGTCGGGCAGGTCGGTGGCGATCGGCGAGGCGGCGCCCGGCGGTGACGGATCGGACGTCGCGTGCGGCATCCGGTTCGGATCGAGCGGCGAGCCGTGGCCCGCCCGCGACCCGCCACCGTGCGGCCCGCCGGCGCCGGTGGCGGCCTCCTGGCCGCAGCCGGTCAGCAGCTCGCCGGCCGCGGTCAGGGCGGCCAGTCGGGCGGTGGTGCGCAGGATCCTGCGGCGGTCGACTGTCATCGGCAACCAGCATAAATACGTCGGAATCGGACAGCGATCCGAACACTGGCGGCCGGTCAGTTCCCGGTGCCCTCGAGGTCGCCGTCGGACTCGATCCGGAAGACGCCGTAGCCGAAGCCGTCCGCCCTGATCAGGCCGTCCGTCACTGCCGCGCCGCGCACCACCAGCCCGGTGGCCGGGCCCACCGCCTCGGCCGGCACCAGCTCCACCGGCTCCCGGCGCGGATTGACCACGACCAGGTGATGGCGCCCGCGCCGGTAGACGAACGGATAGCCCTCGTGCAGCACCGTCACGCTGCCGCCGGTGCCCAGCTCGGGCGTGTCGCGGCGCAGCCGGATCAGCCGGCGGACCTGCTGGAGCAACGAGTCGGGATCGGTGCGCTGGGCGGCGGCGTCGGGCCGGGCCGGGTCCGGGTCGACCGGCAGGTAGAGCGCGGCCGGATCGGCGCTGGAGAACCCGGCGTTCGGCGCGGCGTCCCACTGCATCGGGGTGCGCGAGCCCTGCCGGGCCTCGGTGCCGCACTGGCTGCCCTCCTTCTCCGGCAGTCCTGGCACGTAGCGCATGCCGATCTCGTCGCCGTAGTAGATCACCGGCAGGCTGGGCCAGCTGAGCACGAAGGCGAACGCGCAGCCGACCTGCTCCCGGGTGCGCGGGCCGCAGACCAACCGGGAGAAGTCGTGGTTGGCCGTGGGCAGCGCGACCAGGCCGCGCCCGTCGATGGCCTGGTCGGCCTGCTGCCAGGCGGCCAGGAACTCGGCCATCGAGCCGCCGCCCGCCGGATCGAAGTAGCAGGGCCGGCCGTCCGCCCAACTGCCTTGACTGCCCGTGCCGTTGTCCCACAGCGAGCGCAGGCCGCGGCCGGTGAAGTGCAGGAAGAAGTCCGCGTGGAAGCCGGCCGGGACGGACCGGGCCGGATCGCCCCACTCGGCGATCAGTACCCGGTCGGGGTAGTGCCCGTCCAACCAGTCGCGCAGCTCGCGCCAGAGCCGGGCGGTCTCCACGTGCGCCGGGTCGTCCTTGACCAGGGACGAGGCCATGTCGACCCGGAAGCCGGCCACGCCGAGCTCGAACCAGTGCGCCATGACCTCCCGCAGTGCCGCCCGGTTGGCCCGCGGCCCCGGGGCGTCCACCGGGCTGCGCCAGGGCTCGGCCGGGTCGGGGCGGGCGTGGCCGAAGTTGAGCGCGGGCTGGATCGGGTAGAAGTTCGCCAGGTAGAAGCCGCCCCGGAGGCCCTGGTTGGGGATCCAGGAGCGCACCGGGGCGGTGACCCGGTCCGACCAGATGTAGCGGTCGTCCGCCGGGTCGTGGGCGGCCCGCTGGAACCACGGGTGGCGGTGCGAGGTGTGGCCGGCCACCAGGTCGAGCAGCACCCGGATGCCGCGCTCCCGGGCGGCCGCCACCAGGGCCGCCAGGTCGGCGTTGCTGCCGTAGCGCGGATCGACGGTCAGGTAGTCGGTCACGTCGTAGCCCGCGTCGCCGAACTCGGAGGCGAAGCACGGGCTCAGCCAGACCGCGGTGATCCCGAGGTCGGCGAGGTGGTCGAGCCGGGCGGTCAGGCCGGGCAGGTCGCCGATCCCGTCTCCGTCGGAGTCGGCGAAGGACTGCGGATAGATCTGGTAGAGCACGGCCTCGGCGAACCAGTCGGGCACGGACACGGGGGCGGTCATCGCACGGCCTCCAGGAGCGGGCGGACGGCTATGGACCGATGATGCGCCGGTTCCCCGGTCGGCGGGGCCGGTTCGGCGAACTGCCGGGGACTCTCAGGTCTCGCGCAGGCCGGTCAGGTGGGCGAACACCACCACGTTGGCGGTGTAGTCGCCGTGCTGCCGGTCGTAGGCGCCGCCGCAGGTGATCAGGCGCAGCTCGGCGTCGGCGGTCTTGCCGTAGACCCGGTCGTCCGGGAAGGCGTCCTTGGGGAACACCTCCACGCTGTCCACCGTGAAGGTGGCGGTCACCTTGTCGTCCCTGTCGATGTCCACGGTGTTGCCGCGGGTGAGGCTGCTCAGGCCCCAGAAGACGGCGGGCGCGGTCTTGGTGTCGACATGGCCGAGCACGATCGCCGGGCCCTTGTTGCCCGGCACCGTGCCGCCCTGGTACCAGCCGACCAGGTTGGTGTCGTCCGGCGGTGGGGCGTTGAGCACCCCGTCCGGGCCCAGGTCGAGACCGGTGAACGGGGCGTTGACGCCGATCACCGGGATGGACAGCCGGACCGGCTTGGCGTCCGGCACCACGATCGCCGGGCTGGTCCGCCGGTCCGTGGCCGAGGCGCTCGGGCTGCCGGCGGCCTGCGCGGCGGCCTGCGGCAGCGGTGGCAGGGCCGGGCGCGGGTCCGCCGAGCGGTGGATCATCAGCAGGCCGAGCAGGCAGGACAGCAGGGCGGCGAACAGCGCGTTCCGGCGCCGACGGCTCAGCCTGTCGTTGAACGGAGCGGGGTCGCCGTCGGGCGGAACCAGTGAGCGCATGGCCGGACCTTTCTTGGCGTCGGGCGGGCGGGCGAGGTGCGGGCGCGGTGAGCGGGAGCGCCGCCGCGCGCCGGGCCCGAGGGGGACGGGTCGGGCCGGCGCGCGGGGCGGGTGGTCCGACCGGGGGAGAGGGCCGGTCGGACCACATTGCGGGTTTGCTACTGGGCGCCCGCCGACTTGCGGCGGCGCAGCGCGAGGGCGCCGACGGCCAGGCCGCCGGTCAGCAGCGCGGCGCCGGTCGCCAGGCTGTGGTCATCCGCCAGCGCGCCGAAGCCACCACCGGTGTGCACACCGCCGTGCGGGCGCTCCTGGTTGCCGTAGCGCTGGTCGTCCAGCTTCTGGTCGGTGATCCGCTGGTCGTCCAGCTTCTGGTTGGTGACCTTCTGGTCGTCCAGCTTCTGGCCGGTGAGCTTCTGGTCCATGAGCTTCTGGTCGTCGACCTTCGTGTTGTCGGTCGTCGTGAACCCGGTGCTCGGGGCGCCCGAGACCAGGGCACCCGAGCTCGGAGCGCCCGAGACCAGGGCCCCGGCGCTCGGGGCGCCCGAGACCAGGGCCCCGGCGCTCGGCGCCTCCGAGACCAGGGCCCCGGCGCTCGGGGCCTCCGAGGCCAGGGCGCCCGTGCTCGGGGCGCCCGAGACCAGGGCCCCGGCGCTGGGGGCCTCCGAGGCCAGGGCGCCCGAGCTCGGGGCACCCGAGACCAGGGCCCCCGGGGTCGGGTGCTCGACGCCGGCGCCGCCGGGCGTGGTGTCGGCGAAGGCGATGGCAGCCGGGGCCAGGCTCAGCGCGGCAGCGGTGAGGCCGGCGAGGGCGAGGTGCTGTACACGACGCATGTGTTGATTTCCCTTTCCAGCGCGCACGCGGACGGGCCGACAGTCGGTCGGCCGGGGGACATCCGCAGGCTCTGCTCCACCGTCAGCCGCCGAGCGGAGGGCTGCCACTACATGGCGTACGAACGTGTGACGCTGCGCCCATCCGGGCGTACTGTCCGTCACCTTCCGTGAGCGCGGCCGGCCCGGCGGGTGCATCCTGGAGAGGTACCAGTGGAGGTGACGGCGATGACGAAGACGCTGGTCGGATGGCACATCGAGGTGGAGTTCATGGAGGAGGCCCCGCACACCGCGGCGGCGGTCCTGCTCAGGCTGCCGGACGGACGGGAGCTGCGGGCGCGCGGCGACACCAGCCGGCACCCCTCCGACCCGGAGCAGTTGCGGGTCGGTGAGGAGGTCGCGGCGGCCAGAGCGCTGCAGGAGCTGGCGAAGCAGCTGCTGGACAAGGCCCACACCGAGATCGACGAACTCGGGAAGGTGCCCAGCTATCCGCTGTGACCGCCGGTGACCCGAACCGGCGCGCGGCCCGGTCCCAGGACCGGGCCGCAGCCGTGTCCGGGTCCGGTCCGGCGGACCTGACGAACCGCCAGGGCTGACGGGTCAACAGGGAGGGCCCTGGGTACGGTCCCCGGGCGTGAGACATCACCGGTCATCCTCGATGGCGATCATCGCCACCCTGCTGTTCGCTTTCGCCGCCGCGCTGCTCGGCCCGGTCGGCACCGCCTGGGCGGGCTCCGTGCAGAACGGGGCCAGCCAGCCCGTCTACTCCTACGCCGACGCCGTCCGGGAGAGCGTCTGGGTCGACACCGGGACCCAGGTCGACGGCACACCCGTCCGGGTCGCCGCCGACATCATCCGCCCCCGGGAGCCGGCCGCCCACGGCCGCCGAATACCAGTGATCATGGACGCCAGCCCCTACTACTCCTGCTGCGGGCGCGGCAACGAGAGCCAGGTCAAGACCTACGACGCCAACGGCGAGCCGGTGCAGTTCCCGCTCTACTACGACAACTACTTCGTGCCGCGCGGCTATGCGGTGGTGCTGGTCGACCTGGCCGGCACCAACCGGTCCGACGGCTGCGAGGACGTCGGCGGGCCGCTCGAGGTGGCCGGCGCCAAGTCGGTCATCGACTGGCTGGGCGGCCGTGCCGTCGCACACAGTTCACGCACCGGCGGCACCGAGGTCAAGGCCTCCTGGGCGAACGGCTCGGTCGGGATGATCGGCAAGTCGTGGGACGGCACCATCGCCAACGGCGTGGCCGCCACCGGCGTCGACGGCCTGAAGACCATCGTGCCGATCTCCGCGATCAGCTCCTGGTACGACTACTACCGCTCGCAGGGCGCACCGCTCTACCCGGGCACCCCCGCAGACCTGGCGAGTTACGTCGAGGACCCGGCCACCACCGCCAACTGCGCCACCACACAAGCCCAGTTGGCCGCCGGCGCGCCCTACAGCGGCGACTGGACCCCGTTCTGGCAGCAGCGTGACTACGTGGCCGGCGCGGACAAGGTGAAGGCCAGCGTCTTCGTGGTGCACGGCCTGCAGGACCTCAATGTCCGGACCGTGCAGTTCGGGCAGTGGTGGGACGCACTGGCAGCCCGCGGGGTGCCGCGCAAGATCTGGCTCTCCCAGACCGGACACGTCGACCCGTTCGACTACCGGCGCTCGGCCTGGGTGGACACCCTGCACCGCTGGTTCGACCACTACCTGATGGGCGTGGACAACGGCATCGACCGCGAGCCGATGGCGGACGTCGAGCGTGCCCCCGACCAGTGGTCCACCGACGCCAAGTGGCCCGCGCCCGGCACCCGGTTGACCACCGTGCACCTGAACCCCGGTGTGCTGGGCGGCAGTTCGTCCAACGCTGGGACGGTCGGTTTCACCGACGACCCGAGCCGCGACGAGAACGCCTGGGCCGCCGACGTCGACCGCGACACCCCCGACAAGACCGTCTTCAGCACCGGAGTGCTCGACCACGACGTGCGGCTGTCCGGCAGCGGCGACCTGACCCTCACGGTGAGCTCCAGCACCACCAGCGCCCACCTGAGCGCGGTGCTGGTGGACGTCGGGCCGGCCGTGATCCGCGACTACCTGGGCTCGGGCGAGGGGATCACCACGCTGACCAGCCGGTCCTGCTGGGGCGAGGGAACCCCGGGCGACACCGGCTGCTTCCTGGACACCGCCGCCGACACCTCGCAGGTCGGCGCCACCGTCTTCAGCCGCGGCTGGATCGACCTCGGGCACCACGCCTCGCTCGACCAGGGACAGCCGCTCACCCCCGGTGCGCCGTACCGGATGACCGTGCACCTGTCGGCGGCCGACCACGTGGTGCCGGCCGGCCACCGGCTGGCGCTGATCGTGGCCGGCACCGACAACGGCCTGATCGACCCGCCGGACACCAAGCCGACGCTCACCGTCGACCTCAGCCACTGCGAGCTGCGGCTGCCGCTGGTCGGCGGGACCAGGGCACTGCCGGCCGGTCAGCCCAGGGCGGCGGCGAGCCGGCCGGCGCCGCTCTCCGTGCTGACCGGACGCCAATCCGACGACCTGCGCTGACGGACCGCCGGGTGGGAGCGGCCTCGACCGGCCGCTCCCACCCGACCGTCACGGCGCCAACTGCTCACCGGTCGCCACCCGGCGCACCGTGATCGCCTCCATCGGGCAGAGCTCGGCGGCCTCCACCACCTCGTCCAGCGCGTCGGTGCGCTCCCGCAGCGGGCGGGCCCGGCCGTCGCTGAGGGCCAGGTCGTCGGGGGCGCTGGCCGCGCAGAGGCCGGTGCCCGCGCAGCGCGTCCGGTCCACGGACACCGTCAGACCGCCGTGCTCCCCCGGCCCGGCGAACCCGGCGCTCACCACGTGGCCGGCAGGGTCTGCGGGCTGCGGGTGAGCAGGCCCCGGCGCCACTCGATCTCCGCGACCGGCACGGTCAGCCGCAGCCCCGGCAGCCGGCGGGCCAGCCGGTGCAGGGCCAGCTCCAGCTCCATCCGGGCCAGCCAGGCGCCCAGGCAGTGGTGCGGGCCGGCGCCGAACGTCAGGTGCGGCGTGCCCACCGGGTCGAACAGCCCGCCCTGCCAGTCGGCCGGGTAGACCTCCGGGTCGTGGTTGGCGGCGAAGTGGTCCGCGGCCACCACGGAGCCCGCCGGGACCAGCACGCCGCCGATCTCCACGTCCTCCTTGGCCCGGCGCAGCAGCCCGGGCAGCACCTCGTTCTCGCCGAGCGGCACGCTGCGCAGCAGCTGCTCGGCTGCCGCGGCGGCCTCCTCCTCGCTGCCGGCCAGCCGCTCCCAGGCGTCCCGGCCGTCGGTGAGCAGGTAGACCAGGGCGTTGCCGAGCGAGGTCATGGTGGTCTCGTGGCCGGCCACCACCAGCCCGATGACCAGGCGCACGATCTGCTGCTCCGTCACCTCGCCGTCCTCGTCGGCGGCCAGCACCAGCGAGCTGACCAGGTCGTCGCCGGGTTCGGCGCGGCGCTTGGCCACCAGGGCGGTGCCGAAGGCGAGGAAGTCGACGATCGCCTCCCGCACCTGCTCCGGGGTGTGGGCGGAGGTGGAGAGCGCGTGGTCGCTCCAGTAGGCCAGCCGCTTGAGGTCCAGGGTGTCCAGGCCCATCAGCCGGCTGATCACGGCGACCGGCAGCGGGCGGGCGAAGGCGGTGATCAGGTCGGCCGGCCGGGCGGCGTCGCTCAGCCGGCTCACCAGGTCCTCCACCACCGAGGCGACCCAGGGCCGCCAGCGGGCGATGGCGCGGGGGGTGAAGGCGCGCTGCACGGTGCGGCGCAGCCGCTGGTGCTCCTGGCCGTCCAGGTTGAGCAGCCCGTCCGGGTCGTCCAGCAGGTTGGGGTACGGGGTGAGCGGGGGTGCGTCGGCGGCGTAGAGCGGGGCCCGGCCCAGGCGCGGATCGGTGAGCACCTGGCGCACGTCGGCGTGGCGGCGGACCAGGTAGACCGGGGTGCCGGTGAGCAGGGTGGTCAGCTCGGGCGGGCCGGGCCGCGCCGCCTGGCGGCAGTGCAGGGGGATGAGGGCTTCGGTGGGTGCGGCGTCGCTTGGATCGAGGGACACGGTTCCTCCGAGGGTAGGCCTGGCTACTGACGGTAGACGGCTTGTCACTACTCAACCAGGGGGCGTTATCAGCCAGTTGAGGGGCGCGTGGCACCGCGCCGGGCTCCGGTTTGCCGGTGTTCCCGGGGCGGGCGCATCGTGGAGGAAGGGTCAGGAGGTGCCTGCGGTGGACGAGGCGGTGATTCGCACGGCCGGACTGACCAAGACCTATCCCAAGTCCGAGGTCCCGGCCGTGGACGGCCTGGACCTCCAGGTGCGCCATGGCGAGCTGTTCGGCCTGCTCGGCCCCAACGGTGCCGGCAAGACCACCACGGTGGGCATGCTCACCACCCGGGTGGTGCCGACCGCCGGACAGGCCTGGATCGGCGGCATCGACGTGGTCGCCCGGTCCACCCTGGTCAAGCAGGTGATCGCGGTGGTCTCGCAGCAGAACACCCTGGACCGCTCGCTGACCGTGCGGGAGAACCTGTTCTTCCACGGGCTGCTGTTCGGCTACTCGCGCCGTGCGGCCCGCCGGACCGCCGACGACCTGCTGGACCGCTTCCACCTCGCCCGCTGGGCCGACGCCTCGGTCCGGGCGCTCTCCGGCGGGATGGCCCAGCGGTTGATGGTGGCCCGGGCGATCTACCACCGCCCCGCGGTGCTCTTCATGGACGAGCCGACGGCCGGCCTCGACCCGCAGAGCCGGCTGGCCCTCTGGGAGATCCTCGCCGGCCTGATCGCCGAGGGCCAGACCATCCTGCTGACCACCCACAACATGGAGGAGGCCGACCAGCTCTGCGACCGGGTGGCGATCATCGACCATGGCCGGATCCTGGCGCTGGACACCCCCACCGCGCTCAAGCAGGCGGTGGACGCGGACACCGTGGTGACCGTGCAGGCACCCGGGGACCCCGCCGAGCTGGCCCGGCTGCTGGCCCGCGAGCTCGACGGGGTCACCAGCACCAGACTGCTGCCCGGCGGGGTGGAGCTCCAGGTCACGGTGGGCAGCGGCGTCCGGCTGCTGCCACGGGTGCTGAACGCGGCCGAGGGCGGCGGCTTCCAGGTGGCCGACCTCTCGGTGGCCGAGCCGACCCTGGAGACCGTCTTCATCAGCCTGACCGGAAAGGAACTGCGGGACTGATGGCCGTCGACACGATGATCACGGTGACCCCGGCGCGGTCGGTGGCGGCCGCCTCCCGTGCGGCGCTGAGTGCGCTGATCCAGCGCGACCTGCGGGTGCTGTTCAAGAGCTTCGGCGAGTTCGCCGGGCGGACCCTGATGCAGCCGCTGCTGCTGGTCTTCGTCTTCCTGTACGTCTTCCCGACCATCGGGCAGGGCGTGGGCAGCGGCGGCGGCCGGGCCGGGGAGTCGAACTTCGCGACCGTGCTGGTGCCCGGGGTGGTCGCGATCACCATCATGTTCCAGGGCATCCAGTCGGTGGCGATCCAGCTCTCCCAGGAGTTCGGCTACACCCGGGAGATCGAGGACCGGGTGCAGGCGCCCTGCCCGCTGTGGCTGGTGGCGGTCTCCCGGGTGCTCTCCGGGGCCGCCCAGGGCATGATCTCGGCGGTGCTGGTCTTCCCGATCGCCGCGGTGGTGCACGCGCCCGGGGTGCACGCCGAGCTGTCGGTGCACTGGTGGGTGGTGGTCACCCTGATCCCGCTGGCCTGCCTGGCGATGACCTCGCTCGGGCTGGTGCTCGGCACCAGTTTCGAACCGCGCAACATCGGGCTGATGTTCGGCTTCGTGGTGCTGCCGCTGGTCTTCCTGGGCGGCACCTACTACCAGTGGACCAAGCTCTCCGCCGTCGAGGTCGGCGGCTTCCACTGGCTGCAGATCCTGGTGCTGGTCAACCCGCTGATCTACATCGCCGAAGGCATGCGGGCCGGGCTCACCGACACCCAGCACATGCACCTGTACATCGTCTACCCGGTGCTGACCGCCTTCTGCGTGCTCTTCCTCAGCCTCGGACTGCGGAACTTCCGCCGCCGGGTGCTCTCCTGAGGCTCGCGCCCGCCAGGCTCGCGCGGACCGTGTCGCGCAGTGCCGCGGTCAGGTCGCCGTCGCCGGTCGGCTCCAGGAAGAGCTCCCGGGTGAGCAGCCCGGCGAGCCGCGCGGGCGCCAAGCCACCCTCCCGGCCGGTCAGTCGATGGGTGATCCCGACCGCCCGCAAGACGGCGCCGAGCACGGCGGGCGGCAGCCGCGGAACCGCCGGAGCGGTGGGCCGACCGGCCGCGGCGGCCAGCTCCAGCACCAGCTGACGCCACGTCAGGTTGCCGTCGGCGATGGGAAGATCATCCCCGGAGCCGCTCTCCAAGGCGTCGACGGTGGCGCGGGCCACGGTGCCCACGGTGGTGACCGCGGTGCCGCCGGGCGGGACCGGCAGCGGGGCGCCGGAACGCAGCCAGGGGACCAGCGGGGCCAGCAGCGGGGGCCGGCCGGGCGTGGCGCCGAAGACGAACGGGATCTCCAGCACCGCCACCGGCAGTCCCGGTCCGGCCGCCGCCCGGGCCCGCGCCGCCTGCGCCACCCGGCTGGCGATGTACGGATGCCGGTCGGCCAACCGCAGTTCGGGCCATCGGCGGTGGAACGCGGTGAAGTAGGAGCCGTGCAGCACCGCGCGCTCCACCCCGACCCGGCGGGCGGCGGCCAGCAGCCGCCGCACCGGCGCCACGTTGTGCGCGTCGAAGTGGGCGGCGGCCGGCCGGCGCGGGGTGCTGCGGTCGTCGGCGCCCGCGGCGAACACCACGCCCTGGTGGCCGTCCAGGAGGGCGGCCCACTCGTCCTCGGTGAGCCGGCCGGCGTCACCGGTCAGCCGGCCGGGTCGCGGCCCGCTCCCGAGCGGCGACGGTGTGCGGGAGAGCACCGACACCGCATGGCCCCGGGAGGCCGACTCGGCCACCACGTGGTGGCCGAGGAACCCCGTACCGCCGATCACCAGTACCCGCATGCGGGTGAGGCTACTGGGCGCCGAACCGCTCGCGCCAGGCCGCCAGGTCCTCGTCGGTGATCTTGGCGAAGAGCACCGGCGGGACGGTGAACGCGGTGCCGGCCGGCACGAAGTCCAGCGCGGCGGCCTGCTCCTGGTCGACCCAGGTGGGCTCGGCAGCGTCATCGGTGGCGAACACCGCGCGCATCGCGGCGGCGGTGGCCGGGATGAACGGGGCCGACAGCACACCGTAGAGGTGGATCAGCTGCATCGCCGTGCGCAGGGTCAGCGCGGCGCCCTCCGGGTTGGTCTTGATCTCCAGCCAGGGGGCCTTGGACTCCAGGTACACGTTGCCGGCGCTCCACAGCGCGCGCAGCGCCTGGGCGGCCTTGCGGAACTGCAGGGTGTCCAGGTGGCCCTGGTACTCGGCGAGCAGGCCGGCGACCTCGGCGCCCAGCGCCCGCTCGGCCTCGCCCGGGGCGTCCCCGGCCGGCACGGTGTCGCCGAACCGCTTGAGCGAGAACGAGAGCACCCGGTTGACGAAGTTGCCCAGGGTGTCGGCCAGGTCCTTGTTGACCGTGGCGGCGAACATCTCCCAGCTGAAGCTGGTGTCGTCCGACTCCGGCGCGTTGGCCATCAGGTAGTAGCGCCAGTAGTCGGCAGGCAGCAGCTCCAAGGCGGCGTCGGTGAAGATGCCGCGCTGCTGGCTGGTGGAGAACTTGCCGCCGTAGTAGTTCAGCCAGTTGAAGGCCTTGACGAAGTCGACCTTCTTCCACGGCGCCCGGGTGCCGAGCTGGGTGGCCGGGAACATCACCGTGTGGAACGGCACGTTGTCCTTGGCCATGAACTCGGTGTAGCGCACCTCGGTGGCCTCGTACCACCAGGACTTCCAGTCCCGGTTGGCCGGGTCGGCGTCCGACCACTCCTTGGTGGCGCCGATGTACTCGATCGGGGCGTCGAACCAGACGTAGAAGACCTTGCCCTGGGCGGCCAGCTCGGGCCAGACGTCGGCCGGGACCGGCACGCCCCAGTCCAGGTCACGGGTGATCGCCCGGTCGTTGAGGCCCTCGGTCAGCCACTTGCGGGCGATCGAGGAGGCCAGCGTCGGCCAGTCCTTGCCGTGCTCGTCGATCCAGGCCTCGACCTCGCCGGCCAGCTTGGACTGCAGCAGGAAGAGGTGGGTGGTCTCGCGGACCTCCAGCTCGGTGGAGCCGCTGACCGCCGAGCGCGGGTTGATCAGGTCGGTCGGGTCGAGCAGGCGGGTGCAGTTCTCGCACTGGTCGCCGCGGGCCTTGTCGTAGCCGCAGTGCGGGCAGGTGCCCTCGATGTAGCGGTCCGGCAGGAACCGGCCGTCGGCGATCGAGTAGACCTGGCGGATCGAGCGCTCCTCGATGAAGCCGTTGGCCTTCAGCTCGCGGGCGAACTCCTGGGTGATCTCGCGGTTCTGCTGCGAGGAGGAGCGGCCGAAGTAGTCGAAGGAGAGCGCGAAGCCGTCGTAGATCGCCTTCTGCGCGTCGTGCTGCTCGGCGCAGAACTCCTGGACCGACTGGCCGGCGGCCTTGGCGGCGAGCTCCGCCGGGGTGCCGTGCTCGTCGGTGGCGCAGATGTAGAGCACCTCGTGGCCGCGCTGGCGCAGGTAGCGGGAGTAGACGTCCGCCGGGAGCATGGACCCGACCATGTTCCCCAGGTGCTTGATCCCGTTGATGTAGGGAAGCGCGCTGGTGATCAGGTGTCGAGCCATCCGGGGAAGCTCCTTCATCTAGGTCGCGCCACCCGGCTCGTGCGCGGGCCGGGCGGGGCGGTCGGCGGCCATCGCCGAGGATGCAGCCATTCTATCGGCCGAGAGGTGGGCGTCCGTACCGGCTGGTCAGGGGCCGCACGGGCGGTACGGCCGGGGAGGTCCGGGGCGGCTCGGGGGGAACGGCCGGCAGCCCCCGGCTGGTGGGGCCGGGGGCTGCGGGTGCGGCTGATGGCGGGTCAGGGCTGGGGGACGTTGGGGGGAGTCGAGCCGACCCAGCTGTAGATGTACTTCGTCTGGCCGTCCTTGAAGGAGGAGTACGGGGCCGGGTTGACGTCCATGCACTGGTTGGCGTCGTCGGCCGCGTTCTGCGACTGGGCGGTGGTGGGCATGGCGGTCGGCACCGGCGCCTGCGGGGCGCCGGCGCCGCCACCGGAGCCGCCCGCCGCGCCGAAGGTGTCGCCGCTGCTCCAGTCCGTGCCGACCCGCAGGGTCACCGAGGTGCCCGACTCACCGGCCTGCTCGAGCGCCGAGTCCGGCAGGCCGAGCGCGGCGGCGACGGTCTTGGCCGAGTCCGCCTTGTTCGCCGGGTAGAGCAGCTTGGTGGGCGCGTTGGCGACCTTGGTGCCGTCGGCGGAGGCGTGCGTGAAGCCCTGCTGGACCAGCGCGTCGGTGACCGCCTTGGCACGGCCGGTGACGCCGCTGGAGTTCTGCACGTCGACATGGATGGTCGACTTGTCGACCGTCACCGAGGGCGCGGCCGGGGCGCTGCTGCTCGGCGCGGCCTGGGAGGGCGCGGCCGGGCTCGGGGAGCTGTTGGACGACGGCGGCGCGTTCGTGTCGAGCGGCACGTCGTTGACGATCATCTGGAACAGCTTCTGGGAGTCCGCGGTGGTCTCCACCAGGTCGCTTCCGGTCCTCGGGTCATGGACGTAGGTCCATGGCATGGTGACCGTGGTGATCCGGTTGGTGGGGACCTTGTTGAGCTCCAGCGCCAGGTTGGCCAGCGCGTTCACGCTGCCGAGGCCGTTGTCCACGGTGAGCGCCTTGGTCGCGGCCTGGGCCAGGTCGTTGAGCTTGAGCGGATTGGCGAGCGTGCCGGCCGACTTGAACTGGCGGATCATCGAGTTGATGTAGAGGTGCTGGGCCTGGGCGCGGCCGATGTCGGTGCCGTCGCCGAAGGCGTGCCGGGTGCGCAGCCACTCCAGGGCCTGCTCGCCCTTGACGGCATGGGTGCCGGCCGGGAGGACCAGGTGGGAGCCGATGTCGTGCAGGACGCCGTTCTGGATCTGCTGCTGGTCGTCCTTGACGTTCTGCTTGACGCACACGTTCACACCGCCGATGGCGTCGGCCATGCTCACCACACCGGCGAAGTCGACCATCATGTAGTGGTCGATGTGGATGTGGGTGAGCATCTCCCAGGTGTTCACCACGCAACCGGGGTCGCCGATGTTGAGGCTGTCGGTGATGATCGTGTGGCGGGCGGGGATGGGCGTCTTGCCGCTCTTGTCCTTGCAGGCCGGGATGCTCACCTGGGTGTCGCGCGGGATGCTCATGATCGACGCGTTGCTGCGGTCCGCCGAGAGGTGGACCAGCATCTCCACGTCCGCGTGCGGGGCGCTGTCGTCGCAGGCGCCACCGAGCTGGCAGTCCTGGGCGTTGTTGCGGCCGTCGGAGCCCAGCATCAGGATGTTCAGCGGCTTGCGGCCCTGTGCGTCGGCCTTGGAGTCCGGGGCCAGCGCGGCGCCGCCGTTGTTCAGGTCGCCCTTCTTGATGTTGGAGTTGAGCTCCTGGATGTAGAGGTAACCGCCGCCGGCCGAGACCAGCATGGTGATGCCGAGACCGTAGGCGGTGTACTTCAGTGCCCGCTTGCGCCTGGCCGCCTTGGTCAGCGGGGCCTTGCGGCTGCGGGCCCGGCCACCGGCCGCCGCGCCGTCGGCACCGTCGTTGCCCGCGGTCCGACGGCCGCGTCCGCCCTTCGAGGTCTGCTGGGCAGCACGGCGCGCAGCGGCGCGGCCGCCCTCCGCCGAGCCACCGCCGGTCGGTTGACCATCGGTCGAGCGGTTACCGTCAAGCGTCATAGGTGTCCACCAAGCGGGCTTTGCCAGGTCCTCCCTGGACTCTTGGCGGGAGACTATATCAATTCGAAATCATAGGTTTATGTGAGGATCCTGGACTTATGGGAACCCTGTGAAGGCTGTGCGCATCGATTGTTTACTCGCCGGTATCCCGGTCGTGCGCAAGGGTGTTGGGGCATCCGGCAGCGGGGGCGGGCGGCGCTTCGGGCCGTCCCACCGTCGGGTTCACGGCGGCTGCCCGACCATCGCCGAGCCGGCCGAACCGCGCGGCCGGCTCGCGCGGGACCGTCCTGTCTATTGGGGAACCGCTCGGGCGGCGTCCCCGGGCGGCGTGATCAGCTCCAGGACCCGGGCCCAGCAGGCCTGGTCGGCCGCGACCAGCAGGCCGGTGCGGTCGTCGTCGGGGCGGTAGCCGGTGCCGTCGAGGCGCTGGACCACGGCGCCGGCCTCGGTGACGAGCAGGGCGCCCGGGGCGTGGTCCCAGGGGAGGGTGCGCTGGTAGCGCAGGAAGTCCACCTCGCCGGTGAGCAGGCGCGGGTAGTCGACGCCGGCCGCCTTGGTGCCGCTCTCCAGCGCGGCGAAGCGTGACCGGACGGTCTCGACGTACTCCCGGACCACCGGATCCAGGTACTTGGTCAGCGCCGCGCCGCGGATGCGCTCGGGCTCGGCGGGCGCCGGCTCGCGGTGCAGCCGCACGCCCGAGCTCCAGGCGCCGCCGCCGAGCTCGGCGGTGAACTCCCGGCCGAGTGCGGGCTGCACGATCCAGCAGGCCACCGTGCGGCCCTCGCGCACCAGCGCCACCTGCACCGCGTACTCGGGGCGGCCCTCCACGAAGTTGGCGGTGCCGTCCAGCGGATCGACCACCCAGGCAGCCGGGGCTTCGCGCAGCGCCCGCAGCAACCCGGGGTCGGCGGCCGTCGCCTCCTCGCCCACCACGGGCGCGTCCAGCAGTTCGCGCAGCCGCCTGCTGATCAGCTGCTCGGCCTCCCGGTCGGCCACGGTGACCAGCTCGCCGGGGGACTTCTCGGTGATCTCGCCGGCGGCCAGTGCCTGAAAGCGCGGCAGGATCGCGGTGGCGGCGGCCTCGTGCAGGATTTCGGTCACTTTGTCCATGTACATGGCAGATCACATTAGCGTCGTCAACGCCGGCCGTCGCCCCAACGGGTGACCCGCGGTGGACGAAGGGCTGTACTTCTTTGAAACGGCCGCCCGCGGCACGGGGTTCACCGCACGGTCGCACCCGCGGGTGCACCGCACTGCGTCACATCAGGTCACGGCTTGGCCAGGAACTCCTTGATCAGCCGGTTGAGTTCCGGCGCCTGCTGATAGGGCATGCCGTGGTGGGAGACCCCGGGAACCAGCACCGCCTCCACATCGGGCAGCAGCCGGGCGGCGGCGGCCTGCACGGCGCGGGCGTCGTGGCAGCGGCTCTCGGCGGCCGGCAGCACCAGGGTGGGCGTCCGGCAGTCGGCCAGCCGCGCCGCGTCGGGCCGGGGCGGGACCACGGGCTTGGTGCGGGGGAACTCGGCGGCCCGGCCGTAGAGTTCGAGCCAGTCCGGGTCGAGTCGACGGCCGCCGGTCTCCCAGCTGAGGAACCGCTGGGCGCGGGCGGCGCTGGGCCGCGCCAGCATCGGCAGTGCGTGCAGCAGATAGCCCATCCGGTACCCGGCGAAGACCAGGGTGGGGTCGAGCAGCGCCATCCGCCGCACCCGCCGCGGTCGGCTCAGTGCGTAACTCATCGCGATGCTGGCGCCGTAGGAGTGCGCGAGCAGATCGGGAGCGGTCAGCGACAGGCCGTCGAGCACGCCGTCCAGCCAGGCGTGCAGGTCGTCCACCGTGCGCGGCGGCCGCTGTCCGGGCCGGCTGAGCCCGGCCTCGCCGATCCGGTCCACCGCGTAGAGCCGCCGGGTGCGGCCCAGTTCGGCGGCGTTGGCGAACCAGACCGCCGAGGTGGTGCTGCCGCTGTGCTGGAGGACCAGCGGTTCGCCGTCGCGCGGCCCGCAGGCGGTGACCACGGTGGTGCCGAACTCCGAGGTCAGTTCGATCCGTTCGACCGGAAGACCCCAGCGTTCCAGCACGGCTTCCTGGGCCGACTGGCATCGGCGCTGCTGATCGGTCATGGTGTAGCCCCCTTGAGGGAGATATGTTGCTGGGCAAGTATCTCGCTGAGCGAGAGAATAGCCCCTGGGTCGTCAGCAGTGGGAGATGGGTCGGAAGATGGATCAGCGGATGGGTCGGATACCGAACGCCGGGCCGGAGTTCGCGGTGGTGCACCTGCTGCGCGCGGTGACCGTGGAACTCGACCTGCTGGGCGGGGAGTTCGCGCAGCGCAACGGCCTGCACCCGACCGATCTGCGGGCCCTGATCTGCCTGTTGGACGCGGCCCGTTCCGGCACCCCGGCCACCCCCGGCCGGCTCGGCGCCCAGCTGAAACTGAACTCGGCGGGCACCACCGCGCTGCTGGACCGGCTGGAGCGGCTCGGCCTGGTCCGCCGCACCCGGGACGACAAGGACCGGCGGCGGGTGCTGCTGGTGGTTCAGGAGCAGGCCGTCGTGCTCGGAGAGACCTTCTTCGGTCCGCTGATCGGGGCCCTGGTGGGCATGCTGCGGGACTACGCGCCGGAAGAGGTGGCGGTGGTGCAGCGGTTCCTGGGCGGGGTGGCGGAGTTGGTGGCGCAGCGGCGCCAGGACGGTTAGCCGCTAGGCTGCGGTGCGGAGCGCCAGGAGCGGAGGCGGTGGATGGCCGAGTACGAGTACCGGCTGCGCCCGATCGGCCGGGTGGAGTCGCGGATCACCGAGCGGGCCGGTGCGCCCAGGCAGGGCGACGAGGGGGCGCCGCCCGCCTGGCTGGTCTTCGAACCCGAAGTGGAGCGCGGCCTGCGGGAGTTGACGGTCGGCGCGGAGCTTCTGGTGCTCACCTGGCTGCACCGCGCACGGCGCGATGTGCTCGCCGTGCGGCCGCGCGGGGAGGCCGGCCGCCCGGAGACGGGGGTGTTCGCCACCCGGTCCCCGGACCGGCCCAACCCGATCGGGTTGCACCGGGTGACCGTACTGGCGGTGGACGGCCTGCGGGTGCGGGTGAGTGATCTGGAGGCGCTGGACGGCACTCCGGTGCTGGACCTCAAACCGGTGCTGACCGGGGAGCGGTAGCACCGGTCGCAGCGGTCAGGCCACCTCGGTCTCCAGGGCCAGCAGTTCCGCGACGGTCTGCCGGCGCCGGATCAGCCGGCTCTGCCCGCCGTCCACCAGGACCTCGGGCAGCAGCGGGCGGGAGTTGTAGTTGGAGGACATGCTCGCCCCGTACGCCCCGGTGTCGTGGAAGACCGCCAGGTCGCCGATCTCGGCCCGGGGCAGCGGGATCGGCTCCACGTCGCCGCCCTCCGCCTGGGTGAAGACGTCGCCCGACTCGCACAGCGGCCCGGCGAGCACGGTGTCCCGCAGCGCCTCGGTGCGCGCCTCGCCGGCCGGCGTGAGCACCGAGACCCGGTGGCTGCTGCCGTACATGGCGGGCCGCATCAGGTCGTTGAAGCCGGCGTCGACCAGCAGGAAGTGGTTGCTGCCGACCGGCTTCTGCGCCCGCACCTCGCTGACCAGCGCTCCGGCGCCGGCCACCAGGAACCGGCCCGGTTCGATCTCCAGCCGCACCGGATGGCCGAGTTCGCGCACCAGTTCCTGGCGGGCCGCGTCCCAGAGTCGGAAGTAGCGCTCGGTGTCCACCTCCGGTTGGCCGGGGTGGTAGGGCACCGAGAGGCCGCCGCCGGCCGAGATCGCCCGCACGTCCCGGTCGCTGAGCCGCACCTGCTTGACCATGGTCTCGCAGACCGCCTCCAGGTGGCCGTAGTCCACCCCGGAGCCGATGTGCATGTGCAGGCCGATCAGGTCGAGCCGGTAGTGGTCGACCAACTCCAGGCTCTGCCGCAGGTGTTCGTGCCAGATGCCGTGCTTGCTCTGCTCGCCGCCGGTGTTGGTCTTGCGGCTGTGACCGTGCCCGAAGCCGGGGTTGATCCGCAGCCAGACCGGGTGCCCGGGGGAGAGCGCGCCGAGCTGCTCCAGCATCTGCGGGGAGCCGGCGTTGACCGGCAGGCCCAGCTCCACCACCCGGCGCAGGGTGGCCCGGTCCAGCACGTCGGCGGTGAGGACCACCGGTTCGTTCGGGCCGTGCACCTGGTAGCCGGCGGTGAGGGCACGCTCGATCTCACCCAGTGAGACGGCGTCGACCAGCACGCCCTCGGCCCGCATCAGGCGCAGGATGTGGGTGTTGGAGCAGGCCTTCTGGGCGAACCGGATGACGTCGAAGCTGCGCAGCCGGGCGATCTGGGCGCGGATCCGGTCGGCGTCGTAGACCCAGGCCGGGGTGCCGTACTGCTCGGCGACCCGGGCGAGTCGCGGTCCGCTCAGCGGGTCTGTGGGCTCGGCGGTCGCGGGGTGCGGCGCGGTCGTCACTGGTGGGTCCTCGGGGCAGGTCGGGGGCGGCGGGGGTGCCCAGCGCCGATCCTGCGCGATCGAGTGGCGGGTGCGCTCGGCTGTCCACTTCCTGGACGGTACTCGGGGCCCGTGGCGGTGGTGAAATCGCGCGCGGGGCCCGCGATCGCGGTGTTTCGGCCCGGGCGGCGCAGCGGCGGAACATGTCCGTGTGCGGCCCGGGGTGCGGTGGACGAATGCCAGTCGGGCGCGGCAAGGCCGGGAGAAAATTTTTCGCCGCCGGTCGCGGCCACCGGTGCCGCGCGGCGACTTCACGTACCGTGCCGACCAATTCCGACATGCCCCCGTCAAAACACCGCGCACCCAAAGCCCGCTCCGCTGCGGTGCCGGAATTCAGGGATACAACAGATTTATTCCGTGAATGGCCGCCGGAATCCGGAATCCGCCCCGTGACCTGCGGCTTCGCTGGTGGACAATCGCGCGGAAATGGCCAGCCCGACAGACTGGCCCGCGTCCAGTCTATCTTGTCGGGCTGTCAGTCGGCGTTCAACCATCCAGTCTTGACGGTTGAACGCCGGCCCCCCGGCGCAAGGTGATGTTTCAACTTCACGAGCTCGGGATGACGGTGCGTCAACGGCGCCCTTCGCAGGCGCTACGCGGCTTCGTCACAGTCGAGTTCGACAACCGGTGAAGTGTCGGCAAGACGGTCGACACTGTGTCAGCTCGCTTGTAGCTTGTGGGTCGAATTCGCGGGGACTCCACGGCGGCGACCCGGTCCGGCCTCCGGATCCAGGGGATGCGGGAGTCCAGGAAGGAAAGAAATGATCACCGGTACCGAGGTGGCGGCGCGGCCACTTCTTCTCCTGGTCGCGACGGGCATGCGGTCCTACCGCGAGTACCTGCTCCGATCGATCAGCACGGAGTTCCGGATACACCTGTTCCACACCGTGGAACCCACTTGGGAGCAGGAGTACCTGAGCGGCTGGACGGTGGTCCCCGACACCTATGACGGCCCGGCGATGGCCGCCGCCGCCGCCGAGCTGCACCGGGAGCAGCCCTTCGACGGGGTGCTCTGCTGGGACGAGGCCCGGATCCACGCGGCCTCGCACATCGCCGAGGCGCTCAAGCTGCCGAACGGCGACCCGGCCGTGATCTGGCGGATGCGCGACAAGGGACAGACCCGCCGGGCGCTGGACGCCGCCGGCCTGCCGCAGCCCGCCTCGATCCCCGTGACCACCGAGCAGGAGGCGCTGGACGCCGCCGCCCGGATCGGTTACCCGGTGATCCTCAAGCCGCGCGGCTACGGCGCCAGCGTCGGCGTGATCCGGGTGGACGGCCCGGAGCAGCTCAGCGAGGGCTTCGCCTTCACCCGTGTGGCCACCCTGCCCGACCCGGTCGTCTTCGACACCGCGGAGCCCTACCTGGTCGAGGAGTGCGTGATCGGCGAGGAGATCAGCGTCGACTCGGTGGTGCAGGGCGGCAAGGCCACCGCGCTGTTCATCGGCCGCAAGGTGGTCGGCTATCCGCCCTACGCCGAGGAGATCGGCCACCGGGTCGACGCCGCGGACCCGCTGCTCGCCGACTCCGGCTTCGCCGAGCTGCTCACCGCGATCCACGCCGCGCTCGGCTTCACCGACGGCTGGACGCACTGCGAGTTCATGCTCACCGCCGACGGCCCCAAGCTGATCGAGGCCAACGGCCGGCTCGGCGGCGACCTGATCCCCTACCTCGGCCGGCTGGCCACCGGGATCGACCCCGGCCTGGCCGCCGCCCGGGCGGCCTGCGGCCTGGCCCCGGAGGTCACCGCGACCCGCTCGCAGACCACCGCGATCCGGTTCTTCTACGTGGCCGAGGACGACACCACCATCGGCGCCATCCGGTTCGACGAGGAGCGGCTGCCGGCCGAGATCGACCGGGCGGTGGCCATCGCCGCTCCCGGCGCGGTCGTCTCGCCGCCGCCGAAGGGCACCCTGGTGGGCCGGGTGGCCTACGCCACCGTCGCCGCCGACTCGCAGCAGGCCTGCGACCGGGCACTGGACGCGGCCGGCGCCGCACTCGTCGTCACCCCGGCCTGAGCGGGGCCCACCGATGGAAAGACCTGCCGAACGATGAGCAAGAAGGCGAAACCCGCAGGACCCGGGCCGTGGAGCACCTTCGCGCAGTCACCGATCGCGGTGAAGGCGATCCTGGCCGGCGTGGTGATCAGCCGACTGGGGGCGTTCCTCAGCATCTTCCTGGTGCTCTACCTGACCTCCCGCGGCTACTCGGCCGACCAGGCCACCCTGGCACTCGGCGGCTACGGCGCCGGTGCGGTGCTCGGCATCTTGGTCGGCGGCGCGCTGGCCAACGCGCTGGGCGCGCGCAACGCCACCGTGCTGAGCATGACCGGCTCGGCGCTGCTGCTGGTGCTGGTCTACTACGTCAACAGCTTCCCGCTGATCGTCGCCTCGGTGGTGCTGGTCGGCCTCTTCCAGAGCATCTACCGACCCGCCTCCTCGGCGCTGCTGTCCGAACTCACACCGCCCGACCGGCAGGTGATGATCTTCGGGATCTGGCGGCTGGGCCTCAACCTGGGCACCACCCTCTGCCCGCAGCTCGGCTTCGCGCTGTTCCGCCTCGGCGGGCACGGCTACGCGATCCTGTTCTGGGGCGAGGCGGTGGTGGCGCTGGCGTACGGCGTGATGGCCTTCGCCACCCTGCCGCGCAAGCTGAAGCAGCAGCCCGCCGAGCCCGCGGCGGCCGAGGCCAAGGCGCCCAAGGAGAGCTACCTGCAGGTGCTCAAGGACACCCGCTACGTGTTCTACCTGCTGGCCACCCTGGTGAACGCGATCATCTACACCCAGTACCTCTCGACCCTGCCGCTGGACGTCACCCGCTCGCACGTGGACGTCTTCTGGTACAGCCTCGCGGTCTCGGCCAACAGCATCATCGTGATCCTCTTCGAGCTGCCGCTGACCAAGGTCACCCAGAAGTGGCCGCTCCGGATCAGCGTGAGCTGCGCCTTCGTCCTGGTCGGGCTCGGCGAGGCCTGCTACGGGCTGCCGTTGGGCGCGGCGGTGATCCTGATCGGCACCCTGATCTGGACGTTGGGTGAAATCCTGGGTGGCCCCACCCTCTTCGCCTACCCGGGCATGATCGCCCCCGAGCGGCTGAAGGCCCGCTACATCAGCAGCTTCCAGGTGATGTTCAACGCCGGCACCGCGATCGGACCGGTGATCGGCGGGATGCTCTTCCAGCGGCTGCACCACGGCGTCTGGCCGGTGGTGGGGCTGTTCGCGGTCATCTCGACCGTCCTCGGGGCGCTCGGCATGAGGCCGGTCCAGCCCTCGGCCGGTGCCCGGCAGCCGGCGGCCGAGGCCGAGCCGGTCGCCGAGGGCGTCTGACGACCCGCGACCGCGGCGGGTCCTTCCTTTCCAGCGCGGCTCCGGCGGCGCCTTGCGGCCACCCCGCACGGTGCGGCCGCCGACGAGCCGGCGCCGATGCGTACAACTCCGGGCTCCGCGCACATGGCGCCCGGTGACGGTTCTGGGACAACAGCTGCCCGGGGGGCACGGATGAGAACTGTGGAGCAGATACCGATCGAGGCAGTGTTGCCGGGCGACTCGCCCCGCTTCCAAGGGGTGGACGAGGAGCACGTGCGGCGGCTCGCCGAGACCGATGCCGAACTGCCACCGATCCTGGTGCACCGGGCCACCATGCGGGTGATCGACGGCGCGCACCGGCTGCGCGCCGCGCAGAGCAGGGGTGCGGACGTGATCACCGTCGAGTTCTTCGAGGGTTCCGAGGCCGAGGCCTTCATCCTGGGCGTGCAGGCCAATGTGGCCCACGGCCTGCCGCTGTCGCTGGCCGAGCGCAAGGCGGCCGCCCGCCGCATCGTCGAACTCCAGCCCGAATTGGCGGACCGGGCGGTGGCCCGGGCCACCGGGCTGGCGGCCAGCACGGTCGGGGTGATCCGGCGGCAGGCGGCGGGCGACGGCGCGCGCAGCGGCACCCGGCTGGGCCGCGACGGGCGGCTGCGGCCGGTGGACGGCGGCGAGGGGCGGCGGCGCGCGGTCGCGGTGATCCGGGACAGCCCGGACGCCTCGCTGCGGGAGATCGCCCAGGCCGCCGGGGTGTCGCTGGGCACCGCACACGACATCCGGGCCCGGCTCGACCGCGGGGAGGACCCGCTGTGCCGGCCCGAACCGCAGCCGGCCGCGCCGACCGCCGAACTGGCGGCGATGCGCCGGATCGCCAGCGAGCCGGCCACCGCCCGGCAGACCAGGCCCGAGCCGTTCGCCGGACTGGAGAGCCTGCGGCGCGACCCGTCGCTGCGCTTCACCGACCACGGGCGGGCCCTGTTGGTCTGGCTGCACCGGCGGCTGGTGGTGGTCGGCGAGGCGGAGAGCGAGTTGGACAACATCCCGCCGCACCTGCTGTCCGTGGTCGCCGAGCTGGCCCAGGAGTGCTCCGACATCTGGCACAACCTCTCGCTCGAACTCCAGTACCGTGCACGGCAGATCGGCTGATCCGATGGAACTGCGCGACGACCTCGGCATCGCGGTGATCGGCGGCGGCCTGGCCGGCGCGGTGCTCGCCTGGCGGCTGACCCGGATGGGACACCCGGTCACCGTGCTGACCGGCGGTGCCACCGTCACCCGGGACGCCACGGCGGTCTCCGGCGGTCTGCTGCGGGCCTTCGAGACCGATCCGGTGACGGCCAGGGCGGCCGCGCTCAGCCTCGCCGAACTGCGCGCCGACGCCGGACTGCGGGAGCTGGCCGGCTACCGGGAGTTCGGCTCCAGCTATCTGCTGCCGTCCGGCAGCACCGCGGCAAGGATCCGCCCGGTGCTCGACCTGGTCGATGAACTACTGCCGGGCGCAGCTGAGTTGGTGGACGCCACCGAACTGAAGACGTTCCGCGGGCTGCCGTCCGACACCTTGGCGGTGGTCGAACCGGCCGCCGGCTGCCTGTCGCCGGCCAGGCTGCGGACCGGACTGCTGGCGGCCGTCGAGGCGGCGGGCGGCACCGTCCGCGCCGAGACGGTGACGGCGCTCGCGCCCGACGGCGAGCTGCGCACGGTGGCGGGCGGCGCCGAGCGGTACCGTGCGGTGGTGGTCGCCGCCGGGCCGTGGACGCCGCGGCTGCTGCGGAGTTGGCGGCTGCCCGACCAGGGCCTGCGCGCCAAGCAGATCCAGTACACCATCGGTACCACCGACCGACTCCCGCCCGGGATGGGCGCGTTCGTGGATGAGACCAGTGGCCTCTACGGCCGCCCGGACGGCCCGCACCGGATGCTGCTCGGACTGCCCACCGACCGCTGGGACGTGGACCCGGCCGCCCTCACCCCGCTGCCCGAGCTGGCCGCCCAGGTGGCGGCGTGCGCGGCCGAGCGGCTGGGACTGGCCGACTGGCCCGGGCCGGACGCCAGGACGGCCACCGCGGCCGACTGCTGGGCCGCGCCGGGCGGCACCGGCGGGCTGCTGCTGCGCCGACTGCCGGCGGATGCGCCGCTGTTCACCTTCACCGGCGGTACCGGCGGCGCGGCCAAGACCGTGCTCGCCAACTCCCGGGATGCCGCGGCCGCGCTCGTCGAGGCCTGCCCGCCTTCCTGAGCTTTGTCCGACATATGTCAACTCGCCCTGAAAATCGTTCAGTTGAACGCCTTGTCCGGGATATGCCGAGCTGACAGCATTTCAGCCAGATCACCCGCCACCCGCCCGCGGCAGCGCTGCCCGGGGTGGCTCCCACACTTCGAAAAGGGGATGGCCTTGGCACGCCAGGACGTTGAACTGCTCGCCATCGGCGCCGGGCCGGCGAACCTCGCCCTGGCAGTGGCGCTGGAGGAGCTGGCTCCGGCGGACCTCGCCGAGCAGACCGTGATCGCCGAGCAGTACGACTCGGTGGTGTGGCAGCGCGGCATGCTGCTGCCCTGGACGCAGAGCCAGGTGTCCTTCCTGAAGGACCTGGTGACGCTGCGCAACCCGACCAGCCGGTTCTCGTTCGTCAACTACCTGCACAGCGTCGGGCGGTTGGACGAGTTCATCAACCTGGGCACCTTCACGCCCTACCGGCAGGAGATCTCCGGCTATCTGCAGTGGGTCGCCGACACGCTCGACAAGGTGCGGATCGACTACGACCGCCGGGCGGTCTCGATCGCCCCGCAGCACGGCGTCGGCGGCCGGCTGGAGGGCTGGCTGACCGGCTTCGCCGACGGCAGCGAGATCCGCTCCCGCGACCTGGTGATCGGCGCCGGGCGGGATCCGCGGATCCCCGCCGAGTTCGCCGCCCTGCCCGCCGACCGGCTGATCCACAGCGCCGACTACTCGGCTCGGATCGCCGCCCTGGACCCGGCCGGCAAGCACCGCTTCGTGGTCGTCGGCGGCGCCCAGAGCGCGGCCGAGCTGCTCTGGGCGGTGCACCAGGGGTTCCCGGCCGCCGCGACCACCATGGTGATGCGCTCCATCGGTCTGAAGAACTACGAGTCCAGCAAGTTCACCAACGAGATCTACTACAGCTCGTTCATCGACCAGTTCTTCCAGGCCACCGGCCCGGCCCGGGAGCAGCTGCTGCGGGAGATGCACCTGAGCAACTACGCCGGCCTGGCCCCGGCGATGCTGGACACCCTCTACCGGCAGCGCTACCTGGAGCGGCTCAGCGGCGACGAGCGGCTGAAGCTGATCACCATGACCGACATCACCGCCACCCGCTTCCAGGACGACGAGCTGGTGCTCACCCTGACCGACCGGCTGACCGGCACCAGCACCGAACTGGCCGCCGACTACGTGCTGCTGGGCACCGGCTTCGACAGCCGGATGCCGTCCCTGGTGCGCGGCCTGGCCGACCGGCTGGGCCTGGCGGAGACCGCCGTCGACCGCAACTACCGGCTGTGCGTGCCCGGCAACGAGGACGGCCCGTCGGTCTACCTGCAGGGCGTCAACGAGGCCACCCACGGCATCTCCGACTCGCTGCTCAGCGTGCTGGCCGTGCGTTCCAGCGAGATCGTCGGTGACCTGGTCCAGCACCGGGCGCGCACCGGTGTGCTCGCCGACGTCGCCTGAGCCCTTCTTCCGATCCGAAAGCAGACCCGCCATGACCATGGAAATCCGCCCGCTGAACCGCGACGGGCTGACCTTCGAGTACGACCTCTACACCCAGCGCCTGGTGCCCTGGCCGCTGCTGAACGCGCCGTTCGAGGGCTGCTGGTCGATCGTCGAGCCCGGCACCTCCTCGCGCCCGCACGAGCACCACGAGTACGAGATCTGGATCGCCGCCAAGGGCGAGGGCGAGATCGAGGCCGACGGGGTGCGCCGCCCGTTCAAGGCCGGCGACGTCGTGCACTTCACGCCGCACACCGAGCACTTCGCCCTCAATCCCAAGGACGCCGAGGGCAACCTGGAGTTCTACTCGATCTGGTGGGACACCGAGCTGGCCGTCGCCTTCCTGGACCGGCACCAGGCGGGCGCCCAGTGAGCGACGGCGCAGTGAACCAGCCGAGAATCCTGATCGCGGCCACCCCGACGCCCAACGGCGACCTGCACGTGGGCCACCTGGCCGGTCCCTACCTGGTCGGCGACATCTACGCCCGCTACCTGCGGGCCACCGGCGCCCCGGTCACCTGGACCACCATCACCGACGACAGCCAGACCTACGTGGTGGCCAGCGCCGCCCGCAAGGGCACCACCCCGGCCCGGCTGGCCGCCGACTCGACCGCCGCCATCGAGCGCACGCTGCGCGGTGTGGCCATCGAACTCACCAGCAGCAGCGAGCAGTTGCTGCCCCCGGTGGACGCCCGGTGCCGCGAGGCGGTGACCGAGTTCGTCACCGCGCTGCACGCCGCCGGCCGGCTGCGGGAGCGCACCGTGCGACTGCCGTACGCCGAGCACTCCGGGCTCCACCTCTACGACGGCCTGCTCACCGGCGGTTGCCCGGCCTGCGGGGCCGGCAGCAACGGCGGCGCCTGCGAGGACTGCGGCACGCCGAACAACTACGACGAACTGCGCGATCCGCGCTGCACGCTGGACCCGCAGGAGCCGGTGTCGGTCCGCGAGGAGCGGATCCTGGTGCTGCCGATGGAGGAGTACCGCGCCGAGTTGGAGGCGTACTTCGCCGAGGTCACGCCGCGCTGGCGGCCGCACCCCAAGCAGCTGATCGAGCAGCTGCTGTCGCGGCCGCTGCCGGACGTCCCGGTCACCGTGCCGGGCCGCTGGGGAGTGCCGGCACCGTTCCCCGAGACGCCGGGGCAGATCGTCTACCCGTGGGTGGAGGCGATGGCCGCCTCGATGTACGCCACCTGGTGGGCCAACGGCCAGGACCCGGCGCTGCCCTACGACCACTACTGGCGGGCCGAGCAGGGCGCCGAGCTGGTCCTGCTGCACGGCTTCGACAACACCTACCACTGGGGTCTGCTGGACCTGGTGCTGCTGCTGGCGCACGGCGACCGCTACATCCGGCCCAGCGTCAACGTGGTCAACGAGTTCTACGAGCTGGAGCACGCCAAGTTCTCGACCAGCCGTGGCCACCTGATCCGCGGCACCGAGCTGATCGAGGAGGGCGTGCCGCGCGACGTGCTGCGCTTCTACCTGGCGCTCACGCTGCCCGAGCAGGCCCGCACCAACTTCACCCGGGCCGAACTCGCGCTCCTGACGGACCGTCAACTGATCGCACCCTGGCGCGAGCTGGGCGACGCACTGGACGCCGCGCTGGCCGGTCACGACGGCGCTCCGCTGCCGGTCTCCCCGGCGGCCCAGGGCCGGGTGGCCGCGCTCGCCGCCGATCTGCGCGGCTGCTTCGAGCCGTCCGGGTTCAGCGTGGCACGGGCTGCCGCGCGGCTGGCCGAGCACCTGGCCGAGCTGCGCGAGCAGGCTGCCGCGGGCACCGGGCCCGGTGATCTGCTGGCCGGGGCGCGGGCGCTGCTCGCCTGGTCCGCGCCGATCCTGGTGGACACCGCCGAGGCGGCCCGGGCGGCCGGCATCGACCTCGCCCTGGACGCCGGTCCGGTCCCCGACAAGATCACCCCGTTCCGGCTGCCCGGGCTGCCGTCGAACCCGCTTGCCGCAACGTCAGCCGAAGCGCCGGTCGAAGCGCCGGTCGAAACGTCAGTCGAGTCGCCAGTTGAGGAGAAGGACGGCCGCTCATGAAGCTGCTCGCCATCGAGAGCTCCCAGAACAAGGAGTACTACAAGTCGCGCTACCAGCAGGTGGTCGACCTGGGCGTGGACCTCTACGTCCTCAACGGTGAAGGTGAGCCGGAGTTCTGGCCGGCCGACCGGTACCGGATCGCGGGCAGCCGCGAGGCCGCCAAGCTGGCCGAGCTGGCCGAGGACTGGCACCGCACCGAGCGGTTCGACGGCGTGATCACCTTCAACGAGGCCGGCGTGATCGCCGCCGCCGTGGTCGCCGACGCGCTCGGCCTGCCCAGCATCGGGCTGGAGGCCGCCAAGGCCAGCCGCAACAAGTACCTGATGCGGCAGGCGCACGAGCGCGGCCGGGCGGCCCACCCGCAGTTCCGCTACGTCACCTCCGCGGCGGAGGCGCTGGCCGCGGCGGGCGACTTCGGCTACCCGGTGATCATCAAGCCGACCCTCGGCGCGGCCAGCAACTTCGTCTTCAAGGCCGACGACGCCGAGGAGTTGGCGCAGCGCTACCAGCAGGCCCGCGAGGGCCTGGCCGGCATGTACTGGTCGCACGCCGAGGTGGCCGGGCTGGACCTCGGCCCGGACGGGCTGCTGGTGGAGTCCTTCCTGGACGGCCGGGAGTTCCTGATCGAGGCGCTGGCCTGGGACGACGAGGTCTACCTGGGATCGGTGGTCGACCGGATCACCCTGGAGGGCGCCACCTTCGACGACGACGTGCACCACGCCCCGACCGAGCTCACCGAGGAGCAGATCGCCGACGTGCACACCGTGGTCAAGGCCGGCCTGCACGCCCAGGGCCTGCGCCGCAGCGTCGCCCACGCCGAGGTCCGGTTCCACCAGGGCAAGCCCTACCTGCTGGAGATCGCCGCCCGGGTGGGCGGCGGCGGCCTGGACGAGGTCGCCCGGCTGACCGCCGGCTACGACCCGATCAAGGCCGTGGTCGACGTGGCCCGCGGCGTCAAGCCCGAGGTGCGGCACTACCGGCCGACCGGCACCCACATCACCGCGATGTGCCTGATCAGCGAGGAGAACGGCACCATTCGGGAGATCGAGGTGCCCGAGGAGGTCAGCTCCTCCGACCAGGTCTTCCTGCTGAAGCTGACCGCCCGCCCCGGTGACACCAACCTCCGCCCGCCGCACGGCAATTCGATCGTCGGTTTCCTCGGTACCACCGGCACGTCGTACCGGGAGGCGATGGACACCATGACCGACTTCGCCGACCGGATCAAGGTCACGGTGGAGCCGAAGTGACCGACCGGGCACCAGTGACCCTCAACACCGAAGGCGCCGGGTCGAAGCCCGCCGTCAACTACGACGGCCGCCGGTTCCGGCCGGTCAGCGACGACCCCGAGGAAGCCGGCCGCTCGGCGCTCTACCGCCAGCAGGGCGACCTGCTCTGGGGCGAGTTCAGCGGCGGCGACACCCGCCGGGGCGTGCTCAACGGCGTCTGCCGGCCGGACGGCAGCCTGGAGTTCGCCTACTCCATGGTCAAGGCCGACGGCCAGGTCGTCATCGGCCGCTGCCAGTCCGAGCCGACCACCCTCCCGGACGGCCGGATCCGGCTGCACGAGGTGTGGGAACGCTACGGCGCACACGCCGCCAGCGGCGTCTCCTACCTGGAGGAAGTGCCGTTCCCTCGGCAGCGGACCGGTGACGCGGGCCCGTCCGGGTCCGATGCCTGAGCTGATCGAGGCCGTCCAGCAGGCGGTGGCGGCCGGCCGGGTGCCGGCCGCCGACGTCCGGCTGGCGCTCGCCCAGAGCACCGATCCCGAGCTGCTCGCCGCCGCCGGACGGGCCCTGCGCGAGCTGCGCGACCCGGGCGGTGAGCTGCGCCCGGTCCGGCTGCTGGTGCTGGCCGGCTGCCCGGCAGGACCGTTCCCGGCCCTGCTGCGGGCCGTGCTGGTGGCGGCCGGCGCCCGGCCCGAGCCGGCCCAGCCGGCCGCCCGCGGGTTCGACACCGCGCTCGCCGACGCCGGCGCCGAGCTGGTGGTGGGCCTGCTCGACGAGCGCTTCTTCCTGCCGGACCGGTTCGACCTGACCGACCCGGGCCCGCTCGGCCCGCACCTGGACGACCGGCTGGACCGGTTGACCGGCCTCGCCGAGGCCGCCCTGGCCCGCGGCACCGGCACCCTGGTGCTGCACACCGTTCCGCTGCCCCGGCGGGTGCGGGACACCGTGCTCGGCCTGCGGGCCCGTGGCCGGCTCACCCGCCACTGGCACCGGCTGAACGCCGGACTGCTCGACCTGGCGGAGGCCGACGGCCGGATCGAGGTGATCGACCTGGCCGGACTGCTGGCCACCGCGCCCGCCGCGGCCCGGGCCGGCGCCACCGGCTGGACCGACGCGGCACTGCTGCTGCTCGCCCAGGAGGTCCGCAGGGTTGCCCAGACCAGGCTCGGCCTGTCCCGCCGGCTGCTCGCGCTGGGCCCGGACGCCCCTCACTGGCAGCCGGAACTCGGCCATTGCGTACGGCGGTTGGCCGATCAGGGGATCCGCCTGGTGCCCACCGACCACCACACGCCCGATCCGGTGGAACGGGTGCTCAGCGAGCGCCCCGAAGTCCTGATCAACGCCGCCGCGTTCTCCCGGCGAGTCGTCAACTGGTCGCCCAAGGCCGGGAACCTGCGACGCACGGCGGAGTCCCTGGGCCTGGGAGCCGACGCGGTGGTCTTCCTGACCGAGTCGGACTTCGAACGCGGCCATGTCGCCGCCGAGTTGCCCGAGGTGGCGGTGGTCGACAGCGGCGGCGACCCGAACCGGCTGGTCGACGCGCTGCTCGGCCACGGCTGGTTCGACGTCCGCTGACTCCCTGACTCGCCACCGCCCGGCCTCCTCACCGCTCAGCCCGGGATCGCCCGGTCTCCACTTTCGACCGTAAGGAACACCGTCATGCCCGTCACCGAGGTCATCGGCCCGCAGACCCAGTCGCCGTCCGCACCGCTGCGGACTGCCCGGCCGCGCCGGCTGCTGATGTGCAGACCGAGCCACTACGACGTGTACTACTCGATCAACCCCTGGATGGAGCCCGAGAAGCCGGTCGACACCGGTCTGGCGGTGCTGCAGTGGGAGCGGCTGCGCGAGCTGTACCAGTCGCTGGGCCACACCGTGGAGGTGATCGACCCGCTGCCCGGCCTGCCCGACATGGTCTTCGCCGCCAATGGCGCCACCGTGGTGGACGGCAAGGTGCTGGGCGCCCGGTTCCGGCACATGGAGCGCACCGCCGAGGGCCCCGGCTACCTCGCCTGGTTCCAGCGCAACGGCTACCAGGACGTGCTGTGGCCGGAGTTCATCAACGAGGGCGAGGGCGACTACCTGCCGGTCGGCCGCCGCATCCTGGCCGGCACCGGCTTCCGCACCGACCAGCGCTCGCACTACGAGGCGCAGGAGTTCTTCGGCCTGCCGGTCACCAGCCTGACCCTGGTCAACCCCCGCCACTACCACCTGGACACCGCGCTCTCGGTGCTCTCCGAGACCGAGATCATGTACTGGCCCGAGGCGTTCACCCCGGGCAGCCAGGCCGTGCTGCGCGAGCTCTACCCGAACGCGGTCCTGGCGTCCGAGCAGGACGCCGCCGTCTTCGGCCTCAACGCCTTCAGCGACGGCTACAACGTGCTGCTCCCGCAGGCCGCCTCCGGCCTGATCGAACAGCTCAAGGCGCGCGGCTTCAACCCGATCGGGGTCGACCTCTCCGAACTGCTGCTGGCCGGCGGCAGCGTCAAGTGCTGCACGCTCGAACTGCGCGACCGCAACTCCTGAGAGGGGAACCGACGATGTTCGACCGTGTGAACCTCACGGAGGAGTACCTCAGGCGGGTCAAGGCCTCCGGCGCCACGGCCCGTGAGCTGATCGGGCGGATGCCCGAGTCCAAGCAGCTGGCCACCTTCTACGGCAACGACTTCCTCTCCCGCCCGCTCTTCCTCGGCCACCAGGAGAAGGTGCGCCTGGAGCACGACCTGCGGGTCTGGCACGACGCGGTCGACAGCCTGCCGCAGAGGCTCTTCGGCGGCGACCCGGGGGCCTTCGCCCGTGCCGTCGGGATGACCGAGGCGCAGGTCTCGGCGGTGCTGAAGGGCCGCGGCGAGCGGATGACCCGGCAGTCCCGGGCCGACCTCTACTGCACCGAGGACGGCGAGTTCAAGATGCTGGAGTGCAACCTGGGCAGCGCGCTGGGCGGCCTGGACAACGGCGACATGGCCGCCGTCCTGCTGGAGCACCCGCTGCTCGCCGACTTCGCCGCCGAACACCGGCTGGGCTACGTGGACACCACCGAGATGCAGGTGACCAACACCCTGGTGGAGTCCGGTTACGCCCGCACCGACAAGCCGGTGGTGGCGCTGGCCGACTGGCCCAGCAGCTACGAGACCCTGGAGGCGTACAACCGGCTGCTCTGCGAGCGCTGGGGCCAGTACGGCCTCGAGGCCTACCCCTGCCACATCGGCGAACTGGAGGTCCGCGACCGACGGGTCTGGCTGGACGGCCGCCCGATCGACCTGATCGTGCGCTGCTTCATGATCGAGGACATCCTGGAGTCGCCCGAGGCGCCGGCCCTGATGAACCCGGTGCTGGACGCCGTCGAGGCCGGCTGGGTGCGGATCTTCACCCCGATGGACACCGAGGCCTTCACCAGCAAGGGCGCGCTCGCCATGCTCTCCGACGAGCGCAACCGCGAGCTGTTCTCAGCCACGGAGCTGGAGAGCCTGGACCGGCTGCTGCCGTGGACCCGGATGGTGCGCGACGACAAGGTGACCCTGGAGGACGGCTCCCGGGTCGACCTGCTCCGCTACGCCCTGGACCACCGCGAGTCGCTGGCCCTCAAGCCGACCCTGTCGCACGGCGGCCGCGGGGTGCTGCTGGGCTGGGACGAGCAGGTCACCGCCGCGCAGTGGGAACAGGAGGTGCGCTCGGCGCTGGACGGCCCGTTCCTGCTGCAGCGCCGGGTGGACCCGGCCATCGAGTACTTCCTGGACGCCCAGGGGGAGTGGACGCCGTGGCTGGTGTCCTGGGGGGTGTTCAACGGGGTGGACGGCTTCGGCGGGGCGCTGGCCCGGGCGGTGCCGCAGTCCTCGGGCGTCGGCGTCATCAACGTCAGCAGCGGGGCGCTGGCCTCCTCGCTGCTCTACGAGCTGCCGCCGGAGGAGTGATCCGTCGGTGGGGGCGCTGCCCGGGAGTCAGTCGAGTGCGTCGTGCGCCGCCAGCACCATCAGGTAGCTGCGGTGCACGGCGTCGCGGTCGGCCGGTTCGCCGACCGACTCGGTGTTCAGACGGTCGATCATCGCGGCCTGGTCGAGCAGCACCGCACGCTGCTCGGCGGTCACGGTGGCGCGCATGATCTCGGCCAGCGCGTCCAGTTGGCGGATCAGGACGGCCGGCATGCCGGCCGCGGCCTGCCGGATCTTCTCGAAGGATCGCTGCACCAGCCGTTCGTAGCGCACCGGTTGGGCGATCACCCGGATCCGTCCGTCGCCGTCCCGGTGCACCGGGTTGGGCCGCCACTGGACGGCGATCCGGCACAGCCCCTCGCCCAGCCAGTCGATGCAGGTGAGCGCGGTGAAGGTGTCGTTGACCGCGGTGGAGAGGGCCCGGATGGCGATCTCCACCAACTGGTCGACGGCGAAGGCGATGTCCTGGGCCAGGGTGCGGGAGGGTCCGGTGAGGTGCGCCCGGGCGAACCGGTGGGCCACCGCCGGGGCGGCCTCGGCCGGCCAGACGGTGGCCAGCTGGTGCCCTTGCACCAGGAAGTGCCCGGGGCGGTGGTCCAGTCGGATGACCGCGTCCAGCTCCTGGGCGATCCGCACCAGGCTGCGGTGCCGGACGAACTGCAGGTAGCCGCTGGCCGACGCAGGGACCGGGGCGCCGGCCGCGTCCAGCCGGGCGTTGAGCTCCTCCGCCGGCGGCCCGCGGGTCACCGACCCGGCCCACTCCGGCTCCCCGGCCCCCGCCTCGATCGCCTGGGAGAGCTCCGCCGCGATCTGGGCGATCACATGGGGCAGCTGGATGGAGACCGCGATGTGGTGGATGAAGTAGATCAGCACCGCCAGGTCGGCCACCACCAGCATCATGCAGACCGTGATCGACAGGTGCGGCACGAAGTCGCCGTGCGAGGCCGGCCCGATCGAGATCAGGGCCAGCATCGCGTAGACGAAGGTGCCCACGAAGGTGCCCAGGGTCAGCTGGGTGGTGCGGTCCCGGATGAAGACGCGCAGCATCCGCGGCCCGAACTGGGTCGACGCCAGCGTGAGCGTCACGATCATGATCGAGAAGACCACGCCCACCACGGTGATCAGGGCGGCGGCGATGGCGGCCAGGATCTGCCGGGCCGCGTCGGCGGTGCCGCTGATCACCCAGGGCGGCAGGGTCAGCGAACCCCGGTAGGCGGCGCGGTCCAGCCACCAGGTGACGAGGAACAGCCCGGCGGCGAAGACCACCTCCAGGATCGGCACCAGCCACAGGTTGGTCCGCAGCGCCTCCCGCCGCCACTGCGACTCCAGGTGCACCCGGCTGATCATCCCTCCAGCGTAGGCAGCCGCCAGGATCGGCGCAGGGTCAGCCGCAGTCGGTGGGGGAGCCGGGCAGCCCGGCGGTGTCCAGGGCGGCGGTCAGCCGGTTGATCCGGTCGCGCAGGTCGGCCACCGCGGCCATGTCCAGGCCGGTGGCGGCCGCGACCCGGCGGGGCAGCTCGGCGGCCTGCTCGCGCAGCGCGGCCCCGGCGGCGGTGGGCCGCACGGTGACCGAGCGCTCGTCCGCGGCGCTGCGCTCCCGGCGCACCAGCCCGTTCCCCTCCAGCCGCTTCAGCAGCGGCGACAGCGTGCCGGAGTCCAGCCGCAGCCGCTCGCCGATCTGCTTGACGCCCAGCTCGCCGTGCTCCCAGAGCACCAGCATCACCAGGTACTGCGGGTAGGTCAGGCCGAGTTCCTGGAGCGCGTCGCGGTAGACCGCGTTGAACGCGCGGGAGGCGGCGTGCAGGGCGAAGCAGATCTGGTTGTCCAGGCGCAGCCAGCTGTCGTCCACCAGGTCCTCGGTCATGCCGCCAGCATACCAATGCGGGCCATCTAGTTGCGCACAACTGAATTGTGTGATGCCATTCTGTGGCACGAAGACCGAAGGAACGACTCGACCAGACTCGTCTCGATGAAGAAGGACGGTTATCCCATGACCGCGCTGTACACCGCCGTCGCCACCGCCACCCACGGCCGCGAGGGTCGCGCCGTCAGCTCGGACGGCCTGCTGGACGTCCAGCTGGCGCTGCCCGTCGCGCTCGGCGGCAACGGCCAGGGCACCAACCCCGAGCAGCTGTTCGCCGCCGGCTACGCGGCCTGCTTCGCCAGCGCCCTCGGCCTGGTCGGCCGGGAGGCCAAGGTGGACACCTCGGAGGCCGCCGTCACCGCGGAGGTCGGCATCGGCAAGGACGAGACCGGCTTCGGCCTGTCGGTCGTGCTGCGCGTGGAGCTGCCCGACGCCATCGACCAGGCCACCGGGCGCGCCCTGGTGGAGCAGGCGCACCAGGTCTGCCCGTACTCCAAGGCGACCCGCGGCAACATCGCGGTGGAGCTGGTCATCGAGTGACCGCCTCGACCCGATGGTCAGTCGGGCACCGGTCCTGACGGGAAGTCAGGTACCGTCGAACGCGAACCGCCCGGGCGCGGGAGCTGTGCTCGTGCCCGGGCGGTCCGGTGCTCACCGTTGCTCGGTGCTCACCGTCGTCGCGGTGTCCGCTCAGGGCTTGCGGGCCACCGCCGCCGCGGCCAGCCGCAGCACCGGGTTGCCGCTCAGCATCGCGGTGTCGGCGTCGGGGCGCCACTCGGAGACGGTGACCACGCCGGGGTCGACCAGCTCCAGGCCCTCCAGGAACGCCGCCACCTGCTCCAGGGAGCGGAACTGGGCCCGCCCGACGCCCTGGCGCAGCACCGCCTCGGCGGCCGCCGCCTCCGGGTCGTCCCCGGCGGCCAGCAGGTGGTGCACGAAGACATAGCTGCCGGACGGCAGTGCGTCCACCAACTCCCGCAGCAGGCGCGCCGGTTCCTCCTCGTCCAGCACGTAGTGCAGGATCCCGCAGAGCAGCAGGCCGACCGGCTGCTCGAAGTCGATGTGCCCGCGCAGCCCCGGATCGGCCAACAACCCACCCGGCTTGCGCAGATCACCCTCGACCACGATGGTCCGCTGGTTGTCGGCCAGCAGTGCCCGCGCGTGCGACAGCACGACCGGGTCGTTGTCGACGTACACCACCCGGGCCTCGGGAGCCACCGACTGCGCGATCCGGTGCACGTTGTCGGCGGTCGGCAGGCCCGAGCCGATGTCCACCAGCTGCCGCAGACCCGCCTCGGCCACCAGGTGCCGCACCACCCGCCGCAGCACCGCCCGCTGCGCCCGCACCCCGAGGTGCACCTCGGGCAGCGTCTCCTCGATCCGCCGGCCCAGTTCCCGGTCCGCGGGGAAGTTGTCCTTGCCACCGAGCAGGTAGTCGTAGACGCGCGCGATGTTCGGGGCGGTGGCCTCGACGCTCGGGGGCTGCCAGGTGGCGGGGGTCTGCTGCTCGGGCACGTCGCTCTCCGTTCCGTCCGGTTCGCCGCGCGCGTGCGAGGTCTCGACGCGCGGTCCAGGCGCGGAAATGATCTCCGATCAGACGGCCGCTGGCAACGGCGGGTTGCGCAGCCGCCGCACGGAGCACGGGCAGCGGTGGCGAGCGGGCGGGGCGCATCAGGCGCGACGCTACCGGCCCCACCGGCCCTGGCCCGACCGGGTGGCTCGGACCAGCCAGGCCGTCGCGGCCAGGCAGAGCGCCGACACCGCGCCCAGCACCACCGGAACGGCCCGGATCCCCGACCACTCGATCGCCTTGCCGAGCGCCGGGCCGGCCGCCACCCCGCCCACCATCGAGGCGGCGATGACCAGCGCCCCGGCCCGCTGCGCCTGGGGCGCCGCCCGGTTTAGCCAGGGCAGGCCGGTCGGGAAGATCGGGGCGATGAACAGGCCCACCCCGGCATAGGCGTAGGGGGCGACCGGTCGCACGGTGGCCAGCAGCAGGCAGACCGTCATCCCGGCGCAGGACACCGCGATGATCGCCGGCGCCGAGAACCGCAGCGCCAGCGGGGCGACCAGGAACCGGCCCAGCGTCAGCATCAACCAGTAGACCGAGGTGGCGGTGGCCGCGAGGCCCGTCGCGTAGCCGATGGTCTCCAGGTGCGTCGGCTCCCAGCCGCCCACGCCCGCCTCGACGCCCACGTGCAGCACGTAGAGCAGCACGAACACGGCCAGCACCGCGGCGAGGCTGCGGTTGCGGACGTCCACCGGGCCCGGTGCCTCGGCGGCCCGCGCGGTGTCGCCGACTCCGCGCAGGCAGAGCGCCAGCGGCAGGCAGGCCACCGCGAAGGCCAGGAAGACCGCCGGATAGCGGTGCGCCCCCACCACGCCCACCAACGCCGGGCCCAGGATCGCGCCGATCCCGAAGTGCGCGTTGAGGACGTTGAGCATCGCCGTGGAGCGCTGCCCGAAGCCGACCGCGAACAGCCGGTTGAGACCGTAGTCGATCCCGCCGAAGCCCAAGCCGGCCAGCAGCGCGGCGCCCAGTGCGGGCGGCCAGGACGGCGCCAGCGCGAACCCCGTCGCGCCCAGCGCCATCAGCAGGTGGGAGGCGGCCAGCACCCGGCGGTTGCTGACCCGGCCGTACACCCGGTCGAACAGCAGCACTCCGGCCACCCCGCCCACGAAGTGCGCGCTCAGCGCCAGCCCGGCGGCTGCCGGGGTGAGCGCGAACTTCGACCGCAGGCCGGGGATGGCCGGTCCGTAGAACGCCTGCAGCGCACCGATCAGCACGAAGGCGGCACACGAGGCCACCACCGCGGTGCGGTTGAAGACGCGGGTGTCGTCGGCCGGCCGCCGCTCCACAGCCACTGTTTCGGTCATGCGCTCTCCAGATGGCGGCCCACGATCTCATGGGCGAAGGACATGATGGTTCCCTGCGGACTGATGCCCGAGGCGCCCGGCAGCACGCTCGCGTCACACAGGTGGAGATTTGCCAGGCCGTGCGGCCGGCCGTGGTCGTCGCAGACGCCGCCGCGCTCCGGCAGCGCCATCCGACAGCTCGCCATGCCGTGCACCGAGACCAACTCCCAGTCACCGGGCTTGACTTCACTGCAGAACCGGTCCACGTCGGCCGCGCTGCGCAGGGCCGGCGCCGAACTGCTCGGCGGCAGCAGCTCGATGGCCCCCGCCGCGAACAGCAGCCTTGCCGTACGGCGGAACGCCAGGCGCAGCGCGTGGTGGTCGGCCCGGGTGAGGCCGTGCCTCAGCACCGGCGTGCCGCCCACCGACCCGACCAGCGCGGCCGACCCCTGCATCCGCACCTGGGTGGTGTACATCCCCAGGTGATCCCACTGCGCCAGCAGCGAGTTGACGATCCCCGGGCCGCGCCCGGCCAGCGCGGCGCCCAGCCCGCCCCGGGTCAGGTTGGAGGGCATCATCAGCAGGCCCAGGTCGGAGAACTCCTGCACCTGGGCGGTGAACATGGTGCCCCGGTCGGCCGCCACCGGCTGCCGGAACCGGGCCACCGTCCGCAGGTTGAGGTGCAGCGCCAGCCGCCGGCCCGCCGTACCGCGGTGGATCCCGCTGCGCCGCAGCAGCACCGGTGTGCCGATCGGGCCGGCCGCCAGGAAGACGGTGCGCGGCCGGTAGCGCACGGTCCGCCCGTCCGCGTCGGTGGCCTCCACGGCGACCACGCGGCCGTCGGTGTGGATGAACCGCCGCACCCGCACGCCCGCCTCGATCACCGCGCCGGCGGCCTCGGCGCGCGGCAGGTAGCTGAGCGCCATGCTCTGCTTGGCACCGCTCGGGCAGCCCGTGGCGCACCGGTTGCGGTGCCGGCAGCCGGTCACCACGCGCTGCGGGTGCTGCCAGCGCCAGCCCAGCCGCTCGGCGGCACCGGCCAGCAGTCGGGAGTCCGCATTGCCCTCGCCGTGCTCCTGGACGATCATGCCGAGCCGCCGGCTGATCCCGGCGAAGTGCGGCGCCAGGGCGGCCTGCCGGTAGCCGCCGTAGCCGGTCCAGGCCGCCCAGCGGTCCAGCAGCGCGGCCGACGGCTCCCAGAGCAGGCCGCCGTTGACCACCGTGGTGCCGCCCACACAACTCGCCTCGCCGTAGGCGATGGCGGGGGTGCCGAAGATCGCGGTGGCACCCGCGTTGCGGTAGAGCCGGCGCATCGAGTCGGCCGGTGCGGTGGCGGCCAACTCGGCGGTGGAGACCCGCGGTCCCTCCTCCAGCACGGTCACCGAGCGCCCCGCGCAGGCCAGTTCCAGCGCGGCGACGGAGCCGCCGGCACCCGAGCCGACCACCAGGGCGTCGCACTCGATCGCGGTCCTCACCGGGCGCCTCCGAGGGCGACCGGGACCGGCCGGGCGGTGGGCACCGCGCCGTCGAGCGCGCCGTACAGCGCCAGCGCGGTGGTGACCCGCAGCACCTCGGCCCAGCCGGGCAGCCGGCGCAGCCTGGCCATCGTCCGCTTGGTGGTCAACTCGTCAGCGCTCTTCACACTTTGGCGCGCGACCAGGCGGAAGGCCAACGGGAAGAGCCGTAACGCGGCGACCACCGCCCAGCGGTAGCCGGCCGGCATCCGGGCCAGGCTCAGGGCCGTGTGCCGCACCGCCCGGTCGCCGGCCGCGCTGGGCCGCAGCGCCTCGAACTCGGCCGCCCAGCAGGCGGGCAGCCCCGAACCGCGCAGGGTGTCGCAGAGCCGGCTCATCCGGCCACCTTCTCCCGCACCAGGCCGGACAGCAGCCGGACCGGCCCCTGGTCCAGCACTTCGTCCAGCGCGTTCAGGAAGAGCTCCGCCTCGTCCGCACCGGCCACCAGCGGCGGCGAGACGATCAGGGCGATCAGCCGGTTGGAGCCGAAGAAGGTGAGGATCCCGTGGTCCCGGTAGAGGGCCGCGATCACCGCACCGGTGAGCAGCTTGGCGAGCGCCTGCGGATCCCTGGCGGCGCTCGACGGCAGCATCGAGCGCAGGGCGTTCGGCATCTTGGGGCCCGGGTTGAGGAACACGCCGTGCAGCGCGCCGCGTCCCTGGACACCGTGCACCAGCTTGGGGTGCCGGGCCGCGAGCTTCGCCAGCCCGGTGCCGAGCAGTTCGCCCAACTCCCGCGCCCGGCCCGGAAAGTCCTCCTCCACCGCGACGGCGACCGCCTCCAGTGCGGTGGCCGTCTCCTCACCGAATCCGTAGTAGGTGGTGCTGTGCAGGGTCGCGTCCGACAGGTTGTCGTAGGCGGCCCGGAAGACCGGCTCCCGGGCGATGTAGCCGGAGATCGAGGATTTGCCGCCGCCGAACGACTTGGAGGTGGTCACGATGTCCGGCACCAGTCCCGGGTGGTGCATGAAGTGGAAGAACGCGCCGGTCTTGCCCCAGCCCGTGTACACCTCGTCGAAGATCAGCACGATGTCGCGTTCGGTGCAGATCCGGCGCACCTCGCGCAGGAAGTCAGGCGAGCACTCCCGCAGGCTGGAGGCGCTGAACGGCTCCAGCACCACGGCGTACACGTCGCTCTCGCCGGCGGCGGTGGTGTGCCGGTCCAGCGCCAGCAGGAACGACGCCAGGTCGTCGTAGGCGAAGCTGTCGGTGCCGGGGATCTGCGGGTACCGGAAGTGCAGTTCGGGCGAGGCGGTCAGGCTGGCCGCGCCCAGCAGCTTGCCGTGGAAGGCGATGTCGCTGTGCAGCACGGTGCCGCGGTGCCCCTGGTGGTACTTGTAGGCCAGCTTGACCGCGCCCTCCACCGCCTCGGCGCCGGAGTTGGGGAAGTAGCTGACGGTCAGGTCGCCCGGCAGCAGCGCGGCCAGATTGTGGCCCAGCGCCGCCACGTAGGGCGAGAGGTAGTTCTTGTGCACCTCCATCCGGCGGGACTCCTGGAACCGCTGCCGGGCCCGCAGGATCCGTGGATGGTTGTGGCCGTGGCTGAGCACCCCGACGCCGCCGGTGAAGTCCAGGATCCGCCGTCCGTCGCGCAGATGGATCCAGCAGCCCTCCGCGTGGTCCACCAGGTCGCGGCCGAAGCCGAAGGAGCCGATCAGCGAGACCTGGCTGCGGCTGACGTGGCGCCGATAGAGCTCGTGGACCTGGTCGATGGTCAGCTGCTCCGCCTGCTCGACGGTGATTAGTTGACCAGCAGTCAATTCAGCAGCAGTGAGCTGATGTCGGCGGTCCGGTCGGTCAGGGCCGACCAGCGGCCCGCCGGTCGACTGCCCTGCCTGGTCGAGGGTGATCAGCTGGTCGCTGGTCGGCTCAGTCAAGGGAACTCCCGGTGGCGAGGGGCTGCTGGGTCAGGGCGCGACGGCGGTCGGCGATCAGCCGGCCGGCCCGGCGGCCGTCCCGGACGGCGTAGTTGATGCCACGGTCCTCGGGGAACACCTGTGCCATGCCGGCCAGGTAGAGACCGCCGACCGCCGACTCCACGGCGGGCATGGCCCGGGTGTAGTCCGGGGTGATCACGGGCTGGGCGTACTCGGCCCGCCAGACGTGGTAGCGCTCCACCCAGGAGCGGTCGAACCGGGGGAACATCCGCTGGATGTGCGGCAGGCTGTACTCGAAGACCTCGTCGTCGGTCATGGTGTACAGCGCCGCGTCGGTCGGCAGGTACTTGGAGAGGTAGACGATGTGCCGACCGCCGTAGCGCTGCGGCTGGTCGAGGTTGGTGTGCTCGATCACGCCGACGTAGGGGAAGGTCGGGTCGTTCACGTTGAGCCAGTAGGTGTCGGAGAGCCGGCGGTGGTTCTCCAGCACCAGGCAGACGTTGCCCAGGTAGTCCACCCCCCGCCAGCGGCGCAGCAGTTCGGGCAGCGCCGGGTGGCCGTGCGCGTCCGGCTGGTCGAGCAGCTCGGCGGCGGCCTGCGGGGCGCAGGTCAGCAGCACCTGCCGGGCCGGGTGGAACGTGCCGCCCGCGGTCACGCCCCGCACCCTGCCGTCCTCCAGGCGCACCGCCTCGACGGTCTGCCCGGTGCGGAACTCCACGCCCAGCGCCTCCAGATGGCTCCGGTACGCGTCCAGCAGGGCCGCGCAGCCGCCCTTGAGGTAGTAGAGCGTTTCCTTGCCGGCCTTGGTCCGGCTGCCGCCGCGCAGATGGAGCTTGGTCCACATCCAGGTGGCGCCCACCTGGTCGGCGTACTTGCCGAACTTGCCTTCCAGCAGCGGGCGCCAGACCACCTCGTAGACCCGCCGGCCGCCCAGTGCGACCAACCAGTCCTCGGCGGTCCTGGACTCCAACTGACGCCAGTGCTTCACCCGTTGGGCGCGCAGCGCCATGAGGCCGAGGCGGATCCGGTCGGACATCGCGAGCGGGGCGAAGCGCAGTACGTCGAGGGGGGAGGAGAGGCGGTAGACGGAGTTGGCGTAGTAGACGCCGGTGCGGGTCTCGTGCGCCTCCAGCAGCCTCGAGATGCCCAGGCGCGAGCAGAGCTCCAGCATCTCGTGGTCGGAGGAGAACCAGTGGTGGTAGAAGCGGTCCAGCTGGTGGCCGCCGGCCTCGAAGGTGCCGGCCAGGCCGCCGATCTCCGGTTCGGCCTCGATGATCCGGCAGCTCAGGCCCTGGCCGGCCAGCTCCAGCGCGGCGGACAGTCCGGTGAACCCGGCGCCGACGATGACCACGTCGACGGGCGTTTCGGCGTTCACCGCTTCATTGCTCAACGGCGTGTTCAAAGGACGACCCTCTCGACGGCGGGCAGCGGGCTCACGGCCCGGTCGAACCGTTCTTCGATGACGTATCCGGGGCGGTCCTGCACCTGCCGGAACACGGTGTGCAGGTACTCGCCGAGGATGCCGATGGCCAGTGCCTGGGCGCCGAACTCGGCGGGGCGCAGCAGCAGTCGGGCGTCGCGGCGGATCGCGGCCGCGGTCAGTCCGCCGGCCAGCGCCGCGGCCCCGAGGCCGGTCGACAGCCGCAGCGGCGCGACCGATCCGGACAGCAGTCCGCGGCGGGAGAGCGCGAGCATCCGGCGCAGGGTGTACTTGGTCTCGCCGGCCACCCGCGGGGCGCGGTCGTACTCGATGCTGGTCTCCGCGAAGCCGAACCAGCTGACCGCACCGCGCAGGTAGAGGTCCTTGTCGCGGATCCGGCTCAAGCGGCTCACCACTTGACGGTCCATCAGGCGGAAGTCGCCGGTGTCCACGGCGGCCGGCTGATCGGCGACCGCGTTGAGCAGGCGGTAATAGGCGTACGCGGTGGCCTTCTTGAAGACCGTCTCGCCGTCGCGGCGGCGGCGCCGGGCGGAGACCACCGACCATCCCTCGCGCCAGCGGGCGGCCAGCTCGGGAATCAGCTCGGGGGGATCCTGCAGATCGGCGTCGATCACCACCACGGCGTCGCCGACGGCCTCGCGCAAACCGGCCAGACAGGCGGCCTGGTGGCCGAAGTTGCGAGTGAAGCGCACGGTCCGGACGCTCGGATCGCGACGGGCCAGCGAGACCAGCAGGTCCCAGGTGCCGTCCGTGCTGCCGTCGTCCACGTAGATCTGTTCGCAGGTGTAGCCGGTCATGCCGCGCAGGGTCGCGGCGAGTCGGGCGTGGGTCTGGTGCAGGACCCCGGCCTCGTTGAAGCAGGGGATGACGATGCTGAGCGTCGGCGGTCTGTCGTCGAAGACGCGCGTCTTCGGCACGGCTCACCTCTCAGTGGGATCGGTGGGCGGTGACGGCCGCCCCGCGTCTCACCGCACGCCGCCCGGGGCAGCGGCCGGCTCCGCGCGGCGAGCGCGGTGACGGGCCGAAGGCCGGGGCGGTGCGGTGTGCGGGAGAGGGGGAGGGCGTCCTGAGGTACGGACGGTCGGGTCTGCTGGGTGCGACCGACCGGGTCACGGCGGACTTCGTCGTCCGCCGCCGTTGGCCGAGATACGAGGAAGATCTGAACGCCTCTGTACAATTTCACATTGCTCATGTGTGCGTCAATGTTGGATTTTTAGCGACGGGATCCGGTCGTCAAGCGTCGGTTTTCGGTACCAGCGAGCGCTCTTCGCTTGACCGGCGGCCCGTCGGGCTGCTGCGTGAGCTGCTGCTTGTGCGCCATCGGGTCCGCGCGAAACGGCCTCGGGTGCTGGTGGGGCTCGGCAGCGAGCGGCTTGCCCGTCAGTTCGGAACTGTTGGCAAATGTTCTCGCGCGCGTCAGATGGCGCGCGGACCCAGTGGCGGGTCGGGCTGCTGCCGGTGCCGGTCAGGGGTCATGCTCGGCACCGGCAGCAGCCGTGCGCCCTGACCGACCCTCAGCGGTCGGGCGCCGCTCCGCGGATGTGCGAGGTCGGCCGCCCGGGATGGGCGGCCATCGCGACCTCGCCGCCGCGGAAGCTTGCGGACGTCGCCGGTGCCCCGTCGGCGGCGCAGGCGGCGGGCGGGGCGGGCGAGTCCGGTCGGAGTGCCGAATGGCGATCGGCGCTCCGCGGCAGTGCCGGCCGGTCCGCAGCCAGTGCGGGCCGGCCGGCGCTTGAATCCGTCATAACCGAACAGATTCAAACGCAACACAACATATGACATCGTGCCGGACCGTCGCCGTCAAGCACCCCGTCGGCAACCGAGACCAGCTCGTGATCTTCACGACTCCCCACGCGTCCGGGAATGGCGGCCGCCTGATCGCCGAACCACGGGGCAGGATGGTGACGCGCCATCGGGACAGCGCACGCCGGGGCTTCGGCGCGTTGGCGGGCCTGCCACCGGACCGCCCCGACCACAGGAGATGCGCCTTGGACGTCACCCCGCCCAGCCGCGCCGCCGACGACGCCGCCCAGGGACCCGAGGCGGACGAGGCCGCCCGCTCAGCCGAACGGCGCCGCTGGAAGGCACTGGGGGTCTGCCTGCTGGTCGGGTTCATGAGCCTGCTGGACGTCTCCATCGTCAACGTCGCGCTGCCCTCGATCGAGCGAGGGCTCGGAGCCAGCGAGGCCGACCTGTCCTGGGTGCTCTCCGGCTACGCGCTGACCTTCGGGCTGATGCTGATCCCGGCCGGGGTGCTCGGCGACCTGTGGGGGCGGCGCACCGCCTTCCTGGTCGGCCTGGTGCTGTTCGCGGTGGCGTCCGCCGCCTGCGGGCTGGCTCCCACCGCGATGGCGCTGGTCGCCTCCCGGCTGGTCCAGGGCATGGCCAGCGGGCTGCTCGGGCCGCAGATCTCCGGGCTGATCCAGGAGATGTTCAGCGGCCCCGCCCGAGCCCGCGCCTTCGGCTACTTCGGCACCACGGTCGGGCTGGCCACCGCCGTCGGACCGCTCTCCGGCGGCCTGCTGATCAGCCTGGCGGGCAGTCAGGACGGCTGGCGCTGGGTGTTCTTCGTCAACCTACCGATCAGCGTGGTCGCCTTCGTCCTGGCCCTACGGCTGATCCCCGTCAGTACCGGCGGCGCGCTCGCCGGGACCGGCCGCCGCCGGGTCGACCTGGTGGGCGTGGCGCTGCTGGCCGCCGGGCTGCTGGCGATCCTGCTGCCGCTGGTGCAGGAGCAGCAGTGGAGGGGCCCGGCGAAGTGGTCGCTGATCCCGCTCGGCATCCTGCTGCTGGCCGGCTTCGTCGGATGGGAGCGGCGCTGCCCGCTGCCGCTGGTGGACCTCTCCCTCTTCGCCATCCGCGGCTACCGCTACGGCGTGCTGCTCGGCCTGCTGTACTTCGCCGGATTCACCCCGATCTTCTTCACCTTCACCCTCTTCCTGCAGCGAGGCCTCGGCTACAGCGCCCTCCAGGCCGGCGCGGCCATCACCCCGTTCGCGGTGGGGTCGGGCGTGGCGGCGACGGTCGGCGGCCGACTGGTCAGCCGGCACGGCCGACGGCTGATCATCGTGGGCCTGGCCACCGTGGTCACCGGCACCCTGCTGACCGCGCTCGCCGTCCACGAGGTGCCCGGGCAGTCCGCCGCCCTCGCCACCGCCGTGCCGCTGGCGCTCGCGGGCACCGGCTCCGGCCTGACCATCTCGCCGAACGTGACCCTCGCCCTGGCCCAGGTCCCGGTAGCCCGCGCGGGCACCGCCGGCGGGGTCCTGCAAACCGCCCAACGCCTCGGCACCGCCATCGGCGTCGCCAGCCTCGGCGCCGTCTTCTTCGCCCACCTCGCGCGGGACGGCAACTGGGCGGGCGCCTTCCAACTCGGCGTCCTGGTCGCCGCCGCCTTCGAAACCTGCGCCCTGCTGTGCGCGCTGGCCGACGCCCGCCTACCCTGAGCTCCCTCGGGCTCCCTTGGGCCCGCTTGGGCTCCCTTGGGCCCTCATGGGCTCCCTTGGGCCCCCGCTACCGGCCGACCGACCCGTCCGCCTGCTCCCGCAGGATGTCGGCGTGCCCCGCGTGCCGCGCGGTCTCCTCGATCATGTGCACCAGGATCCACCGCATCGACCGCGGCACCCCCTGCTTCCCGGTCGCCCTCGCCGCCACCTGCCCCAGGTCCGCACACCGCGCGATCACCTCGTTCGACCGCGCCACCGCGGCCCGGTACCCCGCGACCACCGACTCCTCGGTGTCCCCCTCGCCCAACTCCATCCCGAAGTCCGGCACTTCCACCTCGGCGCCGTCAAACACCCACTCGAACCAGTACATCTCGGCCTCGGTCAAATGCTTGACCAGCCCCAGCAGATTCGTCCCCGACGGCACCCCCGGCACCCGCGCGAGGTCCCCCGCCAGCCCCTGCGCCTTGGCGACGACCGCCTCACGCAGGTAGTCGAGGAAGGCCAGCAGCGTGGCCCGCTCGTCGGAGTCCACGGTCGGCGGCTTCGCGTCGACGTCGGCGGGGCGGTTCTCGGTGCGCAGTTGATCATCAGTCACGAGGGCACCCTAGGCGCGCGGGGGGCGAGCGCGCCACACAGACGCATCGCCGCATCCCCGAAGGGGAACCCGCTCTACAGAATCCCCTTCCAGGCCCAGGGGCGTGGCCCACAGCGTCCTCGGAGGCAGTCGACCCGGAGTTGGGCCTCGCGCTCCCAGCTGGAGTTCCTGGCGGCGTGTTGGGCGGCGTAGGCGGTGATCCGGAGCTCGCGTATGGCGGCGAGCACGGGGTAGCCGTCCCAGGTGGTGACGTCGTACCCATACGTCCCGCAGAAGGTCTCGTAGTCAGCCGGTGACACGGCCCCGGTCGTCCGGCAGCGGACCGCGGTCGACACGAGGTCCCATTCGGGCGGGCCGACGGAAACCCGTTCGAGGTCCATGACCAGCGGGCCCTCGGTGTGCTGACGATGTTTCCGGGCCACGCATCGCCGTGGATGAAGCACTCGGATCGATCGCTCCTGAGTCCGTCACTCCACTGCTGGACGAGTTGATCGTGGAGATCGGTCAGCCATTGACGGTCGCTGGATGCGATGGTGACGGCGGCGGCAATCCGATCCCTGATTCGAACGAACGGGTCGAATCGGCCAATGTCGAAGTGGTCAGGGCAAGGGAGGGAATGGAGGGTCCGCAGGACGGCAGCAACGTCGGAGACCGTGCCGTGCTGGTGGCTTGGCACCTCGACCCAGAAGGTGACCGGCCGACCGGCCACGACGACCGGCTGGTCCACCGTGGTCGGAGCCACGGCAGGGACTCCGTGCTCTGCGAGCCAGCGCGCGACCTGTACCTCCCGGACTGCTGCAGCCTCCTGCCCCGGCCTCGCGATGCGCACGATGATCCCCGACGGCAGCCACCACGTCTCGTTCTCAGCGAGCCGGCGCGGCTCGGCACCGCGCGCATCGAAGCCGGCGGCCGAGCACGCTTCCCGCAAGACATCGAGTGACGACGCCGGTCCTGGTGCTGTCATACCTGGACCGTAGCTCTGATCTTGTGGCACAGATCAAGGGCCCCGGGAGCTGTTCGGACGCGCTCCGCGTACCTCCCGAGCTCTTTAAGATCCGCTGCTGCACGCCGAGATGTCAGCTTTCCCGAGAGTGCCACAGCGCGGTGTCCGAGCGCGATGCCTTCGGCGGGATCCCCGGTGGCGATGACGAGGGATGCCAGCTTCGTTGAGGAGATCGCCCGCGAGCGCGTGTACTGGTCACTGTGACCGCGGACAGCTGCGGTGAACCGTCTGATGGCTTGCGCGGCGTCGTGCCCCTCGACTTCGACCGCGAGGTCGAACAGCGCATGGGCGGTGTCGCCGTTGTGCTGGGCCTCGTCGTAGTAACTCATCCACGTTGGATCGTTCCCGGGCTGCCGGCGCGAGAACGCGTCGTCGGCAGCGCCCACCGCGGCCAGGGCCTCCCGGACATTGCGGAGCTTCCCCCATGCGCGGGCCCTGGCTGTGTGGAGCATCGCCTGCTCCGTCGGGGTCAGGCGGTCCGAACGCACCAAGCCCTTCTCGGCGTAGGTCAGACCGTTGTCCGCCTGACCGGTCCAAACCGCCTGGCGCGCGAGAAGGGAGTAGCCCTTGGCGCGCAGATGCCAGTGGAGCCCCTCCTCGGCGCACTCCACCGCGATCCTGAAGGCGGTCTCGGCCGACCCGTGTTCGAGGATGTCGAACTGGCAGGCGCCGGCAACCAGTCCGAGACGGGCGATGGCCGCGAGGAACTTCGGCCGCAGCGACTCCGGGCACTCTACGGAGAGCAAGCCGACGGCCCACCGCATGGCGTTGGAGGCCACTTGGCCGACCATGCCGCCACTGCCGTAGGAGTTGTCCCATCGCTGGAGGCTGTCGGCAATCTCGCTCAGCTGACTGATCTCGCCAGGGCCGATTCGCGGGGGAAGCGGTAGAGCTGTCGTGGGGGTGAGAAGTCCTATGAGGTTCAAGGGGGCAAGGGCAGCAAGTCCGCTGATGGCGAGAACGGCACGACGTTGCATGGGGTCACTTCCGGCTGGCAGTGGTGCAGTTCCCTCCAGGATGCGTCGTTCGAGTGCTTGTCCGGTTCGTGTTGCCTGTCCGCAGCGTGATTTATCCGCATCAGCCCGCCGATTGTCCGCATCGAACACCATCGCCCACGCGCGCTGAAAGAGTCCTCCGGTCCCGAGGACAGCGTCAAGCCGCGGCGGCAGGTCCTCCGGACACCGGTACTCGTCCTTGCCGCCCCGGCAACCGCACCGCTGCCGAGGCCGCCGCTGACCACTGGCTCACCCTCAACGCAGGAGAGGGCCTCGCCGCCTTCACCACCCGCCTCGCCCTGACCGCACTCGACGCCAACGGCCTCGATACGCCCGCAGCGCAAATCATCGCGCACTGCCTGGCAATCCGAACGAGTGAGTCCGGCGACGGCTACGCCCTGCGCGACCTCCTCGCCCACCCGGGCGTTCGCGGCCACCTCGCACCGCAGCAGACCGCAGCCCTCGAACACGCCCTCGCCGCCTGCGCACTGCACTCCGGCGCCCTCCCCATCGCCAGCCGCGACCAGTTGGAGGATGCGCTCGCTCTCGCCAGGACGGTGCTCGAAGACTCCCCGCTCAGCAAGGCCAGCAGCGTCGGCCTCTCGTCAGGGTCCACAGTCGGCGGCTTGGCGCCGGCATTGGCGGGGCGGGACGCGGTGCGCAGCTGATCTTCAGTCACGGGCGCACCCCAGGCGCGCGGGGGCGAGCGCGTCATACTGCCCGGTTGACAAGTGCCGCGTCCGTGCAGGACCGCCTAGCGATCAGCGTTTGCCGTCGCTCGGAGCTGTGCGTCTACCTTCGGAGCCTCCTGCAGGTGGCTGAGGGACACCTTGTCAATGTCTCTGCCGCAGGGGGCTGAGGCTTGGTCCCGTTCCTAGGTCGGCGGCGTGGAATCGACGTCGGCGGAGCGGTGCCAGGATGCGGTTGATCTCCAGTCATGGGTGCAGGAGTGACCCGCACTTGTCACGGCACTGATCTAAAGTCACCTGGTATGACGATCAGTTCTGATGCCATCACGCCCGGCGACATACGTACCCGGGCGCAGATCCAGAAGGTGTACGGGGGGAGCGGTCAGGGAGGCATCTGCCCCGCGATCGAGGAGCGGAGCGTCAACCTCTACTCGGACCCAAGCGTGGGGGAGAAGCTCGGGTACTACGACGGCTGGTTGGCCGAAGAGGACGAGCTGGGCCCGGTGTTCGAGTACACCGGCCACGGGAAGGTCGGTGACCAGACCTTCGAGGGGCAGGCAGGTAACGGCAATCGGGCGATACTTCAGCACGCTGAGCAAGACCGTGTTCTGAGGGTGTTCACCCGAGTCGGAGAGGTGTCGCCGGGCGGAGCGAAGACCCACCGGTACCTCGGGCCGTTCAGCCTGGACAGTCAGCAGCCGTACGTCTGGCGCAGGGTGCATGGCGAAACCGGTCGCGATCGTCAAGTGATCGTCTTCCGCCTGAGGCCCGACGGTGAAGTGCAGCGTTCCCCGGAGGACGTGGTCCCGGCAGCGAAGAAGACCTTCGCGGAGCTGGTGCCACCGCAAACCGTCACCGTGGCCATGCTCCACTCGGCTCCGGCGACGAGCGGTGCCCTGTCCACCCCGAAGCCCCGGGGCAACAAGGGCCAGGGCGCTCGGAAGTCAGCTGCGCATGAGGAAACCAGCGGTACGTTCGTCATGCCGGAAGAGTTCAGCACCCGGATGAGTCTGCGCTCCGCCACCGCCACCACCATCGCGGTGCGCCGCGAGGCAGAGCTGACCCAGCAGTACAAGGAGTACCTGGAATCCATCGGTCACCAGACCGGTGCCTTCCAGATTAAGGTCAAAGGCTTGACCTCCACGCTGCGCGCCGACCTCTATGACGCGACGGCCCACGTGCTGTACGAGGTCAAGGGATCCAGCTCGCGGGAAGACGTGCGGATGGCGATCGGACAACTCTACGACTACGGGCGCTACATCAACATGCCGGAACACGATGGCGAACCCGAGTTGGCCATACTGCTGCCGGCTGCGCCCGACTTGGATCTCTATCCGCTGCTGAAGCGCTGTGGGGTCGGGATTGTCTATCGCTCGGCTAACGGTGACTTCATAAGCGGAGGCGCTACCGACCTCAGTTGATGGTTCCCGTGCCGCGATGCCGCTGGGCGGGTTTCCCTGGCAGCATCGCGGCAGTTGCCGGGCGTGAGCCTGAGCTCAGAACCTCCACTGCTTGGAAGGCCTCCCCAGTGGTGTCGCGGCAGCGTAGGGCACCAGGTCGAGCGGGTGCATCCACGCGTCCGAGAAGTGGATGTTCAGGTGGAGCGCCAGTGGTAGCAGGATGTCCTGATCCGGTATGGCGTCGATCTGCATGAGCGACGCCCCGGGCACGGGAGACCGGTAGAGAGCCCCGCTCTTCGGATCCGCCCACTGTAGGTAACCCTTGCCGAGAACCCAGACGCTGTCTGGCCATTCAATCGGGTCACGGCCATGGCACCAGTCCATTAGATGGCCCGCGAGTGTCTCCAGCTTGATGCTGTCGAAGGCAACAACGAACCCCGAGGTGGGAAAGTACTCGTAGGTCCGCCCGTGCGCCGTGGTGGTTCGTGGGATGAGACCCCGGATCGGCCGGTAGGCAGACTTCTGGAGCCTCCGTGCTTTGCTGATCTTCTCGCACGAATCCCTGAGCTGGTCCCCGTCTAGCTTGGTTTTCACCTCAACAACGCCGTAGACGCACTCATTGGGGATCATTCGGTATCCATTGAGCGTGGTCAACGGGGGAGTGTCGCGGTCGATGAGCACGATGTCGCATTGTGGGGAGACATCGCCGGTTACGGCCAGGATCTCGGCATCGTGTATCGCCTCCACGTGAGACGGCAGGTAGCCAGCCAGGAAGCTATGGGTGAGGGCCTCACGCGAGGTCCCAGCACCGCCGTGGTGCTTGAAGGCCTTGGATTGCTCGAAGTCGGCATGCATCTTCTTGGCCACCGAGCTGAGGATCTTACCGAGTTTCTCCTGGGTCATGCGAGGATCTTAGGGCGCCCTCGAACCGCCAAGCGGAGAGTGGCCAAGCAGTCCGATTCTTAGGTGAGTTGAGCAATCTTGGGGCTATCTGGTGGTCTCGGTGTACTTAGAGGACGAGGGGGACGTTGACCGATACGCCGAAGCGTTCGCCCATCTGAGGGCCCGTGCACCACGGCTGACGTCGGGGGAGTGACCCCCGGTTCAGTCGGCCGCAGGGGCGGGGAGCTGTTCCAGGGTGGAGGCGAGGTCCAGCTGTCGGGCGGTGTGGGCCAGGGCGCGGGCGATCACCGAGCCGGGCTCGCGGGCGCTGATGACCAGTCCGATCGGCATCGAGCGGGTGGGCTCGACCAGCGGCACCGCCCGCATGCCGTGCGGCACACCGAACACGTGCAGCCAGGCATAGGGCACGATGCTGGCCCAGCGGCCGGTCCTGACCTGGGCGAACAGCGCCGCCACCGAGTCCGTCTCGACCCTCGGCGCCGGCCGCAGCCCGGCCTCGGCGAAGACCTCGTCGATCACCCGCCGCCCCTGCATCGAGGGCGCCAGCAGGCAGAGCGGCAGCCGGGACGCCTCGGCCCAGGTCGCGGTCGGTCGGTCGGCCGGCCAGGTCGTCGGCGGTGCTGGTCAGCAGCACGTGCCGCTCCTGGTAGAGCGGGACGGTGTGGAACCCGTCCCCGAGTTCGTCGGTGAGGTAGGTGACCCCGGCGTCGAGTTCGAAGGAGCGCAACCGGCGTTCCATGTCCGTCGAGCGCAGATCGGTCAGCAGCTCGACGGTGGCCAGCGGATGCGCCGCGCAGAACGGGCTGGTGAGCAGCGCGACGGCGCCGGAGGCGGTCGGCACCGAGCCGATCCGCAGCCGTCCGGTGAGGCCGGTGCGCAGGGCGCCGACCTCGTCGCGCAGGGCGTCCCGGTCGGCCAGGATCCGCTGGGCCCGCAGCACGATCCGTTCGCCCTCGGGGGTGAGGCCCTGGTAGCTGCGGCCGCGCCGCACCAGCGGCACGTCCAGCTCCTCCTCCAGCTTGCGGATCGCCTCCGAGAGCGCCGGCTGGGAGACCGAGCAGGACTGGGCGGCGCGCGCGAAGTGGCGCTCCCGGGCCAGTGCCACCAGGTACTCGAGTTGACGGAACAGCATCCCGGTCAGCCCACCGGCACGGGTTGCAGCCGCTCGGTGCCCGTGTAGACGTTCATCGAGGTGCCGCGGAGGAAGCCGACCAGGGTCAGCCCGCTCTCCGCCGCCAGGTCGGCGGCCAGCGAGGACGGCGCGGAGACCGCCGCCAGCATCGGGACGCCCGCCATCACCGCCTTCTGCACCAGCTCGAAGGAGGCCCGGCCGCTCACCATCAGGATGGTGCCGCGCAGTGGCAGCAGGCCCTCCCGCAGGGCGTGGCCGACGACCTTGTCCACCGCGTTGTGCCGGCCGACGTCCTCGCGCAGCGCGAGCAGCTCGCCGTCGGCGCTGAACAGGCCGGCAGCGTGCAGGCCCCCGGTGCTCTCGAAAACCCGCTGGGCCGCCCGCAGCCGGTCGGGCAGGGCCGACAGCACCTCGGGGGTGGTGCGCAGCGGGTCTTCGGCGACGGTCCAGGCCGCGGTGGTGCGCACCGCGTCCAGGCTGGCCTTGCCGCACAGGCCGCACGACGAGGTGGTGTAGAAGTTGCGCTCCAGCGACGCGTCGGGAGCGGCGACGCCCGGGGCCAGGGCGACGTCCACCACGTTGTAGGTGTTGCCGCCGTCCGCCGTGGCACCGGCGCAGTAGCGGATCCCCGCGACCTGGTCGGCGCTGTGCAGCACGCCCTCGCTGACCAGGAACCCGACGGCGAGGTCGAAGTCGTCTCCCGGGGTGCGCATGGTGACGGTCAGCGGACGGCCGCCGACCCGGATCTCCATCGGCTCCTCGGCGGCGAGGGTGTCGGGCCGCTCGGAGTACGCGCCGTCCCTGAAGCGCAGCACCCGCCGTCGCGCGGTCACTCGGCCCATCGTTCGCTCCTCGGTTCGGTTGTACGGGTGTGCCGTCGCTGTGAAGCCTAAGGTGCCGCGAAGCCCGTGGCGCCGTGGAGACCGTGGCACCCCGCGAAGTCCATGGCGCTGTGGAGGTGGTGGCCCCACGGTGTCCACGGCTCAGGCGGCCGGTGCCGGCTCCAGGCGGATCACGATGCTCTTGGAGGTCGGGCAGTTGCTGACGTCGGCGGTGCTGTCCAGCGGGACCAGCACATTGGTCTCCGGGTAGTACGCGGCGGCCGAGCCGCGGCTCGCGGGATAGGCGACCACGGTGAAGCCCTCCGCGCGCCGCTCGACGCCGTCGTGCCACACGCTCACCAGGTCCACCACCGTGCGGTCGGCGATGCCGAGCTCCGCCAGGTCGTCCGGGTTGACCATGACGACGCGCCGGGCGTTGTGGATGCCGCGGTAGCGGTCGTCGAGTGCGTAGGGAACGGTGTTCCACTGGTCGTGCGAGCGCAGGCTCTGCAGCAGCAGGTGGCCGGCGGGTACCAGCGGCATCTGGAAGGCGTTGCGGGTGAACACGGCCTTGCCGCTGGGCGTGGGGAAGCTGGCGTGGTTCACCGGGTTCGGCAGGTGGAAGCCGCCGGGTCGGCGGACCCGCTCGTTGAAGTCCTCGAAGCCGGGCACGACCCGGGCGATCCGGTCGCGGACGGTGTCGTAGTCCGCCTCGAACTCCTCCCACGGGACGGCCGGTTGCTCGCCCAAGGTGAGGCGGGCCAGCCGGGCGACGATCGCCACCTCGCTGAGCAGCCGTGGGGAGGCCGGCGGCAACGTGCCGCGGGAGGCGTGCACATCGCTCATCGAGTCCTCGGCGGTGATGAACTGCTCGCCGCTCGCCTGCACATCGCGGTCGCTGCGGCCCAACGTCGGCAGGATCAGCGCGGTTTCGCCGCAGACCGTGTGCGAGCGGTTGAGCTTGGTCGAAATGTGCGCCGTCAGACGGAAGTTGGGCATCGCCCGCTCGGTCACGGCGCTGTCCGGCGTGGCCCGCACGAAGTTGCCCGCGACGCCGACGAACACCCTGGCATCGCCGTCCAGCATCGCCTGGATGCCCCGCACCGCGTCATACCCGTGGTGCGACGGCGGCGTGAAGCCGAACTCGCGGCCCAGGGCGTCGAGGAAGGGCTGCGGCATCTGCTCCCAGACGCCCATGGTGCGGTCGCCCTGCACATTGCTGTGACCGCGCACCGGGCAGACGCCGGCACCCGGCTCGCCGATGTTGCCGCGCAGCATCAGGAAGTTGGCGATCTCCCGGACGGTCGCCACGCCGTGCTTGTGCTGGGTGATGCCCATCGCCCAGCAGACGATGGCGCTCCGGCTGGCCAGCACCCGCTGGTGCACCTGCTCGATCTCGGCCCGGCTCAACCCGGTGGCGGCGCGGATGTCGGCCCACGGCACGCGGGACAATCGACGGCGACGACGACCCGTGAACCGAGGAGAGCCGATGCCCGAGCTCGAGTTCGACGCGCTCGTCCTGGCCGGCGGCGCCGCCGCGCGGCTGGGTGGGGTGGACAAGCCGGGCCTGACGGTCGGCGGTCGCAGCATGCTCGACCGGGTGCTGGACGCCTGCGCCGACGCCCGCACCACCGTCGTGGTGGGTCCCGAGCGAGAGGCCGGGCGAGAGGCCGGGCGAGGTGCGGCCGGAGCGGGCGAGGGGGGAGGCGGCGAGGTCGGAGGGGGCGTGGCGGGAAGGGGCGCGGTCGCCTGGACCCGCGAGCAGCCCCCGGGCGGGGGGCCGGTCGCGGCGGTCGCCGCCGGGCTGCCCCTGGTGACCGCCGAGCGGGTGCTGCTGCTCGCCGCAGACCTACCGTTCCTCGACCGCCGTACCCTGCACCGCCTGCTGGCGGCACTGGACGATGCCGAGGCCGCGATGCTGGTCGACGCCACCGGCCGGGACCAGCCGCTCGCCGCCGCCTACCGCACCGCTCCGCTGCGCGCCTCGCTCGCCGCCCTGGGCGAGCCCGCCGGCCGCCCGCTGCGCCGCCTGGTCGCCCCGCTGCACACCGCCCGGCTGGCCGACCCCGACGCGGCGGCCTACGACTGCGATACCTGGGAGGAACTGGCTCACGCCCGGGAACGCGAGCAGGCGGCATCCGAGGAGCGGTGACGCCGAGGACGGATGACGCCCGACGACGGATGACGCCCGACGTCCGACGACGCCCGACGCCCGAGGACGGATGACGCCCGGTGGCCGGCGGCGCCAGGCGGTTGGCGACCCCGGCTCCCGACGAGGCTTCAGGCCTGCTCCCGTCCCTGGCCGATCGACACCACCGTGGCGCTCATCCGCCCGCCGGGCGTTTCGTACTCCACCGTCTCCCCGGCCCGGCGGCCCAGCAGCGCGAGCCCGAGCGGGCTGTCGTCGGTGACCAGCGACTCGTCCAGCTCGTTGGCGACCTCACTGATCTCGAAGGTCTCGGTGGCGCCGTCCGCGAACCGCAGGGTGACCGTGCTGCCCACACCGACCGTGTCCGTCCGGGGGCTCCCGGCCACCACGCCCTCGGTCAGCCGCGCCTCGATCTCGCGGATCCGGCGGTCCAGCCGCGCCACATCCGAGACCCGTTGCAGCTCGTCGGCGTCGTCGGCCCGATCGCCCACACCGTCCTTGTCCCGCAGCGTCGCGGCCACCGCCGCGCGTTCGGCGCGTACCTCGGCCAGCTCCGCTTCGAGCGCTCGGCGGCCTTCGGGGCTGACCGGCGCGGGTCCGGTGGATCCAGTGGTCACTTCTGGCTCCCGTGGTGTCGGCGGGACGGTCGGACGACGTTCCACGAAATCGGATGACAGGTCTACAAAACGGGTCATGATGGAGCATATCGCCCCGGTGGCGTCATGGCGCCCGGGACGGGTGGTGCGCGTCGGCGCCGTCCAGCACGCTGAGTTGGTAGCCACCACGCCGCGACCAGGCACGACGAAGGGTGAGACCCCGATGGAGACGACCCCCGAGCCCGGCCCCCCGCACGACGCCGAGGCGATCGCCACCCGGATCGCCGACCGCCGGGCGCAGCTCGGCCTCAGCGCGGACGAGTTGGCGCGCGATGCGGGAATGTCGCCCCACTACCTGGACAACCTGCTGACGTTCGGGCCGGCGTTCGACTCGGCCGGCTTCCTGCGGATCGCGGGGGCGCTCGGGCTGTCGTACGGCGAACTCCTCGAGGGGCGCGCCGAGTCGCCGCCCGGGCAGGCGGCCCCGGCGCCGCGTCCGGCGCTCTTCCGGCTCACCGAGGAGGAGTGCTGGGACCGGCTGGGCACCCACGGCGTGGGCCGGATCGCGCTGCCCACCCACCCGGGCCCGTCCGTGTTCCCGGTGAACTACGCGGTCGACCGGAGGGCGATCGTCTACCGGACCGACCCCCGGGCGGCCGCCGCGGTCCAGGGGGGTGCGGAGGTGTCCTTCCAGGCCGACCGCATCGACGAGCAGCGCAGTCAGGGCTGGAGTGTGCTGCTGATGGGTACCGCCGAACGAGTGACAGATCCGGACGAGGTGTCGCGGCTGCAGGCCGAGGTCCGCGTGAAGCCGTGGGCCGGCGGCGAGCGGCCGCTGTGGATCCGCGTCCGACCCGGCACGGTCACCGGTCGGCGCATCACCAGCCTGCCGGGCGCCGCCTGACCGGCCTGGGGGTGCCCGCCCGATCAGCTTGCGGGCGCCCACCCGACCGGCCGCCCCCCTTGGCGGACCGGGGTCGCTCCCTGCTGGCGGGCCGGAGCGCGCGGGCGCAGCGTGGAGTGTGTCCGCCCGACGAGACGAGGTGAACCGGAATGACCGAAGCGGAGACGGCACCGAGAGTGGTGGTGGGGATCGACGGCTCGCTCTCCTCGCGGGCCGCGCTGCGCTGGGCGGTGCGCTACGCCGAGCGGGTCGGCGGCACGGTCGACGCGGTCGGCGCGATCGAGGTCCCGATGGACTACGGCTGGGGCGCTCCGGCCGTCGACACCCGGCTGGACGAGGAGCTCGCCCGCCGGAACTTCGACGCCGAGCTGGCGGAGACCGTCGGCGGGCAGCCACCGGTGCCGGTGCAGCGGGTGCTGGTCCGGGGCAACCCGGCCGACGTGCTGATCTCGGCGGCGGAGGGGGCGGACGTGCTGGTGGTCGGGAACCGGGGCCGCGGCGCTTTCGCCCGCGCCGTCCTGGGCTCGGTCAGCCAGCGCTGCGCCAGTCATGCGGCGTGCCCCGTGGTCATCGTCCGTCCGGACCAGGTGGGCTGAGCGGTCAGCCCCGGTCAGCCCCTGACAGCCCCTGACAGTGTCGGCCCCGGGTGTCGACGGCCGGTCAGCCCCGGAAGAGCGCCACCTTGAGCGCTCCGGTGCCGCCGGCGTCGCTCTCGGCGTCGCTGCCGGCGGCGCCGCTGAAGACGTCATAGGCGTCCGGCATCTCGTCCAGCCCGAACCGGTGGGTGACCAGACCGGTGACCGGCAACCGGTCGGCGGCCAGCAGGCCGAGCAGCAGGGGCGTGCTGCTGGTGTCCACCAAGCCGGTGGTGATGGTGACGTTCTTGATCCACAACTCTTCCAGGTGGAGCGTCACCGGCTTGCCGTGAACGCCGACGTTGGCGACCCGGCCGCCGGGGCGGACCACCTGGGTGCAGAGCTCGAAGGTGGCGGGGACGCCGACCGCTTCGATGGCGGTGTCGACGCCGAGCCCGTCGGTGGTCAGCGCGCGGATCGCGGGACCGTCCGCGGCGGTGGCCTTCAGCACCACGTCCGCGCCGAGCCGCTCGGCCGCCGCCAACCGGTTGTCCGCCAGGTCGACGGCGATGATCACACCCGGGCTGTAGAGGCGGGCGGTGATGATCGCGGCCAGGCCGATCGGGCCGGCACCGACGATCGCCACCGTGTCGCCGGGCGCGACGCGGCCGTTGCGGACTCCCACCTCGAACGAGGTGGGGAGGATGTCCGCCAGCAGTAGTGCGTGCTCGTCGGTGACCGTCGCGGGCAGCCTGTGCAGCGAGGTGTCGGCGAACGGGGTGCGGACGAACTCCGCCTGGGTGCCGTCGATCAGATGGCCCAGGATCCAGCCGCCCCCGCCGGTGCACTGGCCGTAGCTGCCGGCCCGGCAGTAGCCGCAGCGGCCGCAGGCGGAGATGCAGGAGACCAGCACCCGGTCGCCCGCCTTGACGGTGCGTACCCCCGGGCCGGTCTCGACCACCGTGCCGACCGCCTCGTGGCCGAGGATCCGCCCCTCGGTGACCTCGGGGACGTCCCCCTTGAGGATGTGCAGGTCGGTGCCGCAGATGGTGACCGCGTCGACGCGCACGATCGCGTCCTCGGGATCGCGCAGTACCGGATCGGGGACCTCGCCCCAGACCCGGTGTCCAGGGCCGTGGTAGGTCAGTGCCTTCATGATCGAGTCACTTCCGTCGGAATCCCGTTCGGACTTCCCTCGACTCCAGCCTCCGCCGACCCACCGCCGCCCGCACTCCGCGCGCCACGCACCCATCGCACTGGTGGTCCGCGGCGGCCGACCTCCTGCCATCGCTGCACTCCTCCGGCGGTCGGGGCCCTTCGCCGCTCCTCCGGCGGTCGGGGCCTCGCCGCACGGCCCTGGTCTCGACCGAGCGCACCGCCGGGCGAGGTGCGCACGGCGGCCGAGCCGGTCCGTGATCCGAACAATTCGGTGGTTGTCGGCGGCCTTTGAGAAGGTGGCATCCCATCAGGACCTCCGGCGAAAGACCGGGGCAGCCGACGTAGGAGCCGTCATGGACAACGCCGCCGACCAACTGGCCCGGTTCCTCCCGGGAGCCCCCGCCGGGCAGCCGAAGGACTGGGCGGCCGTTGCGGACCGGTTGGGAACCCAACTTCCCCGCGACTACAAGGAATTCATCGAGCTGCGCGGCGGCGGCCACGTCGACGGCTACCTGTACGTGCTGGAACCGGACAGCGCCAACGAACACTACGACCTGGTCCACGAGGCCGAGGTGCGAAGCGAGGCGTTCGACTACCTCTGGAGCAGTTCGGAGAAGAAGCCCGCCGTGCTGGATGAGCCCGGCGCCCGCTTCATCCCATGGGCGTCGACCGACAACGGCGAGTTCCTGTACTGGCTGGTCAGGCCCGGGCAGCACCCTGACGACTGGACCATCGTGATCAATGAGGCCCGCGGCGACTGGTACGAGTACCTCGACATGGGTTTCGCCCGGTTCCTGCTCTCCGCGCTCACCGGAGAAATCCGGTCCGAGATCCTCAGCGACCACCACTTCCCGAGCACTCCCCACACCTTCCAGCCTTTCAGCGGGTGGGAGTGAGACATCCGAGTTCCGCCGTCAGCGACAGGGGCGCCCGGGTTCCGCGCGGGGCCGGCGGTGGCGAACCGCTGAACGCCGAAATGCCCGGAGCGGGTCTCCACTCCGGGCATTTCGTACCGGTGGGCCTAACAGGACTTGAACCTGTGGCCTCTTCCTTATCAGGGAAGCGCTCTAACCGTCTGAGCTATAGGCCCTTGCCGTGCGGAAAACGTTAACCGACCGACCACGGATCTCACAAATGCGCGGGCTCCGGGGCCGGGCCCTTCGAAGAGGCACGGGCGATCGCCGTGCGACGGAACCGCCCGGGGACTCCCGGTCACCTCGGCGGCGTGTCGACGGCGGTCGCGCGGGGTGGCCAGCTGTCCGGGGCGAGCACGCCGGTGGCGTACGCACGGGCCACCAGGGCGGTGCGGTTGGGGACGCGCCAGCGGCGGGTCAGGCGCGTCAGGTGGTAGTTGACGCCGTCGACGGTGAGGCCGACCTCCTTGGCGGTCTGCGCCGTGGTGGCGCCACGGGCCGCCGCGGCGAGGATGCGGGCCTCGATCCGGCTGACCCGCTGCGCCACCCGCCCGGCCGACCGGGCGGGCGGTGCGGCGGCCGAAGCGCCCGGGGTGCGCAGCCACAGCAGCAGCTTGGGGCCGTCGTCCGGCAGGTCGCTGACCGGCTCGATGGTCAGTTCGCCCCGGCGCTCGGTGCCGTCGTGGGCGGTGAACAGCACCTCGATCGGGTACTGGGAGCGACGGTGCAACCGGAGCGCTTCCAAGACCGGCCGCAGCGCTCCGCTGCCCTGTGGCCGAAGCAGCTCCAGGATCTTCCGTCCGCGCAGACGCCCTGGCAGTTGGCCGAGTTCGGCGCCCATCGCCCGGTTGACGACATGGATGCGGCCGACCGTGTCGCACACCGCTACCGGCAGCGGCAGGTGGTCGAACAGCTGCAGGAACCGGTTGCGCCAGAGGATCGCGAGTTCACGCGGGTCCTCCGGGAGCGCTTCCGCCGGCAGCTCGGGCAGCTCGTGCCGCCCGTTCCGCCCGTACTGCCCGCGCCGCTCGGGCAGCTCGTGCCGCCCACGCCGCTCGTGCAGTTCTCGCAGTTCTCGCAGTTCGTGCGGCTCGGGTAGCTCGTCCACGTCGGGATCCATACCGGCACTCCGATCCTGTGGCGCAAGCCACATCTGACGCCGTGACGGCAAGGACATCCTCGCTGCCGACACTACAGAATCATGTAGTCGAGCAGGCCGCCAAGCCTCCTCGGGAAGCCCACAGTGGAGATCGGCCGCCGGCGGATCCACTCGTCCGCTCGTGCGGCACTGGTGACTCCAACTGCCGATCTCCTACTGCGGAAGGCGACCCGCGCCATGACCGAGACCATGCCACCCCCGCACGCCGTCAGCACCGATGGCCCGATCCCCGTGGTGGACCTCTCCCAGGCCCGCCCGGCCGCCGCGCCGACGCTGCGCACCATGGAGCTGGCCCGGCAGTACGGACCGGCCTTCGTGCAGCGCATGCACGGGAACGACCTCCTGGTGGTCAGCGACCTGGAGCTGGCCACCGAGCTGGCGGACGAGCGGCGGTTCACCAAGGCCGTCGGGCCGGGCCTGCAGAACGTCCGGGAGTTCACCGGGGACGGCCTGTTCACCGCGTACAACCACGAGCCCAACTGGCGCAAGGCCCACGACATCCTGATGCCGGCCTTCGCACTCGGCTCGATGCGCACCTACCACCCGGTGATGCTGCGGGTCGCCCGCCGCCTGATCGACTCCTGGGACCGCCGGGCGGCCACCGGTGAACCCGTGGACGTGCCGGGCGACATGACCCGGATGACCCTGGACACCATCGGACTGGCCGGATTCGGCTTCGACTTCGGCTCGTTCGAGAGCGCTGAACCGCACCCCTTCGTCGATGCCATGGTGCGCTGCCTGGAATGGGCGATGACCAGGATCACCCGGGTCCCCGGCGTCGACTACTCCGAGCGGGACGAGGCCTTCCGGGTCGACGCCGATCACCTCGCCTCGGTGATCGACGAGGTGATCGCCGCCCGCACCAAGGGCGAGGCACAGGACGGGGCCGAGGACCTGCTGGGGCTCATGCTCCAGGCCGCCCACCCGGTCGACGGCACCACGCTGGACGCCGAGAACATCCGCAACCAGGTGATCACCTTCCTGATCGCCGGCCACGAGACCACCTCCGGCATGCTCGCCTTCGCCCTGTACCACCTGGTCAAGCACCCGACCGCGCTCCGGCTGCTCCAGCAGGAGGTGGACGGGCTGTGGGGCGAGCAGGCCGACCCGGAGCCGTCGTACCAGGACGTCGCCCGCCTGCGCCACACCCGCCAGGTGCTCCTCGAGTCGCTGCGGCTGTGGCCGACCGCTCCGACGTTCTTCCGTGAGGCCCGCGAGGACACCCTGCTCGGCGGCCGGATCCCACTGCGCGCCGGCCGGTCCGTGATGGTGCTGGTCCCGATGCTGCACCGCGACCCGGTCTGGGGGGACAACCCCGAGCTGTTCGACCCCGCCAGGTTCGACCCGGAGGCCGAGGCGGCCCGCTCGCTACACGCCTTCAAGCCCTTCGGAACCGGCGAACGCGCTTGCATCGGACGGCAGTTCGCCCTCCACGAGGCCACCATGCTGCTCGCCATGCTGGTCCACCGCTACCGGCTGATCGACCACACCGGCTACCAGTTGGCGATCAAGCAGACCCTCACCATCAAGCCCGACGGCTTCGCCCTCACGCTGGCCCGGCGCACTCCCGTGGCACGTCCCGCCGCAGCCGTCCGGGCGCAACCGACCGACGGCGGGCTGCCCGCCCGGGTCCGCCAGGGCACCGGAGTGCTGCTCCTGCACGGCTCCAACTACGGTGCCTGTCGCGAGTTCACCCGGCAACTCGCCGACGCGGCGGCCGAGATCGGCTGCGACACCGTCGTCGCCCCGCTCGACGCGCACGCCGGTGCGCTCCCCGCCGACCGGACCGTGGTGATCACCGCGGCTTCGTACAACGGCCAACCCACCGACGACGCCGCCGCCTTCGTCGAGTGGCTGGAGAGCGCGGCCGAGGGCGCCGCGGACGGCGTGGGCTACGCGGTGCTCGGCGTCGGCGACCGCAACTGGGCCGCCACCTACCAGCGCGTCCCCACCCTGATCGACGACCGGCTGGCCGCCCTCGGCGGCACCCGGCTGCTGGAGCGGGCCGAGGCGGACGCCTCCACAGACCTGGCGAGCACGGTGAAATCGTTCACCGCCGCGCTGCGCACCGCCCTGCTGGAGCGCCACGGCGACCCGGACAGCACCGCCGCCGCCCTGCCCGAACCGGACGGGTACCAGGTCACCGAGCTCACCGGCGGCCCGCTGGACGCGCTGGCGGCCCGGCACGGGATGACGGCGATGACCGTCACCGACGTCGACACCCTCACCGACCCGGCCTACCCGAGGGTCAAGCGCCTGGTCCGGCTGGCGCTGCCGGACGGCGCGACCTACCGCACCGCCGACCACCTCACCGTGCTCCCCGCCAACGACCCCGCCCTGGTCGAACGCGCCGTCCGGGCGCTGGGCGCCGACCCGGACACCGTGCTCAGCATCACCGCTCCCCGCCGCAGCGGCCTGGCCGTCGACCGGCCGCTGACCGTACGGGAGTTGCTCACCCACCACGTCGAGCTGCAGGACCGTCCGACCGCCGGCCAGCCGGCCGTGCTGGCCGAGCTCAACCCCTGCCCGCCCGAGCGGGCCGCGCTGCGGGCCGTCGCCGCCGACGACCCCCGGACGCTGCTCGACCTCATCGAGGACCATCCGGCCCTGCGCGAGGCGCTGACCTGGCCCGTCCTGCTGGAACTGCTGCCCCCGATCCGGCCGCGCCACTACTCGGTGTCGTCATCGCCGGCGGACGACCCGCGCCGGATCGACCTGATGGTCTCGCTGCTCCAAGGCCCCGCCCGGTCGGGCCGGGGCACCTACCGGGGCACCGGCTCCGGCCACCTCGCACGCGTCCGGCCCGGTGACAGCGTGCTCGCCCGGATCCAGCCGTGCCGCGACGCCTTCCGGATCGGCCACCGCACCCCGGTGATCATGATCGCCGCCGGCACCGGCCTGGCCCCGTTCCGCGGTGCCATCGCCGACCGCCGCGCCCTGCTCGCCGGCGGCGCCCAACTGGCCCCGGCGCTGTGCTACTTCGGCTGCGACCGCCCGGACGCCGACTACCTGCACGCCGACGAGCTGCGGACCGCCGAACTCGCCGGGGCGGTCTCGATGCGTCCGGTGTTCAGCGAAGCCCCGGTGGACGGGCTGCGCTTCGTGCAGCAGCGGATCGCGGCCGAGGGGGAGGAGGTGTGGCAGCTGCTGCAGGCCGGGGCCGAGGTCTACGTCTGCGGGGACGGCGCACGGATGGCCCCCGGTGTGCGCGACGCCTTCCAGGCCCTCTACCTGGACCACACGCCTGACGCCGACGAGGCCGGCGCCTGGAAGTGGCTCCAGGAGCTGGTCAAGCACGGCAGGTACGTCGAGGACGTCTACGCCGGATGACCACTGCCCCTCGCCGGCGGTGGGGCCGGCCCGGCCGATCGGGACGCACACCGGGCCGGCGCCGTACGCACGGCGGTGACGACTGGTGGTGAGGCGCACGTGAGGACGGCGCGCGGCATCGCAATGGTGCGGGCCGGTCGGCCGCACCGGGTTCGCTCGGTGCCCCGTGCTGTCCGCACCCTCACGCAGCCAGGCCCGGCAGCACCTCGGCCGCCGGTAGCCGGGACAGTGCCCAGCCGGGGAGGATCAGCTTGCCGCGACGCCGCCCGCTGCCGACGAGGACGTACGGCGCGGCGGCCACCGCCTCGTCGATCAGCAGCGGCCAACTGCTCGGCAGGCCGACCGGTGTGATGCCGCCGTACTCCATGCCGGTCAGCTCGACCGCGGTGTCCATGGGGGCGAACGACGCCTTGCGCGCCCCCAGGTGCGTGCGGACGGCCTTGTTCACATCCACGCGGGTGCTGGCGAGGGCGAGGCACCCGGCCAGCGTGACGTCCCCGCCGCGCCTGGCCGCGACCACCACGCAGTTCGCGGAAACCTCCGGCGGAACGTCGTAGACCTCGCAGAACACGGTGGTGTCCGCCTTGCCGGGATCGGTGTCCACGTACAGCACGGACTCGGCCGCCTCCCGCGCCGCCCAGTGCGTCAGAGCATCAGCCACTGGGCCGACGAGCTGCTCGCGGACCTCCAGCGCCGTGCTGATGGCCGTGAAGTTCCCGAAAGGAAGGTGCCGGTGCTCGCTCGTGGGGCGGACTGTAGCGCAGAGCACCGCTCCCCGCCGCGAGACCGGAAGACGCCGGCTGCCTGTGGTGCGTACCCCGGTCGCCCTCGAAGTCGACCGTCACGGCGCGCACTTGACCTGGCGCTGGGAGCCTCGGCCCGTCGGAAAAAGACCATGAGCACCGGTGAACCGGCTGCCATCCCCGTCCGTCATGCAGCAGTGGCCGGTCGCCGAAGGCGGTGGCCGGGGCCGCGAGCACGAGGACTGGGACATTGACGAACCCTGCGGACGAGCGCCGGGTGGCGCGGGCGCTGCATGCCCGACATGCCGGCGCCGTGCACCCGCACGCCCTGGCCACGGCCGGTGGGGATCGGGCGCGGGCGGCGGAACTGCTAAGACTGGCGCTGCTGGCGGTCGTCCGACGGCCGGTCGTGGCGCCGGACCGTGAGGTCCGTGAGCGGCTGGCGGCCGAGGTCAGCCGACTGGCGGCCCCGGCCGGCGGCATGCGGCGCAGGTTGCTGCCGCCATGGCGTCAGCCCGCGTCAACCCCGGCCCCGGCCTCGACCCCGGCCCCGGCCTCGACCCCGGCCCCGGCCTCGACCCCGGCCCCGGCCCCGGCCCGGGCCCCGGCCTCGACCCCGGCCCCGGCCTCGACCCCGGCCCCGGCCTCGACCCCGGCCCCGGCCCCGGCCCGGGCCCCGGCTCCGGCCCCGGCCTCGGCCGCGCCGCCGGGGCCGTCCGGGGCGAGTGGCGTGCTGCCGGCGCCGTCGTGCGCGGACTCCGCCGGCCGGTCGGCCATCGCCGAGGCCCTGGGCGCGTTGCCAGTGGAGCAGCGGGAGGCGATCACGGAGTCGTTCCTCAAGGGCCGGACCGTCCATCAGGCCGCCGACTTGCTCGGTCTGCCCCCGCAGGCGGTGAAGTCCCGCGTCTTCTACGGGCTCCACCGCCTCGCGCTCGCCCTCGAAGAACTCGAAGAACAGGAGTCGGCGTGAACCGGAGTGCCGCCTGCGCCGAGCTCGGCGCGTACGTGCTGGGCGGACTGGACGAGGCGGAGCGGGACCGGTTCGAGGAGCACCTGCTGACCTGCGACTACTGCCTGGGCGAGGCCGACTCCTTCCAGAAAGTGCGGGATCTGCTGCTCCCGCTGGTCGGGCAGCCGGTGGAACCGGTCGAGCCCCCGGTCGGCTACGTCGATGTGCCAACGCCGGGCGAAGCACCGCCCGTTGTCCCTGACGACTCCCTGCCCGACGAGGCTGTGCTCACCGAGGGGGTGCCCAACGAGGGGATGCCCGACGAGGGGGTGCCCGACGAGGGCGTGCGCACCGAGGAAGCGCTCACCGAGGATGTGCTCACCGAGCTGCTCGCCGACCTCGCCCGTGAGCGGCACCGCCGCACCTGGCGGGTCGCCGCGGCCCTCACCGCCGGCGCCGCGCTGCTCCTCGCACTGCCGTTCGTCACCTTGTGCCTGGGAGGGGGGAGCGTGGTCGGCCCGCCCGCCGCGGGCCCGACCCCGAGTCCCGCCGTGATGCTGATGATGACCGGCGAGCAGCACCGGGCCGCCGACCCGGTCACCCGGGTCTCGGGGGCGGTGGCGTTGGAGGACAAGGCCTGGGGGACCCACGTGGCGCTCCGGCTGAGCGGGATCGGCGGTCCGCTCACCTGCTCGCTGGTGGCGGTGTCGAAGGGCGGCCGGCGGGAGACGGTGACCAACTGGTCCGTACCGCCAGTCGGTTACGGCACTCCGGGCCACCCGGACGACCTGGTGGTGCACGGTGGCACCTCGTTGTCCCACGGACAGCTCGACCACTTCGAGGTGCGGACGGCGGACGGGCGGGAGCTGCTGTCGATCCCCGTCTGACGACGCGAGCCGCGACGAAGGGGCTGCCCGCACCGCGCGGGCAGCCCCTTCGAGGCGTTGTCGAGCCGCGGTGGCAGCGCACCGGCGGGCACGCCTCAGGCGCCGGCTCCGCGCAATTCGGGCAACCGGCCCGCGCGGCAGCGTTCGGTGGCGGAAAGGCGGGTCACGGCCGTTGCTACCGAGCGGAAACGGTGTGGGTATCCGCATGGCAAACGACATGGGAAACGGTGTCGGCAAGGGCGCGGGAATCCGCGCCCGGCTTTGACGAGCGCGCCGGCCGCCCGGTTCACCAGTCGGTCCCGTGATCCACCTCACGCGGTCGTTTCCGGAGCCGACTGAGAATTCCGCCGCCGAGGTCCGTAACGGATCCCGAACGGTCGCGAACAGCACGCGGCCCGCTGAACTGTGGGGAATGGCAGATGATTCGAACCCGGGTGGCGTTGACCGCAGCCGTACTGGCGGCCGGCATGGCGGCCTTGACGGGCTGTTCGGGAGACGGGACGGCGTCGAAGCCCGGCGCCGCCGCGACGACGACCACGGCACCAGTGGACTACCAGCCCGGCACCGCGAAGGAGCACAACGCCCCTGGCGGCACCGGCGACTTCGCGACCGGCCCGGCGGGCAACCCGGCCGCGCTGAAGTGGGTGCAGCTCAGTGCGGGCGCCTCCGGGGCGCTCAACCCGGTGGTCCACAACGGCGCGGGCTTCACGCTCTACCGGTTCGACAAGGACTCGGCGAACCCGTCGAAGTCCGCTTGCGTCGGCGCCTGCGCCGCGGCCTGGCCGCCGGTGCTGGTCCAGCCGGGCGCCCGGATCTTCCTGGACGGCGTGGCCAGGTCCGACGTCGGCGTGGTCAGGCGCGACGACGGCAACTGGCAGGTCACGCTCGGCGGTTGGCCGTTGTACCGGTACGGAAAGGACACCGCGCCCGGCCAGACCGGCGGCCAGGGCGCGGGTGGCACTTGGTTCGCCGTCACGCCGGAGGGCGGCAAGGCCGGCGAGAGCCGGCAGGGCACCGACGCGGACACCGGTATGGAGTACCGCAACGGCACCGCGACGCAGAACGGCGCGCCGCCCAACACCGGTGACCTCTACACCGGTCCGCGCAACTCGCCGGAGGCGATGAAGTGGGTGCAGCTGACCGCCGGTTCGGCCGGCGGGCTGACCCCGGTCGTGCACGACGGCGCGGGCTTCACGCTGTACCGGTTCGACAAGGACTCGGCGAAGCCGTCCAAGTCGGTCTGCGACGGCGCCTGCGCGACCACCTGGCCGCCGGTGCTGGTGCAGCCCGGTTCGCGGATCTTCGTCGACGGCGTGCCGACCTCCCAGGTCGGGGTGGTGACCCGCTCGGACGGCAGCCGCCAGGTCACCATCGGCGGCTGGCCGGTCTACCGGTTCAGCAAGGACACCGCGCCGGGCCAGGTCAACGGTGAGGGCGTGGGCGGCACCTGGTTCGCGGTGTCGCCGCACGGAGCGAAGGTCCTGCCGGCGGACGGCGGCAGCGCGGCGCCGTCGGGGTCGGCGTCGGGGTCGGCGTCCGGTTCGGCATCGCCGGGCGCCGCCCCGGCGAGCACGGGTGCGGGTGCGGGCACGGCCGCGGGCGGCAGCACGAGCGCGTCGCCCAGCGGTTCCAGCGGCGTCCCCTCGCCCACCACCGCCGCCTCCACCGCCGCCGCCGCCCCGGTCGTGCTCGGCAATGGCGTGGTCACGCTGGACACCGGCGTCAACTTCACCGAACCCCACGGCTCGGAGAACATCGCCGGTCCCGGGTGCCAGAACGTCTCGATCCCCGATTCGGCCTCCTCGCTGGACCTCAGCGGCGGCCCGGTCAAGATCTGGACCGGCCGCGACTGCACCGGCACCTCGGCCGTGGTGACCGCCCGCATCGCCGACCTCGGCACCATCGGGTTCGACAAGAAGATCGAGTCGATCCGGTTCGGCGGCTGAACCGAGCCCGCCCAGCACAACTCGGTCCGCGCGGCGGGTGGTTGACTCCGCCGGTCCCGTTCCCAGGCGCTCGTCGCCGGTGAGGGGGCGCGATGCCGCGCCGACGTCGGCCGGCTGACCCGCCGCCGGGGCCACGTACGCTTGCCGCGGCAAGACGGGTTCCCTGGGGAAGGTGACGTGGCGGCGCGCGAGGAAGTGCTGTTCGGGCGGGACGAGGAGATCGCGCGGCTGTCGGAGCTGCTCGACGGGGCGGAGCGGGGTTTCGGGGCGGCCGTCCTGATCGAGGGCGAGGGCGGGATCGGCAAGACCTCGCTGACCCGGGCGCTGGAGGCCAGGGCCCGGGCCGCCGGGTTCACGGTGCTGCGCGGCACCTGCGACGAGGCGGCCGGCGGGCTGCCGCTGTCGCCGGTGCTCGATGCGCTGGGGGTGCACCGGCGCGGTGCGGACGCGGACGCGGACGCCGAGCGGGCGGAGATCCGGCGGTTGCTGCGGGTCGGTGCCGGGGCGCGGCAGGACGCGGTACCGGCGCTGGTCGAGCGGCTGCTGGGCCTGGCGGAGCGGACGTGCACCGAGCGGCCACTGCTGCTGAGCCTGGACGACCTGCAGTGGGTGGACGACGCCTCGGCGCTCTGGTGGCAGCGACTGGCGCGGTACGCCGACCAGTTGCCGCTGCTGCTGGTCGGCGCCATGCGGCTGCGCGGTGCGTCGGCCGCGGCGGACGCGCTGCGGCGCGGCCGGCTGCGACAGCGCGGACCGGTGGTGCGGCTGGCGGCGCTGGACGGGCCGGCGCTGACCGGGTTCGCCGCCCACGCCCTGGGGGCGGTGCCCGGCCCGCGACTGACCCGGCTGCTGTTGGACACCGGGGGCAATCCGCTGCACGCCGCGGAGTTCCTGGCCCACGTCACCCGCGAGGAGCTGCTGCGCCCGGCCGGCGACGGCCGCCCCGGGCTCGACCTGGCGGCCGACCTCCAGGGCCCCACGCTGACCGGCGCGGTGCGCAACCGGATCCGCCATCTGCCCTCCGAGCAGCGCGAGTTCCTGCAGACGCTGAGCGTGCTGGGGCCGGACTGCGGCACCGAGGAGGCACTGGCGGTCGTGGACGGCGAGGCGCGCGACGTGGCGCGGCTGCTCGCCGACGCGGTGACCGCCGGCCTGCTGGCGGACGACGGCGCCACGACGGCCTTCCGCAACCCCCTGCTCCAGCAGGCGCTCTACGAGCTGATCCCGGGGGCGCTGCGGCCGTCGCTGCACGCCCGGGCGGCCCAGCGCCTGCAGGAAGCGGGCCTGCCGCTCGACGGGGTGCTGCGCCAGCTCGCGAAGGCCGCCGCGGCCGGCGAGGTCCGCGGCTGGGCGCCGCAGGGGAGTTGGGCCCTGGGCTGGCTCACGGAGCACACCGAGACCCTGGTCAACCGTGCTCCCGCCATCGCCGTCGAGCTGCTGTCACCGCTGCTCACCGCGGACCGCACCGGAGCGCCGGCCGCCGCCGTCCACCTGGCGCTGATCACCGCCCTGCAGCGGCTGCAACGCCACGACGAGGCGGCCGAGTCGTGCCGTCGCCTGCTGGCCGACAGCGCCGATCCCGCGGCGATCGGCGAAGCGAGCTACCGGCTGACCGTCCACCTGCAGCGCAGCGGCCGGTTCACCGAGGTCGTCGAGCTCGCCGAGCAGGTCGTCGCCAGGGGCGACGTGCCGCCCGAGTGGGTCGCCGCCATCTGGGCCACCGTGGCCACCTCCGAGGACAACCTGGGCGACAAGGAGGCGGCGCACCGCCACGCCGACCGGGCCATCGAGCTGGGCACGGCCTGCGGCGCCTGGTTCGCGGTGGGGCTGGCCTGCTGGTTCAAGTCCCAGTTCCTGATCAGCGAGGACCCGGCCGCCGCACTCCGGGCGGCCGGCCAGGCCGTCGACGCGCTTCGCCGCGACCCCTCGCTGCGCTTCATGCTGGCCATCGCCCAGGGCGGCACGCTGCTCCCGCTGCACCAGCTCGACCGGTGCGGCGAGACCGAGGACGCCGTCGAGTCGCTGCTCGCGACCATCGGGCAGCTCGGCGGCGCCACCCCGCACGCGACCACCTTGGACCTCTTCGAACTCCGGTTCCGGCAGGGGCGTTGGGACGAGGCGACGGCCGAGGTCGAGCACCTCGTCGAGGAGGACCCGGCGGAGAACTGGTCGCTCTACCTCCTCCAGGGGATGCTCGCCGTCATCGCCGCGTACCGCGGGGACGAGGAGCGGCTGCGGTTCCACCTCGACAAGTGCGCGGGCATGCCGGGCGGCGAGTACGACGTCCACGCCGGGCAGTGGCAGCGACTGGCCCGGGCCGTGGCGGCCGACCGCGCGGGCCGGCCGGCCGAGGCCGTGGCCGCCCTGCTGGAGCACTTCGACCCGGCCCGGGTCAACGACCAGGACGCCCGCTTCCGCTGGCTGCCCCAGCTGGTCCGGTGCGCGCTGGCCGCCGGCGACCGCGCCACCGCCCGCCGAGCGGCCGGGATCTGCCGCACCGAGGCTGAGCGCGCCGCCGTGCCGTACTGGCGGCAGAGCGCCGCGCACTGCGCGGCGCTGCTCGCCGGCGACGCGGCCGCGCTGCACGAGGTGGCGGCCTACTACCAGCACACCGACCGGCCGTTGGAGAGCGCCCAGGCGCTGCACGACGCCGTGCTCGCGCACCGCGCCGCCGGTGAGCACCGCAAGGCCGAGGCCGCCGCCGACCAGGCGCTGGCCGGGTACCGGCGGCTCGGCGTGGTCAGCAGCCTGTCGGCGGCACTCGACGGCCCGCAGCGGGGCTGGGACGCCCTCACCGCCACCGAGCGGCGCATCGCCCTGCTGGCGGCCCGGCCGCTGTCCAACCCGCAGATCGCCGCCGAGCTCAACCTGCCGCGCCGCACCGTGCAGACCCACGTCTCCCGGATCCTGGCCAAACTCCAACTGCGCTCCCGGGTGGAGATCCCCCACCACGTGCCCGACCCCGCGGCGGCCTGAGCGGGGACGCCACCCGGTCAACCGGCCGGGGGAGCGGCCCGGTGAGCCTGGCGGGCCAGCTCCTTGGCGATGGCGACCCGCGATTCGGCGCCGAGCTTGCCGAGCACGCGCGAGACGTGCGTCTGGACCGTCCGGGGGGAGACGGCCAGCCTGGCCGCGATCTCCGGGTTGGACAGCCCCCGGCCCACCAACTGGGCCACCGTCAGCTCGGCCGGCGTCAGCGCCGCCCAGCCGCTGGGCGGTCGGTCGCCGCCGGCCGGGCGGTGCGCCGAGGTCTCGACGCCGGCCGAGCGCAGCCGCGCCTCGGCCCGGCGGGCCTCCGCAGCGGCGCCCGACTCCCGGTAGCGGGCCAGCGCCTCGGTGAGCGCCGCGCGCGCCGCCGCGGCGTTGCCGCGCTCCGCCCGCACGGCGGCCAAGTCCTCCAGCACCCAGGCCGACTGCGTCCGGCGGCCGACCGCACGGAAGTACTCGGCCGCCGCGACCAGCCCGACCTCGTCCGCGTGCGTCAGCGCCTCGCACCAGCCGAGCACCTGGAGCCGGTTCGGCAGCGGTTCCACCCGCACCGCCTCGCGGGCCAACGCGACGAAGCGCTCGGCCGTTTCGGCGTGGCCGGTCGCCAGCGCGAGCCGCACCGCCCGCGGCACCCACAGCAGCCGGTAGGCGTACCCGCCGACGTACCGCCCGGTCAGCACGGTCTCCAGGGACCGCAGGGCGCGCAGCGGGTCCCCCTCGCGCTCGGCCGCCAGCGCCTCCGCGGCGGCCAGCATGACGGCCTGCCAGCCGACCGCCCGGGAGCCGGCCAGTCGGCGGGCCTGCGCCAGCTGGGCGGCCGCCTCCCGCGGCTCGCCGCAGACGGCCAGCCGCACCGCCTGGGCGCAGTGGGCGGTGAGCATCGGCTGGGGCTCCTCGGGGCGGCACAGCTCGGCCAAGTCGGCGGCGGCACCCGTCCAGTCGCCGTCCCGCACCTGGCGGACGAAACCGGCGACGGCCGCCCAGCGCGGATCGCGCGAGTCCGACCGGCCGGCCCACTCCTCGGCCTCCGCCTGGGCCTGGTCTGCCTCGGTGGATCTGTCGAACTCGCCCAACAGGTCGGCGAGTTCGGCCAGCACGACGGCGCGCAGGCCGGGCCTGCCGTCGCCTGGTCCGGCCAGCCGGTCACGGGCGTCCGCCAGCAGCTCCAGTGCCCGGCCGCTGTCACCGTCCGCGCGGGCCAGCACCGCTCGGCACAGGGTCAGCAGCGCCCGGGACCACGGGTCGGCCGTGACCTCGGCAGCGTCCCGACCCGCCGCCGGCCAGGGCCCGGGCCGGTCACCGACGGTGAGCAGGGAGAAGGCCAGTGCCGCGCCGAGCCGGGCCCGCAGCACCGGCGGCACGCCCGGCCGGGCGAGCTGCTCCCGGCACACCCGGGCGGCCTCGGTGTGCCCGCCGGCCAGGTGGAGGCCGCGGACGAAGTCCCAGGCCACGGCGGCGGTCAGGGCCGGATCGGTCGCGGTGGCGAGGATCTGCCGGGCCAGCTCCATCGCCTCGCGGTAGCGGCGGGTGCGCAGCATGGCACGGGCCAGTACCGCCCGGAGCCCGACCGCCCGGTCGTCGGCGCGACCGTGTTCCAGCGCGGTTCGCAGCAGCGGCACGGCCGTCTCCGGTGCCCGCTCGACCAGCAGGGCGGCCTGGTCGTGCAGCCAGCTCGCGGCCCAGTCGTCCAGCTGCGGGCCGGACTCGGCGAGCAGCCGGGCGACCTGCGCCACGTCCGCGCCCACCCCGGCCAGCCGCCGCGCGGCATCGCGCCGCAGCACCCTGCGCAGGACCGCGGGGATGCTGTCGACGACACCCCGCCAGAACACCGGGTGGCGGAACTCCAGCCCGGTCTCCCGGGAGACCAGCAGTCCGGCCGAGACCGCCTCCTCGACCGCCGTGAGCAGCGAGGTCGCCGAGCGGCCGGACACCGCGGCGACGTCGGCGAGTTCCGCGCGACGGCCGAGCAGGGCCGCCGTCCGCAGCAGGTCGGCGGCGTCCTCCGACAGCTCGACCAGCCGTAGCCGGGCGACCTCGGTGAACGCTATCGCCGCGGTGCCGTCGGCGACGTCGACCTCCCGCCCGGTGCGGTGCAACGCTCCGGCGTGCTCGAGGGCGTCGAGCAGGTCCAGCAGGAAGCGGGGGTTGCCGCCGGCCTCGGGCACCAGCCGGCGCAGCCCCGCACCCGGAGCCGCGCCGAGGTGCCGCCGGGCGAGTTCGACGGCCTCGTCCGGCGGCAGCGGCCGCAGCTCGACCAGGTCGCCGCGCTCCGCGGCGGTGCCGACCAGCCGGGCCACGGGCTGCGCCCACGTGCCGCCGCGCAGGCCGCCGAGCAGGACCAGGGGCAGCTCGGCGGCGAGCCGGTCCAGCCGCTGCCACAGCGCCACCGACGCCTCGTCCAGCCACTGCGCGTCGTCGATCAGCACCACCAACGGCCCCCGGGCGCACTGCTCCGTCACGACCTCCAGCAGCACACCGCTGGTCGCCGTGACCGAGACACCCCCGCCGCCCGCCCTGGCGAGGTCGGCCAGCTCCGGGTCGGAGCGGTAGAGCGGGAGCCCGTCGGCGGTGCGGCACTCCAGGAACGGCAGCAGCGGCAGCCGCCGACCGAGCTCGTCGGCGGCCCCGCGCCAGACCTGCGCCCCCGCGTCCACCGCCTCGGGCAGGCAGCACTCCAGCAGGCTGGTCACCCCGGCACCGGCCTCGCCCGACACGAAGAGCGAACCGCCCCGCCCGCGCAGCCCGGCCGCCAGGCGTTCGCGCAGCCGGGCGGTCTGCGTGGCGCGCCCGACCAGGCGCGCGGGGCCGGCCGCCGCACGGGCGTGCCGCTCCGCCATCCGATCCGCTCCTCACCCGCTGCCGGCCTGCCACTCCCGCGGCGGCAACGGCAGGTCGCCACCGCAGGCCGGTCGCGCTGCCGGCTGCCGACCGCTGATCAGCCCCCATTCTCCATGATCCGCAAGCGGCGGTCGGCCCAGGCCGTGGGGGCCGCCTCCGGCCAGGCCCAAGTGCTCGCGCCCGTGGCCGGGCTCAGGTCGTGGGCGGGAGCGGGAACCAGCGCAGCGCCTCGAAGCCGGCGGGCAGCCCGTTCGGCCCGCCGGGCGCCGCCGCCCGGAGCCCCCCGAGCGGCGCCCGGGCCTCGGGTCGCCGCCCCGCGAGCAGCGCCCGCGCCTCGGCGAGGTGGCCGCGGAGCGCATCCTCCCCCAGGGGCGGACGGCGGGCCGGCCGGCCGAGCGGGTCGGGCCCGTCGAAGCGCAGGTCGGTCAGTCGCAGCGGTGGATCGCCGGCGGCCGCCCGGTGGCGCCAGCGGCCGGTGCGGGGGCAGAAGCGGTAGTCGGGCAGCAGGCGGTGGCCCTCGGCGGCGATCAGGTCGACCGCGTCGACGACGTAGTCCCGGACCGTGTCCGACATGAAGTACGGGAAGCTGACCCGGGTCCAGCCGGGCTTGAGGCCGTCGAAGCCGTGCTCGACGATCTGCTCGCGGAAGGCCTCCGAACGCTTGGGGCCGATGCCCAGCAGCCGGTGGCCGTAAGGGCCGGCGCACGAGCAGCCGCCGCGGGCCTGGATGCCGAAGAGGTCGTTGAGCAGCGCCACCACGTAGTTGTGGTGCAGGAACTGCTCCTCGTGGCGGATCAGGAACGAGACCACGGGCAGGCGCGGCACGTCGACGTTGCCCAGCACCACGATGTCGGGGTTGTCCCGCCAGCGGGCGAGCGCCGCCCGCCAGGCCCGTTCCTCCCGGGTGTGGATGAGTTCGGTGCCGACCGCCTCCTTGAGGGCGAAGACCAGCCCGGCGCGGATCGACTCCACGATCGCCGGGGTGCCGCTCTCCTCGCGGGCCACCGGATCGTCGAGGTAGCGGTGGTCGGCGGGGCTCACGTAGGAGACGGTGCCGCCGCCCGGCGCGGTCGGCACCGCGTTGCGGATCAGCTGGCGCCGCACCACCAGGACGCCCGGGGTCTGCGGGCCGCCGACGAACTTGTGCGGGGAGAGGAACACGGCGTCCTTGTGGTCGCCGCGCCCGGGCGCCGACCCACCGACGCGGATCGGCAGGTAGGGGCCGGCGGTCGCGAAGTCCCAGACGGACAGCGCGCCGTGGGCGTGCAACAGGTGGGCGATGGCGTCCGTGTCGGAGCGGATGCCGGTGACGTTGGACGCGGCCGAGAAGCTGCCGATCTTCAACGGCCGGCCGGCGTGGCGGACGAGCCGGGCCCGCAGGTCGGCCAGGTCGATGCGGCCGTCGGCGTCCTCGCGGATCACCACCACATCGGCGGCCGACTCCCGCCAGGGCAGCTCGTTCGAGTGGTGCTCGTACGGGCCCACGAAGACCACCGGCCGCCGCTCGGCCGGCACCTCGGCCGAGGACGCGGGGCCGGCCAGGCCGAGCAGGGCCACCAGCCGGTTGACGGCGGCGGTGCTGCCGGAGCCGCAGAACAGCACCAGGTGGTCGTCGGTGCCGCCGACCGCCCGGTGGATCAGTGCGCGGGCGTCCTCCCGCAGCCGGTTGGTCTGCAGGCCGGTGGCGGAGCTCTCGGTGTGCGTGTTGGCGTAGTGGGGGAGGACCGCCTCCCGGACGTGGTCCTCGATGAAGTCGAGCGACCGGCCGGAGGCGGTGTAGTCGGCGTACGTCGTCCGCCGGGGGCCGTAGGGCCCGTTCAGCACCTCGCCGTCGCCGATCAGGCCGGCGCGGACGCGGTCGAGGAGGGCCGGGCCCGACCCGACGGGCGGGGCGGGGCGCGGCACCGTGGTGGAGGCGGTTCTCATCTGCTGCCTTCGCGTGTTCAGCCCGTGGGGGCGGTGGCGGGGGCCGGTTCCGGGCCGCCGGCGTCCGCTGCCGCCGGGCTGCCGGCGTCGGGCTGGTGGTCGCCGGTGTCCGCTGCCGCCGGGCTGCCGGCGTCGGGCTGGTGGTCGCTGGGGCCGGTCCCGTCACCGACCTCCGCCCGGTAGTCGGCGGGCCGGGTCTCGTCGGCGCCCTGGGGCGCGCGCAGCGCGCGGAGCAGCACGGTGAGCGCGGTGGCGGTGACCAGGTTGAGCACGAAGGCGGTCAGGCCGATGTAGCCGGTGCGGCCGATCAGCGGGATCAGCGCGGTGCTGCCACCGAAGTGCTTGGTGGCGGGGCTTGCGATGCCGTACGCCTGCCAGCTGCCGTAGGCCATGCCGACGGCCCAACCGCCCAGCAGCGCCCAGCGGTGGAACCAGCGGGTGAAGAGACCGGCGCCGATGGTCGGCACGGTCTGCAGGATCCACAGTCCGCCGAGCAGCTGCAGGTTGATCGCGAGCTGCTGGTCGGTGCCGAGGACGAAGACCAGCGCGCCGAACTTGACCAGCAGCGAGACGTACTTGGCGACCTTCGTCTCCTGCTCGGCGGTGGCGCCGGGCCGGACGAACTCCTTGTAGACGTTGCGGGTGAAGAGGTTGGCCGCGCCGATGGACATGATCGCGGCCGGGACCAGCGCGCCGATGCCGATCGCCGCGAAGGCGACGCCGGCGAACCAGCCGGGGAACAGGTCGGCGAACAGCTGCGGCACCGCGAGCTGTGCGTTGTAGCCCTTGACGCCCTTGCCGACGCCGTCGGTCACGGCCATGAAGCCGAGCAGCGCGAGCAGCCCGAGGAGGAGCGAGTAGGCGGGCAGCAGCGCCATGTTGCGCCGGACGGTCCGGCGCGACTTCGCGGCGAGCACGCCGGTGACGGTGTGCGGGTACATGAACAGGGCCAGGGCCGAGCCGAGCGCCAGCGTGGCGTACGCCCACTGGGCCGACGACCCGGGGACGAGCGAGCCGACCGGCTGGTGGGTGGCGGGGCTGACGGCCCGGTACTTGGCGGCGGCGGTGTCGAAGATGTGGTGGTAGCCGCCCAGCCGCATGGGCAGGTAGACGACCGCCACCAGGACGACCAGGTACACCAGGGTGTCCTTGACGAACGCGATCAGGGCGGGCGCGCGCAGGCCGGAGGAGTAGGTGTAGGCGGCCAGCACGGCGAAGGCCAGCAGCAGCGGCAGGTCCTTGACCAGCGGCGAGGCGCCGGGGCCGCCGCCGAGGCCCATGACGTTCAGCACCGCCTCCAGGCCCACCAGTTGGAGCGCGATGTACGGCATGGTGGCGAGGATGCCGGTGAGCGCGACCGCCAGTCCCAGCGCCCGGGAGCCGTAGCGGCCGCGGACGAAGTCGGCCGGGGTGACGTAGCCGTGCACCCGGGCCACCGACCACAGCCGCGGCAGCAGCAGGAAGACCAGCGGGTAGACCATGGCGGCGTAGGGCACCGACCAGAAGCCGGCCGCCCCGGTGGCGAACACGGCGGCGGGCACCGCGACGAAGGTGTAGGCGGTGTAGGCGTCACCGCCGAGCAGGAACCAGGTCACCCAGGTGCCGAACGAGCGGCCGCCCAGGCCCCATTCGTCCAGGTGGCGGGTGTTGGCGGCCCGGCGCCAGCGGGCGGCCAGGAAGCCCAGGACGGTGACCAGCGCGAGCAGCAGCAGGAACACCGTGAGCGCGGGCGCGTTCACCTTGGCGGCGAGCGGCGTCATCGGGCGTCACCGCCGCGGTGCGCCGCGCGGCGCTTCTCGTCCCGGCTCAGCAGCAAGTACGCGGACCAGGTGAACAGCGCCGACAGCGGCACCCACAGCAGCTGGTACCAGTAGAAGAACGGCATTCCGCCGAGCTCCGGCGTACTGCGGCTGTACGAGGGGACCGAGAGCAGGGCGACCACGGGCACGGCCAGGCAGATGCCCGCCAGGACCCGTTCCGCGGTCACGGCCGCGCGAGTGGACGGGACACCGGTCCCGCCGACCTCGCGGTCTTGTTCGAGCATGTCTTTCGTCGACCTCTCATGAGCTGGGCGGAGCGTCGGATCGGGACGCACCGCACGGGATTGGGCCCGCCGGCCCCTTGGCGCGAGAGGGGCCGGCGGGTGCTGGGTCGGCCTGGTCCGGCCTCCCTGGCCGCCTTGACGGACGGCACGCAGGCCGGGTTCAGAATTCCTTGATCTCCTTCCCGACCCCGTCCCGGACCTCTCCGGTCCCGCTCCCGCGGCAGGTGTCCGCAGCCCGGTCAGCCCCCCCCGCAGCCCGATCAGGCCGATCAGCCCGCCCCCAGCAGCCCGAGCCGCCCGTTCGGTGGCGGATCGGCGCGGCCGCCCGGCGGGCGCCCGCGCCGAGCATCCGCCGGCTGGCGCAAAGGCGCAGGTCAGCGCTGGTGTGGCAGGCAGTCTGCGGTGCCCGGCCCGGCACATCGAGCCCGCCGGTCGACCGTTCGCCCCCCGCTCCGGCCGCAGTGAGCGGCCGCCCGCGGGCCGGGGACCGCCGGGGCGGCCGGAACACGAGCGGCAGTTGGCGGATGCCCGCGCGCACGGCCCGACGCGAGCCTCGGACCGAGCGCCCCACCTGGGGCCGTCAGCACCTGTTCGAAGGACCACCATGACCGAGCTCGCCCCGGACGCCACCCGTCAGGCCCGGGCCGCCGCCGCGCCGCGGATGGCCGCCGCCGACTTCACCCGGCTGCTCACCACGCACCACCAGGCCGTGCACGGCTACCTCGCCAAGCGGACCTTCGGTGACCCCCAGCTGGCCGAGGACCTCACCCAGGAGACCTTCGTCCGCGCCTGGCACCACCCGGAGATCCTCGCCGCCGAGCGCGGCACGCCGCTGCCCTGGCTCTACCGGGTGGCCCGGAACCTGCTCATCGACCACCTGCGGGCGCGCAGCAGCCGCCCCGCCGAGGTGGGCGCACCGGACTTCACGCTCTTCGCCGGCGAGTCCGAGCTCGGCAACGACATCGACCGCCTGCTCAACAGCTGGTCCGTCCGCCAGGCGCTGTCCTCGCTCAGCGACGCGCACCGGGCGGTGCTCACCGAGGTCTACTTCAACCACCGCTCGCTCGCCGAGACCGCCGCGCTGCTCGGGGTGCCCGAAGGAACGGTCAAGTCCCGCTGCTTCTACGCGGTTCGAGCGCTGCGGCTGGCACTGAGCGAGCACGGCCTGCTGCCTTGACGGCCGGCGCGCCGGGCGCGGGCCGCCCGCGCGCCGGGCACTGGGCGCGGGCCGTGCGCCGCCCGTGCGGGACCCGCGCCGCCGACCCCGTGCCCGTGCGGCGCACCCGCGGTGCGCAGGGGCGCGGCGGCGGCGATCGGTCGACGCGGCTCCGACGCCTGCTCCACCAGGGCGGACGGGCACCCGCACCGGGCGGTCGTCAGCCCGGGGAATCGGCGGCGCCCGAACGGCAGCAGGGCTTCGTAGTTGCCCATGCCCTGGTGTTAGAAATGACGCATGGTCGAATTCACCGACCGTATCCGGGCCGTGGCCAAGCAGTCGCCGACCGCGAAGAGGCTTCATCGGAAGAAGTCCCGCAGCGTGGCCGGACAGATGTTCGTGCTGCAGGTCGTGGTCGTGCTGCTGCTCGTCCTCGGAGCGATCCTGGCGCTGGTCCTCGAGGAGCGGCACACCAGTGACACGGAGGCGCGCAACCGGTCGGTGGCCGTCGCGGAGTCGTTCGCGCATTCGCCCGGGATCATCGCCGCGCTGCAGTCCCCGAACCCGTCGGCGATCCTGCAGCCGCTGACGGAGGCGGCGCGCGGACCGGCCGGCGTCGACTTCATCGTCATCATGAACACCCAGGGGATCCGCTACACGCACCCCCTGCCGCAAGAGATCGGCAAGCCGTTCGTCGGAACGATCGGCCCCTCACTGCAGGGCCGCGTCTACACGGAGAGCGTGCACGGGCCGCTCGGTCACGAGGTCCAGGCGATCGTTCCCGTCAACGCACCCGACGGCAAGGTCGTGGGCCTGGTGTCGGCCGGACTCAAGGTCAACAACGTCACCACGGCCAGCAACCGGCAAGTGCCGGTCATCCTCGGGGCCGGCGCCGTCGCACTCGCTGTGGCGACGACCGGGACCGCCCTGGTGGCCAGGCGGCTGAAGCGGCAGACGCTCGGCCTGGGGCCGGCCGAGATGACCCGGATGTACGAGCACCACGACGCCGTGCTGCACGCGGTGCGGGAGGGCGTGGTCATCGTCGGGCAGGACGGGCGGCTGCTCCTGGCGAACGATGAGGCGAGGGAGCTCCTGGGGCTGCCGGCCGACGCGGAGGGCCGGCACCTGGGCGAACTGCACGACCTCGACCCGGACACCGCGGAGCTGCTGATGTCCGGCAGGGTGGCCACGGACGAGGTGCACCAGGCGGGAGGCCGGCTGCTCGTGGTGAACCAGCGGTCGACGGACCGCCACGGCAAGGGCATGGGAACGGTCGCCACCATCCGCGACTCCACCGAGCTGCTGGCGCTGTCCGGCAAGGCCGAGGTGGCGGCCAACCGCCTCGCGCTGCTCTACGAGGCCGGCGTCGGCGTGGGCACGACCCTCGACGTCGCGCGCACGGCCGAGGAGCTGGCCCGGGTCGCCGTTCCCGGCCTCGCGGACTTCGTCACCGTCGACCTCGCCGATCCCGTCCTGGTGGGCGACGAGCCCACCGGCACCGGGATGGACCTGCGCCGCGTCACGGTTCACGGGATCCGCGAGGACCATCCCTTCTACCCGCGCGGCAAGCTGATCGCCTTCGTCCCGTCCAGCCCGCAGGCCCGGGGTTTCGACAGCGGGCGTTCGCAGGTGGTGCCCGACCTCTCGGACGCCCCCGGCTGGCGGGCCCAGGATCCGGTCTGGACCGGGCGAATCGTCGACTACGGAGTCCACTCGCTCATCAGCGCTCCGCTGAAGGCGCGCGGCATCATCCTGGGCGTCGCCAACTTCTGGCGGGCGCAGAAGCCCGAGCCGTTCGACGGCGAGGACCTGGCGCTGGCCGAGGAGCTGGTCGCGCGGGCCGCCGTCAGCATCGACAACGCCCGCCGCTACACCCGTGAGCACGCCATGGCCGTGACGTTGCAGCGCAGTCTGCTGCCGCGCGCCCTCCCGGAGCAGAGCGCCCTGTGCGTCGCGCACCGCTACCTGCCCGCACAGTCCGGGGTCAGCGGCGACTGGTTCGACGTGATCCCGCTGCCCGGCAGCCGGGTCGCCCTGGTGGTGGGTGACGTGGTCGGCCACGGACTGCACGCCGCGGCCACCATGGGCCGACTGCGGACCGCCGTGCACAACTTCTCCGCCCTCGACCTCCCGCCGGACGAACTGCTCGGCTACCTCGACGAGCTGGTGGACCGCATCGACCAGGAGGAGACCGACGACGGCACCGGCACCGGGGTCACGGGAGCCACCTGCCTGTACGCGATCTACGATCCGGTCTCCCGGCTCTGCACCATCGCCCGGGCCGGACACCCCCCGCCCGCGCTGCTCAGGCCCGACGGCAGCGTCGTCTTCCCGGAGCTTCCGATCGGCCCGCCACTGGGTGCGGGCGGCGGGATGCCGTTCGAGACCGGCCGGGTCCACCTGGACGAAGGCACCCAGATCGCCCTCTACACCGACGGGTTGATCGAGGACCGCACCCGGGACTTCGACGTCGGCATGGAACTGCTGCGCCAGGCGCTCTCGGCCCAGCACCACCGGCAGCCGGACGAGAACTGCCAGGCCGTGCTCGATGAACTCCTGCCGGAGCGTCAACAGGACGACGTGGCACTGCTGATAGCGAAGACGCGGGTGCTCGGTGCGGAACGGGTCGCCGACCGCGAGGTCCCGTTCGATCCGGCCGCCGTCGCCGAGATACGGGCGTGGACCGCCGCGAAGCTGGACGAGTGGAACCTGGCCGAGCTGGAGTTCAGCACCGAGCTGGTGCTCAGTGAGCTGGTCACCAACGCCATCCGCTACGGCACGCCGCCGGTGCGCCTGCGGCTGCTGCGCGATCGCGGTCTGATCTGCGAGGTGGCCGACGGCAGCAACACCTCCCCGCACCTGAAGTACGCGGCGACGACGGACGAGGGCGGCCGCGGGCTGTTCCTGGTGGCGCAGCTCACCAGGCGCTGGGGCACGAGGTACTCCCCGCAGGGCAAGATCATCTGGGCGGAGCAGCCGCTGCCCCCCTCGGCCACCGAGCCGGACGGGAACGGCTGACGGACACGCAACCGCATCTGACGGACCGTCAGGAATCCCGCCCTCCAAGCGGAACGCCCGGCCGGGAGACCCCGGCCGGGCGTTCCGCGTCGGACCGTCAGGCCTCCTCGACGTCCGCGAAGAGGAGCCGCACACCGCCGGTCGCCAGCTCGAAGACCTTGGAGACGAACGCCGACGCCTCCTCGGTCGTCACGGCCCTACTGGCCGCGTCGTAGTCGGCGAAGTACAGGTCGAGCACCCGGTAGGCCGGGGTCGGGCTGCCGTCCTCCTTCGGCCACACCTTGGCGCTCTCCACCCGCTTGACGCCGGGGATCTTCTTCGCGAGCGCGACCTGGTCGTCGTGACCGGCCTCGAAGGCGTCGGGGTCCTGCGGGTTCTCGAAAATCGCTGTGATCTTCGTCGGCATCGTTCTTGTCCTTTCCTCGGTTTTACCGTCGATATTCGTCCTGCTACCGGGTCTTCCAGTTCGCGTTGTCGGGGATCGACTTGTCGGGCACCCGGACCTGGATGATGGACGGGCTGCCGGTGTTCGCCAGCGCAGCCGTCACGGCAGCGCCCAGTTCTCCGTACGTGCTGACTTCCCATCCCTGGCAACCGAATACCTCCGACAGCCTGCTGTAGTTCCACCGGTGGAGGACGCAGGACCGGTAGAAAGGCTTGTCGGTGTGGAAGACCGTCGAATCGGCGAGCCACTGCTCCACGCCGTAGACTCCGTTGTCGATGACGAAGATGATCGGATCCAGTCCGAAACGGGTCTGCGTCGAGAGGCATTGGGCGGTCATCTGGAATCCGCCGTCACCGGAGAAGACCATGACCCGCTGGTCGTGTTTCTTCGCCAGGCAGACACCCGTCGCGGCCGCTGAGATGTAGCCGATCGACGAGTAGGACGACTGGACGATGAATCCGCCCGGAGCGGGCACATCGAGCAGCAGGCTACCGAAGTAGTTCATGCTCGCGTCACTGCCGACGATGGTGTCCCGGTCGACGTACTGCTGGACGAAGTTGTAGAAACCCTGGTACGTGATCACGTCGGTCGGTCCGACGGCCGGGATGCTCCGGGCCGGCCTCTCCGGCAGCTTCCGCGCCCTGGGCGTGATCTGCTCCGCGGCCAGCAGCCCGTCCAGCAGGTGCTCCAGGGCGACCTGCCCGCCGAAATAGGTTCCGAGCTTCACCGCGTCCAGCGACGCGAACGCGGACTTGTCGAAGTCCGGGGTCCAGCCCAGTGAGTTGATGTCCGTCAGCCACACGCCGAGGGCAAGGATGAAATCGGCCGCCCCGGCCAGGTCCGTCACGGCCGTCGATGACGCCTGGCCGTCGAGGACGCCGACGAACAGCTCGTCGTCCTCGGAAAGGACGGCCTTGCTCAGGAGTTCCGTGACGAACGGCACGTTCAGTTGCCGGATCAGCCGCAGGGCCTTCTCCTGCAGGCCGAGGCGGTCGACCTCCACCCCGATCCAGATGAGCGGGTTCTCGGCGTTCTCGAGCCTGGTGCGGATCCGTGCGACCGACTCCTCCAGGCTGGTCTGGTCCGACAGGATCCGGGTCGGCTTCAGGGTCCCTCGCGGGCGCTCGCACTCCAGGTCGACCATGTCCTGGAGGAGCTCGATGTACACCGGGCGCCGCTCGCTTATGCACCGGGTGAGTGCGTGGTCTATCAGCCCCGGCGCCAGGTCGGGATTCTCGATGCGCACGGCCGCGACCGTTATGTGCTCGAACGACTGGAGATCCGTCTCGCGGCCGCTGATGAAGTGGTGCGCACTGAACCCGGTCTGCTCGAAGGTGAGGGTCTTCTTGATGCTCGGTGTGCCATTGACGAGCACCAGCGGCACCTTCTCGACGTAGGCACCCGCGACGGCGTTCACGGCGCACAACGCGCCGGCGGAATACGTGACGCAGAGGGCCCCGATGCCCTTCAGTCTCGCGTACCCGTCCGCCGCGTACCCGGCGTTGACCTCGTTGACTTCCTCCACGATTTCGATGCTGCTCGGCGTGACGTACCGGTTCAACCATTCGATCGAATAGTCACCCGCGATGGAGAACAGGTGCTCCAGGCCCAACTGGCGGAGCCGGTCCACCAAGTACTGTCCTACCGCGTAGCGCTGGTTCACGGTGACCTCCGGGTCAGTAGTCGCTCGCGCCGCCGAACAGCCGGGGCAGGTAGATGTCGAAGATGCCCGGGCATTTGCGTTCGGGATACCGCTGGAGCAAGAAGTCCTTGAAGGCGTCGCCCGCCAGGCCGTCGCCCACCGCCTGCCGGGCGGCCGAAAGGTACTCGATGTTGCGGGCGACCTCGTTCTTGTCGGCCGGCAGGCCGTGGCCCGGCAGGAACAGTTCGTAGTCCTCCAGCAGCATTTCCTGCAGGACCCGGATCCAGTGGTCCATGTGCTGCGTCAGGTACAGGTGGGTGCCGCTGTAGACCAGGTCCTGGGTGAAGTAGACGCCCAGCTCGGGAAGCTTGATGGTGAGGTGGTAGTCGATTTCGGTCTCGGTCACCCGGTCGAAGACGTACCGGACCCCGTCGATCGTCTCCTCGCCCGGACCGGCCGCCTTCTGCGGGACGACTATCCGGTCCGGCACGAGGTCGCCGAGTTTCCAGTGGTCACTCCTCGAGGCTTCCCCGTGGTCCTGGATGAAGCCCATGGTCTCGGGCAGCGCGTGGACCGTGACGTCGCTGAACGCGGCTCCCACGCCGAACCAGTGGTCGGGGTGCCGGTGGGAGACGTACAGCCTCTCGATCGGCTTGCCGAGGCCGTCCGCGTACTCCCTGAACGCCCTCGCATAGGGCACGAGGAACTGCCCGTCGACGAGGACCAGTTGGTTCTCGGTCTCGATGACATGCGTGGCGTTGGCGATGTTGCCGTACGCGAAGGACGAGACGAAGGTGTGAATGCGGACACCGCCCGTCTGCTTCACGACCATGATGATGGGATCGGACACCTGAGCTGGCATGGGGGACCTCACTGACGTGACGGAGGGACTCAGGCGGAAGGGATCTGCTCCCGCACTTCCTGCAACGCCGCCAGGGCGACGTCGTAGGCACTGGCCACGCCGGGCACCGGGGCGTCCTCACCGGGCCGCCAGAAGCGCCGGCGGGCCATGCGCATGGAACTGTCGAACGGCGGGATCGCGTTGAACACCTCGACCAGGTAGGGCCCGCGGTACACCGGCTCGATCTCGTTCACCACGATGTCCCACGGGATCCAGCTGTCCCGCACCGCACCGCGGTCCGGAGCGGACAGGTGCACGTAGCAGAGCCGGTCCTGCCGTGCGGCCCGGGCGACGTTGTCCCTGAAGACCGACGGCCCCTGACTCTCCATCACCACTTGTGCCGTGTCGATCGTGACGCCGCCCCCCGAGGGTCCGAGTCCGTCGAGGAAGTCCAGCACCTCCGAGACCATGTTGGGCGGGGGAGTCTCCCAGCTCTTGACGGGCTCGATGGCGAGCTTCACCCCTTGCGCCGCGGCGTACTCCGCCAGCTCCTCGAAGACCGAACGCGCCGCCTGGTAGCGCGATTTCATCCAATCCTGGAGGGCGTCGCCCCACATCGGCTCATTGGCGTCGGTGACGGGAAAGACCCCGTAGGGGTAGAGGAACGGCCCTGACATGATCGAGTCGCCCCCCAGGACCCGGGTGATGTCCACGCGTGACTTGAGGTAGGACAGGGCTTGTCCGCGCTGCTCCGCATAGGGCGAGGTCGGGTCGAAGGTCCGCGTGGTCCCGACGTTGGTGGTGAACTTCACCTCCGCCAGCCCCGCCTCGTCGAACGCCTTCTTGAGACCGACGTAGGCCTCGACCTCGAGCCGATGGTCGACGGTCGCGGCCCGGGAGGCGATGTGCAGGTCGAAACCGTCGTAGCCCATGTCGGTGAGGGCCTGCAGATGGTTGATCAGTACCTGGGTGTAATCCGAGTCCTGCGGCCTCAGATCGGCCGTGAACATGAAGAAGCTGAAGAACACGTCCCGCTTGAATGTCGCGTTCATCCCTGGTGTCCTCGCTGTTCTGAACGGGGTGCCGGTCCGAACCGGGTGATGCGGGCCGTCGGGCTCCGCGACCGGAACCCGACGGCGGTGCCGCGGCGTTCGCTACCAGCCCAGGACGTCGGCGAGGTAGGCGCGGGCCTTCATGGCGTACTCGAGCGGGACGGCCTTGTTCGGGTCCTGCTCGGCCTCCACGACGAGCCACCCCCGGTAGTCGGCCTCGGCCAGCACCTCGAGGATCGGCCGGAAGTCGATCGCGCCGTCTCCGGGCACGGTGAAGACACCGAGCTCGACGCCCTCCTGGAACGACAGGCCCTCGCCGCGCACCCGTTTCACGACCTCGGGCCGGATGCTCTTCAGGTGGACGTGGCCGATGCGGTCCGCGTGGGCCCGGGCCAGGTCCAGGGGATCGTCGCCGGCGAAGGCGATGTGGGCGGTGTCGAGCAGCAGATGGACCAGGGCCGGATCGGTCGAAGCCATCAGCCGGTCGACGTCGGCCCGGGTCATCACGCCGGTACCCATGTGGTGGTGGTAACTGAGCTTCATCCCGGCCGAGTTGGCGATCTTGCCGAGCTCCTCCAGGCCCGAGGTCAAGTCGTCCCACTGGGCGTCGGTGAAGACCGGGCGGTTGGCGAACACATCGACGGGCAGCAGGTGCGACGAAGCTCCGAACTCGGCCACGACCAACTCGGTGCCACCCAGCGCCTTGACCTGGCGCAGCGTCTTCTCGAAGGCGGCGATGGTCTTCTGCCGCATCCTGCCGATCGTGAAGTACGTGCTCGTCCAGGGCTCGGACACCCGCAGGCCGCGGAGGTCGAGAGCGGCCTTGAGAGCGGCGGCGTCGGAGGGGTACTTGTGCCCGATGCTGCAGCCCTGGAAGCCGGCGAGCGCCATCTCGCTGACGGCCTGGCCGAAGGAGATGCCGGCGTCAATGGTGGGGAAGTCGTCGTTCCACCACAGGGTGCAGCAGACGCCGAGCTTCACCTTGTCCGGGCTGAGGCGGTCACCCAGTTCCGTCATTTTGCTCCCCCTCGCAGGTAGCGGTCATCGATGCGGGGCGGCTGAGCCCAGGAGCCGTAGCCGGGCGCCTTGGCCCCCGGAGGGTTGGCCCCGATGGCCGGCCACAGCAGCCCCTCCTGGTAGGAGGCGGCGGTGACCGTGGCGGTCTCGGCGGCCGTGCGGGCCCCGTAACAGTCGGTCCACTCGGGTGGCAGGCCGTACCACATCCCGGCGTACCAGAGCTTGATCACATTGCGGGCCACCGGGCCGAGCCGGTCGTCGCTGAAGATCCGGTGGCGCAGGGCCCGGTCGAGCACGGCCGGGTCATGGCCTCCGACACCGTCGGCCGCGTCGGCCCGGGCCGCCCGGTGGGCGTCCAGGAGCGCGGAGACGACCTCGCCGCCGCAGGCGGCCCGCACCTTGGCCAGGTACTGGTGGGCCAGACCCGTGCCGAGCAGTTCGGTCTCCTCGAAGGCGGTGAGGTCGACCGACAGGTGGAGGAACTCCTCGAACGACTGGTCGGTCACCGCGTCACCGCCCGGGGCGTCCCGCCGACGGTCCGAGGAGCGTGCGGACCGGAGTCGACCGCGGTCGGGACCTCGAAGGTCGGCGCGGCGTTCAGGCCGCCACTGCCCGGCAGCGGGTTGCGGACCAGCCGGTTGAATCCGTCGCGCAGGCGGAACATGTACCAGACGGCGTCTTGCAGGAGGCCGGGCCTACCGTTGAACGCCTTGGTGAGCAGGGCCAGGAAGGCTCCGTAGTCGGCGTTGAACCCCCGGGCGGCGCGGGCGAGTTCGGATCCCGCCGGGTAGTCGGACAGCCGGGCGCTCACCTTCAGCCGGTACACGTCGTCCCAGCTGACGCCGAGCGGCGGCCCCGAGGGCGAGTCGGGGCGGTCGCCCACCTGGTAGTAGCGGCCGAGCTGCAGCTGCCGGAACCGGTAGTAGTGGGCCAGCTCCCCGTCCGCGTCGTGGACGCCCGAATCGAGGCCCTCGCCCTGGGCCGCGATGGCGCGCAGCGCCCGCCGGGCGGAATCCAGGTCGCGGACGGTGGTCACCGTGCCGCCTCCGGAGTAGAAGTACTCGGGGCCCACCTGCAGGGTCGGATCCCCGCAGAAGAGCCCGGGGTCGTCGGCCGCCACCTTCTCCAGCCCTTCGATGATCTCCTCGTAGAACTCACCGATGCTGTAGAAGCGCATCCCCTCGACCGTCGGGCTGGAGACCAGGACCGGCCTGGCGCGGTCCGCGGTGCGGACCAGTCGTGAGCCGGCGCCGGGGGCCTCGCCCGGCCGCTCGATCCTGCAGAACGTCTCCACCGCTTCGGGGGAGAACGGCCGCAGGTCGACGGTGAAGTCGTCCTCCCCGTCGGGGAGGTAGGCCGGATAGGTCGGCACGAAGCCCGGCAGGGTCAGGTCGGGTGTGCCGCCGATGGCGTTCAGCACGTTGGCGGCGAGGGTCAGGTGGAGCATCTCCTCCACCGCGACCACCCGGATGATGTGGGCGGCGTCGGAGTTGGTGCCGGAGCGTATGGAGTAGTACGCGGTCAGGTAGGGGGGAATGGTCGCGTGTTCCAGGGCCATCGCCGCGTGCAGGTAGCTGATCAGGTCGTCACGGTTGTCGATGGTCGACGCGGTCACTGGGCCACCTCCGGGGACCGGCCCCGGGCGGCGCCGTGAGAGGTCAGGTGGATCGGAGCGGTCTCGGACGCGAGCTGGGCCAGCATGACCCGGACGCTGCGCAGGCACAGGGCGGCGACGGTGAGCGTCACGTTCGAGGTGCCCACGGTGGGCATGCTGCCGCCGCCGACCAGGTAGAGGTTCTCGTGGTCCCAGCACCGCTGATCCGCGTTGACCACCGAGGTCGACGGGTCGCGGCCCATCACGTGGGTGCCGGCGAGGTGGTTGCCCCCGCGGATCTCGTACCCCTCGCCGGTGTGGACGGCGTAGCCCCAGAAGGCGGGATCGTACGCGGTGTGGTCCTCGGCCCCGAGGCGGGCGAAGATCCGTTTCGACAGCTGCCGGGCGTAGGCCACCCCCCGCATCGTGTACTCGGGGATGTCGTACGTGAGGATCGGCCGCATGTTCCCCAGGCTGTCGGTGATGGCCGGGTCCACGGTGACCCGGTTGCTCGGGTCGGCCGGCACCTCGACCATGAACGCCAACTGCAACTGGCGGGACACCCGGTCCACCAGGCCCTGGCGCAGGGACTCGCCGTAGCGACCACCGGCGTCCACCAGGTCGATCAGGTCGGTCATCGGCGCCCCGCGGGCCCAACCCCAGCCGTCGTTGTGGATGTCGACGCTGAACGCCGCCTGGCGGCGGCGGAAGCGGCCCCCGCGCAGGTCGGTGATGCCGCCGGTGCAGTTGGTGCCGCGGAAGGTGCCGGCCACCTCGGGTAGCAGGGCCCACGCCAGCAGGTAGGCGTGGTCCATGAAGTTGCGCCCCATCAGGCCGCTGGAGCTTCGCAGGCCGGAGGCCAGCATCAGCCGGGGGTTCTCCACCGCGTTGGCGGCCAGGACGAACAGTCGACCGCGGGCCCGCATGGTGGTGAAGCCGGGGCTGTCGGGCCGGTCGTAGCGGCGGTACTCGATCTCGGTCACCCGCCCGGTCCGCTCGTCGACGTGCACCTTGTGGGCCACCGCCTGGGCCACCAGGTCGACCCGGCCGGTCCGCAGGGCCGCGGCGAGGGTCTTGCCGGCGTTGTACTTCGCCTGCACCGGGCAGATGGGCACGCAGTTGTTGTTGCCCTGGCACCGCCCGCCCACCTCGACCTGGTACGTGCTCACGGCCCCCCGCGGCACGTAGCCCTTGCCGCCGTCGTAGGCCGGGTTCGGTATCCCGTTCCGCCCCTGGGGGAAGGGCCGCACCCGCAGCTCCCGCTTCTCCCCGTCGAGTTCGACCGGCATCCCGTCGATGTCCCCGGCCACCATCCGGTCCAGGTAGGACAGGGGCAGGCCCTTCATGGGGAACACGTAGCCCTCGTCGAAGGTGATCCCGAGGTAGGCCTGGTCTTCCACGTCGGCGGAGACACCGATCTCGCGTTCGGCCTCGGTGTAGTACGGCGCGAGGTCCTCGTAGCCGAGCGGCCAGTCGGCCCCCTCGCCGTAGAGCGTGCGCATCCGGAAGTCCTCGGGCAGCATCCGCAGCGTCTTGGCCTCCCAGTGCATCGTGGTGCCGCCGAGGACCCTCGTGTAGGTGGTGTCGGTGGCGAAGGGCCCGTTCTGGACGATGTAGGCGGAGGCGTCGGGCGCGCCCGGGAAGATGCGCCGGGCGTCGGTGCCGCGGGGCATCGGGGCGTTGGCGACGACCGGGTAGGGGGCCTGGTTGTCCTTGCTGATCGCCGAGTAGAAGCGGTCGAGGTAGGCCTCGTAGCCCCGCAGGGTGAGGTCCTCGGCCGGACCGGCTTCGAGGATCAGCACCCGCTTGCCGGCTTCTCCCAGCCGCGAGGCGACGATGGCGCCGGCGATCCCGCCACCGACGATCACGGCGTCGTAGAGCACCTCGGCCGCCGCCGCGGGGTCGGTGCGCCTCGCCGCCCCGTCGGGGAATTTCGCGTACATCGGGCAGTTACTCCTCTGCCAGGTCCCGGGCGCAGCCGGGACCGGAGCGGTGGTCGGGGTGGGAGTCGGTCGGCCACGGGGTCATACGGCCTCGGCCCGGGCGCGCATGGCGGACAGGTAGGCGGCGTAGCTCCAGGTCAGGTTGTGAACACTGCGTTCGAAGCCGCTGGTGCCGTCGAACTGCTCGGAGAGCTCCAAGTTGTCACTGTGGTAGACGACGGCCCGCACCATGGCGTCACCGGTCGCCGTCAGGGCGGCGGCGGCTGCCGCCGGGGCCGTCGACGCGTCGATGCCGGACTGGGCGAAGAAGGGCGCAGACAGGTCGTCCAGCGGCACCTTGCGGCTCGACTTGATCTCGGCGGCCAGCCTGTAGTGCAGCTCGGCGACGTTGCACGTGGACAGGGCCCAGGGGTGACCGCCGAGCACCGGGTGCGAGGTGTCACCGTCGTAGACGTCGCCCGGGTAGCGGCCGAACAGCGGCCCGATGCCGAACTGCTCCCGGTCCGCCTTGTTGACCGGGTAGCAGGCGATGCCGCCTTCCTCCCACTGAGAGCGCAACTGGGCCGCCGTGGCCAGCAGCTTGGTGTCGGTCACGGGAACGGCGCCGTAAACGGCCGACTGGACGATGTCGATGTTCGGGTCGTAACCGCTGACGACCGGGTTCTGCGGTGACGGCTGGGCCCCGTCGCCGGGGTCGGCCATCATGCTCACGTACTTGCTCCCGTCCCAGTGGCCCGCGAGCGCCTGGCGCAGCCAGTCGATGGCCGGCTGCAGCCCGACCGGCTTGTCGATCCCGACGACGGTCGAGGCCTGGATCTCCTCGAAGCAGCGCAGCTGGGCGGCGCGGGCGAAGAAGCTGAAGCCGCTGTGCTCCTCCCACAGGTTCGTGGTGGCGTCCCGGTAGACGTCGAGGAGGTAGGCCACGTTCGAGTTCACCAGCTCGACCGCCCGCTTCTGCGTGTCGAGGTCGAGCTGGTCGTAGGCGGCCAGGATGGTGATCGACTGCAGGGCCGGACCGTCGTTCTGCTCGGTCCACGGGCGGGCGTCGCCGGCGATGTTGAAACAGGCGTGACCCTTGGTCGGCACGGCGTTGGAGTGGCAGAGGTCGGCGAACTGCACGTAGTCGTTGAGCGTCTGCACCGTCCCGCCCGGGCGGGTGGGCAGGTCGGCCTTGGCCACCTCCATGGCCGTGATGGCTCCGTCGCGCACCCAGTTGAAGACGTAGTCCTCGTCGATGCCGGGCGTGTCGGCCGGGAAGGACGGGGCGGCGATGATGCAGCCCGGCTTCGAGTCCCGGGAAATGTCGCCCGGCGACTGCGGGTCGCTGAAAACGAAGCCGTCACTGGCGATGTTCCGGAACATGAACGTGTACATGATGGGAACGAGCGACGGGAGGTCGACCGCTCCCGGAGAAATGCTTTTCCGGACCTCCGCCCGGGCCCGGGAAGTTCCGTCGGGCCGGTTCGTGCGGGCGGGCATGCCGGACGTGCTGGTGGACTCGGTCATTGCTGAACCCCGTTATCCTACGAGCGGATTCATCGGACCCGATCGGCGCCTCGGCCGCGCCGATCGAAAAGCCTGGAACTGAGGCTGGCCAGCGGTGCGCGGGAACCGCCGAGATTGCCGAGTGGCCGTGGACGCGGTCCGGTCGGCTCGGCCGACCGGGGGCGCGACCTGCTCATATCCCGCGCCCTGGCGGCAGCACGGGCCTCGGGGACTCTGCGTGGAGAACGTCGCACGACCGCGCCGGCACGCCTGCGATGGCACTGCGAACCACGTGCCCGAGTCGATGACTTTCCCGGAGTCGTGCCAACAAGGAATGCACCCCCCTGCCCCCCTGTCCCTTGGTCTTTTCAGGAAGCGCGCGATGCTGCTGATTTCCGGCAGTGAGCCCCGTGGCGGCTTTTCACTGAACGGCGAAAGCTATGTCGAAGCACCGTGAGACGAGGCCGCTGAGCGATGATCACGCCCACTCGGCAGCTCCTTGCTTCCCGCGACGAAAGCTACAGGCAGCCCGTAGGTGCCGCAAGAGGAAAATCGAATGTTACGGACGGGGCTGGAGTAATCAGGCACAGCTCACCGTTGCACATTTGTGCGTCAAATTCTGATGATGCGGATGAGTGGCTCCCCGCATTCTGTTCCTGGTGGGCTCATCCCACCTCGATCCCCGGTGACTCCCGGTCACCGGGACGATCGGCGTCCGCCCCTGGCGGTACTGACGGGCGGTCAGGCCGCCCGCCCCCCGGGGGGCCTGCGCCGCGCCGGGCGATGGCCGGCCGCCCCCGTGCCCACCGGCTGAGCTGACCGGCGGCCGCACCGGGGCACGGCCGCCTCCGCTCGCAGACCACTCCGACCCGGCGTCAGGACGCGGCACCCCGGCCCGCCATCCGACGCGGTGCCGGGTGCTCCACGGACCGCGGTCCGGTACCGGTGGCCGTGCTCGCCGGCCGGAACCGGTCCGGTCGCCGCCCCCACCAGCGTCCGGGGTGCTGGATCCCAGGGCGGGGGCACCCGGCCCGCTGCCGGGTCCTACTGCCTCACACCGAGACCTGGGCGCCCATGATGACGCACCGGTCGCTGGGCAGCCCGAAGTACGCGACGGGGCTGCTCGTGTTGTTGGCGATGGTCAGGAAGAGCTTCTTGCGCCAGCGCCGCATGCCCGGCGCGTCGGTCCTGATGATGGTCATCCGCGACAGGAAGTAGGAGACCTCGTCCACCTGCAGACCGTGGATCTGGCCCGCCTCCGGGTGCTGCGCGGCGATCCGCAGGACCTGGGGGATGTTCGGGTCGTCCATGAAGCCGAAGCGCGCGGTGAGGTGCGTGATGCCGTCGTCGCTGTGGCCGAGGTCGTCGAAGACGCAGCGCTGCGCCTCGGGGATGTGCGGCACCCGTTCCACCACGACCGACAGGATGACCACGTTCTTGTGCAGGGTGTGGTTGTGCTCGACGTTGGCTCGCAGCGCCAGCGGAGTGGTCTCGATGTTGGCGTTGAGGAACACCGCGGTGCCGTCGACCCGGTGCACGGGCGGGTCCATCGCGTCGACCTCGTCGACGAACGCGCGCAGCGAACCCTCCAGCGCCGTCCGGTTCGGGGTGACGATCTGCCGTCCCCGCTGCCAGGTGATGAGGATCGTGAAGACCGTGAACGCGACCAGCAGCGGCAGCCAACCACCGTGCACGACCTTGGTGAGGTTCGCCGCGAAGAACGCGATCTCGGTGGTCAGGAAGACGACGGCGCCGAGCACGATCATCCAGACCGGCTTGCCCATCATGAGGCGGCCCACGGCCAGGAAGAGCACGGTGTTGAGCACGAAGGTGGCGGTGACCGCCACGCCGTACGCGGAAGCGAGCGCGGCGGACGAGCCGAAGCCCAGCACCAGGGCCACGACCGCGCCGAACAGACCCCAGTTGATCATCGGCGCGTAGACCTGGCCGACCTCGTGCTCCGAGGTGTGCCTGATCGTCAGGTGCGGGAGGACGCCGAGCTGCACCGCCTGCCGGGTGACGCTGAACGCACCGGAGATGACCGCCTGCGAGGCGATGACGGTCGCGACGGTCGCCAGGATCACCATCGGGAACTGCGCCCAGCTGGGCATCAGCAGGAAGAACGGGTTCGCGATCGCCGACGGCGAGCGCAGGATGAGCGAGCCCTGGCCGAGGTAGTTGAGCGTCAGGGTCGGGAAGACCAGGAAGAACCAGGCGCGGTGGATCGGCGCCCGGCCGAAGTGGCCCATGTCCGCGTAGAGCGCCTCGGCACCGGTCACGGCCAGCACGACCGAGGCCAGCGCGACGAACGCGACCATCCCGTGGTCCACGATGAACTGCAGGCCGTACACCGGCGACAGCGCCTTGAAGATCGCGGGGTGGCTCACCACCTCGCACGCGCCGGCGGCGCCGATGACGACGAACCAGACGGTCATGATCGGGCCGAACAGGTTGCCGACCAGATTGGTGCCGTAGCGCTGCAGCGCGAAGAGGACCACCAGCACCGCGATCGTCACCGGGATCACGAAGTCGCTCAGACCCGGAGCCGAGACCTTCAGCCCCTCGACGGCCGACAGCACCGAGATCGCCGGCGTGATCATCCCGTCGCCGTAGAACAGCGATGCCCCGAAGATCCCGAGCGCCACCAGGATCACCTTGGTGCGCACCGACTTGAAGGAGAGCTTCTGGACGAGGGCGGTCAGCGCCATGATGCCGCCCTCGCCGCCGTTGTCGGCGCGCAGGATGAAGGTCACGTACTTGACCGACACGATCAGGGTGATCGCCCAGAACACCAGCGAGATGACGCCGTACACCTGGTCGGGAGTCGTCCCGACCGCGCCGTTGTCGGCGGTGAAGACGGTCTGGATCGAGTACAGCGGACTCGTGCCGATGTCACCGAAAACGACTCCGAGTGCACCGAGAGTCAGAGCTGCCATGCCGGGGCGGAGGCGGCGGGATGTGTTGCCGTCGGACGCGCCGCCTGGTTCGGTGGCACCAGAGCTGTGGGGCGCGCCTTTGGCGAGTTCTATACGCATAATGAGCGAAGATGATACGCACGCCGTGACCGGGTGACGGGCCCTGGTGCCCAAGAACACATCGGACCGCCGGCCGCCCCGCGCCGGTCGTCACACGGCCGCGGGCCAGCGGCTTGCGTGCCTGGTCAGGCCGGACCTCCGGTGACTCCGGCGCCCGGGCGAGCCGTGCGTCCCGACCCCGGCCGGCGGGCCCGTCAGCGCGGCCGCCCGGGTCGGCCCCGACCGGCGAAGGGCATGACGGAACGGGTTCGCCCGGTGGCTTTGCGTGGCAGCGCGGGCCGGTGGGATGTGAGGCCAGTTACGCGGCTCTCGGCCTCTCCTACGGACGGTCGTACTCGATTCCACCCGGCTGTTCCAGCGGAGCCGGGTGTCCGCACCGCTCTCCTACGGTCGACGGTCGTACGCCCGTGCCGTTGTCCCCGGCAGGACACCCGCTAACAATGGGCCCTCTCGTGCCGCGTCGGCGGCTGCGCCCCCCGAGGTGCCGCAGCCGGTCGTGCGGCCGGATCCCACGGAAGGTGCCCCATGTCCAGCTTCGCCCCAGACGCCGCGGCCTCCCTCGGCAGCGCGTCGGCCGCAGTGGCCGACCGGACGATGGCGTTCCTGGACTACTTCGCCGGCGTGTTCACCCTGCTGTCGCTGACCGCCGTGGTGGTGTGCGGCCTCGCCGCCACCGACCGCCTGGTGCTCACCGCCCGGCTGCGGGTGGCCGTCCAGTCGGTGCACCGGGCCAGCGCCGTCGCGGCGCTCGGCTTCCTGGCCACGCATGTCGCCGTCAAGGTCGCGGAGCGGCACGCCGGTCCGCAGACCGCGGTCGTCCCGTTCACCGGCGGCACCGCCTTGGCGGTGAGCCTGGGCACGGTCGCCGCCGACCTGCTCGTCCTGGTGGCCGCCACCGGCGTGCTGCGCGGCCGGTTCGCCGGCAGCCGCCGCCCCTGGCTGTGGCGGGTGCTGCACTCGACCGCCTACGCCTGCTGGCCGGTCGCGCTGGCACACGGACTGACGGCCGGTCGCCAGGCGCACGCGTGGGTGCTGTGGGGCTACGGCCTGTGCGCGGCCCTGATGGCGCTCGCGCTCCTCGTGCGCGCCCTCGCCCACCTGGGTCGCCAGCACACCCGCACCCGGCGGCAGCGCGGCTCGAAGGCCTACCGGCCCGCCGCCGGGCGGCCGGCCGCGCTCGCCCACCTGACGGCGGCGCCCGCGCGGCGCGCTGCCCGGGGCCGGCCGATCACCCTGGCCGCCCGGTCCGGTACCGGCTCGACCCCCCAGCTGCCCAGGCAGCCCAAGCACGCCGCGCCGCCGGACTCCAGGCCGCTGCGCCTGGCCGAGCTCGGGAGGAACCGGTGAACGCCGCCGCGCTCGTGCTGCCGCAGGTGCGCTGGCTGGGCACCGCCCGGCTGACCGCGGGCCTCGACCGCCACCAGCGCCTCGACCTCGCCGCCCACACCCGCGTCCACCCGCCGCTCGCCCCGCTGGACCGGGACGCCCTGCTGACCCTGGCCGACGCCGTCGACCTGCGCGGGCGCGGCGGCGCCGGGTTCCCGTTCGGCCGCAAGGCCCGGGCCGCCCTGGCCACCGCCGACCGCACCGGCGCCCCGCCCGTCATCGTCGTCAACGGCACCGAGGGCGAGCCGCCCAGTGCCAAGGACAAGATGCTGCTCGCCCGCGCACCGCACCTGGTGCTGGACGGGGCGTGCCTCGCCGCGGCCGCCTTCGGGGCCGAGGAGATCGTGATCGGCGTCGAGGCGGGGGGCCCCGGCGAGCTCTCGATCCCGGCCGCGCTCGACGAGCGGGACCTGCCCTGCCCGGCCCGCACCGTCTGCCTGCCCGCGCGCTTCGTCTCCGGGGAGTCCGGGGCGCTGATCCGGGGCGTGAACGGCCTGCCGGCGCTGCCGGCGCCGCTGAAGGCACGCGCGGCCGACGGCGGAACGGGCGGCGTGCGCCGCCGCCCCACCCTGCTGTCCAACGCCGAGACCTGGGCACAGCTGGCCATCGCCGCCCGGCTCGGCCCGGACGGCTACGCCGAGATCGGCACCGCCGCCGAGCCCGGCACGATCCTGCTCACCGTCAATCGGCCGGGTGGCGAGCCGGTGGTGGCCGAGGTGCCCGCCGGCACCCTGCTGGGACCGGTGCTGGACGCCTTCGGCCTGGCCCCGGGGGAGGGCGTGCTGGTGGGCGGCTACCACGGAGCCTGGCTGCGACCCCTGGACGCGGTCGGCGCGCCGCTCTCCCGCGCCGGCCTGGCCGCTCTCGGAGCCACCCTCGGCGCCGGCGCGATCGTTGCCCTCCCGTCCGACACCTGCCCGGTCGGTGAGATCGCCCGGGTCGCGGCCTGGCTGGCGGCCGAGTCGGCCGGCCAGTGCGGGCCGTGCAAACGCGGGCTGCCGGACGCCGCCGAGGCGCTCGCCGCGCTGGCTGCGGGCGGAGCCGCGCCGACCGTCGTGGAGGACGCCCGGCGCGTCCTCGGCGCCGCCCAGGGCGGCGGAGCCTGCTCGCACCCGGACGGCACGGCCCGCTTCGTGCTCACCGCACTCGACGTCTTCGCCCAGGACGTCGACGCCCACCTGTCCGGCCCGGGCTGCGGTCGCGCGGTCCGAGGGGCGCTGCCCCTGCCACGCGCGGAGGGCGTGCACCTGGAGGTGGACTGGTCCCGCTGCGGCGGCCACGGCCTGTGTGCGGTGCTGGCCCCCGACCTGGTCCGGCTCGGCCCGCACGGCTACCCCGCCTCGACCACCATCCCGGTCGCCGACTGGCAGGAACACGGCGCCCGCCGCGCCGTCAACCAGTGCCCCGCACTGGCGCTGCGCATCCGCCCGTAACGCGCCCGGCGTCAGGCGCAGGCCTCGTGTCGACAGCAGGCTTCGGTCTGCTGATGCCGCCCGGGGCCGGCAAGCGCGCCTCCTGCCCCCGTCTCCCGGGGGAGTCGCTCAGTGGCGCGGTGCGGCAGCCCCTGGATCCGCTGCTCGACGGTGTCGACGGTCCGTCGGCCCCCACTGGAAGGATGAGGTGAGGAACGGAGTTCCGGTGCCGATTTCCCCGGTAGGTGGGGTTCATGGAAAGCGACATCACGGGAGTTGCCTTGGAAAGCGGTGTTCGGCGCCTTTGTGAGTTGGTATCAGTGAGGAAGGCCGACGGTGTCGATGCTGACTGGGTGGTGATCTCGGAAAGGCATGGCTTCGGTTTTCCGTCGGACTACCGTGAGTTCATCGCCACGTTCGGTGCGGGGAGCTTCGAGGACGCGATCTCAGTGATGGCTCCGAGGGGAGTCCCTGGACCGCCTGGGGTGAACACCGTGTGTCCCGTCGCGGACGAGGTTCGTGACGACAGCTCATTCTGGAGCTGGCGGGACGAGGACGGCAGGTCCTGGACCGAACGGCCGGCTCAGGTGCTGCTTTGGGGAATGAGCTCCGACGCTGACATGTTGGGCTGGTTGACCAGCGCGGAGGATCCCGACCAGTGGCCGGTGGTCGTCTGGAAGCACAGCCGTGTGCACTGGATGCTCTATAGGTGCACCATGACCCGGTTCCTCGTCAGGACCGTCACTGCCCAGTTCGCTGAGCGTCCGGTCAGTCCGAAGGGGATCTGGGGTGTCCAGTCGCCGAGATTCCTCAGCACGAAGGAGGAGGTGCGGCTCAACATGCTGGGCATCGACCCTTGGTGCGACGACGCCGGCTGATTCCGGCGGTCAACGGTGGCGGCCCCGCATCCATGCCGGGGCCGCCGCTGCCGTGCCGACCGGAGGTGCGGAGCGGGGCGATGCCCTGCCGCCGCACCCGGGAAGGCAGATGTCCCGCATCCCTCCACCCGGCGCCGCACTGTCAAGGACAGCGACGTGACGGCGCAGCTGCCGCGGTGGGTGGCCCGGTCTCGTCGGACGCCGGGACACCGGCGCTCCGCTCAAGCGGAAAGGCTTGCGGCGGTGGGGCGTTCGAGGGTCAGTCGGACGGCTTCGTCGTGAAGGGCGGCGGCGCTGACGACCGCGACCGTCGTCTCACCGATCTCGGCGGTGGTGAGCAAGTAGTCGCCGTACGAGAACCGGCTCGCGTCAACCGCCGTGCCGTCCACCACGAGTTGACCTGTTCCCGTGCTCAACTCGCCCGGCAGTCGCAGCCATTCGCCGGGCCCCAGGCGTTTCCCCTCGGGCAGGAGGAGCGCTCCTTCGGACAGGACCTGTCCGCCGGGCAGGGGGATCAGGCCGTGCGGCGAGGCGTTGACGAGGAAGTTGCGCAGGAACGACTCGGGATCCGGGGCCGAGAACACGCGAACAGGCGGGACCCGGTGGGTGATGACCTGCACCACGTTGTCGCGGTCCGCGTCGTAGTACCCGGCAGCCAGCTGGTGGAGCACGTCGTCGGCCGCCAACCAGCTTGACAGACGCCGCCACTGCGGCCGGGGTCGGGCGAGGACAGCCGCCGGTCGGCCGAACTTCCGCAGGCTCTCCGCCCACATGGGATCAGCAGAACCGAGACGGTCGAACCTGTCGGACATGACGACCCCTCAGGAAGCGCGCGGAAGCGGGGACGATCCCCGTCCATCATCTTCGGGCGTACCGGGGTGCCGCGTCGAGGGCGGCGGGCCTTGAGAACTGCCCCGGTGCCAGGCGGACCCCGCCCGGCACCGGGGCTGCGGCGGCACTGTCAGTCGGTGGTGGCCGCCAGCAGGCGGCGCAGCAGAGCGTTGAGGGTGGCGACCTCCTCGTCGGAGAACCCTGCCAGCGCCTGCTGTTGGACGGCGAGGCCGGCGCCGGCCGCGCGGTCGGCGATGTCCAGTCCCGTCGGGGTCAGGGTGACGCGCAGGCCCCGCCGATCGTGCGGGTCGGGGGAGCGGGTGACCAGGCCCGCTCGTTCGAGTTTGTCCAGGCGGCCCGTCATGCCGCCCGTGGTGAGCATCAGCGTCCTGGTGAGCTCGCGCGGCGACAGCGTGTAAGGCTCGCCGGCGCGCCGCAGCGTCGCCAGGACGTCGAACTCGCCGCGCCCGATGCCGAAGGAGGCGTAGCACTTCTCCACCCGGTCGCCCATCGCCCGGGAGAGCCGGTAGATCCGGCCGAACGCCGCCATGGCGTCGGTTCGCAGGTCGGGCCGTATCCGGCTCCACTGCTCGGTGATCGTGTCAACGGCGTCCGGCGGAACGGCGACGGTGTCGTGGTCCATGGAGGAAGTCTGGCACAGCTTGCTCGACGAAAAGTATCTTGACGGAAAGTAGCTTGGTGCTAAGTTAATCACATGCTTCCTAAGTCACCGCGTCGCTTCGACGGCGAGCGCAGCCTGCTGGCCGGACTGGCCATCGACGCGCTCGGCAACGGGATGTACATCCCGTTCAGCCTGATCTTCTTCCGTCACGTCACCGGACTGCCCCTCGCGGTGATCGGCCTGGTCCTCACCGCCACCGGCCTGGTTTCGATGGCTCTGCTCCCCTCCATCGGCACGCTCACCGACCGGTTCGGCGCACGGCGGATGCAACTCGCCCTCTACCTGGTCCGGGCGCTCGGCTTCGCCGCCTACCCCTTTGCCCACGCGCTGCCCGTGTTCGGCGCCGTCGCCCTGGTGACCACGATCGCCACCCAGGGCTTCCCCGCCGTCCAGCAGGCCCGCATCGGCGAACTGGCCCGTGGCACCGACCTGGAACGCATCAACGCACTCGCCCGCAGCCTCGCCAACGCCGGGCTCGGCGCCGGCAGCCTGCTCGCCGCCCTGCTGGTCAGCCGTGCGGGCAACGGCGGCTACACCGTCGCCGCCTGGCTCAACGGCGCGAGCTTCCTGATCGCCGCGGTCCTGGTCCGCCGGGTGCCGGCCGGCCCGGCCGCTCCCGGTGGCCGATCAGCCGAACCCACCAGCTACCGGGAGGTGCTCCGGGACCGCCCGTTCCTCAGCCTCACCACCGCCAACCTGCTGATCGCCCTGGGCTACGCCGCCCTGTCGGTGCTGCTGCCCGTGTACGCCACCGGCACCCTGCACACCCCGGGCTCGGTCACCGGGCTCGCCTTCGCGGTCAACACCGTGCTGTGCGCGGCCCTTGGCGTCCCGGCCGGACGGCTGGTCCGCCGCTTCGCCACCCGCAACCGAGCCGCCGCCGCAGGAGCGGCACTCTTCGCCGCCGGCTTCCTCGGCCAGGCGCTGCTGGTGCCGGCAGCCGGACGCTGGATCGCCGCGGGTCTGCTGGCGGCCGTGGCCGTCACCACGGTCGGCGAGGTCCTGCACAATCCGGCGGCCTCGGCGCTGGTGGCAACCGTCGCACCGGCCGCCCTGCGCGGCCGCTACATGGCGACCTACCAGCTCTCCTGGTCCCTGTCCAAGGCGCTCGCACCGTCACTGTTCACCGGTCTACTCACCGTCAACACCCGACTGCCCTGGCTGCTACTGGCCGCGGGCACCGTGCTCGGCGCGGGAATGCTGCTCCGCCTGGAACGCCGCCTCCCAGCCGAGGCCGTCCGGCCGCAAAACCTGGTGACGGCCGCCTGACCGGGCGTCAACCGCTCGAAGGGCCGGCGCGTCCCGGCCACCCCGCCTCGCACGATCCCGTCCCGTCCGGAACCCACGCGACCGAGGAGGAGTTCCTGATCGGGTGGTCGACGACCCGTCGGAGGGGCTGCGCCGGTAGGCCGCGGCAAGGGGCGCGGCGGCAGACGGCCCGAGATGCCGGTGCCGGACCGTTCTGCCTAGGCTGGTGAGGACGGAAGCTGCTGCCCGCCCGTTACCGCGGTGGCAGTTCGGCAGCGGCGCCCGGCTTCGACTCCGCAGCGCGAGGTCGCGCCGACCCCGGTGCGGCCACGGACGCGACCGACGGCACGGGCGGCCCGTTCGCGCGGTGGTCGTCGTGAGGGAGACCGGTTCTCGTGGATCTCAACACCATCACCGAGGTCGTCCGGCACCCGCCCGACCGGCCGGGCGCGGACTGGCGCGAGGGCGACGCCTGGCTCGCCGGGGGAACGTGGCTGTTCTCCGCGGAGCAGCCGGGGCTGCGCCGCCTGATCGATCTGACGGCGTTGAGGTGGGACGCGCTCGTGCCCAGCGACACGGGCCTCGAGATCGGCGCCACGTGCACCATCCGTGACCTGAACGCCTTCGTGCCGCCGGACGACTGGGGTGCGGGCGCCCTTTTCGCCACGTGCTGTGACGCGTTCCTGTCGTCGTTCAAGGTGTGGACCGCGGCGACCGTCGGCGGCAACATCTGCATGTCCCTGCCGGCCGGCCCGATGATCACACTGACGGTCGCCCTGGAGGCGACGTACGAACTGTGGGCCCCGGACGGGTCCGTCCGCGTGGTCGAGGCGCTCGACTTCGTGACCGGCGACAACCAGAACGTGCTGGCACCCGGCGAAGCCCTGCGGCGCATCAGCGTTCCGGTGAGTGCGCTGCGCAAGCGCACGGCGCACCGCCGCTTCGCGCTCACCCGGCACGGCCGTTCGACGGTCTTCCTCATCGGTACGCGGACGCCCGGCACGAACGACCTGCTGCTCACCGTCACGGCCGGCACCACGCGGCCGGTGCGCCTTGCCTTCGACACCATGCCCGACGCCCGCACCCTGGCGCAGAGCATCGACGTCGTCCCCGCCGACGTCTGGTTCGCGGATCCCAATGGGACGCCCGACCACCGTCGGCACCTGACACACCACTTCGCCGAAGAGATTCGTCGCGAACTCATGGCGGGGAGCCCGACATGACCTACCTCGTGAACGGCAGCCGGTTCGACGAAGAGCCGGCCCCCGGCCAGTGCCTGCGGACCTTCCTCCGCTCGCTCGGCCACCACGGCGTCAAGAAGGGCTGCGACACGGGGGATTGCGGGGCGTGCACGGTGTGGCTGGACGGTTCTCCGGTCCACAGCTGCATCACGCCCGCCTTCCGGGCGGAGGGCCGTGCGGTGACGACGATCGAGGGCCTGGGATCGCCCGGGCACCTGCATCCCGTGCAGCGGCAGTTCCGCGACGCCCCGGGGTTCCAGTGCGGCTTCTGCACCGCGGGGATGATCATGACATCGGCGGCGTTCACCGAGGCCCAGAAGGAGGACCTGCCACGGTCGTTGAAGGGCAACCTCTGCCGCTGCACCGGCTACCGGGCGATCGAGGACGCCGTGCGGGGGGTCGTCGGCGTCGAGACGGCCGCACCGGGCAAGGCCGTGGGGACGAGCGTCGCAGCCCCGGCGGCCGAGGACGTGGTCACCGGTCGCGCCGAGTTCACGATGGACACCCGCGTCGACGGCATGCTGCACCTCAAGGTGCTGCACTCGCCGCACGCCCACGCCCGGATCGTCTCGATCGACAAGAGCGCCGCACTCGCGGTCCCCGGCGTGCACCGGGTCTACAGCTGGGAGGACGTGCCGCGCCGACGTTTCACCACGGCGATCCACACCGACCATCTGGTCGATCCGGACGACACCCTCATCCTCGACGACACGGTCCGCTTCGTCGGCCAGCGGGTCGTCGCGGTCCTGGCCGACACGCCCGGGGCGGCGGAGGAGGGCTGCCGGCAAGTCGCCGTCGAGTACGAGGTGTTGCCGGCGGTGTTCGACCCCGAGGAGGCGATGGCCGAGGGGGCGCCGCAGCTGCACGGCAGGCACGACCCGTTCGTCCGTGACCCCCTGCGCAACATCCTGCTGGAGCTGCACGCGCACTTCGGCGACGTCGACGCGGGGTTCGCCGAGGCCGACGTGATCCACGAGGGCACCTACTCCTCGCCCCGCGTGCAGCACGCGCACCTCGAAACCCACGGCTCGATCGCGTGGATGGAGGACGGCCGGCTGAACGTCCGGACCAGTTCGCAGTCGCCGTCGATCGCCAAGAGCAAACTCGCCTACCTGTTCGCGCTGCGCCCCGACCAGCTCCGGGTGTTCTGCAAACGCGTGGGCGGCGGTTTCGGCGGCAAGCAGGAGGTGATCTCGGAGGACCTGGTCGCCCTCGCCACCCTGGACACCGGGCGGCCCGTCTGCCTGGAGTACACCCGCGAGGAGGAGTTCACCACGGCCTCGCCGCGGCATCCGATGACGTTGACCGTCAGGCTCGGTGCGACCGCGGACGGGACACTGACGGCGGTCCAGGTCCGCAACGTGTCGAACACGGGCGCCTACGGCAATCACGGCGGCGAGACGCTGTTCGCGGGCGGCGCCGCCATCATGGTCTACCGCTGCCCCAACAAGAAGTACGACGCGTATTCCGTCTACACCAACACCGTGCCGAGCGGGGCGCTGCGCGGGTACGGGCTGACGCAGCCGGCGTTCGCCGTGGAATCGGCGATGGACGAACTGGCCCGCGCCCTGCACCTCGATCCGCTCGAACTGCGACGACGCAACATCGTGCGGCCGGGTGAACCGCTCGTCGCCCTGCACGAGGGGCCCGACGACGTGCAGTTCACCGAGGACGGGCTAGCGAAGTGCATCGACCTCGTGGACGACGCCCTGGCCCGCACGGCCGGGCAACCGGTCCCGGCCGGCCCAGGGTGGCTCGTCGGGGTCGGCGTGGCGAGCTCGCTGCACGAGACCGCGCCCCCGACCGAGCACATCTCCGAGGCCTGGGTCACCCTCGGCGACGACCTCAGGTACGAACTGGCCGTGGGCACGGTCGAGTTCGGCGAGGGGACCTCCACCGCCCATGTCCAGATCGCGGCCCAGCAGCTGGGCACGACGCCGTCGCGGATCCGCCTGGTGCAGTCCGACACCGACCGCAACGGGTTCGACACCGGCGCCTTCGCCAGTGCGGGCCTGTTCGTGGCGGGCAACGCGGTTCTCCGGGCGGCCGGCGCCGTGCGCGACCGGATCCTGGAGTTCGCCGCCGCCCACACGGGCGTCCATCTCGTGATGTGCTCGATGGACGACGACGGTGTCAGGTGCGGCGACCGGAGGATCTCGCTGGCCGAGCTCGTCGCGCTGGCCCGGGCGCGCGGGATCCGGTTCACCGCCGCCCGCAAGGCCTACGGCTCCCCCCGCAGCGTCGTCTTCAACACGCAGGGCTTCCGGATCGCCGTCCACCGGGTGACGGGCGAGATCCGTGTCCTCTACAGCGTTCAGGCGACCGACGCCGCCACCGTCATCAACCCCGCCCAGGTCCGGGGACAGGTGGAGGGCGGCGTCGCCCAGGGACTCGGCTTCATCCTGACCGAGCACCACCAGGTTGGTGCCGACGGGGCGGTGCTCAACCCGAACTTCCGCAACTACCGGATCCCCGCCTATGCCGACGTCCCGCGCACCGACGTGCTCCTGGTGGCGTCGTCGGACTCCTACGGGCCCCTGCGGTCGAAGGGGATCGCGGAGTGCTGCATCAATCCGGTGGCCGCCGCACTGGCGAACGCGCTGCACGACGCCACGGGTGTCCGCTGCCGCGCACTGCCCCTGACTCCGGAACGGATCTACGACCGGCTGGGCGAGAGTCAGTCGGTGTCGGCGGTCTGAGCCCATGAACGCCGACGAACGCCCGAACACCGACCGGCAGCGGGACACCACGGCGACCGCGATCATCGGGCAGAAGGTCCTGCCCGAACACGAACGTGAGTACGAGGTGTGGCAGGGGGACGTCAACGCCGCCGCCGCCCACTACCCCGGGTTCGTCAGCGCCGAGGTCTCCCCGCCGACGTCCCGGCAACCCGACTGGGTCGTCGTCTACAGATTCGACTCGATCGCCCATGCAGGAGTGGATCAACAGCGCGACCCGGCAGCGTTTCCTCGACGCCGGCAGGAAGTACTGCGACGGCCCGGCGACCCAGCAGGTCGTCACGGGTGGCGCGCGACCAGTGGACGCGCTGGTGACCGTCGTGGTCACGCATCGCGTCCAGCCGCACCACGTCGACGACTTCCTCGCCTGGCAGCGCCACATGAGCCGGCAGGAGAGCAAGTTCGAGGGCTTCCGGGGCACCGAGCTCTTCCGCCCGATCGACGGCCTCCAGGACGAGTGGACCACGCTGTACCGGTTCGACACCGCGGAGCACCTCGATGCCTGGCTGTTGTCGGCCGAGCGGCGGGAACTCCTCGCCGAGGGCGAGAAGTTCAACTCCTTCAAAATGCGCACGATCGAAAACTCGTTCGGCAGCTGGTTCGCCTTCGAGGACCACGGCGAGGAAGCGCCGCCGCCGTCGGTTGCCAAGACCGCCATCGCGGTCTGGGTCGGCCTGTACCCGACCGTGGTGCTGTTGACCCTCGCGCTGTCGCCGCTGAGGCTCCCGCTGTGGAACGGGCTGCTGCTGGGGAACCTGCTGTCCAGCTTCATCATGAGCTTCCTGACGATGCCCTACTACGTGAACCCCCTGCTCAAGCGGTGGCTGCGGCCGTCCCCCGGGGCCGCGGCGGCGAGGACCAACCTGGTCGGCCTCGGCATCGTCGCCGCGGTGACCGCGTTCTGGGTCGCCGTCTTCTACCTGGTGACGACCGTGCTCTGGTCCCTTCCCTGACCGGACGCTCCACTCATCCGCCAGGAAGTGACTTGCTGTCAGCTTCCATGCCGCCGGTCGATGGCTCGGCCCAACCGGGTCCGGGCGTCGCGTTCGGGACATCCGCGACAGCAGCGCACCCGTGGCCCCGGCGCGCCCGCCCCGCGCCGCGATCGCATCCCGCGAAGGAAGCCATGAACGGCTCCCGCTACGTGCGTTCGCGCGTTCCCCCGCCGGTCCCGGTGGCCGAGCGCCACCATGTCCGGGTGAGCAGCCGGCTCACCGGGCCGGCCCGTTCCATTCGGCCGAGGACGGCCAAGTCGGAACGAATTGTGCGGAATTCTCAGGCGGCGGCGTCAATAAAGTGCTGTTGCGAAGTCGCCTGATCTCGCGGGTGTGACTGGATCGAATCCGCCTCGACGCCATGTCTATTGCCCGCCAACGGTGTTACTGTCGCGCAATGTCCAAGATCGAGATTGACGCGATTACCGCCGAGTTCTTTGGCGCCTTCGACAACCGCGGCGGCAGGTCCGCTGACGTCGACCGGATCCGCCGCCTGATGCTCCCGGGTGGCGTGATCGTGGTGACCCGCCCCAGCTACACCGTATACACGGTTGAGGAGTTCATCGCACCGCGCGAACTCCTGCTGTCCGACGGGCGCCTGGTCGAGTTCTCCGAGTGGGAGACCTCCGAGCGCACCGACATCGTGGGCGACCTCGCCACCCGGACCAGCGAGTACCAGAAGTCCGGCCTGTTCAACGGCGAACCGTACGAGGGCACGGGCACCCAGACCTTCCAGTTCGTCCGCACCCCGGACGGCTGGCGGATCGCCTCCTCCGCCTGGTTCGACCATCCCTGAGCACAGCAGCCCGGCAACAGCTGCAACCGCTCCACCAGCGACAACCCCGCGATGCTCTCGAGAACAGGCGACGTGGTCAGGCAGACAGTGGCAGACTGACGACACATCGAAGCTCCGGTGGTACGAGCCGACTTGGGAAGGTCACCCGGTTCAACCGGAGCTTCGTTGCGTTCGTGACGGCCCAGCCGGCGCTCCTTGGAACGCCGCGACCTCCAGGCTCACGTGATCACCGGGTCTTTGAAACGCCCCCTGGGGCCCGGCCTGTCCCGAGCCTCTGATCCGTAGCTCTCTGAAACCGAGTCGGTGAGGCCCGAGGGATCACAGTGAGATGTTCCGAAGAACGAGAGCCCGCTCCGACTGTCGCCTCAGTACTGTGACTTCGCATGACCGACATCGAGATCGAGATCACCGCGGGCCTGGTCCGCGAACTGCTGCAGGAGCAACATCCAGACCTTGCGGGGCTGGCCATCCGCGAGGTGGCGGGCGGCTGGGGCAATCAAATGTGGCGCCTCGGAGACGAGTTGGCAGTGCGCATGCAGCGCATGGACCCCACCGGGGAGCTCCAGCTCAAGGAACGGCGGTGGCTCCCCGTGCTGGCCCCGCGCCTGCCGCTCCCAGTGCCGACCCCGGTGCGGTTCGGCGAACCGTCCGAGCGCTTCCCCAAGCACTGGACCGTGATGACGTGGGTTCCCGGCGAGCCGCTGGACCACGGCTCGATCAGTCGCGGCGACCACGCGGCCGGCGCGTTGGCGGGCTTCCTCCGGGCGCTCCATGTGGAGGCGCCCGCCGAGGCGCCGATCGCTACGGACCGCGGTGGTCATCCCAGGAACTGCACGGAGGGCTTCGAGTACTTCTTCCGGGCCGTTGCCCCCGACGACATCGCTGCCGACGTCCGGGCCGTTTGGGAAGACGCCGTTGCGGCCCACGCCTGGGAGGGCCCGAAGGTGTGGGTGCACGGCGACCTCCATCCCGCGAACGTCGTTGTCTCGGACGGAACGCTCTCGGGCATCGTCGACTTCGGCGACATGTTCGCCGGCGATCCGGCATGGGACCTCGCCGCCGCATGGGTGCTGCTGCCCGCAGGCACGGCCTCACGGTTCTTCGACATGTACGCGCATGCAGACGAGGCGGCGATCCGGCGCGCCCGCGGGCTGGCCGCGATGAAGAGCCTCTTCCTGATGCTCATGGGGCAAAACGGAGATCGGGGTCTTCCCGGTGGCAAGCCGAACTGGGGGCCTATAGGCCGGGCGGCACTTGATCGTGTTCTGGAGGGCGTTTGACGCACGCTTTCTTTGAGCCCGTTCTCGATCTTGATTGAGGGCCATGCGGCCGCCCACCTTCCCCGCTGGGCGTTGATCGCCCGTCGATGGGCGATGTACGCCCGGTGGGCCTCGATCGTCTCGGCGGGGTCGACCGCCTTGTATCCGAACGCCCGGAACCTCCACCCCCGGCACGGTACCGCCCTGCGCGTCGAGAACGCCCGATCCACATCGCCGCTCTGGGAGCAGGCACCGCCCAACTCACCGCCCAGTGGATCGCCGAGACCCGGGCCGCCCGTGCCCGAGCAGAAGCCGAACTGCGTACGGCTCGGAATGGCGCATCAGCCGGGCTCACCGGCGACGACATCGCGGCCCTGACCCGCCGCCACTGCGGCCTGGTCGGCATCCTGCACGTCGTCGAGCCCGCCGAACGGGCGGAGTTCTATCGCCGACTGGGACTGATTCTGACGCTCGCCTCCGGAAAGCAAAAAGTGCTGGTCGAGATGGATCTCAACCAGCACTTTTCCGCAAGCCGTGGGCTTACGGTAGGTGTCCGAGGGGGGACTTGCACCACTGGCCAACGGGGAGTGGGCGTCCGGCGTCCTACGGTTGGACGATGTGACAGTGCAAGACTGCGGGGAGCATAGCTGACCCCCGCTCGCGCAGGGAGAACTGTCGCTCCCCGATCCGGCAAGGCCGAGGCATCGGTTGCCCTCCGCGCGCGGGGGCGGGCAGGAGACCCACATCATCCACAAAGGCCCCGGCTGGTCCCCCGCTCGCACGGGGAGGACGCACTCGAGCTGACCGGCCCGCACCAGCAGGACGGTTGACCCCCGCTCGCGCGGGGAGGAGTCCACGATCCGCCGCTACCGTGAGAGCGGGCGCGGCTGACCCCCGCTCGCGCGGGGAGGACCACCTCTTGGTGACGTTCTGTCGGGTTCTCGGCGACGGGCGAATTCTGACCGCTGAACGGCGGATGAAACGGGACCCACCGGGGTAAATCCGACCCTTCTTGCGATCGTCTGATCATCCTGATCCCTATCGAGGGTCAGGAGGAGAGGGTGATTCCCGTGGAGGACTGGGCTGAGATCCGTCGACTGCACCGGGCCGAGGAGATGCCGATCCGGGCGATCGCCCGGCACCTGGGGATCTCGAAGAACACGGTGAAACGGGCCCTGGCCACCGACCGGCCGCCGGTCTACCAGCGCCCGCTGAAAGGCTCGGCCGTGGACGCGGTCGAGCCGGCCATCCGCGAGCTGCTCAAGCAGACCCCGACGATGCCCGCCACGGTCATCGCCGAGCGGATCGGCTGGACGCGCGGGCTGACGATCCTCAAGGAACGCGTGCGCGAGCTGCGACCGGCCTACCTGCCCGTCGATCCGGTCTCCCGCACGGTCTACCAGCCCGGCGAACTCGCCCAGTGCGACCTGTGGTTCCCGCCGGTGGACATCCCGCTCGGCTACGGCCAGTGCGGCCGGCCCCCGGTCCTGGTCATCGTGGCCGGGTATTCGCGGATGATCACCGCACGGATGCTGCCCTCCAGACAGACCGGCGACCTGATCGACGGCCACTGGCGCCTGCTGGCCGGCGGCTGGGGCGCCGTCCCCAAAATGCTGGTCTGGGACAACGAGCCGGGCGTCGGCAAAGGCAAACTGACCAGCGAGTTCGCCGCGTTCGCCGGCCTGCTCGCGGTCAGGATCCATCTGTGCCGGCCCCGCGATCCGGAGGCGAAGGGCCTGGTCGAGCGCGCGAACGGCTACCTGGAGACCAGCTTCCTTCCCGGACGCACGTTCACCGGCCCCACCGACTTCAACACCCAGCTGACCGCGTGGCTGCAGATCGCCAACCGGCGCCAGCACCGCTCGATCGACGCCCGGCCGGTGGACCGCTGGGAGGCCGACCGGGCCGCGATGCTGACCATCCCGCCCGTCTCCCCGCCGCATTGGTGGCGCTTCCACACCCGCATCGGCCGCGACCACTACATCCGCGTCGACACCAACGACTACTCCGTCCACCCCCGCGCCATCGGCAAGACCGTGATGGTCCGCGCCGACAACGAGGAGGTCACCGTCATCGCCGGCAACGACACCGTGGCCCGCCACACCCGCTGCTGGGCCAGACATCAGAGCCTGACCGACCCCGAGCACGCCGCCGCGGCCCGGGTCCTGCGCGGCGAGGTCATCCACCAGCAGACAGCCCGAGCAGCCGCCGCACGCGCCCAGACGCTGGCCCCCGACAGCCTCGGCATCGACGTCGAGCAACGCGAACTCGCCACCTACGACCGCATGTTCACCCTCATCGAGGGCGGCGCCGGGAAAGAGGACAGCTGATGCCCCGCACCACCACCACTGCCGCCACCACGACCGGCCCGGCCGAGCCCGACGACCAAGCGGCCCGCACCGGCCGCCAGACCGCCGCCGACCTGGCCTTCTACGCCCGCGCGATGAAGGCACCCACACTGCTGGAGGCCGCCGAACGCCTCGCCGAACGCGCCCAGGCCGAGTCCTGGACCCACCTGGAATACCTGGTCGCCTGCCTGCAGCGCGAGGTCTCCGCCCGCGACTCCCACGGCGGCGAAGGACGCATCCGCGCCGCCCGCTTCCCCGCGATCAAGACCATCGAGGAACTCGACCGCACCCATCTGCGCGGCCTGACGCGCCAACAACTCGCCCACCTGGCAACATTGGACTTCATAGCAGCCAAGGAGAACGCCATCTTCCTGGGCCCTCCGGGCACCGGCAAGACCCACCTGGCCACCGGGCTCGCCATCCGGGCCTGCCAGGCCGGCCACCGGGTCGCGTTCGCCACCGCCGCCCAGTGGGTCGACCGCCTGGCCGCCGCCCACCAAGCCGGACGGCTCCAGGACGAACTGGTCAAACTCGGCCGCTACCCGCTGATCGTGATCGACGAGGTCGGCTACATCCCGTTCGAGGCCGAGGCCGCGAACCTGTTCTTCCAGCTGATCTCGAACAGATACGAGAGGGCCAGCGTGATCGTCACCTCGAACAAGCCGTTCGGGCGCTGGGGAGAGGTCTTCGGCGACGAGACCGTCGCCGCCGCCATGATCGACCGCCTCGTCCATCACGCCGAGGTCCACTCCCTCAAAGGCGAGTCCTACCGCATGCGCGGCCGCGAACTCGGCCGCGTCCCCACCACCGACAACGACTGAACACAACCACCGACGACGCAAAAGGGCGCAAAAGGGTCAGAACTCAACCGACCAAAGTGGGTCACGCTTCAGCCGCCGCCGACACGGGTCATCTCCGGCTGCCCCCCGCTCGCGCGGGGCGGACGCGGCAAGGGCGAACGACTGGGCGCCCATCAGCGGCTGACCCCCGCTCGCGCGGGGAGGACACTTCCTGGCCTGCGGTGTTGGAGCGGCTTTGCAAAGCCTTGGTGATTTGCGGGACACAGATCAGTGCCTATGTAGGGGGTATGCCCTGATGGTACGTCGGCTTCGCCATTTGCAGATCATAAGGGGAGTGGTGAAGCTGGCGTTCGCAGCACGAGCCGTCATGCCACTCAGCATCTCGCCATAGTCAAGGTCGGCGGGTTCCGGCTGATCGATGTGGCGACCGGTGTTGCGGGTGACGGTCAGCAAATCGTGTGCGCTGGTGTGAAATGACTGTCTTGGGTGTATGAGCAAACTGAGCACATCGGCGCGGTGCGTCAACTGGTCATGGGGTCTGTCGGCTGACACTGCGCGACAGGAGGTGGCCCAACCCGCGTTGATTGTGCTGTCGGTTGATCCGGCGCCCAGTGCGGCTGGGCGATGAAGCTCATCGCTGCCTACGCCATGGCCAGGTGACCGATGCAGCAATGCCCAGAATGATCGCGGCTATCCACAGCGGAGCACGGAGTCCTGCTGCACTGGCGATGGCGCCGCCGGTGAGGGCGCCGAGGGCGGCTGCTCCGACGCCGAAGAAGCGGAACACCGAGACGACGCGGCCCAGTAGGTGGTCTGGTGTCATCGCTTGCCGGCCCGAGCTGGCGGCGACGCTGATGAGAGAGGAAGCGGCTCCCAGGAGCATCAGGAAAACCCCTGCGGCGAAGATGTTCGGCAGTAGGGCGATGCCGAACCATACGACGCCCTGGGCGAGGCAGGCGATGGCCACGACCTGCCGGTAGGAGAGGCGGCGGGTGAGGGGGGCGGCGCGCCAGCCAGCCAGGATGCCGCCGACTGCGGCCGTGGCGAGCAGGAGACCGTACCCGGCGTCTGCCACGTGCAGGGTGCGCGTCGCGTAGAGCACGAACGTGGCGAAGGCGATGTTGTAGGCGTAGTTGTAGGTCGCCAGGGTGGCGGAAAGGACTCGTAGCTCCGGCGTGGAGCGGAGGTGCTGGAGGCCGGTACGGATCGCGGCGGTCAGTGGTTCCGGTTGCTTGCTCGCAGCGGGCAGTCGAGGGAGTCGGCTGATGCACAACGCGGAGGCGACGAACGAGAACGCGTCTGCCGCGAACGGCAGCAGCCTGTTCACCGCGAACGTTGCAGTTCCGAGCGGTGGGCCGGCCAGTGACCGGCCGACCGTGTCGATTGCCCAGTAGCGGCCGTTGGTCCGGGCGAGCGCCTCCTTGTTGCGTTCGATCAGCGTGGGGATGACGGCCTGTGACGCCGAGTCGAAGAAGCACTGCGCGACACCCACGAGCAGGATCGCGGTGATCAACAGGGGCAGGCTCGCGTGGCCGGTAGCGATCACGAGAGCGAGAGCGGACAGCACCGCCGCCCGGGTGAGGTCGGCACTGATCATGACGGCCCGCCGTGGCCAGCGGTCTGCCAAGGCGCCGGCGGGCAGGCCTGCCACGAGCCAGGGTGCGTAGAAGGCTGCCGTGACGCTGGAGACTTCGAGCGGGTTGCGGGTCAGCGAGGCGGCCAGCAGTGGGGCTGCGGCCAGGAAGGCTCCGTCTCCGGTGACGGAGATCCCGGTCGACGCGAGCAGCGGCGCCACCCCGCCGGTCGTGCGTGTGGGGCGCGCGTCCTCTACTCGCGTCATGGCCAGGCCTCCTGGATCTGTTGTCAGTCGGCGAGTTGGTCCAGCGCGAACTCGCCGTTGTGTGCGCCGTCGAGGAAGGTCTGCCACTCGTGTTCGGTGAACGCGAGCACGGGGCCGTTGCCGTTGCTCTTGGTGTCGCGGACGCCGATCCAGCCGTCCTGGTACGTCACTTCGACACAGCCGGTCTCGCCACTTCCGCTTGCCTTGCGCCAGCGTCCGGCGCTGAAGTCCGGGTTCCTCATACGTGCCTCCTGAATCGGTTGCATCGCAGATCGCTTCTCATCGAGAGCAGCGAGTGACACCCAACCCTTCACCGCGCGGCGTCGCAACCCTTATAGAGGTAGGGCATGAGGACCCGCCAGATTCGGCCAGAGTCGTTCGGCCTCCCGTGGATGGGGTAGGCAAAGCCCTAAGGTAGATCGGTAGCACCGGGTCGCGGCCTTGCCACATGCCGTGAGCAGATGTGGGGGATAGATGGATCCGCAGGTGGTCGACCTCGCCAGGACCGCGGGCACCACGGTGGTCACGTTGATGGCCACGGACACCTGGAACAGGGCTCGGGATGGACTGGTGGCGCTGTGGCGTCGCGTCCACCCGGAACGGGCGGACCAACTCGCGGACCAGCTCGATGCCACACGGGAGGAGCTGGTTGCCGCCCGCCATGCCGGAGACGAGCTCAGCGAGAGCGAGCTCACTGCGGAGTGGCAGAGTCGGCTGCGGCGGCTACTCGTAGCCGAACCCGCGCTGGCGGAGGAGTTGCGCCGCTTCTTGGAGGAACTCGCCCCCGCCGATGCCGGGCAGCCTGCAGCAGATGGAATCAGCATGCACGCAACGGCGTCCGGGCACGGTCGCGTGTACCAAGCCGGCCGCGACCAGCACATCACCGAGGGATGAGCCGCGACATTGAGAACTGGCGCGGTGCGGTCGGTCCGCACTTCGAGGGTGAAGCGTCCGGACAGGGACGGGTGTACCAGGCGGCCAGGGATCAGCTGATCACCGAACATCACCACCACTACGGATCCCAAGAGTTGCTGCCCTGGGTACAGGTGGGCCCTACCAGTGCCGGTACGACGCCGCGATGGCCGGGGCCCGACACGGTGCGCATGCCGCTGGTCGAACGCCCGCCTCGCATCCTCCGTGACCGGCGTGAGCTGATGCGTGAGCTGCGCGTGCCGCGATCCGGAGGCGACGGACTCATCCACCTGCTCCACGGCATGGGCGGCAGCGGCAAAACGGCGGTGGCCTACACGCTCTTCCAAGAGTCGGTCGGCAACGGCCGGATCGGTCTGTGGGTCAACGCGTCCGACCGGATGACCTTGCGCGCGGGGATGCTCGCCGTGGCGGCGGACCGCGGCGCTGATTCGGGTGAACTTGTCGCCGCACACAGTGGACAGCGCGCCGCCGCCGACCTGGTCTGGCACTACTTGGACCACTCGCCGCAGCCGTGGCTGCTGGTGATCGACAACGCTGACGACCCGTCGGTTCTGGACGAGGGTGGATGGCTGAGGACGAGCCCGATGGGCACGGTCGTCGTGACGTCGCGACACGCCACATCGCCGCTGTGGCACACGACCGTGCGGCACAAGATCGACGTCCTGCCGCTCGAAGCCGCCGCCGAGGTGCTGCGGGACCTCGCACCGGAGGCGGGCAACCGCGATGAGGCGGAGCAGGTTGCGCGCACCCTCGGTTGCCTGCCGCTGGCCCTGACCCTGGCCGGCTCCTATCTGGCCCACCAACTCCTGGAGTCATGGACGATGAGCGAGTACGACGAGCGGCTTCGTGAGGAAACAACCAGCCTCGTCGACGAGGGCGCCCCACCCGGCAGCACCTCGCGAGGGCACAGCCAACTGGTCAGCCGCACCTGGCAGATCACGCTGGACACGCTCGCCGACCGCGGACTTCCACAGGCCACCACGCTGTTGAGGCTGCTCGCCTGCTGGGGGCCGGAGCCACTGCCCCTCGCCGTCCTGGCCCGCACCGCCGTCAACGCCGCCGGCCTTGACCGCGCAGACCCCGCGCTGGACAGCACCCAGCTCGAAGCAAGCCTACGCGCCCTCCTCGACCATTCCCTGTCGAGCCTCGTCGAGATCCCGCTGGGCGACAACGTGCCGCCCACGCGTTGCATTCAGTCCCACGGTGTCCTGCTCGACAGCGTGGCTTCGGCAACTCCCGCCCAGCAGCACCAGATTCTGATCAAGGCGGCGCTCCAGCTGCTCAACTCCGCCTTGCCGGATGGGGCCTCGCCCGGTGGCGGCAGGGAGCGTCTGCGCCTGCTGGTGCCGCACGTCGCAGCACTACTGCGTCGCACGACCTCCGAGACCGCTTCTGGGGCAGCCCGCCTGGCAGTACGCGTAGCCGCTCAAGTCCACGACGCCGGCGATTATGAGGCGGCCCTGGCCCTGGCCAACGCGGCAGCCGACACATCGCAGCGCCTGGAAGGGCCCGACCACCCCGACACACTGGCAGCCCGTCACCAAGCTGGTGAATCACTGCAACGCCTTGGCCGGCTCCAGCAGGCCGAGGACCTCCTTCGGACGGTTCTCACCGACCGCGAGCGAGTCCTCGGGCCCGACCACCCGGACACCCTGCTGACGAGCGTCGCACTGGCCATGGTGCTGTTCCTGCTCAGCCGGTACGCGGAAAGCCTGACCCTCCTGCGACGCGCGATCGCAGGCCAGCAGCGTTCTCTCGGGGAGGGAGCCCCGGAGACTCTCCGCAGCCGCGCCCTGATCCTGGAGTTCCTGGCCCAGGCCGGGGAGTTGGAGGAGTTCACACGCGCCGGCCAGACGACGGTGGCCGACTGCGAGCGTTTCCTGGGCCCGGAGCACCCGGTCACCGTGATCGCCTACAGCAACTACGCGTTCGGGCTGCTGCACGCCGGGACCCCTCAAGACGCACGGGCGGCGGCCGAGCATGCGCTCGAAGGGCGCATCCGCGTTTTGGGGCCGGAGCACCCGCTGGTGTACTCGGCGAAGCTGGTACTCAGCTGGGCGTTGATGCTCTGCGGCAACCACGAGGAGGCGGTCCAGACCATGCGGGAGGCCGTCGAGGGCCGCGAGAGGCTTCTGGGAGTGGACCACCCCCTTGCCGTAAAGGCCCGCGTCCTGCTCGCCGAGCGCCTCGCGGCTGCAGGTCAGATTGACGAGGCGCGGCTGATGCTGAGCCAGAACCTGGCCGATTGCGTGCGCCTGTATGGGCCGAATGACTCGGATGTGGAGCGAGTTCGGCCGATTCTCGGTTCTTGACCGCGCTCGTGCATCAGCGTCCGGACGAAGTTGAGTCTCGCCGAATGATCAGCTTGGCGAGGCCGGGGCGGCGTGGTTTTCACCGGGCCCCGGACTGAAGCGGCCTTCTCTGGAAGGATGGCCGTGGCCGGCCCCACCGAGACTGGGACCGGCCACGGCTCTCTCGCGCTGATCGTCCGGGCGACGGCGCGCTGCCGTCAGACGAGGTGATCGAAGGCGCCGGCCTTCGCGCCGAGGATCATGGCCTTGATTTCGTCGCGGGTGTACACCAGCGGCGTCTGCTCAGGGCGCTTGGAGTCCCGAACAGCGATGAGCGTGCCGACGACGCCGAACTCCACACAGTTGTCGCTGCCCCCACTGAATGGGCTCTTCTCCCAGGTGACGCCGGAGAAGTCCAGCTCGGCCGGGTTGGGCTTGGTGGTGCTCACTTACAACTCCTCGATCATGCGGTAGATCCTGCTGCGGGTCTCGGGTGGACCGAGGGCACGGGCCCGCAGGTGGTCGAAGACCCCGGTGTACCGCTCCACGTCGGCTGACCCCTCGAAGTACACCGAGTTGGGGCCATTCTCCACCCACACGACATCCGGGTTCGGTGGTGCGAAGCCCATGAGCACGAAGGAACCGTCCAGGCCAGGGTGGAATCCAGCGCTGAACGGCATCAGCTGGATGGTGACGTTCATCCGGTCACCCATCACGATGAGATGCTCCAGCTGCCCCTTGAGGACCGCCGGTGAGTCCTCGATGCGGCGGATCGCCGCTTCGTCGATGACCGCCCACAACTTGCACGGATCGGCGCCGTCGAGAAGCTTCTTGCGCGCCATGCGGACCTTCACGAGGTCCTCGACCTGCTCGGGCGTGAGGTCCACGCGCATAGCGGTGATGACCTGGCGCGCGTACTCCTCGGTCTGGAGCAGGCCGGGCATCAAGGTGGGCTCGTAGTTGTGCAGCGAGATCGCGCTGGACTCCAACGCGAGGTAACCGCCGTAGCGGGTAGTGTTGATGACGGCGGAGTACTTGCGCCACCACTGCTGGCGCTGCGCGGCGTCTGCTCGGACCAGGTCCAGGACGTCGTCCCGGACGACCGGGTCGGTGACGCCGTAGCAGTCGAGCATGGCTTTGACGAGGACCGGGGTGGTGCCGCGGTCACCGCTCTCGATGCGGCTGAGTGAACCCTGGTTGACCTCGATCGCCGCTGCCACCTCAGCCATCGTCAAGTCCGCTCGCTCGCGCAACTCTTTCAGCTTCGACGCAAGTTGACGGCGATACACGGACTTGAGTGCGGGGCTTCGCTTGGGCGCCATGGGCACAGTCTGTCCTCCCCCAGGGGTCGAGTACAACCGAACTGAGGAATCTAGGCGGGACATGTTGTCCATTTCCCTCTCGGAGGGCATCCTGTCTATCGATAGCGAAGCGTGATGGAGTGATCTCGCTTCGTGTCATCCGCTGTGCCCTGCGCTGACCCGCAGGACTTGAACGACATCCCTTGGCCGCAACGCCTTCTGATCCGCCGCGAGAGCCACGCGCCTGAATCTCCGCTGTTCGCAGGCTCTTTCGAGTGGGGAGCACGTCATGATCGAAGAGCAGAACGAATCCCGGTCGGCGACGCCGGAGCTGGACCTCGCCACGCTCGGGTTCTACCTTCAGCCCCAACCGGACGGCTTCGTCCTCCACATGAGCGCCAGTCGCGAGCACGTTCAGGCGATGCGGAGCCACGTCTTCAAAGCGGTTACGGGCGCTGGCGTCGATGAGGACACCGCAGACAGCGCGCGGCTGGTTGCCAGCGAACTCGTGGGCAACGCCGTGCGGTTGTGCGGTCCGTGGGCCCCGGTCGTCGTGCGGGTCGTGAACGATGCCGAGGAGGTCAAGGTCCAGGTCCATGATCCTGAGCCCAGCGTGGTTCCCCGTCGAAGCCGGCAGCTGCCGGACAACGTGACGGCCGAGACCGGGCGTGGACTGTGGATCCTCGACGCCATCGCGCCGGGGTGGAGCGTTGAGCCGAGCCCCATCGGCAAGCAGATCAGCTGCATCCTGCCCCGTCCGCGTCCCGAGGCCAACTGAAGCCAACGGGCTCAACCAGGTTGTGAAGGCCAGCCCCTGGGCCGGACCTGTCCAAGAACGGAGACGGCTATGACGTCGCCTGCTGTGTTACCCCCTGCCCGCTCCTCTGCGCTTGCGGTGGCCTTCGAGCACCGCAGGGTCCTGGTTGCTGGGGCCGCAGGCTTCATCGGCTCGCACTTGTGCGAGCTCCTCCTTGCCCTCGGCGCGGAGGTCATTGGAGTCGACAACCTGACCACAGGGCGGATCGGGAACCTCTTCACTGCACTGCCCAACAGCCGGTTCTCCTTTGAATCGCACGACATCAGCACGCCGTTCGAGATCGCCGGCCCGCTCGACTACGTGTTCCATCTCGCGTCGCCAGCGTCCCCGCTGGACTGCGCGTGCCTGCCTCTGGGCGCGATCAAGGCCGGCGCCCAGGGCACGCTGAACATGCTGGACCTTGCCCAGGCGAAGCAGGCCCGGCTGCTGCTGGCCTCGACCTCCGCGGTCTACGGCGACCCGCAGGTCCATCCACAGCCCGAGTGGTACTGGGGCAACGTCAATCCCGTTGGGCCGCGCAGCGTCTACGACGAGGCCAAGCGCTATGCGGAAGCGCTGACCACCTGCTACCGGACGGCGGGGCGCGTGGACACCGTGATCGTGAGGATCTTCGACACGTACGGCCCGCGGATGCGTTGTGACGACGGCCGAGTGGTTCCCGCCTTCCTTCAACAGGCCCGCTCCGGCGAGCCGATCACGGTCGCAGGCGACGGCAGCCAAACCCGATCGCTGTGCTACGTGGATGACACCGTGGAAGGCCTGCTCGCGGCTGCGGCATGTGGATGCCCGGCGCCGGTCAACATCGGTAGCCCGAGCGAGATCAGTGTGCTGCGACTGGCCGAGGAAATCCGCGTCATGACGGCCTCATCGTCACCGATCACGTTCGTTACCCTGCCGACCGACGACCCGAAACGTCGCTGCCCGGATATCTCCGTGGCGCGGACCGAGCTGGACTGGGAGCCGCGCGTCTCGCTGGCGGAGGGCCTACGGCAGACCTTCGCGTGGGTGCAGAGCGCCGCCCTCATCGGGGGCTCCACGTCCGTCCTGACGATCGAAGAACTGAGACCTGAGTAACCGACTGCCTCTGCCCGACCGGAAATCGGCGGCAAGTCCATCGTCATCCGGCTGCCGTTGCTCCCCGTCCTGGCCTGACCCTGGCGCCCTCCGCGTGTTCGGGTGCCACACAAGTACCGAGAAGGAGAAGCAAATCAGGAAGAGCTTCGGGCCGTTCGCGGCCGCGCACCACCTCAACGGCCTGCCGGACGGCCACAAGTGTGCGAGCGTCCACGGCCACAACTACCAGGTGACCGTCACGTTGGCCTCTGACGAGTTGACCGTCCCCGGCTTCGTGACCGACTTCGGGGACCTGGCTCCGTTCGGTGCCTACGTGCGGCACCGGATGGACCACCGCGACCTCAACGAGGTCTTCGACTTCGAGCCGACCAGCGAGCTGCTGGCCAACCACCTGGCCGAGTGGTTCATCGCGAACGTGGAGCCGGCGGTGCCCGGCCGGCTGCTCTCAGTCCGGGTGTCCGAGTCGCTGTCGAGCTGGGGCGAGTTCGTGGTGCAGCGGGATGTGGCATGAGGGCACATCACGAGCTCCCCGCCGTCTCATCGGCGTACCACCTGCCGCAGCCCGCGCGCCTGCGGAACCACGGTGCCCAGGCTACCAGCAGCCCCGACCGAGCCGCCGCCGAATCAGCTCAACGCGACATCGAAGCCGCGACCGCCAGACTCGCCCGCTACCGCGCCACCCTCGACGCCGGAGGCGACCCGGCCACCGTCTCCCAGTGGATCAACGAAGTCCGACTCCAGCAGGCCGCCGCCCAGACCCGGCTCAACCAGCTCACCTCCGCAGCCCCACTCACCCTGACCCGCCAGCAGATCGAACAGCTGATCGCCGAGCTGGGTGACCTCACCGACCGGCTCCTCCGGGCCGAGCCCGAACGCAAGGCACCGATCTACGAGGGCTTCGGTCTCAACCTGGTCTATGACATGAAAAAGCGGATCGTGACCGTTGAGTCGCGACCCGCCAATTTCATGTACGCAACGAAGTGTCCGAGGGGGGACTTGAACCCCCACGCCCGATAAAGGGCACTAGCACCTCAAGCTAGCGCGTCTGCCATTCCGCCACCCGGACTGGGTGTGTGCCTTGGGGGTTTTGCGTGGTCCCCGTGGCGACAGAGAGAACATTAGCAGGCTTTTGGAGTGGGTCTCACCTGCGGGTTCCCGGGTGGGGTGGTCCGTGGGGGTGGTCCATGGGGTGGCGGGGGCGCTCAGGGCTTGAACGGTTCTGCGGGCGGGATGGGGGCCCAAGTGGACACGGGGTGATCGGAAGGGGGCGCAGTCGGGCGGAAGCGGTCTGGCGGGGGCAAGTTGCTCGACCTTGCTCGGTCCGCAGGGCGGCTCTCCTAGCCTCGGGGGGCGAAAGGGGAGCCTTGAACGGAACGCCCCGTTCCCTGGCGACCCGAGTTCCTCAGAAGGGTGGCAGGCGTGGAGCGGACCAGCGTGACGGCGATCAGCCTCACCGAGGTCGAGCAGTGGGACGGCGAACGGGTCGGTCGGGTCGGCGCCGGCGAGCCCGACGGCGTGTGGCGGCTGGCGGCCGCGGCTCACGAGTCGGCGGTGCCCCGGATCAGGCATGCGGTGCGGGACCTGCTGCGGGCCCGCGGGCTGGTCGGGGAGCGGTACGCGGACGTCACCGACGGAGTGCTGCTGATCGTCTCCGAGCTGGTGACCAACGTGGTCGCCCATGCCGCGCTGCTCACCCCGGAGGTGGTCTGCGAGCTGGCGATCGGGGGCGGCCAGGTGCGGGTGGCGGTGGAGGACGGCCACCCGCACCGGCCCAAGGCGGTGCAGAGTGACGAGGAGCAGACCGGCGGGCGCGGGCTGATGCTGGTGAAGAGCATCAGCCTGGCTTCGGGCGGTTCGTGCGACGTGGAGCGGACGGGCAGCGGCGGCAAGGTCATCTGGGCTTCGCTGCCGCTTCCCGCCCCCCGCGAGGCGGACGGCGACTAGCTAGGAACCGGCCCTCACCAGCCGTGGCCCGCGATTTCACGGATCCCCGGCAGCGCCGCCTCGAAGACGGTGTCGAACCAGACCGAGAACGGCTTCTCGGCCTGCAGCTGCTTCAGTTCCGCGGCGGTCACGAAGCGGGTCGAGTCGACCTCGTCCGGGGCCGGCCGCAGCTCATCGGTCATCAGGCCAACGAACAGGTGGTTCCACTCCCGCTCGATCAGCCCGGAGGCCTCGTCGGGCAGGTCGTAGCGGACCGTGCCGGCCGCGCAGAGCAGCGCGGGGGCGGCACCGAGCTCCTCGGCGACGCGCCGGGCCGCGGCGACGAACGGCGGCTCGTCGGGGTAGGGGTGGCCGCAGCAGGTGTTGGACCAGACGCCGGGGGAGTGGTACTTGCCCAGTGCCCGGCGCTGCAGCAGCAGGCGGCCCTGCTTGTCGAAGAGGAAGACCGAGAAGGCCCGGTGCAGACGCCCGGGCTGCTGGTGCGCCCAGAGCTTCTCCGCGGTGCCGATGGTGGCGCCCTGGTCGTCCACCAGCTCCAGCAGGATCTCGGGCGCGCCCGTGCCGCCCCCGCCCGCCGAGGCCGCTGCGGCCGGGGAGGCGGCAGAGGACGCGGAGGCGGCAGAGGACGCGGAGGCCGGGGACGGCACGGCAGCCGCGGTGTCTGCGGTGTCTGCGATGTCTGCGGAGTCCGGGGCGGCGGTGGCCAGGCTGGTCGGTCGGCTCTCGGGCATTGGACCTCTTTCGGCACGGGGACCGGCGCCGCCACCCGGGCGCGGGCGCGTCGGACGCACCACCCGGGCAAGCCCCCGGTCCTATGAACGGCAATGAGCAAGGACATCACCACGCGCGCCCCCAGACCCGGACCGGACCGGGTACGGAGGGCTTCGGATGCCCCAGTCTGCCGCATGCCCGGCGTGCGCGGACGGATTCCACGTAGCTGCCGGGTACCTGGGCGCTTCCACAGGGCGCACGCCCGCGCGCACGCCCCCCGGGCTCGAAAATCCGTCCACAGATCGTGCACCTGTCGGTCACTCGGCGTGCGGCCCGCCCGACCGGCGTTCGGGCAGGTCGAGCGAGTCGCCTACCATCACTGATGGCATTTGCCCCGGCCCGTGACGGCACCTCCCCGCCCCACCTCCGGCCCGACGAACCACAGGAGACCCCGCATGATCGGCCTCGTTCTGGCAGCCGGAGCCGGCCGCCGGCTGCGCCCGTACACCGACACGCTCCCCAAGGCGCTGGTGCCGGTGGACGGCGAGAAGACCGTGCTGGACCTCACCCTGGGCAACTTCGCCGAGGTGGGCCTGCGGGAGGCGGTGATCGTGGTCGGTTACCGCAAGGAGGCGGTGGCCGAGCGCAAGGACGCCCTGGAGCAGAAGTACGGCGTCAAGCTCACCCTCTGCGAGAACGACCGCGCCGAGGAGTGGAACAACGCCTACTCGCTCTGGTGCGCCCGCGAGTACTTCCGCGAGGGCCTGCTGCTGGCCAACGGCGACACCGTGCACCCCGCGTCCGTGCAGCGCACCCTGCTGGACGGCAATGACCGCCTGATCACCGAGGGTCGGGCGCCGGGCGTGCTCCTGGCCCTGGACACCGTGAAGAAGCTGGCCGACGAGGAGATGAAGGTCGTCGTCGATCCGGTAAAGGGTGTGCAAAGGATCACCAAGCTCATGGACCCGGCCGGGGCGACCGGCGAGTACATCGGCCTGACCGTGATCAATCCGGCAGCCGCCGACGACCTGACCGACGCGCTGCGCACCACCTACGAGCGCGACCCGCAGCTGTACTACGAGGACGGCTACCAGGAGATGGCCGACCGCGGGCTGCGGATCGACGTGCAGCCGATCGGCGAGGTCGCCTGGGTCGAGGTGGACAACCACGAGGACCTCGCCAAGGCCCGGGAGATCGCATGCCGGTACTGACCAGGCTGGTCCCCTCCCCGCTCTTCGTGGAGATCCGGCACGGAGCCCTGGACGCGCTCGCCGGCATCCTCGCCGACCAGCGGCTCTCCAGCGCCGGCCGGATCGCGGTGGCGATCAGCAACGGCACCGGGGTCCGGCTGCGCGAGCGGCTGGAGCCGCAGCTGCCGGCGGCCGACTGGTACGAGGTGGACGACGGCACCCTGGACGCCGCGGTGCGCCTCGCCGAGGCGATGCGCGGCGGCCACTACGACGTCCTGGTGGGCCTGGGCGGCGGTAAGATCATCGACGCCGCCAAGTACGCCGCCGCCCGGGTCGGACTGCCCGTGGTGTCGGTCGCCACCAACCTGGCGCACGACGGCATCTGCTCCCCGGTGTCGATCCTCGACAACGACGCGGGGCGCGGCTCCTACGGCGTGCCCTCGCCGATCGGGATCGTGGTCGACCTGGACGTGATCCAGCAGGCCCCCGAGCGGTTCGTGGCGTCCGGGATCGGCGATGTGGTCTCCAACATCTCCGCCTGCGCCGACTGGGAGCTGTCGCACCGGATCACCGGTGAGGCGGTGGACGGACTGGCCGTCGCGATGGCCCGTTCGGCCGGGGAGAACATCCTGCGGCACCCGGGCAGGCTCCCGGAGACGGACCTGCTGACGGCGCTCTCGGAAGCACTGGTACTGTCCGGCATCGCAATGAACATCACGGGCAGCAGCCGGCCCTCGTCGGGTGCCTGCCACGAGATCTCACATGCCCTGGACGTGCTCTTTCCCAAGCGTTCCGCCCAGCACGGCGAGCAGGTCGGCCTCGGGGCCGCCTTCGCCAGCCACCTGCGGGGCGATCGCGAGCTGACCGGGCTGATCGTCGCGTGCCTGCGGACCCACGGGCTGCCGGTGACCGCCGATCAGCTCGGTTTCACCGAGGCGGAGTTCACCGAGGCGGTGCACTACGCTCCGAATACCCGTCCGGGTCGCTTCACCATCCTTGAGCACCTCGACCTCTCCCCAACAGACATCAGGGACGCGTACGCCGACTATGTCCAAGCCGTCAACTGCTGAGTCCCGCTCAGCCACCCGCCCCCCGGTCGACCTCACGGTGCGGCCCTCGATCGAGGAACTGCGCGCCGTCATCCATCCCGAGGGGATGCTGCAGCGCCGCAGTGCCGAGCACTGGGCGGGGCGGCTGTACATGCGGAAGATCTCGCTGCGGATCACCCGGGTGCTGTCGACGGTCACCGCGATCACGCCCAACGGCCTGACCTACCTGATGATGTTCACCGGCATCCTGGCCGGCATCGGGCTGGTCGTCCCGGGCATCGCCGGCGCGGTCGTCGGTGCCCTGCTGATCCAGGTCTACCTGCTGCTCGACTGCGTGGACGGCGAGGTGGCCCGCTGGCGCCGGCAGACCTCGCTGACCGGCGTGTACCTGGACCGGGTCGGCCACTACATGTCGGAGGCCGCGCTCCTCACCGGCCTGGGCCTGCGGGCCGCCGACCTGTTCCACCGCGACGGCGCGGCCAGCCACTGGGCGTGGGCGTTCCTCGGCACCCTGGCGGCGCTCGGCGCGATCCTGATCAAGTCGGAGACCGACCTGGTGGACGTGGCCCGGGCCCGCAGCGGCCTGACCGCCGTGGAGGACAGCGCCTCGGTGCCGCGCTCGGCCTCGGTGGCCAAGGCGCGCCGGGCGGCGTCCTTCCTCAAGTTCCACCGGCTGGTCGGCGCCGTCGAGGCCTCGCTCTTCGTCCTGGCGGCCGGGATCGCCGACCAGGTGCACGGCGGGCTGTTCTTCACCCGCCTGGCGGTCGTGGTGCTGGCGGCCATCGCCATGCTGCAGACCGTGCTGCACCTGCTGAGCATCGTCCTCTCCAGCAGGCTGCGATGAGCACGACCACACGGACCACCAGCACCTCCGCCGACGAGTTCAAGCTCGGCGCGGTGATCATCACCATGGGCAACCGCCCGGCCGAGCTGGCCGCGCTGATCGACTCGGTGCTGGCCCAGGAGGGCCCGGCGGTCGAGCTCGCGGTGGTCTCCCAGGGCGTGCCGATGCCGCCGGTTCCGGCGGGCGTGCGCACCGTCGAGCTGCCGGAGAACCTCGGCATCCCGGGCGGGCGCAACGTCGGCATCGAGCTGTTCGGCCCGAACGGTCGGGACGTCGACGCGGTGCTCTTCCTCGACGACGACGGCTGCCTGCCCCGCACCGACTCGGCCCGGCTGCTGCGCGAGGCCTTCACCGCCGACCCGGAGCTCGGCATCGTGAGCTTCCGGATCGCCGACCCGCAGACCGGGCAGACCCAGCGCCGCCACGTGCCGCGGCTGCGGGCCAGCGACCCGTTGAAGTCCTCGCGGGTCACCACCTTCCTCGGCGGTGCCAGCGCGGTCCGTTCGACGGTGTTCGAGCAGGCCGGGCAGCTGCCCGCCGAGTTCTTCTACGCCCACGAGGAGACCGACCTCGCGTGGCGGGCGCTGGACGCCGGCTGGTCGATCGACTACCGCGCGGACATCGTGCTGCACCACCCCACCACCTCGCCGGCCCGGCATGCCGCCTACTTCCACAACGTGGCGCGCAACCGGGTCTGGCTGGCCCGGCGGAACCTTCCGGCCCCGCTGGTGCCTCTCTACTTGTGCACCTGGATTCTGCTCACTCTGGTCCGTCGGCCCTCGGGGGAGGCTTGGAAGGCCTGGCGGCAGGGGTTCCGGGAGGGCTGGCGCACACCTGCGGGTGAGCGGCGGCCCATGCGATGGCGTACGGTATGGCGATTGACCAGGCTGGGCAGACCGCCGGTCATCTGATCGCCCGATCGGCGGATCATCACACCGCCGCTCGGGCACCACTCGTGATCCGCTGGGACTCCGGTTCCAAGCCCGTTCCGGACCCGGCGACTGCACCCGGCCAGCTGCCGGACTTCCGATTCGTGAAGGACGAATGTGTCGACAGTGAGTGAACCAGTCAACCTCTCCCTCCCCGGAGGTGTTGATACCGGGCTGACCCCCAAGCAGCTCGCCGATAAGTACGGCCTGACGGTCAGTGGGGCCCGGCCCGGGCTGTTCGCCTACACGAAGCAGCTGTGGGGGCGGCGACACTTCATCATGGCGTTCGCCACGGCCCGCCTGGTGGCGCAGTACACCACCGCCAAGATGGGCCAGGTCTGGCAGGTGGTCACCCCGCTGCTCAACTGCGCGGTGTTCTACCTGGTCTTCGGCGTGATGCTGAAGAACCGCGACATCCCGGAGTACATCCCGTGGCTGTGCACCGGCGTGTTCATCTTCCAGTTCAGCCAGAGCGCCATCCAGTCCGGCACCGGGGCGATCTCGTACAACCTGGGCCTGATCCGCGCGCTGCACTTCCCCCGCGCCTGCGTGCCGATCGCCTTCACGGTCATCCAGCTCCAGCAGCTGCTGATCTCGATGGTCGTGCTGATCGCGATCCTGCTCGGCTTCCAGATCCCCGTCGGCCCCACCTGGCTGCTGGTCATCCCGGCGCTGCTCTTCCAGAGCCTCTTCAACACCGGGCTCGCCCTGATCATGGCCCGGATCGGTGCCAAGACCAGTGACGTCTCGCAGCTGATGCCGTTCATCCTGCGCACCTGGATGTACGTCTCCGGCGTCATGTACAGCATCGCCGGCAGCGTGCACACCTGGAACCCGGTGGCGCAGTTCATCATGCGGGTCAACCCGGCCTCGGTTTACATGGAACTCATCAGGCACTCCCTGATGCCGCAGATCTACGACAAGCACAAGTACGCGAAGTACCAGGTCCTCCCGCCGCACATCTGGGCGCTGGCCATCGGCTGGGGCGTCGTGATGTTCGTCATCGGCTATGTTTTCTTCTGGAAGGCTGAGGAGGAGTACGGCCGTGGCTGACACGATCACCGACCTGACCGAGACCGAGGCCCAGGCCCAGGCCGAGGCGTTCCGTGCCGGGCGCGACGAGCGGGCGATCGCCGCCGCCAAGGAGACCCGGACGCCGACCGTCGTCGTGGACGACGTGCACATCGTCTACAAGGTGCACGGCGCCTCCGCCGGCAAGGGCAGCGCCACCTCCGCACTCTCCCGCCTGATCTCGCGCAAGCGCTCGCCCGCCATCACCGAGGTGCACGCCGTCCGCGGTGTCAGCTTCACCGCCTACAAGGGTGAGGCGATCGGTCTGATCGGATCCAACGGCTCCGGCAAGTCGACGCTGCTCTCGGCGATCGCCGGCCTGCTGCCGACCGAGAAGGGCGGCATCTACACCAATGGCCAGCCGTCGCTGCTCGGCGTCAACGCGGCGCTGATGGACGACCTGACCGGTGAGCGCAACGTGGTGCTCGGCTGCCTGGCGATGGGCATGAGCCCGGCCCAGGTCAAGGAGCGCTACCAGGGCATCGTCGACTTCTCCGGGATCAACGAGAAGGGCGAGTTCATCAACCTGCCGATGCGCACGTACTCGTCGGGCATGGCGGCGCGCCTGCGGTTCTCGATCGCGGCCGCGAAGACCCACGACGTGCTGCTGATCGACGAGGCGCTGTCCACCGGTGACCAGGCCTTCCAGCGGCGCAGTGAGGCCCGGATCCGGGAGCTGCGCAAGGAGGCCGGTACGGTCTTCCTGGTCAGCCACAACAACAACGCGATCCGGGACACCTGCGAGCGGACCATCTGGATCGAGACCGGCAAGCTGATAATGGACGGTCCCACCGACGAGGTGGTCGGCATGTACGAGCGCGGCGAGCGCCCGTAACACGGCGAGCGCCCGCAACACACAGAGGCACGGGGCCCAGCGGCCCCCGGCACCGCGCGGAGCCGGTGCCCGGACGTCACCAGGACGCCCGGGCACCGGCTCCGGCGCGTGCCGCCGAGGAGTGCTCCGGGGCTGTGAGCCGCGCGAGTGAGCACGATCGGCGCGCCGGGGGGCGGTCTTTTCGACGGGTGACCGAAAGTGAAAGGGTGGGGGCCCAGGCGGGGTGTGGTTCTGCGCCCGGGGGAATATCCGAGTCGATTCCATGGTCAAGACCGGTGTAGAACGGGGGAGTGACGGAAGTGACGGTTTCGGCTCAGACCTCGGCGCGGGCGCAGAGCGCCGCGGTGGGGGGCACGCTCGACAAGGCGGCGCGGGAGAACTTCCCCGTGGCTCCCGGCTTCCTGCCGGCGGCCTGGCGGGACGCCCTGATGGCGGTGTACGGCTTCGCGCGGCTGGTGGACGACGCCGGCGACGGCGATCTGGCCGACCCCGAGCAGACGGCCCGGCTGCTGGGCGCAGCCACCCCTTCGGAGCAGTCGGACGATACGACTTTCAGGCTCGGCCTCCTGGATGCCATCGAACGTGATCTCGACCGCGCGTTCGAGGCGGCCCTGCCCGGCGCCGCCGGCGAGGCCCCTGCCCACCCGCTGCTGGGTGCGCTGGTGCCGGTGATCCGCGATCACGACGTCACCCCGGAGCCGTTCCGCAAGCTGATCGAGGCCAACCGGGTGGACCAGACCACCACCCGCTACCCGACCTTCGACAGTCTGATCGGCTACTGCACGTTGTCGGCCGATCCGGTGGGGCGCCTGGTCCTCGCCCTGGCGGGCGTCGCGAGCCCCGAGCGGATCGTCCTGTCGGACCGTATCTGCAGCGCACTCCAGGTGGTCGAGCACCTACAGGACGTCGCCGAGGACCACTCCCGGGGGCGGATCTACCTGCCCACGGAGGACCTGGAGCGGTTCGGGGTGGCCGAGGCCGACCTCGGGCGCCGCACCGCGAGTGGCAGTATTCGGGAGCTGGTCGCGTTCGAGGCCGCCCGGGCCCGGACCCTGCTCGACCAGGGAGCGCCGCTGGTCGGTACCGTTCGTGGCAGGCTTCGGCTGCTGCTGGCGGGCTTCACCGCCGGCGGGTACGCCGCCCTGGCGGCCATCGAGGCCGCCGGGTACGACGTGCTGGCCCAGCAGCCCAAGCCCGACAAGCGCCGCCTCGCGATGAAGGCGGCGGCCATCTTCGCGAAGGGAAGGTGAACGCCCGAGTGGCGGCATCACCACTGGCGTCGGCACCGGTCATGGCGGCGTACCGCTACTGCGAGGCGGTCACCGCCCTGCAGGCACGCAACTTCAGCTACGGGATCCGGTTGCTCCCGGAGCCCAAGCGGCTCGCCATGTCCGCGCTCTACGCGCTCGCCCGCCGGGTCGACGACATCGGCGACGGCGAGCTGGCGGCCGACCGCAAGAAGGAGCAGCTGCTGGCCACCCGGGCACTGCTGGACGAGATCCGGGCCGGCAGCGTCGCCGAGGAGGACACCGACCCGATCAAGGTGGCGCTGGCCGACGCGGCGCGGCGCTTCCCGATCCCGCTGGACGCCTTCGACGAGCTGATCGACGGCGTCGAGATGGACCTGCGCGGCGAGGAGTACCAGACCTTCGAGGACCTCAGGGTCTACTGCCGCTGCGTGGCCGGCTCGATCGGCCGGCTGTCGCTGGGCGTCTACGGCTGCGAGGACCCCAAGCGCGGTGCCGAGTACGCGGACACCCTGGGCCTGGCCCTGCAGCTCACCAACATCCTGCGCGACCTGCGGGAGGACGCCGGCAACGGCCGCACCTACCTGCCCGCCGACGACCTCGCCCGGTTCGGCTGCGAGCAGGGCTTCGCCCGGTCCACCCCGCCGGCCGGCGCCGATTTCACCGGTCTGATCGCGTTCCAGGCGGCGCGGGCCCAGGGCTACTTCGAGGACGGCCTGCGGCTGCTGCCGATGCTGGACCGCCGCAGCCGGGCCTGCACCGCCGCGATGGCGGGGATCTACCACCGGCTGCTGGGACGGATCGCGGCCGAACCGGAGTCGGTCCTGCGGGGCCGGGTCTCACTGCCGGGCTGGGAGAAGGCCTACGTGGCGCTCTCCGGCCTGGCCGGAGGTCGCTCGTGACTTTCCACGCCGATCGGCAGCCAAGCCGGTGGGATAAGTGGGAAGATCACGAACGAACCACGTAGCAGCTTAGGGAGGCGAGATGACCGGGGAAACCGGGAGCGGCGGCACGGCCGTGGTGGTCGGCGGCGGCCTGGCCGGGATCACCGCCGCACTGCGACTGGCCGAGGCGGACGTCGAGGTCACCCTGCTGGAGGCGCGACCGCGGCTCGGCGGGCTGGCCTTCTCGTTCCGCCGCGGCGAGCTGACCGTGGACAACGGCCAGCACGTCTTCCTGCGCTGCTGCACGGCCTACCGCGGCCTGATCGAGCGGCTCGGTGCGGTGGACCAGGTGGAGATCCAGCCGCGGCTGGACGTCCCGGTGCTCTCGGGGGGCGCGTCCGGCCACCGGCTCGGCCGGCTCAGCCGTACGGAGCTGCCGGTGCCGCTGCACCTGGCCGGCGGCCTGGCCGGCTACCCGCACCTGGGCGCCGCCGACCGCCTGCGGGTGGTTCGCGGCGCGCTGGCGCTGCGCCGCCTCGACCTGGCCGACCCGGCGCTGGACGCCGTCTCGTTCGGCGCCTGGCTGCGCGCCCACGGGCAGAACGACCGGACCATCGCCGCGCTCTGGGACCTGGTCGGGGTGGCCACCCTGAACGCCCGGGCCGACGAGGTCTCGCTGGCCCTGGCCGCGATGGTCTTCAAGACCGGCCTGCTCACCGAGCGCGGCGCCGGCGACATCGGCACCGCCAGGGTGCCGCTGGGCGCCCTGCACCACGACGCGGCCGGCCGCCGGCTGGCCGCCGCCCAGGTGGCGGTCCGGCTGCGGACCAAGGCGGTGGAGCTCAAGTCCGACGCCGACGGCCGGCACACCGTGCGGCTGGAGAGCGGCGAGCTGCTCAGCGCCGACACCGTGGTGCTGGCCGGCGCTCAGGACACCGCGGCGGCCCTGCTGCCGCCGGACGCCGTCGCCGGGCAGGAGCGGTTCGGCGAGCTGGGTTACGCGCCGATCCTGAACGTCCACGTGGTCTACGACCGCCCGGTGCTGCGCCGCCCGTTCTTCGCGGCGCTGGACTCGCCGGTGCAGTGGGTCTTCGACCGCACCGAGCACTCGGGCGTGGCGGCCGTCCACCCCGGCGCCCAGTACCTCGCGCTGTCCCAGTCGGCCGTCCGGGACGAGATCGACCTCCCGGTCGCCGAGCTGCGGGCCCGCTACCTGCCCGAGCTGGCCCGGCTGCTGCCACCGGCCCGGGGCGCCGAGGTGCTCGACTTCTTCGTCACCCGGGAGCGGACCGCCACCTTCGACGCGGCCCCCGGCACCGCGGCGCTGCGCCCCGGCCCGGCGACCCGGGTGCCCGGACTGCTGCTGGCCGGCGCGTGGACCGCCACCGGCTGGCCCGCGACGATGGAGGGCGCCGTGCGCAGCGGCCACGCCGCCGCCGACGCCGCACTCGCCGCCGCGGGCCGCCCCGTCCCGGTGGACCGCGGTGACGGGCGGTGGCCGCGATGACCGCACCACCGGTCGGGCCGACCGGCGCCACCGTCAGCACGTCCACCAAGAACACCAGCACTACGGCCCATGGAGAGGGAACACTCGTGGAGGCACGTCCCAGCATGTTCGCGGGCGCGACGGCCCAGGCCGAGCCCGTCTCGGTACCGGAGCTGCTGGCCAGAGGCCGCACGCTCTGCACCCCGCCGCTGCGCGCGGCAGTGGCCCGGCTGGCGTCCCCGATGGACGCGGTCGCGGCCTACCACTTCGGCTGGACGGACGAGGCCGGCAACCCGGTGGCCGGGGACGGCGGCAAGGCGATCCGCCCGGCGCTCGCCCTGCTCTCCGCGGAGGCGGCCGGAGCCCCGGCACCTGCCGGAGTACCTGGTGGCGTGGCCGTTGAGCTGGTGCACAACTTCTCGCTGCTGCATGATGATCTGATGGATGGTGACGAGACTCGTCGGCACCGGGCCACCGCTTGGACGGTCTTCGGACCGGCGCAGGCGATCCTGGTCGGCGATGCGTTGGCCACCCTCGGCACCGAGGTGCTGCTGGACGCCGGGCGCGGCGGCGCGGCCACCGACGTGGACGCGGCCCGCGCCGTGGCCCTGATCACCACCGCGACCCGCAAGCTGATCGACGGCCAGGCCCAGGACCTCTCCTTCGAGCACCGCGACGCGGTGACCGTCGCCGAGTGCCTGGAGATGGAGGGCAACAAGACCGGTGCCCTGCTGGCGGCCGCCTCGGCGATCGGCGCCGTGCTGGCCGGCGCGGACGACCGCACCTCGGACGCGCTGCAGCGCTACGGACACCACCTCGGGCTGGCCTTCCAGGCCGTCGACGACCTGCTCGGCATCTGGGGCGCCACCGAGGTCACCGGCAAGCCGCACTGGGGCGACCTGCGGCAGCGCAAGAAGTCGCTGCCGGTGGCCGCCGCACTGGCCGAGGGCGGCGCCGCCTCCCGCCGCCTGGCCGAACTGCTCGCCGACCCGCAGGGGCGGGGCGAGGAGTCCGAGGAGGTGCTGGCCGCCCGCGCCGCGCTGATCGAGCAGGCCGGCGGCCGGGCCTGGACCCAGGAGGAGGCACGTCGCCAGCACAGCACCGCGCTGGACGCACTGGACGAGGTGCCGATGGCCGACGACGTCCGTGAACGTTTCGTCGCCCTCGCCGAATTCGTCGTGGTACGAGAGAGGTGACACCAAGTTGACAGCAACCGCGAACGGCCGGCTCGACCCTGAGTACGATTCCGAGCCGGTCGCGGTGGAGGAGCGGTCCCCCGGGCCGGCCGATCCGGTCGGAGCCTGGCGGGGACCGGACAGCGCGGCGGCCGTAGGGGGGCGCGCCGCGGAGCCGGGTGAGGAACCGTCACCCCTGGACCGCGCGACGATCGAGGACAGCCTGCGCCGGGCCACCGAGCACCTGCTGTCGCTGCAGGACGACGAGGGTTGGTGGAAGGGGGACCTCGAAACCAACGTCACCATGGACGCCGAGGACCTGTTACTGCGGCAGTTCCTCGGAATCCGCACCGCGGAGCAGACCGCGGCCACCGCCGAGTGGATCCGCTCACAGCAGCGCGAGGACGGCACCTGGGGGACCTTCCACGGAGGGCCGCCGGAGCTCTCCACCAGCGTGGAGGCGTACGTCGCACTCCGCCTGGCGGGGGACGACCCCGAAGCCCCGCACATGCGGGCCGCCGCCGAGTACGTACGCGGGGCCGGCGGGATCGCCGCCACCCGGGTGTTCACCCGGATCTGGCTGGCCCTGTTCGGCTGGTGGCCCTGGGAACGGCTGCCGGAGATGCCGCCGGAGATCATGTTCCTGCCCAAGTGGCTCCCACTCAACATCTACGCCTTCGGCTGCTGGGCCCGGCAGACCATCGTGCCGCTGACCGTGGTCTCCGCCCTCCGTCCGGTCCGGCCGGCGCCCTTCGCCCTGACCGAGTTGCACACCGACCCGGACAACCCCTTCCCGCTGCGCCCGCTGGCCCCCCCGACCACCTGGGACGGCTTCTTCGAGCGCCTCGACATGGTGCTCCACGCCTACCACAAGCGCGCGGTGCGCCCGCTGCGCCGGCTGGCGCTCAACCAGGCCCGCCGCTGGATCGTGGAACGCCAGGAGGCGGACGGCTGCTGGGGCGGCATCCAGCCCCCGGCGGTCTACTCGCTGATCGCCCTGCACCTGCTCGGCTACGAACTCGACCACCCCGTCATGCGGGCGGGCCTGGAAGCCTTCGAGCGGTTCACCGTGCACACCGAGGACGGTGCCCGCTGGCTGGAGGCCTGCCAGTCCCCGGTCTGGGACACCTGCCTGGCCACCATCGCGCTGGTCGACGCCGGGGTGGCGCCGGACCACCCGGCGCTGGTCAAGGCGACCGACTGGATGCTCGGCGAGGAGATCACCACCAAGGGCGACTGGGCCGTGCAGCGGCCCCAACTCTCCCCGGGTGGTTGGGCGTTCGAGTTCCACAACGACACCTACCCGGACATCGACGACACCGCCGAGGTGGTGCTGGCGCTGCGCCGGGTGGCTCCCAGCCACCCGCACCCCGACCGGGTGGCGGCGGCCGCCGACCGCGGGGTGGCCTGGAACCTCGGCATGCAGTCCAAGAACGGTGCCTGGGGCGCCTTCGACGTGGACAACACCAGCACCCTGCCCAACAAGCTGCCGTTCTGCGACTTCGGCGAGGTGGTCGACCCGCCGTCGGCCGACGTCACCGCCCACGTGGTGGAGATGCTGGCCGACGTCGGCATGGCCGACGACCCGCGCACCCGGCGCGGCGTCGAGTGGCTGCTGGCCAACCAGGAGGAGGACGGCTCCTGGTTCGGCCGCTGGGGCACCAACTACATCTACGGCACCGGCTCGGTGCTGCCGGCCCTGGTCGCGGCCGGGGTGCCGGTCTCCGACCCGGCGATCCGGCGCGCGGTGCGCTGGCTGGAGGAGCGGCAGAACCAGGACGGCGGCTGGGGCGAGGACATGCGCTCCTACGAGGACCCGGAGAAGTGGTCCGGCCGCGGCGACTCCACCGCCTCGCAGACCGCCTGGGCGCTGATGGCGCTGCTGGCGGCCGGGGAGGGCCCGGACCGTGCGTCCGCCTCCGGCGACGGCCCGGGCAGCGCGCCGGACGACGGCCGGGGCAGCGCCGCGGTCGAACGCGGGGTGCGCTGGCTCGTCGCCACCCAGCTGCCCGAAGGCAGTTGGGACGAACCGCAGTTCACCGGGACCGGGTTCCCGTGGGACTTCTCGATCAACTACCACCTGTACCGGCTGGTCTTCCCGGTCACCGCGCTCGGCCGCTACCTGCACGGCAACCCCGTGCTCGGGCAGGCGGGGAGGGCCACGTGACAGCTCCAATGCTGGTGCTCTGCGCGCTGGCGCCCGAGGCTTGGGCGCTGCGCGGCGGGGACTGGGCGAACGGGCTCGGCGGCCGCCCGGTGCTCGCGCGCACCGGGATGGGCCCCACCAAGGCGGCACGGACCGTCAGCAGCCTGCTGGCAGCGGGCTCCGGGGCGTACAGCGCGGTGGTCCTGACCGGATTCTGCGCGGCGGTGGCTCCCGGAACAAGACCGGGAGAGGTCTTTGTTGCCGACAAGGTGCAATCCGCATCGGGCCGTTCGACTGCTACCCGGCAGCCCGACGCGCTCGCCCGGGCCCTGCGCGGCCTGGGCCTCGACGTGCGCGTGGGCGCGCTGCACTCGGCGGACCACGTGGTGCGCGGCCCGGAGCGCCGCGCGCTGCACCGGGCCGGGATGACCGCGGTGGACATGGAGTCGGCCGCGGTGCTGGAGCGGCTGCCCGCCGGCCTGCCAGTGGCGGCGGTCCGGGTGGTGGTCGACGCTCCCGAGCGCGAACTGCTCCGCTGGGGAACGCTCCCGTCCGGGCTGCGCGCCTTCCGCACACTGCGGGCCGCCGTGCCCGCCCTGCTCGGCTGGCACCGCGCGGTGGCCGCCGAGCCGCACCTCCCCCATGCTTTCGATACTTCCCTGCCGACGATCTCTCAGGAGGCGAGCTAGCCATGGCCATGCCGCTGCGCCAGACCTTGCGAGTCAGTTCCTATCTCTTGCAGCAGAAGCTCATCAAGCGGGCCGAGAAGTTCCCGCTGATCGTCGAGCTGGAGCCGCTGTTCGCCTGCAACCTCGCCTGCGAGGGCTGCGGCAAGATCCAGCACCCGGCCGGGGTGCTCAAGCAGCGGATGCCGGTCGCCCAGGCGGTCGGCGCGGTGCTGGAGTCCGGCGCCCCGATGGTCTCCATCGCGGGCGGCGAGCCGCTGATGCACCCGCAGATCGACGAGATCGTGCGTCAGCTGGTGGCCAAGCGCAAGTATGTCTTCCTTTGCACAAACGGCCTCCTGCTGCGCAAGAAGTTGGACAAGTTCACTCCTTCGCCGTACTTCACCTTCACGGTGCACATCGACGGGCTGCGCGAGCGGCACGATGAGTCGGTGGCCAAGGAGGGGACCTTCGACGAAGCGGTGGCCGCCATCAAGGAGGCCAAGCGCCGTGGATTCCGGGTCAGCACCAACAGCACCTTCTTCAACACCGACTCGCCGCAGAACGTCATCGACGTGCTCAACTTCCTCAATGACGACCTGAAGGTCGACGAGATGATGCTGTCGCCCGCGTACGCCTACGAGAAGGCCCCCGACCAGGAGCACTTCCTGGGCGTCGAGCAGACCCGGGAGCTCTTCCGCAAGGCCTTCGCCGGCGGCAACCGCAGGCGCTGGCGGCTCAACCAGAGCCCGCTGTTCCTGGACTTCCTCGAAGGGAAGGTGGACTTCGAGTGCACCGCCTGGGGGATCCCCAACTACTCGCTCTTCGGCTGGCAGCGCCCCTGCTACCTGATGAGCGACGGCTACGTCCCGACGTACCGCGAGCTCATCGAGAAGACCGACTGGTCCAAGTACGGACGGGGCAAGGACCCGCGCTGCGAGAACTGCATGGCGCACTGCGGGTACGAGCCGACCGCGGTGCTGGCCACCATGGATTCGCTCAAGGAGTCCCTGCGGGCGGCTCGCGAAACCGTGATGGCCTCGCGCTGAGGCGGCGGCCCGGCGCGCGTGCAGGAGTGCGCGCCGGGCTCGATCATGGCATCAGGACTACCGCACAGCAAGGATGTGTCGAACCCATGACCGCGATCTCGCTCGGCATTCCGTCCGTGCCGCATCTGCCGCTCGCCACTCGCCGGGTGTCCCGGCAGATCATGGTGGGCAATGTGCCGGTGGGCGGTGACGCGCCGGTGTCGGTGCAGTCGATGACCACCACGCTGACCGCCGAT